>NZ_PTIR01000022.1 GCF_002934455.1 Trinickia symbiotica | reverse complement strand
TCTCAGTCATAGGTTGCGTCCGCAAGTTGTAGTTGCGGACGCAAGCCTGCGCTCGTTCAGCTTCCGATTCTAGGTGCGCTTAAATTCGCGCTTACCATTGGTCTGCTCATTTCGTCCCCCTCCTTTTATCGGGTCTGCCCCATTGTAAAAACCCGATATCGATAAGCGATAATCAAAAATGAGCCAGTGAAGTGATAGAAATTGCCGATCATGCGCCTATCGTTGCAGCAGCTCGAAACGTTCTATTGGGCAGCCCGCCTCGGCGGTTTTCACGCGGCGGCGCGGCATCAGCATCTGACCCAACCCACCATTTCCGCGCGCATCCAGGAGTTGGAAGAGCAACTGGGGGTGCGTTTGTTCGAGCGCGAGCACGGACGGTGCGAGCTGACCATCGATGGGCAGGACGCCCTCGTGCATGCGGAGCGGATGCTTCAGCTGGCCGACGAATTTGGGCGCCTTGGCCAGCGGCGCGACCCCATGCGCGGGCTTTTGCGCCTAGGCGCCAATGAATCGACGGCACTGGCCGGGCTTGCCGAGCTGTTGAGTCGCCTCAAGAGCATGTACGATGAATTGAGGATCGAGCTCACCGTCGACATCGGTGCGGCGTTGAGCCGCAAGATGGCTGCGCGAGAACTCGATGTAGCGATCCTCAATGATTCAGCCAATGCACGGCATGTGATCGAACGGACGATGGGGGTGTCCAATTTGCATTGGGTGGCAGCGCCGTCGCTCGTCGGCGAGCGGAAGGTGACCCCGGAAATGTTGGCATCGTTGCCCGTTATCACCGTTTCGCAGCCGTCCTCGAACCACAAGCTCGTGATGAAATGGTTTCGTTCGGCCGGCGTCGAACCGCAATACGTGAGTTCGTGCAATTCACTTGCAACGATATTGCAGCTCGTGGCCGCCGGTCACGGCGTAGCCGTCATGTCACCGGCGATCATGCGCGCGGAGATTGAGTCGGGTGCCATTCAGACGCTGATCGTGAAGCCGGATCTAGAACAGGAGAAGTATCTAGTTGCGTATCAAGTTGAGCGACGGGGAGAGGGGCTCGAGACCGTCGTTCGGATGGCCGCCGAGATACTGGCGCGCAATGAGGTAGTCATCCCGCCCGCCGTATACGGCGGGCGCTGAAGGCATCGCGGTTGCCTTGCATGGGCGGCCTCCTGTCTTCGCCCTTGACCGCCCGCAGACATATCTTGCCCAAGTCACGGTTGAACAACGTCTCGGAGCAAACCCATCAGCGACCGCGCACTACGCTGGCCTTGGTCTTCCCACCGTTTGAAGGATGACAATTGCCAAGGAGCTCGACCAGCCGTGTCTCGCATTCGGAAAACGAGTACCCGCGCCGGTGCGAGATCATGAACGTGAGGGCGCGCATGTGCCATGCGCGTCGCTGGAGTTCGACGAGTGTTCCCTTCGCGAGATCTTCCTCTACCATATGGCGCGGCATGTGCCCCCAGCACAAGCCTCCCCTGAGCAGATCATGCTTCGCGCCGAGGTCGTTCACCCACCACTGGCGTTCGCTGGCAACCCCCTGTTGTGTCTTTTCGGCATCGGGCTGATTGTCGGTTACGACGAGCTGGATGTGCCGGCCAAATTCTTCCCGCGGGATCTGCCCCGCAATTGCGGCCAGCGGATGCGATGCCGCACAGACGGTCACCATGTGAGCGTCACATAAATGCTGCCTTTCGATAGTGCCTGGGCTCACCTCCGGCACGTCAGTGATTGTCACCGCCAATGCGCAAGTGCCTTCGAGAACCAAACGCTCTCCGCCCTGCATGGTCGTCATGCGCAGATTGCTTGTGACCGTTGGAAAGCCCGCCTGCACGTTGCGCAGGCATTCAATCAGGTGCGCGCGCGGGAAATAGGTATCCACGGCAAGCGAAACTTGCGGAACCCCGGCTTCAGCAATCGCAACCGCGCGCATCTTCATTTCCTCGGTTCGCGAGATCACCCCGCGCGCGTCAGGCAGGAGGCTGCGACCCGCGGCCGTGAGCGTCGCTTTGCGGGTGTTGCGCTCGAACAGCACCACGTCGAATGCGCTCTCGAGTGAGTTAATCGCGTGGCTGATCGCCGACTGTGCACGCCTCAGCTCCCGTGCAGCCCCGGAAAAGCTTCCCCGGTCACACACGGCGACGAAGGCCCGCAGTTGATTGATGGTGACGTTGTCCAGCATATATATCTATAAAGTAGATGGTACTTATAGATATTCAGTCAATTGGCTTCATGAATCAAGAGGCCCAGAATCGTGTTTGTCGCTTTTGTTTCGAAGGATGCACGACATGAACAGACTGAATAGAAGGACCGCCGTGATCACTGGTGGCGGCACCGGTATCGGCCGCGCCGCAGCTAAGCGCTTCATAGAGGAGGGCGCCTTCGTCTTCATCTTCGGCCGCCGCCAGGAAGCGCTCGACGCCGGAGTGGCCGACCTTGGGCCGAATGCCCGCGCGGTGAACGGCTCGGTCTCCAACCTGGCCGACCTCGACCGGCTCTACGCGGCGGTGAAGGCGGAGCGCGGAACCCTCGACATCGTCTTCGCCAACGCTGGGGCGGGAAGCCCGCTTCCGCTAGGCCAGATCACCGCCGAGCACATTGACGACACGTTCGACACCAATGTGAAGGGGACGATCTTTACGGTCCAGAAGGCGCTGCCGCTGATGGGCGCAGGCGGTTCGATCATCCTGACCGGATCGAGCGCCGGCACCACCGGAGCCCCAGGATTCACGGCCTACAGCGCGAGCAAGGCAGCGGTGCGCAACCTCGCCCGCACGTGGGCGGAGGAACTGAAGGGCACCGGCATCCGGGCAAACGTGCTGTCGCCCGGGGCGACGGCGACCGAACTAGCCAAAGAGGCGCTGGGCGAAGAGGGCCAGAAGGCCTACGGTGCGATGACGCCGCTCCAGCGCATGGCCAATCCGGCGGAGATCGGGGCGGTGGCCGCCTTTCTTGCGTCATCGGACAGCAGCTTCATGACCGCCAGCGAGGTAGCCGTTGACGGTGGCTTGGCACAACTCTGATGAGTGAACGCGCCGAGAAACGAAGGAGAAAACATATGAGTTACGCCATCATTGGCTTCGGCAAGATCGGCCATGCACTTGCCAAGGCGTTCGCCCGCAACGGCATCGAAGTGGCCGTTGCAACGACGCGCGACCCCGAAAGCATTGCAGCCGATGCGGCCGCGATCGGACCCACGATTATTCCCCAAACCCTGGCGGAAGCCCTCAAGGCGGACATCATCGTTTTGGCAGTCCGTTTTGAGTCGCATTCGGATGTCGCAAAAGCACTGCCCAACTGGAAGGGGAAGACCGTCATCGACGCGATGAACACGCAAGCCCCGCTTGAGGAACTGGGCGGTCTCCCGTCCTCTGCTTTCATCGCAAAGGTGTTCACCGGCGCCAGGGTGGTGAAAGGCTTCAACCATCTGGTCGCTGCCGTCCTTGACCAGGACCCGGCCGTACACGGTGGCAGGAGGGTCGTGTTCCTCGCGAGCGACGATGACGACGCTGCAGCGGAGATTGGTGCGCTTGCAGAGGACCTCGGTTTCGCGCCCATCCAACTCGGCGGGCTTTCTGAAGGCGGACTCCTTGTGCATGCGCGCGGGAAAAGGTGGGGTCACCTGATCTTCAAGGACTTGATCGCGTGCGACCGATGAACAACCGTTTCCGGTAGTAGAAGCGCCCGGGGTGACGCTCATGCCTGCGCCCACGTCGAGGTGCCATGACGAAGCACCAGGCTATGTAGCCATTGCGAGGCCTCTTCGCAGTCGCCCACGTCGATCACGAACTCCTGCCCCTTGCAAACCGTTTGCACGATGGCACATTCGTCGTCGATACGCCATCGGGCAGGATCGCGGTGGTAGCTGAGAGTCGGCTGCTCCGGGTTTTTCAGCAGCCAGCGTGGCACACGCCAGACGGAACGGGAACAACCGGGCGCAGTAAGCTGCAGCTCAGCCCCCCAGCCTCGAAATGCGCCGGCCGCCGGTACTCGATGGCGCGGACCCACCAGACGCTCGCCGGCGACATAAATCGTGTTGTCCATGCCGATGTGGGCGGCGTGCTGCACGTGCGGATGATCTTCAAGCCACGCCGGGCATCCAGCTGCATCTGCCTTGTGTACGTGTCCGACCTGAAGCCAGCCGAAGAGGGCGTGGACGTTCGGCGCACCGGGTACGTACCGCCACCGCCCCTCGAAGCGCTCAGCTTGACGGAACCACCCGAAGAACAGGAAAACGTCCCCTGGCCCCACGCCCTGTTTGGCGAGGTGCGTCTGCGCTGATCCGACCTGCCCGAGCGACGCACGCCATCCAGGTCGGCGCGCCACACTGCCATCACTCAGATCAGGATCGAGATGAACAGAAGTGCGCGCAGTGATCGCGCCTTCCGTCAAGTCGCTGGCGAGATTGTGCAAAGGACCCATAGGGCCCCTGATGTCGCCGAGCGGCCGGCCGTAACGCGATGGAATGGGCAAGGTCTGAAGCGACCCGTCCGAGAGGATCGGGCTCGGCACCCCGCCATACTGGGAATCAAATCCTTTGCGGCTAAAGATGATTTTCAAACGTCGCTCCAGCCAGTCGCTCGCACTATGCTGGCGCCGCGAGCGGCCATTAAATATACCTGAAGCGAGACGCGCAAGATGTCCAGTTGGCGCTCGTTGCGGAAGCGCCCAAGCGGCTACCTCAGGCAAGTCGCTACGTCGAACCTTTGTGCAATTCATTGGCGCCCGATGTGTGTCTGCTCACCCGCGGCGCCGCTCACGCCGGGAGCTCCTACTTGATCTCCCACGCGACCGTATGATGGTTGACCAGTCCTCTCGCTCCGCCTGGTAGATCGTGAAGCCGGGTGCGCGTAATGCTGCCGTGCCCGCTGATCCCTTTGTATTTGCCGATGCCGGCGACCAGCTCGAAATTAGTAGCCTCAAAAACGTCAAATATGCTGTCGCCGTCGGGGTCCGTCAGCACGCAGCTGCCCACAATTCGGAACTGCTCAGCGATCGTCGTCCAGTTTTGCAGGCACCGCACGACCATGTTGTTGAATGGTCCATCGCCCTTCACATTTTGTATAACGCCGCTGTAGTCCCATACGCCGCCCGTTCCCGCGCCGCTGTCGATGCTACCGAGCGTGCGCACGGTCGCATAGGTGTCGAACTCGGCCTCGCCGCGTTTCGGAAAATCGGCCGCAGCCGCGCAGAACGAGACTGAGGTCATCGCGACCAGTACCGCCGCGTGGAGTCCATATACCCCGTTACTGTCCATGACTGAATCTCCTGAATGGATGGAGCCAATTTCGCTCCAGTACCCAACGGTAGCCGACGCACCGAAAGCGATGGAATCCCGCGAAGATGGAAATCCATCCCGCGAAGACGGGACACGCTTGCGCATGGTGCGTGGTTCCACGTTGACAGAGCGTGGTGATTATTCAGGAAACCGGCAGCAGCAGGTTGAGAGTTGTGCCCGCCGCGGACGACTGGATATCTAGGCGGCCGCCGATGAGATTTGCGCGGTGCTTCATGCTGGCAATACCGCGGCCAGTGCGTTGTCCGCAGAAGCCGACGCCGTTGTCGCGCACCTGGATGTAGATGTGCTTGCCCGTCGCATCCAATCCAGTCTCCACATGTATGCCGGTCGCGTGAGCGTGTTTAATGATATTGCTGAACGCCTCCTGCAGGATGCGTAGGACGTGCAGCACGTTCTGCGGAGTCAGACAGGAAATCTCGGGTACTTCACTCACTTGCCAGTCGAGGTCAATACCTTGTTTGCGCAGACGTTCGTCAAGCCGATAGCGCAGATTCCCCATCACAGGGAGGAGGTCGTTTTCAGTCGGCTCCAGCGAGTCGATGGTTAGTCGAAGGTCGTCGATGCATTCGCGCAAGGCGGCCGCGACATCCGTGCCCGAATACTCCCCGTGCTCGACCAGGTTCAAGGTCGAGATCAGCTGCGCGCCGATGCCGTCGTGCATGTCGCGCATGATCCGGCTGCGCTCTTCCACGACGGCTTGATTGCGTTCCATGGCCTGCATGCGCTCGTATGTGCAAGCCAACTCAGCATGCTTGTCTGCGACGCGCCTCTCCAGTTGTGCGTTTAGCTTTTCGAATTCGTTGAGCGATCTCGCGAAACGGTCCACGAGCATCCATCCAATCACAAGAAACATCGGCAGGTAGGCATAGGGTTGGTAGTGCGGCAGATCGATCGGATAGGGCAAGAGATATTCATTGGCGGAGATGACGAACTTGAAGGATCCGGCAAGAGCCAGGCACAGCGTTTCCACGGTTTTTTTTTGCCAGGCAATGATCCAGAAGATTGCGACATAGAAGACGGTGACCGCAAAGGTCATGAGCCACCATTCCTGGATCGGCCATCCTCCGACTCCGAGAAGGGCGGCGCCGTCAAGCACTGGCGAGACGATCACGTAACCCCATAGCAGTCGCTCCAGGCGCGGTCGGCGCCAGCCGCCATATCGCAGTGCAAAGAAGCACATCAGGACGATGTAGCATTCGAGGGTGCCCCGGACGGCCAAGTCCCAGTACGGAAACGGTAGGACAGGTTCGCTGATCACAAATCTGCCAGCCACGAACAAGGCGAATGCGACCGCGGACAAGCCGGCGTAGCCGTACGTGCTCTCCCGGCGGCGGCGCATCCAAAGCAATCCGATGAAGAGACCCAGAACGCACGAAAGGATAATGACGATGCGGGGGCCGGTGACCACGACGAGGACGCGCCGCTGATAGGCGGCGCGCACTGCCGGCCGCGGTCCAACCGCGATCGTCGATAGTGCTCCACGCGTGCCGCGTTTGACCCATAGTTGCAGATATATGGTGTTGGCGCCTGCGCGCAGAAGGTCAGGTGGTATCGAAACAAGCCGGGGTGGAAAGCCGACAAAGGCCGGCGGAGCCTTCGGCATAGATGGTGCGAGCCGGCCCATGGCGGGCGCGACCGGCGCGACCGCTCCAATTCGGCCGACGAAAGCCCCGTTGACATAAAGCGCTCCCGAGCTCTCCAGCAAAGGCATGTAAGCGGCATAGAACTCGTCAGGCGCGATCGGCAGGTTGAACTGCATCCGGTACCAGCCAGAGCCCGAGTCTCCGGGATGCGAAACACGCCAGTTGTCCGGAAGAGCCTGAGGCCGCCACGCTGCCGAATCTGGCGGCGGCTTAGGCGAGTCGCTCAGGATGAAATCGGCTTGATGGAGCTCAAGCAATGGATGGCCTACGGCCGCGAAGCTCTGAACCGGATGCCCCAAGGCGGTAATGGAGAGCGTAAGAACAACGGCGGTCGACAATACACATATTTTGAGCAATTGCGGCCCAATCGCTCGGGCGATCAAGCTAGATAAGCCCCATCTTGCCGGCCTCATAGACCGCCTCCCCGCGGGAATGCACCGCGAGCTTTTGATAGATCTTCTTCACATGGGAAACAACGGTATGTTGCGAGATGCCGAGCAGCCCAGCGATCTCGCCAAAGCTGAAGCCTTTAGCAATGAAGCTGAGGATTTCCGACTCCCGCACCGAGAGAGGCGGTTCCTCTGAAAGACCGACGGCCGCAGGGCCGCGCGGCCTGAGACGTTTCAGCAGTTGCCTGGCGATTATCGGGCTGATAGGAGACCCGCCCGCGCGCATCTGTTTGATCAGATCTAGGAACTGCTGGGGTAGGCTGTCTTTGAGAATATACCCTGTTGCACCGGCCTCGATGCTCGCAAGCACATGCTCTTCGTCACCGAAAACGGTGATGACCATGATATCCATGTCCGGGTGCCGACGCGCTGTCTCACGGATCAGGTCGATGCCGCTGCCGTCGGGGAGCCCGAGATCCGCCAGCAATACGTCAGGCGTGGCCGTGCTCATCGCCTGCCGCGCAGAAGCGATGTCGCCCACTGCGGCGAACAGCCCAAGTTCGGGGTCGCAGGCCACAATCGCGCAAAAGCGGGTGAGAAACGCAGGATCGTCCTCGACCACCATTACCGTCGTCACGATATCCTCTCAAGTAACGACCGCAGCTTACGAGGATAGCGGTTCATTTACCTTTGAGCATACCGCGAACACGGGATGGCCGGCCAGCGACCCGTAGAACATTAATATAAAACTGCCACTGTCCCTGATAGCAGGGACACAGCAAGCGCGAATGCATTGACGCTTATTTCGCGACCTTCGGTGCTTGTGTTGCGCCCGCGGCAGTCGGTAAAACTTCAGCGTTTCGCCGATGTTCGTTTCCGCCCAATCCACGGAGCTGCAGAGTCGCCACCTGGGGCTGGGACACTGCGGGCTACCACTCGAACTTGCGAGGTGGTAGCCCCGGGACAACCGCATCTAGCAGCTCCGGGGCCGGCTGCGCGAGCGCGAGCGGGCCGCGCGAGACGGGAGCGTCGCTACTGACTCTTGAAATCCTCGAGCAGGATGCGAGCGTCAAGGATTGCCACCCCGCTGGAATAGGCAAGCACAGGATTGAGGTCCAGCTCGACGATTTCCGGAAATGCCGAGCAAAGCGCCGAGATGCCCATCATTAGTTTGACCAGCGCATCCTTATCCGTCGGGGCGGCTCCGCGTACTCCGTTCAGAATCGCACTGGCCCGAATCTCGGCGAGCATCCGGTGCGCATCGTCCTCGGAGAGGGGGAGCGAGCGGAACACGACGTCTTTGAGTACTTCGACCAGGATACCGCCGAGGCCAAACATCATGACTGGCCCGTAAGTCGCGTCACGTACGACTCCAATGATGATCTCGACGCCACCTTTCGGTGCCATTGGTGTCACGAGGACGCCGGTAATGTCGGGGTCTTGTACATGTTTCCGGCTGTTGGCCACGATACTTTCGAAAGCGTGCCTAACCTCATCGTAGCTTCCAACGTTGAGCTTGACCCCACCGGCGTCCGATTTGTGGATGATGTCGCGCGACACGATTTTCATGGCGACTGGCACGGAACCGAGGCGCTCGAACGCACCAAACGCCTCATCCAGCGACGTAGCCAGAATCGCGGGAGCCGGCATCGGGACGCCTGCATCCGCGAGCGCCTGCCGGGCCTCGTGCTCGAGCACAACCGTCCGGTGTTCGCTGCGACAGCACGACAGGACCTTCTCGAATGCCGGAGAGCGCACCGGGCGGTCCTCTGCTTCAGCAGGTGGTCGTCTCTGTGCCTCACCGAATTCCGCGAGGCCCTGCATGCAGCGGACTGCCAGCTCCAGCGAGTCGTACACCGGTACACCGGCTTCACGGATACACGTCAGAGGGGCCGGCCGCAGGTCCGAATACAAGCTCCCATAGAGGCTGTGCACAATGATTGGCTTGCCGCGCGCTTCGAGCATCGCGGCAATGCGCATCGACGTCTGCATCTCAATGGGCGTCAGCGACTGCGAAAACCTCACGCCATATCCGCCATAGAGCCCCGTGATGAGTAGCCCATCCACCTGAGGGTCATCGAGCAGAATGCGGGCACAATCGGCAAATACCGCCGGGTTGGAATCCGTTCCCCCTGCAACGTCCACGGGGTTCACAATCGTGGCCGACGGCGGCAGGATCGCTGATAGGCGCTGGCGCGTTTCATGGCTCAGAGGAGCCAGCGTCAGACCATGTTCACTCAAGGCGTCCGCAGCAATCGTCGCGTGCCCGCCACCATCAGCGAGCACCGCCACGCGGCGCGACGCGAGCGGCTGAAGCAGCGAAAGCGCTTCGGCGAGCGAGAGAATCTCGTCGGACTTGCGAGCGAGCACTGCACCCGCCTGACGCAGAACGCCCTCGCTCACTGCGTAGTCTCCGGCCAACGCGCCCGTGTGCGACTTCGCTGAACTACGTCCAGCACTGGTGCGGCCTGACTTGTAGAGTACGACAGGCTTCCTACGTGTGATGCGACGCAGTGCGTCCAGGAACACCTGCCCATTTTTCATCCCCTCGACATACGCGACAACGGCCTTGGTGTTCTCGTCTTCCGCAAAATAGTCGAGGTACTCGTTGAACTGAATGTCCGATTCATTGCCAATGCCCACGTACGTTGACAGCCCGATGTGTCCGTTGGCCTCGGCCTCCGTCACGAGAGAAAGCGCCATGTTTCCGGACTGGGACAGCAATCCGATACCGCCTTTCTTCAGATTGCTAAAGCCGACAATATTGCAAGCCTTGTGGGTATTGAACACGCCGGACGTGTTCGGCCCGACGATACGGACGTTATAGGCCCGAGCGACTCGCACCATTTCGTCCTGCAGGCGCCGCCCGTCATCGCCCGCTTCGGCAAATCCGCCCGCCAGGACGACCGCGCCTTTCGCGCCTTTTTTTCCACATTGCTCGATGACCTGCGGTAGGGTCGTTGCCGGTGTGCAGACCAGAGCGAGGTCGATGTTGCCGGGTATGTCGCCAAGACTCGCATAACACTTTAGCCCGAGGATTTCAGGTTCTTTCAGGTTTATGGGGTATATCGCCCCGGCGTATCCGTCCTCCAGCAGCTTTTGAATCGAACGGAAACCCCGCTTGGTCTGGTCTTTTGACGCGCCAACGACGGCAATCGAGTCAGGATAGAAAAGGTCGCGAATAGATTGTCCGCTCATCCTTATTCTCCCTTGAACACCGGTTCGCGCTTCTCGGCGAAGGCGTCGATGCCTTCCTGCCAGTCTTTCGTCGTTGAACAGAACATCATGCCTTCCAGCTCTGCAGTCAGCGCCGCGTCAAGGGTTCTCTCGCCAGCGAAGTTCAATTGTTCCTTCGCCAGCTGCATCGAGAACGGAGCCTTGCTGGCGACCTTCTGTGCGAACGCCCGTGCGCTCTGAAGAAAACCCTCATCGGGATACACGCGGTTTGCGAGCCCAATGCGAACAGCTTCTTGCCCATCAATCCGCTCACCAAGGAAAACGAGCTCGCGGGCCTTTGCCAGGCCGACCAACCGAGGGAGGAGATACGTGATTCCGCCGCCGAGAAAATTGCCGATGCTTATTTCGGGCAATCCAATCTTCGCGCTCTCGGCCATCACGACGAAGTCGGAGGCTATCGCGATTTCCGCACCGGCTCCGAGCGCGAAGCCGTTGACAGCCGCGATCACAGGCTTGCCGAGCGTCAGCAGTCGCTTGCACACCACCTGCTCGCCCCGCAGGTATTCGCGGCGCTCGAAGGCCGTGCGGCCCGTCTTGTGTTCCTTTAGGTCCGCTCCGACGCAGAATGCGCGTCCCTCTCCCGTGACGAGTACTACCCGCGCGGCTCGGTCCGCCTCAGCGAGGCTCAATGCTTCGCTGAACTCATCGTAAAGCTGCCGGACGACAGCGTTCAGCCGGTGCGGTCTGTTGAGCCTGACCTCGGCGATCCCGTCCCGCACATCGTAAATTATCGTTTCGAAAACCATGAACGTCTCCGTCATTGCACCTTGATGGGCTCGCTTACGGGGTGGGGGCGTACATCACGGGGCGTGGCGTCTCGGGCAAACATCTCGGACAAACACAAATACAGCCATAAACGTATGTTGCATTGACTGTACATGAGAGCAACATTTGTTGCAATGAGGCGTTTACCCGCAATCGCGCCTTTACCGTGTCAGCGTCACCCGCACTCGCAGGCCATCACCTCTTCGGTCGAATCCGCACTTCGCGCAGGATTCACGCCCCCAATCACCGGCAGCCGACCGGCGGGCCTTGCCTATTTGGATGCGGCTCCGTAACATTTGTTGTCGTCTCATCGAGATCCGCGCTGTGACTCCCAGTTTTGAAGACCTAGCAGCTCTCATTCGCGCCAAATTTCCGGAGCTGAGTCCCCAGTTTCAGGCAGGGGCGGCCTACTTGTTGAATTTCCCGGATGAGGTTGCGGTATCGTCAATGCGGAAGGTCGCCGAAAACGCAAAAGTACAACCGGCGGCCCTCGTGCGCCTCTCTCAACAACTGGGTTTCCCGGGCTGGAACGAGTTTCGGGAAATCTTTGTCGCCCGTCTTCGAACACGCCCGGAACCGCTGAGCAGCAAGGCGCGAACGCTCGTGAAAGGCGGTCACCAAGAAGCCCTCGCCCACGACATGGAGGCGGCGCAGCAACACAATCTCGCAACCGCTTTTGCGCAGAATGGCGCTCGCATCGTGGATGTGGCGAAACTGCTCAGAAAGGCTCCGCATGTTCATATAGCCGGCTTCCGTTCGTGCTTCCCCATTGCGTTCAGTCTTCTGTACGGGTACCGGCTCTTCCGCTCCTCGGTGAGCCTCGTCTCCGGGGAAGCGGGCACGCTCGAAATGCAGTTGCGCAGCATCGCGAAGGGGCATGCCACCGTCGTTATCAGCTTCGCACCGTATTCCCGCGAAGCCGCACGAGTCGCGGAAGCCGCCAAGGAACAGGGCGGCAAGCTCGTCGCCATCACCGACAGCGCGGTTTCTCCCATTGCGCTGAGCGCCGATGAGGTGCTGCTCTTTACGCACGACAGTCCGTCGTTTTTTCCTTCCCTCGTCGCGGCTTCCGCGATCGCCGAGTCGCTGGTCGCGCATTTGCTCGCGCTGGAGGGAAATGCGGCCATCCAGCAATTGTCCGAGGCGGAAGAGGCGCTGCATGCGAAGGGTGCATACGTAAGCTGATTTCGGTCAGTAGCGCCGCCATCTGTCACGTAGTCCCGCCGCCGGGACTACGTGTTTTCCCTCCCGCAATTTTTATTGACGTTCCTTTTTGGCCAAGCACTATTCGCATTGACAACAAACGTTGCGTGCGTTTTATCTGATACATCGCATGTTGCTCCGCACGTAGTGTTGCTGTCATTGGTCCCTCCCCACGTCGTGGAGGTGACGTCGCCAATCACTGCGGAGAGAATCATGGGTCGCCGTTCCTTCCTGAAGTCCGTCATTGCTGTTGCGATGCTCGGCGCGAGCATCGCGCACGCGCAGAACAAAGAACTCGTCGTCGGCACCGACACTTCCTTCATGCCGTTCGAATTCAAGCAGGGGAACAAGTACGTCGGCTTCGACCTTGACCTGTGGGCGGAAATCGCGAAGGACCAAGGCTGGAAGTACAAGATTCAGCCGATGGACTTCGCTGGTCTGATTCCGGCTCTCCAAACCCAAAACATCGATGTCGCGCTTTCCGGCATGACGATCAAGGAAGAGCGCAAGAAGGCTATCGATTTCTCGGACCCGTATTACGACAGCGGACTCGCGGCGATGGTCCAAGTCGGGAACACGAGCATCAAGTCCATTGACGACCTCAACGGCAAGGTCATCGGCGCAAAAACCGGCACGGCCACGATCGACTGGATCAAGGCACACCTCAAGCCGAAGGAAATCCGCCAGTTCCCCAACATCGACGAGGCCTATCTGGCCCTGGAAGCCGGCCGCGTCGACGCGGCCATGCACGACACGCCGAACGTCCTGTATTTCGTCAGCACGGAAGGCAAAGGCAAGGTGAAGGTTGCCGGCGCCCCTGTGAGCGGCGACAAGTACGGCATCGGATTTCCGAAGGGAAGTCCGCTGGTACCCAAGGTCAACGAAGAGTTGACGAAAATCAAGGCGGATGGACGCTACGCCAAGCTGTACAAAAAGTGGTTCGGCTCAGAGCCGCCGAAGTCGTAATCGCTCGGAAATGAGTGCGCGGCGGTGACGACCATCGCGCGGGCTACGAAACAACCAGGAGCGGTCTGTGGAATTCGATTGGTCAGCTATTGCGGCGGCGCTTCCGGACTTGCTCGACGGCGTGAAGCTCACGGTCTTCATTGCATTCGTCGGGCTCGTCGGCGGTTTCATCGTCGGCATGATTACCGGGATGTTCCGAGCGTACGGACCTACGGTGCTAAACGTTCTGGCTCAGGTCTACATCGAACTGATCCGGGGTACGCCAATTGTCGTGCAGGTCATGTTTCTATACTTCGCGCTGCCGGTGCTTGCGCATCTCCGGATCGATGGCCTGACAGCCGCGATCATTGCTATCACGATCAATTCGGGCGCCTACCTTGCGGAAGTGGTGCGCGGCGCACTGTTGTCCATCTCCAAGGGCCTCACCGAAGCCGGTCTTGCGATGGGTCTCTCGATGCCACGTGTCCTCGCGAAAATCGTCGGGCCGCTCGCCTTTCGCCGGCTGATTCCGCCGCTCGGCAACCAGTGCATCGTGAGCCTGAAGGATACGTCGCTATTCATTGTCATCGGGGTGGGCGAACTGACACGAAAGGGGCAAGAAATCATCGCGGGAAATTTTCGCGCCGTCGAGATCTGGACTGCGGTTGCCATCATCTATCTGATTTTGACCGGCGTGATGACGCTCACACTGCGTCTCGTTGAAAAGAGGATGAGCATTCTATGAACATGGTCGAATTCAAGGGGGTTTCGAAGAGCTTCGGCCATGTGCCCGTGCTCAAGGACATCACCCTGCGCATCGAAAGTGGGGAAGTCGTGGTTGTCGTCGGTCCGTCAGGCTCGGGAAAGTCCACGATGCTTCGATGTATCAACGTATTGGAAAAGATCTCGGGCGGGGACTTGCTGGTCGACGGGCAAAGCGTCAGAGGCAGCGCATCCGTCATTCGGAACATCCGCCTCGAGGCCGGCATGGTCTTCCAGCAGTTCAACCTGTTCCCCCAGATGACAGCGCTGGAGAATGTCATGTTCGGCCCGATCCAGGTGCGCGGAGCCTCGAGAGCCGAAGCACGCGACCAGGCAATGGCATTGCTGGACAAGGTGGGCCTCGAAGCGCGCGCCAATCATTACCCGTCCGAGCTGTCCGGAGGGCAACAGCAGCGTGTCGCGATTGCTCGTGCCTTGGCCATCAAGCCAAAGTTGATGCTGTTTGACGAGCCTACTTCGGCGCTGGACCCGGAACTCCGTCACGAAGTCCTCAAGGTCATGCGGGATCTTGCCAACGAGGGGATGACGATGATTGTCGTAACGCATGAAATCGGGTTCGCAAAGCATGTCGGCACGCGCCTGTTGTTCATGGACCAGGGCTGCATCGCCGAGGACGGCCACCCGGCCGCGCTTATCCACACACCGCCGACTCAGCGACTGAAAGACTTCTTGCAGCACGTGTCTTGAGCGAGGTCATGTTTTTATGCAGGTTCTAACTCCCTCTGTCATTTGCGGCTCTGCATACGACATCGGATATGAGCTCGGTTCGCTGGCCAGACCCGTGATGAGTGCATATATGGGTCAGAGCGCGGCGTGGCAAGCAGTCAGCAGATGGCGCGGACACTCATTTGTTCAAGAGCTGCGCCAAGCTGCCCAAACTGTATTCCCCGACTATGTAGCGGAGATCGAAGGCATGGCGGCCGGTATGGGATGGCCCGCCGAGGACATCTTCCTGTGGAACTGCCGGGGGGAGCTGATTCACAACGCGCCGGACGGTTGCACGACGCTCGCTGCCAAGTCAGCTAATGAGCGGCTCATTGCGCACAATGAAGATGGCGACCCCTATCTGCGCGGCCAATGCGCAATCGTGGACGTTCGCCCAACCGGAAAGCCCGGATTCGTGAGCTTCTACTACCCAGGCTCTCTGCCGGGGCATACTTTCGCGGTGAACCGCGCCGGACTGGTGCAGGCTATCAACAACCTGCGAATCAGGCATCCTGCGGTCGGGGTGCCCCGCATGGTGCTCGCCCGCGCGGTGCTCGACGCCGCTTCACTCGATGCCGCGCTCGAGGTTCTCAACGGCGTACCGCGCGCAAGCGGCTTTCACCATACACTAGGTTGTGCAGGGGACCCGCGGCTCTTCAGCATCGAAGCAACGGTACGTCGCTGCTCGGTTATGGAGGTGACCCGCCTGTCCGGGCACGCCAATCACCTGATCCACGATGGCTGTGGCGGTGAGGAGCAGATTGTCACCGCATCGTCCCGCGACCGGCAGAACCGACTCGACGAGCTTCTTCCGGGTCTCCCTGGCGTTAGGGAGTCGAATCTCTTGCACGTACTCTTCGATCAGGCGTCGAAAGGTCTGCCGATTTACCGCGATGAGCCTGCGGACCCGGACGACGAGAACACACTCGCGACTGCGCTGTTCCTCATTCAGGAAACCGGCGTGGAATTCGAAGTGCGCCAGCAAGGCGAACTTCGATTCAAGAGATTTGTGCCGCAAGAATCACACGCACCGGAAGGTGAGGCGAGTTAGGCCTCGTACCACCGTGGCGTATAGATCCACTCGCCATGCGGCCCACCGGGTATGCCCCGTGTCGTCGACGAGCCGACGATGACCATCGTTCGCATATCGACTTGGTCCGACCGCAGTGTGCCGAGCGTCGTGGTGACGAGCGACGCACCAGCCCGGCCGATGTCGCGCCCGAGCACGACGCGAGTCTCCGACTTTCGGTACTCGCGGACGATCTGGAGCGCCTTGTCGAGTTGCCACGGACGCGCGCGCGATATCGGGTTGTAGAAGGCCATGACGAGATCGGCTTCCGCCGCATGGCGCAGACGTTTCTCTATGATGCTCCACGGCTTCAGATTGTCAGAAAGCGACAGCACGCAGAAGTCGTGACCGAGAGGCGCACCTGCTACCGCGGCCGTCGCCATTGCCGCCGATACGCCGGGCACGATGCGCAGCTCTACGGTGGCCCAACGCGGGTCGTGGGCGGTATCGAGTGCTTCGAGCACCGCGGCAGCCATCGCGAACACGCCGGGGTCTCCCGACGAGACAACGGCGACATTCCGCCCTTCACCCGCGAGTTCGAAGGCATGTCGCGATCGCTGCAACTCCTCACGATTGTCGCTGCCGTGCACGCACTGGTCATCGCGAAACGGGCCGGCCATTCTGAGGTAAATCTCATAGCCGAGTATGTCGCTCGCTTCGCTTAGCGCCGTGCGCGCGGCCGGCACCATCAACTCAGCGCAACCAGGGCCGAGGCCCACGACAGTCAGCCGGCCGCGCCCCCGACCGAGGGCGGAAACATCGATTGGCGTCGACGCGAGGCCGAGTGCAATGCGGCTACGATCGAGCAATACATCATGACTGACGCGCAGTGCGACGCTCAGCAATTGCGCCGCGCCACTTTGATCGGCATCGATGAAACGTAGAGGAACGCCAAGCGTTCGCGCGGCCTCTTCGAGACCGCGTTCTCCGATTCGATCAGCGCGCGCGAGCAACGCTGCAAGCGAAAGCTGCGCCAACCGATGCTCGCGCAATGCTCCGAGAATCTCGTCTGCCGATGGCGAGGCGTCGTCCCCGATGGCCGCCACCACACAGCGTGGATGGATCACCAGTTCGTCTTCACGTTCCTCTGACTCCTGAGCTGTCACGCGAATCGTCAGGCGTGACGAGGAGGCGAGGGGAACGTCCACATCGTCGAGCCAGGGAGCATCCCCTTCGATGCGTGCCGTTTCGCCTGCCAGCAGGTCGGACACGAAGCGCTTACCTTGCGCGAGGCTCGCGAGCGCATAACCGTCCGGGGGATCGAGCAGGCAGGTGCCGAAGCGTAACTCGCCGCTCGTCGTAATCGCGGGTGCTACTTCGAGCACCCGCGCGATGTCGCGCGCTATCGCGTTCACGCCGGCTAAGCCCCCAAGCAGCGGCACCACTGCGCTACCGTCCTCCGCGACGGCGAGCACCGGTGGTTCGACGCCTTTGTTCGCGAGCATCGGCGCGACGCATCGAATCACGATGCCCGCGGCGCAAAGCGCGACGATCGGTGTACCTTGACCGTAGAGATCGCGCAGATGCGGACCGAGTTCAGTGTAGGCGACATCGGCGTCAACGCGCGCACGCAGACCATGCACTTGCGAGCCTGGATAGCATTGCTGCACGCGGCGCGCTGTCGCAAGCGCACTTTGCCCGAGCACGACGATGGCGGGCGCGGCGGTCATCCTCGCCATTTTTCCCCCGGCACGACCAACAGAGAAAAGTAGGGCGACGCCATCGGGTCGACTTCGTCGAGCGGCACGATCAGCTGATTGGTCATCGTCGCACGTTCGACGTAAAGGGCTCGCTGGGCGAGGCCGAGGTCGTCGAGCACGCGCCGCACTTTGTCGAAGTTGCGGCCGAGCTTCATCACCACGGCGGCGTCCGCGTCGGCGAGCCGCCGACGCAGTTCGTCCTCCGGCAGTACGCCCGAAAGCACCGATAGTGTCTGGTTGCGATAAACGAGAGGCGCGCCGAGCACGGCCGTGCCGCCCAGCATCGAGCAGACGCCGGGTACGACATCGACGTCGAAACGCGGCGAAAGGCGGTCGTGCAGGTACATGTACGAGCCGTAGAAAAAAGGATCGCCCTCGCAAATGACGGCCACGTCGCGGCCCGCGCCGAGATGCTCGGCGATCAGCGCGGAAGCCGTGTCATAGAAGTCGGCGATGATCGTCTCATATGAGAGGGGCGGCTCGAGCGCCTCGGTTGTCACCGGGTAGACGAGAGGCAGCCGTGTTTGCCCGTCGGACAAATGCGTCTCGACTATGCTGAAGGCATTGCCTTTCTTCCCCTTGGCGACGAAATAGGCGACGACGTGTGCGGCCTTCAGCAGTCGCAAGGCCTTGAGCGTCAGCAGTTCGGGATCGCCCGGGCCGACGCCGATCCCAAAGAGACGCCCTTGGCTACCGATCATCGTGCCTCCTGTGCGGCAGGCTATGAGGCCACGAAATTATGCGAGCGCGGGAGTTCGGGTTATTCATTCTTTCTCTGTGGCGAGTGCATTGACGGCGGCTGCAGCCATCGCGCTGCCGCCTCGCCGGCCATCGACGACGACGAACGGCACGTCGAAGCTGCCGCTCGCGAGCATCGCCTTGGACTCGGCCGCGCCGATGAATCCGACGGGAAAGCCGAGGATCAGCGCAGGCCGAGGCGCCCCGTCGGCGAGCATTTCGAGCAAATGGAAAAGCGCGGTCGGTGCGTTGCCGATGGCGACGACGCTTGAATCGAGGTACGGTCGCCAAAGCTCGACCGCCGCTGCCGAGCGCGTGTTGCCTAGCTCGCGAGCGCGTTCGGGGACGCTCGGCTCTCCTAGCGTGCAGATGACACGATTACCGGCAGACAGCCGCGCCCGGGTGATACCGTCGGCGACCATACGGGAGTCGCAGAGAATGGGCGCACCACTCGCGAGCGCGCGTCGGCCAGCTTCACCGGCCCCGGCTGAAAAGCGCAGGTCGTCGACGATGTCGGTCATCCCGCAGGCATGGATGACACGTACCGCGAGCTTCTCGAGATCGGCCGGAATTCGGGAGAGATCGGCTTCGGCGCGAATCGTCGCGAAAGATTCACGGTAGATGGCCTGGCCGTCGCGGACGTAGTCAAGCATGAGTTTGGCTCCGGGCCGCCGCCTCGCCGAGCAGGCGGGCGGCTTGTTCGATGGTCAGGCGAGCGGCAATGCGCTCGCCGAATCGCTGTGAGGCAACGTCTTTCTCTTGGGGCTCAGCGATTGCAGCGACCTGACCGATGCAATTGTCGCTGCACTCCGACGCGTGATCCGATGCGGTGGTTTTCCGACCCGATACGGCGGATTGCCGATAAAGGTCATAGCAGCCCGGCTCGACGGCGAGAAGCGTGTAGGGCATGCAATGAGCGGCTGCGCACGAGCGCATGCAGCCGCTCAGATGGACTTCGACACCCACCGGCAACCGCTGTGCGAGCACAGTCGCATCCGCTTTGGTATCGGCAACGCCCTTGGCGCAACCAGCCGAGCCCGCGCACGCGACTAATCGCGCGAACGGCTCCCTGGCATCGCGAACAAGACCTAGCGCATCGAGGCCAGCTTCGACGCTTGGTATTGAGGACTCCCTAACATCGGTCAGCAGCACGCTTTGCCACGGTGTCACCGTCAGTAAACCATTGCCATGCCCCAGCGCGAGTTGCGCGAGGCCGCGCAGTGCCGAGCTATCGATGCGGCCGAGCGGCGGTTGGCCGCCGACATGCCACAAGCCGATATCCCGCTGCCTATGCGCACCGAATCGCAATGTCGGATCCGCATTCGCCCGGCGCCATGCCTCAACATCGGCTCCACGTCGCAGCGGGAAATCGAGGCGAGCCGTAATGCGCTCAAGGACCGCTTCCTCGCCGTATGCCGCGAGCAAGTGACGCATCCGTGTATCGTCAGCGCGGGCGAGATCGAGGAACGTGTCGAGCGAGGCGCGCACGAATGCGGCTGCGTTTTCGTGCCTGACCGCGGCGAGCGCGCAGGGGTACGCCGAGGACGGACTGCCTGCGAGACCAAATGCGAACCAACCGTCGTCGCCTTGAGGCGGCATCGCCGACAGCCAGATGTCGTGAGGATGATCGATCACCGCGAGGCGTTCGCCGCCGTCGAGTAGCAACGCGAATTTCGGCGAGAGCGCGGAGAACCGGGGTTCGTTTTGCAGCAGTGAGAGAATCTCTTCGGCAAGCGGCCTCGTATCGCATAACGCCTGCATGTCGCGGCCGGCGGCCGGGCTGATCATCAAATTGCGCACGTCATCGGTTGCGGCCGCCCGCGCTCGCTGAGCGGCGGCCTCAGCGGCCTCAGCGGCCGCCGCGCTCGGCGACGATGGCGGCGCCGCCATCGGATCGAAAGGCGTCTGCGGCGGCCCGAGCCTGGCCTGCATCAGTCGCTGGATCAATGCAGTTTCGTGGCCCGCGCGCACGCCGCGCAGTTGCAAATTGGCTCGATTCGTCAGCTCTATGACACCCGAGGCATGATGATCGATTGCCTCGGCCATGGCGAGCGCCTGCTCGGCGCGCAATTGGCCGCCGGGCAGCTTGATGCGGCACAGGCCGCCGTCGCGCGCGGCGACGATGCGCGAAAGCGATGGACAGGCCGAGGGCCGAAGCGAGGAAGACGGATCGTGGCTCAAGGCTCGACGGAGTTAGGCATCGCGGCGGCGAGGAGCACCGGCGAAGCGGTATTATGCCGCTTTTCGTAGCGACCACGAAGCCGCGGACTGGCCGACGGCGAGGGTTTGGAAGTTCTAGCAAGCGGAGATCGATGGAAGGGGATGCCATGCCGGCTTGGCTGACCGTGGTGGGAATTGGCGAAGACGGATTTGCCGGTCTTGGACGGGCCGCACGGCGCGCGCTCATCGACGCCTCGATCATCATCGGCGGCGATCGTCATCTGGCTTTGCTGCCGGGCCGCATCCGCGCGCGGCGCGAGCCGTGGCCGAGGCCGTTCGACGTCGCTCATGTTCTCGCGCATCGAGGCGAGCCGGTCTGCGTTCTGGCAAGCGGCGACCCGATGTGGTTCGGCGTCGGCGCGACGCTGGCGCGCGAGGTACCGGCTGATGAGTGGCGCGTGCTGCCCGCGCCGTCATCATTGTCTCTCGCCGCTTCGCGGCTTGGCTGGGCTCTCCACGAGGTCGCCGTGGTGTCGCTCGTCGGTCGTTCGCTCGCTACGCTCAATCGCCATCTTTATGACGGCGCCCGCGTTCTCGTCTTGAGCGGCAACGCAGAGACGCCCGCGGCGATCGCGGCGTCGCTGCGCGAGCGAGGATTCGGCGCAACGAGAATGACTGTGCTTGAACACCTCGGCGGTGAGCGGGAACGGCGCATCGAAACGAGCGCGAACGCCTGGGGGGCCGCCGAGGTCGCTGCCTTGAACGTCGTCGCGCTCGAGTGTCGAGCACAAGGCGGCTTCTCGTGGCCACTGACATTCGGACTGCCCGACGAGGCTTTCGTCAGCGACGGCCAACTCACCAAACGCGACGTTCGTGCCATCACGCTCTCGCGTCTCGCGCCTCGGCCGGGGGAACTGCTATGGGATGTGGGCGCGGGTTCCGGTTCGATCGGTATCGAATGGATGCGCGCCCATCCGGCCTGCCGCGCCATCGCGATCGAAGCGAATCGAGAGCGGCAGCGCTTTATCGAGCTCAACCGCGACGCGCTCGGTGTGCCGGGCCTGCAATTGGTCGCGGGGCGCGCGCCCGAGGCGTTGGGCGACTTGCCCATGCCCGACGCAATCTTCATCGGCGGCGGCGCGACCGTCCCGGGCGTGCTCGAAACGTGCTGGACGCGGTTGCGCCCCGGCGGTCGGCTCGTCGCCAATGCGGTGACGTTGCAGGGCGAAGCGGCGCTCATGGCCTGGCGCGAGCGATGCGGCGGCGCGCTTACACGCATCGCGCTCGGCGTTGCGGAGCCGCTCGGCGGATTCGATACGTGGCGGCAGGCGCTGCCGATCACGATACTCGAAGCAGCGAAGCCTCGTGACGACGAAGCTCGCCTGGGCGCGGATGACGGTGACCGATGATGCGCGAGGAAACGCCGGAAACGCAGCGGCCGTTGCGTAGCGGCTATACCACCGGAAGCTGTGCGACGGCGACGTCGCTTGCGGCGGCGCGGCTGTTGCTCGGCGGCATCGCGAGCGAGGTTGCGGAAATCGTATTGCCGAAGGGACAGCATGTTCCGATGCAGCTCGTCTATTGCCGCTTCGTGAACGGCTATGACGGCACGCTGGGTACGGAGGCAGGTACGGTCAAGGACGCGGGCGACGATCCCGATGTCACGCATGGGGCTGTCGTATTCGCGCGCGTACGGCTGAGCGCCGATCCGGGCGTACGCTTTCACGCGGGCGCGGGGGTCGGCATCGTGACGCGCGCCGGTCTCGTCGTGCCGGTCGGCGAACCGGCGATCAATCCGGTGCCGCGCCAGATGATGCGCGAGCACCTTGCCCAACTGGCCGCCGAATACGGTTACGAAGGCGGATTCGAAGTCGAAATCGGCGTCGAGGGCGGCGAAGCGCTCGCGCTGAAGACAATGAATCCGCGCCTCGGCATCGTCGGCGGGTTGTCGATTCTCGGTACGACCGGCATCGTTCGGCCGTTTTCGTGCTCGGCCTATATTGCGTCGATTCATCAGGGCATCGACGTGGCGCGCGCAAACGGCTATCGGCATGTCGCCGCTTGCACGGGCAACGCGAGCGAGGACGCGATGCGCGCGCGCTATGGGCTGCCCGAAATCGCGCTGATCGAAATGGGCGACTTCGCCGGCGCCGTTCTCAAACACTTGCGTCGCGCGCCCGTCGAACGTCTCAGCATTTGCGGCGGGTTCGGCAAGCTGAGCAAGCTTGCCGCTGGCCACCTCGATCTGCATAGCAGCCGATCGAGCATCGATCTGGAACTGCTGGCTCGGTGGGCAGGCGATCACGGCGCTGACGCTGCGCTGCAGGCCGCGATCCGCGCGGCGAATACGAGCCAGCAGGCGCTCGTTCTCGCCAAACAGCAGGACATACCGCTTGGCGACGTCGTTTGCCGGCATGCGCTCGAGGTCGCGCGTCACGTCGCGCCACCGGAAGTCGCCGTCGAAACGTTCGCGATCGATCGCCAAGGCAATTTTGTCGGGGAAGCACGATGACGCGAATCTTGCTGCTCGGTGGTACCGGTGACGCGCTGCGGATCGCACGTGGGCTGCGTCCAGAGCATGTCTATAGTCTCGCGGGGCTCGGGAAACTGCCGCACGAACCCGCATGTGTGATACGTGTCGGCGGTTTTGGCGGAAGCGTGGGACTCGCGCGATATGTCGACGCCGAACGCATCAGCCTCATCGTCGACGCCACGCATCCGTACGCCGCGAGAATCAGCGCGAATGCATTCGCTGCTAGTCGCGCCACGGGTGTGCCGTATTGGGCACTGCATCGTCCCGCCTGGCAACCGCGGCCAAGTGACGATTGGCGCCTGGTCGACGATTGGAGCGATCTCGTGACGGGGCTATCCGGCTTCGCTCGGCCTCTCTTCACGCTGGGACGCGAGCCGCTCTCGCATCTCGATGAAATCCCTGCGCATCAATACTGGACGGTGCGATGTCTCGATGCGCAGGCTGGCAATGAGCGCTGCGTTGTGATCGGCGCGCGCGGACCGTTCACGGTCGAAGGCGAGCGCGCACTGTTCGACGCGTGCGGAACCGACGTGGTCGTCAGCAAGAATAGCGGCGGCAAGGCGACGGAAGCGAAGCTCGACGTCGCGCGCGAGCGCGGCTTGCCGGTGATCATGCTGCGCCGTCCCTCGCTGCCCGAGGGCGATCGCACGTTCGAGGAAGTTTCGGCACTGATGAGTGCGCTCGACGAGCTCGGTGTGATGTCGAGCGAGAGCGGCACTAGTGCAGTCAGAGCCGCCCCATAACGGAGTACAGGATGACAGTGTTTTTTATCGGCGCCGGACCCGGCGATCCCGAGCTCATTACCGTGAAGGGGCAACGGCTCGTGCGGACTTGTCCCGTCATTCTTTATGCAGGGTCGCTCGTTCCTCCCGCGGTGCTCGAGGGCAACGTCGCCGAGCGCGTGGTGAATACGGCAGAACTCGATCTCGACGAAATCGTCACCTTGATCGTCGAAGCGCATCGCGAAGGGCAGGACGTCGCGCGCTTACATTCCGGGGACCCGTCGCTTTATGGAGCGATCGGCGAACAGATTCGCCGCATCCGCTTAGTTGGCATTCCTTACGAAATCGTGCCCGGCGTCACGGCGACGGCCGCCTGTGCCGCCGCGCTCGGCTGCGAGCTGACGTTGCCCGACGTCTCGCAAACGCTGATTCTCACGCGCTTCGCAACCAAGACGCCAATGCCGGAGGGCGAACGGCTCGGCGATCTCGCACGCCATCGCGCGACGATGGCGATTCACCTCGGCGTGCGGCACCTCGCACGCATCGTAGAGGAGATTCGCCCGCATTACGGCGACGATTGTCCCATTGCCGTCATCTATCGTGCCAGTTGGCCCGATGAGGAGCGTGTGCTCGGAACAGTGGCCGATATCGTCGACAAGGTCCGGCAGACCGACATCGAACGGACCGCGCTGATCCTCGTCGGCCGTGTGCTCGCGGCCGAAGGGTTCGCCGATTCATCGCTCTATGCGAAGGCGAGCGGCGAGGCAGAGCCGCGCTGAAGTACGCCTCATTCGCAGCTTTGCCGGCCGGCGATCTGCGGCAAGCCATCCGCAATTTCGTAATAGTCGCCCTTTTTAGCAACGCACACGTGCCGCGTGAGCCGTAGCCCGGTCGGCTCATCGATCGTCCCCGCGGCGATTGCAATCCGCCGCTTGTCGCTGCTTTCCGAAAACAACTGCGCGCCGCATCGAGAGCAGAAGCCTCGTCGTGCAACAGGCGAGGAGCGGTACCAACGCAGCTTGCCCGTGCCGACGATCTCGATGTCGGCCGAATCGCATTCGGTATAGGCCGCGAAGTGGCTGTGCAGGCGGCGGCAGAGCGGGCAGTGGCAAGCGATGACATCGCGCAACTCGCCCCGAACCGTGTATCGCACTGAGCCGCAAAGACAGCCCCCCGTGGCTCGAATCGGTCTTTCCGTGGCCTCTGGCATGCAGGTTCTCCTTGCATTCGTCGATGATTGGACTATAGTTCTGGAACTATCGTTCAATCAAGGTTCGATCATGTTTGACTGGGTCCGTGACATTTTCGATAATCTGGCCGCGGAGCGTCGGCGTCGCGCAAATTTGCGATTGTTCGGCAGCTTGAGCGACGACGTTTTGCGCGACATAGGGCTTGAACCCGGTCGGGTCGAAGCAGGTTTCACCTCGCTTCGCTCTCGGTCTCGGCCTCGGCGCGACAATGACACCGTTCGTTCTCGCCAGGCTACGCGGCTGCTCCGTGGTTGAACGATGGAACCCTTGCCAAATTGACGGATATCGCCTTCGACGTCGCCGCGCGGTGCATGGCCGAGCTCGGTCATCCGCACCGCTTACAGATCTTCCAGCTTCTTGTGAAAGCGGGAGAGGGCGGCCTTGCGGTGGGCGAAATTCAAAAGCAAGTCGGCATTCCGAAGTCGACACTTGCGCACCATATTGCTCAGCTCGTCGCGACAGGACTCATGACGCAGGAGCGTCAGGGCAGGATACAGCGATGCCGCATTGCGCCCGAGCGGGCACGCGCGCTCGTGACGTTTTTCGTCAACGACTGTTGCGAGGGACTGCCGGGGATCGAAGGGTTGTTCGATTGACCCCGGCGAGCCCGGCGATCGTGAGTCAACCGGAAGCGTGCCGAGGAAAGAAAGGCTCAGTGTGACGACGAGCCCGGCATCAGCACGAGTCGATGCACGGCCGGACCAGGCAAGAACGGGCTCGCATTGCCGTGCACCCAGTTCTCGTGGCCCGCTAGAAAATAGGGCGACGCTGGATTCCCCGATTCGCCACCCGGCATTTCGAAGATCGCTTGGGCTTCATGTCCCGGCGATATCACCATGCGCTCCGAGGCACCGAACGAGGGCGACTGGATTCGCGGCATGTTGATGTCGCCCGGCAGCGGATCGCGCGGCGCTTCCAGACGGGACTCGATTATCGGAACCCACGATGGAATCATCCGGGCGAAGGGGTGCTTGATCGATGCGCGATTGCGATCGCCCCAGCGCGCCTCGTCGAGCGTCGTGCCGTTTTGCGTCACTGACTCGATGGCTCGATCGATGCGGTCGAGCGCGAACGCATGCCAGCCGTCGAAACGCCACGGCACCCAGGCTCGATGCTGGGCCAGCGCCTCCATGACGGCGAGCGAGCGCGAGGTGGCGTGGCGATAGTTGAGATCGGGCTGCGTCTTTGCCAGCTCCGCGTCGAGGCCGCCGAACCACGCCTCGTAGAATGCGGAGTAAAACGCGCGCACCAACGTGTAGCCGACCGCATCGGCGTCCGCGCGACCGTTCCATTGTTCGATGAGACGCCGGAATTTCGCACGCTGCGGATGCCCCTCGAGTGTGGCTTCGTCGAGCGTTTCGAGCGCTAGCTTCCGCCAAGGCTCGATCCAAAGCGCGCGATCGTCCGTTTGCAGGGCGAGCATATCGTGCTCGCTGAAACGATCGCGCGCGAACAGCGCATCGCGGATTTGCGTGGCACGCGCACCGACGTCGCTGCCGCTGTCGCCGATTTTTGCTTGCTCCACTCCGGCGAGCTGTCGGTTGTTCGCCGTCCATATCCGTCCACCCGGAGGGCCGACGAGTCGGGGGTATTCGGGCGGGTTCAGATAGCCGTTCCAGCCGCGATATTCGTTGCTTCGCACGGGGAAATCAGTCAACGCCGTCGTCGACGCATGCGTCGGTAGCCGGCGAGGCAGCGGGCCGGCGACGGTCCAGCCGATATTGCCTTGCGCATCGACGACGGTCAGGTTTTGCGTAGGAATGCCGCAACTCGCGCCGATCGTCAAAGCGCTCGCAACATTGTCCGCGTCGGCGAGCCGGGCCAATCCGAGGTTGACTGCCCGCGCGTCGTGCGCCACCCAACGTATCGCGTAAGTGTGCGCGCCCGTTTTCAGCATTGGCCCCCATTGAGTATCGGCAACGTCGAATTCGACCGGGGCTGCTCCGCTGACGGCGATTCGCTCGCGATGTACCGATGCGCGCGCCCAGTGCCCGTCGGGCGTTCGATAGCGCAGCGGGTCTTGCGGATCGACCTCGAGGTCGATGACGTCGAGGAAATTGCCGTAGCTGTTCGTGAAGCCCCAGGCGATTTTGCCGTTGCTGCCCGCGACGATTGCCGGCGTACCGGGCAGACTCACGCCGGTGATGCGTCGGCTCTTGCCCTGAGGATCCTTCGTGTCGACGGAAAGCCGGTACCAGATGTTCGGCAGCGATAAGCCCAGATGCATATCGCTCGCGAAAATGGCGGCACCGCTTGCGCCGTGCGCGCCATCGACTGCCCAGTTGTTACTCCCGACCATTGCCGCAGGCGCGGCCGCCATGTCCTCTCCTTCAGATGCTTGCGCATGAACGGGCGGCGCGCTCACCCAATCGGGGGTGGAGGGAGGAACGGGGTAGCTTTCGACGGTTGCTGCGTGGGTTTTGTTCGCGGTGCGGGACGGCACGCGATCGAGCGGCGCATCCCAATGGCTCGACGTCGGCAAGAGGAACGGCAGCAATCGGGCCGGCACGCTCTCGCGCAGTGCCGCGCGCGAGAGCGTGTGCTGCAATTCTTCGTACTGCAGATCGAAGTACATGGCGTAGATCACGAGCAGCGTGTCTTCCGCGGTCCAAGGCTCGGGGCGGCTTTTCAGCAGCCAATATTCGAACGGCCTTGCACTGAGCGAGGCCAAACCGTCGTTGACTCCGGCCGTGTACCGATCGAGCAGCAGTCGCGAGTCGTCGTCGAGCGACGCGACGATTGCGTGCGCGCGGGCGCGGAAGCGATGGAGTCGATGAAGCCGATCGAGATCGAGCGCGGGCGGGCCGATGAGCGCGGCCAGTTCGCCAGCCGCGACGCGTCGCAGCAGGTCCATTTGGAAATACCGATCCTGCCCGTGCACGAAGCCGGTGGCATAGGCGATATCGGCGGTGGTGCTCCCCTCGAGTGTCGGCACACCGAGCTTGTCTCGCTCGATGGTGACTTGCGCCTGCAGGGCGGGCGCGACACGCGTTCCGTCGATGGTGGGCAGACTCGAGTGCACGAGCGCACGTCCGCCAATGGCGATCGCCAAAAGCAAGACCAATAAAACGGCCAGCGCGCGCATGGCGAAGCGGGGCAGGTGTGTTGGCTTATCGAGCGTTGCTAGTGGTCGGTCTGGCGTGGACATCGTCGTTCCACAGTTCTCGTTGACTGACCGCTATAATAGACGCTTCAATCAGAGCTTCTCGTGAAACCATCTATCGCGCTGAACGCGCACCGTGAGGAAATTCGCAGGATCGTGGAGGATAACCGTGCGTCGAACGCACGCGTGTTCGGCTCGGTGGTCCGCGGCGAAGACACCGAAGAAAGCGATCTCGACCTTTTGGTCGAGCCAAGGCCGGGCATGTCGCTGCTCAATGTCGGGATCATTCGGTACAAATTGGCGGATCTGCTCGGTGTCAAGGTAGACGTTCTAACGCCGAATGCTTTGCCTGACAAGTTCCGGGCGCGTGTTCTCGCGGAGGCGCAGCCGGTATGAGCAGCAAAGCGCCCCGCCTTCGCGATTATCTCGGCCATATCGTCGAGGCAATTGACCGAATCGAACCATGAATTCGAAAGCCATCGTTGCGATTCACGGTGGTGCGGGCACGATCCTGCGCCAGGACTTGAATGTGGAAACCGAGGCGCACTATCGGGTTGAGTTGAACGCCGTACTCGCCGCGGCGCAGGAAGTCTTGACCAAAGGGGGCAGTGCGCTCGACGCCGTGAGCATCGCGGTGCAAATGCTCGAGGACTGCCCGCTTTTCAACGCGGGATGTGGCTCGGTCTACACCGCTGACGGCAAGCACGAGCTCGACGCCGCAATCATGGATGGTGCGACGCTCGCGGCCGGCGCCGTTTGCGGCGTCACGCGACTGCGCAATCCCGTGATTGCCGCGCGCCGCGTAATGGAAGCGACCGACCATGTGATGCTGGCCGGCGCCGGCGCCGAGGTGTTCGCGATGGCTGAAGGGCTCGAACTGGTCGAGCCCGGCTACTTCGATAGCGAGTTTCGGCTCGCGCAATGGTTGAAGGCCAGGCAAGCCACAGGAGCCGTTCTCGATCACGATTCGGGCGCGTTGATGTTTCGCACGGAGAACGGCAGAGCAGCCGCACGCGCGCCGGAACCGCTTGACCCGGACACGAAGCTCGGCACGGTAGGTGCCGTCGCGCTCGATCGAAACGGCCATCTCGCGGCGGCAACGTCGACGGGCGGCATCACGAACAAGCGGCCCGGGCGTGTCGGCGACAGCCCGATCATCGGCGCCGGCTGCTACGCAAACGACGCGACCTGCGCGGTATCGTCGACGGGCACCGGTGAAATGTTCATTCGGCTCGTCGCTGCTTACGACGTCGCGGCTCAAATGGAATATCGCAAAGTGTCGTTGCGCGAGGCCGCGCATGATGTCGTCATGAACCGGTTGCCGCGCATCGCGGGCCGGGGTGGTGTCATCGCCGTCGATGCGCTCGGCAATCTCGCGATGCCGTTCAATACGGAAGGCATGTATCGCGGTTACGCGCGAGTGGGAGAGGCGCCCGTTACCGCGATCTATCGCGAAGAAGCGACGTAACGACGCGGCGACACGCGCTCGAAACCTCCGTTACTCGATCCGATCGAGCAAAGCCGCTTCCCGCCGTCGCAACGTCTCCTGAATGGCCGCGAGCCCTCGATTCAGTTCGTCGAGATGTTCGAGCAGCCATTCACCGCCGCGTGTATCGAGCGTCGCGTGCAGCAGTTTGCATTGGCCGACCAGCCTCTCGTCGCAATCGGTGAGAGCCTTCAGCGTATCGGCCTCCCGGCGATAGCGTTCAGTCATGCGATCGTTCTCCGGCACGGGCTGCGATTGCAAGCGGCCTCCGATCATGCTGATGCTCGCGGCGAGCCGCTCGAGCTGCTGCGATGCCGCGCTCACCGAGGGATCGGGGAATGGCCTTTCGCGCGACGGTATGCCGAAATTGGCGCGGCGATACTCGGCCGCGGCAAGCTCCACACTCGTACGGGCCATGCCGAGCAGCCAGGCGGCTTTGCTGCGCACGAGCTGATCGTCGGCGCGCAGCTGATTCTCGCGCCGGTAAAAGTTGTAGCCCCATCCGTAGAAGAGATTGATCGCGGTTTGCCGCAGCACGCCGTCGTCGTAAAAGCCCGAGTCCATTTTTCACGCGCCCGTCGGAAGACCAGTGTCACCCGCCAGCGGATAAACGCCGGCGGCCGAGCCGCCGATCTGGAACGGCACGCCCGCCGCGGCGTTCGGCGCGGAAACGAGGCCTTTTTCGGCCATTCGCAATGCGAGGTAGTAGCGGACGGCTTCGATCGGCGTGAGGCCGATCGCCTGCAGCGAAATCAGCTCGCGCATCCGCTCGTCCTTCGGCACGATCAGCACCTTCACGTCGTTGAGCAAAATGCCGAATGTCCGCAGGAAATCCGACAGGTGCATCTTCACCGAGTCTCTGATCTCGGTGATGTGCTCGTTGATGCTTTCCATTTTCGTGACCTGGACGATCTGGTTGATCGCCTGCTCGATCGCGGGGCCCGCATATTCGGCGACTTCCTGGGTATCGATGAAATTGCCGTTGAACGGCATGTGCGTGATCAAGTCGAGCGCTGCCTCTTTCGAGTCAATGTGAATGTAATAGTCGACCTGATAGGCCATCTCGGCCATTTCGGCGCTCGTGGCAACACCCTGGTTGCGAATGAGCAGCTTCGAGCGGTTCACGTAGATGACTTCGAAGACCCACGGCGACGATCCGCCGAAAAAGCCCTGCGCAATCGAGCCGAGAAGCGGCTTGTCGGGCGTGGTCAGCGCGTATTGGCCCGTCTCGTAGACGTTGAGCACGGCGCCGCGTGACTTCAGCACACAGAAATGATTGCTCTCCACGGTTAAAAGCGATCCCGATACGATACTTTCGTCGGCAATCTTCACCGCGAGTCCCTTGGTCCCCAGCATGTCGGTGCCGTCGCGCTGCAGCGACGTGATTACCTGTCTTGTAATGGCCATGCGATGCTCCGGGTGATCGTTCGTTGGATCAACTAAAAGGGAAGCGGTTGCCGCCAGGGTTTTCTCGGCGTTCAAAGCATAGGCTGACAACAAAAAATGTCAATTGGTCGAATGTGGGGCGGCGAACCTGCCGGGCGAGCAGACGTAACGGTCCGACCGCAGGCTTAGTGGCGCAGATTGACGACTGACCGGATCGACCTGATCGTCGGTTATTCCGTCCGAGGCCGGCCTATACGGTCACAAGACCCAAAACTCAGCAAGCACAATTCACATTTACGGAGCGCCGCGCATACTGCTCGTCGCCGTCTCGGCCGAGCCACCGAGAAGGGAGACGGACAGGGCTAGGGTAATGCGAGCGCAAGGGAAACCAAGAGCGATCGAACCGGACGTATGAGCAACGATGCAAGGCCCAGACAACAATTCTTGCAGTTTGACAGCGAACCCCGATCGGGGGCTGGCGACATTAGCAGCGCTACATCCACTCGCAGCAAGTTCAGCAATTTGGTCGTCTACGTGGACGAGAGTGGCGACCATGGCATGCAGACGTTGGACAACAACTATCCAGCGTTCGTGCTGGCATTTTGCGTCTTCTACAAGAAGCACTACAGCGAGCGGGTCGTGCCGGCGTTGCACAAGTTCAAATTCAACCACTTCGGGCACGACCTGATCGTCCTTCACGAACACGAGATACGTAAGGAGAAGGGAGACTTCCGGTTGTTTGTCAATCGCGAACACAAGCAGCAGTTCATGACTGAGCTTACCAGCGTCATTGAAGTCAGCAACTTCGTTCTGGTGAGCTGCGTAGTTGACAAGATAAAACTCCGAGAGCGCGGTCGTGCGAATGACAACCCGTACCATCTTGCGCTCGGTCTCTGCCTTGAGACGCTCTATGCATTCGTGCGGGAAAAGAAAGAGGAAACCGCATTGACGCACGTGATCGTCGAGCGTCGCGGCAAGAGGGAGGATAACGAACTTGAACTTGAATTTCGCCGCGTTTGCGATGGCGCGAATCGGCTTGGCATATCGCTGCCGTTCGAGATTGTCTTTGCCAACAAGAAGGTCGACTCGCCGGGCTTACAGCTGGCCGATCTTGTCGCTAGGCCAATTGGAATGAGCGTGGTCAGGCCCGGCCAGGAAAACCGTGCGTTCGACGTACTGAAGCGGAAGTTCTATTGCAGTGGCGGCCGCGAGCGCCCGGGTGAAGGCTTCGAAAACTGGGGCCTTAAGGTTTTTCCGCCTTCAGAAAGCGAAAAGCCTCGGTGAGCTCACCGAGGCTATGACGCCGACCAGGAACTCCCAGTCCACTTGCGACGCATTCTAAATGCGGTAGGGGAATTTGACAAGCCCTGCTCACGCTTTTCAGGAGGACGATAGCGGGAAACTTCATCTCAGAACTATCGCTGGCACGGAGTTGCTTCGCCGCTGATCGTCGCCGCAGTCAACCTGCGTCGATTGGCAACTCAGTCATCGAAATGCTAGACTTCGCCGCGCCGGAAAACCTTTCAACGACATGACACTTCGACGACACGCACGCCTGACCGCATGGCTTGGCCTCATTGCCATGTGGCTCATCGTCTGCGTGCCGATCGTGAGTCAGCTCGTCGTCGCGTCTCACGAGGGTGAGCCCGTCGCGGCGCTGTGTTCCGCTACCGAATCGCCGGACGTTTCCCATCATTCAGCGCCTGATTCGCTATCAGCGTGCGGCTACTGCGATCTGCTGGCGACGCATGCGGCGATGCCGGCGTTGCCTGCTGTCGCGGCCCCAATGCTGACGCTGGTCGTGATCATGACCGCGCCGGTGCTGTCCGTTCGGTTCACGCCGCTCGGCGCATTTCCGTCCGGCCGCCCCAGAGACCCACCTCTCGTTTCCTGATCGCCGTTCACCTCGACCGTCCGCGGCGCCCTTTGAAGGCGCATACGGTCGTTTGTCCAACGCTTTCAGGAATATGCAATGTCCTTGTTTTTATGGGCATGCGAATCCGCTTGCCGGCGCAAGCGGATTCGGCATGCGACGCTCGCCGTTGTGCCGATCTCGTTGCTGCAGCACTTCGCGTACGCCGATGACAAGACCGCCGAAGTCGTTTTGCCCTCGGTGACCGTGACGGGCAGCGCACAGTCCGCCGGATCGTCATCGTCTCGCCCCATCGATCCCAATGTGCCCGCGACAGTCGAGACGGTCACGCGCAAACAGTCCGACAACTGGAACGTCGTCAACACCGAGGACGTTCTGAAATACATGCCGAATCTTGCCGTGCGAAAGCGCTTCATCGGCGATCCGAATTCGATCATCGCGGTGCGCGGCACGAGCAACGCCCAAAGCGCGCGAGGACTCGTCTACGCCGACGGCTTGCTGCTCAGCAACCTGCTCGGCAACAGTTGGTCTTTCGCACCGCGCTGGTCGATGGTGTATCCCGATTCAATCGAGAGAGTCGACGTCATTTATGGGCCGTACTCGGCGCTCTATCCGGGCAACTCGCTCGGTGCCACGGTACTCGTCACCACACGCATGCCGACGAAGTTCGAAGCCGACGCGGACGTGAAGGCATTCACGCAGCACTTCAGTCTCTACGGCATCAACGAGAATTTCAACGGCACGGAAACGACGGCGACCGTCGGCAACAAAATCGGCAAATTCGCGTTCCGGCTCGGCGTCAATCATCTCGCGAATACTAGCCAACCGTTGCAGTTCGCGACGCTCGCGCAATCGTCGGCGCCAGCGCGGGCAGGCGATACACCTGTCGACGGGGTCTACTTCTACAACAACCAGACCATGAGGCCGACTGCGGTGCTCGGTGTCAACGGCGAAGGGATCCAGCACTCGGTGCAGGACCAATTCACGCTGCGGGCGCAGTACGACTTCACGCCGACCGTGCAAGGCGCTTTCACGCTCGGCTATTGGCATCAGACCTATAACAGCCGAACATCGACGTTTCTCACCGACGCGAATGGCAATCCCGTCTACAGCGGGAAGGTCGACATCGGCGGCTACGAGTACACCATTCCGGCGGCCGCGCTTGCGCCAAGCCTCGGTTTCAACGAAAACTGGCTCTACGGCGTTTCGCTGCGCACCCATCAGGCAACGGGGTGGAACGCGGAGGCGATCGCCTCGTACTACGACGTGACGAACAGCGTGGCGCGTACCGCCAGCGCGGGCGGGCCCGGCAACGGCCCGGGCGTCGTAACCTACGGCGACGGCACCGGCTGGAAGACGCTCGACCTCAAAGCAACGTGGACGCCCGCGTCACCGGCTGCCGGCTGGGGCGGGCATTGGCTGACGTTCGGCTATCACTACGACAACTATTTCCTCGACAACGAGACGTACAACACGACGAACTGGCGCGATGGGGCGGCAGGCTCTTTCGCCAATGCTTTTGCCGGCCGGACGCGGACCCAGGCGCTGTTTGCGCAGGACGCCTGGCGTGTTTTGCCGCGCTGGAAGTTCGTCTACGGCGTGCGCTACGAGAACTGGAGCGCCTATGGCGGCCGCCAAGCCGTCGGCGCGATGGGACTGCCCTATCCCGAGTCGAACGATCACCACCTTTCGCCGAAAGCTTCGATCTCGTTCGATGTGACCAACGACCTGACGCTGCGGGCGTCAATCGGCCGCGCATACCGCTTTCCGACCGTCAGCGAATTGTTCCAAGGTCAGATCAACGGCTCCTCGATCGTCAACAACAATCCGAACCTCAGGCCGGAAGACGATCTGTCGAAGGAGCTCGCCGCCGAATGGGCGCGTTCGAATGGCCTCGTTCGGATGTCGTTGTTCCAGGACGATGTGAAGAACACCATCTTCAGTCAGACGGACACGACGGTCATCCCCAACGTCACCAGCTTTCAGAACATCGGCAGGGTGCGCTCGCGCGGCGTGGAGCTCAGCTACCAGGGCGAGGACGTATTCGCGCGCGGACTCGATCTCGTTGCAAGCGTCGCTTATACGCAATCGAAGATTGTCGCCAACGTGCAGAACCCGGCCTCTGTCGGCAAATACTTCTATCGTATCCCGCTGTGGCGGGCCAATCTCGCCGCGACGTATCACCTCGACGAGCGCTCGGCGTTGACGTTGGCGGCGCGCTACTCCGGGCGCCAGTACAACACGCTGACGAACACGGACTCGAATCCTGATGTGTACGGCGGCACCAGCACCTATACGGTGGCCGACGCACGCTTCACTTTCAAGCCGACAAAGAAAAGCGAAATTGGCGTGGGCGTCGACAACATCTTCGACGCGCGCTACTTCGTCTATCACCCGTACCCGGGACGGACGTTCTATATCGACGCGAAGCTGAGGATGTGATGACAACGAACAACGGTTATCGAACGCTGTGGCGCTGGCATTTCTATGCGGGGCTCTTCGTCATGCCGCTGCTGATCGTGCTGGCGGTCACTGGCACGCTCTATTGCTTCCAACCGCAGATCGAGCGTGTGATCTACCGGGACCGGCTCGTAGTCGAACCGCAGGCGCAACCCCGGCTCCCGGAGGAGGCGCTGTTGGCGCGCGCGGCGGGCATCCTGCCAAAGGGCGCTGTGGCCAGCAGCGCGCGTATCGCGAACGACCCGACGCTTAGCGCGGAGTTCATCTTCCGTCTGCCGGATGGCGAACGCGAAAGCGTGTACGTGAATCCATACACCGGCGCGGTGCTGGGCACATTGAGTGTCGAGCATCGTTTCATGCAAATCGATCGGATGTTGCATCGCAAGCTGCTGTTGGGCAAACCGGGCGAACTGCTGATGGAGTTGGCGGCGTGTTGGACGCTCGTGATGATCGGCACGGGAATCGCGCTTTGGTGGCCGAGGGAGTGCGCTCGCGCAGGCCGTAAGTTCTGGCCGAACTTCTCGATGAAGGGGCGCGCGTTGTGGAAGAGCGTGCACGCGGTGCTGGGTGTCTGGCTCGCGGTCGGGGCGTTGGCCTTCATCGTGACCGGATTGCCGTGGACCGGTTCATGGGGCAAGCAGTTCAAGTCGCTTGCGACGAGCGCCAGCCTGGGTGCGCCGCCTGGAGCTTGGGGTGGGCTGCGGCTGCATTCTCAGGCGCGCGATGGAGGGCGCCCATCGATCGACTCCGCGGATGCGCACCATGTCGATCATGCCGATGCTGTTGCTGGTGCTGGTGCCGATGCGAGCCGGATGGGTTCGATGCCAGGGATGACGATGGACGACATGCCGCTTGCCAATGTGCCATGGGCAGTAGGGGCCGTGCCCGTGCCCCGCGTGCCGGCGCATGCGCATGACCCGCGGGCGCGCCTGCCGCTCGACCGTTTAATCGAGGACGTGCGCAGGTTTGGGCTGACGCACGCATACGAGATCGCGTTTCCGCAGAGCCCAGATGGCGTTTATACGGTCACCTATTTCCCGCCGGATCCGCGCGGCGAGCGCACGCTCTATCTTGATCAGTACAGCGGTGCGGTATTGAAGGACATCCGCTACCGTGACTATGGAGCAGTGGCAAAGGCGATTTCATTTGGCACGTCACTGCACATGGGACGCTACTTCGGGCTCGCGAACCAAATCGCCTGCACCTTGATTTCACTGGGGCTCGCCGCGATGGCGGTCACTGGATGCGTGATGTGGTGGAAGCGGCGGCCAGTCGGAAAACTCGGGGCGCCCGGCCGAGAGCACGGCATGCCGCCGATGCGCGTATGGAAGGCCGGGCTTGCGTTGCTAGGCATCCTATTTCCGTTGATGGGAGCAAGCCTCGTTGCAGTGTGGGTAACGGACCGCGCATTGTTTGGGCGACCGGCCGAGCGCTGAGCGAGCTGTGGCTGAATCAGTCCGCGCTCGATCGACGTCCGCGTTCGAGCGACGGCTCGTCTACCCCGGCGCTCACCTGCGCGTGAGCGGCTGCGAGAGCCTTTGCGCATGACTGATCAGATCGTCGAGCATCGAGGCACGCTTCTCGGCAGGCGTATCTCGGCTCGTCATGAAGCAGAGCGCGGCACTCGCCAGCCCTGTCCAATCGCGGATGGGCGCGGCCATGCAAAGCCGGAACGTATTCGACAATCCTTCGGTGCAGCAATATCCCTGTTGAGCCGCGCGCTGGACATCGCGTAGGAAGTCTTCGAACGCTATGCGTTGGCCGTTGTCGAGAACGAAATCTTCGTCGGGAATCAGTGCACGTATTTCGTTCGCATTCAGATGCGCAAGGAGCAATCTTCCCGTTGCGGTCCAGGGAATCGGCACCTTGACGCCGATCTCGGAGCTGATATTGAACGGCCGTGAACTGTTCTCCGAGAGCACCACCGTGTACTTGTTGCCCTCGAGCGTGCAGAGCTGCGCTGTCTCGTCGTGCTTCCTGACGAGCGCGAGGATGGCCTGATGCGCGCGGCTGATGAGATCGTTACGCGCTGCGTAGTCCGAGCCGTAATAGTGCATAGCCCGGCCGAAAAACACCTCCCCCTCCGGCGTCGTCTCGAGCCAGCCCGCCTCCGTGAGAATTGCAACGAGCTCGTAGACGCTCGAGCGCGGCGCGCCGGTCGCATCGATGAGCTCGCGCATCGTCAATGGACGCCGCGCGAGATGGAGTTGCTGGCATATCTCGATCACACGATCGACGCCTCGCGCTCTCATTGGAGTTGCCGCGGACGTCTCGATTGCGCCTTCAGTGCTCGGGTTCCTCATCGAATTCATGGATCTGTAGTAATCAATTCGGGCGATCTACCCCGGCCGCCCGCGTCTGAACATCGGTCGCGAATCGGGATTGCCAGCGCCAACGCGATCAGTGTTCGAGCACCCGCTGCAGGAATTGTCTCGTCCGCTCGTTTTGCGGATTCGCGAACATCCGCTCGGGCGAGCCCTGCTCGGCGACGAGACCCTTGTCCATGAACACCACCCGGTCCGCGGTCTTGCGGGCGAAGCCCATTTCGTGCGTGACGACGACCATCGTCATTCCATCGCGCGCAAGACCCCGCATGACTTCCGTCACTTCGCCGACGAGCTCGGGATCGAGCGCCGACGTCGCCTCGTCGAAGAACATGATGCTCGGCTCGACGGCCAACGCGCGCGCGATCGCAACACGCTGTTGCTGGCCGCCCGACAACTGACTCGGATAGTGCTCGGCACGGTCGGCCAACCCAACGCGATCGAGCGCCTCCATGCCGCGCTTGCGCGCATCGGCCGGTGCCATCTTGCGCGCCTTGATCAGCGCGAGCGTGACGTTGCCGAGCGCAGTCTTGTGCGGAAACAGATTGAATTGCTGAAACACCATGCCGACGTGGCCTCGAATTTCCTTGGCCCGGCGCGACTCGTGCAGCGGGACATCGTTGACCCACACTTCACCGGTATCGGCCGTCTCGAGCCCGCTCATGATGCGCAACACGGTGCTCTTTCCGGAGCCCGAAGCGCCGATCAGCACCAGCACCTCGCCCGGACGCACATCGAGATCGATGGACTTGAGGACTTGCGTCGAGCCGAATGACTTGCTGACCTGCATCAGATTGATGACGGGTTTCGTTTCGGCGGTGGCATTCATGGTCATGTCGGCAAGCTCCTTCGATCATGGTGGCGCACCCACTGCGAGAGCGGGAAACAAACGATGAAATAAAGCAGGGCAACGAGTCCATAGATCTCGACTGGCTTGCCAATGCGATCGACGATGGCCTGGCCTCCGTGCATCAGCTCCGACATGCCGATCATGCTGACGATCGACGTGTCCTTGATGAGGGACAGGTACTGTCCGATGAGGGGCGGCAGGACGATCTTGCCGGTCTGCGGAAGCACGACCGAGAAGAACGTCTGGCTCCTCGAGAGGCCGAGGATCTGGGAGGCTTCCCATTGTCCCTTGGGCACCGCCTCGATCCCGGCACGGAAGATCTCGCCGATATAAGCACCTTGATAAATGCTGAGGCCGGCGACGCCAGCCGCGAACACATCGATGGCGTAGCCGAAATACGAAACGCCGAAGTAAATGAACATCAAGGTGATCAGGACCGGCGTACCGCGGAAGAGCTCGGTGTAAAGCTTCGCGATGCGCCCCGTGTCCCAGGGGCCGAACGTACGCAGCACCGCTGCGAGCAGCCCGGCGATCGTCGAGCCTGCGATCGCCGCGGCCGACAATAGCAGCGTGACGGCCAGACCCTGAAGCAGGATCGGCAGGCTCGTCGTCAAAAGATCCGTCGACATGTCCGCTCTCCGGTTAGGGCTTCAAGTGCGATGTGCCTGACGCAGGAATGGAAAGCCGCGGCGGGTGCGCCTGGGCATCGCAAGCGGCGGATGAAAAGCTTTCGCGCCGATTCGCTCGGCGAGCCAAGACAGAACGTTGCTCAACACCAGATAGGCGACGAGCGTAATGGAGAATGTCTGGATATATAGCAGCGTGCGCGAGTTGATCACGATCGCGGTGCCGGTCAGCTCGGGCAGGGCGATCGCCGAAAGCAGCGATGTCCCGAGCAGCAGCTGAATCAGATTGTTGACGATGGCGGGATAGACGGCGCGCGCCGCTTGTGGCAATACGACGGAGAGAAAAATTTGCGACCGCTGGAGTCCGAGCAGGCTCGCCGCTTCGATTTGCCCGCGCGGCACCGATTGAATGCCGGCCCGGAATACCTCCGCCAGATAAGCGCCGACATTGACCCCGAGCGCAATAACGCCCGCGGTGTAGGCGCTGAGGTGAGCACCGAGCGAGGGCAACCCGAAGAAGACGATGAAAATTTGCAGCAGCACAGGCGTATTGCGGATCAGCTCGATATAGCCGCGCGCGACGGCGCGCAGCGCGAGGATCGGCGATGCGCCTGCAAGAGCCGTCGACAAGCCGAGCGCGATCGCAAGCAAGAAGGAGAGGAGCGTGACCTGAAGCGTGAGCCACGCGGCGTGGATGAAATCGGGCACATAGCCCCACAACGTGAGCCATTGGTAAAGCATTGCTTCTCCTTCCTTCTCGACGATCCCCGGCCGACGGCGAATCAGTCGAATCAGACTCGCTCAGAACTGCGGATTGAGCGGATAGCGCGGATCGGCGCCGAACCACTTCTTGTAAAGCTGAGCGTTGAGCTTCGAAGCGTTGATGTTGAACAGGAACAAATTCAAGTAGTTGAGCCAGGTCTGATCGCCGGCTTTCACCCCGAACGCGTTGTATTCGAGCGGCACGAGCGCTTCATTCGTGACCGTCAAATTCGAATCGAGGCTGGCTTGATAAGCGAGGAAGTTGTTGTCCTCGATCATCGCATCCGCCTGACCTTGCTTGACCGCCAGAATGGCGGCCTGCGAGCTGTCGTATTCCTGGATTTTGATCGGCATGTTCAGCGCGCGCACCTCGTCACCGTTCGTCGAGCCTTTGACCGTCGCGATCGTGCGGCCCGACATGTCCTTCACGGATTGAATGCCGCTGTTCTTGCGAACGAGCAACGCCTCGCTCGCCACGACGTACGGCGACGTAAACGAAATTTCCTTCGCACGTTCGAGGTTGCGGGTGAAGTTGCAGAAGACGACGTCCACCTTACCCGTCTGCAGATTGGGGATCCGGTTCGCGCTTGTCGTATTCACCACTTCGAGCTTGACGCCCATTTCCTTCGCCAGTTCCTTGGCAAGATCCACGTCATAGCCGTCCGGCTGCCCGTCTTTGTTGTAAAAGCCGAAAGGCGCGAACGTGAGGCAGTCGCCCACGCGCAAGGTGCCTCGTTGCAGAACGGACTGCAGCGCCGATGCGCTGGAAGCGTCCTGCCCAGGCGTCGAGACCTTCGTACAGGCGGCGAGCAGCATCAGGGCAGCCGCGGCCGCAACAACCAGAAGATTTGCGCTGTGTCTGACAACTCTCATGTTTGCAGTCCTGTCCGGTGCGGAATGATCCTTGGAAGAAGCGGTGACGAGACGGGCTTCGCGGCGACTGGCACGAGGGGCGCCGCGCCCGTTTTCGTCGTTCGTCCGAAATATCGGACTCTCGTCCGGTATTGCGGATACAGCTCAGTCTTTCACGGAAAAATTGTTGTGGCAACGGGGTAAACGCGCGGGTCAGCCATCGCTGCGCAAACGGACGTTTCGGGTTTCCGCTATCGCTGCGGGGCCGACCGATAGTTACCGCGCGAACGGGTGCGCATGTCGTCTCGGCTTACCGAGACACCATCGCGTCGAGTACTTCGCCGATCTGCTTCGTCAATCCATCCATTCGCGAGGCACTGACGCTGCCATATCCCAGCACTAGTCCGTTGTAATGCGCCTGCGTGCCGTCCAGGCAAAATCGCGAGAGCGGCCGCAGCACCAGACCGCGGGTCCGCGCGACGCGGCTGACTTCGGTATCCGCAACGGGCAAATCCAGTCTTGCCGACAAATGCATGCCTCCGGCCCCGCCCGATACGGTCAACGCACCACTCAAATTGCGCTCGAGCGCTTCGTGCAGCGCCGTTCGCCGCTCGGCGTACAGCCGCCGCATCCGCCGCAGATGGCGCGTAAAGTGTCCCGCTTCGATGAACTCGGCCAGAGCGAGTTGCTCGGCTACGCGTCCACGCAACATCAGGCGGCTTGCCGTATGACGCAAGACGGGCGCGAGTGCGGGCGGCACGACCATGAAGCCGATGCGCAGCGCAGGAAACATCACCTTGCTGAACGTGCCTAGGTAGATCACAGGAGCGTCCTCGGCCAAGCCCTGAACGGCGGAAAGCGGCGTGCTGTGATGACGGAATTCGCTGTCGTAATCGTCCTCGATTATCCACGCGCCAGTTGCGCTTGCCTGGGCCACCAACGCCAGCCGTCGGTCCAGGCTCATCACGGCTCCGAGCGGGTACTGATGCGACGGTGTGATGTAGATCAGCTTCGGTGGGGTGTCACGCCAGTCTTCGAGGCGCGGCGCAAGGCCGTTCGCATCGACGCTGATCGGTACCAGTTGCAGGTTGGCGGCCTGAAAGGCGTTGCGAGCGCCGTCGTAGCCGGGGTTTTCGATCCAGGTCGTATCGCCGGCGTCGGCCAGCGTGCGCGCGCAAAGGTCCAGGCTGCTTTGCGTGCCGCCGGTAATGAAAACTTGCTGCGCCTCGCAGCGTACGCCGCGCGAGATACGCAGGTATTCGGCAATGGCCTTACGTAGCGCCATATCGCCTTGGACCGGCATGTAGCCGAGCTGAGCCGGGCCGATGTTGCGCCAAGCGCGTTCCATGCAGCGCCGCCATTGCGCAAGCGGAAACTCGTCGAGCGCAGGCGTGCCGGGCAGGAATGGCAGCGGATCGTCCATGCCGGCGTCCTGCGGGATCATGTTCGCCACGCGCCGTGAGAGCACCGGTGCGTCGCTGGGCGCGGCGAGTGGCGTCTGCTGCACGCCAACCGCGGCCACTATCGTGCCCTGCCGCGTGCCGACCAAGAAACCTTCGGCCGTCAGTCGCTCATATGCGTAGAGCACCGAATTGCGTGCCATCCTCAACTCGTCGGCCAGCGAACGCGACGACAAAAGGCGCGTGCCTTCCTCGATCTTGCCGCTCAGAATTGCGGCCCGCAGGCACGCGTAGAGCCGACGTTGCTGAGGCAGTCGCGCCGACGCGGCCTCCCCGGTCTCACGCACGAACGTCGACAGCAAGACACCGTAGTCCATCGTGGCTCCAATTGTGCGGTTGCTGGTGGGTCTACACATGGTGCCATGATTTTCTTATCGTTGGTCGTCGCAACTACCGATCACGATGTCTCGCCATGACCACCATCGAAGCCACGCCCCCGTCAGCACGCACCCGTGTGCGCCGTGTCCCGAACCGCGGGCACTACGATCGCGCGACTCTTTACGCGATCATCGATGCTTCCTACGTGTGCCATCTCGCCTTTGCCGATGACGATGGGGTGCACTGCATTCCCACGGCGTGCTGGCGCGAGGGCGATCACCTGTACATCCACGGCTCAAATGGAAGCCGCATGTTGAAGCTCGTGGCCGCCGGGGCGCAAGTGTGCGCAACCATTACGCATTTGGATGGTTTGGTGTTGGCGCGCTCGGCCTTTCACCACTCAATGAACTACCGCTCCGCTGTCATCTACGGCGCGTTCGAATTAGTGGACGGGCCAGCGAAGGCCGCAGCGCTGAATGCTTTCGTGGAATTCATCGCACCCGGCCGGTCTCGCGAGGTGCGCCCTGGCGACGCTAACGAGCTGGCCTCGACCACCGTTCTGCGCATTCCGCTCGACGAGGCCGCATCGAAAATCCGCACTGGTGGTCCGAAGGACGACGACGCCGATATGAATCGTCCGGTCTGGGCAGGCGTGCTGCCGCTTGCGCTGCAGCCGCTAGCACCGTTGGTCGACGCGGCGCCTACGGGTACCCCCGATTACGTGAGGCATTGGCAAGGCGAGAGGCTCGCGTCTGACGTTCAAGGGGAACGGCTGAACGCCCGGACACCGGACACTACACAGCAATGACGCAGTTGCGCCCGTGTTGTTTGGCGCGGCTCAGGCGCTCGTTGGCGGCGCGAATGATTGCCTCGCTCGTCTTGCCGTCATGCGCAGATTGCGCAATGCCGATGCTCACCGTTGCGGAGAAACGCTCTCCATTTTCCTCGAACTGCGTCGCCTGCACGGCCGAGCGGATGCGTTCCCCGATCATCAATGCGATATCGAGCGTCGCGCACGGCAACAAAAGCAACCACTCGTCGTCAGCCATGCGGGCAGTGCCGTTATAGGGGCGTAGTGTGTTGAGACCGATATCGATGACACGCATCAAAACATCGTTGCCAGCCTGTTGGCCGAAGGTGTCGTTGATCTGCTTCAAGTTGTCGAGGTCGAGGGCCAGCACGGCGAACGGGGCGCCACCGTTCTTGACGCGCTCGATCTCGTGTTCGACCCGCTCGACGAACGCGCGACGACTGACAGCGCCCCTCAACGAATCGAGAGCCGCCATCTGATTGAGCCTCTGGTTACTGCGCTGGAGTTCCTGCAAGGCGCTTTCAGTGCGCGCCACCGATTCGCGCAGCCGCGCCAAGAGCTCCTCCTGGCTGTAGATGGTCGAAAACGAGCGCGTTGTATGGAACGCCTGGACGATGCCGAAACTGAGCAGGAAGAAGCCGCCTGCAAAGATCGCATGCGCGAGCCACCACATGTGATTCCACGGCTTGCCGAGGATGAAAGCGAGCGAGGCGAGCGCGAATGCAGTTACCGATATGCCGAAGATCTGCATCAGCGGCGAGCGAATCTTGCGCGCGAGCATGCATGCGACGTTGACAAACGAGATCACCATCGCACCGCCTTCGAGCGACAATCGGGTGCCGAGCGCACCCGCGATCGGCGAGCTCGCAAGCACTCCCACGAGCACATCCACAATGACGAAAATCACGAACCAAGTTGCCCACGACTTCCGATCGCCGCGGCGCACGAGGGGGTCGGGCGCGGCTTGATACGAAAAAAGTCCCACTAGAAGTAGTATTGCCATGACGAGGCGAGATGCCGGCCCATACAGCAAAAAGAGCCACATGGCGTGATGCGCGAGCGGAGTGAACGCGCCGTGGAGCGCATAGATGATGACGAAGCCCGCGAAGCCCAAGGTAAGCCAGCGCAGGATTGGCTCGCCGGAGTGCCTGTAGCACTGCCATGTGACATAGCTGACAAAGAGACCCTCCAAGGTCGCCGCGGCAATGGCGATCTCATGGAACGTGTGGTCTTCGAAGGTCAGCCGCGGGTCCTGAAAGAAATACAAATAAGCGATCAGATAGGCAGGCAGGAGCGCGAACGCAATCAACAAGAAGTTCGCATACCAACCTGTTGCGCGGCGAACGAGAATTGGCGGGTCGTCTATAGCGGTCGTAACCTGCGTTGTTTCGATCATAATGTTGGCCCACTTCTCCGAACTTCATGAACGCGCGGCGAGCAATCCGCACCCCATGGCGAATTGTAGGAAAGATTGCGGACCTGTGTTTGACGAGAATATGCACGCCATTGCGGCACACATTGGCAGGAACGTCTGAAATTTCGGCCGCTCTGGCGGTAGACGAAATTGATTTGGTTAATAGAATTGAGGCCATGGCGCCGTCGAGTAGCCTGTGGCGCGCTCGCGCCCTCCAACGAACACGCTCAGGAAGCCGCGACATTGAGCGGGCGGTATGGCGCCACATCTAACGGGAGCGGGCGGGCCGGGGCCGGCCAGACACGGTTCCTGCCCGCGGCTTTCGCGTTGTACAGCGCTTGATCCGCGGCACGGATGACGGCGGCGACATCGCTGTCGCGCTCTGGCGTCCAACTCGCTGCGCCGATACTGACGGTCGCGTGCCCGAACTCGCTGCCCCTGTGCTCGATCTCCAGCTCAGCGATGGCACGGCGGATTTTTTCGGCGATCTGCACGGCAGCGGCGGCAGGCGTGTCAGGCAGCACTACGACGAATTCTTCTCCGCCATAGCGACCGGCGCTGTCGGCAGGTCGGCGGATATTCTCGAGAATGCATCGAGCGATGGCGGCGAGCACGTCGTCCCCGGCCTGATGGCCGTATGTGTCGTTGTATGCCTTGAAACGGTCGATGTCGATGAAAAGCAGGGAAAACGCGGCACCCGTACGCCGCGCGCGACTCCATTCGCGCTCGACGATCTCGTCGAGGGTTCGCCGGTTGTTCAGCCCTGTGACGCCATCCGTCCTCGCGAGCACCTCGAGCTTTATTTCGAGCTGCATCCGCCGCCGCAACTGCACGGCGAGCATGCACGAAGCTCCGACGAATGCCAAGGCGAGCGCGGCGGTCAGCGAGCCGATCGTCAACGCCCGTCGGCGCCAGACCGCGTAGATGTCCGATTCAGCCTCGGCCACCATGATGATCAGCGGCAGGTCCGGAAAGTTGCGGAAGTAGTAGAGCCGCCGCACGCCGTCGATCGACGCGGTGTCGGAATAGCTTCCCTCCGGCATTGAAACGAAGTGCCTGTACGTGCTGGCCTTGCTGATGTCCCGCCCGATGATGCTCGGATCGAATGGCTGCCGCATGACCATGATCCCATCGCGGCCGATCAGGGAGATGGCGCCGTGCGGTCCGAGCGATAGGCCGGTGAAGAGCTGGTGAAAGTACTCGAGGTTGATAGCCATCAGCACCACGCCGGCGAACGAGCCATCGGGATGCGACAGGCGATAGCTGATTGCCATACTGGCAGTGCCGTTGCGCAGCCGTGACCTGTACGGGTCCCCGACGAAGAGGCCCGCATGAGGATTGTCACGCTGCACCGTGAAATATTGGCGGTCCGCGAAGTTGCCCTTGCGCGGCACCTCGCCCGCCGAGTCCATGACGATATTGCCCGAGGCGTCGAGCACGAGCATCGAGCCCAGGTATTTTGCCGTGGTCGCGCGATCGAACAACACCGCATGACGCAGCCGAGGGGGCAAGGCCATCACGTCGGCCTGGTTGAGGCCATCCACGACCGCCTGCATGGAAAGCGCATAGAGCTCGAAATTGCGCTCGATGTCGCGCTCGGCGATCAGCGCGACATTGCGCGACGTTTCGCGAGCGCGGGCGAGCGAATCCTGCCGGCTCTGGTAGAGGACGGTGGCGGTCAAGCCGAGCATGGTCAACGCGATGAGCAAGCCGGCCACGATAAACACTCGGGGCTCGGCCAGACCTTGCGCCAGTCTGCTTGCCGAACTCAAGTGCGCGCTATTTTTTTTCCTCGTCGTCTCCATCGTGTATTCGGGCGTTTTTAAGGCCTTCCTGAAATGCGCTGGACAGCGCGCGGAAGACCGGGTCAGTATCGCCGAGCTGCGCGCACTACGATTGATCAAATAGGGATGTTTTGTCCCGCTATTTCCGCATGCCGCGATGGGCGTCGCCGACGTTATCAATCGAGCGTTCGACTACCCGCAAGTCGCCGTCCGCGTCGGAGGTCGCGAGGAGGAGGGCTTGCAGACAGGCGGAGCGAACCTTCAAAGTCCTTCGAGATAGCCTTCGCGCCTCAGCAGATCCGACAGGCTGTGGTCCTCCATCGCGTACACGCCGCGCGATGCACGCCAGACCAAACCCTTCTCCTGCAAGGCGGCCAGGGCTTGCTGGACATTCGCCGACGATAGTTCGCCGTCGCCAGGTTCCCCCCCTGACGCGAGGCGATACTTTTCCATCGTTCGCGACTCGAACGGCGCGTACCCTTTGCCGGCCGCGGCTAAAACACGTAACACGGCCGACTGGATCGGCGTGAGGCTGTGGAACACCTCGAGTAAGTCATCGTTGGCTTGCGCGATCTGTTCCTCGACGAGCTGTGAGAAACGTCGTTCGACATCGCCGGGCTCGAGCGCAAGGTCGAACCGGAGCTGGTCGGCCGCCGCACCGAGGATTTCAGGGCGATTCCCAGCCTCTCTGAAGAGGGGGGTGACGACTTCCGGAGAGAGCTTCGCGGGCAGCTCCGTGGTGTTATCGCAGAACCATTTCACGTAGCCTTCATCGAGGGGCGGAAAATCGATCAGCGGAGCACCGAAGAATGCCTGGTCCTTGCTCGAGCGCAACATCGCGAGCTTGTCCCGGTTCGACCCTGTGCAAACGACTCGCAGACCGAAATGCGCCGCGTTAAGTTCGTCGCGCGCGGCCTTGAGCGAAAACATCGCATCGTTGCCGGTCTGGGTCGTAATCGCCTGCTGCGCTTCGTCGATGATCAACACGATCGGGCCATTGGCGTCATCGGAAAGCGCGGCGAGCGCCTGCACGAGGGAAACGTCCTTTCCAAGACCCACCCGGTCAAGCGAAAAGTCGACGCTGCCGATCTTGGCGCCCGTGATACCCAGGCTCTTTGCGACCTTGGTTACCACGAATTCGCTTTTTGCCAGTTCAGTTCGAATAGCGGCGACGATGACCTCGCCAGGATCCGCTTTGCGGTCCGCCCACAGGTCGACGTAAATGACGCGAGCGCCGAGCGTTTCCAAGGCGGGCGCAAAATCCGCCCGCACGAACGTGGTCTTGCCGGTGCGTCTCGGAGCGGCTAGAAACAGGCCCGACGAGGAGGCCGATGTGGGAGAAACGTGCAGGACCTGTCGCGCCAAACGCTCGGCCAGCGCCTTGCGATGAAAAATTTGCCCGCCGTCAAAAAGTGGCGAAGTCGCCGCCATAGAACCCTCCGCGTCGCGGTACCGCCCGATTATTGCAAATTATAGTCAATTATAGAGGATTATGTGGCATGTCGGCCCCACGCGAGTGAGGGCCGACCGGGGCGACCATCGTGCCAAGCGGCATGCGTAGCCATTATCGACCGGATGTTGGACGCACCGGGCCTCATATCGTTTGACGATTCACACTGTTTGTACCCTTTCTCATGCATAATGCCGCGCGGCTGGGCTGCTCAGTTGTGGTCGGCTTGGCCGCGGTTTGATGACTCATACGAAAAGACCTATCACAGGGGTGCTACCTCCATGAAGAAAACCTGCAAAGTCAGTCTGTTGGCTGCGACGCTATTTCTGGCGGCTGTTTCGGCGAGAGCGCAAACGTTTGCGACCGGCGATAGCCGGACGGTAACAGAGCCGACCTATCCAGTCGTTTGCCAGACTCTTTACGCAAACTTCTCGAGCTCTCAACGTTCGTCGCCTCCGACCACCGACGACACAACGCGCGTGCAGAATGCGCTGACTCAGTGCGCGGGGACGGGCCAGAGCGTCGTGCTCGCGGCTTCGGGCTCCAACGATGCGTTTTACACGGGCAGCCTGACGATCAACGGCGCGGGCCTCGTCATCAGCTCGGGCACGACGCTTTTTGGCAACAATTACGGAAGCAATGCCAACTTGCTGTCCTTCTCGGGGACTAACGCCTCGTTGATGGGACCAGGAACGGTTGACGGCCGCGGCGATCTCATTACGGGAACGCCGAGATTGGTGCAGGCAAGCAAGATCACCAACTTCATCGTCTACAACGTTACGCTCGCCCAAGCTGCGCATCCCAATCTGTACGTGGAAGGCGGTAACGGCTTTACCGCCTGGAACGTAGCGATTCGTACGCCGGCGACGCGCAAGAACGCCGATGGCATCGACATCGACAGTCTCACCAACGCCACGGTGACCAATTCGGACATCGAGGCCGGCGATGACGGGATCGCCGTCAAGACCAATTCCGGCAACATCTCGAACGTGACAGTCTCCAACACGAAGTTGCACGGTACGCATGGTCTTTCCGTCGGCAGCATCGACAAAAACACCGTCTCGAACATTCTTTTTCAGAACAACTACGTCTATGGGAATGACTTGAGCGGGACTCCATCGACCGATGCCAACGGCATTAACGTCAAGACCGGCCCATGCACGCTGACCGTGCAACAGGTGAGCTACGTCAACACGTGCATGATCAATGTGAAGCATCTGATCGTCATGGATACCAACTACAACACGTGCACGACTGGCGGGAGCCCGACCTTGTCGGATATCTTCGTCAATGGCGCTTATTCGACTGAGTCGGTATCGGGCGCTTATACGAAGATCGACGGGCGTAACTCGAGCTACCCGGTCAACGCCTATCTGGCTAATGTCAGCCTTGATGCCACCGCGCAAAGCGGCGACCAGTACGCAAATGTCGGCCTGTACAACTCGAACGATGTTCCGTCGGGGACCGGCGTGACCACGTCGAGCTTCACGACGACCGGCAGCGTTCCGGCCTGCTCGTTCTGACGCCGTCGTTTTCACCAGCATAGTCATGCAGCGGGATCGATGGTCCCGTCTGCATGGCTCGGTCATGGGATATCGATGCTGATTCAGCGCCAAGCGGAAAAGGCCCGGTACGGGCGACACGTCTGCGTCGTCGCTGCAGCGATCCTCGCCTTATCGATAGGTGTGCTGCATCTCAGGCGTGGGGAGCAGCAGCTCGTTGCGACGAGTCAGTCCCGTGCGCCGATCGCAGGGGCCACGGCTTTCGGGCTCGGAGATTCGGCCGGCGCGACAGAGAGCGTTGCTCTGAGCGACTCAGGCCTGGCAATCGGCGAAGGCCATCGGCTGATCCTCAACGGCGCATTGCTCGATCTGATCGATTCGTTTCTGCTGCAGAACGCGGATGACGATCGCGTAGATCAATTGAGGCGCTATCTGAAAGGCAAACTACCGACGGCCGCGTATGGCGAAGCGGTCGGAATCGTCGAACGCTATCAGACCTATATGAAAGCGCATGACGATTTGCTTGCGGCGCAAAACCTGGGGCATGTCGGGGACGCATCCGCTATCGATATCGACCGCATTGCAATTTGGCGCCAGCAGCGCGACCGTTTGCGCAGAAGCATACTCGGCGACGATATCGTGCAAGCCTGGTATCAGAACGACGACGCGCAGCTCGACCAGGTCCTGCAAGAGTGGCGGCAGCGCCTGGAAGATAGCGAAGCGCCGCAGGCGCCAGCGCAGGCGCCGCGATATCCGGTCCCGCATTGGCACGACAAGCAAGCGGAAGATCATCATCGCCAGTACATGCTGCGCGTACTCGAAAAGGCGGTCACGAGCTTTGCCGACCGGCGGCGAGCGCACGACGGGAACCCGTTGCGGTAGCATCACTGAACTTGCTCGAGAGCGGGTCTATACGATGACGCCACTCAAACGCTACTTTGCCGCCTTATTGCTCATTCTCCTCATTGGCCTGTGGCCCCTCATTTCGGTTTCGGTCGCCGGGGCGGTGGCTGACGCCAACGGCTGCGGGCTCGACGAAGGGAGCATCCATCCTTGCGTCATCCTCGGTCACGACTTCGGTGAACTGCTGTACGCAATGGAGGTTCTAGGTTGGGCCGGCTTGGTGACGATGCCGATCGCCACGTTGCTCTTTTGGGTTTGGGTCTTGATGCTCGTTCTTCATCTAGTCAGAAGGAGAAAGCGGGCGGGGCGATAACGGATTTGACGGCGGGTGATGCATCGCCCATCGCTCCTCAACCCCGACGCTTCTTCATCAACACGATCGTCTCGAACAGCGAGTATTCAGGCGCCGGCGTCTTGTCGGCGCCCACCGCATGGTAGTAGCTCATCGTGATCGTTGTGTTTCCGCCGCGCTCGCCTGGATCGTGATCGAACACGGCGATCCCATATGCACTTGCGGTATCGCGTCGCGCAGACCAGATGGCGTCCTCGAGGGCGTCCGCCGGATTTCTCACATAGGTGTTCGGCGACGAGCCCGGAACGGGGCGGTTAGGTCTCGTGAAGACCTTCGCACGCGGCTTCCCGCTAGTCGGGTTTTCGGCGTAGACGTCGGAGGGCGCGCTCGTGCCGCCGCCGCCCAGGATCAAATGGATCGTGCCGTGCGTTGTGTCGAAGGTCGATGTGTTCGGATCCGCCGGCAACACTGGGCGAGGCTGCAGCGTTTCCACCACTTCTCCAGTCACCGCATCGAAGCCTGCGCGATGATTGCAGCCGCGTACCGGATAGCTTCGCTCGTAGTCGTGGTCGTGCCCGCATAGCACGAGGTCCACGCCATAACGATCGAAAAGCGGCAGCCAGGCTTCTCGAATGCCTTTGTCGCAGCCATTGCCGTTCTTGGCGGTGGTGAGGGAATCCTGGTGCATCTGCACGACGATCCAATCGATATCCTCGTCCGCTGCCGCTTTACGCAACGTTTTTTCGAGCCAGCGCGTTTGCTCGCCGTTGCTGTATCCGCGAACGTAGAACGACGTGCCAGGTTCGATGGGCTGCTCGCCGGTGGCTGGAGCGGGCACGAGCGGGTCGGGACCCGCGACGAAAGCACCCGCATCCTGGTAGACGACATCATCCGCATCGAGCGAAACGAACAACACTGAGCTCACGCGGAAGCTGTACCAGCGTCCCGGAAACGCCGTACCGTTGTCGGGCAGCATGTAGCGCGTCAAATACGAGTCGAAGCCTTGGGCCCCGTTGTTGAACTCGATCTCGTGGTTACCAGGGCACGGCATCCACGGTCGATTGGCCGCCGACGCTTGATTGTTGTTGCCGAAGTCGCGCCAGACTTCCGGCTGATGTTGCGGGTTCAGGTTCGCGTAGCAAAGATCGCCGTTCAACAAATGAAAGAGCGGCGCGAACTGCTCGACGGCCTGCACGGCAAACCGGCTTTGCGGCGACGACAGGACCCATGCGGTGTTTGGCGTCGCGAGGTCGCCGTAGCTCGTCCAGCGAAACGGCGCTCGGCCGTGCGGAGCGGTCTGAAAGCTGGCGGTGAAGGGCGTGGCCGCGTTGCTGTCGTTGTCGGCGCTCACAGCGTATTCGTAGCGCATGCCGGGCTTCAGATAACGCACGCGGACGTGGTACGTGAAGACCGTCTCGCCGTTCAACCCATCGGTATAGAGGCGCTGAATCGCGGGAATCGAGCGAGCTTTGGTCTCGTCTGCCCCGCGCACGCGCGCGCAGGGATTGATGGCTTGCGCAGCGGAAGCCCAGGAGATGACGACTTCCGTGCAAGGGTCGTCGCCCCATGTCAAGTGGACCTGCTCGGGGGTGCCATCCAGGCTTGACGGACCGGCGCTGCTCGGTGACGGGAACGTCCCTGCCGCCGTCGCAAGTCCCGATGCGCCCGCGAGCTTGAGAAAGTCGCGGCGGGAAAGGGTGTGGATGCAGTCGCCGAGCTGCTTGCCGAGATATTTCTCTTGCGCCATGTCGAGAATCCTCCGTTGGAAGGAGATTCTCGCAAGCGTTCTTGTAACTGAGATGACAGTGCGCTCGCCGGCAATATTCTTGTGCCAACGGTTAGGCGTAGGTGAAAAAGCCAGGGCTTGATTCAGCTACTGGAAGACGACCGTGCGATCACCGTTCAGGAACACCCGCCGCTCGATGAATGCCTTGACCGCGCGGGCAAGCGTGATGCACTCGACGTCCCGCCCAACCGCAAGCAGTTGTTCCGGCCGGTAAGCATGATCGACGCGCTCGACGACTTGCTCGATGATCGGCCCCTCGTCGAGATCGTCGGTCACGAAGTGCGCGGTTGCGCCGATCAGCTTCACGCCGCGGGCGTGCGCTTGATGATACGGTTTTGCACCCTTGAAACCGGGAAGGAACGAATGGTGAATATTGATCGCGCGGTTAGCGAGCTTCGCGCTCGTCTCGGGCGACAGCACTTGCATGTAGCGGGCGAGGATCAGCAGCTCAGCACCGCTCGACTCGAACAGGTCGAGCCACTTGACTTCCTGCTGGGCCTTCGTCTCCGGCGTGATCGGGAAGTGGTGGAACGGCAAGTCGTGCTGCTCGGCGAGGGCTCGGAAATCGGGGTGATTCGATACGATGCCGACGATTTCCATCTTCAGCTCGCCCATTCTCCAGCGGAAAAGCAAGTCCGCAAGGCAGTGCTCGAGCTTTGACACCATGATGAGCACCTTCGGACGCGCATTGACGTCGTGGATCGCCCACTGCATCTCGAAGCCGGCGGCGATCGGTGCGAATTCTTCGCGCAGCGCATCGATGCTCAGCGTCGTGCCGTCGGTCGGATGAAACATGCAGCGAACAAAGAAGCGGTTGCTCAAATCGTCGTCGAATACGGTCAACGCGTCGACGTAACAGTGATGCCGGTCGAGAAACCCGACAGCGGCCGCGACCTGCCCGGCGGCGCTCGGGCACGACAGCGTCAGGACGAATTGGTCGGGGCGTTGAGCAGTCATCTTTGTCCTCTGGTCTCGATAGGCGGTTTCGTGGCACGCGCCCGCCGGGCGGAGCGCGATGCACAAGTTAATCAGCCCAGCAGAGGAACGGATAGAACCGACCCGTCGTATCGCAGGAACCAGCGCGCCAGGAGCGATGGCCAAGCACCTCGGCACTCGCTGAAAAAGCGATCCAAGTATCGGTATTCGGCGCAGTGGCCATTCGCGAGCGCGGGCGGGCTGCTTACGCGGGCGACTTCGACTTTGCGACGCCTTTTTCTGCGGCGAGTGAGCCGATTTTCCGCTGGCGTAAAGGGCAATCCGGCGGAAAGACCGAGCTACTTATCTGCCAGCAGAGTTTCCGCCGCGACATGCGGGTATCCCAAGTCGCGCGCCACGGCTTCGTGCGTCACATTACCTTGGCAGACATTAAGCCCTCGGCGAAGGTGTATGTCGTCCCGCATCGCATGCTTCCAGCCCTTTTCCGCGAGGGCGATCGCGTGCCCGATCGTTGCGTTGTTCAATGCGAAAGTCGAAGTACGCGCTACGGCGCCGGGCATGTTGGCCACGCAGTAGTGCACGATACCGTCGACGAGATACACCGGCTGCGCGTGCGTGGTGGGGTGCGAAGTCTCGAAACAGCCGCCTTGATCGATGGCCACGTCGACCATGACTGCACCTTTCTTCATGTGCGCCACATGCTCCCGCGTGACGAGCTTAGGAGCGGCGGCGCCGGGGACGAGCACGCCGCCGATGACAACGTCCGCGTCGAGCACGGCTTCTTCGATGCTGTGCGCGTTCGAATACGCGGTACTGATGCGATTGCCGAATACCAGATCCAATTGGCGCAGGCGATCGACGCTCTTATCGAGCACAGTCACGCGCGCCCCCAGCCCGATGGCCATCTGCAACGCGTTCGTGCCGACCACGCCGGCGCCGATGACCACGACATGCCCTGGCGAGACGCCCGGCACGCCACCCAACAGTACGCCGCGCCCACCGTGCGCGATCTCGAGATAATGCGCGCCGGCCTGCACGGCCATGCGTCCAGCAACCTCGCTCATTGGCGCGAGTAGCGGCAACCCACCGCTGGGACCCGTGATGGTCTCATAGGCGATGCACACGGCACGCGAATCGACCAGGGCCTTCGTCTGCGCTGGGTCCGGCGCGAGGTGTAGATAGGTGTAAAGGATCTGCTCGGGGCGCAGCATGCGGCATTCGTGAGGCTGTGGCTCTTTGACTTTGACGATCATGTCGGCCCGCGCGAAGACTTCCTCGGCTTGGGCGACGAGGTGTGCGCCCACGCAGCGGTATTGCTCGTCGCTGAGCCCGATCGCTTCGCCAGCGCCGGCCTGCACGAGCACATCGTGTCCACGGGAAGTCAGCTCTCTTACGCTCGCGGGCGTAAGCCCAACACGGTATTCATGATTCTTGATTTCTTTAGGCACGCCGACACGCATGGTTTGCTCCCAAAGTTACACAGTTTCGAGACCGGTCGATGAGGCTCCCCGATCATCTGCGGAAAGCGCGCTTCTCATAGTCGGCGAACCCACTAATCTCGATAACGAGACCGATACCGATTTAGATCACCTCGAGCACGAAGTGCGCGGTCAGCGCGCCGCTCGTCACCAGCGTTGCTAACCAGGATAGCGCGCGCAGCAACCAGTGCATGCTCAAGTCGCCAATCGCCGCGCGTTTTGTGCTCAGCAGCAAAAGCAGAATCAGAACCGGGGCAACGGTCAGACCGTTGAGCAAGGCGCTCCAATAGAGCAGCTTCACGAAATTCAATTGCAGCAAAGCGAGCGATACCCCGGACAATGCGCAAAGCGTTGTCAATCCTGCCTGCGTGAAGGCGATACGCCTGTCCCTTTCTTGCCCGCGCTGCCAACGGAACATGCTCGCCGCCGCATTGGCAGCGGAGCCAGTGAGCGGCGGCAAGGCCAGCAACGCGGTCCCAATCAGAGCGAGGCCGAGGACGTGGGGTGCCGATCCATGCAGCAGCGGCTCAAGCACGCGGGCGACATCGTCGGCGGTATCGAGCCGGCTCCCCGCGACATGGAGTGTCGCCGACGCCGCAAGCATGATGAAAAAGCCGACGGCATTCGATAGTGCGGTTCGTACGAACGTTTGCGCACGAACGCGGCGAAGATGGCGCTCGGTCCTATCTTCATCGCCGCTCGAATTGTCCTTCGGTCTTTGATCCGCGAGTTCTTCGATTTCCTGCTCAGCTTGCGCAAAGAGCAGATATGGACTGACCGTCGTGCCGAGCACGGCAAGCAAAATCGAGAAGTACTCTTCAGTGAAGCTCACACGAGGAATCAGCGCATGCCACGCGACCTCGCTCCACGGCACATGCAGCGTAAACAGGACGCCCACATAGCTGAACATCCCCAATGTCAGCCATTTGACTACGTTAGCGTAGCGGGCGTACGGAACTTTCCACTGAAGCGCGATGGAGCCGGCGCCGAGCAACAACGTGAACAACGGCACGGATCCGTTCCACAACAAGCGAGCGGCGAACCCCATCGCCACCATATCGGCTGCAATATTGACGGTATTGGCGACCAGAAAACGCGCGACGGCAACGTAAAACCAGAGCGGAGCGTAGTGCTCGCGCATGTTCGTCGTCAGCCCTTTGCCGGTAATCGCAGCCACACGCGATGCAATGAGTTGCAGCGCGACCATCGATGGGTACGACAGAACGCATACCCAGAGCATGTCGTAGCCGAACTGCGTGCCCGCGAGCGAATACGTCACGATTCCGCCCGGATCGTTGTCGGCGCCGGCTGTTGCCAATCCCGGCCCAGTATCGGCAGCCCAGCTGTGAGCGACCCGGCCGCTCGCGGTCTTGTTGTTGCGGCGCGGTGACGGGCTGCGTTTACCGACGTTCGAATTCACTCGAGCCTGCCAATCGGAAGCTGGGATGATCGAAAGTCAGTGCATGAATCGTTCCCCGCGTCGCCAAAGCTGCGAAGCGTCAATCGGTCCCAAAGGCGATCGTGGAAAGAAGCGCGAGCTCCGCTTGCCGGGAATCGAGCCGTGTGTGCTGCACGATGACGGGCACATTCGACTCGAGCACGGCGGAGTACTCCGTTCCGGTTGGGATTCGTTCTGGATCGCTCAAGTCGTTGAAACGCATATGGAGCGTGCGTCTTGCGGGCACGGTGAGCCGGTACGGGCCCGCGGGATCGCGATCCTTGAAGAAAATCGTGACCTCGACTTGTGCGTCGAGCTCACCCGCGTTGAGGATGCAGGCCGCCTCGTGGCTCTCGAGCTCTCGACTATCTCCTGTGCCATAGGGCGGCAAATAGCCCTCGGCGATTGCCCATCTTCTCTTTCCGATCGCCTGCATGGCTCCTCCTTTGAGGTCGGGCCTCGCACGTGACCCGCGTAGCGCTTGCAGGAGAGCCGCAACGTCCATGCCAAAGGCCATGCTGTGGTGATCGAGGGGACCGGACGCGTGCGATGTCTCGCGCGTTTGCGCTACGTCGCGCCTGCCGTCAGCGCGCCACGTCCGGCGGGCACGCAGACGGCAACACCCGGTTGTATCAGTGTGCGAACTTCTTGAATGCCGTCCGGATGGCGGCGAGCACGCGGGCCGTAGCGGGCGAACGGGAGCCGAGCGAGAGCATGCCGTTGTAGTGCGGGCGAGCTTCTTCGACGTGCGGGAGTTGTGAAAGGAGCAGAGCGAAGTGCATATTAATTCCTCCGACAGTTGATACGTGGCGCCAGCAACCAGGCCTGCCTTCGTTTCAGTTCGCGCGGGCCGAAGTGCTCGGGCGTGCGGGAGGAACGCGTGCGGCCAGGACGTCAGGCGAAGCGAGCGGCGTTCAGCAAGAACGCGCGGCGATTCATACAGGGACTAGGCTCAGGGTCGGGCATCGCGAACTCCTTCGTTTGCGTCCGATCTGACGGACGCGTTTAACCGCACGCCAGGCCCGCGCGGCATTCAGTGCTTGCGGAAATGGCGTGAATCAGGGGCGACGCTAGCCAACGGCTCGACGTGCCAAGTTGTCGGGACGAGTGCGCGTGACAACGCACGCGTCAAGGACGGCGGCCAATCGATGAGATGCGCGAGAAAGAAACTAGGGAAGCTACTGCGACGCGCACCGTCTTGCCTGCTGGCAAGACGGCGGCTACGGAAGAATCCAAGCGGGGGCGTCGTGCCGGTCAAGCAGACAAACTTTTCGAAGGTCGACTACTGCAACTGTCCAAGGCGTATGCCCCTTTTTTGGAAACTGGCGCATTCTAGGCGCTGGTTTTTACAGATGTCAACGAGAAATGCCGTCTGCCCTACAATTTTTATGCGAAGTTTACGTGCCGGGGACGCAACCACTCGCCGATCGATGTTTGAGATGTTGCGGGCGCACGTCGTGCGCAACCGCCGGACGTGTCTGCCCAAGCCGCGAGCTTTACAGGGCGCGTCCTTTTTTCTCCTGTTAGAGGCAGCTGCCGCGCTCCCCGCGGCGGTCGGGCAGAAACCGCCAATCCTTTTGAATTGCCCTCACTTATGGCCGCTCACTTATGGCCGCTTGACGCGCCAGCGCTCCGCAATTACGCTCTCGCGCTGATGGTTCCCGGCGACGGGATCAAAAGGGAACGCAGTAAAGGCGTGAGCGCCTCGAGTCTGCGGCTGCCCCCGCAACTGTGAGCGGCGAGCCAAATGCCATTCAGGGCCACTGGGAAACCGGGAAGGCCGGCATAGGGTGTCAACCCGCGAGCCAGGAGACCTGCCATCGATTGAGGTCCATGCAGCCGCAACGGGCGGGGTGTCCCAATGCGCCAGCGCCGTTTCGCGCGGTCGCCCGTTGCAAGGACAGCCCCGACCTCAGGAACTGTCACATGTCCATCGCGCTGAAAACGCCTTGCCCACCGCTAGCCCTCCGCCGCCGTGTCGTCGGCATCTACTCGGTTCTTGCAGCCTTTAACATCGGTGCATGGATCTGGGCCTTCATAGCCTTTCGTGCGCATCCGCTGCTTCTCGGCACCGGTCTGCTCGCGTATGGCTTCGGCCTCCGTCATGCCGTCGATGCCGACCATATTGCCGCCATCGACAACGTCACGCGCAAGCTGATGCAAGATGGCCAGCGTCCCGTGACGGTGGGCTTTTTCTTCGCACTCGGCCATTCCGCCGTGGTGCTGATCGTCGCCGCCGCCGTTGCCGCAACAGCCGCCGCATTAGAGAGCCGCGTCGAGGCGTGGAAAGAGATCGGCGGCATCATCTCGACGAGCGTTTCCTCGCTGTTTCTGTTCCTCATCGCCGCGATCAACATCGTCATCCTGCGCGGCGTGTGGCATGCCTTCGGCAAGCTCCGCCGGGGCGAACCGTACGACCACAACGATCTCGACCTGCTGTTGAACAGCCGAGGCTTACTTTCGCGACTGTTCCGGCCGCTGTTCCGTATTGTGTCAAAGCCTTTGTGGATGCTGCCCCTCGGGTTCCTATTCGGTCTCGGCTTCGATACGGCGACGGAGGTGAGCCTGCTCGGCATTTCAGCCAGCCAGGCCGCGCAAGGCGTATCGATGAGCGTAATACTCGTGTTTCCCGTGCTCTTCGCAGCCGGCATGTCGCTCGTCGACACCACCGACGGCATCCTGATGCTTGGCGCCTATGACTGGGCTTTCATACGTCCGATTCGCAAGCTCTACTACAACCTCACGATCACGCTCGTGTCCGTCGTCGTTGCGGTGCTAATTGGGGGCATCGAGGCGCTCGGGCTGCTGGCCGACCAGTTCCGTCTCAAAGGCGGATTTTGGAGTGCTATCGGCACCCTCAACGATAACTTCAACAGTCTTGGCTTCATCATCATCGGTGTGTTCATCTTCGCCTGGGTGGCGTCTTTCCTCATCTACCGGGTGAAGGGCTATGATGATCTGCCGGCTTACCAGTCCGGCCAGTAGTGCCGCGAGCCAGCGAGCACCGTCTACATGAGTGGGCGCCGGGTGCTCGTCTGGAATAGCAGCAGCACCTCTCAGCCGATGCGCTTGGCGTTCTCTTTAGTTGACCGTCGATCACCCGCCGATAGCAGCTAGCGCATGCGAAAAACGGAGCAAGTCGTTCAGGCTCATTACGTGATTTTTACGACCCGCTCCCCGAATTTTTCACCGTCTTGATGTTTCGCGACATGAAATAGAGGGCGACGTGCGCTTTCCTGCGTGCGCCTTTCGCGGGGGAGCGACATGTTAGCAAGCGGGTGGTTCCAGACGGGCCTCTTTCTCGTCGTATTGATCGGGCTCGCGAAGCCGCTCGGCCTCGACATGGCCCGCGTCGTCGAGGGGAATGCGCCGATACTGTCGCGTATCGGTCATCCGCTCGAGCGGTTCGTCTATCGTGCGGCCGGCATCGATCCGAAGTCGGAGATGAGCTGGAAAAGCTATGCCGTCGCACTCATAGTGTTCAGCGGTGCCGGCACATTGTTCCTTTACGCATTGCAGCGGTTCCAGTCCTGGCTGCCGTTCAATCCACAATCACTTCCGAGCGTCGCCCCGATCTCGCGTTCAACACGGCGGTCAGCTTCGTCACGAATACGAGTTGGCAAAGCTATGCGGGCGAATCGACGCTGAGCTACTTGAGCCAGATGCTCGGAATCGCGGTACAAACCTTCCTGTCGGGCGCAACCGGCATTGCCGTGTTCGGCGTCGCGGTGGGTGATCGTCGGCAGGGCTGGGCGCTTCTCGCAGCAATGGCGGTCATATTCGTCGTGATGGCGGGCCTCACGATTCACGTCGAGCAACAGGGAGATGTCGCGCTTGCGCCATCGGCCATTGCGCATCTGCCGACTGCGTTCGCAGGTCCCGTCGGCAACATGGAAGGCAAAGAAACGCGATTCGGCGTGGTTTCGTCGGCGCTTTATGCAGCTGTGACCACGAGCGGTGGCGACGGCTCCGTTGACGCGATGCACGATTCGTTCACGCCGCTCGGCGGCCTCGCGCCGATGGTGCTGATGTCCTACCTGCCGGCCTTGGCGCTCGGGCCTATCGTTGAACAGATCACGATGATGGCACCGCATTGAGCCGCACTGTGCGATTGAGTTAATTTTTTACACGTTCTTTATATCGGCGCCGTCAATCTTATCGTGGCGTTTACCGCAGGTCGTCTACGCTTCACGCTGTCCTGATCCGCTACGGGAGAACAAGATAATGGACTTGACCTGCATCGATAGCAACTCGCCAATTCTGCGGCTCGCGTGCCGTAATGCTGCCACCGGTTCGTGCACGCAGTACGCGGCCGAGATCCACTAACGGAGAACGTCGAAATGGACTTCGCTTACATCGTGGGCATCGTGGTCTTCACCGGACTCTGCCTTGCACTCGCAGCCGGTTGCGAGAAACTGCGCAGCCGCGCGCCGGGAGGCCGGCCATGACCGCCTGGATGATGTGGCTCGCCGGAGCCTCGACGCTGGTTCTTCTCGCGTATCTCGTCTACGCGCTGCTGCGCGCGGAGGACCTCGAATAATGAACACGAATGACATTTTTCAGACGGTGCTGTTCATCGCCGTACTGATCGCACTGGCCATACCGCTCGGTCGGTATATGACGTCCGTCCTGGACGGATCTTCGCTGGCGGTGCGGAAGATCGGCAAGCCGATCGAGTACGTCATATACAAGATTGCGGGTATCGATGCGCAAGCGGAGATGTCGTGGAAGGCCTACGCCGTGGCTCTGCTGCTCTTCAATGCACTGGGGGCGCTCGCCGTCTACGGCTTCCTGCGCGTTCAGCAGTGGTTGCCCGCGAATCCCCAGGGATTCGGTCCCATGACGCCTGACGCCGCATTCAATACGGCAATCAGCTTCGTGACGAACACGAACTGGCAGGACTACACGCCGGAGTCGACGGTCAGCTACCTGACGCAGATGGCCGCGCTGACCGTGCAGAACTTCCTTTCGGCTGCCACGGGGATCGCCGTCGTTGTCGCGCTGATTCGCGGCTTCGCCCGGCATACGGCCAAGACGATCGGCAACTTCTGGGTCGACCTGACGCGCATCACGCTCTACATCCTCGCTCCGCTCGCGATCGTCTTCGCGGTGGTCCTCATTGGCCAGGGCGCGATCCAAAACTTTAAGTCGTACGAGGACGTTCCCACGCTGCAGGTGACGACATACCAAGTTGCGAAGACAGACGCTCAAGGCAATCCCGTGAAGGATGCGAAGGGCAACCCGGTCATGCAGGACGTGAAGGCCGACAAGCAGACGATTGCCATGGGGCCGGTCGCCTCGCAAGAAGCGATCAAGATGCTCGGCACGAACGGAGGCGGATTCTTCAACGCGAACTCTGCGCATCCGTATGAGAATCCGACGCCGCTCTCGAACTTTCTGCAGATACTGGCGATGCTGATCATTCCCGCGGCGCTTTGCGTGGTATTCGGCCGTATGGTCGGCGACCGCCGTCAAGGCTACGCCGTGCTCGCCGCGATGACGATCGCTTTCGCGGTGGCATGCTGGGGCGAAATATCAGCCGAACAATCAGGCAATCCGGTCTTTACGTCGCTGCACGTCGATCAAAGCGCTTCCACGCTTTCTGCTGGCGGCAATATGGAAGGCAAGGAAACTCGGTTCGGTATCGCGCAGACGGGCATCTTCACGGTGGCAACGACGGCCGCGTCGTGCGGTGCTGTCGACGCGATGCACGATTCGCTAACGCCGATGGGTGGTTTCGTGCCGCTGCTCCTGATACAACTGGGCGAAGTGATTTTCGGTGGCGTCGGTTCAGGCCTCTACGGCATGCTCGTCTTCGCACTGCTCGCGGTTTTCGTCGCCGGCCTGATGATCGGACGCACCCCCGAATACGTCGGCAAGAAGATCGAATCGTTCGAGATGAAGATGGTGGCGATCGCGATTCTCATCACGCCGTTCCTCGTGCTCGTGGGCACCTCGATCGGCGTGCTCTCGCCGCAAGGCACTGCCGGCATCTCGAATCCGGGACCGCACGGCTTCACGGAAATCCTCTACGCGTTCAGCTCGGCCGCGAACAACAACGGCAGCGCGTTTGCCGGCCTCTCCGTCAACACGCCTTTTTACAACGTCTTGCTCGCGATCGCCATGTGGTTCGGCCGTTTCTCGTCGATCGTGCCGGTGCTGGCGATTGCAGGCGCGCTCGCAAACAAGAAGCGGCTCGCGGCTACGGCGGGCACGCTGCCGACGCACGGCCCGCTCTTCGTGGTGCTTCTGCTGGGCACGCTCGTGCTGGTCGGCGCGCTGACCTATGTGCCTGCGCTCGCGCTCGGACCCGTCGTCGAGCATCTTCAACTGATCGCGGGTCACTGATTTCGAGGAACGTATGACTAATGTCAATCAAACGCCTGCGCATCGTCCCGAGAACCTGGGGCAGGCACGCACAGCGGCGCGCTCGATGTTCGACCCGGTGCTCGTGAAGCCTGCGATCGTCGATTCGTTCAAGAAACTCGCGCCACGTACACAACTTCGTAACCCAGTGATGTTCTGCGTCTATCTCGGCAGCATCCTGACGACGATACTCTGGGTTGCCGCGCTCGCAGGCCAGGCCGAGGCACCGGCCGGATTCATTCTCGCCGTCGCGCTCTGGCTCTGGTTCACCGTGCTCTTCGCGAACTTTGCCGAGGCACTGGCTGAAGGGCGCTCGAAGGCACAGGCCGCTTCGCTCAGGAGTGCGAAGCATAACGTGACGGCGAAAAAGCTCGGCGAGCCGCATCCGAAGGCGCCGATTCGCATCATGGCCTCGACGGACCTGCGCAAAGGCGATGTCGTGCTCGTCGAGGCCGGCGATACGATTCCCGCTGACGGCGAGGTCATCGAGGGCGTCGCGTCGGTCGACGAGTCGGCGATTACGGGTGAATCGGCGCCTGTCATCCGCGAATCGGGTGGAGACTTTTCGTCGGTGACGGGCGGCACGCGCGTGCTATCGGACTGGATCGTGGTGCGCGTATCGGTCAATCCCGGCGAAGCGTTTCTCGACCGGATGATCGCGATGGTCGAAGGCGCGAAGCGCCAGAAGACGCCGAATGAAATCGCGCTGACGATTCTGCTCGTGGCGCTCACGCTCGTGCTGCTCTTCGCGACGGCGACGTTGCTGCCATTTTCGATCTTCGCGGTGGCCGCCGCCAAGATGGGACATGTGGTCACGATCACCGCGCTCGTCGCGCTGCTCGTCTGCCTGATTCCGACGACGATCGGCGGCTTGCTCTCGGCCATCGGCGTGGCCGGCATGAGTCGGATGATGCAGGCGAACGTGATCGCCACGTCGGGACGCGCCGTCGAAGCCGCCGGTGACGTGGACGTGCTGCTGCTCGACAAGACGGGTACGATCACGCTCGGCAATCGTCAGGCTTCGACATTCCTGCCAGCCCCTGGCGTGACGGAGGAAGCGCTCGCGGACGCGGCTCAGCTTTCGTCGCTCGCCGACGAAACGCCCGAAGGCCGCAGCATCGTTGTGCTCGCCAAGCAGCGCTTCAACATCCGCGAGCGCGACATGGCTACGCTGCATGCCCAGTTCCTCGGTTTCACCGCGCAAACGCGGATGAGCGGTGTGGACATGCCGAACCGAGAAATCCGCAAGGGTGCGGCCGATGCGGTACGTCGCTATGTCGAGGACGGTGGTGGCCGTTTTCCACAGGAGGTGCAAAAGGCCGTCGACGACGTGGCGCGCCGCGGCAGTACGCCGCTCGTTGTGGCGGAGAAGGCCGGAGCGCACGGCGAGAGTCAAGCTGCGGCCCGCGTGCTCGGCGTGATCGAGCTGAAAGACATTGTGAAGGGCGGTATCAAAGAGCGCTTCGCCGAGCTGCGCAAGATGGGCATCAAGACGGTCATGGTGACGGGCGACAACCGCCTGACGGCCGCGGCAATTGCCGCTGAAGCCGGGGTCGACGACTTCCTTGCCGAAGCGACGCCGGAGGCGAAGTTGACGATGATTCGTTCGCATCAGGCCGAAGGGCGGCTCGTGGCGATGACAGGAGACGGCACGAACGACGCACCGGCACTTGCTCAGGCCGACGTGGCGGTGGCGATGAACACCGGCACGCAGGCCGCGAAGGAAGCCGGCAATATGGTCGATCTCGACTCGAACCCGACGAAGCTGATCGAGATCGTCGAGATCGGCAAACAGATGCTGATGACGCGCGGCTCCTTGACGACGTTCTCGATTGCGAACGACGTCGCGAAGTACTTCGCGATCATTCCGGCCGCGTTCGCGACGACGTACCCGCAACTGCGGGTACTCGACGTGATGCATCTGACGTCGCCGGCATCGGCGATTCTATCCGCCGTGATCTTCAACGCGCTCATCATTGTTTTCTTGATCCCGCTCGCGTTGAAGGGCGTCAAGTACCGCGCGCTCGGGGCGGCCTCGCTGCTGCGTCGTAATCTGCTGATCTACGGTCTTGGCGGCATCATCCTGCCGTTCCCCTTCATCAAGCTGATCGACATGTTCCTAAAGGCGATGGGCTGGGCTTGAACCTTTACCATTGAACGACCATGAAAACTCTTTTACGACCCGCTCTAGTGTTGTTTATCGCGCTGACGGTGATTACGGGCATCGTCTATCCGGTCGTCGTGACCGCGATCGGCCAAGCCATGTTTCCGTCGCAAGCGAACGGCAGCATCATCGAAAAAGACGGCAAACCCATCGGCTCGGCGCTAATCGGCCAGCAGTTCGACGCGCCTTATTACTTCTGGGGCAGACTCTCGGCCACGACGCCGAATCCGTACAACGCGCAGAATTCGGGCGGCTCGAACCTCGGTCCGACGAATCCGGCGCTCGCCGATGAAGTGAAGGGCCGGCTCGCGGCGCTACACGATGCCGATTCAACCAACACGGCTCCTGTACCGGTCGATCTCGTGACCTCGTCGGGAAGCGGCCTCGATCCCGAGATATCGCCAGCGGCGGCGGACTACCAGGCAGGGCGCGTTGCGAAGGCTCGCGGGCTCGCGCTCGAGCAGGTCCAACAGCTTATCGCGCAGAGTACTTCAGGACGCCAGCTCGGGGTGCTCGGCGAGCCGCGCGTGAACGTCCTGAAGCTCAACTTGGCGCTCGATCAGCTTAAACCGGTGCACTAATCAATGCGCCAGGAAGCCGGCGCCGGTATAGGATTCGCGTATGAATGCGCCGTGCCGGCAACCGGCTCGCGGCAACAACAGGGGATGACGCGCCATGGAACGACCTGATCCCGACGCGCTGCTCGACAAGATTCAGCGCGAGGAAGAAAAGCAGCGCCGCGGCCGGCTCAAGATCTTTTTTGGGGCTTCGGCCGGCGTCGGGAAGACGTTTGCCATGCTGCAAGCGGCGGCGCGCCGCAAAGAGGAGGGTGTCGATGTGGTCATCGGCATCGTCGAGACGCACGGCCGGAAGGAGACGCTTGCACTGCTGGAGGGCCTCCCGGTCATTCCGCCTGCCAAGCTCGAATACCGCGGCCGGCTCCTGGCCGAATTCGATCTCGATGCCGCGCTGGCACGCAAGCCCGAACTCATTCTCGTCGACGAGCTCGCGCACTCGAACGTGCACGGCTCGCGTCATCTGAAACGCTGGCAAGACGTGCATGAGCTGCTCGATGCTGGGATCGACGTCTACACGACCGTCAACGTTCAGCACCTTGAGAGTCTGAATGACGTCGTGGGACAGATCACGGGTATCCGAGTGTGGGAGACGGTGCCGGACCGCGTGTTCGATCTCGCCGACGAGGTTACGCTCGTCGACCTGCCCGCCGAGGAATTACTCGATCGCTTGCGCGAGGGCAAGGTCTATTTGCCGCACCAGGCCGAAAACGCCGTTCGCAACTTCTTCCGTAAGGGCAACTTGATCGCTTTGCGCGAGCTGGCTTTGCGCCGCACGGCCGACCGCGTCGACGCGCAGATGCGTGAGTATCGCGCCGATCAATCGATCGAGCGGATCTGGCAGGCGCGCGAGCGCATCATTGTCTGCATCGGTGCGGGGCCCGAGAGCACCACGCTCGTACGGGCGGCCGCACGCCTCGCTTCGAGCCTGAAGGCGGACTGGCTCGCCGTTTATGTCGAGACGCCCAAGCTGCAGCGGCTGCCCGATGCCATACGCAAACGCACGCTCGATGCGCTGAAGCTCGCGTCCGAGCTTGGTGCCGAGACAGTCTCGCTTCAGGGCGAGGACGAGACGCAGACCTTGATCGCCTACGCGCGCATGCGCAATGTATCGAAGCTGGTCGTCGGCGCATCGTCTTCGTGGGGCCTTCGCGCGTGGTTGCGGCGATCGACGGCCGAACGCTTCATTCGCGCTGCGCGCGACATCGACGTGACGCTAGTGAACACGGGCGCCGTGCGCGAAGAAGCCGAACGTCGCGAGTCGGCGGCGCGCTTCGCGGGGCTCGGCCTTGAGCGCCGGCAATCCAAAGCGACTTCATATCTCTATGCGGTTGGGATATGTGCGGGGATTACGGTTCTCGAGAGCGTCACGGTCGACAGGATCTCGCTCACGAATCTCGTCATGCTCTATCTGCTCGGCACCATCTTCACGGCCGCACGGCTCGGCCGCGGGCCCGGCGTGCTATTTTCGTTTTTGGGCGTGGCGTCGTTCGATTTCTTCTTCGTGCCGCCGCGCATGTCGTTCACGGTCTCCGACACGCAGTATCTGCTAACGTTCGCTGTGATGCTCGTGACGTCGCTGACGATCAGCAATCTGACGGCGGGCCTGCGCAGGCAGGCTCGCATCGCGACGATGCGCGAGCGCCGTACGGGCGCGATGTTCTCGATGACGCGTGAGCTTGGTGCCGCGCTTGCGACCGTGCAGATCATCGAGATCGGCTCTCGTCATGTGGCGGAGGTTTTTCAGGCACGCGTGGCGATTCTTCTGCCCGACAGCGGTGAACAAGTGAAGCAGAAGATCGAGAATCCCGACGCGGCCATCACGATTGACGAAGCGGAGCTCGACACCGATATTGCGCAATGGGTCTACGATCAGCAGAAGCCGGCCGGACACGGCACTGACACGCTCCCGGCCGCAGCGGCTCTCTATCTGCCGTTGAGGGCCCCGATGCGCACACGCGGCGTCATCGCGCTCCTTTCGCCGCGCATGGACGAGCTTCAGGTGCCGGAACAGCGGACAATGATCGACACCTTCGCCGCGCAGATTGCGCTCGCGCTTGAGCGGGTGCACTACGTCGAGATCGCGCAGGACGCCCTCGTCAGTATGGAGTCGGAACGACTGCGCAACTCACTGCTATCGGCCATTTCGCACGACCTGCGCACGCCATTGACGGCGATCGTCGGGTTTGCCTCGGTATTGGCCGAGGGGGCGGCAGATAAGGGCGCGGCCGAGCGCCAGGTGAGCGAGCTCGCCGAAGCAATCCACGACGAAGCGCTGCGCATGACGGGGCTCGTCACGAACCTGCTCGATATGGCGCGACTGCAGGAAGGCAGCATGCGACTCAATCGCCAGTGGTCCTCGGTCGAGGAGGTGATCGGCTCGGCGCTGGCTGGCTGCAGGCGCGTGCTTGCGGGTCGGCGCGTGCAGGCGACAGTGCCGGCAGACCTGCCGCTGGTGCAACTCGATGCCGTGCTCGTCGAGCGGCTCTTCGCCAACCTGTTCGAAAACGCGGCCAAGTACACGCCGGCGGATTCGCCGCTCTCGATTTCGGCGAGAGTGACGCACGAAGGCGACGCGCGGTTCGTGAAAGTGGAGGTCCACGATAGCGGGCCCGGCTTGCCGGCCGGCATGGAAACCCGCGTGTTCGAGAAGTTCACGCGCGGTGAAAAGGAATCGGCGAAGCCAGGGATCGGCCTGGGCCTCGCCATTTGCCGCGCGATCGTCGAGGCGCATGGCGGCAAGATCGGTGCGGCAAACAGGATTGCGGCGGACGGCACGGTCGTCGGTTCGACGTTCTGGTTCACATTGCCGGCCGACGAAACGCCGCCCGAGACGCCGATCCTCGATGTGGAACATGCCGAGCCTACCTGACCTAGCGATGTCCGAATCCCCCATTACCATCGTTCTCATCGAAGACGACAGCCATATCCGCCGCTTCGTCCACGCATCGGTGCAAAGCACGGGCATACACGTGCTCGACGCCGAGAATGGTCGGCGCGGTCTGGCATTGGCGGCGAGCGCGCGGCCGGACCTCGCCATCGTCGATCTCGGACTGCCCGATATTGATGGCGTCGAGGTGATCCGGCAATTGCGCGACTGGTCGTCCATACCGGTCATCGTCCTTTCGGCGCGTACGCGCGAGGACGAGAAGGTGGCCGCTCTGGATGCGGGCGCGGACGACTATCTGACCAAGCCGTTCGGCGTCGCTGAGCTTATGGCACGCATTCGGGCGCATTTGCGCAGGCAAAACCGCAATGCGGCAGTTACCGCCGAGACATCGAAGATCTGCTTCGGCGATGTTGCCGTCGATCTCGAGCTTCGGCGCGTCGAGCGCGAGGGACAGCCGGTTCATCTGACGCCGATCGAGTATCGCTTGCTCGTGTCGCTGATCCGTCATGCCGGGCGCGTGCTCACGCACAGGCAATTGCTGCAGGAGGTCTGGGGGCCGGCGCACACGGACAGCGCGCATTACCTGCGCATCTATATGGGCAACCTGCGCCGCAAGCTCGAGCACGACGCAACGCAGCCCGAGCACATCGTGACCGAGACGGGTGTTGGCTATCGACTCGTCGGCGTCAAGTAGGTTGCGAAGCAGGTCTTGACGACATTTTTATGAGGCGGCGCCATAGTTTTTCGGCATGTTGATGCGCGCTTTGCTGAAATGATGATGTGAGCAACGACGCTTCGAGGTGGGCAATTGCTAAAGCTGATGATCCCGATACTGTGCCGCGAGGGCGCCCCGCAAGCCGCGCGGCATGCCGCGTTTCTATTCGCGGAGCGATGCGTGTCGGAGGTCGAGTTGATCGAAGTGCTGGAGCAGGCGGATCAAGGGCGCGCCGCCGCGTTTTATTCGCGCGGCGAGTTGCGCCGCCGTGAAAAGCGGTTGATGCTCGAGGCGCTGATGCGCACGCGGGCTATCCTCGACGATGCGGGGGTGCCCTATACATTCAAGCGCGTGTTCGGGCCGCGCGAGCGTACGATTGCTGAGCATGCGGCGAACGATCAGGCGGACATGGTGGTGCTCGACGGCACGAGTCTCGGTTTCTTTCGTCGGTGGGGCACGTTCGCCAGACTGTGGCGGGTCTGCTCCAAGCCTGTGACGATGATTCATTGAGTCGGACGAACGAGAGGCGCATGAGTGTTCCATGGTGGTGGCGGTTCGCTCGTGGTCGAGGCCTGCGCACCGGCGCTGCGTGTTGTGATCGGATCAGCATCGGCCAGCATGTCAACGAATCAGCGGGTAACGGCGTCCTGGGTTAATGGTTGTCGTCGAGCTGCATGTAGAAATCGCGCGTGTTGCGCGGCAGGTCGCGGCTGAAGACGGCGGCCCGCGGTGCGAGGAAGTAGCGCACGAACGCGAGCGCCGCGAACTGCTTGTCGCGACCCGGTGTTACGTTCACATCCGCAAGCACGCCCGCCTGCAATAGCGGTGAGAGTTTGACCACGGCCGACACTTGCGCGTGGGTGTAGATGCCGTGGTCGTGGCTGCCGGCGCAGCTGAGGGTGGCAGCGCGCGCCTGGTTCTCAGCCGCCGAGTGGTCGGGATCGGAGATTCCCGCAATTTCATCCGCGAGCGAACTGGGCAGACCGAGCGGGAAACACCGCTCCGTATGCTGAACGGTATTGTTCCAGCCGGCTTCGAGGTTCCCTTGCCATTGCCACCTTCGTCCCTCGTTCGATAGCCATTGGAGTGCCAGGCCGGTGCTGATCGACGACTGCGGGCTGTAGTACCCCCCTTGGCCCCAGCTATAGAAGTTCTCGTTGCGTCGGTACGAGAGGTAATGCACCGCAGGTCCCGTGCTGAAATAGTCGAAACCGGGTACGCGAAAATCGTAGCCGCTCGACAGATCGGCCGACACGCCGTTATTACCCACGACATTCATTCCAGTGAGCCACTGTGCTTCCGCCGCGGCGCTGATCGTCCAGCGCGGCGCGAACTGCCAGCGGAACTTTGTGCCGCCCGCCGCACGGCGTACAGCGCCCCATCTGTCTGTCCCGTCAGCGTCCGGCAGCGTCAGCGGCATGCCGCGCCACGACAACAGCGAGTCCCGTACCGGCGTGACGCCCATATAAGCCGACCACATGCCCCACGCCGTCTCCTGGCCAATGCTCGCCAGCGTATTGGGCTGGAAACCGGAGGGCCCGCCCTGAGTGGCGCCGAGCGATAGACGCCAGCCGAATTGCGGTAGTGTGCCGATGCGCAACGTGTCCGATACCATTCCCTGCAGTTCTTCGGCGCGCGCGCTGCCGCCGAGCAAAGGCATGCGCATGGCACGTTTCCAATCGGCCAGCTCACTCACGGACAGCCGGTCGGAACCGAAGAGATCGGGCAATCCCGGCACGGTCTGATCCAGCGAAGTCGTTCCCGCACTCAGGAACAGCTGCCGGTACCGCAGCTCGTATTGCGCGCCGTTGCGGATCCACTCACTGCGGAGCTCAGGCGCGATCGTATCGAGCCGCCCCTGTCCCGATGTGCCGACGTGATCGGCCCACGTGATGCCACCCGCGACCGATGCCGCATCGATGCCAGTCAGGTCGGCCGGCACGTAACGCGTGATCCGTTGCTCATCCGCAGGGCCGGCGAGCGCGTCACGCAACGCGGCCTGCGACGCGACAAACTGCTTGCTGTAATAGAGCTGCTGTGCATCGAGCGCATCGAGGTACGCAGCGACGCGACCCTCGCCGTCCGCTTTCGCCGCCGGACCCATGTTGGCTGAGCCGGCAGGCGCGTCGTCCCAATCACGCGGCACCTTGCGTTCTTTCATTGCATGCAAGGCAAGCGCGAGCCCTTCGGCCATATCGTCGTCGTGATCCTGCTCGTACCTCGTGCGGAACGCCGCGGCGGCCTGCGCATACTTGCCCATCGCATAGAGGGCCCAGCCATGCAGCGCGGCGCTCTGCGCAGCGGGCAGTCCTTCGCTCGTTGCCCGATCGAGCCACTGCAGGCTCTCGCGGTAGTGGTGCTGCCCATACGCGGCATTCGCTTGTGCAAGCGCGAGTTGCGCACGCGCCCTGTGTGCGCGCGGTTCGGCGCGCAGTGCCGGCTGCTCGAGCAACGCCTGTGCTGAGTCGTAAGCGCGCACTTCGATACGCGTTTGCGCGAGCCCGAGCGTCGCGTCGACATCGTCGGGCGTGTACACGAGGGCTCTCGTAAGCCAGTCATCCGCTTCAGCAACACGATGCTGTCCAAGCGCGATCCAGCCGGCGAGCGTCGCAGCGGGTCCATCGCGATACGCGCGAATGGACGGTGCCAGCGCCGCTAGTTGCTGTGCCGAGCCGGCGCTGTCCGGCGCTTCGGCGCCGAGCTTCGCGACCGCGCGCTGATAGCGCAGGCGCCGGAAGGCCGCTTCGTTATCGCCGTCGCGCTGGCCCTGCGCCGCTTCGAGTTCGATCAGCGCGTCCGCCTGCGCGGCCGGCAGCGTCTGCTCGGCGCGGTACAGCGTCGCGATCCGGTTGGCGTCCGGCTTGCAGTTCGGAATAACCGTACGGTACAGCGGGGCGATCTCGTCGGCGTGACCGGTGCGCGCGAACAGGTCAGCTGCCTTCCAGACTCGGTCGATATGAGCGCAACCGAACTCATCCGGTGCCCGCGCGATCATCAAACGCAGCGCACCCGGTTCGCCGCCGTTCAGCGCCGCCGCGATATCGGCTTCCTGCTGCAGTCGCGCGCGCTCTCCGACGAGCGAGCGCGACGGTTTCCACGACGGGACATCCCGCGCGAGCGCTGCCACTCTGCGGTCGAATTCGGCCAGCCGCTTCTCGTGCAGCAGTCGCCAGAGCGGACGCTCGTCGGCGCTCGGCGCGGCAGGAGCGTTGGTACCGCCGGCGGTTACCGCGGACGCAGCCTCGTTGCCGGCGGTCGCGCGAGTAGCAGACGCGGGCGCGGATGCCGGAGCCGGCAGCAAGTTCCGCTGCTCCGTCTGCACGATGCTCGCCGGCGCGGCCGCGTTGGCGGCGCGTTCCAGGCTGCGCTGCGGCTGCTGTGTCGCCTGGGTCGTTGCCGTGCTGCTCGCGCTGGCGCCTGCGGGCGCCGCACCATGTCGCTCGATGCCGACCAGATTGTCCTGTGCGCCCCAGGCCCACTGCGATAGCGCCAAGCATCCCCAGACTGCGTACTGCCCCGTGCGACGCGCAACACGCGATTTGCGCCTATTGCGCCGCATCACGGTGACGGTTCCGGTGATGGCGTTGCAGCAACAGCGCTGTCGAGGCGGCGAACACGGCGAGCAGCAGCACGAGCGCGGCATAGCCGAGCCATGGGTGGCGCGACAGCGTGAAGCCGAGCCAGTCCCACGCGCCGAGCGTGCCCGTTTCGTAGGTACTTCCAATCTGCGCGGTCCACAGGCTGGGCTGGTCGAACGTCAGCAGCGCGATGTCGCCGTCCAGATTGTTCCAGTAGCTGGGCTCGACGAGCCGCGTCACGCCCTGCAGCAGCTCGGCCGCGCTCGCGGCCGTCAGCACGGTGAGGGCGGCGCCAGGCTTGCCGCGATACTGCATGACGAGCAGTTGCTGCGACAGCGGCGTCGTACCGTGCAACGTGACGTCGGCCGGCGCTGCGGTCTGCGCGGACGCGTTGACGAAGCCTCCCCAGTGGCGCGAGAGCCAGTTGCCGGCACGCTCGTTGAGCGGCATCTCGGTGGTGGCTGGGGCCGCGGCCGCAATGCGCACGCTGCGCCCCGGCGTCCACGGTGCATTCGCGAGTTGGGCCGCAGGCAACGCACCAGCCGCGCCGACGAGGACGGTATTCCGTCCGGGCAGCGGCTCGCCGAAGGTGATTTGTGCTGCGGTGAGCGGCGTCATTTGCCGTTGTGCGAGCTTGCCGACGAGCGCCCACGCGGCGGCGATGCTGCTGTCGTCGCGCGAAGCGATCTGCACGGCGAGCTCTGAGCCGTCCGCACGGGCGGTGTACGGAAAGCCGCTGTCGGCGAAGCGCTTGAGGTCGGGCAGCGTCGTGAAGTGCGACGCGGGCGGCAGCGTCAGCGTCGAGTCGTCGAACACCGTCAACGCGAGGTTGTCCGTCTGTCGCAGTGCGCACCGGTCGGTGATGAGCGGCACCAAGTCGGGCCGCAGCGACAGCGTGTTCGGCCCCGAGCGGAAGCTGCGCAGCGGGATGGCCACGCGGTAGTGCCGCATCACGGCGCCGCGCGGCTGGTCGAGGGCGATCACCTGTTCGAAACGCCCATTCAGAAAGAGGTTGAGCACCGAGTCTTCGCGCATCTTCGCGCCTTCGGTGAAGTTGAAGTCGAGCACCACCTGCGCATCTTCGGGCGCGTAGATGTCGGCCGGCAACACGACGTCGATGTCTGCGCGCTCGCTCCGGCGCAGCGTGCGGCTCCTGAAGCCGAGCTCGCGTAATGTGTGCGGCTGCGTTCCTGACACGACCCGCCCGGCCGACCACGGCGGCAATGCGGCTTCGTCGAGCGACTCGATGGTGAGCTCGCTACGCTGGGGCAGTGGCAGTCCGGGGTGCGCAAACGCGCGCGCGGCACGGTTGACCTCTTCGTCGTTGCGACCGCTTGCGATCAGCATGAACCGGCGCGGATCGTCCGGCCGCGGGTAGACGCCGAGAAAGGCGCCATCGATATGCGCCGTGGTCTGCGCGTCGAGATAGCCGCGCAACGCGTCGCGCGTGCCGACCAGCAGCAGATCGGAGCCAGCGAGCGGCGCGAGCGCGAGCCCCGGCACAACGCCGCCGCCCATGCCGGGCTTCGCCTCGAACACGCGCGGTGCGCCGGCCAGATAGCGCAGCCGGAGTGCGACGCCCTGCGCGAGCAGGCCGCCGGTGGCGAGCTGAAGATCACTTTGGGGCTTCGTGGCCGTGACGATTGCGATTGAACGCGGCGACGCCTGCCGCGGATCGATCAGGTCGCCGAGGTCGGCCAGCTTCGGCGCGAGCGGCCTCAATTCCGCCTGCATCCGCAGGGTCGACGCGGTCGTGTCGATCTCGGTCCAAAGCTCGGGCGCATCCGGGTCCTCGCAGTTTTCGGTCGAATGCTGGGCGACTGCGAAGGTCAGCGCGTTGTAGCCGGCGCGCAGCAACTCGGTCGGGATGCGGATGTCGGCAGTCGTCTCCGGCTGCCGCGACGACAGTTGCAGCTGCGCAATGGTCCTGTCGTTCACGCGCACAGCGAGTTGCGAGCGGTCGGTGAGTAGCGACACCGAATTGGACAAGACGAGGTGCAGCGCGGCTTCCCGCAGCGTTTCTCGGGCCGACAGCGGCACGCTGATCGAACCCGACGCTGCTGTGCCCGCGAGCCGCAACGGGCCGGACAGATTGCCGAGTGTCGCTAGCGAAACGTTAATGGCCGCTGCAATGGGTGTGTTGGTTGGGGGTTTCGCTTCCGGCGTCGCGGCGGCGGGGCGGGCCTGCGCGGGTGCGGCCGCGATGCGCTCGGCACGTTCGGTGGCTAGCGCCGCGCCGGCCGATAGCAGCGCGAGCGTACAGCACATCGTGCGGAACGCGGCGCGGGAAATCAGCGAAACACTCATGAGTCTGCCTGTCTGATGAAGCGGAGCGAACGGGTGAGGCCGAATGCGAGGCGCGACGCCAGCGCGGCGTACCGGAGCATGCCGCCAAAGAAAACGCGGTAGTGGCCGAATGCGTGCACCGTGCCGAGGCTCACGATGATGCCGAGGCTGCGGAGGATGCCGACGCGGCGGTTGCGGCTTTCCCGGAACGCGCGCCAGCGGCCGCTGTCGCCGAACACGAGGGCGACCTGCTCCGACATCCCGGCCACGCTGGTGTCCGCGAACTGCGCGCCGACCGTGAGCGAGCCATCCGTGGCGGCGAATGTGTTGCGCACCATGAGCGAGATGCGACTCACGCGGCCGACCGCCGGGTTGAATAATTCCAGCGTCGCGGTGCCGTTGCGCGGCACGCGCGTTTCTTCGGCTGCGGGGATGACCAGCTTGAGGCCGCCCGCCGATAGATCGACCACGCGGCAGGCGAGGGGCGGTGCGGCCTCGGTCTCGCAAGCTTTATCAGCGGACGCGGGCGGCACATGCAGCATCGCGTCGAGACTGGCCGGCACGCGCGGCACGGCTCGCCGTTGCTTGCGCTCGTACAGCACGCCGAGGCACGCATTCAGCAGGATCAGGTTCAGGCCGCTCCAGCCGAGCGCGGCGATGATTACGTCGCGGTGAGGCGCGCCGTGCAGCAGCTTCCAGATGCCGAAGGCGGTGCCAATCAGCACGAAAGCGTAGACGATATAGAACGGCCCGGCCAGCGCTGAAATGGTGTCTTCGTCGATCCGCTCGCCTTTGGGCGTCACGTTGAAGCCGGGCGCGCGGGGATGCCGCATCACGGAGACAATCGCGCGCAGGGAGAATATCGACTGCAGCAGCTCATACACTTCGGAGATCAGTGTCCAGCGGTAGCGGCCGAACAGGAAGTCGGACGTGAGGATTGCCGCGATCATCTGCGGCAGGCCGTACGCGAAAAATTGCGGAATCGTTGCGTTATAGAACTGCAGCCCGAACACCAGGTACATGATGGGCGCAAAGACGAACACGAGACGCGCGTAACAGAAGAACCAGAAAAATGCGTTCGAGAAGTAGCATAACCGCTGTGGGAGCGAGAGTCCCGCCAGCCGCAGCGGATTGCGCAACAGGAAAAGCTGGATCATTCCCTGCGCCCAGCGCACGCGCTGCACAATGAAGCTCGCAAACGTCTCGGGCTGCAGGCCGGAGACCAGCGCCTCGCTCACGTAAGCGCTGTGGTAGCCGAGCGCATGCAACGTGAGTGCCGTCTCCGCATCTTCAGTGATCGACGTGCCCGAGATCCCGCCGATCTCCTCGAGGCACCGGCGTCTGAGCACTGCCGCCGACCCGCAGAAAAACGACGCGTTCCAGAAGTCGAGCCCGCGCTGTACGACCGAATAGAACATCTCGTTCTCGGGCGGCATCTTGCCGAACATGCCGAGGTTCTTTTCGAGCGGGTCGGGATTGATGAAGAAGTGCGGCGTCTGCACCAGATACAGCTTCTCATCGCGCTGAAAATAGCCGACGGTCTTTTCCAGGAAGTCGGCGGTGGGCACGTGGTCCGCGTCGAAAATCGCGATCAGGTCGCCGTCGGTGCACGTGAGCGCGGCATTGATGTTGCCGGCCTTCGCGTGCTCGTTGCGCTCGCGCGCGAGGTAAATGCCGCCGTGGCGCTCGACCATCGCCCGCATCGCGTCGGCCCGCGCTCGCGCCTCCGCCGCCTTCGCCGCGTCCGGCTGCGTGAGTTTTTGCTGCGTGCCGCCGTCGTCCAGCAAATAGACGTTCAGCAGCTCGCACGGATAGCGCATATCGAGCGCCGCGCGTAGCGTGACTTCGAGCAACTCGGGCGGCTCGTTGTAAGTCGGAACGAAGACGTCGACGCGCGGCAGCGCGCCCGGCATGCGGATCAGCGGCGCGGCTGTGCGCTGCAGCGGGCGGCTATTGACGAAGAGGCCGAGCAGGGCCACCACGATGCCATACAGCTCGGCGCCGTACAGCAGCAGCATGAAGAGGAAGTCGGGCAGGCCGTTGTAGCCGAGCGTCGACGTGGTGCGCCAGTACAGGTAGCGGAAGGTCAGGAAACCCGAGCACAGCAGGAAGAAGAGGCGGCTGCGCTCGAGGCTGGATGTGTGACGCAGCACGATCATCCCGCCAAGCACGGAAAAGGAAAGGCAGAACTGCGCAGTGAGGTCGAGCTTGACGGCGACGAGCACGAGGATGGCTAGAAGCGAGCTTCCCCACGCCGCGGCGGCCGCCCAGGCAGGCACGCGCGGGCACTGAGTCTGTGCGTGCGCGGGGGCGGCGTGTCTGGAGGCCTCCCCTTCGTTTTGTTCACGGGGGCCCCACCACCTCCCAACAGCCGCCCTGAACGTCTTTTCCATGACTGGTATCGACAACCCTTGCTTTGCTTCGCCAGACAACAAAACAAAGAATATTCGGGGATTCCAAGTGGCAATCGTCCAAGCTCAAGCCATTTGCTCCGCCATTTTGCTGATTCGTCGCACTTCCATTTGCCGAAATTCAATGGTTGCGACCGCGGATATCGTCAGGCGAATAGAAGTATAGGTGCGTGATTCGATCTGGCAAATAATTTTCGGTCAGAGCAGGAAGGCGCTGACGTGACGACTAGCCGCGAGGCGCGCGCTCGCAAAGTACAGGTCCGGCAAGCGCCTGCCGCCGGACCTCATCGACAATCGGGCCGCATTCGTGGCCCGATAGAGACGTGCTTCAGACACTCACCTCGGCGCGTTCGCCGTGTTCGACCCACGCGCCAAACAGCAGGCCGATCGTCGCCCACATGATCACCTGCATGCCGATCGCGGCAGCGCGGAACTTCCACAGCACCACAGCCGGAAAGGCAGCAGGCACCTCGTTAATCGATGGCAGCCCTAGCTGCACCGCGGCGATGATCGCGACGAATAAGAGTCCCGCAATGATTGACGCGTTCCATTGGCCGAGCTTCGCCAGTAGAACGCGGCGCACGTTGATCGAGAACACCATCGTCGCGATCGAGATTGCGATCATCAGGAAGAAGAGGCCGGTGCGATAGCTAATGGTGCCGGGGTCGCCGACCGACGGCGGGTTGGCCGGATACTTGACGTTGGGCACGATCACAAGCGTGATGAATGCCGCCAGCGCGAGCCACGCGGCAAGCGGCCGAGCCGGCAGGCGGCCCGCTCGCCCGTATGCATAGGCGAACGTCAGCGCGAACAGCCCACCGAATGCCGCACCGTAGGTAACGACGCCCGTAAGCAGTCCGAGGCCGGCCTGCGTGTGGCGGCTCACCAGTTCAGGTTCCGGCGCCTCGCCTTTGGCGGCGTCCAGTTTTTCTTCGAAGGAGATCGCTTGATCAACTTGCGGTTCGCCGACCAGCTTCGCGAAACCGAACGTGAGCAGGCCTGCGGCGATGCCTGCGAGCATCCCGCGTACGAGCAGCTTTCCGACCATCGTGATCTCCGCGTCAGTGGCAGGGGAAGCCGAGGAGGTGCCGGCCGTCATGCACGAATTCGTGAACATACATGCCGGGAACGATCGACGTCGCGCCTTCTTCAGCGCCGACAAAGTAGATCGCCAGTAGCAGGATCAGACCGACGAACACCACCCAAGGCAGAAGCTCGCGCATGGGGATCGGGGCCGGCACTATGGCGGGCTTCAGGACTGCTTCATTCATGATTTAACCTCCGGGGATCGCGCCCGATAAATGGTTGTGGGGGAGATGATGGCGGGTCTGGCTTCCGGGATCGGAGATCGCCGGTTACAGTGGCGCGGCCGCGCCGGTTTTGCACCGGCTTCCGCACATCGTGTCGGGGCGATTGTACGCGCGATTACTCGAGTGTTGAAAACTGATCGTATGCGCTGTTTCAGCTTTTGCCAGAAAAGCCACATGGAGGCATGAAGGTGCACCGTTCGCTTTACCTCATCGCACACGCCGCTACCCACGCGATGCGCGTCGGCCAATTCCCAGGCGACGATCCGTTGGACGCGCACGGACTTGCTCGGACCGCCGCCGTTTGCAACCAGTGGCCGCAGACGTCGTTAGTGCTGTCCAGTCCAGTGCGCTGCGCGCAGCAAACAGCCGCTGCCTTAGCATCGGAAGTTCGCATCGATTATGCGTTACGCGATGTCGACTACGGCGACTGGCGCGGAAAGCCACTTGCGGAGCTAGCCCGAGAGATGCCTGCGGCGCTCAATGCCTGGATAACCGATCCATCCGCATCGCCGCACGGTGGTGAATCGCACGAGGACGTCTTGCGTCGGGTCGGCTTTTGGCTCGACCAGCTTCCGCTCCCGGACGACCTTGTTGCAATTACCCACAGCGCGATCATTCGCGCTGCGATTGTGCATGCACTTGGCGCGGGCCCAAAGGCGATGTCGAGGATCGAAATTGCCCCGCTGTCGGTGGCGGAACTCAGACCGGCGCCTGGGGGCTGGAAGTGGATGGCTCGGTCCTACGAGTACCGGGACACGGCATAGTGCTGCTGCGTCCCGGATGCGGCTTTAGTAACGGTCGCAGCGCGGTTATGCGGGGAGGGCAGTGAATAGCGCGACCTTGTTCCGCCCGGTCGCTTTCGCGCGGTATAGGGCTTGATCCGCTGCATGAATGACTGCCGTTACGTCTCCGTCTTCATCCGGCGTCCATGCGGCCGCACCGATGCTGGCTGTGACGCGACCATATTCGCTACCCGTATGTTCGATGCCCAGGTCGCTAATCGCCGTCCGGATTTTCTCCGCTATCGGCGCGGCTCTTTCGGGCGTGGTATCCGGCAACACGATCACGAACTCTTCACCGCCATAGCGGGCGGCGCTATCCGCCGGTTGGCGGATATTCTCGCTGATGCACTTCGCGATAGCGGTGAGCGCATCATCGCCGGCTTGATGCCCGTAGGTGTCGTTATAGGCCTTGAACTGGTCCACGTCGACGAACAGCAACGAAAACACGCTCCGCGTACGACGAGCCCGACGCCATTCGTGTTCGAGTATTTCGCCAAGGGTGCGGCGGTTGTTCAGGCCGGTTAATCCGTCCGTCCTCGCAAGCATCGCTAATTCGGACTCTGCACGCATCCGGCGTTGAAGCTGCGCACCGAGCGCGAAGGAAAGACCGATGAATGCGACTGCAAACGCGGCAATCAGTGACCCGATCGTTATCGCACGACGACGCCAAGCCGCATAGATGTCCGCATGAGCGTCGGCCACCATGATGATGAGCGGCAGATGCGGGAAATTTTTGAAGTAGTAGAGCCGCTGCACGCCATCGATCGTCGAAATGTCCGAAAAGCTGCCTTCCGGTTCGGAGACGAAATGTCGGAAAGTGCTGGCATTTCGGATATTGCGCCCGATGACGTGCACATCGTAGGGCTGTCGCATAATCATCGCGCCGTTTCGCCCTATTAGCGCGACCGATCCATGCGGACCAAGCGACAATCCCGCAAAGAGGTGATGAAAGTAGTCCAGTTGAATCGCGACCATCACCACACCGGCGAACGAGCCATCGGGGCGGGAAATTCGACGACTCAGCGCGATGCTTGGCGAACCGCCACGCAGCCGGGAGTAGTAAGGGTCGCTAACGTACACGCCCACGTTCGGGTTGTCGCGATGCACCGTGAAGTACATCCGGTCCGCGAAATTCGCCTTGCGTGGGACGTCGCTTCCCGAATCGATGATCACATCGCCTGCGGCATCGAGCACCAGTACCGAGCCAAGATAGGTAGCCGTTGCGGCGCGATCGAACAGCACTTCCCGGCGCAGCCGTGGCGACGACTGCATGACTTCGGGATCGTTGATACCGTCTACGACCGCATCGAGGGATAGGGCGTACAGTTCGAAATTTCTCTCGATGTCTCGTTCGGCGATGATGGCAAGGTTGCGCGACGTGTCCCGGGCTCTCGCCATCGCGTCCAGTCGGCTCTGATACAGCGAGACAGCGCAGATGGCGACCATGAAGCAAGCCGTTATCACGCCCGCAGCCACGATGGCATGAGGCGCTGTCAGGCCGCGATAAAAATGCTGGTCTTCAAGCCAGCGAAGCAGTTGTTTACCGTTCCTCAACGTCTTCCATCCCCGGGGAGTCACCGGACGAAGCGGCGTGGGACGCACGCGTTAAGCCAGTCCTTAAAAAGGACGCGCGGAAATTTTGACCGTTTCCAGGAATATAGTCTAATCGATCGCGCTTTGCTTCCCATTCACATGCCGATCAGCCGGTGGGCTGCCCTCGATCATGTGAGGAAAGTCTTGGCGGTTTCATCGGCCGTGCGCCGGAGATCCGGCTCGAACGCGAGGAGATCGTCCAACGTGACTCGTCCCACCGGTGCCTGCACCGCGATGGCTGCGCAGGCCCGATGGCGGTCGAGCATCACCGGCACCGCAATCGCAATCAGGCCCTGCAGGTGCTCCTGGTTGTTGATCGCGAGCCGGCGTCGCCGTGTCACGGCCAACTCTTTTCGAAGCGCGTCGCGGTCGGTGATGGTTCGTTCCGAATAGGCCCGCAGCGGGAGCGTATCGATCATCCGCTCTCGCCGGTCTTTCGGCAGGAAGCTGATCAATAGCTTGCCGCTGGCCGAGCAATGGAGCGGCACGTGCGATCCCGGCTGCAGATGCATGCGCAGCGGCCATTCCGTCTCTACGCGGTCCACATACACGACGTCGTTCCCCGACAACATCGTCAAGTTGCAGGTTTCTCCTACTTTCGCGACCAACTGCTCGAGCAGTACGTGACGCGCCGCGGCCGGGCCCGCGTGCATCAGTACGTTGACGGCGAGCATGCGCACCCGCGGCGAGCATTCATAACGCTTGTCGCTGGCACCGCGCGTGACGAGCCACGCGTCGGTCAGTTGAGTGAGGATGCGATGGACGGTTTGCTTGGGCAACCCGAGGGTATCGACGAGGTCCGTCATGGAGAGCGGGCCGCCTGCCGCCGCCAATGTTTCGAGCACGCGAAACGCGCGCACTGCTGCCGCGTTCGATTGGTTGGATGTCGACATCGTCTCCCCTCTTCATCCTAGTGATGCCGCCGCTAGCTGCATTGTGTATCGCAATTCGCGGTTTTCGGGACCCCGGGGAAGTCCCGAAATTTGCACTTTTCGGTGCGAGGCTCAGCGCCGTCGACAAATACTCGGGAAACGGGACTCGAAGCGGACCGACGACGAATAGATTGGCAATACCGCCAATTTATTCCATCGGAGTGCCGAGTATGAATGTGAGGGCTACAGTAGCCGAAACCGCTAAGGCGCCAGCGGACGAGGCAGTGGGGCAGCGTGTCGCCGCGCTAGTTGCGCGCGCACGCGAGGCGCAGCGCGCGTTCGAGTTCGCGGGCCAGGTTGCGCTCGATACGGCAGCGGCCGCCGCCGCATGGGCGATTATGGAGCCCTCCCGCAATCGCCAGCTTGCTGAATTGTCAGTGCGCGATACGGGTCTTGGCAACGTCGACGACAAGTTCCGCAAGAACTGGCGCAAGACGCTTGGGCTGCTGCGCGATCTGAAGGGGCAGAAAACCTGTGGCGTCATTGCCAGCGATCCCGCGAAGGGCATCATCGAGATCGCGCGCGCCGTCGGCGTCGTCGCCGCGGTGACGCCGTCCACGAATCCGGCCGCCACGCCCGCGAACAAGATCATCAACGCGCTCAAGTGCGGCAATGCGGTCATCGTCGCCCCTTCGCCGAAGGGCCATTCCTCATGCGAGTTGCTGATCAGCTTTATTCACGCCGAGTTCGCGAAGGCCGGACTCGATCCGGCGCTCGTGCAGTGCTTGCCTGCACCCATCAGCAAGGCTGCAACGGGCGCGCTGATGCAGCAGGCCGACCTCGTCGTCGCGACCGGCTCGCAATCGAACGTGCGCATGGCCTATGCGAGCGGCACGCCCGCCTTCGGCGTGGGCGCCGGCAACGTCGCGTCGATCGTCGAACGGTCAGCGGATTTGCACGACGCTGCGCAAAAGATTGCGTTATCCAAGGCGTTCGACAATGCAACGAGCTGTTCGTCCGAAAATAGCGTCGTCATCGAGGACGCCGTGTATGACGAGATGCTGTCGCAGTTGCGCAGCTGCGGAGGCGCGTTGCTTGATCCGGCCCAAAAGGTGCAGCTGCAAGCTGTGATGTGGAGCGGCGGCAAACTGTCCGAGCACTGCACCGCAAAATCGGCAGCGCAAATTGCGCAAGCGGCCGGTCTCGAAGAAGTCGCAGGGCAGGGCCCGCGATTCCTCATGGTGGAAGAGACCGGCTTCGGGGCCGACTACCCGTTCTCGGGCGAAAAGCTGTCCCCTGTGCTGACGGTCTATCGCGCCCGTGACTTCGCCGACGCTGCAGACGTGATTCGCCGTATCTACGCGTACATGGGGGCGGGCCATTCGGTCGGGCTGCATACCGCACGTACGGACTTCGCAGTCGAATTGGGCGAGCGGCTCCCCGTTGCGCGGGTGATCGTCAATCAGGCGCATTGTCTCGCGACGGGCGGCAACTTCGATAACGGCTTGCCATTCTCTTTGTCGATGGGCTGCGGCACCTGGGGCCGCAACAATTTCTCGGGAAACCTCGATTTCCATCATTACCTGAACGTGACGCGCGTCGCGTATCCGATAGCCGAGGAAATGCCGGAAGTCGATGCGTTGCTTGGTGACTATTTCGGGAGGGTTGGTCGATGAGCGCGGCGACGACAGTCCGTGCGTTGATCGACGCACGTGCGATCCAATATCCGAACAAACCGTTTTTGCTGGCTGCACCGGACGAAGGCGACGACGGGCGGGCAGGTGGCGCACCCGCCGATACGGCCATGACCTTCGCGGCGCTACGCGAGCGCTGTCAAACGCTCGAGGCGCGGTTTCGCCTCGCTGGCTTGCGGCCGGGCGATGTAGTCACGGTATTCATGGGCAACGGCGTTCAAACCGCCACGCTTTTGCTTGGCGCGATGTACAGCGGGCTCATCGCACATCCGTTGAATCTGTTGTGTCAGCCGTCTCAACTGCGCTATATCGTCGAGCATTCGGACACGCGCATGATCTTTTTTTGTGGCGAAACGTCCGACGCGATCACCGCCGTGTGCGCCGAGTTGCGCGCGCAGGGCATGACACGCGAGATCGCGCTCGTCCATACGGCCCCCGATGCCGTCGACTTACCTGCTCTGCCGACTCTGGAAGTGGCGCGTTCCGCGGTGCCCGAGACGACGCGCGTCGGTACAGGCGACGATGAGTCAGCGATGTGGCGCGACGCTGCCGCTCCGACGGACGTCGCACTGCTGATGTATACCTCCGGCACCACCGGCGCGCCGAAGGGCGTGCTGCTGAGCCACCACAACCTGGTGGCCAACGCACGGAACATCAGCGCCGAGCATCGGTTAGGCCCCGACGATCGCGTGCTCGCGTCGCTGCCGCTTTATCACATCAACGGCCTGGTCGTGACGATCCTCGCGCCTTTGTACCACGCAGGCTCGGCCGTGCTGACGCCGCGCTTTTCCGCGCGCACGTTCTGGCGGGAGGCGGCGCGTTTGGGATGCACATGGATCAACGTGGTTCCGACAATCGTCGCCTACTTGCTCAACGGAGACGAGCCGCGCGGCCTCGACCTGTCGGCGCTCAAGTTCTGCCGCAGCGCATCGGCGGCACTCCCGGCTGACCATCACCGCGCGTTCGAGGCCCGTTTTGGCATCGGCATTATCGAGACGATGGGGATGACGGAGACGGCCGCGCCGATATTCAGCAATCCTTATGAACCGGCTCGCCGACGCATCGGCAGCGTCGGCCTTCCTTCAGGCGCCGAGGCAAAGGTAATCGATCGCGAAGGCCGCGAGTGCGCAGCGAACGAACCCGGCGAAATCGTCTTACGTGGCGAGCAGGTGACCCGCGGCTACTACAAGCGGCCGGAAGAAACCGCCAAGGCGTTCACGGCTGATGGGTGGCTGCGCACAGGAGATCTCGGCTATCGCGATGCTGACGGTTACTTCTATATCAACGGCCGTTCGAAGGAGCTCATCATCAAGGGCGGCGAGAACATCGCGCCGCGCGAAATCGACGAGGCGTTGCTGCGCCATCCAGGTGTACTCGACGCCGCAGCCGTCGGCGTGCCCGATTCCGCCTATGGGCAAGAGATCGTCGCGTTTGTCGTGCTGCGCGAAGCGGACGGGGCGAATGCGCCCGATGCCGACCAGCTGCGGGCCCACTGTCTGGGTGAGCTGGGCCGATATAAGACGCCCAAGGAATTCCGCTTCGTGAGCGAATTGCCGCGCGGTCCATCGGGCAAGGTGCAGCGGCTCAAATTGCTGGCGCCGGCGCCCGATTGAGGCGTGCCGGTCTGGCCGCAATCGCGCGGCCCGTCATCGACATCGCCATCACCTAGAAAGAGACAGTGGGAGACAACAGCATGCAACACCGCGTACAACGTGTGAAGACGCGTCACATCATCTTGGCTGTGATGTGTCTCATGTATTTCATTTCTTATATCGACCGAGTGAACATCGCGGTCGCCGGCCCGTTGATTCGTCATGAGATGGGGCTCACGACCGTTCAACTCGGCCTCGTTTTTTCCGCATTCGCGTATCCGTATGCAGTGATGCAGATCATCGGCGGCTGGCTATCGGATAAGTTCGGGCCGAAGCTCGTGTTGACCTGCCTTTCTCTCATCTGGGGCGCGGCCACACTCGCAACGGGTTTCGCAGGCAGCGTCGCGATGCTGGTTGCGCTCCGTTTTACGCTGGGTATCGGCGAGGGCGGCGCATTTCCCACCGCTACGCGCGCGTTCACCTACTGGATGCCTGTTGGCGAGCGCGGCTTCGCCCAGGGCATTACGCATAGCTTCGCACGTCTTGGCGGCGCAGTGACGCCGCCGCTGGTGTTGGCCGTCGTTGTGGCCGGGGGATGGCGCGATGCCTTCATTCTGCTCGGCATTGCAAGCCTTGCATGGACGGTGCTCTATCTGTTGGTATTTACGAATTCCCCTGAGCAGAATCGTCGCATCACGCCTGAGGAAACCGCCGAGATCGGCTATCGGACGGGGGATTGCGAGCGCGCCAGGAAAACGGCAACCCCGTGGCGCAAGCTGATCCACCGCATGTGGCTTGTCACCTTTGTCGACTTCTGTTACGGCTGGCTGCTTTGGGTTTATCTGACTTGGTTGCCGTCTTATCTGAAGGACTCGCGTGGGTTCGACCTCAAGCAACTCGCGCTTTTCACGGCATTGCCGTTGCTCGCCGGCGTCATCGGCGACACGCTCGGCGGCGTGGTGTCCGATCGAATCTTCAAGATCACAGGACGGTTGCGTTTGGCACGCTGTGCCGTGCTCGTCGTCGGCATGGGCGGCTCACTCGCATTCCTGTTGCCGATGACTTCCGTGTCGAGCCCGATCGAGGCGGTATGGCTGCTGACGGCTTCGTTCTTCTTCCTTGAGATCACGAACCCGGTCTTGTGGACGTTGCCGCTCGACATCGCCGGGAAATATGCCGGTACAGCGGGTGGCATGATGAATACGGGCTTCGGCGTGGCGGGGATGATCTCGCCAGTCGCGTTCGGTTATCTGATCGAGCGTACCGGCAGCTATAACGTGCCGTTCATGGTATCGGCCGGCCTGCTCGCGCTCGGTATCGTCGCCGCCCTCTTCATCAACACCGCTCGCACTGTGGAGGCCGACGAGGAGCGCGAGCGGCGCGAGGGCGGTGCGCGGGGCAGTGCGCTTGCGTTTCTCGATGCGATGCCTGGGGTGCGGATGGAACGGCATACGCTGCGCCGGCCGCTCCGTTGGCGGCGGTGATGTGGCGCGGGCCCGTTTCGCGTGATCCGGGCCGCGTCGATAGCCCCAGCGGTTCAGGTTCGCGTTTCCGCGGGCTCCACTATGGATGCCGCTCGTTGTCTGTGGTCGTCCAGGATCATGTCCGAAGCTTTCTCGGCAATCATGATCACCGGCGCATTCGTATTGCCCGACACCAGCTCCGGCATGATCGACGCGTCGACCACGCGCAACCGGGAGACCCCGTGTACGCGAAGCCGATCGTCGACGACTGCCAGCGGATCGCGGCCCATCTTGCAGGTCCCCGCCGGATGATAGATCGACTGGCTGAATCGCCGGGCCGCCTTGAGCAGTTCCGCATCGCTCTGATACTCCGGGCCGGGCGTGAACTCCGAGACGATCTGCGGCGCGAGCGAAGGTGCGGCCGCGATGCGGCGCGCAACCTTGATCGCCCCGATCACGATCGGATGATCGCGTTGGTCGGACAAATAATTGGCATGGATAAGGGGATACCGCAGCGGGTCGGCCGCGCAGATCTCGACGTGACCGCGGCTGAAGGGACGCAACTGACAAACCGATGAGGTGAACGCCGAGAACGGATGCGCGCCTTCGCCGGGCTTGTCGGCACTGAGCGGCTGCATATGGAACTGGATGTCGGGGCGATCCACGCCGGGGCTCGAACGCGTGAAGATCACAACTTGGCTCGCGGCCAACGTGAGCGGGCCGGTGCGCCACAGCGCGTATTGCATGGCGATCCAAGCCTTGCGCAGTGGATGATTGACCTCGTCGTTGAGCGTGCGTTCGCGCGTGCGAAACACCAGCCTCACTTGCAAATGATCCTGCAGATTTTGTCCGACGCCCGGCAGCTCGACCCGCACCGGCACTCCCACGCGTTGCAAGAGCTTCGCGGGGCCAATGCCCGAGAGCTGCAGAATCTGCGGCGAGCCGATCGCGCCGGCGGCAACGATGACCTCGGCTCGCACGTGCACACTCTTGCGCTCGCCGTTATGCAGATATTCGACGCCGATGGCCGTCGCGCCTCTAAAAAGGATCCGGCATACCTGCGCACGCGTATGGACCTGCAAGTTCGGGCGTGCGCGGGCTGGCTTCAAAAATCCCTTCGCGGTGCTCCAGCGAAAGCCGTTGTGAGCCGTCTGCTGAAAACAGGCGACGCCTTCTTGACGGGCGCCGTTGTAGTCGGGATTGAAGGGAATCCCGATCTCCTGCGCGGCAGCGATGAAGCGATCGGCGATCGGGCGGCGCAACCGCAGGTCGGACACCTTGAGCGGCCCGCCAACACCGTGATAGGCGTCCGCACCGCGCTCCTGGTCTTCCGATTTCTTGAAGTATGGCAGGACGTCGGCATAACCCCAGCCGCGATTGCCGAGTTCGGCCCATCGATCGTAATCCTCGCGTTGGCCGCGCACATAAAGCAGACCGTTGAGCGAGCTCGACCCGCCGAGCACTTTGCCGCGGGGCCAATCGATTCGACGTCCGGCGACGTTTTCGTCGGGTTCAGTCCGATAGCACCAATCGAGTTCGGGATCGTGCATGGTTTTGAAGTAGCCCACGGGCACGTGAATCCAGGGATTGGTGTCCGGGCCCCCCGCCTCGAGCAGAAGCACCGCATTGCGCGGATCGGCACTCAAACGATTGGCCAATACGCATCCGGCCGATCCTGCGCCGACGATCACATAGTCGACTTCCAGATCCATGAACAGCCTCTCTTTTCGTTCCAGCGCAAGCCGCGCAGCACCGGCGCGGTTTGCTTGCTGATGCAATGTCGGGCAAGACATGTGCGGGCGCAAGCCCGAGCGCCGCGGACAGGAGGAACTGAAACGGAATCCGTCGATTCCGGATCAAAACGAGTGAAGGACAGCGGCGGTGGAAATCCCTCGAATTCGGGTTGCTGTACCAGTCGAAATGGGCTCACTGGTGCTACCGGCGGCCCACCGCAGGCCGATAAAATTCTCACCGTATATCCGATGGCAATTCGATGATGCGTGGGGTCGAGAGGAGAGCGGTGTGACGACGGATTTCATGAAGGAGATGCCCGATCGCATGGTGTCCGTGCGTGAGCATTTCGGCATCGACTCGAACCTGAAGGTGCCGGCGTTCGCGGAACGTGACGATCACGTGCCCGACATCGATCCCGCGTATCGCTTCAATGAGGAAGTCACGCTCGCGATCCTCGCCGGCTTCACACGCAACCGGCGCGTGATGGTCCAGGGCCTGCACGGCACCGGCAAATCGACGCACATCGAGCAGGTTGCCGCGCGCTTGAACTGGCCGTGCGTTCGCGTGAATCTCGACGGGCACATCAGCCGGCTCGATCTCGTCGGCAAGGATGCCATCGTCGTACGTGACGACCGGCAAGTGACCGAATTCCAGGAAGGCATCGTACCCTGGGCTCTGCAGCGACCCGTTGCCCTGATCTTCGACGAATACGATGCGGGGCGGCCCGATGTGATGTTCGTCATCCAGCGAATCTTGGAACGCGATGGGAGCTTCACGTTGCTCGATCAGAACCGTGTGATTCGTCCCCATCGGTATTTCCGATTGTTCGCGACGACGAATACCGTGGGCCTCGGCAATCTCAACGGCCTTTACCACGGCACGCAAATGCTCAATCACGCGCAGATGGATCGCTGGAACGTGGTGGCGACGCTCAATTACTTGCCGCCCGAGGAAGAGGCGGGCATCGTGCTGGCGCGCGTCCCTGAAATGGCCGATGAAGCGGGCCGTGCGCTCGTCGAATCGATGGTCGGCATGGCCGCGCTGACGCGCAAGGGTTTCGCCACGGGCGACCTCTCCACGCTGATGTCGCCGCGCACCGTCATCAATTGGGCCGAGAACTGCCAGATCTTTCGCGATCCGGCGCTCGCGTTTCGCCTAACGTTCTTGAATAAGTGCGATGAATCCGAGCGGTCGATCGTCGCCGAGTACTACCAGCGTTGCTTCGGCGTCGAGCTTTGCGGTTCGGAGATGGACGGCGAGCCAGGTGGCGACCTGCCGCCGCGCTCATGATGTCGACGATCCCGTCGCCCGAAGCGGTATGCGCCGCACTACGCGTCGAAACGCTGTGCGCAGCGGCCGTGCGCGCATTGACGGGGGAGGCCGCGCTGCACTACCGCGGCGGCCGGCTATGCCGGCAGTCGCTTCCGCTCCCGCTTTATGCGCCGCATCTGCGCGGCAACGCCTACGAGGAGAATCTGGCCGCACTGCGCGGTGCGGCCGATGGCGCCGCGGTAAGGCTGCTCCATTCGGATCCGGCGATGCATCGATCCATGGCGCCCGCTCATCGCGTTGCGCGTTTGTTGTTCGAGCTATTCGAGCAGGTGCGTTGCGAAGCATTGTCGTTGCCCGGCATGCCGGGCCTCGCGCGCAACGTTCGGGACCGGTTCGAAGGATGGTTGAGAGCGTACAACCGCAGTGGGCTCGCCGACGATCATCTCGGCATCCTCGTTTATACCGTCGTACAAGTCGTATGGTCGCGCGTGACCGGCTGGCCCGTGCTCGAAGACACCGAACATCTGATCGAGGCGACACGGGCTGCCATTGTGCCGACAATCGGCACTCACTTGGCCGATTTGCGCCGGCATCGATTCGATCAACGCGCCTATGCAACGCATGCATGCCAGTTGGCGCAACAGGTGGCGTCGATGCTCGATGAGGCGCGCGACGCATTGGCTTCGGACTCTGAAGACAAAGCCCGCGATGCCGACGACGCGTTGACGTCGTTTTCGCTCTGGGCCGATTTCGAGTTCGATTCCGAGGAATCGAGCGAGGCCGCGCCGGGTGGGGCGACGACGAGTCAACGCGGCGTGCCCGGCACATCGCCCGGTTATGTCGCTTACACGACGCAATACGATCGTGAGGTTCGCGCGGGGACGCTCGTGCGCCCGGTGTTGCTCCGCGAGTACCGCGAGAGGCTCGATGAGCGCATCGCAGCATCCCGGATCAATATCGCCCGCGTCGCACGTGTACTGCAGGCAGCGCTTGCGGTGCCCGAGCGGGACGGCTGGTCATTCGGCGAAGAAGAAGGGCGCATCGACGGAAGACGTCTCGCGCAGCTCATCAGTTCGCCCGGCGAGCGGCGGCTGTTTACACGGGATCGGATGAGGCCGCGCGGCGATTGCGTGGTGGGCTTCTTGACGGATTGTTCGGCGTCGGTGAAGGCGCATATCGCACCGGTTGCGATGCTCATCGACGTCCTCGTGCGCGCCTGTGAACAGGCCGGCGTGGCCACGGAGGTGCTCGGCTATACCACGGGCGCTTGGAATGGTGGGCGCGCACGGCTGGATTGGCTTGCGCGCGGACGGCCACCGCACCCGGGGCGTTTGAACGAAGTTTGCCATATGGTGTTCAAGCGAGCTGAAGATACCTGGCGGCGTGCGCGCGCTGATCTCGCTGCCTTCTTCAAAGCCGATCTCTTTCGTGAAGGCGCGGACGGCGAGGCTGTCGAGTGGGCCTGCACCCGGCTCGCCGCGCATGCGTGCGCGCGGCGCATCCTCGTGGTGATATCCGACGGCAGCCCCATGGATGCGGCTACCGCGCAGACCAACGGCGCAGCGTACCTCGATAATCACCTACGGGATGTGCTTGCGCGGCGCGAGACGCTGCGCGACGTGGAAATCATCGGGCTAGGGCTTGGGCGCGACCCGAGCCTTTTCTACCGGTATTGCGCGGCGCTCGATCCGGCGGCTCGACTCGATATGACAGAGGTGGCAAGGTTGGCCCAATGGATCGGGGCGCGCCGTTAGCGGAGGTTGACGCGCCGTTGCCCTAGCTCATCGGTCAAGAAGTTAAGCGGCGTGCGGCGCGCTCGACTGATGTCCGGCGCGATCGTGTGCGGCTTGTGCCTGAACCGCGGTAGCCGCGATCACATAGTAGATGTCCTCGGCGCTGCAGCCGCGCGAAAGATCGTTGGCAGGGAAGTGCAACCCCTGGAGCAAAGGGCCGATCGCTTTCGCGCCTCCGATGCGCTCAGCGAGCTTGTAGCCGATATTGCCGGCGTCCAGGTTCGGGAAAACCAGGACGTTGGCGTGGCCGCCCACCTGCGAATGCTCGATCTTGCGTTCCGCAATCTCGGCGACCAGCGCCGCGTCGAGCTGGACGTCGCCATCGATGGCGAGACCGGGCCGCAACGCCTTCACTCGCTGCGTTGCCTCGATGACCTTGTCGACGTGCGCATGATGCGCGCTGCCGCTCGTCGAGAAGGAGAGCATCGCAACGCGCGGTTCTTCCATCAAAAGTGCGCGCGCGCTGTCGGCGGCCGCCATTGCGATCTCGGCCAGCTGGGCCGCGTCCGGATCGACGACGAGCGCGCAATCGGAGAAGACGAGCCCGCCCTTATAGCGGTGAAACGGCTCGCACAGCATCATCAGAAAGAAGCTCGACACGAGCTTGAACGACGGATCGAGACCGATCAACTGAATCGCCGAGCGTACGACGTCGGCGGTGGTGTGGACGGCGCCGGCAACCGAGCCGTCCGCATAGCCGAGCCGCACCATCAAGTCCGCGAACACGAGCGGCTTGAGCACTTCGCTTTGCGCGAGCTCGTTCGTCATGCCTTTGCTGCGACGAAGTGCGACCAGTTCGTCGGCAAACGCGGCTCGCCACTCCGATCCAGCCGGATCGACGATCACCAGGTTGTCGTCGAGCGCCAGCGCCGCGCGCTCCGCTGCCGCGCGGACCGCGAGCGGGTTGCCGACCAGCGCGATGCGCGCGATGCCCTCCCGGCTCGCACGAACGGCGGCGGTGAGCACACGTGGATCTTCGGCTTCGCAGAGCACGATGCGCATCGGCGACATGCGTGCGGCTTCGATGATGCGGTTAAGGGCTTTCATCGTAAATCTAGCCTCGGTTTTAAACCCCGGCCTTTGAGCCGGTGTCATGCCAAACCGGCCCGCAGGCCGGTTGTGAATCGCTGCTTCGGGATCGAAAAATCCTCAGACGTAGTCCTTGTACTTCTCGAGCAGGCGCACCGGCTTGGACAACGCATCGCGGCGGAACGGGTCGCCGAGTTCTCGGGTGCACATGATTTCGACGATCGTCGTCTTGCCTTCGTTCATCTGCAGATCGATCGCTCGCTTCAGCGCCGGCCCTACGTCCTCGAGCTGGTCGACCACGATGCCTTCCGCGCCCATCGCACGCGCAATTGCGGCGAAGCTTTGATTGTCGAGTTCGCCCGCAACGAAGCGGCGGTTGTAGAAGTCGACTTGATTCTTCTTTTCCGCGCCCCATTGGCGATTGTGGAACACGACGGCGGTGACGGGAATTTGGTGACGCACGCACGTCATCGTTTCCATGAGGCTCATCCCCCATGCGCCGTCGCCCGCGTACGATACGGCCGGGCGGTGCGGTGCCGCCACTTTGGCGCCGATGATGGTCGGGAACGCATAGCCGCAATTGCCCCAGCTCATGGCCGCAAAGAAGCTGCGCGGCTTGTTGAAGCGCAGGTAGCTGTTCGCGACCGAGTTGATGTTGCCAATATCGGTCGACACCATCACGTCTTCAGGCATCGCTTTTTCGAGTTCGCGCAAAACTTGCCGCGGATGGAGGTATTGGCCGCCGTTGAAGGTGCGCTCACGTTTGCTCTCCTCGATCACGTCGAGGCTGTAGCTGTCGAGCTCGTGCGTCCATCCGTCCAGTTCCTTCTCCCACGCCGCCTTTTCACCGGCGATCTGGTCCGCGCGCTCGTTGCGCGTGGCGTCACAAGCCAGCTCGCGATCGGCCAGTCGTTGCGTGAGCGCGACCGCCGCGGCCTTTGCATCGCCGCAGATGCCCACCGAAATCTTCTTCACGAGGCCCAGCATTTTATGGTCAGCGTCGATCTGGATGATCTTCGCGTCCTTCGGCCAGTAATCCATCCCGTGCTGGGGCAGCGTGCCGAACGGTCCGAGGCGCGAGCCGAGCGCAATGACGACGTCCGCGCGCGAAAGCAGCTTCATCGCTGCCTTCGAGCCTTGATAACCGAGCGGGCCGCACCATAACGGATGGTTCGCCGGGAAAGAATCGTTGTGCAGATAGCTGTTGACGACGGGCGCTCCCAAACGTTCGGCCAGCGCCTTGCATTCTTCAACGGCGTCGGCCATCACGACACCGCCGCCGGAAATGATCACCGGGAATTTCGCCTGCGCGATGAGCTCGGCCGCCTCGTTCAGGCTTTGCTCACCCCCGGGGCCGCGGTCGAGCTTGCGCGGCCGCGGGATTTCGACCTTGATTTTGCCGTAGAAGTAGTCGCGCGGGATGTTGAGCTGCGTCGGGCCCATCTCGGCCTGCGCGCGGTCAAAACAGCGCGCGGTGAATTCGGCCATTCGTGCAGGATGCGTGACGTGCCCCTGATACTTCGTGAATTCCTGGAACATCGGCAACTGGTTCGCCTCTTGGAACCCGCCCAGGCCGATGCCCATCGTGCCGGCCTCCGGCGTCACGATCACGACCGGGCTGTGGGCCCAGTACGCGGCCGCGATCGCGGTCACACAGTTGCTGATGCCGGGGCCGTTCTGGCCGATCACGACACCATGGCGGCCCGATACGCGCGCATAGCCGTCCGCCATGTGGCCGGCGCCCTGTTCATGGACCACCGGGATCAGGCGAATGCCTGCCGGCGCGAAGATGTCCATCGCGTCCATGAACGCCGAGCCCATGATGCCGAACATGTCGGTCACGCCGTTCGCGGCGAGCGTCTCGACGAAGGCTTCGGATGGCGTCATGTCTTGGGGGCCGCTAGCCTGGGCTTGGGGGGAAGTGGATTGGTCGCTCATAGCGTGTCTCCGGTCATCGTTTAACGGAATATGTCGTTCCAGATACTAGGCAGTGCCCACCTGCGGTCAAGGCATTGCACCAGCCGACGAAGAATTTGGAATGAAATGAAATGATTCGTTTCGAAAGGCGTGAGAGGGCAGGTCTGCATTCGTCACGCCGGCTGCTTTGGCCGTTCTTTGCGGAACGCCCGCTTGACTGCGATTAGCCCGTCGCGGAATTCGAACAGGTCGCAGCCTTCGGCTTCGATGCGCCAGCCTTCGATGTGCGTACCCGTGAACACCCATTCCGACACGCCGCGCTCGCCGATGACGTAGTGGCGGCCGTGCCCCCAATGCGCGTCGGGGAAGCTCTGAAATACCGCTTCGAATGCGGCGCGCACTGCGGCGCGGCCGACGAAGCGCGTCCCATAGACTTCCGGGCCCGCCGCCGCTTCGAACACGCAGTCCTCGGTCATCCATCCCATCAACGCGTCGGCATCGTGGCGATTGAATGCATCGGAAAAAGCGGCGAGCGTGTCGGCCGTCACGCGCGAAGCGTCGAGGGTCGTTTCTGTCATACATGTCTCCTTGAGGGATGGTCCAGGCCGCGAAGCGCGCGAGCGGCACAAGGCGGCACCAATAGGGAGACGTTAATGGTTGGCTGTAGACGGTGGTAGCGCCAGTTCGGCGGTTTCCGTTGGGCCAGCACCAGCGGAAGCCAAGCTGCCCGCGGCGAGCGGCGCTGGACCCATCGGATCCTTTTGCGTGGCACTACCGGGCCGCTTATTGATTGACAATCCTTGACTCAACGAACGAGTTTGCACTCGAGTGCTGGGCTAAACACTGAAATCGGTGCGTCTCAGCGCTGACTATACTTTTTGTGGGACTTAAGGAGACGGCAGTGAGAGTAAGAGCCCTACCTGGACACGGGAAGACTGTCGAGCGCTCGAGGGCGCAGAGCGAGGCAAAAATCAAGCTGCGTCGCGTCGGCAGCGGCATGAAGTCCTACTGGTTGACCGGCGCCGTACTCATCATATCGGTCTTGATCTGGCAGGCCGTATCAATGGCCGGCGTATTTCCGCCGTTCGCACTGCCTTCGCCGGTAGCGGTTTGGCAGTCGTTCGTCGAAATCATCCGAAATGGATACGGCGGACAGTCGCTGACCGGCGACATTTTGATCAGCTGTTTTCGCATCGTTATTGGTTTCGTCGGAGCCGTCGCGATCGGCGTGCCGGTCGGTCTTTTGATGTCGCGCAACAAAATCATTTTCGACCTCATCGACCCGCTGCTGCAATTCGTTCGACCAGTTCCGCCTCTCGCTTACATCCCGCTTCTCGTTGTCTGGTTCGGCATCGGAGAGCTGCCGAAGGCCATCCTCATTCTCGTCGGCACGATCCCGGTCATCATCATCGGAACCATGTCGGGCGTAAAGAGTACGCCGCCGCTCAGAATTGCCGTGGCCCGCACTTTGGGCGCGACCAACGCGCAAATCTTCCGCAAGATCGTGTTGCCGTCCGCGTTGCCGGAGATATTCACATCAATGCGCGTGGGTATAGGGGTGGCCTGGACCTGCCTGGTCGCGGCAGAACTTATTGCCGCCAGCAGCGGGCTGGGATGGCTCGTGCAGTTCGCGGGACAAGCGCTGCAAGTTGCCGTCGTGATAGTGGGCATCGTCATCATCGGGGTAATCGGCTATGCCATGGAGTTGGTGATACGCAAGCTCGAGAATTGGATCGTGCCCTGGCGGGGACATGATTGAGTTCAACCATCGGTGGAGACAAGACATGAAAACGAAATACGGAATCCAGCTCGCGAGCGCGGCGCTGTGGGTCGGCGGCTGTCTTATCGCCGGTTTAGCCTGTGCACAGGGAAAGCCGAAAGTCGTCATTGGCTACGAGGACAACGGCGCTGATCCGTACATGGTCTCCATGGCGGAGCACATGTTCGAACGCCATATGAATGCCGACGTCGATTACAAGCTCTTCAGTTCCGGGCCGGCCGCCATGAGCGCGCTGGCGTCGAACAGCCTGTCGTTCATGTGCGGGCTCGGGGTACCGCCGCTCGTCACGGCCATCGCGCAGGGCTTGCCGATGACGATTGTCTATAACCAGGAACGCTATACGAACGCAGCTGGCATCGTGGTTAAGCCCGAAAGCGGCATTCACGACGTCGCGGGCCTGCAAGGCAAGAAGATCGCGATCGTGGCTGGCTCGCAAGCGTCATTCGAGTTGGCGACTTTCCTGGCTCAGGCGCACGTACCGTACACGTCTGTGACGCAAATCAATATGGCGCCCCCGCAAATGCGTACGTCTTGGGTGACAGGCGCGATCGATGCCGCCATCGTCTGGGACCCGGTGTTCAGCGCACTGCGGGAGGCGGGCGGCAAAGCCATCAAGACCGACGGCGACTTGCCGCGCAACGCGTCGAGCTACAACGTCTGCATCGCCAACGCCGATTGGGCGAAGGCGCACCCCGATCTCGTGAAAGGGTTCGTCGCCGCGCTGGACGAAGGCTATCAAGTCACACAAAAGGATCCGGATAAGGCGATCGCGGAGATGGCCAAGCAAACGGGCGTCACGGTGCCCGTCGCCAAAAGCGAACTGGCGGGCTATGAGCTTTTTTCGGGGGCTGATCAGACGACGCCGAAGGTAATGGGCTCGGGCGCCGGCGTCAAGACGTCTGCAACGTACGAGACGTTGGTCAACACCGCCAAGGTCCTCAACCAGATCGGACGCATACAAACGGTGCCGTCGAGCTTCGAAGCCAACGTCGCGCCGCAATATTCGCAATCGCTCGCTCATTGAGCCGGCGCGAAAGAGTAGTCATTTCATCCGCAGGAGACGGACTTGAATATCGTTATTGATTCCCTGTACAAGACCTTCGGCTCGACCTCCGCACTCGAGAACATCAATCTGCAGTTTCAGGGCGGCGAGTTCGTCACGGTGCTGGGGGCGTCCGGCTGCGGCAAGACCACGTTGCTGCATCTGCTGGCCGGCCTGACGTCGCCCTCGAAGGGCAACATCTTCATAGACGGGGAGGTCAAGGACCAGCCGGGCGAAGACCGCGTCGTCGTGTTTCAGCAGGCTGGGTTGTTCCCCTGGCTCACCGTCGAGGAGAACATCGAATTCGGGCTTTCTCTCCATTCGGTGCCTAAGGCCGAGCGCCATCGGGCCTCGGCAGAGATATTGCGCACCATCGGCCTCGAGAACTTCGCTGGGCACAAGCCCTACGAGCTGTCGGGCGGGATGCAGCAGCGCGTGGCCATTGCGCGGGCGCTCGTGATGAAACCGAAGGTGCTGCTGATGGATGAGCCCTTTGGTGCATTGGACGCGCAGACGCGCAGCGCCATGCAGACGTTCTTGACGGCCCTTTGGGACCAGCTGAGGTGCACCATCGTGTTTATCACGCACGACATCGACGAAGCCATCTTTCTCGGGACGCGCCTCGTCGTGCTGTCCTCGCGGCCGGGGCGGGTCGCGCTAGACGTCCCTATCGAATTGGAGCGACCGCGTACGCCGCAAGTCGCCTTCGATCCGCATTTCCTGGAGTTGAAGAAACAGGCAATGGGCATTCTCGCGCATTGAGAAGACCGGCGGCGCTGGCGTGCGCGCCACGCTGCGCTCCGGGCAGCGCGCGATTTGCCGCCGTTGCCTCGCGGTTAGCCGTCGCCCCCTTGTAGAAGCGGCGCGAGGCGGCTCGCAGCTTCGCGCATCCGCGGCACGGCTTTGAGCAAATCGTCGAGCGTGGCGCGCGCGGTAGGCGCATGCACGGCCAGCGCTGCGAGCACGCGGCCGCCGGCGGCCGCGCGAACGGGGACCGCGACCGCCACCATTCCCCGCACGAATTCCTCGTTGTCTATCCCGACGTCGCGTTTTGCGAGGCGCTCGAGTTCAGCGGCGAGCCGTTGCGGATCCGTAAGCGTCCGGTAGGTCATCTTGCTGAGCGTCATCCGCGCCAGCATGGCGTTACGCTCCACGGTCGTCATTTGTGACAAAAAGAGCTTGCCGCTCGCCGTGCAATGCAGCGGCACGCGCATGCCCGGACGCATCTCGAGCCGCAACGGCTCGGTCGTTTCCACGCGCTCGACGTACAGCACCGCATCATTGTCGAGTGCCGTGAGATTGCAGGTTTCGCCGAGTGCGTCGACCAGCGTGCGCAATGCGGCACGGCATGCCCTCGTAAACGTATTGTTCGAAAGCGCCGACAGCGCGAACTGTGCAGCACGCGGGCCGAGTGCGATCGCCCGATCGTGACCGCGCGAATCCGGCATATGCATGACATAGCCGCGCGCCTCCAGCGCTTCGATCATCCGAAGCAGCGTGGCTTTGGGAATGTGCAAGCGGACGGATAGCTGCGACAGCGTGTACGGTTGTCCCGCCAACGCAAGCGTTTCGAGCACGGCAAGCGCTCGCAGCACGCGTGCGTCGTCCAGGGTGGCGGTTTCGCCCTGCACGGGAGAGGGAACGTGCATGCGTCTCCTACGGAAGCAAATAAAAACGAACCATTCTGTACCGTTTTCCAGCATGCGCCATGGATGCCCGCGTTGACTATGCTGGTTTGCGCTGATCCATGCGGCCAGGGCATCGCGTCGCCATACCGTGACCGTCCATTGCACTGGTCCAAGCGAATTCGCGCCACTGGTTCTACCTTCGCCAAATTCGCCTACCTACACTTTCTTCAACGGATCGGTGCGCCTAAGCCTGTGCGCACGATCGACCAAAGACAACACATTCATCATTAGGAGTCGTCATCATGGAATACAGCTCAGTCGAGCGAGCGGCGAGCGGTTTCGTCGGAGGGGCGCCCGTCGATCGGCGCTACGACCCGACCTATGATCCGCTCGTTTCGCCCGGCCCCGGGCATGGCAAGGAATACGCGCCGACCTATTGGGTGGCGACGGCCGGTACGCCCCCCGCCGACGACGGTCCCATCACGAGAGATATCGATGTTGACGTCGCGATCATCGGCTCGGGCTATACCGGGCTTGCGACGGCGATCTGCCTTGCGCGCGAGCATGGCATCAAGGCGGTCGTGCTCGAAGCGAATCGCACGAGCTGGGGCTGCAGCAGCCGCAACGGCGGCCAGGCGCAAAACGCATCGGGACGGTTGTCGCGCTCGCAGTGGATCGAACGCTGGGGCAAGGACGTCGCGTTGAAGATGCACGATGAGATTCTGGAGGGATTCAATCACTTCAAATCGTTCTTGGATGAGATCGATTGCGACCCGCAGCCGGGCGGCCATTTTCTGATCGCGCATCGTCCCCGCATCATGCAAAAGCTAGCTGCCGAGGCGAAGGTTTGGAAGGACGTTTTCGGCTATCCGTCCGAGCTGCTGAGCGCGGATACGTTGCGGCGCGAGTTCCTGAACGACCACGAGGCGGCCGGCGCTTTGCACGAGCCGGAAGGCATCGGCATTCATGCGGCGAAGCTCGCGTTCGGCTATTTGCGGCTCGCACGCGAGGCAGGCGCTCGGGTCTATACGAGCAGCCCTGTCATCGGTTGGAAGACGGTGGGCGGGGTGCATCATCTGCATACGCCGGGCGGCATTGTTCGCGCCCGCGCAGTGGGGATCGCGACGGGTGCCTACACGGCGCAGACACTGCATCCGTCGCTGCGCAGCAAAGTGATGCCGATCCTATCGAACTCGATGGTCACGCGTGTGCTGACCGATGAGGAGATTCGCGCGTGCAATTTCCGCACGACACAGGTTCTGACCGATACGCGCACCCTGCGCTTTTATTACCGCTTCCTGCCCGACCGGCGACTGCAGATCGGCAGCCGCAGCGCGATCACCGGCCGGGACGCGCCGAACCCGCACCATCTGGATTTGCTGAAGGAAGGGATGGCGCGCAAGTTTCCGGCGCTGCGCGGTGTGCAGATTGATTTTTCCTGGTGGGGCTGGGTCGACGTCAGCCACGACATGATGCCTCGCGTTTGCCAGCCTGATCCGAAGCAGTCGGTCTATTACGCGCTCGGCTACGGCGGCAACGGCGTGTCGTACTCGCAGCAAGCGGGCAGACGGCTCGCCGAGCACATCGCCGGCAAGGCTTCGCATCTGACGCTGCCGATCTTCACGAGCCCACTGCCGGGCCATATCTTCGCGCCGTTCCGGCGAATCGGGCAGCGCATGCTCTACCTCGAGTACTTCAGGCGCGACGAAAGGCCTTGAGCCCGCCGCTCGCCGTGCGCGGCGAGTGAGCCAAGCACGCCCGGCATAGGCAGGCCGGGCTTCGCATCACCAAAACAAAGCGATGAGCGGATTCATGCGGCGGGGCGCGCATGCGTCGTAGCGCGCACGCGCGTCATCGATGTGCCCGTACACATACGCCATCACTCGGGAGCGGGCCCCCCTCATTACCAAGATATGGAGAAGACATGCAACCTACGATGGACCGCAGCAACCTCAAGTGTGGGCTCAAACAGCGCCATATGACGATGATCGCGCTCGGCGGCGTGATCGGTGCCGGGCTTTTCGTTGGCAGCGGCGTGGTCATTCAGCAGACCGGCCCCGCCGCGATCCTTTCCTTCCTGATCACGGGCGGCCTTGTCGTCCTCGTGATGCGGATGCTCGGGGAGATGGCGTGTGCAATGCCCGCCGTCGGGTCTTTCTACGAATACGCGCGACTCGCATTTGCGAACCGGCGCGGGCCGGGCCGGCTAGCCGGCTTTCTGACCGGCTGGATGTACTGGTATTTCTGGGTGATCGTAGTGGCGCTCGAGGCGGTTGCAGGAGCCAAGCTCATTCAGTTTTGGATCCCCGACGCGCCCGCATGGATCATCAGCCTCGTGCTCCTCATCGTACTTACCGCGACGAACTTGATTTCAGTGGGCAGCTATGGGGAGTTCGAGTTCTGGTTTTCGTCGATCAAGGTAGGCGCGATCATGGTCTTTCTGCTCCTCGGTGGCCTCTACGTGACCGGCTTTTGGCCCGCGTCCATGCACACGAGCGCGGTACTGCCTACGCTCCTCGGGCACGGCGGGTTTATGCCGCTCGGGATTGGGCCCGTGATGAGCGGCGCGGTGGCGGCGACAGGCTTTTACTTCGGCGCCGAAATCGTAACCATCGCCGCGGCGGAGGCGCGCGAGCCCGCGAAGGCCGTGGCGAAGGCGACGAACTCCGTGATTACGCGCGTGCTCGTGTTCTACGTCGGGTCGGTGGCGCTCGTGGTCGCGCTCGTGCCGTGGAATTCGCCGGCCATGGCCACGCCGTACGTCAGCGCGCTTCGCGTCATGGGGCTACCCGCGGCCGCGAACATCATGAATGCCATTGTGTTGACCGCGGTGCTGTCGGCGCTCAATTCGGGCCTTTATGCCGCTTCGCGGATGCTGTTCGCGCTGACGCGCAACGGCGACGCACCGGCCGCGCTTGCCGCGGTCAACAAACGCGGCGTGCCCGTACGCGCAATTTTGCTAGGTACCTTGTTTGGGTACGTCTCGGTTGTGATGTCGTATATCTCCCCCGATACCGTATTCGCATTTTTAGTCGATTCCTACGGCACCGTCGCCATTTTCGTGTATGTGCTGATCGCGCTTTCGCAGCTTCGCTTGCGCGGCCGACTCGACCGTGAGGCCGAGGGCAAGCTGCGCGTCAAGATGTGGGGCTTTCCGTATCTGACCTGGCTGTCGATCATCGGCATGATCGGCATCCTGATCGCGATGGCATTCATTCCCGATCAGCGCAAGCCGCTTTGGCTCGGCGTCGCAAGCTTAGGCCTGCTGCTGGGCGGATACAAGGTGTTCGTACACCGGCGCGAGCGCGCGCGGTACGTCGACGAGCACGAACTCGTGTCATGAACTATCGTGCCGGCCGATAGTTGCGATCATCGAATACGACTTTTTTCCGGCTTCACGCGAACGTAGCATTGACGTACCGATTCAGCGTTGGGGCCTTGCGAAGGGCCGGCGACGCCATCCGCGAACGAGGAAGGACGATGGACCATCATCCGCGCACCCAGGACGAGAAGCTCGAGATCAAGACGACGACCTGCTACATGTGCGCATGTCGTTGCGGAATCCGCGTGCATTTGCGCGACGGCGAAGTGCGCTACATCGACGGCAACCCTGACCACCCGTTGAACCAGGGCGTGATCTGCGCGAAGGGCTCGTCGGGGATCATGAAGCAGTACTCGCCCGCGCGCCTCACGCGGCCGCTGCTGCGCAGGCGCGATGCGGAGCGTGGCGAAGCGCAGTTCGTCCCGGTGTCGTGGGAGGTGGCGTTCGACATGCTCGAAAAGCGTCTCGGGCACCTGCGCGCGACCGATCCAAAGAAGTTCGCGCTCTTCACGGGACGCGATCAGATGCAAGCCCTGACGGGTCTCTTCGCGAAACAATTCGGCACCCCTAACTATGCGGCGCACGGAGGCTTTTGTTCGGCGAACATGGCGGCCGGTATGATCTATACGATCGGCGGCTCGTTCTGGGAGTTCGGCGGCCCCGATCTCGACAACGCGCGGCTCTTCTTCATGATCGGAACGGCCGAAGACCACCATTCGAATCCGCTGAAGATCGCGTTATCGAAATTCAAGCGGGCCGGCGGGCGCTTCATCGCCATCAATCCGGTGCGTACCGGCTATGCGGCCATTGCGGACGAATGGATCCCGATTCGCCCGGGCACGGACGGCGCGCTGTTCATGGCCCTGATCCGAGAGTTGATCGAGCAGGGCGCATACGACCGCGCATTCGTCGAGCGCTTCACGAATGCGGGCGAGCTCGTCGACCTGCGCGAGGAATCCGATACGTTTGGGTTGTTCGTGCGCGATGCCGACGCGCCGGAAGGCAACGCACTGTTTCCGCAGAATCATTTGTGGTGGGACGCGCGCACGAATCGCCCAGTGCTCAATCGCGCTGAAGGTGCGCAGCCGGCGCTCGATGGAAGGTATGCGCTCGCCGACGGCACACCGGTCGCACCGTCGTTTGCCCTGCTGCGTGACCAAGTCGCACACTGCACGCCGCAATGGGCCGCCGAGATCACGGGCATCTCCGCGGATACCATTGCGCGTATCGCGCGCGAAATGGCCACCGTCGCGCGCGAGCAGCGGATCGTGCTGCCGATTCAGTGGACTGACTCATGGGGCAAGACGCACGACACGGTGGAAGGTGCGCCGATCGCATTTCACGCGATGCGTGGGCTCGCCGCGCATTCGAACGGCTTCCAGACGATTCGCGCGATGTCGATTCTGATGTCACTGCTCGGCACGATCGACCGGCCGGGCGGCTTCCGTCACAAGGCGCCGTATCCGCGCGCGGCGCCGCCGTCGGCGAAACCGCCGAACGATCCGGCCGTCGTCAAGCCAAACACGCCGCTTGCAACCGGCCCGCTTGGCTGGCCCGCTGCGCCGACCGATCTGTTCATTCACGAGGACGGTTCCCCGGCCCGCATCGATAAGGCGTTCTCATGGGAATATCCGCTCGCGGTGCATGGGCTCATGCATTCCGTCATCACCAACGCCTGGCGCGGCGATCCGTATCCGATCGACACGCTGCTTATTTTCATGGCCAATATGGCGTGGAATTCGTCGATGAATCCGGTGGAAGTGCGCAAAATGCTGGTCGACAAGCGCGATGACGGCGAATACAAGATTCCGTTCCTTGTTGTTTGCGACGCATTCGAATCGGAGATGACCGCATTCGCCGATTTGATCCTGCCCGATACGACGTATCTGGAGCGCCATGACGTGATGTCCGTGCTCGATCGTCCGATCTCTGAATTCGACGGTCCGGTGGATTCCGTGCGGGTGCCGGTGGTGCCGCCGACGGGCGAATGCAAACCGTTTCAGGAAGTGCTGATCGAATTGGCGAGCCGGCTCAAGTTTCCGGCTTTCATCACGGCCGACGGCAAACGTAAGTTTCGCGACTATCCGGACTTCATCGTCAACTTCCAGACGGCGCCCGATTCGGGCACCGGGTTTCTGATCGGTTGGCGCGGCGAGGACGGCACGAAGGCCGTCGTCGGCGAGCCGAATCCGAAGCAGTGGGAGCAGTACGCCAAGAACAATTGCGTCTATCACCATCGGTTGCCCGAGTCGCTGCAGTACATGCGCAACTGCAACGGGCCGTATATTGAATGGGCTGTCGAGAACGGGATGCGCAAGTACGCAGTGCCGATCGTGATCCAGCTTTATTCGGAAGTGATGCAGACGTTTCGCCTGGCCGCGCAAGGCAAGACGAAAGGCCGCCAACCGCCCGAGCACCTCAGGGCGCGCATCGAACGCTATTTCGATCCGCTGCCGTTCTGGTATCCGCCGCTGGAACAGGACACGACCGATCTCGATCGTTTTCCGCTCGCGGCGATCACACAACGGCCGATGGCGATGTATCACTCCTGGGACTCGCAAAACGCGTGGCTGCGGCAGATTCACGGGGAGAACCATTTGTTCGTGAATCCCGCGGTGGCTGCGGAAGAGGGGATCGAGGACGGGGGCTGGATCTATGTCGAATCGCCGTGGGGGAAGGTGCGCTGCCGCGCGCGCTATAGCGAGGCGGTGGAGCCCGGCACGGTGTGGACTTGGAATGCGATCGGCAAGGCGGCCGGCGCGTGGAATCTAGGACCGAACGCGGGCGAGTCGCAGCGCGGCTTCTTATTGAACCACGTGATCACCGACGAGTTGCCGAGCGATACGCGTGCCGGCGAGCGGATGTCCAACTCGGATCCGATCACTGGGCAAGCCGGCTGGTACGACGTGCGCGTGCGCATTTATCGGGCCGAGGCCGATGCCTCGACCACGCTGCCGCAATTCGCCCCGATGCATCCGCTGCCCGGTTCGACGAGCGTGCTTCAACGCGTGCAGGCCTATTTCGCCGGCAAAGGCGAGTTCGCGGCGCGGCTGCGCCGGGCGGCGGCATGGGCTGCCGCCGACGACGGCGCGACTTCTCAGGGAGACGAACAATGACTCAAATGGCTCTTGTCATCGATCTGAACGTCTGCGTCGGTTGCCACGCATGCGTGACGAGCTGCAAGGAATGGAACACGTCGGGCGAGGCGGGCAGCCTCGCCGACATGCGGCCCTATGACGATGATCCGTCGGGCACATTCTTCAATCGCGTGCAGACGTACGAAGCCGGCGTGTTCCCCATGACCGACACGATCCATTTCCCGAAGTCGTGCCTGCATTGCGAGGATCCGCCCTGCGTGCCGGTCTGTCCAACCGGGGCGAGCTACAAGCGCAAGTCGGACGGTATCGTGCTCGTCGATTACGACAAGTGCATCGGCTGCAAATACTGCGCGTGGGCATGCCCCTATGGTGCGCGGGAGTTGGACGAGGGCCGCAAGGAAATGACGAAGTGCACGCTCTGCGCGGACCGAATCTATAACGAAGCGTTGCCCGAACGCGATCGTAAGCCTGCGTGCGTGCTTGCCTGTCCGACATCGGCACGGCTATTCGGCGATATTCACGACCCGGACTCGGAGGTATCGCGTGCGATTCGCGAGCGCGGCGGCTATGCGCTGATGCCCGAGTGGGACACCAAGCCTTCGAATCATTATCTGCCGCGCGTGAAGGCCGAGTCGTCGTGCGGCTGCGGTAATGGCGCCGGCTGCGGGAATGCGGCTGCGCCCGATGACGCGACGCTCCAAGCGCAGCTCGAACGCGGCGAAGTGAATCTCGCGGCATTGGCCGCGCACCGTTAAGCGGTCGCGAACCGACAGCCATCGTCGCATTGACGCATCGATACACTGGCATAGACGGAGCCCCCATGCGGCCAGCTTTCTCAGTCATTTTTCTCACGACGCTTTGCGGTGCGGCGCAGGGACTGCTGCTCACGCTTGTCGCCGTCGAAGCCGCTTCCCGTGCCGTCGGCGTTGCAGTGCCTTCGGCGTTCTATGTGTCCGGGTCGGCATTGGCGGTCGTGCTCGGCGCGCTCGGACTTGCCGCGTCGTTCTTCCATCTCGGGCATCCCGAGCGCGCGTGGCGGGCGATCGCGATGTGGCGTACGTCGTGGCTCTCGCGCGAATGCATCGCGTTGCCGGTTTTTCTTGCGCTGGCCACCGCGTACGGTGCCGCGCATTGGGCCGGCATAAGCGCTACGCTTGAAATCGGCGCACTCGCGGCGGCTGCGAGCGTCGCGCTGTTCGTCTGCACAGCCATGATTTATGCCTGCCTGCGCTTCCTGCAGGAATGGGCAAGCCCATACACGCTCGTGAACTTCGCGTTGCTCGGCTGCGCCTCCGGCTGCACGCTGGCGACCGCTTGCGCGTCTTGGCTTGCGCCTGCGCTCGTGAGCGTACTTGCGGCGTGTGCTTGCTTGCTGACGGTCGCCGGTTGCGCGACACGCTTGGCATCGCTTGCGCGCAACGCGCGCCTCAAACCGAAGTCGACCGTGCAGAGCGCGACCGGCATTCGCCACGTAAAGGTCGAGCAGAAGTCCCGGGGCTTTACGGCGAGCGCATTCAACACGCGCGAATTCTTCCACGGGAGGAGCGGCGCAACGCTGCAGGCCGTCAAGATCGGTTTTTTGATCGGCGCATTCGCGGTGCCGTTCGTTCTTACGGGCGTGGGTGCGCTGGCGCCGCGATCGGCTGCGGCGGCCGTCGCGCTCGCTGCGGCGTTCGTGATCCAATATGTGGGACTGCTTGCCGAGCGCTGGTTTTTCTTCGCCGATGCGCGGCATCCGCAGAACATCTACTATCAGCGCGCGTCGTAGCCGCGCCGTTTGGCCGCCGTTCGTCTAACCCATGCGCTGCTGCGCTTGCACGCATTGCGCAAGTGCCCGCACGCCCGGCTCGATCTTCTCGGGCGCAATGGCCGAGAAGCCCATGCGGAAGCAGCGACGTGCTTGCGCATCGTCGTTCATGAAGAAGACGTTGCCGGGCTCTATCACGACGCCGACCGCCTGCGCATCCGCGGCAAGGCGTTCCGCGTCGAGCCAGGCGGGCCCCTCGACCCATGACGACGCACCGCCTGTTATGGGCACGTAACGCGCTTGCGGCAGGTGCGCGTCGAGCGCCGCCATGAGCGCCTGCGCGCGTTCGCGATAAGCGTGCGCGAGCCGCCGCAGCAGCGCGTCATGATGCCCGAGTGCGAGAAACGTCGCGAACGCGCGTTGCACGTAGCCCACCGGGTGCCGCACCATCAATCGCCGCAGCGCGCGCAGTTCGCGAATCAACTCGCGCGGGCCGACGACGTAGCCGAGCCGCAGGCCCGGGGCGAATGTCTTCGACAAACTGCCGACATAGATCACGCGATCGGCCGTATCGAGGCTTTTCAACGCGGGATGCGGCGTGCCGGAGAAGGTGTTTTCGCTCTCGTAGTCGTCCTCGACGATCACGAAGTCGTGCTTCTTGGCACACTCGAGCAACGCGCGGCGCCGCTCCAGCGGCATCGTCGCTGTCGTCGGGCATTGGTGGCTCGGCGTTACATATACGTAATCGCAGCAAGCGAGCGTATCGTCGAGTGCTTCCGGCGCGATGCCGTTTTCATCCACCTCCAGCGGCAGCAACCGCGCATTCCGGTTTTCGAAGATGTTGCGTGCATCGGGGTAGCCCGGATTTTCGAAGCCGACAGTCGTATCTTCGTCGCACAGTAGATCGGCGATCAAGTACAAGGCCTGCTGACAGCCGATTGTGATGACGATTTCATCCGGCATCGCGAACACGCCGCGCCGCGGCAGCACGCGCGTGCGGATCTGCTGGATCAGGGATTCGTCGTCGCGCTCGATGAGGTCGGGCGCCCAGTTGCGAATTTCCATGACCGAGAGCGCCTTCATGCAGCACTCGCGCCAGTCGTTCGTTGGAAATAGCGATTGATCGAATTGCCCGTAGATGAACGGGAACTCATAATGCTGCCAATTCGCGGGCTTGACGATGTTGCGTTGATTCGATGGCGGGTGCGCGATGCGTTGCCGCCAGAGCGGCCGTCCCGCCGTCTCGTCCGCGATGGGTTGCCCTTCGGCACGCGCGGCGGCCCGGGTCGCGCCCAGGTCGGGCGAGCCGCGCAGCATCTCCGGATTGACGAAGTGCCCGCTGCGTTCGCGCGAGATCAGATAACCTTCGTCGACGAGCATTTGGTAACTGAGCACGACGGTGTTGCGTGCGACGCCGAGCTGATCGGCCAGCTCGCGGCTGGACGGGAGCGCGACATCGGGCTGCAATTGGCCATCGAGGATGGCGGCGACAAGCATTTGTCGGATCTGATCCTGCAGGCTCGTCTTAGATGCCGATGACCGCGTAAATTGCTGGGCCCATAAAGCGGTCGGCGTGCGGCTCGGCATGCTGGCTCCTATGCTGTGACTGTGACGCAAACGTGGCTCGAAAGCCCGAAGGCGGTGCCTATCTGCATCATAAATGCGACGCCCGATCGCTTCAAATATGCGCAATCGGGAGTCGCGCGCCGTTACAGGCACAGGCAATGTTTTATAGCGTGGGTGAATCGACTAACTTGCGGTTTCGCCGTCTTTGGAAAGCTTAGAGAGCAGCAACATGAGCTCTGCGTATTTGGCGGGTTTGACAATATGGGCGTCGAAGCCGGCGTCCTTGGATTTTTGGACAGCGTCGTCCTGTCCCCACCCCGTCAGTGCGATCAGCATGACGTCGCGTCCCCATTCCGTCTCACGTATGAGTCGCGCCGCCTCGTAACCGTTGAACTTGGGTAGACCGATATCGAGCAGGATGACGTCTGGACGTAACCGTTGAGCTTCTCGAACGGCTTCTATACCGTCACCGGCCGTATAAGTTACGTTGCCGGTGAGCTCGAGCAGAACGGCGAGCGACGCCGCGGAGTCGGGATCGTCGTCGACAACGAGGATGCAGCGTTTTGGCTGCGCTTCCTCGCTCGTCTGCGCCGAGCCCTCATATGAGTGGTCTTCCAGGGCGAGGGCCGGCAGTCGCACGACAAATTCGCTACCGCGACCGGGGCCGTCGCTTACCGCCGCGACAGTCCCTCCATGCATCTCCACCAACCGCTTTACCAGCGCCAGACCGATGCCCAACCCTCCCTGCGCCCGCTCCAACGAGCGATCGACCTGAACGAACAGTTCGAATACCTTCGGCAGTTCATCGGAGCTGATGCCCACTCCAGAGTCCTTGAGCCTGATGATAAGGTCACCGCCTTGCCTCGCGGCTGTCAGCCATATCTGACCGCCTTGCTCCGTGTACTTGCACGCGTTGTTGAGCAGGTTGACGAGCACTTGAACCAGCCGGGCCGGATCGGCGTTCAAATACACGGGCTCCGATGGCAGCGTGACAGTGAGCGCATGCTGAAAGCGATTGATCGACGGACGACACGTTTCGATGGCCTGCCGGACGATCGGCTCGAGCTCGACAATCTCTTTGCGAAGCTGCAGCTTGTCACGACTGATCCGACTGGCGTCGAGCAAATCATCGACGAGTCTCACCAATTGGGTCAACTGGCGTTCTATGGTGCTCGCCGCCCGACGGACAGAAGCCTCGTTACCGTTAGAGCGTCTGAGAATCTCGAGCGTATTCGCCAGGGGAGCAAGTGGCCCTCGCAATTCGTGAGCCAGCATGGCGAGAAAGTCGTCTTTTTGGCGTGCGGCGATTTTCAGCGCTTCTCGATTTTCCTCGAGCATCTTGCGCGTGATGACTTGCTCCGAGATATCGCGGAAGTAGCAGACTACGCCCTGGCGGCCGTCAGGAAGCGGAATGCGATTGATCCGCCACTCGTAGTACTCCCAGACGCCGCGATCGATCCGAAATTCTGCTCGTTCGGGCATCACGAAGGGCTCCCCCGTTGCCAGAGTGTGCCGGAAGATACCTACCACTTCATCCGCGTACGCGGTTCCCCAAAGGATTCGGAGGATTTCGTCGAAATCGCGGCCAATCACGCCGCCGGGGATGTTGCCAAAGACCGGCAACGCCACCGGATTGACTTCGCGGATGCGGAAGTCGGAATCAACCAGGTAGACGCCCAGTGGCGCCTGATCGAGAAGCGTCTTGAATTGCGCGGCACGCTGGCGCAGCACCTCGTCGGTTTCAAGGCGCAGCCGCGAGATCTGCAGATGCGCGCCCACCCTCGCTATCAGCTCGCGCGCGCTGAACGGCTTGATCAGGTAGTCGTCGGCGCCTGCCTCCATTCCTTCGATCCGGCTCTCTTCCCCCGCGCGAGCCGACAGCATGATGACGGGAAGGCGCGCGGTCTTCGGGTCAGTACGCAGTGCACGCAGCAGGCCGAAGCCATCGAGCTTCGGCATCATGACATCCGTGAGGACCAAGTCAGGTGGACGTGCGCGGGCGACCGCAAGAGCCTCCGCACCGTCAGGTACCACTTCGATTTCGTAGTGCTCGGCGAGTAAATGCGTCAGGTATTCGCGCATGTCGGCATTGTCGTCCGCGGCGAGCACCCGGGGGCGCTCGCGTTTGTCGGTCCGGTTGGCAGACGCAATCACCGAGGGGCTCAGCGCGGATACGGGGGCCACGGAATTCCTGCTTCGCGCGTTATCCGGCAACCAGCCTAGCGCTTCCTCCACGAAGGGCCGAGCTCCCTTGCCGGCACCTGGCTGAGCGGGTGCGTTATCGATCGGATCGGGTAACGAGCGAGGCCGGCCGATTGGCACGGTCACGACAAACGTGCTGCCGTCCCCAACGCGGCTCTCCACGCGAATCTCGCCGCCGTGCAGCTTCACGAGTTCCTTGGTCAAGGCCAGCCCGATACCGCTTCCCTCATAGGTGCGTCCCCGCGCATTCTCGATTCGATGAAACCGCTCAAAGAGGTGGGGAAGCTCATCCGCCGGTATGCCGGTGCCGGTGTCGCGCACGTGCAGTTCGGCGACATTCTCGAGCTGACGCAGCGTGACGACGATTTCACCTTCGAACGTAAATTTGAAGGCGTTTGAAATCAGGTTGAGGACGATTTTCTCCCACATTCCCCGATCGACGGATACGGTAGTGGCGAGTGGTGGGCAATCCACTCGTAGCTTGAGTCCGGCTCGTTCGCAAGCAGAACGGAAGACGCTCGCCAAATCGGCGGTATACGCCGCCAGGTCCGTCGGCTCATAAATTGCCTGCATGCGGCCCGCTTCGATTCTCGAAAAGTCGAGCAGCGAATTGACCAACCGCAATAGCCGCAAGCCATTGCGGTTGACGATCTCCAGCTGCGCCGTTGTTCCAGGAGAAAGCTCGGCCGCGGCCCGGCTCAAAAGATCCTCGATCGGTCCCAGCATCAGAGTGAGGGGCGTACGAAACTCATGGCTGACGTTGGAAAGGAATGCCGTCTTGGCTCGATTCAATTTTGCAAGGGCTTCTGCCCGCTGCTTCTCGACTTCATAGGCGCGAGCGTTCGCGATCGCGGTGGCGATTTGCGTCACGACCAGCGAGAGGAAGTCGCGGTAATGCTCGTCCCATTTCAGGCGTGAGCTGATGCCGGTCACCATGAACCCGACAGGTTCATGAGCGGCACTCGAGGGAATGGGAATGACGACAGCCTTTTCAGGGGGATCCGACCATGGCCCGGGGGGGACTGCGGCGAACCGCTCAGCGAGGTGCTCGACCACCTGGATGCCGTCAGACTGCATCGCGGTATGCACCGGCCATAGCTCGCCGGCCGGCGCCTCCAAGTCGATGCGTGACCGGGCGACGTCGTCGCCTTCGACGATGCCCGCCGCACCCGCAAGCGTCGCACTCCCGCTACCGGGATCGAGAATGTAAAGCAATACGAACGGCAGGTCCTTGTCGTATGCGCCCATTGTCCGCGCGGCGATCGCGCACGCTTCATGGACGGTCTTTGCGTCACTGCCTCGAGCCGCCAAATCGCGCAAGGCACGAATGCGCCGTTCGCCTACGACCTGTTCGGTGATCTCGTGGACCGTCGCGAGTACGCCGCCGATACCGCCGGGCGCGGTGTCGTCGGGGACGGGGCTATAGGCAATCGTGAAATGGCTTTCCTCGACGAACCCATAACGGTTGATCTCGAGGAAGATGTCATCATCCCAGGTCGCGGGCCCGCCACGAAAGGGCCGGTCGATCAAAGGGCCGATGATGTGCCAGATCTCCTGCCAGCACTCGCTCGCCGGTCGGCCGAGGGCCTGCGCCGGGTGCTTCTTGCCCGGAATGGGCCGGTAGGCATCGTTGTAGAACTGAATGTATTCCGGGCCCCACCATAAGATGTGGGGAAACCGGTTCGCCAGCATGATGCGCACCGTAGTCCTGAGCGCGGGCGACCAGGCTTCGATGGCGCCCACCGGCGTCTGCGACCAGTCGAACGCTCGAATGCGTTCGCCCATCTCGCCACCGGCAAGGAAAGTACCACCGAGTCCATCAACGGTTGAAGCAACGCTCTGCTTCATGTTCTGGCTCCAGCGATTTCCACCGGCGGCAAAGACACCTGCGATTCCCTTGCGCTGCAACGGAAGCACATGTCTATCGGGGACGAGTGAGTTCCCCATCGAAGGTGTAGGCGCATGTACGACACCTTCCGCGCTCACCCAGCACTCCGAGAAGGCGGTCAAGCTGATAGGGCGCGAGCAAGCAACGTGCCAGATCAGATCGCAGACTCGCTGTTGCGGCCGATGCCGTGCCGCGGGACGGGTCGCGTCCACGCTCAATCAAGGCCGCGTCGTTCTTTCCTTGCATCGAATCGCCGCGGATTCGTTCTATCGTCCGGACCCTGCCTCCACAACGACGTTACCGGCGTGGGCCATGCTCCGGGCTCAGCGGCTGACTGGTCGGCATGTTTTACAACAGCGTCGACCCGGCGATGGGTTTTCAGGCGACCCTGAGAGGTGTGGTGGCGCTGCTGATGGGCGGCCTCGCCAATGTCGCGTGAATGGAGGGCTGCTTGCGGCCCGCGCTGTCGTTCACGGCAGGGTCGCGCATTCCTTTCGGTAGCGGTTGAGTTCCTGCACGCTGGCGAGGTTGCGATCGAATAGTAGAGACAGGTTGTGCAGGATGCGCTCGACGACCTTCTTCTCCCAGCCGTCGTCAAAATGGATCTGCTCGTCGAGCCAGCGCTCGAGCCATTCGGGATCGGGCAGGCGCGATTGCACCGTGTCGCGCGGGAACAGCGCCTGGTTCACGTGCAGG
>NZ_PTIR01000021.1 GCF_002934455.1 Trinickia symbiotica | reverse complement strand
GTGGTAGCGGTGGTAGCGGTGGTAGCGGTGGTAGCGGTGGTAGCGGTGGTAGCGGTGGTAGCGGTGGTAGCGGTGGTAGCGGTGGTAGCGGTGGTCGCGGCGGCGGCGGTGGCGGTGGCGGCGGCGGTAGCGGTGGTCACGGCGGCGGCAATGGCGGCGGCAATGGCGGCGGCAATGGCGGGGGCAGCGGTGGCAGCGGCGGTAGCGGCGGTAGCGGCGGTAGCGGCGGTAGCGGCGGTAGCGGTGGTCGCGGCGGCGGCAATGGCGGCGGCGGAAGCGGCGGCAGTGGTGGCCGAGGCGGAGGTAGCGGTAGCGGTAGCGGCGGTAGCGGTAGCGGTAGCGGCGGTAGCGGTAGCGGTAGCGGTAGCGGCGGTAGCGGTAGCGGTGGCCACGGCGGCGGCAATGGCAGCGGCAACGGCGGAAACGGCGCAGGCAATGGCGGCGGCAACGGCAGCGGCCATGGCAGTGGCAACGGCGGCAACGGCGGCGGCAATGGCGGCGGGAACGGCAGCAGCGGCGGAGGAGGCCACGGCGGCAGTAACCACTGAGCCAGCGCGCCGGCTCACTCGCCGCGAGGGAGCGATGGACGCCGTGCCGTCGGTTGACCGCACGGCCTCACAACGAGGATCAGAGCATTTCGAGCGGCCGCTTGCCGCGGGGCGGTTTGAAATAAGCGTCTATCGCCGAGCGCTCGGCATCGGTCAACACGATGTCGAGCGCTCGTCTGTTCTCGCGCACGTGCTCTAGGCTGCCAGCCTTCGGAATGGCGCAGATTCCGGGTTGCGCGAGCACCCATGCGAGCGCGATGCAAACCGGCGTGACGCCTCGCGCGGCCCCTATCTCATCGAGGACCGAATGCGCCGGCAACCGCATATGGTCGATCGGGCTGTAGGCCATCGCCGGCATCCGCCGAGCCCGCATCCACGGCAGCAAGTCATGCTCGGGCCCTCGCCGCGCGACGTTGTACAGGATCTGGTTGGTCGCGCAAGCGGAGCCGCCGGCGGTAAAGAGCGCCTCCATCTCCTCGACGTCGAAGTTGCTCACCCCCCAATGCCGGATCTTGCCCGCGCGCCGCAGCGCTTCGAATCCTTCGACGGTCTCTTCGAGCGGAATCGAACCCGGCCAATGAAGCAGGTACAGATCGAGCCGATCCGTTTTCAACCGTTTCAGGCTCGCCTCGCATGAAGCCGTGACACCGCGCCGACTCGCATTGTGGGGATAGACCTTGCTGACGAGAAACACATCGTCGCGCAGGCCCGCCAGCGCCTCGCCCAAAAGCGTTTCCGTCGCGCCGTCGCCGTACATTTCAGCCGTATCGATGACGGTCATCCCGAGCTCGACGCCTTCGCGCAGCGCCGCTATCTCCGCCGCGCGCAGTGCCTTTCGCTCGCCCATCTCCCATGTGCCCTGCCCCAGCTTGGCAAGCCGCTCCCCATCCGGTAGCGTCACGTATGCGTCGTTCTCCATCGCGAATCTCCTATGAACGCAACAGTTCGTGGTTCCGCCGTCCGGGACGAGCAACGGATCGGATAACCGCGGTGTTCGATGGCATAAAATTGACGCTTGCCCTCAGCAGCGCGAATTCCATGAACACACTCTCGGAAGACCGCTGGCGCGACCTGCGCCCGGACCCGGACAACGATACGCCACTCTACCTGCAACTCGCGCGCAAGCTCGGCCAGGCGATCCACGAGAACCGCTGGAACGCCGGCGAAGCTTTGCCGTCCGAGCGCGTGCTGTCCGAAGCGCTGGGCGTCTCGCGCATCACGGCGCGCAAGGCCATCGCACTGCTCGTCGAACAGGGCTTGATCCGTCGAACGCAGGGTGCGGGCAGCTTCATCACGCCGCGCTACGACGATCCGCTTTCACGGCTTTCGAGCTTCAGCGAGATGATCAGGCGGCGCGGATTCGAGCCGGGCTCGCAATGGCTCGCGCGCGAAATCCAGCCCGCGAGCCGCGACGAGGTCATTCAACTCGGCCTGTCGCCGTCAGCAGCGGTTGCACGGTTGAAGCGTCTGCGGCTCGCCGACGGCATCGTGATGGCCGTCGAGAATTCGACGCTGCCCGCCTCGGTGATTCCCGATCCCAGCTCGATTGGCGATTCCCTCTACACGTACCTCGAGCAACGCGGTCTTGGAATCGTCCGAGCGCTGCAGCATTTTCGCGCCGTCAATGCGAGCGAGGAAATCGCACGGCAAATGGGTATCGCGCCGCACGACGCACTGCTGCTGATCACACGAGTCGGCTACACGGCCGAGCAGCGCGCAATCGAGTTGACCGATACCTATTGCCGGAACGACTACTACGACTTCGTCGCCGAATTGCGCAAGTAGCGCGCTCGGCTCAACTCCCGAATCGCAGGGCAGGTCTTGTTTCGAATAACTTGCCCGCGCGGTCGTATTGGGTGGCGAGCGCCGTCCGCTCATTGCCCTAGGCGGATAGGCCCTGCGCGAGCCAACGCGGCCCGTCGGTGCCGATCGGCACGGGCGGCCGATCGAAGCGCGGCGCCGTCTCCGACATCGATTCGGCCGGCGCGGCCGCGAGCACGCGGCCGAACGGAGAGTCCATTGTCTGCAGCGCATCACGGACATCGTCGAAACCCACGTCAGGCGCGCGCCAGCCGTCGTCGAGGGTGCCGAACGATTGCAGCCAGCGCCCCGTCTGCGCGAGCGACACACGCACGTGCCAGCTGCCGCCTTCATTCGCGCGTCGCAGCAGCGCCGCCATCGCACCGAATGCGGCAAGGTAGCCCGTTGCATGATCGAGCGCCTGGCACGGCAAGGGTTTCGGCATGGCTGTGCGCGCCGCCGCCTGCTCGGTCCACGCGATGCCGCTCGCCGATTGCACGAGGCTGTCGAAGCCGCGACGCTGGGCCCACGGGCCCGTGTGCCCATACGCACAGACCGATACGTACACGATGCCGGGCTTCATCCGAGCGAGGTCCTCGGGCCCGAATCCATGCGCCGCAAGCGCACCGGGCCTATAGGACTGCAAGAATACGTCGGCATCGGCCGCCAGTGATCGCAACGCGTCCCGCCCTTGGGCCTCGCGCAAGTCGAGCAGTGCCGAGCGCTTGCCGCGGCCGTTGTCGATGACGAGCGGAGCGATATTCGGCAGATGCGGCCCATTGATGAGCAGCACTTCGGCGCCGTGCTGCGCCAGTGTGCGTCCGGCGACGGGGCCGGCAATGATGCGCGAGAGATCGAGCACGCGCGTGCCGCTCAGGGGGCGGTCGGTCGCGAGAGGACTGTCGCCGCCAATCGGCATGGGCGGCGCATCGCCGATGCGCTCGATTTCGAATAGCGGCAGCCCCGCAATAGCCGCCGCCTGCGGCTCTCTCGCCCACTCGTCCGGCGAGCGGATCAATGCGGCGCACAGCCCCGCATCGGCGAGCGTGCGATCGAGTTCCGCGCCGTCCCAGCCGAGAATCGCCTCGGCGACCCGCCCCCGATCGTTCTCACAACCGAGCACCCGGAGGATGCCGTCGCGGTGATGCGCGAAATTCGCGTGCAATTGAATCCACCGCCCGCCGCGCGTTTCGAAGAACCCTGTCAGCGGATCGCGCAGTTCCGGAGCGGGACCGTCGTCGATACGCAAGTATCGTTCGCTGCGAAACGCGACGAGTGCGCGACGCATCGAAACCTCGACGCGCTGCGTGCGCCCTCGCCGCACCCGCTCACATGCGGCGGCGGCGAGCGCCGAGGCGCCGATCGTCGCGCTTGCGAGCGTGCCGACGCGATAGATCGAGGGCAAACCGGGGTCCGCGCCTTCGAAGTGAATGTCTTCGAGCATGTCAGGCGCGCAGCGGGCCAGCGACCAGAGATGATCGAGCGCAACGAGCGGCGTGATCGGTGTGGTCATAGCGATGACGAAACGCGTTGAAGGGATGGGAACGAGTCTAGAATCGACGATCACGCCAATCAATCTTGATTCAATTTGTCAACATATATCGATTAGTTTGGTTCTCGCCCCCTATCCCTTCCGAAACTGGACACTGAAGAAGATTGATGCCCGCCTACCTGACCGCCTCCGAAGCCGCCGCGCTGCTCCAGATCAGCGTGCCGACGCTCTATTCCTACGTGAGCCGCGGCATGCTGCGCTCGGCGCCCGAAGCAAACGGCAAGCGGCGTCTATACGCGGCCGACGACGTACGCCGCCTGGCCCGCAGGAAGGCCGACGGCAAGCGTGCCGGCAAAGTCGCGCAGAAGGTGCTGGACTGGGGCGTGCCCGTACTCGAGTCGCGCATCACGCTGATCGCCGATGGCCGGCTCTACTATCGCGGCCACGACGCCATTGAACTCGCCCGCGCAGCGACGCTCGAAGAGGCGGCCGCGATTCTTTGGGAGTGCGAACGTGCGCGTATCGATGCAGCGCCCGACGCCCCACTGGCGGCCCGGCAATGGGACGCCTGGTTGAAGCTGACACGCACCGATGCGCCGCACGAGCGCGCACTCGTGCTGCTACCGGCAGCCGCCAAACTGATACCGCGTATATGGGCATTGGATCGCGAGGCACAGCTCGATACGGGCGTCGCATTGATGAGCGTGCTCGCCGCGGCCCTCGTCCGAGGCAGGCCGTCGCGCGGGCCGCTGCACCGTCAGTTCGCGCATGCGTGGGGCATCCGCAATCGCAGGCACGTCGAGCTGTTGCGCGCGGCGCTCGTCGTATGCGCGGACCATGAGCTCAATGCCTCCACGTTTACCGTGCGCTGCATCGCCTCGACGGGGATGCATCTGTTCGGCGCGGTGACGGGCGGGCTCGCGGCGCTCGCCGGTCCACGCCATTGCGGCGAGACCATGCGTGTGAGCGCCCTCTTCGCGGAGGTCGATCAAGCCGGTGATGTCGATCGATATTTGGCGGCACATCTCGCTCGCCACGACGACGACCGGCCGCGCACGATCCTTCCCGGTTTCGGGCATCCGCTGTATCCGCAAGGCGATCCGCGCGCGACGGTGCTGCTTGCCATGCTCGACGAGTGCGCAGGAGTCAGAACGGCCGCGCGCGCGAGACTGAATCAGATCGAGGCGATAACGCATGCGGCGGGGCGCTCGACTGGCCTCGCTCCGACCGTCGATTTTGCGTTGTCGTCGATCGAGCGTGTCGTGGACCTGCCACCGGGAGCGGCATTCGCTCTCTTCGCGCTTGGCCGGGCAGCCGGCTGGATCGCACACGCATTGGAACAAATGGAAGACGGCAGATTGATTCGCCCGCGCGCCCGCTATGTCGGCGCATACGAGCCCCCCGCATACGCCGGCGCACACCGCTTCGATCACGAGCCGTCGACAATCGATATGCCGGCAACACAACAGCGGGCGTAGATCTGTCCCGTAAATGACGTTACGGCAGTCGGGGCACCGACGCTATCGGTCCGGATCGATACTTTCACGCTACCCGTAGCCACCGAGTCATCCAGCCGCGAGCGCTTGCCGCCGCCGACTGCGCGAACGCAGCGCGCCTGTCAGCATCGACCGAGTTGGCGCTCGTCACGTTGACGCGCGCCCCATCGCGCCCGGCGCTGACCCACGCTCGGGTCCCGGCCGGCAGGAGAAACGACTGTCCTGCCTCGAGCCAGTAGTCTTCGGCGTCGTGCTCGAGCGTCAGCCACAACTGCCCGGTCGTCACCGTCACGACGAGGGGCCGCACGATGCGCCAGGCCGTGGCCGGCTCGTCGTGTTCCATTTCGAACTCTCGGATCTCGCGCATCTCAGCCTCCTCGATAAAGCATTGCTCAGTGGATGCATTATCTCGGCTCGATCGCTATAATCACATGCACAGTTCCGAACAGTTTCAGCGAAACTGTGCAGGCAAATTACCGAACACTTGAATGGGCGAGGCCTATCGATGATGCTCGAGCTCGACCGCGGCAACGGCGTGCCGCTCACAGACCAGATCGTCGCGCAGATCGAGGGCTGGGTTCGCTCGCGGGAAGCGCATGCCGGCGCGAAGCTGCCATCGATTCGCGGCCTCGCGGCGCAATACGGCATCAGCCGATTTCCCGTCATCGAAGCTTATGATCGGCTCGTATCGCTCGGCTATGTCGAATCGCGGCACGGCTCGGGCTTTTACGTGAGCGCGCGCTGGCGCGACGTATCGGGCTCCGCGGGCACATCCGATCCACGCCGCGCGGAAGACGAGTCGGGCCACATCCTGCACGAGTTCAATCATCCCGGCGACACGTTGAAACTCGCGACCGGCTTCATCCCCGAGGCATGGCGCGACATGGAAGGTCTCGCGCAAGCGATCCGCCACGTCGCGCGGACCGATCCCGCGGCCATGATCGATTACGCGACACCATTCGGCAACGCCGCATTGCGCGAGCACTTGCAGGCCCGCATCGCGTCGCTCGGCATCCGCGCCGACACGTCGCAAATCGTCATCACATGTGGCGCGAGCCAGGCCATCGATCTCGTCGTCCGCTATCTGCTGAAGGCGGGCGACACGATGTTCGTCGAGGATCCGGGCTACTACAATTTGTTCGGACTCCTGAAGTTGCACGGGGTCAACATCGTCGGCATTCCGCGCACGGCGGCCGGACCGGATGTCGAGGCGTTACGGGCCGCACTCGAGCGCCACCGTCCGCGAGCCTTCTTCGTCAACTCGGTCTTTCACAATCCGACCGGCACGATCGTCGCGCCGTCAGTCGCCTTTCGCGTACTTCAGCTCGCGCGCGAATACGGCTTCACGATCGTCGAGGACGACATCTACGCCGATTTTCAGGCCGAGCCGACCGATCGCCTTGCCGCGCTCGATCAGCTCGAGCAGGTCATCTACATCGGCGGGCTGTCGAAGACGCTGTCGTCGTCGCTGCGGACCGGGTTCATCGCCGCCCATCCGACGATCGTCAAGGACATCGTCGACATCAAGATGCTGACGGGCATCGGCGGGTCGCTGTTCGCCGAATCGGTCGCGCTTGCGATGCTCGAGCGCGGCGCCTATCGCAAGTTTCTCGATCGCCTGCGCCGGCGCATGAACGAAGTGCTCGGAGCGGGCATTCAGACGCTCGAATCGCACGGCTGGCAGCTATTCGCGCCGCCGGCTGGCGGCAAGTTCCTCTGGGCGCGCGTTCCGCACATCGAAGATTCGCAGCGACTCGTCGAATGCGCGGCCTCGTGCGGCGTGACGGTCGCGCCCGGCAGCTACTTCCGTCCTCATGGAGAAACAAGTCCATGGCTTCGCATCAACGCGGCCTACGCGACGGATCCACGCGCGCACGATTTTTTTGAACGCGCGGCGCGGCTCGAGCCCGATCGCCCCTCGGCAGCGCGAGGCGCACCCGCGAATCAGTCCGAGCTGATCGGTTGAGCACAACCTTGGTCATCTGACGCACCAGGAGCGTGCGCACCCGAGTTGCGGACGCCGACCGACCAACCGATCAAGCTCGGTACATCGAAGGTCGTAGCCGATGTGAGCGCCCGCACACCAATGCGAGTAGGTGTCTCGCATAGTTCTTGCTGCCTTATGCGGTAAAGTAGCCGTTATTTCGCATCGCATGCGGCTACACTGCGATGCCTCGTCATTTTCCGATTCTTCGATTCCGACCGAGCATGATCGAACTCGATCCTCCCGGGTTTCAGCCGCCGCGTCCCGTTGCTGGCGAAGCAGGCGCACGGCATACCGTCGTCTATGGCGGCTATACCGTATTCAGCGTCTTTCAGCCGGTGTTCTCGGTATCGCATCGGCGCGCGATCGGCTACCACGCGTCACTGCGTGCGCACGATGAAGACGGTCGTCAGGTGCTTTCCCACGAGGTGTTCACCCAGGCGGCACGGCGCGGCGATCTGCTCGAGCTCGGAAGACTCGCCGAATCGCTGCATCTGGGCAATTTCAGCGCTTTCGACAGCCGTGACGAATGGCTCTTTCTGAGCCTGCACCCGGCCGCGCTGATGGACACGAGTTATGGCGATGCGCTGCTCGCGGGGCTGAAGGCGCTCGCGCTGCCGCCGCAGCGCGTCGTCCTCGAAGTGCCCGAGCAAGCGGGCGGCGAAACGAGCCGCTTCGCGGAAATCGTCGATTCGCTGCGTAAATCGGGCTTTCTGATCGCGCTCGGCGGTTTCGGCGCGAAGCATTCGAACATCGACCGCGTTTGGCATCTACGTCCCGACATCGTCACGCTCGATCGCGTGATCCTTCAGCAGGCGAGCGAACATTCGCACATCGAACGCGTATTGCCGGGGCTCGTGTCGCTGTTGCACGAATCGGGACAGCTCGTGCTGATGGGCGGTCTTTCCACTGAGCGCGAAGCGTTGATTGCGCTCGAAGCCAACGTCGATTTCATGCAGGGCGCCTATTTCGCCGGGCCCAGCATGGATCCGGTCGAGCCGCGTGTGGCCGCGGCCGCGATGGATGCGCTGTCGGCAGCGCTGCGCGAGCGGGTGGCGGCGCGCGAACGCGCGCAGGCCGCGCGGCTCACACCCTACGTCGCGGCGCTCCAGGAGGCCTGCGGACATGTCGTCGCGGGCGAGACGATCGAGCGTGCGACGCGCTCTCTGCTCGCGCTGCCCGATTCCGCAAGATGCTTCCTGCTCGATGCGCACGGTCGGCAGATCGGCGACAACCTCGTGCCGGAAGGGCGTCGCGTCTCACGCCGCGCGAAGCGTTTTCGACCGTTGCTGCATTCGGAGGGCGCGAGCTGGGAACGGCGCCCTTACTTCATCGAAGCCGTTCGTGCCCCGGGCCGTGTTCATCTGACCGCGCCTTATCTCTCCATCAACGAAGCGCATCTCTGCGTGACGGCATCGGCTGCCGCGCAAACGCCGAAAGGCCTGCAAGTGCTTTGCGTCGACATCAACTGGGACGCGGCATCGCAAGGTCTCTAGTGTGCTAGCGACCTGGCCGAACCGCTTGCGGCGTAAGAGGCTATCGGAAGACCGCGCGCTGATCGCGAACGCGGCGGCTCACCCAGCTCACGCGTACGCGTGTTCGTTCGAACGAACCGTTGCGAGCAGACTGTCGATGGCCGGCTCGCCGAACGCGCGGTTCACGGCAGCCAAAACGACCGGATCGGTCATCAGGCGAACATAGACGATCCGCGTTCCAGCAAACGACACCGCAACGAGCGCGACGATCGTGCATCGATGCAGCACCGCGATATAGGCCACGTCCGACACGGCCAGTGTTTGCGCGGACCGCCCTGTGTCAGCGGCGAACGACGCGGTCGTGCCCACCGGTGCCGCCGCAACTGCAACGACACGCTCGGCGCGTTCCACCGTAAGCGCTTCGGCGCCCGCGGTGGCCGCCTCTTCGAAAAGCCGCATCGCCGCTGCCGGGTCGCAGGTTTCGATCGCCATGCGCAGGCGCTCGAGCTCCTCGTGCCGCTCGCGCCGCCGCGTGCGTTCGTCGACGTCGACCTCGGCGTCAGCGTTTTCACCGCCCGTTTCCGGCGTTCGTTGCAGGCGCAACCGCGCGCGATGCACGAGCTGCCGGCAATGCGCGGGAGTCTTCTTGCCCAGGACATCCGCAATCCGCGCATAGTCGCAATCGAACGCTTCGTGCAGGATAAAGGCGGCACGCTCGTCGGGCGTGAGTGTCTCAAAGAGCAGCCAGAGCCCCTCTTCCATCGACGAAGCACGCAATGCCTCCTCCTCCGCCGAGGGCATCGTCTCGTGCACATCCGACGATGCCTGCCGCTCTTTTTCATGGGCGGCATATTCCGTCTGCAAGCGCCGCAGTCTGTCGATGGCAAGCCGCGTCGTGATCGTCGTGAGCCACGCGAGCGGTGTCCGCAATGCAGCGTCGTCGGCCGCATGCCATTTGAGCCAGGCGTCCTGCACGACGTCCTCCGCCTCCGCGCGAGATCCGAGCAGGCGGTAGGCGCGCGCCATGAGCCGCGCGCGGGCGGCCTCGAACCCCGACGTCTTGTCCGGTTTCTCGTTGGGTTTGTTTTCGTTTCGTGCTCGCGTCATTCCGTCTTCTCCAGGCATCGCTTCGGCGGGATTCCCTGAAACAGGGCGCGCCCTCACGGCTCGCACTCAGGGCCGTCCGCTAAGTCTCAGGGTTGGATCCCCGACTCTTTGACGTTTGAGCATGTCAAAACGTGACGAGCGCCGGCGCGACGCGCGACTTTTTATCGATAGCCGCTGCATTCGGCGCCCAGTCTTGTCACAATAGATGCAATCCGTGCGTCATGACAGTCGAGAGGCTACGCATATCGATGCGCCGCCCTATCGACATCCACGCGAGGAATGCTCATGCACCCTGACCCCTACAGCCAGCTTGTGCCTACGGTCATCGAGACGACGGGCCGCGGCGAGCGCGCCTATGACATCTATTCGCGCCTGCTGCGCGAGCGCATCGTCTTTCTCGTCGGCCCCGTCACCGACGAAACGGCGAGCCTGATCGTGGCGCAAATGCTGTTTCTCGAGTCCGAAAATCCCGACAAGGATATTTCGTTCTACGTTAATTCGCCCGGCGGTTCGGTCTACGACGGCATGGCGATCTACGACACGATGCAGTTCATCAAGCCGCAGGTCTCGACGCTCTGCACAGGCTTCGCGGCGAGCATGGGCACGTTCCTGCTCGCGGCGGGCGCGAAAGGCAAACGGTTCGCACTGCCGAACGCGCGGATCATGATCCATCAGCCGTCGGGCGGCAGTCAGGGCACGGCGGCCGATATCGAGATTCAGGCAAAAGAGGTGTTGTTTCTGCGTGAGCGCCTCAATGCGATCTTGGCCGACCGCACCGGGCAGAGCATCGAGCAGATTGCCAAGGATACGGATCGCGACAATTTCATGTCGGCCGCGGCCGCCAAGGAGTACGGGCTCATCGATGATGTGTTGACCGAACGGGCGGCGCTCGATGACATCGCGCGGCGCACGGCGTTGTGATCGTGCGGCGCCGAATACGGCAATGCATTCGGCAATCTCCAAAAAAGAGGCCCTCGCGCAGCTGCGAGGGCCTTTCTTTTTCATACCAGCGTTAGCTTACCTAGCGCGCCACACAGAAGGTGGCGCGTGCGCGCTCGATTACGACGCAAAGTTCTTCGCGGCGAAATCCCAATTCGCGAGGTGGTTCAGGAACGTTTCGATGAACTTCGGCCGCGCATTGCGGAAATCGATGTAGTAAGCGTGCTCCCAAACGTCGATCGTGAGCAGCGGCTTGGCATCCGTCGTCAGCGGCGTGGCGGCGTTGCTCGTCGAGACGATGTCGAGCGAGCCGTCGGCCTTCTTCACGAGCCACGTCCAGCCCGACCCGAAGTTGCCGGCGGCCGCCTTCGAGAAAGCTTCCTTGAACGCGTCGAACGAGCCCCACTTCTTGTTGATCGCCTCGGCGAGCGCACCCGTCGGCGTACCGCCGCCTTGCGGCTTGAGGCAGTTCCAGAAAAACGTGTGGTTCCAGACCTGTGCCGAATTGTTGAAGACGCCGCCCGACGATTTCTTGATGATCTCTTCGAGACCGAGGTTCTCGAACTCGGTGCCCTTGATGAGGTTGTTCAGGTTCGTTACATAGGCCTGATGATGTTTGCCGTAGTGAAAGTCGAGCGTCTCTTCCGACATATGGGGCGCGAGGGCGTTCTTGGCAAACGGCAGCGGCGGGAGCGAGTGTTCCATGGTGCAGTTCCTTCTATCGAGTGATCGAGTATGGGGGTACTCGTTGTGGGTACTTTATGCATTTAGCAGGCGACACTTCCGAGCCTTCGATTGTAGGCGACTTGGAATAACCCCGCAAACCAGTGGCCCTTTAGACGCATCATTGACCGCTGCGCGCGCGAATCGGCGTAAAAAATGCTCACGGCCGCGCCTATCGTCGCACCTATCCGGGAGGCCCGCGCGCGACCGCCTCGACCCCGGTCGAACGCTGGAATTGCTAGCTAAAATGTGTCGGTGAGACGCGGCTGCACATCCCCGAACGAAACGTCGGCCGCCCCTTGCGCGAGATGCAGCTCATAGCGCCGCTCGCGCTTGAGCTCGCCGGTCGCCCGGACGGCATGCCCCGTTCGCCCATCGAGTAATGCGGCGTAGCCGCGCTCGAGCGTGCGCTGCGGGCTGAGCAGCTCCAGCCGCGCCCCGAGCGACGCCACTTTCGCCGCGTGACGCTCGTGTTGTCGCGCGAGCGTGGCGTCGAGTCGCCGCGCAAAGCCCGAGAGCGCCTGCCGGTGAGCGCCGAGATCGGGCCGCCAACGCTCCCAGCGCAACCGCACGAGCGCAAAGCGCGCCCGCGCGTCGCGCACCGGACGCGCGCCTGCCGACGCGAGCCGTGCCTGAAGCTGCTGCAAATGGACGCGTTGACGCCTCAGACGCTCCGCGGGGCTCACGAGCCGGCGCGCAAGCCAGTCGAGCTGCTGCGCGCGCCGCTCCGCGAGGCGGCCGAAACCGCGCGCGAGCGCAGCGCGGCGCTGGTCGAGCTCGCGCAGCAGCATCGTGCGCTGTGGACTGACGAGTTCGGCCGCGCCTGTCGGCGTCGGCGCGCGGACGTCGGCCGCGAAATCGGCGATCGTGATGTCGGTCTCGTGCCCGACGCCGCAGACGACCGGGAGCTCGCTCGCGGCGATCGCTCGCGCCACCACCTCCTCGTTGAACGCCCAGAGATCTTCGATCGAGCCCCCGCCGCGGCATACGACGAGCACATCGACCTCGCGCCGCGCATTCGCCTTCTCGATCATCGCGGCCAGCTTTTCGCCTGCACCTGTCCCTTGCACGGGTGCCGGATAAATGACGATGGGAATATGCGGCGCGCGGCGCGCAAGCGTCGTCAGGACATCGCGCAACGCAGCCGCCTGCAGCGAGGTGACAATGCCTATCGCGTGCGGATGCGTCGGCAGTGGACGTTTGCGCTCGGCCGCGAAAAGGCCCTCGGCTTCGAGCTTCGTCTTCAAGCGCAGGAACGCCTCGTAAAGACGGCCGAGCCCCGTGCGGCGCACGGCCTCCACGTTGAGCTGGATTTCGCCGCGCGGCTCGTACATCGTCACGAGCGCCCGCACCTCGATCTTGTCGCCTTCGCGCGGCGTGAACTCGGCGTATTGGGCGCGCCCGCGGAACATGACGCAGCGCATCTGCGCTTCGCCGTCCTTGATGGAAAAGTACCAATGACCGCTTGCCGCCCGCATGAAGTTCGAGACTTCGCCGGCCACCCAGACGAGCGGAAACGATCGTTCGAGCAATCTGCCGATCGTTCGGTTGAGCACCGAGACCGGGATGGCGATATCACTGTCGAACGGTCCGCCCGCGGACGAGGCCGCCGGCCCCGACGGAGAGAAGGAAGAACGCGAATGCATACTGGATCTCATTTTTTCTGCCGGACAGACGATAGTCTCCTCGCGTGGCGGCGTCCAGTGCCGCAATGGCGTCCGGCGCCAGGTTTCCCACATAGAGGGCAAAAAACATGGCTTTTTCGGGGACGCCGCGCGGAGCCGCGAGCATATGTGGCAAGCCCTTGATTTTTAACGATTTACCATTCGTACGACATAAGTTGCCACCGACAAGAGCCTTGATCTGCCGGCCTCCTCGCCGTTTGGGAGGCACGTTCTTCACAGAGTTATCCACAGGTGAGCGGATGCTGGGGATAGAGAGAAATGGGCGCTTTGCCGGCGAGCCGTCTTGCCCTCGGCGGGCTGGGCGCGCTAGAGTGCCGGGTTCCCGAACCGCACCCCCGACCCTTATCGACGATGTCAGCGCCATCCCGCCTCGGTGAACGCCTCGCCGATCGAATCAAAGCGCGCATCGAAGCGCGCCTCACGCGCGAATGGCAGCGCCGCGGGCCGCTCGCCTGGGCGCTCTCCCCGCTTTCGTTGGCCTTCGGCGCGGCAGCCGCGCTGCGCCGCGCGAGCTTCTCGCTCGGCTGGCGCGAGAGCGTGCGAATCGGCTTGCCGGTCGTCGTCGTCGGCAACGTGACCGTCGGCGGAACGGGCAAGACGCCGACCGTCATCGCGCTCGTCGATGCACTGCGCGCCGCGGGCTTCACGCCGGGCGTCGTCTCGCGCGGATATGGCGCGAAGGTGGCCGAGCCGCGCGCCGTGACGGCAGCCTCACACCCTGACGAAGCCGGCGACGAGCCGCTCATCATCGCGCGGCGCACGGGCGCGCCCGTCTGGGTTTGCCCCGACCGCGTGGCCGCCGCCCGCGCATTGGTGACTGCGCATAGCGACGTCGACGTGATCGTGAGCGACGACGGGCTCCAGCACTACCGCCTGCAGCGCGACGTCGAGCTCGTCGTGTTCGATCAGCGTCTTGCCGGCAACGGATTTCTGCTGCCGGCGGGGCCGTTGCGCGAGCCGCTTTCGCGCCGGCGCGACGCCACGCTCGTCAACAACCCGTTCAGCCGCGAGTTGCCGCCGTGGCCCGACACGTACGCGCTGACGATCTCGCCCGGCGATGCGTGGCACCTCGCGGACCCGAGCCTGCGCCGTCCGCTCGCTCAGTTCGCGGGCGCGCGCGTGCTGGCGGCGGCCGGCATCGGCTCGCCCGAGCGTTTTTTCGCGACGCTGCGCGCGGCGGGCCTCGCGCCCGCGACGCGCGCGCTGCCCGATCACTACGCGTATCGTCGCGATCCGTTCGAGGGTGCGCAGGCCGACGTGATCCTGATCACCGAAAAGGATGCAGTAAAATTGCGCGGACGGCGCGACGCGCGGATCTGGGTCGTTCCGGTCGAAGCTGCGTTGCCAGGCCGCCTCATCGCTCTCGTTGTGGAGAAACTCCGTGGACGCTCGCTTGCTTGAAATTCTCGTGTGCCCGATTTGCAAGGGCCCACTCCGTTACGACCGGGCAAACGAGGAGCTCATCTGCCAAGCCGACAAGCTGGCCTATCCGATTCGCGACGGCATTCCGGTCATGCTCGCGGACGAGGCACGGCAAACGGTCGAAGGCACGCCGATTGAGCCAGTCGATCCGACGGGCGGGGCATAAAGCCAACGCACGAGAAACGCGCGGACGCCACTCCCGCCGCCGGTCGTCCCTTTCGCCAGGCAGCCAACGAGCGAATCTCCCCTTCCCTTTTTCGATGACCGAATACGCTTCGATCAGCGGCGCACCGTTTGTCGCCGTCGTCCCCGCCCGGCTCGCTTCCACGCGCCTGCCCGAGAAACCCCTCGCCGACATTGGCGGCAAGCCGATGGTCGTGCGCGTCGCCGAGCGCGCGCGCGCTGCGGGCGCGCTCCAAGTGCTGATCGCCTCCGATTCGGAGCGCGTACTCGAGGCGGCCCGCGCGCATGGCATCGATGCGCTGCTGACGCGCGACGATCACCCCTCGGGCACGGATCGCCTCGCCGAGGTGGCCGCACGGCTGAACTGGAGCGACGATACGATCGTCGTGAACGTGCAGGGCGACGAGCCGCTGCTCGATCCGGCGCTCGTGAGCGGTGTCGCTACGCATCTCGCGCGGCATCCCGACTGTGCGATCGCGACGGCCGCGCATACGATCCACGATGCCGCTGAGGTGTTCAGCCCCAATGTCGTCAAGGTCGTGCTCGACGCGCAAGGGCGCGCGCTTTACTTCTCGCGCGCGCCGATTCCGTGGATGCGCGACGCCTATCAGCCGCATTGCGCGGCCGACGCCATCGACATCGCGGCGATGCCCGCGCCCGAAGCGGCGCCGGTCTATCGCCACATCGGCCTCTATGCCTACCGCGCGCGCTTCCTGCGCACTTATCCGCGACTCGCGCAGGCGCCCATCGAGCGCGCCGAGATGCTCGAGCAACTGCGCGCCATGTGGTATGGCGAGCGTATCGCGGTGCTCGTCACCCATGAGGCGCCTCCTCCGGGCGTCGATACGCCGGCCGATCTCGAGCGCGTCCGCTCGCTTTTCCGGTCGGAGTAGTTTCGAGCCATGGCATAATCGAAGCCGATTGCGCGAGCATTCGCAACATTCGGCTCTCTGGTTCCTGTCCGTCTGCCCTGCTGCCCGCCTGGGTCGAAGCGCCGCGAAAAGCGCGCGCTGCCGAGGCTGCCGCTCCCATTCGCACGGCCACGGACATCGGCCGGCGCGTTTCGGCTTTCGCACCGCATTCCACATACGACTCGGAGATACCACTATGCGTTTAATCCTGTTGGGTGCACCTGGCGCCGGAAAGGGCACCCAAGCGAACTTCATCAAAGAAAAATTCGGGATTCCGCAGATTTCGACCGGCGACATGCTGCGCGCCGCCGTGAAGGCCGGCACGCCGCTCGGCGTTGAGGCGAAGCGCTATATGGATGCGGGCGAGCTCGTGCCCGACGCGGTCATCATCAATCTCGTCAAGGAGCGCCTCACCGACTGCGATTGCGAGAAAGGCTATCTGTTCGACGGATTCCCGCGCACGTTGCCGCAAGCCGAGGCGATGAAGCAGGCCAGCGTCGCGATCGATTACGTGCTCGAGATCGACGTGCCGTTCGACGAGATCATCGTTCGCATGAGCGGCCGCCGCACGCACCCGGCATCGGGCCGCACCTATCACCTGAAATTCAATCCGCCGAAGGTCGAGGGCAAGGACGACCTGACGGGCGAGCCGCTGATCCAGCGCGACGACGACAAGGAAGAGACAGTCAAGAAGCGTCTCGATGTCTACTGCGCGCAGACCAAGCCGCTCGTCGACTACTACCAGCAATGGGCCCAGCGCGGCGTCGAAAACGGCCTCAATCCGCCGCAATATCGCCGCATCTCCGGTCTCGGGTCCGTCGAAGAGATCCGCCAGCGCGTGTTCGATGCCTTGAAATAAGGGCGCTGCTTCGTCGACCCTCGATAAACGAAAGGAGCTTTGAGCATGGAGATTCGCGGTAACGGATTCCTGATCACCGGCGGCGCGTCGGGCCTCGGCGCCGCAACGGCACGCCTCATCGCGGAACATGGCGGCAAGGTCGCCATCGCCGACCTCAACGAGGCGGCGGGCAGCGCGCTCGCGGGCGAGCTCGGCGGCGTGTTCGTGAAGTGCGACGTGACGCGCGAAGACGATGCGGTCGAAGCCGTCGCGGCCGCGACACGGCTCGGCACACTCGTCGGTCTCGTGAACTGCGCCGGCGTCGCGCCGGCGGTGAAGACGGTCGGCAAGGACGGGCCGCATCCGCTCGATGCGTTCCGCCGCACGATCGAAATCAATCTGATCGGCACCTTCAACGTGCTGCGCCTGGCCGCCGCGGAAATGGCCAAGAATGCGCCGAATGCGAACGGCGAGCGCGGCGTCATCATCAACACAGCCTCGGTCGCGGCATTCGACGGGCAGATCGGCCAGGCAGCCTATGCAGCCTCGAAAAGCGGTGTCGCCGGGATGACGCTGCCGATCGCGCGCGACCTCTCGCGCAATGGCATTCGCGTGATGACGATCGCGCCGGGCATCTTCGAAACGCCGATGCTGCTCGGCATGCCGCAGGAAGTGCAGGACTCGCTCGGCGCGATGGTGCCTTTCCCCGCGCGCCTCGGCAAGCCGATCGAGTATGCGATGCTCGTCAAGCAAATCTTCGACAATACGATGCTGAACGGCGAGGTGATCCGACTCGACGGCGCGATCCGGATGCAGCCGAAATAGCGCCGGCAGGCGGCGCGCTCAGTCGTCGCCGCTGTCGGTGCGCTGGCGCAGCTCCTGCAACTGCGATTCGACGGCGGTCGCGTCCTCGGCGTCGGGGCGGTCGTCCAGGTAGCGCTCCAGATCCTCGAGCGCCGGCCGCAGATAATCGAGCCGCGCATAGGCGAACCCGCGATCGCGCACCTCCTCGATGCTTTCCGGCAGCAGAATGACGAGCCGCTGTTGCACCGCCAACAAACGCTGCCAGCGCTCGGTCTGCAAATAGATCGCCTTCAAGTTGCGCAACATGCGGGCGATGATCTCGCGCCCCGTGGCCGGCTGCAGCAGCATCCGCAGCGTGCCGCCGATCGAGTCGCCGCTCGTGTGCGACAAATACGGCTCGAGCCGGTCCACCATCTCCGCCTCGGTCAGCGACTTGCCCGTCGTCGGATCGAGCATCACGTCGCCCTCCGGCAGCGTCACGCGCAGCAGAAAGTGGCCCGGAAACGACACGCCTTTCACCGGAACGCCGACCTGCTCGCCGATTTCCATATAGAGGATCGCAAGCGAGATGGGAATGCCGCGCCGGCGCTTCAGAACGACATTGAGGTGGCTGTTATCGGGGTCGTAGTAATCGTTGAGGTTGCCGGCGAAGCCGAGTTCGCGGAAGAAGAAGCGGTTCAACGCGCCGATCTTGTCCGTCAGGTCCGCGTTCCCGGGCAAACGGCGCTTGAGCCGCACGGCCAGCTCGTCGAGCTCGGCGAGCGTGCCTTGCAGATCGAGGTCGGGATAGGCATCCTGCGCGAGCGAAAGCGCCGTTTCGGTGACCGGCAGGCTGTCGTCGTCGGCGACGAGTGAAGTGAAGTAGTCGAGAACCGATGTCATGGCTGTCTCAGGTCTGGAGTCCTCACTTGGCGCGTCTTCTAAAGTAGGTGTATTTGAAGCCCATCAACCAAAGCATACTGAAATATAGTGCGGCGAACAGGACCATGCAGGCCGCGAGCAGCGCGATGCGCGCGAGCGGCCGCGCATGCAGCCCGATCCAGTCGAAATTCGCCGCGCACCAATGCATTGCGCCGGCCAGCACGAGCGAAGCACCGAGGAGCTGCACGAGAAAGAGGGCCCAGCCGCCCGACGGGATGTAGATGCCGCGCCGGCGCAAACCCGTGTACAACAATATGGCGTTGACGCAAGCGCCGAGCCCGACGCTCAACGTGAGCCCCGCGTGCGCGAAAACGGGAACGAACACCAGATTGCCGAGCTGCGTGGCGATCAGCACGCCGATGCCGATTTTCACGGGCGTCTTGATGTCCTGCTTGGCGTAAAAGCCGGGTGCGAGAATCTTGATGACGATGAGGCCGATGAGGCCGACGCCATAGGCCGTCAGCGCGCGGCCCACCATGACGACCGAGTACCCGTCGAAACGTCCGTAGTTGAAAAGCGTCGCGGTCAGCGGCTCGGCAAAGAGGAACAGCGCGAGCGCGCTCGGCGCCGCCAGCAGGAACGTCACGCGCAGGCCCCAATCGAGCAGCGCCGAGTACTCGTGCGGGTCCTCGTCCACGTGCGCTTTCGACAAGCTCGGCAATAAAATGGTCCCGAGCGCGACGCCGAGCAGCGCCGTCGGAAACTCCATGAGGCGGTCCGCGTAATTGATCCAGGACACGGCCCCAGGACCGAGCCGCGAGGCGATATTGGTGTTGATGATGAGCGAGAGCTGCGCGACCGAGACGGCGAACGTGGCCGGCACCATCTTCATGAGCACGCGCTTGACGCCGCGGTGGGCGAGCGCCACGAACGGATTGAGGCCGATGCGCGGCGTCATGTCGATCTTCGCGAGGCCCGGCCATTGCACCGCGAACTGCAGCACGCCGCCGACGATGACGGCCCAGGCAAGCGCGAAGACCGGCACCTTCAAGTGCGGAGCGACGAACACGGCCGCCGCGATGAACGAGACGTTGAGCAGCACCGGTGCGAACGCGGGCAGCGAAAAGCTGCCGTAGGTGTTCGCGACGCCGGCCGCGAGCGTGGTCAGCGAGACGAAGACGATGTACGGAAACATGATCTGCGTCATCGTCACCGCGAGGCCGAACGCCTGACCGTCACCCTTCAAGCCCGAGGCCACGGCGAAGACGACCGCGGAAGCCGCGACGATGCCGACGAGCGAAAGCAGCGCAAGCGCCCAGGTGAGCACCGTCGACATCGCATCGACGAGCGCTTTCGTCGGCCCGTGCCCCTGACTGTTCTTGAATTCGGCGAGGATCGGCACGAACGCCTGTGAAAACGCGCCCTCGGCCGAAAGCCGCCGCAGCAGATTCGGAATGCGAAAGGCGACGTAAAAGGCGTCGGTGAATTGACTCGCGCCAAAGGCGCGCGCGATCAGCGTTTCACGGATGAGGCCGGTTACGCGCGAGAGCAGCGTAAAACCGCTGACCGTCAGCAGGGCTCGGAATAGATTCATGGGCCGGCTATTATACGGGCAGCCGCCGTGGCTTCCGGCCGTCTCGTCGCGATATTTGCCATCTCTCTGATTTTGCTGATATACTCGCGCGTTTCGAAGCTCGCCTTCTGCGTTGCGTCGCGAAGACGCGATCAGATGCAGCGATGCCGACGTTTTGCGCCTTCGGGCAATCGTTCCCGAAGGTTTCGATCGAAGGACGCTCGAACGGTCGTTTAGTGCGCGACTTCGGGCACCGCGAACAATACAGGACTAGGAACTCTCATGGCTAACTCCAAGCAAGCACGCAAGCGCGCCCGCCAAGCCGCGAAGGCGAACTCGCACAACTCGGCGCTGCGCTCGAAGTACCGCACGGCGATCAAGGCTGTCCGCAAGGCAATCGAAGCCGGCGATCAAGCCAAGGCCGCCGAAGTCTTCCGCCTCTCGGCCAAGACGCTCGACATCATCGCCGACAAGAAAATCGTCCACAAGAACAAGGCCGCTCGCCACAAGAGCCGCCTCGTGGCCGCCCTCAAAGGCATGCAGCAACCCGCCGCCGCGCAGTAAGCTCGTCCGGAGCGTCCCCGCAAATGCCGTTCAGCTGGCCGCTGAGCGGCATTTTGTTTTGCTGCCGCGAATCGGGTGTGTCGGGAATGTGTCGGTGAGGAAGGAAGGCACCAACCGTTGACGTTCGCGCGCGAAACCGCCGCGCTATCGACCTGCGGCGGACATTGCGTCCGCCCCCGCCGCGTCAACGCTTTGCTTTTTGCACGGCGCCGTGATGGTGGGGCAACTCGCAAGCCTCGGTCACGACGAGGTTGTTGTCTTTCGCGAAGTTCATGCAGAAATCGAATGCCATCGGTTCGATGTTGCGCAGCCGCGAGTCGACGATCACGACCTTGACATCACCGAGCAGCACGGGGCGCACATACACCGAGTATTGAAGGCGTGCGTTGGGGCCTTTCACGCCGGGACCGTAGCTGGACATGACCCCCGCCAGACGCTCCGCCCAGTCGCTCGGCCGAAACTTCCTTCCGTCCTTGGTGATGCCCTGAATGAAGTATTCGGTGAACGGTGCTTCGGCCATGTATGAAACCCATATGGTGCGCCCGAAGCTTTACCCGCCGGGCTGGAGAAAACTCGGGGATTATACCACCCCCGACTGTCTTTTCCGCACCGCACACAAACGGTGCGCACACGGAGCGAACCTCGGCGGCGGCTCGTCAAACCGGCAAAAATCCTTTATGCTGCGGGGAGTTATCCCATTCGACGGCGGCGCCGTCCGGTCTCACGGCCGGGTCAGTCCGCCGTATTTGTTTCATGTCCGACAAAAAAATCCGCCACTATCTGCAATTCAATGACTTCTCGTTGGAAGACTACGAGTACGTGCTCGAGCGCGCGCGCATTCTGAAGCGCAAGTTCAAGAACTACGAGACTTATCATCCGCTGCACGACCGCACGCTCGCGATGATCTTCGAGAAGCATTCCACGCGCACGCGCCTGTCGTTCGAGGCCGGCATGTTCCAGCTCGGGGGCCACGCCGTCTATTTGAGCACGCGCGATACCCAGCTCGGCCGCGGCGAACCGATCGAGGACGCCGCGCAAGTGATGTCGCGGATGGTCGACATCATCATGATCCGCACGTTCGGGCAGGACATTTTGCGGCGCTTCGCCGAGAACTCGCGCGTGCCCGTCATCAACGGCCTGACGAACGAGTACCACCCGTGCCAGGTATTGGCCGACATCTTCACGTTCTACGAGCACCGCGGTCCGATCGCCGGCAAGACGGTGACGTGGGTGGGCGACGCGAACAACATGCTCTATACGTGGATCGAGGCCGCAAAGATTCTGGGCTTCAAGCTGCGGATCTCCACGCCGCCCGGCTACCCGCTCGATCAGGCGCTCGTCGCGCCCGAAAGCGCCCCCGCGTTCGAAGTCTTGGACGATCCGCACGAAGCATGCCGCGGGGCCGATCTGGTGACCACCGATGTCTGGACTAGCATGGGCTTCGAGGCCGAGAACGAGGTCCGCAAGGCCGCTTTCGCCGACTGGTGTATCGATGCCGAGATGATGGGCCGCGCGAATCCCGACGCGCTTTTCATGCACTGCCTGCCCGCGCACCGCGGCGAGGAAGTGACCGCCGACGTCATCGACGGCCCGCAAAGCGTCGTCTGGGATGAGGCCGAAAACCGCCTGCATGTCCAAAAGGCGCTGATGGAGTTTCTGCTGCTCGGCAAGTTGAACCATTGATTCGCCGCGGCGCGGCCACACCCAGCGTGGGGCCGTCGCGCGACGAGTTTTCAGCGTCGGCCGCACGCCGGCGCAACGCTGTTTTTAGTCGTCATCGTCTTCAGTTACGCACCAGCCACGAGTTCACCATGAGCGATATCAAAAAGGTCGTGCTCGCCTATTCGGGCGGCCTCGACACCTCCGTCATCCTGAAATGGTTGCAGGACAACTACTCGGCCGAAGTCGTCACGTTCACGGCCGACATCGGCCAGGGCGAGGAGCTCGAGCCCGCCCGCAAGAAGGCGCTGCAGCTCGGCATCAAGCAGGAAAACATCTTCATCGACGATCTGCGCGAGGAGTTCGTGCGCGACTTCGTCTTCCCGATGTTCCGCGCGAACGCGATCTATGAGGGCGAGTATCTGCTCGGCACCTCGATCGCACGGCCGCTGATCGCGAAACGCCAGATCGAGATTGCCCGCCAGGTGGGCGCCCAAGCCGTCTCGCACGGCGCGACGGGCAAGGGCAACGATCAGGTTCGCTTCGAGCTCGGCTACTACGGGCTCGAGCCCGGCATCAAGGTCATCGCGCCGTGGCGCGAATGGGATCTGCTGTCGCGCGAGAAGCTGCTCGCATACGCGGAGAAGGCCGGCATTCCGATCGATATGAAGCACCGCCAAGGCGGCGCGCCCTACTCGATGGACGCGAACCTGCTGCACATCTCCTATGAGGGCCGCCACCTCGAAGATCCGCGCGCCGAAGCCGAGTCCGACATGTGGCGTTGGACCGTCGCGCCCGAGGACGCGCCCGATTCGCCGGAGTACCTCGATATCGAATACGAGCGCGGCGATCCCGTTGCAATCAACGGCAAGCGGCTATCGCCGGCCGACATGCTGACGGAGCTTAACCGCCTCGGCGGCAAGCACGGCATCGGCCGGCTCGACCTCGTCGAGAACCGCTACGTCGGCATGAAATCGCGTGGCTGCTATGAAACGCCGGGCGGCACCATCATGCTCAAGGCGCATCGCGGCATCGAATCGATTACGCTCGATCGCGAAGTCGCCCACCTGAAGGACGATCTGCTCGCACGCTATGCCTCGCTGATCTACAACGGCTACTGGTGGGCGCCCGAGCGCCGCGCGCTGCAAGTGCTCATCGATCACACGCAGGAAAACGTCAACGGCTGGGTGCGCGTGAAGCTCTACAAGGGCTCCGTGTCGGTCGTCGCGCGCGATTCGAAGAACACGCTGTTCGACAAAACGATCGCGACGTTTGACGATGACGGCGGCGCGTACAACCAGGCCGACGCCGGCGGCTTCATCAAGCTCAACGCGCTGCGCATGCGCATCGCCGAAAACGCTCGCCGGCAACGCGGCTGATCGCTTCGTCCGCGTGCTTGAACTCGACCCTTCGCGCCGGCCGTGTCGCGACACAGCGGCGCGGAGGTCGTTCAACGCGCGGTGACAATCCGCGCGTGCCGGGCCGACGCCGGCCGTTTTGTTGGCCAGCACAAGCCGGCAATGAGTGTGAGCAAGCCCTAAACCACTAAAGGCTCCGGTTCCAGCTCGACGCCGAACCGTTCTTTGATGTCGAGCTGGATCGCCCGCGCGAGTGCGAGGACGTCCGCGCCCGTGGCGCCGCCGCGGTTGACGAGCACGAGCGCCTGCCTGTCGTGAACCGCGGCCGCCCCCATCGCTCTCCCTTTCCATCCGCATCGATCGATGAGCCAACCGGCCGCGAGCTTGAACCGCCCGTCGGGCTGCGCATAGCCGACGAGCCGCGGCTCCTTTGCCCGCAACGCTTCGTACGTCGCCGCATCGACGACAGGGTTCTTGAAGAAGCTTCCCGCATTGCCGAGCGCGAGCGGATCGGGCAGCTTGGCCCGGCGGATGGCGACGACCGCGTCGAAAATCGCCTGCGGCGTCGCCGCGGCGCCGCGCGCGTCGAGCTCGCGTGCCACATCGGCATAGTCAGCGCGGGGCGTCCATGCCTTCGGCAGACGAAACGTCACCGACGTAATCGCGAACCGATCACGCCCCTCGCGCTTGAAAAAGCTGTCGCGATAGCCAAAACGGCAGGCGTCGAAGTCGAAATCGCGCACTTCGCCCGTCGCGAGCTCAACCGCGCGCAGCGACGCGAAGCGCTCGCCCATCTCGAGCCCGTAAGCGCCGATGTTCTGGATCGGCGCGGCCCCGACGGTGCCTGGAATCAGCGCCAGGTTCTCGAGGCCCGGCAAGCCCGTCGCCAACGTCCAGGCGACGAATCCGTGCCAATTCTCCCCGGCGGCCGCCTCGACGTACCACGCCTCGTCGTCTTCGCGCACGAGGCGCTTGCCGGTCAATGCGGCGAGCAGCACCAGACCATCAAAATCTTTCGTGAAGACGATATTGCTGCCGCCGCCAAGCACGAGCCTTGGCAGCCCCGCGACACGCGCATCGCGCGCGGCGGCGGCGAACTGCCCGGCCGTTTCGACGCGGCATGCGAGGCGGGCGCGAACATCGAAGCCGAACGTGTTGTGCGCGCGCAGCGGAAAATCGGAAATCAAGGCGATCGGATCGGGCGAAGACATCGGCAAAGCGCTTCTCTGCGGCGCCGCGGCCGACGGCGCGGCTTGGGCATTGAGGACGGGATCGGTAGAATGACGTTCGGTCCGTGATTATAGCGAGTGCCGCCTGCGCTGCCGCGCGGGCGCCGCCGCAGCCTCAAACCTGGGAGAGATAGCATGCCGTCGTTCGATGTCGTTTGCGAAGCCAATATGGTCGAAGTGAAAAACGCGATCGAACAATCCAACAAGGAAATCTCGACGCGCTTCGACTTCAAAGGGTCCGACGCGCGCGTCGAGCAAAAGGAGCGCGAGCTGACGATGTTCGCCGACGACGATTTCAAGCTCGGTCAGGTGAAGGATGTGCTCGTCGGCAAAATGGCGAAGCGCGGTGTCGACGTGCGCTTCCTCGATTACGGCAAGGTCGAGAAGATCGGCGGCGACAAGGTAAAGCAAGTCGTCACGATCAAGAAAGGCGTGTCCGGCGACCTCGCCAAGAAGATCGTCAAACTGGTGAAGGACAGCAAGCTGAAGGTTCAGGCTAGCATCCAGGGCGATGCCGTGCGCGTCACGGGCGCGAAGCGCGACGACTTGCAAAACGTGATCGCGATGCTGCGCAAGGATGTCACCGATACGCCGCTCGATTTCAACAACTTCCGCGACTGAAGCACGCCCGCCGGGTTGCGCCACTTCCCCCGTTGGCCGGCCACGCGCCGGCGAGCGGGGCAGATCAGATCAATGCTTGCGGGCGTGATGTTGATGGGCGCCCGCTTCGTGTTTGGCGTGTGCCGCCGCGTCCGTCTTTTTCTCGCCGATCCGGCCTTCCTTGCCCGCGATCAGCTTCGAGATGTTTCCCCGGTGGCGCCAGACGAGCAGCGCGCTCATCGCGAAGATGGCCCAGGCGACCGTGTTCGGGCCGAACATGAAGATATCGAAGAGCGGTGCGAAGACGGCCGACACGAGCGCCGCGAGCGACGAATAGCGGAAGAAGAACGCGATGATGAGCCAGGTCGCGACGGTCGCGAGGCCGAGCACCGGGTTGATCGCGAGCAGCACGCCGGCCGCCGTCGCGACGCCCTTGCCTCCCTTGAACTTGAAGAAGACCGGGTAAAGGTGGCCGAGGAAGACGGCCAGCGCGGCAACCGCCACTGCGGTGTCGTCGAGCCCATAGCGCGGGCCGAGATGCGCGGCGAGCCAGACCGCGAGCCAGCCTTTGAAGGCGTCGCCGATCAAGGTCAGGACGGCTGCCTTCTTGTTGCCGGTTCGCAGCACGTTGGTCGCGCCGGGATTGCCCGAGCCGTACGAGCGCGGATCGGCCAGCCCCATCACCGCACTCACTATCACGGCGAACGAGACCGATCCGATCAGATAGGCGGCGACAGCAACGATTACGAGTTCCATAAGCGGTTGTTTTGGCGTGTAGTAGGGCGAGCGGTCGATTCGATCCACGCGCGTCCGCCCGCATGAGACGGAACGCGGCACCCGGGCGCGGCGCTCATTCTACCGAAGCCCGGTGCGGGACAGTCTATTGGTGGATCGACTGAGGCGGTCCGGCCTCAACGGTGCAATCGCCTGCACTGCCCCGCCGACCTGTTGCGCTCAATCGACGCTCGCGCAGTTGACGGGTCGCGCGTGCACGAGCGTCGTCAGCACCGAAGGCGCGATGCTGATCAAATAACCACGGCGCCCGCCGTTCAGATAGATCGAAGCAAGCTCGAGGATGCTTTGCTCGACATAGACGGGCATCGGCTTCTTCGTGCCGAAGGGCGACGTCCCGCCGATCAAGTATCCGGAATGCCGGTTGGCGACTTCGGGCTTGCAGGGCTCCACGCGCTTCGCCCCGATCTGCCGCGCGAGGTTCTTTGTGGACACAGTGCGATCGCCGTGCATGAGAACGACGAGCGGCTTCGCGTGCTCATCCTCCATGACGAGGGTCTTGACGACATGATGCTCGTCGACGCCTAGCTGCCGAGCCGATTCGGCGGTACCGCCGTGTTCAACGTAATCGTACGGATGCTCGCCGAAGCTCACTCCATGGCGGCGCAAGAACTGCGTGGCAGGCGTCTCCGAAATGTGTTTGGCTTTGCTCATCGCCGCATTTTAAGGGCGGCGGCCGGTTCACCGCTACTCACGCGGTCGATTCGGCATCGGTCGCGCCCGCGGCCAGCTCACCCGCGCGGATGATGCTGCGCATGCAGCGTCTTGAGCCTTTCGCGCGCGACGTGCGTGTAGATCTGCGTCGTGGAAATGTCGGCGTGACCGAGCAGCAGTTGCACGACGCGCAAGTCGGCCCCGTGGTTCAGGAGATGCGTCGCGAACGCGTGGCGCAGCGTGTGGGGCGAAAGCGGCGCGTGAATCTCGGCCGCCCGGGCGTGGCGCTTGATGATGTTCCAGAACTGCTGCCTCGTCATGCCTTCGCCGCGCGCTGTGACAAAGAGCGCATCGGCGGCGCGCGCGCCGAGGAGCGCGGGACGCGCCTCGCGCAAGTAGCGCGCGAGCCAACCGTGCGCTTCTTCGCCGAACGGCACGAGCCGCTCCTTGGCGCCCTTGCCCATCACACGCACGACACCCTCGTTGAGCCCTACTTCGACTGTTTTGAGGCCGACGAGCTCGGAAACGCGCAACCCGCTCGCGTACATGAGCTCGAGCATCGTCCGGTCGCGCAGGCCTAGCGCCGTATCGACGTCGGGCGCGGCGAGCAGCGCCTCGACTTGCTGCTCCGACAATGTCGACGGGAAGCGCAGCGGCTGCTTGGCGGAGCGGATCTTGAGCGTCGGATCGGCCGCCGTGCGGTGCTCGCGGATGGCCCACGCGAAGTAGCGGCGAAAGACCGAGAGACGCCGGTTCGCCGAGGTCGCCTTGCCGTCGCTGCGGGCCGCCAGGTAGCCGTTCACGTGCGCCTCACCCGCCGCATCGAGCGGCACACCGTGCTCGCGCGCGAGCCAAACGGCGAAGAGCCGCAAGTCGCGCCGGTAGGCATCGAGCGAATTGCGCGCAAGGCCATGCTCGAGCCAGAGGGCGTCGCAAAATGCATCGATGGACTGAGTGTTCGCGGCGTCATGCGCCGTCGAGACTTTTTCGGCCGAAACCCCCTCGCCTTCACGCCCCTCGCGCCGTGCGGGCAACTTGTCGACTTTCAGCATATCGCTCATAGCGGGAGGGCCTGTTGCGCGCTCTCATGATCGAGCAGCCAGCGCTTCACGCGTGGATAGAAGCCGTCGCCGGCGTGGTGGGCAAAGCCGCCGAGCCCGTTGGCGGCAACGACTCGGTGACAAGGAATGACGATCGGGAACGGGTTGTCGCCGCACGCCTGACCCACCGCGCGCGGCGTTCCGCCGACTTGCCGCGCCAACTCGCCATAGGTGCGCGTCTCACCAGGCGGGATTGCGCACATCGCTTCCCACACGCGCCGCTGAAACGGCGTGCCGACAGCCGCGAGCGGCAGGTCGAACGTCGCGCGCGGCGACGTCAAGTAATGCGCGATCTGCCGCGCGGCTTCGTCGGCCAACGGGCAATGGGGCGCAACGGACGCAACCTCTCCCGGCAGATATTCAATGAGGCTCACCACGCCGGCCGCCTCGTCGACACGAATGCCGACTTTGCCGAACGGTGCGTCGATCACGGCGTCATGCATGGCTCGCTCCCTCATCACTGTGTCTCTATGCGGCTTCGAGCGCCCACTCCACGTGCTCGCGCACGAGGGGCGATGCGTCGTCGGCCCGCCTTCGCAGCGCATCGACGATCCGGCTCCTGTCCGCCTGCCCGAGCGCCGTCCCGCCTCCGGCGCGCAACGCGTTGCCGAGCCCGACGGCCAGGTTGCGCAGCCAGCATTCATAGCCGATGCGGCGAATCGCGCTGCCTTGCATTCGTGTATCGAACTCCTCGGCGCTCCACGAGAAAAGATCGACCAGCGATGCGCGATCGAGGCCGTGCCGGGTATCGAAATCGTCGACGGGCGCCGCTTGCGCGAACTTGTTCCACGGGCAGACGAGCTGACAGTCGTCGCATCCGTACACACGATTGCCGATGAGCGGACGCAGCGCCTCCGGAATGCTGCCCTTCAATTCGATCGTCAGATAGGAAATGCAGCGGCGCGCGTCGACGCGATAAGGTCCGACGATCGCACCGGTCGGGCACACGTCGATACAGCGCGTGCAGCGCCCGCAAGACTCGCCTGCCGTGCGCGGCGCTTTCTTGACGGCCGGTTTTTCGGCCTCCGCATCGGCATCGGCAACGGCATCGGCATCGGCATCGGCATCGGCATCGACATCGGCATCAACATCGGCATCAACATCGGCATCAACATCGGCATCGACATCGACATCGACATCGACATCGACATCGACATCGACATCGACATCGACCGGCAGCGGAACATCGACATAGATTTCGCCGAGGAAAAACAGCGATCCCGCATCGCGCTCGATGAGCAAAGTATGCTTACCGCGCCAGCCGATGCTTGCCTTTTGCGCTAGCTCCACCTCGAGCACCGGCGCCGAATCGGTAAAGACGCGATGACCGTACGGGCCGATCTCGCGCTCAATTCGCTCGGCGAGCTGCTGCAGCCGCTGGCGCATCACCTTGTGATAGTCGCGCCCACGCGCATAGAGCGAAACGACAGCCGCGGTGGGATCGTCAAGGCGCGCCCGCTCGCGCGCGCGCCAATCGAGGGCGCCCGCGCGCTCATCGCGCTCATCGCGCTCATCGGGTTGATCGCTTTCATTTCGCTCACGCTCCGCCGATGCCGGTGCGTCCTCTGCCATAGCGGCAGCCTTCGAGTCTGACGATGCGCTTTCATCGTCGGCAACGGCAAGCGTGGCCGCCGGCAAATAGGCCATGCGCGCGGTGATGATGCGTAGCGTGCCGGCCACAAGCTCGGCCGGACGCGCGCGTTTCATCCCATGTTTGGCCATATAATCCATCTCGCCGTGGCAGCCCGCCGCGAGCCAGGCGCTAAGCGCCGCTTCGGCCTGGGACAGATCCGTGTCGCTGACACCGATCGCACCGAAGCCGAGCTCACGGCCCCATGCCTTAATCCGCCGCGCAAGTGCCGCCAGCGCCGCGCCGTCGAAGCGATAAGTTTCGGCTGAGGAGGCAGCCGCATGGAGCGCTGTCATATGAAGAGCGGCCTTTCCGGACATCGTTTCATCCAAGCTATTTTACGAGATTGCCCGTGGCGCCCGATTCTCCGTTTGCTCCGTCCGCGAGCGTCCTACTCGAACGCCGCTTCGTGCTCGAGGACCTGGCCGCCACGGAGGCGTTCGGCGCCCGTTTCGCGCAAGCACTCGAGCACGTGCGCACGCTGCCGGCGTTCAATGGGCTGCATGCGCAGCTCCGCGGCGATCTCGGCGCAGGCAAGACCACACTCGTGCGCGCGACGCTCGCGGGCCTCGGCCACAAAGGGCGCGTGCGCAGCCCCACCTACACGCTCGTCGAGCCTTACGCGCTCGGCCGGCCCGGCGGCGAGCTCGAGGTCTATCACTTCGATCTCTATCGTTTCGCCGATCCGGCCGAATGGGCCGACGCCGGCTTTCGCGAGTATTTCGACTCGGGCGCGATCTGTCTCGTCGAATGGCCCGAAAAGGCCGGCGACCTGCTCGGCACGCCCGATCTCGTCTTGGCGCTCAGCGTCGACGCGCGAGGAATCGCTCCCGGTAGCGACGAGCACCGTCTGCTCGATGTGCGCGCATACAGCGAATCAGGAAAAGCATGCCTCGAAAGATGTTGATCAAACCGTTCCACTCGATCGAATCGGCTGCCACCGCGACCCATAGCTGGCGCCGCCGTCAGGTGCTGCGCGCCGGGGCCTCGACGCTCATCGTCGGCCTCGCCGCGCCGTTCCTCGCTCGCTCGGCCTTCGCGAGCTCGGTGCTCGGCGTGCGCGTCTGGCCCGCGCGCGACTATACGCGTGTCACGATCGAATCCGATCAGCCGCTGCAAACGACGCAGCAACTGCTGCAAGGGCCGGACCGGCTCGTGGTCGACTTGAACGGCCTCGATCTCGATCAGGCGCTGCGCGACCTCGTCTCGAAGATCGCGCCGAACGATCCTCAGATCCGCTCCGTGCGTGTCGGACAATTTCAGCCGCACGTGGTGCGGCTCGTCTTCGACCTGAAGGGCTCGGTGAAGCCACAGGTCTTCTCGCTCGAGCCGATCGGCAGCTATCGCTACCGGCTCGTGCTCGATCTTTATCCGACCGTCGCGCCCGATCCGCTCATGGATCTGCTCGCGCAAACGGAGCGCAAGGAAAAAGAGTTTAGCGAAAGCCGGCCCGACGCCGAGGCGCTCGCACCGGCGCCGCTCGCCGGGCCGGCAACGCCGCCTCCGGGGCCGACGCCACCGCTCGCCGGGCCCGCCACGCCGCCCGGCGCGCCCGCCGACAACAGCGACGCATTCTTCCAGCGCTACGCGCAAAATTCCGCGCCCGAAGGAGCCCCGGCACCGGGCGGCGCGGGCGCGGGCGAAGGCGCGGCGGGGCGAGCGCGGCGCAAGTCGGACGTCGCTCGTGACAAATCCGTGCCGCCCAGCGGCGGTAACGACGGCACGGGCAGCGCCCTCGCGCAAAACGGTCTCGGCAATGGCGAGGACGGTCTCGGCGGCGAGACCTACCCGTTCGCGACGCCGAAAACGGGCCGCACCGTACGCCTGCTGACGGTGGCGATCGACCCGGGCCACGGCGGCGAGGATCCGGGCGCGATCGGCAGCGCCGGGACCTACGAGAAGCACGTCGCGCTCGACATCGCCAAGAAGCTGCGCGCGATGATCGATGCGCAGCCGAACATGCGCGCGATGATGACGCGCGACGCGGACTTCTTCGTTCCGCTCAACGTGCGCGTGCAAAAGGCGCGGCGCGTCAATGCCGACCTCTTCGTGTCGATTCACGCCGACGCGTTCACGACGCCGACGGCGCGGGGCTCGTCGGTGTTCGCGCTGTCCGAGCATGGTGCGTCGAGCGCGGCAGCACGCTGGATGGCGAACAAGGAGAATGCGTCCGATCTCATCGGCGGAATCAACGTCAAGACGCAGGACGATACCGTCAACCGCGCGCTCTTCGACATGTCGACTACGGCGCAGATCCGGGATTCGCTGCGCTACGGCGGTTATGTGCTGCGCGAGATCGGCGACATCAACAAGTTGCACAAGGGATCGGTCGAGCAGGCGGGCTTCGCCGTGCTGAAGGCCCCTGACATTCCGTCGATCCTCGTCGAGACGGCTTTCATCAGCAATCCCGAGGAAGAGACGCGTCTGAACGACGACGGCTACCGCAACCAGATGGCGAACGCCATCATGAAAGGCATCAAGCGCTACTTCGCCGCGAATCCGCCGCTCGCAAAGAATCGTATGACGTAACAGGGACGCTCACCGCCGACCGGTGAGCCGCGAGCCCAGGGGACTGGGCGGTAGAATGTCCCGGTCACCCAAACGGAGCGGCTCATGTCGTCGTCGATCAGGATCATTCTCAAGCCCTCGGAGCGCGACGTGGGCGGCGTCACCGTTCGCCGCGTGCTGCCGGCAATGGCCGCGCGTCTCGTCGGCCCGTTCATCTTTTTCGATCATATGGGGCCCGCCTCGTTCGCGCCGGGCGCGAGCCTCGACGTGCGGCCGCACCCGCATATCGGACTCGCGACGGTCACCTACCTCTTCGAGGGAGCGATGATGCATCGCGACAGCATCGGCTCCGTCCAGAAAATCGTGCCGGGCGACGTCAACTGGATGACGGCCGGCCGCGGCATCGTCCATTCGGAGCGCACGCCCGAAGACGAGCGCAGCCACAATCACGTCCTGCACGGCATTCAGACCTGGGTCGCCCTGCCGCTCGAGCACGAAGAAGCCGAGCCGTCGTTCGAGCACCACGCCGCCGCAACGCTGCCGCACCTCGAGCGCAACGGCGTGCGGCTCGACGTCATCGCGGGAACGGCCTTCGGGGCCCGCTCCCCCGTGACGACGTTCTCCGCGACGCTTTACGTCGCGGCGCGTTTCTCCGCCGGCAGTGCATTGGCGCTCGAACCCGAGCACCAGGAACGCGGTGTCTATCTCGTGGACGGCGACCTGTCGCTCGACGGCGAGCCGCTTCCGGCAGGGCGGATGGCGGTGCTGGTCGAGGGCGAGACGCCGACGCTCGCGAGCGCGACGGGCGCGACCGTCATGGTGCTGGGCGGCGCGAAGCTCGAGGGTGAGCGCTTCATCGAATGGAATTTCGTGGCCAGCACGCACGAGCGGATCGAGCGCGCCAAGGCGGCGTGGACCGAGCAAGCGATGGGCAAGATTCCCGGCGAGACCGAGTGGATTCCGCTGCCGGAGCGGCATCCGCGGTAGGGCTAAGCGGTTGAAATTCCCTTCGCCGCCCCCACTCTCGGAGCGGTCCAGTGTTGAAGAGGTCAACGAGGTCCTGATGAACACTACTCTCGCCACTTTCGAAACGGACGTGCTCGAGGCGTCGAAGCTCGTCCCGGTGCTCGTCGATTTCTGGGCGCCCTGGTGCGGGCCCTGCAAGGCGCTAGGCCCCCTGCTCGAAAAGCTCGAGCACGAGTCCGCCGGCAAGTGGCGGCTCGTGAAGGTCAATGTCGACGAAAATCCGCAGCTCGCAGCCCATTTCCAGGTGCGCAGCATCCCGCACGTCGTCGCATTCGCCGACGGACAGCCGATCGATCAATTCATCGGCGTATTGCCGGAAGGGCAACTGCGCGCGTTCATCGACGGGCTCGTCCCGAACGCCGCGGAGGCGGAGCGCCGTGCGGCGCTTGCCGCGCTCGAAGAGGGGCGGCGCGGCGTTGCGCTCGATCACCTGAAGGCGGCGCTCGCACTCGACCCGGGTTTCGACGAAGCGCGGCTCGATCTGCTCGAGCTGTTGATCGACGAGGAGCGGGTCGACGAGGCGCGCAACGAGGCCGAGCGACTTTCGCCGAAAGTGACGCAGGGCATCGACGTGCGCTACAACTCGCTCAAGACGCGGCTCGATGCGCTCGATGCCGCGACCGAGCTCCCGCCGACGGACGCGCTCGAAGCGCGCATCGCCGCGAATCCCGGCGATCTCGACGCGCGCTTCGATCTGGCGAATCTGCTGATCGCGCGGCGGGCCTACGAAGGGGCGCTCGAGCATCTGCTCGAAATCGTGAAACGCGATCGGACGTTCCGCGACGATGTCGGCCGCAAGACGATGCTGTCGGTCTTCGATCTGGCTGCGCACCGGCCGGAGCTCGTTTCCGAGTGGCGCCGCAAGCTCAGCGCCACGCTGCACTGAGCGGGCGTCCCGCTCAGCCGGCCGGCGTGCTCGCGGCCGCCTTCTTGGCCAGCGTCGACAGGACGTGGGCCGCGGCCGCGAAACCGAAGCTCGCCGTCACGCAGACGCTCGAGCCGAATCCCGCGCAATTGAGGCCGACCGGGCCCTGGTGGCCCGGCGATGTGGGGACGTGCTCGGCGGCCTCGTCGATGTCGCAGACCGCCGCTTCTGGGTAGATCAGCGGCTCGTCCGAGAAAACGGCGCTCACCTTGAACTTCGACTTCGGCCCGCGCGGGAAGCCATGGTGCTTGCGCAATTGCGCGCGCACCTTCGAGAGCAAAGGGTCCTGGATCGTCAGCGCGAGATCGTCGATGCGGATGCGCGTCGGGTCGAGCTGGCCGCCGGCACCGCCGACGGTGACGAGCGGCTGGCCGCGCGCCGCGCACCAGGCGATCAAGGCCGTCTTCGTCCGGACACTGTCGATCGCGTCGATCACGTAGTCGAAGCCCGCGCCCAGCAGCGCCTCGAAGTTGTCCGGTTCCGCGAAATCCTCGACGAGGCGGACCTCGCAGGCGCGATCGATCAGCGCGATGCGCTCCGCCATCGCCTCCACTTTCGGTTTCCCGTAGTTGCCGTCGAGCGCGTGGATCTGCCGATTCGTATTGCTGATGGCGACGTTGTCGAGATCGACGAGCGTGAGCTGGCCGATCGCGCTGCGGGCGAGCGCCTCGGCCGCCCACGAGCCGACGCCCCCGATCCCGATCACGGCCACGTGCGCGCGCTCGAACGCCGCGAGCGCCGGTGCGCCGTAAAGCCGCGCCACACCGCCGAAGCGGCGCGCGCGCTCGGCGTCGTCGCTCTCCTCATCGAGCGCTGGCGCGGGAGTAAGATCGGTGCTCGTGACCAAGGTCCTGGACATGATGCGTCGGGCGTTGACTGCAGTCGAAACGCGTATTTTTGCACGCCTCGGCGCCGATCGCCTCCCGGCAAGATTTTCCTGCCTTGGCTATACTGTGCCCGACTGAAGCGGTCGCATAAAAGAAAATGCTCACCCTTGCCGAACTTCGCAAAGACTACGCGCGCGGCTCGCTCGACGAAAGCAGCGTCGAGCGCGACCCGATCCGGCAATTTCAGCTCTGGTTCCAGCAGGCGCTCGATGCTGAATTGCCCGAACCCAACGCCATGACGGTCGCCACCGTCGATGCCGATGGCCGCCCGTCGGCGCGCATTTTGCTGATCAAGGGCGTCGACGATCGTGGCTTCGTCTTTTTCACGAACTACGAAAGCCGCAAGGGCCGCGAGCTTGCCGCGAACCCGCATGCGAGCCTCCTCTTTTTCTGGACCGAGCTCGAACGCCAGGTTCGAATCGAAGGCGCCGTCGAGAAAACGAGCGCGCAGGAGAGCGACGCCTACTTCGCGTCGCGCCCGCTCGGCTCGCGCATCGGCGCATGGGCCTCCGAGCAAAGCCGCGAAATCGCGAGCCGCGCTGAGCTCGAAGCACGCGAGAAAGCGTACACCGATCGGTTCGGCGAAGGCCCGCCGCGCCCGCCTCACTGGGGCGGCTACCGGCTCGTGCCCGAGCGGATCGAATTCTGGCAGGGCCGCCCGTCGCGACTGCACGATCGCATTCTTTACACTCGCGAAGCCGACGGCCACTGGCGCATCGCCCGACTTTCGCCTTGAAGGGAGCCCCCGAAGCGCCCTGACCGGATGTCGATGGCGGCGCGACGATGTTGCCCGCTCGACGCGTCGTCCGCCACGTCCGACCGCTTTCGCAGGTCGCGCCGCGCCGCCCGCTCGCCGGGGCCCGCCCGCGCATTTGCTGTGCTTTTTTAGGCTGTGCTTTTGATGTTGAGGTCAACGGATAAGACACGGAGAACAAGCATGTTCTGGGAAAAGAAGCTCGCGCAGTGGGTGGACGATGTGAAGATGAAGACGAACCTGCCGGCGCGTCTCGTCTTATGGAACGGTCAGCAGCTCGATTTCGGCAGCTTCGCGGCGCCGCAGGTCACGCTGAAGGTCAATAGCGCTTCGGCGTTGCCGCTCTTGCTGGAGCCGAGTCTCGACAACCTCGGCGAAGCCTACGTCAAGGGCAAGATCGATATCGAAGGCAAGCTTTCCGACATCATCAATATCGGCTACTCGCTCGCCCGCAGTACAGTGACTAGCGCAAGCAAGCTCGCCCGTGTGCGCCGCTACTTCAATCACACGAAATCGTCGGACAAGAAGGCGATCCAATATCACTACGACGTCTCGAACGAGTTTTACAAGCTCTGGCTCGACGAGAACATGGTCTACTCGTGCGCCTACTTCGAAAACGGCAACGAAGACCTCGGCACGGCGCAACTCAAGAAGATCGACCACATCCTGCGCAAGATCCAGGTGCAGCCGGGCCAGCGCCTGCTCGACATCGGCTGCGGCTGGGGCGCCCTCGTCTTGCGCGCGGCGAGCAAGTTCGGCGCGCGCTGCGTCGGCGTGACGCTGTCGCAGAACCAGTTCGATCTCGCGACCGAGCGCGTCAAGGCCGCCGGCCTTGCCGATCGGATCGAGATTCGCCTGCAGGACTACCGTGACGTCGATGGACAGTTCGACCGCATCACGAGCGTCGGCATGTTCGAGCACGTCGGCCGCAAGAATCTGCCGACTTATTTCGGCAAGATCCGCGATCTGCTCGTCGACGACGGGATCGCGATGAATCACGGCATCACGTCGACCGATTATGAAAGCGGCGAGACGGCGTTGGGCGGCGGCGAGTTCATCGACCGCTACGTGTTCCCGGACGGCGAGCTGCCGCACATCAGCCTTGCACTGGAATCGATGCAGCGCGGCGGGCTCGAGGCTGTCGATGTGGAAAGCCTGCGTCGTCATTACAAGCACACGCTCGACCTCTGGTCCGAGAACTTCGAGGCACGTGCCCAAGAGGCGAAAAAGCTCGTCGACGACGAAAAATTCCGCATCTGGCGGGTCTATCTCGCCGGCTGCGCCTACGCGTTCGAGCACGACGACGTGTCGCTCTATCAAGTGGTCTGCCGCAAGGCCGGCCGCAGTGCGCAGACGTTGCCTTGGTCGCGCCGCTACATGTACGATCAGCCGCTTTGAGCGTTCGACCGCGTCGCGCGGCCAAGTGTCTTGATGGACGAAAGAGAAGACGATCCGCCACTGAAGCCGCAACTGGACCTGTTCGGGGCGCCGCCGACGCTGGCAACGGCGGCGCCGCGCACGGAGCCCGCCAAGCCGAAGCGCCGCGCACGTGAGATTTTGCCCGCGCCCGCCTCGGCCGATGCACTCGCGGCGGCTGCCGGATTGCCGCCGCAAGTGCACCTCGGCACCTCGTCATGGTCCTTTCCGGGCTGGGAGGGCATCGTCTACGGCGATGCCTACAGCGATTCGAAGCTCGCGCGCGATGGGCTTACCGCCTACGGCGCGCATCCGCTGCTGCGCACGGTCAGCATCGACCGCTCGTTCTACGCGCCGCTCAGCATCGCCGACTATCTTCGCTATGCCCAACAGGTGCCCGACGACTTTCGCTTCATCGTCAAAGCGCCTGCTTCCGTCACCGACGCGACGCTGCGCGCCGAGCGCGGCGAGCCTGTCGCCGACAATCCTTGCTTTCTCGATGCGCGGCTCGCGGCAAGCGAATTCGTCGAGCCGTGCCTCGCCGGCCTCGGCGCAAAAGCCGGCGCACTCGTATTCCAGTTTCCGCCGCTGCCCGAGCGCATGCTGGCGGATCCCGCCGCGTTCGTCGCCCGGCTCGCGGACTTTCTCGCCGCCTTGCCCGCGCTGCCCCAAGCCGCCGGCGGCATGCCGGCCTCTTGCTATGCGGTCGAGATTCGCGACGCGTGCCTTCTCACGCCGCGGTTCGTTCGGATGTTGCGCGAGCGCGGTGCGCGGTACTGCGTCGGATTGCATGCGCGCATGCCCCATCCGCTACGTCAGGCGGCCGCGCTAGCGCTCCTCGACGGGGACGTGCCCGCCGGGCCGCTCATCGTCCGCTGGAGCCTTCATGGCGGCTTCAAGTACGAGCAGGCGAGAGCGAAATACGAGCCGTTCAACCGGCTCGTCGACGAGGATCCGGGCACGCGATCGGCGCTGGCCGAGTTGGCCGCCCGTTACGCGCTCGCGGGGCAACCCGTCCTCATCGTCGCGAACAACAAGGCCGAAGGCTCGGCACCGCTCACTTGCTTGGCGCTTGCGCGCGAAATCGCGGCGGCGTGTGCGCGCAACTAGTCTCACGCGCCGGGGCGCATCCAGGCGGCGAATTTGGCGCGGAACTTCGCGACCTTCGGGGCAACGACGAACGTGCAATACCCCTGGTCCGGATGCTGAGCGAAATAATTCTGATGATAGGCTTCGGCCGGCCAGTAATTGCCGTCAAGCGGCTCGATTTGCGTGACGATCGGCCGATCGAAGAGGGCTTCACGCGTGAGCTCGCGAATCAATTCCGCGGCGGTTTCGCGCTGCGCGTCCGAGTGAGTGAAAATGACAGAGCGATACTGCGTGCCGACATCGTTGCCCTGCCGGTTGAGCTGGGTCGGATCATGAATGGAGAAAAAGATCTGCAGAATCTCGCGATAGCTGATCTTGACCGGATCGAACTCGACTTTGACGACTTCGGCATGCCCCGTATCGCCATCGCAAACCTGCTCGTAAGTGGGCCGCTCGACAGTGCCGCCCGCATAGCCCGACTCGACGGACTTCACGCCGTCGACATCGAGATAGACTGCCTCGAGACACCAGAAACATCCGCCGCCCAGCGTGGCGGTTTCGCTTGCCTCAGACATGGCTGCTGCTCCTTCGATTTTCAGGGAACGGTCGATGCGGCGGCGAATCTCGCCGCCCACACAGCTTAGTGCGTTTTTCGTGCCCGCGACCGCAACCGTGCAGTTCGACGACGCCAAGTGGCCTTTCCTTCGCTTGGTTGCGGACGGCCGCAGGAGCCGGCGCCGCCGCCTGCGCAACCGTTCTTGATGCCATCCCGCCGACGCGGGTCGCGGGCGGAACGTCCGGATTCCATTAAAATCTCGGATATCTGCCCATTCATGCCATGGTTTCTCATTTGCTGCCGCCTAAGACGCCGCGACCGCCGACCCTCCAAGGCCGGCAAAGAAAACACGGAGCGTGCGCCTGATGAAACGCGCCAGCCCCCCGAACTTCGATTCGACTTCGTTCCGTCGCGCACTCGCTCAATTCGCGACCGGCGTGACCGTCATCACTACGCGCTCATCGTCCGGACAACTGATCGGCATTACCGCGAGCTCGTTCAACTCGGTCTCGCTCGATCCGCCGCTCGTGCTCTGGAGCCTCGCGACGAAATCGGCTTCGATGCCGGTCTTCCGGACCAATAGTCATTACGTCGTCAATGTGCTGTCGGATTCGCAATTCGAGCTCTGCCAACGCTTTGCAACCGTCAAGGGCGATCGTTTCGCGGGCGTCTCGCACGCGGCCGGCGATAGCGGCATGCCCGTTCTCGACGGCGCGCTCGCCTGGTTCGAATGCCACAACCGCAGCCGCTACGAAGAAGGCGACCACGTCATCTTCGTGGGAGAAGTCGAGCGTTGCGGCTTGCACCCCGACGCCGCCGGAATGGCGCCGCTCGTTTTTCACGGCGGCGGCTTTCACGGATTGAAGCCGCTGTGACGAGCGGCGCCGCCAAGACGAGACCGGACAAGGCACAACGGCCTGAGTCACGTCTCTCGCGCGCTCTTTGCGGGACGAATTGGCGCGGATGCGGCCGAGCGCGCCGCCCCGCGTTAGCGTCCTACCGCTGCGCCTCTCGAACGATCACGGGTACGCCAGCATCTTCCTTGAGCGTCTGCAAGACGATGTTCGAGCGAATATCCATGACGCCGGGCGCCTTGTAGAGCTTGGTCAGCACGAAATCCGAGTAGTGCTTGAGGCTTTGCGCGAGCACGTGCAGCAGGTAATGCGTTTCACCTGTCACGACGAACGCGCCCACGACCTCGGGCCACTCGCGCACCGCCTCCGCAAAGCGCTCATGCCAGTTGGCTTGGTCGTTACGCATCGATACCTGCACGAACGCCTCCAACTCGAAGCCGAGCGCCTCGCGGTTCAGACACGCGCGATAGCGCTCGATCACGCCTTGCTCCTCGAGCAGGCGCAGCCGGCGCAGGCACGCGGACGGCGAAAGGGAAATGCGTTCGGCCAGGTCCAGGTTGCTGATGCGCCCTTCGTTCTGCAGCACGCTCAGGATCCGGCAATCGGTGGCATCGAGCGAGATCGCAGTCATTTTTGGCCCCTTTTTCTGTCGGATCTCGAATTATGTTCTAAGACGCGTCACTTTGCTCGCCGATATCGCAAGCACATTGCGCGAAGAGGCGCCTATCATCGCCAGATCGACTACGCGGATAGGGTATGGAGACGCTCTGGGACATCTCGCCGGCCATCGATTGCTCGACGCCAGTCTGGCCGGGCGACACGGCCGTGCACATAGAACGCGTGTGGAAAATGGAAGCCGGTTCGCCCGTCAACGTGGCGCGGCTCACGCTTTCGCCGCACACAGGCGCCCATGCTGACGCCCCACTGCACTACGACGCTGACGGCGCCGCGATTGGTGCCGTGCCGCTCGATCGGTATCTCGGCGCCTGCCGCGTGATTCATTGCATCGGCGCCGCGCCACGAGTCCGCCCCGAGCATCTTGCGGCGCATCTCGGCGGCCCACTGCCGCCGCGCGTCTTGCTGCGCACCTATGCGGAAGCGCCGCTCGCTCACTGGGACAGTGACTTTTGCGCGGTCGCGCCGGAGACGATCGACCTGCTGGCCGAGCGCGGCGTGACACTCATCGGCATCGACACGCCGTCGCTCGATCCTCAGGAGTCCAAAACAATGGATGCGCACCGCCGTGTGCGCGCTCATGGCATGGTGATACTGGAAGGACTCGTGCTCGATGCCGTCGCGGCCGGCGATTATGAATTGATCGCGCTGCCGCTCAAGTTCGCGACGCTCGACGCGAGCCCCGTGCGTGCCGTGCTGCGTTCGCTGCCGTCCGGGCGCCGTTGAGTCGAGTGTCCGTCCTATCGCTTCGCCAAGCGGATTGCCCTCGGTCGTATCGAACAACGCCAACTGATTACTCTTACGTTCTCTCGTTCTCGCCATGAAAACCCGTGAAGAAGCACTCGCGCTCGATCGCGACGACCCTCTTGCCGACCTGCGCAGCCGGTTTGCACTGAACCCGCAAGTGATCTATCTCGACGGCAATTCACTCGGCGTGCCGCCGCTCGCCGCCGCCGCGCGCGCCCAGGCCGTCATCGGCGAGGAATGGGCCGACGGGCTCATTCGCAGCTGGAACGCGGCCGGATGGTATGCGCTGCCGCGGCGGCTCGGCGACAAGCTCGCACCGCTCGTTGGTGCCGGTGCGGGCGAGATCGTCGTGACCGATACCATTTCGATCAACGTCTTCAAGCTGCTTTCGGCCGCGCTGAGGCTCGCCGCGGCACGCGACGGCAAGCGCCGGGTGATCGTCTCCGAGCGCGCCAACTTTCCGACCGATCTCTATATCGCGCAAGGGCTCATCGATCAGCTCGATCGAGGGCACGTGCTACGCCTCGTCGACGACCCCGCCGAGCTGCCCGAAGCGATCGACGATCAAACGGCCGTCGTGATGCTCACGCACGTCAACTACCGCACGGGCTACATGCACGACATGACGGCGCTGACGAAGATCGCCCATCGAGCGGGCGCGCTTGCGCTTTGGGACCTCGCGCACTCGGCGGGCGCCGTCCCTGTCGATCTGCGCGGCGCGGGCGCCGACTTCGCCGTCGGCTGTACCTACAAGTATCTGAACGGCGGGCCGGGCGCCCCGGCCTTCGCGTGGGTCGCCAAGCACCACCAGGACGCGATCTCGCAGCCGCTCTCGGGCTGGTGGGGACATCGCGCGCCGTTCGCGATGGATGCCGTTTATGCACCCGACCAAGGCATCGGGCGGTTTCTTTGCGGCACTCAGCCGATCGTCTCGATGGCGCTCGTCGAAGCCGGGCTCGACGTCTTTCTCGAGACGGACATCGGGGCCGTGCGGCACAAATCGCTTGCGCTGACCGATCGCTTCATCGAGCTCGTGGAATCGCGCTGCGCCGGCCATGCGCTGACGCTCGTGACACCGCGCGCTCACGCCCAACGCGGCTCGCACGTGAGTTTCGCGCACCCGCACGGGTATGAGGTCATGCAAGCACTGATTGCGCGCGGCGTGATCGGCGACTATCGCGAGCCGCATGTCCTGCGCTTCGGCTTCACGCCGCTCTATACGCGGTTCGTCGATGTCTGGGACGCGGTGGAAACGCTGCGCGATATTCTCGCGAACGAAAGCTGGCGCGCGCCCGAGTTCGCCGCACGCCATTCAGTTACCTGAGATCGATCGGCAAATGATGTCGTGAGGGGGAAGGCCGCTCCATGAGCGGCACTGACCGGAACATGATGAGGACACCGAAATGAATGATCACATGGCGTTGCCCGATCTGCCCGACGCCTCGAATCAATCGCAATCGACGAACGGCTGGCACGGCGCACAGCTCGACTTCTCGAAATCGATGAGCTATGGCGACTATCTTTCACTCGATCGCATTCTCTCGGCGCAACACCCGCTCTCGCCCGATCACAACGAGATGCTGTTCATCGTCCAGCATCAGACGAGCGAGCTCTGGATGAAGCTCGGACTCTACGAGCTGCGTGCCGCGCTCGATTGCGTGAAGCGCGATGCATTGCCGCCAGCCTTCAAGATGCTGGCGCGCATTTCGCGCATTCTCGAGCAGCTCGTCCAGGCGTGGAACGTGCTCGCCACGCTCACGCCGTCGGAGTACACGGCCATGCGGCCCTATCTGGGAGCCTCGTCGGGGTTTCAGTCGTATCAGTACCGCCAGATCGAATTCCTGCTCGGCAACAAGAACGTCCAGATGCTCAAGCCGCATGAGCATCGTCCCGATGTGTTGGCGCTCGTGCGCGCCGCGCTCCAGGCGCCGTCGTTCTATGACGAAGTCGTGCGCCTGCTGGCGCGGCGCGGATTCACGATCGATCCCGCACGGCTCGAGCGCGATTGGACGCAACCGACCGTCCACGACGCGACGGTCGAAGCGGCATGGCTCGAGGTTTATCGCAATCCGTCGAAGCACTGGGAGCTCTACGAGATGGCCGAGGAGCTCGTCGATCTCGAAGACGCATTCCGCCAGTGGCGCTTTCGGCATGTGACGACCGTCGAGCGGATCATCGGTTTCAAGCAAGGCACGGGAGGCACGAGCGGCGCGCCCTATCTGCGCAAGATGCTCGACGTCGTGCTGTTCCCCGAGCTTTGGCACGTGCGTACGGTGCTTTAGAGCTTGGCGGCATAGCCGCTCGCCCCGGTCGCAGCCGGCGGTGATATGTTATATCATCTCGGTTGTTGCCCGAACGAGAACGATGCCATGTCAGCCGCCGCCGTCCATTCCGTCTCCGAACAGCTCGCCCGCGCCGACGCATTCGCGGCCGAGCACGGCCTGGCGCTGACGCCGCTGCGCCGGCAGGTCTACGCGCTCGTCGTCGTCGCGGCCCGGCCGATCGGCGCCTACGACCTCCTTGCGGCGCTCGAGCCCGAGCGCGGCCGCGTGCCGCCGACCACCGTCTACCGTGCGCTCGACTTTCTCGTCGAGCACGGCTTCGTCCACAAGATCGAATCGCGCAACGCGTTCGTCGCCTGCTGCGAGGTCGGCAAGCCGCATCAGAGCCAGTTCCTCATCTGCGAGCGCTGCGGTGATACGGTGGAAATTCCGGGCGAAGAGCTCGCGGAGCGGCTTTCCGCGAGCGCACCCGCGCACGGTTTCGAAGTGCATAAGCAAGTCGTCGAGCTCTCAGGGCTCTGCGGCGAATGCAAGACAAAGAAGATCAATACCAAGGAAAACTCGTGAACGCAGCTTTGAAATTCCGACGGGCCGCCGAGCGCGTGCGCCGGCTGCCCGTACTCGCGGTGGCAGTCCTTGCGGCGTTATCGTTGAGCGGACCGGCGCTCGCGCAAGCCGCGAAGACCATCAACGTCGTCGCAGCCGAAAACTTTTATGGCGACGTTGTCAGCCAGCTCGGCGGCAAGCACGTCGAGGTCACGAGCATTCTCAGCAACCCCGATCAGGATCCGCACCTCTTCGAAGCGAGCCCGAAGACGGCGCGCGCATTGCAGCATGCGGACCTCGTCGTCTATAACGGCGCCGCCTACGATCCGTGGATGGATAAGCTCCTCGCCGCATCGAAGAGCGCCAAACGCACGACGATCGTTGCCGCCGCTCTCGTCGGCAAGAAGAGCGGCGACAACCCGCATCTCTGGTACGACCCACGAACAATGCCCGCCGTCGCGCGCGCGGTGGTCAAAGCGCTCGACGACAAGGATCCGGCGAACAAGGCCGACTATGACGCGAATCTGACTAAGTTTCTCGAGTCGTTGAAGCCGATCGACGACAAGGTGGCCGAGCTCAAGTCCCGATTCCACGGCACGCCCGTTACCGCGACCGAGCCCGTATTCGGCTACATGTCCGACGCCATCGGCCTCGCGATGCGCAATGACCGATTTCAGCTTGCGATCATGAACGACACTGAGCCGAGCGCATCCGACGTCGCCGCCTTCGAGAATGACCTGAAGACTAAGCAAGTGCATGCGCTCATCTACAACAGCCAGGCGATCGAAGCGATTACCAAGCGAATGTTGAAGCTTGCCCATCAATCGCATGTGCCGACCGTGAGCGTGACCGAGACGCAGCCGGCGCGCACGACTTTCCAGCAATGGATGCTCTCGCAGCTCGACGAGCTCTCGGCCGCACTGGGAGGACAGCAGTAGGCACGCCATGATGACGACCCACGCCAACCCATCGCAACGTTACGCGCTCGAGTTCGACCGGGCGACGCTCATGCTGGGCGGCCGGACCATCCTGAACGAAGCGAGCTTCGCAATCGACGAGGGTGAGTTCATCGGGGTGCTCGGGCCGAACGGCGCGGGCAAGACAACGCTGATGCGTGCCGTGCTGGGCCTCGTCCCGGTCGCGAGCGGCGCGATCCGCGTCGCGGGGCAAGCGGTTGCGCGCGGCAACGTGGCGATCGGTTACATGCCGCAAACGCGCAGTGCGCTCGCGGGCCGGCGCCTGCGCGGGCGCGAATTCGTCGCGATGGCGGCAGATGGCCATCGCTGGGGCCTGCCGCGCGCGGATGCCGCGACGCGCGCCGACGTCGAGCGTGTGCTCGACCTCGTCGACGGGCAGGCGCTTGCGGCACGTCCGCTCTCCGAACTCTCGGGCGGCGAGCGCCAACGGCTGCTGATCGCGCAGTGTCTGCTCGGCAAGCCGCGCCTTTTGCTGCTCGACGAGCCGCTCATCAGCCTCGATCCGCATCATCAGCGCGGCGTCGTCGAACTCGTGCGCCGCGTGCAGCGCGAACTCTGCATCGCGGTCCTGTTCTCCGCTCACGAGCTCAACCCGCTGCTCAACGCGCTCGATCGCGTCCTCTATCTCGGCAACGGCGCGGCCGCGCTCGGTACCGTCGACGAGGTCATCACGCGGCCCGTCCTTTCGCGTCTATATGGGTCGACGATCGATGTCATGCGGGTGAACGGGCGCATCTTCGTGATGTCGGGCGACGTCGAAATCGAAAAGCACGATCACGAGCACGAAGACGATGGGCCGCACGAGCAGGGTCACGACCATCAGCACGGCCACACGCACGGACATACGCACGATGTTTGAATATGACTTCATGGTCAACGCGTTCGCGGCGTCGGGCATCGTCGCCGTCCTTGCAGGAATCGTCGGCTACTTTCTCGTCATGCGGGGGCAGACGTTCGCGGGACACGCGCTGTCGCACGTCGGCTTCACGGGCGCGACGGGTGCCGTGCTCGTCGGCATCTCGCCGCTCTGGGGCATGATCGGCTTCACGCTTGCGGCCGGGTTGTCGATGGGCGCGCTCGGCGAGCGGCTCGCGGGCCGCGACGTGGCGATCGGCGTCGTACTTTCGCTCTCGCTCGGCTGCGGCCTGTTGTTCCTGCATTTCTTCACGGCTTATGCCACGCAAGTGACGTCGCTGCTCTTCGGCAACGTGCTTGGCGTCACCGTGGAGACGCTCGTCATTCTTGCTTGCATCGGCGCCGCAAGCCTGATCGCACTCGGCGCCATCATGCGCCCGCTGCTCTTCGCGACGCTGCAGCCGGAGCTCGCGGAAGCGAAGGGCGTCTCCCTGCGCTTCGTCTCGATGCTGTTTCTCGCGATCGCGGCGCTCGCCGTCGCGGCCTGCACGCAAATCGTCGGCGTGCTGCTCGTCTTCACGTTGATGGTCGGTCCAGCGGCGGCGGCGCAGAACCTCACGATGCGGCTCTCGCGCGGCATCCCGCTTGCGGCGCTCTTCGCGCTCGGGCAAGCGTGGCTCGGCGTGACGCTCGCGTTCTACACCGATTGGCCGACGAGCTTCTGGATCACCGCGCTCGCGGCGCTCGTCTACTGCGCGAGTCTGCTCGCGCGCCGATAGAGGATAGTTGCAAGCGATTGCCAACCTGAGTAAGACGATTATTGGATGTACCAGAGAGTACACTCGGCAGAGACTTTCCTGCTCTCCGCTCGAGGATTAAAACCATGAAGAAAGTTGGATCGCAAGAAGAAATGTCCGCGCCGCAGCTCATCGATGCGAGAATCGAAGAGCTCGGCGACTGGCGGGGCGAGACGCTCAGCCGCCTGCGCGCGCTCATCAAGGAAGCCGATCCCGAAGTCGTCGAGGAGTGGAAGTGGAGAGGCGTGCCGGTGTGGTCGCACGAAGGTTTGATCTGCACGGGCGAGACGTATAAGAGCGTCGTGAAGACGACTTTCGCCAAAGGGGCGGCTTTGAAGGATCCTTCCGGGCTCTTCAACTCCAGCCTCGAGGGGAACACGCGGCGCGCCATCGATTTCCGCGAGGGCGAGGAAATCGACGAAGAGGCGTTCAAAAAGCTCATTCGCGCCGCCGTGGCACTGAACACGTCCAAAATCAAAGGCAAACCCTCGGCATCGGAATAGCCGAGGAACCCGCTCGCCGCTATCGGCAGCTCGCGATCGCCGTCAACACACCGATCCGCCCTTCGCGCAGACTGCGAGCGAGGTTGGCCATCATCGCCGGAAAGTCCGCTCCAAGCACCAGCGCGAGGGTGGGGCCGGCGGGTGGTCCGCCTGCCACCATTTTCGCGAACCATTGCGACGCCACCTCCGTATCATCGCGCCAGAGATCGATCGTGAATCCCGCGGCGGTCAACGCATCGCGCGTTTCGGCCTCGGTCCGCAAGTGGCTGTTTTCGGGCGTGGTCGCCCACGGCACCGGAAAATGCGGGGCGCCGTCCTTGGCGACGATGTCGTAAGTCGCGAACCGTCCTGCCGGCTTCAGTACACGACGAATCGCGCGATAGAGCGCTGCCCGATCAGCGATGTTCATGGCGACATGCTGCAGAAACACGCGGTCGATGCTGCCATCCGCGACGGGCGGCTGGGTCGCATCGCCGGTGAGGAACGTCGTGCTGTCGCCAAGCGCGCAGCGCTGGCTCAGATAGCGAGCGGTGTCGACAAAAGATGGGCTGAGGTCGACGCCCGTGACGTGGACGCCATAGTTCGCGGCCAAATAGCGCGTCGGCCCGCCGATCCCGCAACCGAGATCAAGTACCGCCATGCCGGCTTCGAGCTCCATCGCCTCGGCGAGCTCGCCCGTGGCGAGCATGCCGCGCGTATGGAACTGGTCGAGCATGGCCAATTGCGAAACCGTCAGCACGGTTTCCTCGGGACCGAAGGCCGCAAGCGCGGCTTGCACCTTCGCCATCAAGCCCGCTCCGCCGTAATGGGTTTGCGCGCGTTGGGTGGGCGTATCCATGACTGTGCTCCTGACGGTTGAGTGACCCATACGCTACACGCCCGGCGTCATTCGATAAACCGGCTCAATCCGCATGCACCGTGAAGCAAAGCTACATAATGGAGAACCGCTCTGCCTCGCGGAAAGTCATTCTGCCTTTCACGGCATCCCGATCTTCCCGCATCGCGCCTTGACTTTCGCCGACCGCGAACCGATCATTCGCTCATCGACAGAACAAAAGATCGGTTCGAGCGTCGTACCCCGCCCGCCCGTTGCGGCCCCGACGCGCCAGCCGATCTCAATCGGGAGACAAGCGATGGACAATGCGCCCGTCAGCGCTTCGAACGTGATTCTGCACATCGGGGCGGGATCGTTTCACCGCGCCCACCAAGCGTGGTATCTGCACCGTCTCAATGCGTCCTCGGCCGCGTCCGGCGATGCCGCCTGGTCGCTCACGGTCGGCAACATCCGCGGCGACATGAACGCCGTGCTCGACGCCCTCGCCGCGCAAAACGGCGTCTATACGCTCGAGACGGTCACGCCGCAAGGCGAGCGCGCCTACGAGACGATCCGCTCGATCAGGCGCGTCGTGCCGTGGTCCCCGACACTCAAGGGGTTGATCGAAGCCGGTGCCGACCCGGCCTGCAAGATTATCTCGTTCACCGTGACCGAGGGCGGCTATTACCTCGACGAGCACGATCGGCTCGACACCTCCAATCCTGACCTCGCGGCCGACCTGGCGGGCGGACGCACGACGATCTACGGCGCGCTCGCCGCCATCCTCGACGCGCGTCGCGCGCGCAATGGCGGCGCGCTCACGCTGCAAAGCTGCGACAACTTGCGCAGCAACGGCGAGCGATTCGAAGCTGGCATGCGCGCTTTCCTCGAGGCACGCGGGCAAGCCGAGCTCGCCACCTGGTTCGAGGAAAACACGGCTTGCCCGAACTCGATGGTCGACCGCATCACGCCGCGCCCGACACCCGACGTGCGCGAGCGCGTGAAAGCGGCGACGGGCATCGACGATGCCTGCCCCGTCATGGGCGAGGCGTTCATCCAGTGGGTCATCGAGGATCGCTTCCGCGCAGGCCGCCCGGCCTGGGAGCGCGCGGGGGCTGAGCTCGTCGCTTCGGTGCTGCCCTACGAGGAAGCGAAAATCCGCATTCTCAATGCTAGCCATAGCTGCATTGCCTGGGCCGGCACGCTCGTGGGCCTTTCTTATATCCACGAAGGCACGGCTGACGCCGACATCCGCCGCTTCGCGCACGAATACGTCACGCAGGATGTCATTCCATGTCTCACGCCGAGCCCGCTCGACCTCGCTCGCTACCGCGACGTCGTGCTCGACCGGTTCAGCAACCCTTATATCCAGGATACGAATCAACGCGTCGCCGCGGACGGCTTTTCGAAGATCCCCGGCTTCATCGCGCCGACGCTCGCCGAATCGTTCGCGCGCAATGCCGAGCCGAATGCGACGGCGGTACTGCCCGCTCTCTTCTTCCGCTTTCTCGATCGCTGGCGCGAAGGTACCCTGCCCTACACGTATCAGGACGGCGTAATGGACGAGGCGACGGCGCGCGCCTTCTTCGCGGCGGCGGACCCGCTCGCCGCCTTCTGCGGATCGCGGCTGCTCTGGGGCGGCATGGCAGGCAGCCCTCGGCTCGTCGAGACGCTGCGCTCGGCGCTCGCACGCGTCGATGCATGGCTGGTCTCGCGGGCTTGACCTCAGCGACGCTCACTCCCATCGGCGGCCCGCGCCTGGGCCGCTCAGCGGCGCCGGCTTTGTCATCGCTCGCCCCACCGGGCTCGCCCGCATTGCTGCGCGCCGCGGGCCGCGGATAAAGTAGCGCTTCCGCGCTGACGCGAACCGAAACCTTCAAGGACTGCCTCCCATGTACCTCGGCATCGACCTCGGCACATCCGAAGTGAAAGTCTTGTTGCTCGCGCCCGACGGGCGGGTGCTCGGCACGGCCGGGTCGCCCTTCACCGTTTCACGCCCGCATCCGCGCTGGGCGGAACAGAATCCGGCCGACTGGTGGGAGGGGACCTGCGTCGCGCTCGCGAAGCTGCGGGAGGCGCACGGCGAAGCGTTCGCGCAAGTACGCGCGATCGGCCTCTCGGGGCAGATGCATGGCGCGGTCCTCCTCGACGACGCCGATCGCGTCCTGCGCCCGGCGATTCTCTGGAACGACATGCGCAGCGCCGACGAGTGCGAGGAGCTGACCCGGCGCGCATCGCGTCTGCACGAGATCGCCGGCAACCTGGCGATGCCGGGCTTCACGGCGCCGAAGCTGCTCTGGGTGGCCCGTCACGAGTCCGACATATTTCGCCGCACGGCCTGCGTGCTGTTGCCGAAGGACTATCTGCGACTGCGGATGACGGGCGGCAAAGTCTCGGATCCCTCGGACGCCGCCGGGACGCTATGGCTCGACGTCGCGCGGCGCGACTGGTCCGACGAGCTGCTCGATGCCTGCGGTATGCGCCGCTCGCAGATGCCGAGCCTTGCCGAAGGCAGTGCACCTTCGGGGGTTTTGCGGCCCGAGCTCGCGCGCGAATGGGGCTTGTCCGGCGAGATCGTCGTGGCGGCCGGCGGCGGCGACAACGCGACGAGCGCGATCGGCATCGGCGCGACCGAGCCTGGCGACGGATTCGTCTCGCTCGGCACCTCGGGCGTGCTTTGCGTCGTCGGCGACCGTTTCCTGCCGAATCCCGCCTCGGCCGTGCACGCGTTCTGCCATGCGATTCCCGACCGGTGGCATCAGATGAGCGTCGTGCTATCGGCGGCGAGCTGTCTGCGCTGGGTCTGCACGTTGACCGGCACCGACGAGCCGACGCTCGTCGCGGAGGCGGCGGCGCTCGAGCCCGCGTCGCTCGCCGACGCCCCGCTCTTTCTGCCATACCTCTCCGGAGAGCGGACGCCGCATAACGATCCGTACGCCGAAGGGGTTTTCTTCGGCATGACGCACGCGACGAACCGCGCGCTCCTCGGCTATGCGGTGCTCGAAGGCGTCACGCTGGCGCTCGCGGACGGCCTCGACGCGCTCGCGACAGCCGGCACGACACCGAATGCGCTGTCGCTGCTCGGCGGCGGCGCGCGCAGCGCGTACTGGGCGCAACTGCTCGCCGATGCGCTCGCCACGCCAACGCGTCAGCACGGCGGCGGCGAAACGGGCGCGGCGCTCGGTGCCGCTCGTCTCGGCTGGCTCGCGGCCGGGGGCGATCCCGGTGTAGTGCTCGCCAAGCCGCCCATCGTGGCCGAGTTCGCGCCGAACCCGCGGCGCCATGACGAGCTGCGCGCCCGCCTCCTCGCCTACCGCGAGCTCTATCGGCACGTGCGGCCGCTTTTCGATCCGTCGCGCAAGCGGCTCGCCTGAACTCGCTCCAGCCATCGGCAACCGTTTCGGACTCCTTACCTTACGACGCAGGCATCGCATCCGTGTCCAGATCCAACGAAAAACTCGACTTGGCGACGCGTGCAGCATGGCTCTATTACGTCGCCGGCAACACGCAAAACGAGATCGCCGAGAAGCTCCAGGTCTCGCGCCCCGTCGCACAACGGCTCGTGGCCTATGCCGTCGAGAAGAATCTGATCCGGGTGCGGATCGAGCATCGACTGGCCGATTGCCTCACGCTCGCCGACCGTCTGTGCACGCGCTTCGGGCTGTCGATGTGCGAGGTCGTGCCGGTCGACGACGACATGCCCGAAGCGATCGACCGCAAGCTCGCTGTCGCCGGCGCCCAGGTGATGGAGCGGTACTTGAGCGAAGAAAATCCGATCGTCGTCGCGGTCAGCAGCGGGCGCACGCTGAAAGCGGCCGTCGATCAGCTCGGGCTGATCGACCGACCGCAGCACCGGCTCGTTTCGATGGTCGGTGCGATCGCACAGGACGGCTCGTCGAATCGTTACGACGTGGCGCTGCATATTTCCGAAAAGACGGGCGGCAAGCACTTCCTGCTGCCGGCGCCGCTCATCGCCGATAACGAAGCCGAACGGGCGCAGTGGTGCAATCACCGGCTGTACCGGATCGTCGAGACGCTGTCCGCGCAGGCCGACGTGGCATTCGTCGGCATCGGCGATATCGGTCCGAAGTGTCCGCTTCACGTCGACGGATTCATCACCGCGGCGGAAGTCGACGAGCTGATGAGCCGCGGCGCCGTGGCGGAAATGTTAGGACTGCCAATCGATGACGAAGGCAAGCGCGTGGAATCGCCGACGGGACGGCGCGTAACGAGCCTGCAGCTCGACGCCCCGCCGAAGCGGCCGACGATCGGCTTTGCCGGCGGCGCGAGGAAGCACCGCGCGGTCCTTGCGGCGCTGAAGGGTGGTTGGCTCTCGGGGCTCGTGACCGACGAGGCTTGTGCGCGCGCCGCGTTGGGCGATTGAGCTGAGCGGGCGCGAGGCGCGCGCATGCGTTCGGTGAAAGCGTCTTGGCGCGGCTTCGTTTTGTCGATGCGGTCGATGCGGTCAATGCGATCGACGCTGTCACTTCAGGCAATGCGGTTAGTGCCCCGCGGGTCGCGTTGTGATCGGCGCGAAGTCCACGGCGATCCGTCCTTCCCCGTACTTTGCGGCGATCGCCTTCAATCGCGCGTCGACGGCCGCCAGATAAGCGGCGCGCGGCTCGCTCTCGGGACGTAAGGTGTCGAAAAGCGGCGCCGGTGTCGCGACGAGCACGATCATCTCGCTGCCCAGCGGTTTGGCAATCACCCATTCCCCCATGCCGCCGATCGTCGCCGAGTAATTCGGCGGCGCCTGGTTGTCTTTTTCGCGGCGGCTCGGCACGAGATGGACCACGCTGCCGTCCAGCACGTAATAATCGACGCTGACATAGGTGTCGTAGCCAGGCGTCGTCAAGTCGAGGACGAGCGGGCTGCCCTCGGTCAACTGCCCGTTCCTTGCCTTCGTTCGTATCGACGTGCCCGATGCGATGCTCGCTGCCTGATGCGTCGATACCCAGAATGGAGCGAACGCCTTCACGACATCGCATTCGTTCTCGCCGACGGAACGCACGTCGAGGTTCGCATCGGCGACGCCTGCTCCCGTCATGCCCGCGAGCGCATTGCGCAGATGCGCGAGACCGTCGTGCTCACCGACATAGCCGCGAACGGAGACCGAGCTTCCCTGCATCGACGCGCTCAACGCGGAACACGGCAACGAGGCAAGGACACGCGGCAGATCCGCGGGCGACGGCGCCGCGCGCGGTACCACGATGCCGGTGGACGAGGTCGATGCCGATGAGGATGCGCCGGCTGCGGCAACATCGGAAACCGGCTGCCGATCGCGGGCAGTGTCCGCGCCCGTCTGCCCGCCACGATAGCCATACCAGACGGCAGCGCCGACAGCGATCGCGACGACACATGTCCCGGCCCCGGCCGCCAGTGCGGTGCGCGAGTGCTTTCTGGCGAGGACCGCCGCGCCGCTGCCCGCGCGCGACCTGTGCACCGCCTGCGCTACGGGCGCTCGGCGAGCGGGCGCGTTGGCGCCCATTCCTTCGAGAAACTGCTCGACGCTCGCCGTGCGCGTCTGCCTGTCGAACGACAGTGCCGCCTTCAGCGTTCGCCATTGGCGGCTGCCCAAGTCCTTCGGTCGCTCCGGCTGTCTCTTTTCGCCGCGGGCCTGCAAAGCCGACACGCGATTGAACGGATGGCGTCCCGTCAGCAGCTCGTAGGTGACGCAACCGAGCGCATAGATATCGTCGCGTGGATCGGGCTCGCGATGCTCGAACATTTCCGGGCTCGCGTAGGCCGGCGTGATCCCGCCAAGCGTCGCCGGGTCGAAGATCGTGGCCTCGCTTTCGTCGTCGGGACGACGCAACGCGCGCGCGATGCCGAAATCGATGACCTTCACCTCACTGCTGTCGGTCAGGAACACGTTGGCCGGCTTGAAGTCGCAGTGGACGAAGCCGCGCTCGTGCGCATAGGCGAGCGCGTTCCCCATGCCCGCGATGATCGGCAGCGCCTTGTCGTATGGCAGCCCGGCGAAGCCCGGCGCACGCAGCATCCGGCTGAGCGGACTGCCCGAGAGGTACTCCATCGTGATGTAGACGACCGGACCGTCGCGATCGAAGTCATGAACGGTCACGATGTTCCGGTGCGCGAGCGTTTGGGCCTTGCGCGCCTCGCGCTGCAACGCGATCAGCGACGTCGGCTGCCCACGGAACTGGACATTCAGCACTTTGATAGCGATGTAGGGCTTGCGGTCGGCCGCTTCGAGCTTGCGTAGATCGAGCGCTTTGTAGACCGTCCCCATGCCGCCCACGCCGAGACACTCTTCGAGTACGAAGCGTCCGTTCAAGGTATCGCCGATACCCTTCACGCGCTCGCCCGAGGCGGCGAGCCCCTCGCCTCGCGCGCCAAGCGTGTCGCTGGCGCCGTTCGTCTCGCCCGCGCTGGCCGGTACGGCGGCGCGCCCGACGGGCGGCGGCGCGACCTGCACGCGCGTCTCGTCGCCGAACTGGACTTCGGTTGCCGCGAATCGTTCGATATGCTTGATGACTTCGGCGTAGACGTCGTCGGGCAGCGGATCCTTGGTCTGCGTCTCGTCGAGCACTTCGCGCAGCCGCGTGCAATTGGTCGGATCGATCGCGAGCGCACGGTCGATCTGCGCGAAGAATGCGTCGTGCGAAAGCGCCCCGCTCTGAAAGATTTGGATCAGCTCCGCAAGGCTCGTCATTCGTGCGCCTCTTCAGGCTTCGAATCGGATGGGGTCACGGTGCGGTACCGACAAGGCCATACCGCACGAAACGACGCCCTCGATCGATACTAGTCTGCGCTCGTACCTTGCGCAATCCGTGCGCAAGCTCACTGTTAAGCACCGATCGTCCTTCCGCTCAAGCGCCGCCCAGGCCGCGACGGGGTCCACGGCCCCGCTGTTGCAGCTCGCCCAACAGTGTCGCCCGAACCTGTTGGTGCGCCGGCGACGATGTCGAGCGGACCCGGTTGCCGCGCGTCGCCATACGATTCACCGCGAACATGTTGAACTCCTTGCCGCATGGGCGTTTGCGCGCATCACGCACCTCGAGCACCGCTCATTGGCACACCTCCTGCAGTAGTAGGCGCGAGCCCGCAACAGATTGCAGCTCGATTCCCAACCCAGCCTTATCTTTACTTGCCTTCAGGAGAACTGCCATGAAATCGCTCATGATCGAAGACCTCGGTGTTGCCAAAGAACTCGACGACCGTGCCATGTCCGCCGTGCGCGGCGGTACGCTCGGCTACTACCTGCCGCTGCCGTACTACTCGCCCGTGCACGTTTCGGATACGACGAACTTCAGCGCGCAACAGCTCATCGGCCAATCGAACAACATCGTCAACAACACGGGCAACGACGCCGCGTTCGTGTCTGGCATCCACTCGACGGTGAACCCGTCGCAGACCGCCAAGAACACGATCAATTTCTAAGCGCATTTGCCGCCAGCCGCCGAGGCTCTCTTGCCTGCGGGTCTCGTCGGCCGCATCCGTTCAAATCCATCCCAGGAGAATTGCCATGTCGTCCATCGTCATTCATGAGCTGGCGCCCGGCGCCGCGCTCGACCGCAAGGCCATGTCGCGCGTAAGCGGCGGCACCGGCTCGCCGCTCGTGCCGGGGAGCCCCAACATCAACGTGGCCGTCGGCGTCGACCAGCACATCAATCAGAACCAGGCCGTCGTCGTCAACGCGCTCAACAACATCGGCTTCATCGGCGCCGGCTTCGGCCCGCTGAAGCTCGACGTCAGCCCTTCGCAGTTCGCGAACACCGGGTTCGGACTCTGAACTCCGCGCGATCGGGCAAGTCAGGCTTCGCGGCCTCGCTTGCCCGACTCGATTTTCGATGCCCCCTGCGTTTTCGCTCGCCGCACCGCCTATACTGAGACGACGTATTGAAGCGCTACGAAACGCGTCGCGCGGGCTTCGCTTAACACGCTCGTCGTCAACGGTCGTCAGCGCCTTCGCCCGTGCGGAGCGCAATCATGGCCACACTCGTCATCAACGATCTCCCCGAAAGCGTCGAACTGGACCGGCAGGCGATGGCCGCCATCACGGGCGGCGCGATGATTCGAGGGCAGGCTGCGCGATTGGCGGCGCGGCAGCAAACGCTGACCGGGCTCGAAAGCCACGGCCCGACTGTGACTGCGACGCCGGCGTCCGCTGTCCGGACTACGCTTCTCTTTGCCGCGACTACGTCACTGCTGCGCTGACCGATCAAGCCGCAAGGCGTTCGAGCCGCGTCGACATCGCCGGCCGTGTGACGGCGGGCGGGAACACACACCACGAGCCGTCGTCATGACGAAAGAAGAAGATCGCGAGCGTGCCGGTGGCATGAGCGGCCTCGATGCGAACGTACCTGTGCAGGCGATCGGGCGTGCGGGAGAAATGCGTCACACGCCCCGGCGAGGCCAGGCTCGGAGCGAGCCATTTGTCGACGAGCTCGCGAAGCGATGCATGCTGCGTATTCATTTCGGACTCCTCGACGACTCGTCTTGCCATAAGGGGGTGGGCTGCGGCAACACCGCTTCTTTCATAAATGGTTTGCCGTTGCCAAACCTTCTGCATGGGCTGTGCCAATGGCGCACATCCCCGCCAGGCAAGGCGTTGCGACCAACGAAGGTTGATATGGAGTCCGAAATGTCGGCGCGCGCCCGACTGATCGGCGGCGGTTCTGTTGGTCTCGAAGCATCACTTTGCGCACGCGCACGCCAACGGGGATGCGCACACGCACTGTCGGCTTTTCGCCGACTTCGGGCTTCGAATGTCGGCCAGGCAACGACGTTTATGGCGATCAGCGCAGGCCGTCTGCCGGAGGGCGCCGATGGAGACGCGGGACACGCAGGCTGCGCGAAGCCCCGCGGGAAAAGGCATCGCTGGAGAGCGGCGCCTCAGCGACCCGGCGCGTACCGCACGCTAAGCGGCGATGGCATACCCCTTGCATTGGAACGGCGGCCTGGGCCGATCGCCGATCGGTCATGCATCGCGATCGACGAGATCGAATACTGAGGAGTCCTATCATGGCCGCGATTACGATCACCGACCTTCCGCTGACGTGCGATCTATCGCGTCGATCGATGTCGCTCATCCGCGGCGCCGGCGCACCGTGGATATTCGGGTGGATTCAGCCGTTCGCGCCACCCGTTCCGAGCGTGGGGCCCGTCGTCAATCTCTATCAGACGAACAACACCTTCTATGCCGATCAGGTCGTCAATCAGTTCCAGCTTCTCAACGTGAACAATACGGGTGCAAACTCGAATCTCACTGTCGTCGCCGGACAAAACGGGAAAAACGGCCTCGGTTAGACGAGCGTGGCACGAGCCATGGAAACCGAACTCATCTGGACGTCCGCCGCGCGAACCGACGTCGGACTCGTGCGCGCGATCAACGAGGACGCCTGTCTCGACAGGCCTGAGCGCGGGCTGTGGGCCGTCGCCGACGGCATGGGCGGCCACGCCGCCGGCGATGTCGCAAGCCGGATGGTCGTCGAAACACTCGCGAGCCTGTCCGCGCCCGACAGTCTCGAAGACTATGTCGACGCGGCGCGCGATGCGCTCGACGTGGCAAACCGCCGGCTTCGCCATGAAGCGGCGTCGCGCCATGTGCGCACGATCGGCACGACGGTCGCCGTCTGTCTCGCGTGCGGGCGGCGCTGCGCGATGTTGTGGGCCGGCGACAGCCGCGTCTATCTCTACCGGGATGCACGGCTGGCCCAGCTCACGCGCGACCACAGCGCGGTCGAAGAGATGAGGAGCCAGGGCTATCTGAGCGCCGAAGAAGCGCTCCATCATCCGGCTCAGCACCTGATCACGCGCGCGGTCGGCGCGGCCGACGAGCTCGAGCTCGACGAAACCGTCGTCGACGTACGGGACGGCGATCTGTTTCTGCTCTGCAGCGACGGGTTGACGAACGAAGCCAGCGATGCCGAGATCGCCGAGGTGCTTGCGTGCGGCGATTGCGAACAAGCGACGCACTCGCTGATCGAGTTGGCGTTGCGCGCGGGGGCGCGCGACAACGTCTCGGCTATCGTCGTTCGCGCCGAAGACCCGGTCACGACGGACAAGACGCTCGTCAATCCGTCCATTGCGCGATAAGCGCGAGCATGCGAGCTTGCCTGCGCAAGCGGGAGGGCCCGACTATTTGCCGTCCTTCGCTCGCCCGGCATCATCGCGATGCCGGAAGTCCTTCGAGCGAATGCCGTGCTTTTTCAGCAGCATCTGCAGGTGCGAGCGGTTCATTTCACAGCGACGCGCGAGCTCGGCCACCGTGCCGCCCGTCTCCTGCAGCCCCCGCTCGAGGAACGTGCGCTCGGCCTCGTCGCTCGCCGCGCGCTTCGCCTCGGCCAGCGAAATCGGCATCGCCGCCGTACCGTCGACGCCGTTGCCGAGCTCGGCGCCGAAGCGGCCGGCGGTTGCCGGCTGCGGCCGAATGTCCTCGGGCAAATGCTCGATGTCGGCCACGTCGCCGGCGAGGCATGACAGCCGATAGATGAGGTTGCGTAACTCGCGGATGTTCCCCGGGTAAGCGTAGTTGAGCAGGAACTCCCGCAGCTTCGGTGTCATCTTGATCGGCCTGCGCTTGAGCGCCTCGGCCGCCTCGTCGCCGAAGTACGAAAAGAGCAGCGGAATTTCGTCGCGGCGCTCGCGCAGGGCCGGAAGCGTCAAATGAATGACGCCCAACCGGTAAAACAGGTCCTCGCGAAACTGCCCCTCTTCGCTCATTCGTCGTAGATTGCGATTCGTCGCCGCGACGATGCGCGTATCGACGGCAATGCGCTCGTCGGAGCCCACGCGCTGGATCTCGTGCGCTTCGAGCACGCGCAAGAGTTTCACCTGGCCGATGAGCGGCAGTTCACCGATCTCGTCGAGAAAGATCGTGCCCAGGTGCGCGCTTTCGAATTTACCCTTGCGGTCCGATGACGCTCCCGTGAACGCGCCGCGCTTGTGGCCGAACAGCTCAGACTCGAGCAGGTTCTCGGGGATTGCGCCGCAATTGACCGATACGAACGGCTTGTCGGCACGCGAGCCGTTCGCATGGATAACCTTCGCCATCAGTTCCTTGCCGGTGCCGCTCTCGCCGTCGATCAGCACGGGCAAATCCGTCGGCGCGGCTTTTTCGGCGATCTCGAGCGCGGCGAGGAGCTTCGGATTGTCGCCGAAGGTCCCTTCAAAAACGAAGCTGCGATCGATGAGCGCCTGTCTGCGCATACGCGCCGTCGGAACAGCCGCCGCGGCCGCGTCGGCCGGCATAGGAGGCTCGACCTCCGCCGCCGCGACGAAACGCTCCTTGCGCGAAAGCTGCATCACTTCGTCGCGCAACGTATTGGCCTGACCGAGCAGCTTTTCGATGTCGGCGCGCTCGAGCTTTGGCGCCCAGCGTAGCGTCGAGCGCAATATCTCGATCTTCTCGATGAGCCCCGCGTAAGAGACGGTCGAGCTTCCGGTACCGAGCGGATCGAAGAGTTTCATGACGATTCGACGGCGGCATGGCTCAGCTGCTTCTGAACCAGTTGGTAATACATGCCCTTTCGCTCGATCAGCGCATCGTGCGACCCTTCCTCTACGATGGCGCCGTCGTAGAGCACGAGTATCTTGTCCGCGCGCATGATCGTGCTCAACCGGTGCGCAATGATGATGGCCGTGCGTCCTTTGAGAATCTCGTGCATGTTCGCCAGGATGTTGCTCTCCGACTGCGTGTCGAGCGAGGACGTCGCCTCGTCGAAGACGATGAGACGCGGATCGTGATAGAGCGCGCGCGCAATGCAAAGCCGCTGAATCTGGCCGCCCGAGAGTCCGACGCCGCGCTCGCCGACGACCTGTTCGTAGCCAAGAGGCATCTTGGCGATGAACGCATGGGCATCGGCCATCTTCGCCACTTCCTCGATGCGGCGACGATCCGGGCTCGGATCGCCGCAGGCGATGTTCTCGGCGATCGAGCCCGAGAAGACGAGATTCGTCTGCATCACATAGCCGATCTGCGCGCGGTAGCTGCCCTGATCGACGGCGCTCATGTCGTAGCCGTCGACGGCGATCCTGCCCTCCGTCGGGGCATAAAAGCCGACGAGCAGCTTGGCGAGCGTCGTCTTGCCGGAGCCGCTCCTGCCGACGATCGCGATCATTTCGCCGGGCTTCACGTCGAACGTCACATTCTCCAGCACGTATGGGGTCTCGTTGCCGCCGTAGCGGAAATAGACGCCCTCGAGCTTGATCTCGCCGCGCAGATCGGGCAAGACGACGCGTGTCGCAAGCTCGGCCGGCTTTTGCTCCGGCTCGATGTCGAGCACGTCCCCGAGGCGCTCCATCGCGACAGCCGCATCGTTCATGAGACTCCAGAGTCCGACGAGCCCCATCAGCGGCGCGAGCACGCTCCCCATGAATGCGTTGAACGCGATCAATTGCCCGATGCTGAGCTCCTGTGCGAGCACGAGCCGCGCACCGACCCATAGAATGACGATCGTCGTCGCGGCATTGAGCAGTTGGCTGCCGAGGGCGATGAGTACATGGAATGCCTGCGCGCGATATTGCACATCGAGCGCTTTGGCGTACTTGCGCTCCCATTTGAGCCTGACGGGACGCTCGATTCCCATCCCCTTCACGGTCTCCACACCGCTCAACGTCTCCATCAGCAGCGACCGCGCTTCCGTGGAAGCCGAAAACACCTCGCGCGCGAAGCGCTTCGTTCTCGGCGTCGCGAACGCGGTAAGCCCCATGATCGGTATCACGAAGGCGATCAGCAGCAACGTCAGCTTCACGTTGTAGAGAAACATGACCGTGAAGTAGATGACGATCATGAGCAGGTTCAACACCGTCGTGACGGTCGATTCCGTCAAGAACGCCCGGATCGTCTGGTTTTCCTGGAAGCGCGCAAACACGTCTCCCGTCTTTCGCTTGGCGAAGAATCCGAGCGGCAGCGACATCGTGTGTCTGAAAAAGTGCGACATCATCGAAAAATCGAGGCTTCGCACCATGAAGTTCGAGAGATAGGCGCGAATCGTCGTCATGAGCTGCGTAAAGAGATTCGATATGACGAGACCGACGATGAGCAGGTTCAGGAGGCTCACGTTCTGATGAACGACGACGCTGTCGAGAATGTTCTGGATGATGAGCGGCGGCACGATGCCGAGCATCTGAATGACGAACGTCGCGAGAAAAAGGTGCGCCAGAATGCGTTTGTAGGGCGCCAGATAACCGACGAAACGCACCCACGGCGAGCTGCCGATCGTGCGCTGGCCGAGCGTTTCCGAAGCCGAGAAGACGAGGCAAGTGCCGCTCCACCCTCGCTCGAACTCCTCCACGGTGAGCTTTCTGAACCCGAGCGCCGGATCCGCCACGCGCACCCCGCGCTTGCTCATGCCATAGACGACGATGTAGTGATAGCCTTCCCAATGCACGATGAACGGAAGGTCGAACCCGAGCATCGCCTCATAGGTGCACTGCATCCCGCGCGCGGTCAAGCCAAGCGATTCGGCCGTGCGCGCAAGGCTCTCGAGCGTCGCGCCCTGCGTCGTCACGTTGGCGAGCTCGCGCAGCTTGCCGAGCGTCATCGGAATGCCGTAATGGCGGCAGATCATCGCGAGACAGGCGGCCCCGCAATCCATCTCCTCGGCTTGCTCGACGAGCGCGAATCGCTTGACGAGCTTCGCGCCGATCTCGTCGCGTGATTCGAGGTCGAGCCGATCGGCCCGCCTCGTCCGCTCGGCAACCTTCTTTTGCCGCTCGAGCTCGCGATCGACAAAGCGGATCCGCTCCTCGAGCACTTCGCGCAACTTCGCATTGCGCCCCAGCATGAAGTGGACGGTCTTCTCTGGAATGACGATGAGTCTCGTATCGGCCGTCGCCGTCACCGTGGCCTGCTGCTCCTGTCTCAGCAAGCAGGCGCGCTCGCCGAATATCGCGCCCGCGCCGAGCGTGGCGAGCGTGTAGTCGGTGCCGCTCCCGCGGTGGGCAAGGCGCACTTCGCCCTGGCGCACGACATAAAGCCGCATGTCGTCGCGCGAGCCTTGCACCAGAATGTCCTTGCCTGCCGCGACGCGCTTGACGCCCACACTAGATACATACTCCTCGAGCTCGGCCCGCGTCAGCTTGCCGCGCAAATCGAAGAGGCGCGCAACGAAGCCGCCCGCCGAGCTGATGGCAACGTAGCTCGTGACGAACGACTGCACGGACGCGTTGGCGGCGACGATCGGTGCGATCGCGGTGCGTGGGATGAAGAGCAGTTCGACCTTCGACGATGCGCGCACCGAAGCCTCGTGCCAATACTCGCGCAGCATCGCGATTTCGGCGAACACTTCGCGCTCCTTGCGCACGCCGAGACTCGTCTCCTTACCGCTTTCCTCGGTGAAAAGCCGCACCGTCCCCGAGCGGACGATGAAAAGACCGTCGGCCGCCTCGCCTCGGCATGCGATCGTTTCGCCGAACGCGTAGGCGCGCGACACGGCATGCGCGGCGAGTTCGTCGAGCGCATCGGGCGGAAACACCGACAGCGGCTCCACCGACGAGAGGAATTGCGCCAGCGATTGCGCGTCGAGCGGCGGCGATGCCGATGCCTGCGTGTCCATGAGTTATCCCCGTTCCGACCTATCGCGCTTCGATGACATGTTCCTGCGCCCGCGCGGCGAGCCACTCTTCGCGCAGCACGCGCCGGACCTCGGAGGCGACCTCGTGATCGAGCACGGCCGGATACTTAGCCGTCACCGAGAAAATTTCGTAGAACGAACCATCAAGGGCGGCGAACGGGCCGAGCAGATCGCCGGCATGCGCATTGAAAACCTTCGCTTCGATCTCGGTCTTAAGCGACCCTCGCAACACCTTGCCGATCACGCCGCCGCGCTCGCGCGTATCGGCAATCGAATGCTCGCGCGCGATCTCGGCGAAACTCGACGGGTCGTCGTCGAGGATCGACATGACTTCCTTCGCCTGCCCCTCGCTGTCGAGCACGATGTGGCTCACTTCAACACTATCGAACTTCGGCGAATTCAGCTTGAAGTAAGCCTCGACGGCCTCGTCGCTGCAGACTTCCGCCAACATCTTCTCTTGATAGAGGGTGTCGGTCACGAACGCCTCGAACTCGTCGAGGCTGATGCCGAACGTATCGAGAAACCGATTCATGTCCGCCGCGCGATGGAGCCCCCGCACGCGGCGGAACTGATCGGCGCGAGCCTGGATCTCTTCCGTCGATACGTGCACGCCATGGCTCTTCGCGGCGATGACCGTCAGCCGGTCGCGCACCTGCTGCTCGACGAGCGCTTCGAACTGGCCCGTCAGCTTGAGTGCCCGTATGAAGTCGTCGGTGCCGATGACCTCGTCGTCGATTCGCACGATTGCCGCCATGTCATCCTCCTCGTATCCGCCGTCATCCTCAGCCGGCCACGCGTCTCATCGGATCGAGCGCGAAGTCGATCAGCCGCCGCTCACGCACGACGATCTCGGCCGATGCGGTCATGCCGTAGCGCAGCGGATAACGCGCATCACCCACCGAGTAGTAGTCGCGCGCGAGCGTGACGCGGCCTTCGTAGACGGGTTGCTTCGTATGCGCCGACGGCTTCGCGGCCGGCGCGATGTATTCGAGCGTGCCGTCGATCACGCCGTAGCGCTGATAAGGAAACGCATTGAACTTGAGCTTGACGGGCAGCCCCTCACGCAGGAACGCGCGGTCTTCCTCGGCGATCTCGATGCGCACGACGGCTCGCGCGTTGGCGGGCGCAATGCCGCCGAGCGGTGTATTCGCCTGAATCTTGTCGCCGGGCTGCGTCGTCGTGACATCCGTGACGACGCCCGAAACGGGCGCGAGCACGAGCAGGAAGTTGTCCTTGTCGATGTTCTCGAAGCGTATGCGCGCGGCCGCGTCGGCGGCGAGCCGGGCCGTTTGCACTTGAAGGCGCAGCTTGTCTTCCGTGTTGGCGATCTCGCGCAACGTCGCATCGTATTCGATGCGCAGGTTCGTGAGTGTCTCGGCACTGCCTTCGAGCTGCGCCTTCGCCTGCGCGAAGTCATGAGACAGTTGCGCTTGGAGCTGCGCGAGGCGCGCCTCGGCGATTCGCACGTTGTTTTCCGCCTGCAGGTACGCGCTCTTCTTTTCGGCGACCTGTGTCTGTGAAACGCCCCCGCCTCCGGGCAGCGCCAAGAGGCGCGCGAACTTCTCGGCCTCGTCGCGAGCGAGATCGCGCGCGTGCTGCGCGCTGTCGACATTGCTGCGCGCCTCGTCGAGCTGCGCCTTTTGCGCCTGCACGAGCTTGCTCGTGCCTTCGGCGATGCGGTTCTCGTGCAGATGCTCTTCGACTTCGATCTGCGCCTTCAGCGCTTCCGCCTTGCGCTCCATCAGCGCCTTCTTCTGCGGGAACTGTTGCCATTCGCGCTCCGCATCCTCGAGCTTCAGACGTGCATCGAGCGCGTTCGTCGCGGCCTCGATCGCGCCGCGCGCGTTGATGCGTCCGATCACGTCGTCCTTCTTCACGGGCTGACCTTCGGCGATATAAATATCGGCCAGCTCGCCGTCGACCGGCGCATAGATGCGCCGCACCTCGGACTCCGGCGCAAGCGTGCCGCCGGCCGTCACGATGACGTCCGCGTGCCCGAAGAAAGACCAGAGAAAGCCGCTGAATACGAGCGCAGCCACGATTGCGATGGCCGCCTCGATGAGCCGCTTGGGTTGCTCGCTGAGGATCGCGATGCCTTCCGCCTCATGGTCCGTCAGCGCTTCGGCGAGCGGCTTCATGCCTCGCGATTGATGGGCGCCGGACGTCATGGCGCGCTCCTTGGCGTCTCGCCGACCCGCTTCGCAAGCGCCGGTACGCGGGCCTGGAAGGGCGGTGTCGCAAAGCGAGCCGCCTTCAGCGCCGCGGCTGCCTCGTCCGCGCGGCCAGCGCGAACGTCGCGCTCGATCTGTCGATAGCGTTGCAAATCGTCACGTACACGATCGAGGCCCGCGAGCCGCGGATAGCGATCGCCATAATCGGCGAGCATGTTCGACAAGGCGTCGAGCTGATCGTCGCGACCGTCGTCCAGCGCTTTGGCGATGGCCGTCTGAAGACGCTCCAGTGCTGCCACGTAGACCGAATTGTCGCTCTCGAGCGCGCGCAGATGACTGAGCGCATCGGCATAAAACTCGCCGAATGCGGGGACGTACGACGCAATTTGATCGAGTGCGTGCTGATGCGCGTTCGTGTCGCGGTTCCAACGCGCGACCAATCCCTCGATGACCGGCTCGTCGCGGTAAATCGCGACCGGCGCCTGAGCCCCACCGCGGCTCGCCCAGAAGGCCTCGAGATCGCCGATCCATTCGATCTCGTCGACGAGCGCGCCCGCCTGCGCGTTGTGGCGCGCAAGCTGCCTCATTTGCGCGGCGATCGAGCGTGCGCGATCGAACGCATGCGCCTTCTCGGCGCCGATCCAATCGGGCACCTTCGATTTGACGAGGGCCTCCGCACCTTCGGACTGGAACGCGGCGTCGTCGGGATGCTGCGCGAGATACTGGTCCGCGAAGCGCGACGCGGTTTCGTACCGCGCTGCCGCAAGCAGCGTCTTCATGTCGCGCTGCGGCGCGCCGCGCCAATACGAGAATACGGCCAGCGCCGCCAGCAGCGCCAAGGCGGCGCCGGCCCAGCGGCCGATCTTCCGAATGTCGACATCGGCGCCACCGCCCAACGCGGCGCTCAATTCGCTGAGAACCGTGGCAAGTCTCGCGCTCCAGCGCCAATGCGAAACCGCGCGCTTCGAATCGACAGCCGGCGCGACGGCGTCGGGATTGATTTCGTCGTCCTCTGCGCGCGCGGGATCGACGCAAAAGATGTCGAGGAACGAGTGCGGCGCCGCGATGAACGTCGTGCGATCGGCATCGGCGCCGGCGCCGGCCGCCCCGATGCGCGCATCGATCGCCGCGGCTGGCGCCTTCGCGTTTGCTGCTTCCGCACGCGCCGCCGCATCGACCTGCGTCACCGTTGGATCCGCCGGCGTGCCGCTTTTCACGCCGACCCGGTAGACGAAATGATTGCCGCCGAATGCGAGCCGCGCACCATCTTCGAGCGGCTGCGCGCCTTCGTCGAGACGTTTGCCGTCGAGGAACGTCCCGTTAGTGCTGCCGAGGTCTTCGATGAAGACTTTTCCGTCGGCGACGAAGAAATGCGCATGCCGGCGCGACAGGTAGTTGACCTGATGCGCGTAGGTGCTGCGATAGCGTGAGAACGTCTCGTCGGTCTTGCTGATCAGAAACGGAAAGGTGGTCACGACGATCGGTTCGAGCCCGAGATCGCCGCGCTCGGGCGTCAGGGTGAGAAGTACGGAGCGCTGGCATCCGGCGTCGGCGCGCGCGTCGCGCGGGACGAATGCCACGCGATAGGTGAAGACCCCCGCGAACGATAGCGTATCGCCGTCGCGAAGCTGACGCGGTCTTTCGCGGACCTCGACGCCGCCGACCGTCGTGCCGTTTTTGCTGCTCAAGTCGGCGACATAAGCATCGCCGCGCTCGAAAAAGATCTTCGCGTGACGGCGCGACAGCTCGGCGACGACCTCGGCTCGCGCCGACGCGAACGGCGCTTCGGCACGCCCTACCGCAAAGAGCTCGCGCGTGATGCGAATCTCGCCGAGCTCGCGATGCGAGAGCGGCTCGAGCACGACGTCGTAGCAGCGCGTGGGCGCGGCGTCCGCCTCGGCGCAATGCGACGGTTCGTCCACAAGCGAGCCTGACGAGCGCGCGGGTCGCTTCGTTTCGGCAATCGGAGCATCGTCGGAAGCCATCGTTCGACACCTGCGGGAAAACGCCGGGTCGCCGCCCACGGCGCCTGCTGCTGTAGGTTCCGCCACGAGCGACCGTCGCGACGCAATGGACCGGGGGCTCGTTCCGACACTCAGCATTTATCGGCCACCTCGTTGGCGGCGCGAAGCCCGAAAGACCGCGGTGCGGCACGGTTCGCAGGGGTGCATGCGATGAAGCGAGTGTGTCCAAAGTGTAGGCGACGCGGTGCGGCAGTCAATCGGTGCGCGCCGTGCCTCAAGCGCGGCACCGCTCGTCGCCTCTTCGATCGTGTGCATGGCATCGGTCCCGATCAGTGATTGGCGGCCAATTCATGAGCGCTGGGAGAGCGCGTGTCTGCGCCTTTCTCGTCGGCGACGACCACCTCGGGCCAGCCGCCGCCGATCGCCTTGTAGAGCGTCACCGTGTCGGCGAGGATCTGCTGATGATTGGCGACGAGCGCGAGCTCGGCCGCGGCAAGCGAGCGCTCCGACTCGAGCACCTCGAGTTGCGACACGATGCCTTCTTTCAGTTGCGCCTCGACCTGCGCGGCCACGAGTTGCAACCGCGCGTTCTGCGCTTCAAGCTCGACGCGCTGCTGCTTGTGCGCGGTGAGATCGACGAGCGCATTCTCGACCTCCTCGAACGCCGCGAACACGGTCTGACGATACTGCTGCCGCGCGAGCTCGCTTTGCGCCTCCGTCGTTTTGATATGGGCCTTCACGCTCGGATCGAACATCGGCAGATCGATGCTCGGCAAGAAGCTGAACGTGAACGCTTTCATCAAGTCGGTCAGCGCGAACGCCGCCGTGCCGCCGCGGCCCGTCAAGCTGATGCTCGGCAATTGCGCGAGCTTGGCGGCGCCGATCTCGTCGTACGATTCGAGCACGCGAAATTGCGCGGCGACGACGTCGGGCCGGCGCGCGAGCAGTTGGGCCGGCAGCCCCATCGGAACATCGGGCAGCTTAATCCGCTCGCGCAAGTGACCGACGGGAACCTTGAACTCGCCCGCAGGCACGCCGACGAGCGTGGCCAGCGCATTCTCGGCGAGATCGCGCGAGCGGTGCAGTTCGATGAGCTCGTTCGCGAGCCCGTTGATTTCCGCCTCCTGCCGCAGCACTTCGGTTTGCGGCACGACGCCGTTCGCGTACATCGAGCGATAGATCGTCAGAATCTGCCGATTCTTGTAGAGCGTCTTTTGCTCCTCGTCGATCTGATCGTCGAATTGAAGAATCTGAAAGTAGGTGCTCGAGACGCCGGCGACGAGCGTCAGATACCCTGCGCGCCAGTCCGCCTCGGTCGCATGGAATTCCGCCTTTTGCGCTGAGACGCCTTTCGCGACCTTGCCCCAGATGTCGATGTCCCAATTCACCTGTGCGCCGAGGTTGTAGGACTTCGTGACCGGCTGGTGCGTGTTCTTTTCGATGTCGACACCCGCGCCGAGATCGGCGCTCGGCAGCGCGCCGGCACGCGCCTCGCCGATTTGCGCGCCCGCGATGCCGATGCGGGCGGCAAGCACCTTGATGTCGACGTTCCCGCTGATCGCCTTGTCGATCAGCGTGTCGAGATAGGGGTCGTCGAATGCCTTCCACCACTGCGGATCGACGGTATCCGCGGCCGACACGCGATGATCCACGTGCGCCCAATTCGTCTTCGCGGGCGTATCCGGGCGCTGGTAGGCCGGGATCTTCAGATCCATGCAGCCCGAGAACGCCGCCGCGCAGACTCCTGCTGTCACGACGCGAGAAAAGAACGAACGTGCAACGACGCGGCTGAGGACGGTGCCAACGGAACAGATCGACGTGTTCACGACGGGCTCCTTTCGGAATGTCGGCGAGCGGTGGGGGACGGCGGGGCGGTGGGCGATGCGGCCGATATCGGCTGGCTCTTTCGGGCCGGGCCGCCGTCAGGTCAGGCGATGTGCCGCCTGACGGACGGCTCGCGGCTCGAGCGCGTGAATGCGATCAGAAGTTGATCGTGTTCTTCGCGCTCTGCGACGGGTTGACCGTCGAGTGGATGCCGGAAGAGAACGCGACATCGTTGCCCGTGTTGTTGACGATGCTGTTCGACTGGCTGATCAGCTGTTGCGCGCTGAAGTTCGTCGTGTCAGTGACGTGAACGGGCGAGTAGTACGGCAGAGGCAAGTAGCCGAGCGTACCGCCGCGTACGGCGGACATGGCGCGGGCGTCGAGTTCTTTGGCGGCACCGAGGTCTTCGATCATGAGCGATTTCATGGCAGTTCTCCTGAAGGCAAGTAAAGATAAGGCTGGGTTTCGAATTGAGCTGCAATGTGTTGCGGGCTCGAGCCTTCTACTGCACAGGGTGTGCCATGCGTGCCCGTGACGATGCGCAGCAGCCCGCAAGTGCTTGCCAGATAAGGGGCTCAGCGCTGACAGGGGCTTTGCGCGCACGCGCGCCGAGGAACACTGCGCATCGAGAGTGATGGCGGTACGCCGACAGTCACGGGACGAGGTGTCGGTCGATAACCGACATGCGGATGCTGATGCGGATCGAGATGCGGACGCGCTCGCCGTCGGAACAATGCCGCCGATTGCGGACACGTTTAAGCGCCCGCCTCATTTCACGTAGATCGTGATCTTCTTCGAGAAGACGGGGGGATTGTGCGGGACATGATTCTCATCGCCGAGCAGCAGTTGCAGCGTGTGCTTGCCCGGTGGCAACTCGATCATCGTTTCAGTCTGGCCCGCGCCGAAATGCAGGTGGTTCCGGTCGGACGGAATCCTTTGGTCCATCGGCGGCAGGTCGGTATCGATGAGCAGATGGTGGTGGCCCGTATTCGGGAAGCTCACGCCGGCCGGCGCGACGCCCATGTAGCGGAGTCCGAACCAGACTTTGAACGGCTTGCCGGCGGGCAGCACTTGGCCATCGTTTGGCCAGCCGATATAGACGAGCGCGCGCGGATCGGCCGGCGTACCGCCCGCAAAGGCTGGAGCTGCAGTGATCGAAATCGCCAGCAGCATCATTGCGAGCGTTGCTACGATGAAAGACAGGAATCGTGCGGCGATTGCGGAGAAACCGAAGCGATGGTTCATGACGTGAGCTCCGACGTTTCATCAAGCCTTGCCTGCTCGGGGCGAGGGCGGTGGGCGTCCAGTCACTCGACCGTTATCGTGATCTTCTTCGAGTAGACCGGCGGATTGTGTGGGACGTGGTTGTAGTCGCCCATGAGCAACTGCAGCGTATGCTTGCCCGGCGGCAGCTCGATGCGCGCCTCCGTTTCGCCCGCACCGAAATGGAGATGGTTTCTGTCCGACGGAATGGCCTGGTCCATGGGTGGCAAGTCGGCATCGATCAGCACATGATGATGACCCGTGGCAGGCCGGTCGACGCCCTTCGGACACACGCCCATGTTGGTCAGCCCCATGCGGAGCCAGAACGCGCCCTTGATGCGGGCGCCGTCGTATGGCCAGATGATGTAGACCTGCGCGCCAGGCGGCGAGGGCGTGGGGCCGGCGAACGCAACGCGCGGCGCCACGCCGGCGACCACGCATGCGATGAGCATCGTTCTCCGTTGCATGGCCGCCCCCTCCTCTTCGCGATTTCCCGCATAGCGGTTCCGGTCGCCCGGCGCGATCTTTCTGATTCGAGCGGCGCATGCCGACGCTCGATGGGCCGCGACAGGCTAGAACCGTATGCTGGCCCATGCGCATGGGGCGCCACTGCGCGCTGGCGCACAGACTGCGCGTTCTTCCTTGCGCGCAAACTGCTGCTATCGATATCGATGCCCGAACGGGGGTTTCAATGCTGCCAAGACTGCTGTGCATTGCGCTCCTCGCGTCGACGGTCTGCACGGGGGCTGGCCTCGTGCACGCCGGTGTGCTGCCGAAAGACAGCAGCGAGCAGTACGAGATCACGTTCTGGGAGTCGATCAAGGACAGCAACTACGCCGGCGACTACGAGGCCTACCTGAAGGCGTATCCGAATGGTCGTTTCGCGCCGCTCGCGCAAGCGCGCCTCGCTCGCTTGCGCGCCGCCGCGTCGGCGACGCCGCCAACGTCGGCGGGAAAGTCGCCGACGGCACCAGCGCCTCCAACCGCCGCGCCGAACACGCGACCGGCTCAGACACCGACGCCCGCTGCGAAGGCACCACCTGCGACAGCGGCTTCGAGCGCGCCACCCGCCGCGGCCGCGGCACCCCCGGCGCCCGGCCCTTCCGCCGCCGCGAGCGCGCATGAGATCAAAGATTGCGCCGCCTGCCCGGCGCTCGTCTCGATCGCGCCCGGCAGCTTCGTCATGGGGACCAATGCGGACGATCCTTCGGAGCGGCCACCTCATCGCGTGACGATCGACCACGCGTTCGCGCTCGCGAAATACGTCGTGACAGTCGCGCAATGGAATGCGTGTGTCAGCGCGCGTGCATGCGCACCGCTCGCGAGCGACAACAGTACGTCACCCAACGCGCCCGTGCACGATGTCAGTTGGGACGATGCACAGCAATACGTGGCGTGGCTGAGCAAAACGACGGGCAAGCACTACCGCCTGCCGACCGAGGCCGAATGGGAATACGCGGCGCGCGGCGGCACGACGACACGCTACTGGTGGGGCGATGAAATGCGCGCGGGCAAGGTGAACTGCAAGGACTGCGGGCAGCCGTGGCACGACGAAGCTCCGGCCGATGTGGGCTCGTTCGCTGCCAATCCGTTCGGTCTCTACGACATGGGGGGCGGTGTCTGGGAATGGGTCAGCGACTGCTGGCACATCTCGTACAAGAACGCACCGGCCGACGGCCGTTCGTGGGACGAGCCCAATTGCCAGTCCCACGTGATTCGCGGCGGCTCATGGCGCGACGGCGCCTCGTATATGCTCACGGCCACGCGCTTCAAGTACGACAGCGGCGTTCGCTACACGGCGAACGGGTTTCGCGTCGCGCGTGATGTGAAGTGACGAGCAAAATCCGGTTGCGCGCATGAAGCTTCGGCTTCTCGTGTCAGCGCTTCACCGCGCACCCGGCGCAATCGTTCAAACAGCCTACGCCGCCGACAGCACCTCGACGATCTTGCGCTCGAACGCGTGTCCTTCCTCGTCGAAGAGATGGCAATGCTCCGGGTCCGCGCCGAGCTTCAGCGCTTCGCCGCGCTCGTGCCGCTCGAGCGGCGGAATGCGCGCGATCAAGCCATCGGCCGCGACAGGCGAATCGGCGTAGAGATAAGCCGCATCGCCGAGCGATTCGACCGCCGTAACGGTCGAAGCCACGCCAAACTCGGTCGCCCCCGCCGCGCGCGTATGGAGGTGCTCGGGCCGAATGCCGACGGCTACGCGCGTACCTCTTTGCACGCCGCGCGGCTCGACGGCCACGCGTTGCGTCTCGCCGGTCTCGTAGCGAACGAGCACGCCGTCGGCGTTCGTCTCTTCGACGACGCCCGAAAGAAAGTTCATCTTCGGTGAGCCGATGAATCCGGCCACGAAGCGATTGGCCGGCGCATGATAGAGACGATTAGGACTGCCGACTTGTTCGACGTTGCCGGCCGACATCACGACGATCTTGTCCGCGAGCGTCATCGCCTCGACCTGATCGTGCGTGACGTAGATCATCGTCGTCTTGAGCTCGTCATGCAGCCGCGCGAACTCGAGCCGCATCTTCACGCGCAGCGCCGCATCGAGGTTCGAGAGCGGCTCGTCGAAGAGAAAGACCTTAGGCTTGCGCGTGATCGCGCGTCCGATCGCGACGCGCTGGCGCTGCCCGCCCGAAAGCTGCTTCGGCTTGCGGTCGAGCAGATGATCGATGTGGAGGATCTTGGCCGCGTTGCGGACGGCCTCGTCGATCTCGGGCTTTTTCGTGCCGGCGAGCTTGAGCCCGAATGCCATGTTGTCGTAGAGCGACATGTGCGGGTAGAGCGCGTACGACTGGAACACCATCGCGATGCCGCGCTTTGCGGGCGGCACCTCATTCATCCGCGCATTGTCGATTGTGAGATCGCCGGCGCTGATCTCTTCGAGCCCCGCGATCATGCGCAAAAGCGTCGATTTCCCGCAGCCGCTCGGGCCGACGAAAACGACGAATTCACCGTCGGCGATATCGAGGTTGACATTCCTGAGCACCTCATGCTCGTCGTAGCGCTTCGCAACGCCGCGCAAAGTCACGCTTGCCATGATTCGTCTCCTTTGATGTTCGTTGCCAGGCGCGCGCTTTCGAGCCGCGCCTCGATCCATCGATCGACGAGCGCTGGCAACTCGCGCATATCGTCGAACACATGTTTCGCACCGGCGGTGATGAGCGCTTCCATCTGCGCCCGGGTGGCGTGTCCGCCGCCGACGAAGCCTAGTACGGGCATGCCCGCCGCGTTCGCGGCCGCCACGCCGGCCACGCTGTCCTCCACGACGAGGCACGCCTCGCGCGCGACACCGAGCGTATCGGCCGCGGCGACGTAGACATCGGGCGCGGGCTTCGGTCGAGCAACGCGATCCGCGCAAAAAAGCCGTGTGCCGAAGAAACGCCCGAGCCCGGTACGCGCGAGGACGGCCTCGACATAGCCGGTATAGCTGTTGCTCGCGCAAGCCTTCGTCAGCGCGATCTGCGAGAGCGCCGCCTCGACTCCGTCTACGACGGGCGCTTGGCGCGCCGCCGCCTCCACCGAGCCGCGTATCGCATCGATATCGGCGGCGGTGAGCGTCTTGCCGAGCGCAACCGCGCTTTCCTCGAGCACGCGCTCGATGCGCAAGCCCAGGAGCGGCAGCACCACAGGCTCGATATCGCTGTCGGGCCACCGCGCGCTCAACTCGCGCACGAGCATGCTCGCCGCCACAGTCTCGCTATCGATGAGGACGCCGTCACAATCGCAAATGAGCAGACGCGCCTCGCGCGATGCTTCGTCGCTCGCTTCTCTCGTCATTTGACGGCCCCGAACGTGAGCCCGCGCACGAGCTGCTTTTGCGACAGCCAGCCGACGAGCAGAATCGGCGCGACGGCGAGCAGCGAGGCGGCCGACAGCTTCGCCCAGAAGAGCCCTTCGGGGCTCGAGTACGACGCGATGAACACGGTGAGCGGCGCGGCGGCCGAGCTCGACAGATTGATGCTCCAGAACGCTTCGTTCCACGAAAGAATCACGAGCAGCAACGCCGTGGATGCGAGCCCCGGCAACGCCATCGGCATCAGCAGATAAACGATCTCCTGCCAGGTCGCCGCACCGTCGATGCGCCCTGCTTCGAGAATGTCGCGTGGAATTTCGTTGAAATACGTAAAGGCCATCCACACTGCGATCGGCAGATTCATCAGCGTGTAGACGATGACGAGGCCGGAGACGGTATCGAGCAACCCGACGTCCTTCCAGAGCACGTAGATCGGCACGAGCACGCCGACCGACGGCATCATCTTTGTCGACAGCATCCAGAGCAGCAGCTTTTGCGTGCGGCGCGTCGGAAAGAAGGCCATCGTATAGGCGGCCGGCACGGCGAGCGCAAGGCACAAGACGGTCACGCCGACGGAGATCAGAATCGAATTGCGCGCGAACGCGAAGTAGTCGCTGCGAGCGAAGACCTCGCGGAAGCTGTCGAAGGTCGGCGAGAAGACGAGCGACAGCGAGTAGGCATCGCGCTCGGTCTTGAACGCGGTGATCGTCATCCAGAAGATCGGGAAGAAGAGCGCGATCGAGATCAGCCACGCGAGCGCGCCGGGCAGCACGCGCTTGACGGCGCCGAGTGCCGGCACCGTGATGTGCACGGGCGGGCGCGCGACAGGTACGGTCGGATTGCTCATTTTTCGTACTCCCCTTTCAAGTTCTTCGCGAGCATGCGCACTAGGAAGAACGCCACGATGTTCGCGAGCACCACCGCGAGAATGCCGCCCGCCGATGCGAGGCCGACATCGAACTGCTGTAGGCCCAGCGCGTAGATCAGGTACGAGAGGATCGTCGTCGCGTTGCCGGGCCCGCCCGAGGTCGTCGTATAGATCTCGGCGAAGATCGACAGCAGGAAAATCGTCTCCATCATGACGACGACGGCGATCGCGCGCCTCAGGTGCGGCAGCGTGATATAGAAAAACATCGACAACGGTCCCGCGCCGTCGATGCGCGCGGCTTCCTTTTGCTCCTCGTCGAGCGACTGGATCGCCGTGAACAGGATGAGGAAGGCGAACGGCAGCCATTGCCAGGCGACGATGACGACGATCGACGAGAGCGGATAAGTGGCGAACCAGTCGATCGGTCGCAACCCGAGCCCACGCATCGCGGCGGCAACGATGCCGTAGACCGGATGCAGCATCATGTTCTTCCAGATCAGCGCGCTGACGGTCGGCATGACGAAGAACGGTGCGATGGCGAGGAGCCGCGCGATACCCTGCCCGACGAACTTGCGATCGAAGAGAACGGCCATGAGCACGCCGCCGACGACCGTGATGACGAGCACCCATCCGATGAGTTCGAGGGTATGGATGATCGACGGCGCAAACGACGGATCGGTGACCAGGTAGAGATAGTTGTTCCAGCCGGCGAAGCCTTTTTCGTCGGGATTGAGCAGGTTGTAGCGCGAGAACGAATACCAGATCGTCATCGCGAGCGGTATCGTCATCCAGAGTACAAGGAGGGCGACCGAGGGGGTGGCGAGCCAGCGCGTCGCTCCGGCGCGCCGCTCGGGGGTCGGCAGAGAGGCTTCATGCGCCCCTCCGTGCGTGAGCGGTAAATGAAGATGTCGCATCGTTACGGCCTCCTGATCCCTGTCACCTCGCTACACCGATGAACGGGCCGCCTGCCGCGAGGCCGCAAGCCGCACGACATTCAAGCGGACCGCTGGAACGAGGCGATGCGTGAGGTAAGCATCGCCTCGTCGGCCGGCTTTACTTCTGATAGCCGGCCTGCTTCACGGCGCGATTGGCCGTGGCATTGCCCGCGGCCAGCGCTTGATCGACCGACATCTGACCCGCCAGCGCGCCGGCGATGCTCTGTCCGACCACGGTCCCGAACGACTGGAATTCAGGAATGCCGACGAACTGCACGCCCGTGTAAGGGACCGGCTTCTCCGTCGGGTGGTTCGGGTCGGCCGTCTTGATCGCGTTCTCGACGAATTCGGCGAACGGCGCGGCCTGCTTGTACTCCGGACGGTTATAGGTCGACTCGCGCGTGCCGGGCGGCACCGAGGCCCATCCTTCGTCTTTGGCGACGAGCTCGATGTAGGGCTTGCCCGTCGCCCACTCGATGAACTTCTTCGCGTCGTCCTGCTTCTTCGATGTCTTCGGGATCGCAAGCGCCCATGCCCAAAGCCAGTGCGAGCCCTTAGGCGTGACTTCCGTCGGTGCCGCGGCAAATCCGATCTTGTCGGCCACCTGCGACTGACTCTTGTTATAGAGCATCCCGGCCGCAACCGTGGCATCGATCCACATCGCGCACTTGCCCGAGGTCATCAAGGTGAGGTTTTCGTTGAAACCGTTCGAGCTCGCTCCGGGCGGGCCGTCTTTCTTCATCAGATCGATATAGGAGCTGACGGCCTTTTTCCATTCGGGCGTGGTCAACTGTGCGTCCCATTTATCGTCGAACCAGCGGCCGCCATAGGTGTTCACGCGCGTCGTCAGGTAGGCCATGTTCTCGCCCCAGCCCGCCTTCCCGCGCAAGCAGATGCCATAGACGCCAGCCGACTTGTCGGTGAGCTTGTCGGCGAACTCCGCGATCTGGTCGTAGGTTGGCTTCGGCGGCATCGTGATGCCTTTGGCCTTGAACAGATCCGTGCGATAGAACGTCATCGAGCTTTCGGCATAGAACGGCAAGGCGTAGAGCGTGCCGTTGTACGAAAGGCTGTCTCTCACGGGCTTCATGACGTCGTTCACGTCATAGTCGGCGGGCAGATTCGACATCGGCGAAAGCCAGCCGCGCTTGCCCCACTGCGGTGCCTCGTAGGCGCCGATCATCATCACGTCGAACTGGCCGCTGCCAGTGGTGATGTCGGTCGTCGCGCGCTGACGCAGCACGTTCTCTTCGAGCACGACCCAGTTCAGCTTGATGTCCGGATTGCTCTTTTCGAAATCGGACGACAGCTTCTTCATCTCGATCATGTCGGGGTTGTTCACCACCGCGATCGTGATCGTCGCAGCCATTGCGTTCGCGGCGCCTCCTGCCGCGCAGGCCACCGCTGCCATGGCGATCGCACGGCGCGCGAAACGACGGGCGGAACCGAGGTTGGATTGCATGCATGCCTCCCGCCGGGCCGCCCCAAGGGAGGCATGAGCCCCCTCGGTGGGCAGCGAGCGATAGAGAGCGTGGGGGTGGTCCATAACTTGTCTCCTTCTCTTGTTCGTTGTACGGAACTGCGGGATAGAGCGCTGCGTATCGCGTATCCCCGCACGCAGCGCCGAACGACTAGCTCATCCAGTTGCCGCCGTCGACGTTGAGCGTCTGAGCGGTGATGTAGTCGGCATCGGACGAAGCGAGAAAAACCGCCGCGCCCGTCAGATCGGCCGGCACGCCCATGCGGCCGAGCGGCACGGCTTCGCCCACGAGTCGCTTCTTTTCGCCGAGCGGGCGCCCCTCGTAGCGGGCGAAGAGCGCATCGACCTGCTCCCACATCGGCGTGTCGATCACGCCCGGCGCGATGCCGTTCACGTTGATCTTGTGGGGTGCGAGCGCGAGCGCGGCCGATTGCGTGTAGCTTAGGACAGCGGCCTTCGTTGCGCAGTAATGCGAAACGAGCGCCTCGCCGCGACGGCCGGCTTGCGACGACATGTTGACGATCTTGCCGCCATGGCCCACTTCGACCATATGCCGCGCGACGGCCTGCATCATGAAGAACATGCCCTTCACATTGACGGCGAAGAGCTTGTCGAAGATGTCCCAGGATTCGTCGAGGAGCGGCCGCATATCGAAGATGGCCGCATTGTTGAAGAGGATGTCGATTTGCCCGAAGCGCTCGACGCTCGAGGCGACGATGCGCTCGATATCCGCACGTTGCGTGATATCGGCGGAAATCGCGTGGACACGCTCCGGGTAACGGCGGGCGAGCGGCTGCGCGTAGGCATCCGCCGGCTTCACGTCGACGAGCACGCATTTCGCGCCCTCCTCCAGATAGCGTTGCGCGACCGCTTCGCCGATACCGCTGCCGGCGCCGGTCAGGATCGCCACTTTGTCGTGCAATTTCACGAACCGTCTCCGCTGGGTGATCAATTGACCCGTTTTTATGCTTGTGAACTAACGCTCATTGAGAGAGCATTTGCTCGTGTTGTGATCGAATGATCGGATACGCGCCCGGGACTGTCAAGGCGGGGAAAACCACTTTTTATGGTGCACTGCCACATAAGGGACAAGTTTCGGCAGCTGGGGGCCCAAATCGGGGACGGCGTCAGCCCAGATCAAGGGGATCTACATTTGCCATGCAGGCGTGCCGCCACGGGAAGCGCGGCGTCGTGGCCCCTAGCGCTGCTGCCCCAGCACGTCGTCGATCAACGGCACGACCGCGAGCGCAACCAGCACCGTCGCAAGGGGAACGGTCGACACGAACCCGAGATGCTTGAAGCCGAGCGCGCCCGCCAAGCCGCCGACCAGGAACGACGCCAGCAGCGAGGCCAGCAACGCGAGCCGCTGCCGATCGCATCGCACGAACGCCGAATCTCTCATCGGCCCATTGCGGGGGCCGTTCCAGTAGACGAGCCGGCCAAGTTCGATGCCGATGTCGGTCACGAGCCCCGTCATGTGCGTCGTGCGAATCTCGGCCTTCGAGATCTTCGTGATCATCGCGTTTTGCAAACCCATCACATAGCAGAGCAGCGCCACCGTCGCGGGCACGAAAAGAATGCGATGGGCCTCGAGATTCGAGCCGAGGAGTCCGAAGCAAATCAGCAAGGCAGCCTCGAGGACGAGCGGCAACGCATAATGGCTGCGCAATTCGCGGCGCCTGCCCCAATTGATCAGGATCGCCGACGTCGCGGCCCCGAGAATGAACGAAACCAGCGAAGCCAAGCCCGCACCGGCCATCCCGAAGCTGCCGAGCGCGAGATTGTCGGCGAGCGAGGAGACGATCCCCGACATATGCGACGTGTATTGACCGACCGCGAGAAAGCCGCCGGCATTGGCGGCACCGGCGACGAAAGCGAGCGACCGACCGAGACGGCGGTTTGCCTCGTCGGTGCGCTCAGGCACGGTGAAACCGCGAAGGTATTGGATAGGCATGCCGATCGACTCGTCGTCCTCCGGGCGCTTGAAGCGCAATCGCCGAAATTGCTCGGAGAAACGCGTCAGATCGTAGCACCTAACGCGGCGTTTCGCTTAGGCGACGTCGTTTGACTCGTCTCGCCGCATGTGCCCGAACCAGGGTTCAGCGCACCCATAAAGCGCCAGGAACCGCGCATACCGACCCGCGACGGCCGCATCGCCGCTCGGTCCGGCGACTCGCTCAGCCGGCGGCGCGAGCGCCGGCAGATCGGCCTCGCGCCAATGGCCCCGCGAGAGCCCGGCGATCAGCGCCGCGCCGCGCGCGCCGACGTTCGGGCAGGCCAGCGCGTAGAGTTCCGCGTCGAGCGCATCGGCCAACAACTGACGCCACCGCGCATCGATGGAGCCACCACCCGCGAGGCGCAACTTGCGCACATTTGCCGCACCGGTGCGGATAGCGTCGAGCCCCGCCCGCAACGAGAACGCCACGCCTTCGAACGCCGCACGCATCAAGGTGCCTCGTGTATCGGCGAGGCTGAGTCCCAACCATCCGCCGCGCGCATCGGGGTTCATCCATGGCGAACGCTCGCCGCTCAAGTACGGCAGGAACGTTGGCGCGGCGTCGCCAAGATCGGTTTCGAATGCGGCGTCGTAGGCGGCGGGCCAGCCGGGAAACGAGAGCCATGAGCGGACCGTCTCGAGCGCCACACCCACGTTCTGCATCGCCGCCATGCGATACCACGCCCCCGTCGCTGTGCGATAGCGATGGAGACCGCGCGCGGGTGACGGCTCGCTCGCGGACAGCACGACGATCTGCCCGCCGCTGCCGGTCGTGAGGAGCGCGTCGCCTTCACGTGACAATCCGCTCCCTAGCGCCGCGCTCGCCGTATCCGCCGCTCCCGTCGCGAGTGGGATGCCAGCGCGCAGTCCGAGCTCGCGCGCCGCCGCCACCGACAGCATGCCGGCTTCCGCGTATGAATGAGGAGCGACCGGAGCGAACCACGCGCGCGGCAAGCCTAGCCTCTCGATCAACGCTGCGTCGCATGCGCCCGAAGCATCGGCAAGCGCCGTCGCGCACGCGTCCGATGGGTCGGTTACGACCTCGCCGCCGAGCGCGACGCGCAGCCAGTCCTTCGGTTGCAGCGCCCAGCGTGTCGCCTCGGCCGTGCGTGGCTCATTCGCGACGATCCAGCGCAGAATCGGCCCCGCCATCCCTGGTGCCACCGGATTCGGCTGCGGCTCGCGCCACGCCTCGAGCAAAGTGGCCGCCCGCGTGTCGGGCCAGAGTATCGCCGGTCGCAGCGCTTGCCCGGCGGCGTCGACGAGGACGACGCCGTGCATCTGCCCCGCGATGCCGATCGCGTCAACGGCCTGTCGCTCTTCGACCGGCAAGCGCGCGGCCGCTTCCACCAACGCCCGCCACCAGTCGCCGACATCCGTTTGCGCCCAGCCAGGATGTGGCGTGTTCACGGCATAAGCGGCGCCCGCCGACGCCCGCTCGTGCCCGTCGCCATCGACGATGGCGAGTTTGAGTGAAGCGGTGCCGAGGTCGATACCGAGGAAACGCATGGTGGCGGTCATTGATCTGATGAAAGAAGGGACGCTCGCGATTCGCTGAACGCGTCAGCTCACGTGCCGGTCGGAAGCGCTGCGGCCGACGAACCGTTGTATCGAATCATAAGGGAGTGCTCCGTGAAGCAAGAAGCTGTCGGCACGCGATCGCACCCGAATGCGTGCGCGGCGGCGCGCGGTCGTTTCTCTCCTCAACCTCAAGTCAGCGTGTTTTCTGCCGTTGTCCGTAACGTAGTTGCTTTGACCCGATATCAACCGTGACCCAGTCCGATCGGCGCCGAGTTGCCGAACGAGGCGGCTTGATTCCCTCACCCTCGCTCTAATATCGAATCGACATCCCAACATGATCGTTTCACTCCGTAGCCGCATCCTGATCATTTCATCGGCCACCGTCATCGGTGCGCTCGCCGTATCGGGCACCGCCACCTACCTCACCGTGCGCGCCAATACCATCGACACGATCGAGCAGAATCTCGTCGCAATTTCGAGCGCCAATACGCTCGCCATCGACAAATGGGTCGCGGCGAAAGCGCTGGCCGTGCGCACGACCGCCGATGCGGTCGAGCACGGCGACCCGCAGGGCTTCGTCAAGCTCATGGGCGCGGCGGACGGCTTTCCGATCACGACGGTCGGATGGACGGACAAGACGTTTTTGTCGACGAGCGCCACGACGCCCAAGGACTACGATCCCACCGCGCGTCCCTGGTACAAGGAAGCCGTCGCGGCCGGAAAGCTCATCGTCACGAAGCCGTACGGCGATGCATCGACGGGCGTTCCCTACGTCTCGTTCGCGGCGCCGATGATTCGCAACGGCGAGACGACCGGCGCGCTGAGCGGCGCGGTGCCTCTCGACGGCGTGCGCGAGATCGTCGCGGCGGTGCATCCCACGCCGTCGAGTCTCGCGTTCGTGGTGGCGCGCGACGGCCAGGTCATCGCGTATCCGGATGCAAAGCTCATGCTGAAGCCGGTCAGGGATGTATCGGCGGCACTCACGTCCGATGAGCTGACCTCGCTTGCGAACGCGACGGCGCCGATCGAAGTCGAGCTCGGCGGGGCGACGAAGCTGCTGAAGGCCAAAGCGGTCGAAGGCACCAACTGGTACCTCGTCATCGCGCTCGACAAGGCGGAAGCGACGGCTGGCCTCAGGCACGTGCTGCAAACGCTCGGCGTGGCCTTGGTGTTGCTGACGCTCGCGGCGGTCGGCGCCGCCGCGTTCCTGACTTCTCAGTCGTTCCGCGGCCTCTCGCGCGTGCGCGACGCGATGGCGACGATCGCCTCGGGCAGTGGCGATCTGACGCATCGGCTGCCCGCGTCCGGTGGCGACGAGGTGGCGCAGATCTCGGCCTCGTTCAACGCCTTCGTCGAGAAGATCGCCAACGTGCTGCACGACGTGCGCGCCGGTGTCGAGAACATGAAGATCGCGACGGGCGAAATCGAAATGGGCAACCGCGACTTGTCGCAGCGCACGGAAACGTCCGCCAGCAATCTGCAAACGACGTCGGCGGCGCTCACGCAGCTGACCGCGAGCGTCAAGCAATCAGCGGAAGCGGCGATGCAGGCCGCCCGGCTCGCGACGTCGGCCAGCGAGGCGGCCGCCCGCGGCGGCGAAGTGGTGACGAGCGCCGTCAGCACGATGGATGAGATCAGCCAGTCTTCGTCGCGGATCAGCGAAATCATCGGCGTCATCGACGGCATCGCCTTTCAGACCAACATCCTCGCATTGAACGCCGCCGTCGAAGCGGCGCGCGCCGGCGAAAACGGCCGCGGTTTCGCCGTCGTCGCCGGCGAGGTCCGCACGCTCGCTCAGCGCAGCGCCACCGCGGCGCGCGAAATCAAAGACCTGATTCAGTCGTCGGCATCGAGCGTCGAAACGGGCACTCAGCGCGTGCAGGCCGCGGGTGCCGCGATGCACGAGATCGTCGAGAGCATCGAGCGCGTGAACCGCATCATCGCCGAAATCGATGGCGCCATGAACGAGCAAAGCGCGGGCATCAGCCAGATCGATCAAAGCGTCGCCGAAATGGATAACGCGACCCAGCAAAACGCCGCGCTCGTCGAACAGTCGACGGCCGCATCGGCCACGCTCAACGAGCAGGCACACGGGCTCGCCCGCATCGTCGGGCTCTTCAGGCTGCGTCGCGCTGAAATTTGAGCGACTAGCGCAAAGTGAGCGCCGCCGCGACAGCGGCGCTCTTTGCCGGCGTTTGGATCGTCACAACGACGCCGCGCAAATGACAATCGTCAATTGACAGCCGACTTCGCGCAGTAGCAAGCCCCTCGCATGCCATCGCGTCGATCGTTCGGAGTCCGAATCTTCTTCGCGGCCATAGTTAGCACTCTGAATAGTCTTATTAGTAGTACTACCGACGCTCGAATTCCCTTTGATGGGCACTAGGGGTATACCTGGGTCGCCCAAAGGGACGCCGGCTGGCAAAAGGCGTCCGCCAATTCCCCGAAAGTTAGGAATCCCAAGCATTTGCCGGAATGTTTAGGGATCCGAACTATCGTCCGATGACCATTCTTCATATGTTACCAACCGAAGAAATGACGCATTTTCCCTGCTCATTTCGACGCATTGCGGCGCCGGCTCCACCGATATGCTTTTTATGCGCGGCTGTCAGTACTTGTCCTGATCCGGACTGCGCAAACGTTTGCCGTAAACCTGTTCGAGAGGCGAAATGGTTCCCTCTCGGTCTTGCCAAAGCGGCGCTGCGGCCGACTTCGGCTTACTTCAAGGAGTCATCCATGCTGCGTTTTATTAGTTCCCTCTCGCGCGATGAGCGCGGCGTCAGCTCTCTCGAGTATGCGATTCTGGCCGGCATCGTCGTGGTCGCGCTCGTTTCGGTAGGTACCGTCATCCAGAGCGGTACGAGCGGTATCCCATCGCTTTTCACGGCGCTGATGACCAAGATCACGGGCGCTATTTAATTGATCGTCCGACGAAGTGTCCGGCCTACGCCGAGCGTCAGGCCGACACTCCTCTTTCTCACGCGTTCGGTGCCAGAGGTCATCCCATGGATCCGGTCAAAACGGCTGCTTGCGCATTGCTCGCCATGCTGGCCGTGTCCGATCTGCGATCGCGTCGCCTGCCTAACGCGTGGGTAGCCGGTCTCGCCGCGCTGTATTTGGCGGAAGCCGCGATGAGCGGCGGCGCCTGGCGTTCAATCGCAACGCATGCGGCCGCGGCCGCACTCTCATTCATCCTGGCCGCTCTACTCGTGCGTTTGGGCTGCGTTGCCGGTGGCGACGCGAAACTCGCCGCGGCCGTCTTTTTCTGGTGCGGGCCGACTGATGCGATCCCCGTGCTCGTCATCGTCTCTATCTGCGGCACGCTCGTCACGCTCTCGATGCTGATCGCTCATGCGCTGGTGCGCCGCCGCGTGTCGGTGCTCGGCGCGAGCAAGCGTGTGACATGGCTCTCGCCCGAAAGCGGCGTGCCGTATGGCGTGGCGCTTGCGCTGGGAGGCATCGCCGCCGTGCTGGCTCAGCCTTCGTTCCACGATCGTGCCGCGCTCGCCTTGCTCGAGCTCGCGCCTGATCGATGCGCGTGGCTGGCCCTCGGCCTTCACGCACCGCTGGCCTGAGGCCGAGGCCGCCTATGCAGAACTTCCTCAAGCTCGCCGCGCTCATCGCCATTGCCGCGATCGGCGCTTTCGTCATTCGCGCGCTCTTCGTCGCGGCCTCGCGCCCCGGCCCCGCGTCGCCGGCTTCCATGGTCCACGTTCGAGCCGCCGCCGCCGACCTGCCGGACGGCTTGCTGTTGCGCGACGCCGACCTCGTCTGGAAAACGATGCCGCGCAACCAGGTGCCGGCCGGCGCGCTCGTGCAAGGCCAACCCGACGCCGCCGGCGACGACGATCTCAAAGGCGACCTGTTGCGCCACGCCGTACACGCCGGCACGCCGCTCGGAGCGGCCGACGTCATTTCGCCGAGCGCGCCGGGCTTCCTCGCTGCCGCACTGAAGCCCGGCATGCGCGCGATCTCCGTGGCCGTCGACGACGTATCGGGCAATGCCGGACTGATCCAGCCCGGCGATTACGTCGACGTGCTGCTCACGCAACAGATCCGCGGTGAGGGCGGCGTCAACGTGCCGCCCGCGCATGCGGTCGAGTCCGAGACCGTGGCCGAGCGTGTGCGCGTGCTCGCGGTGGGCTCGGCATTCCGGCGCCCGAAGGACGACGCCGCCGCGCCGAATACGAGCGCGCGCACGGCCACGTTCGAAGTGACGCCGCATAGCGCCCAAGCGATCACCGTCGCCGCGCACCTCGGCTCGCTCTCGCTCGCGTTGCGCAGCTTCGCGACGCGCGACCGCCATGCATCGGACGCCGAGGATCTCGCTCAAACGCGAACAGCGCCGGTCTGGGCCGGCGATGTCTCGCCCGCGCTGCGCACGGTCGCGCCCGCGCCGGCGCCCGGCAGAACCGCTACGCCAACCGCTGCACCTCAGGTCATCATTTATCGCGGCTCGACCGTAGGCGACTCCAACAACGACAAAACTGCCGTGAGCGGTTCCACCGGCACGCCGGGCCTTCCGCCGCTGCCGCCCGGAACCCCGGCAGTCGCGCCCGCGCCGCCCCCCGGCGCGCCCGTCAAGCCCGCGGCATAGGATCGAAGATGCGACGCCCCACTCGCGCCCTTTCGCACGCCAGCCAGATCGGCTCGACGCCGGCGCGGCCCCGCGCTAAGCGTCGCCTGACGCGCATGCCGGCCTTCCGTTCTTTCGCGGCGATGGTCTGCGCGGGGCTTTGCCTTCTGATGCTCGCATCGTTCGCCTCGCCGCCCGCCCTTGCGGCAACGGCCGCGCAAGCCAACGAGGCGGCACGATCGGCGAACGATGGCGACGTCCTGTCGGTGCCGGCCGGCAGCGGCACGATGATCACACTGCCCGAGCCGGCCGTCGCCGTCTTCGTCGCCGATCCCGATGTGGCCGACGTTCACGTGCCGACACCGCGCTCGGTGTTCGTGCTCGGCAAGAAAGCAGGTACGACGACGCTCTATGCGCTCGGCCCCAACAATCGCCGCATCTTGAGCAAGACCATCAGCGTCGCGACGGACACCGCCGCCATTGCCCGCCTGCTCGACACGCGTTTTCCGCGGTTCGGCGTGAGGGTGACGAGCGCGCCAGGATCGCTGATGGTGACGGGCAACGTGCCGAGCGCCGCCGACGCCGATGCCGTCGTGCAGACGGTGCAGCCGTATCTGCACGACAAAGAGCAGCTCGTGAATCGCCTCACGATCGCGCACCCGATCCAGGTCCTGCTGCGCGTGCGGATCACCGAAGTCGATCGCAACATCACGCAGCAGCTGGGTATCAACTGGAGCTCGCTCGGGCAAAGCGGAAACTTCATCGGCGGGCTCTTCAACGGCCGGCAGCTCTTCACGAACAATTTGTTCAATCTGTCGTCGACCGGTGCGTTCTCGGTGCTCGGCGCGTTCCATGCCGGCAAAACGACGATCGAGGGCGTCCTCGATGCGCTCGATCAGGAAGGACTCCTGACGATGCTGGCCGAGCCCAACCTCACGGCGATGTCGGGGCAGACAGCCAGTTTCCTCGCGGGCGGCGAATTGCCGATTCCGGTGCCGCAGACCGGCACGACGAGCACGATCACGATCGAGTACAAGCCGTACGGCGTCTCGCTCGACTTCACGCCGACGGTGCTCGCCGACAACCGCATCAGCCTCAAGGTCAAACCTGAAGTCAGCGAGATCGATCCGACCAACAGCATCACGCTCAATTCGATCGTCGTGCCCGCACTGACGGTGCGGCGCATGGAGACCACCGTCGAGCTCTCGAGCGGACAGAGCTTCGCGATCGGCGGGCTACTGCAAAGCCGGACGAGCGACGTGCTCGCCGAGCTGCCGGGGCTCGCGCGGCTGCCCGTGATCGGCAAGCTCTTCTCGTCGAAGAACTACCTCAACAACAAATCGGAGGTGGTCGTCATCGTCACGCCTTACATCGTCAATCCCACCGGCCCCGGCCAATTGCGCGGCGCGATCGACAGCGTCATGCGCCCGAGCAGCGATATCGAATACGCGGTCCAGCATTCGCTCGGCATCGATCCGCTATCGGGCGCTTCGCCGCGACTCGTCGGCGCGGCCGGCTTCGTCTATTGATTCGCCGAGGGAAATCGCCATGACCTCACGGCTCGCCTCCATCGCAACACGCATCGTCCGCGCTGCCGCATGCACGGCAGGCGTCGCGCTTGCCGGCTGCATGTCGTCGCATCCGCCGCTCGACATGCCCGATGCGTCCGTCATTGGTTTCGCGCCCGGCGACGGGGGACATGCCGTGCCGCCTTCGTGCGCATCGCTCAATCAGCGCTCGAGCATGCGCGACGCCGGCATGCGGCGTCCCGGCGTCGCGTTCGGCTGCGCGACCTACTCGAACCTCGCGGCCATGATCGCGCGGCCCGCCGATCTCATCGCCCCGCGGCCCTACGCGGGCGCGGATGCGGCACTCGCCGCGAGCGCGGTGCGTCGCTACGAGGAAGGGCGCGTCGCGCCGCTCGGTAATTCGTCGACGTCGGGATACTCGACATCCTCCCCGTCTTCCTCGCCTTCGAACGGCACTCAGTAACGGAGACGACGCATATGGGTGCCCTCGAATCGAATGTTCTGAAACGCCGCGGCCGGTCTTCCGGTAGCGAGCAGCTCGTCGCGGTCGTCGCCGATGCGAGCAGCGAGGAAGTCATCCGCAACGTCATTCTCGATCGGGCGATCGCGAACTCGCACGTCGCGCGCGGCACGCTCGACGAGGCAATCGACATCATGAAGAAGGCGAGCGAGTCCCCTCGCCACCTCATCGTCGACGTCTCGGGCTCGGCCATGCCGATTTCCGATCTGATGCGGCTTGCCGAAGTCGTCGATCCTTCGGTCGCCGTCGTCGTCGTCGGCGAGCGCAACGACGTCGGGCTCTATCGGAGCCTCCTGCAGCTCGGCGTGCAAGAGTATCTCGTCAAGCCGCTCACGGTCGAGTTGGTGCGGCGCGCGATCGACTCGACCGACCCCGGCGCTTCGGCCCGCACCGGCAAGGCGATCAGCTTCGTCGGCGCGCGCGGCGGCGTCGGCACGACCACGATCGCGACGGCGCTCGCGCGTCACCTCGCGGGAACGACGCGCCGCCGTGTCGCCTACGTCGATCTCGACCCGTACGGCGGCGCCGCGGCCTCCATGCTCGACGTCGCCAATACCAGCGGGCTCATGGAGCTGATGCTCAACACGCAGCGGCTCGATCAGCAACTGCTCCACCAGGCGCTCGTCGCCCATGACGATCGTCTGTTCGTGCTCGCGTCGGAACTCCCGTACAACAGCGACTTCGCCCTGAGACATGGCGCGCTCACGGAACTCGTGGCGATGCTCAAGCGCCACTTTCATTACATCTTGCTCGACTTGCCCCAACGAGCCGGCGGGCTCGTCGAGGAAGCCTTCGACGCGAGCGCGATGATTCACGTCGTGGCCGATCACTCCGTGCACGCCACGCGCGAAGCCGCGCGCTTGTGCCGGTTCGCCGAGGGCCGCGATTCGAATCCCTCCATCGTCGTTCTGCTCAACGAGGCGAGGCAGCCCGTCGCGGGCCGCGTGCAGGCGGCCGATTTCACGAGCGCGCTCGGACGCGGCTCGGTACATCCGCTGCCCTATGAGCCGCAAACCCTCGCCATCGCCGAAAGCCTTGGCGAAGCACTCGGCGATCCCAATCGATCGTCGTTCGCACGCGCGATCGTCTCGCTTTCGAACGCGATCACGGGCAGCGAACCGGTAGCAACCGCGAGCTCGAAGCGCTGGTACGCGCGGCTCTTCGCCAAGCGGAGGGCACGCTGATGTTCGGCCGCCGCAACGCCTCGATGCCGATCGACGCCACCGTCGAGCGCGGCGCGAACGAAGCCGAGGCGGCGCATCCTTTCGTCGCGGGCAAGAGCAAGAGCACGCCGCTCGCGCAGGAAGCGGCGGCGGCCGAACCGCCCGCGCCGATACCGTCATCGCCAGGCGGACCTGCCGCCGCCGATCGCCACGAAGCGCTGATTCGCTCAGAAACGTTCAGGACGATACGCTCGGCCGTCTTCTCTTCGATGAACATGTCGGCCGCGCTCACGATGTCGCGCCAGGAGGTGCGAGAAGGCATCGAGCAAATCGCCGCCGAGCTGATCGCGAAAGATCGCCTCACGCTGTCGCTCGCCGACCAGTCGCTGATCGTCGACGAAATCGTCAACGACATGTTCGGCATCGGCCCGATCGAACCGCTGCTCGCCGACGAGCGCGTGACCGACATTCTCGTCAACGGCCCCGATCAAGTCTTTGTCGAGCGGGGCGGCAAGCTCGAGCTGACGCCGCTGAAATTCCGCGACAACGCGCACGTGGTCAACGTCGCGCAGCGGATCGCGGCGGCCGTCGGGCGGCGCGTCGACGAGAGCAGCCCGATGGTCGATGCGCGCCTTGCCGACGGCAGCCGCGTCAACGTCGTCCTTCCGCCGATCGCCTTGCGCGGTGCATCGATCTCGATCCGCAAGTTCGCCAAGCGCAACATCACACTCGGGCGGATGGCTCAGCAGGGCAATATCTCCCCGACGATGGTCGACGTGCTGCGCATTGCGACGGCATGCCGGCTCAACATCGTCATCTCCGGGGGAACGGGGTCGGGGAAGACGACATTGCTCAACGCGCTGTCACGCTTCATCGACGAAAGCGAGCGTGTCGTGACGATCGAGGACGCCGCGGAGCTGCAGCTGCAGCAGCCGCACGTGGTGAGCCTCGAGACGCGGCCCGAGAACAGCGAGGGACTCGGCGGCATCTCGCAGCGCGACCTCGTGCGCAACGCGCTGCGCATGCGCCCCGACCGCATCATTCTGGGCGAGACGCGCGGCACGGAAGCATTCGACGTTTTGCAGGCGATGAACACCGGCCACGATGGATCGATGACGACGGTCCATGCGAACACGCCCCGCGATGCGATCACTCGGCTCGAGAGCATGGTCATGATGGCCAATGGCAATTTGCCGTTGATGTCGATCCGTCGTCAGATCGCGAGCGCCGTCCACATGATTCTGCAAATCGAACGAATGCGGGACGGCGTGCGGCGCGTCACGCACGTGACCGAAATCGCCGGCATGGAAGGCGACGTCGTCATCACGCAAGACCTCTTCACGTTCCGCTATAACGCGAGCGCCTACGAGGAGCAGGTGCGAGGCGCGTTCGAAAGCGCCTCGCTGCGCCCCGTCTTCGCGCAGCGGGCTGCCTACTACGGGCTCGAAGAGGCGCTGCTCGCGGCGATGCAATCATGACGCCCGCGGATGTCGTGGCACTCGGCGCCTTCTTCGTGATCGTCATCGCGGGGCTCGCCGCGCGCACGCTGCGCGCCATGGCGAGACAGCGGCCCGCCTCGCGCATCCAATCGCGCGTCGCCGCGTTCCGCGATCCGCGCGACGGCGCCAAGCCGAAGCGCGCGGAAAAGCCGCGGCACGAGCTGGTTCATAAGCGGTTCAGCGCGAGCGATCAAGCCGTGCTGGCGGCGCTCACCGCGTGGCGCGAACGCGTGCGGACCGTGGCCGGCGCGAACGGGATGCGCACGCTCGGTCTCGCCGCCGCGGCGGCATTCATCGTCTGTTTCGTCGGATCGTCGTTTCTTGGGCTATCCCCGCTTTTGCGCCTTGCGGCGAGCGTCGGCGTCGCGTTCGTCGCCCTTCGCTCGGTTTATGCGTGGATGGTCGCGAGCTTCCGCCAACGCTACCTCAATCAATTCCCCGATACGCTCGATCTCATCATTCGCGCCGTGCGAGCGGGCATCCCCGTCGTCCAGGCCGTCTGCACGGCCGGCGTCGAAAGCGAAGAGCCGGTCCGCGCGACCTTCCGGAGCATGGGCGACGCGCTGCTCGTCGGCGCCGAGCTGAAAGATGTCCTCGAGCTGGCCGCGCAGCGCCTGCAGCTCGCGGATTTCTCGTTCTTCACGGTCTGCTTGATTCTGCAGCGCGAAACGGGCGGCAATCTCGGCGACACGCTCGAGAATCTCGCCTCGATCGTCCGCACGCGGCGCGACATCCGCGCCAAGAGCAAGGCGCTGACGGCCGAGGGTCGCCTCGCCAGCAAGATGATCGCGGCGGTCCCGTTCGTCATGTTCGCTTTCATGTTTCTCGTCGACCGCGCCTATGTCGAGCTGCTCACCAACACACGTGCCGGACACAAGATTCTCGTGACGGCCGCCGCCCTGATGACGGTCGGCCTCTGGATGATCCGCAAGATTTCCAACCTGGACACATCACGATGATGACCGCCGATTTCTGGCGCAACGCCGCCCTCCTCGCCTTGCTCTGCGTCGCCACGCTGTGGCTCGTCCTGCGTGGCGCGAGCACGCGCGCGCGTGTCGCCCAGCGCGCGCGGCAGGTCGTTGCGCGCGCCGCGGCCGCGCAAGCCGCGGGCGCCGATGCCGCGACAAGCATGCCGCAACGGCTCGCCAAACGTGTCGCATCGCTCGGCGAACGGTTGCCCGTCGTGCAGGCGCAAGAGCGCGACAAGCTCGCGGCGAGACTCGCCGGCGCGGGGTTCCGCGACCGGCGCGCAATCGCGGTCGTCTCAGGGCTCAAGATCCTCGCCGGCGCCTGCCTCGCGCTCGGCGCCATCGCTGTCGGCGGACACTTGCCGGGGCTCGGCCAGCTTTTCATTTTTCGCGTGCTGCTGATGGCGGGTGCGTTCGTCATCGGCATGATGCTGCCCGAATACGCGATCGGCTTCGTGGCCCGGGGGCGCCGCAAGGCGATCGGCATCGCGCTGCCCGATGCGCTCGATCTGCTCGTCATCTGCACGAATGCCGGCAACAGTCTCGTCGTCGCCATCAAGCGCGTGGCGAAAGAACTCGAGACGATTTGCCCGCCGCTTGCCGACGAGCTGTCCGTCACGGCGGACGAACTTTCGATCGGCGGCGACAGCGCCCAAGCGCTCAATGGCATGGCGGAGCGCATCGGACTTCCTTCCATGCGCGCGCTCGTGACGACGCTGATTCAGTCGCAAAAGTACGGCACGCCGATTACACAGTCGCTGCGCACGCTCTCGCGCACGGAGCGCGCCATGCAGATCGTCAGGCTCGAGGAAAAAGCCGCGAAACTGGCACCGAAGATGACGCTGCCGATGATGCTGTTCATCATGCCGACCGTCGGGCTGATCGCGGCAGGGCCCGCCGTCATCCGGCTGATGGTCGTGTTTCGCCACCATTGACGCCTTGATGACATTCGGAGATCGACTCATGAAGCAAACGCCCCGGCCTCGATCGATCACGCTGGCGTTGGCCGCACCCGTCTTCATCGCGAGCGTCCTCGCCGGTTGCGCGAGCAACCATTACGTCGTTCCACAACCCGTGGCGGCAACGCGCGCGCCCGATGCGGCGGCCGATCTGCGCATCGCGGAAAGCGCGCTCGAAGCCGGCGACACCCAGCTCGCCGTCTCGCTCTTCGAGAAAATGCTGAAGGCCGATCCGAACTCCGCCACGGCCCAGCTCGGTCTCGGCGATGCGATGTACGCGATCGGCGATCTCGCGCGAGCAGGGCTACTCTATGCGCGCGTCGAGGCGCAGGCGCCGGAGGACCCGCGCGCGCAACTCGGGCTCGCTCGCGTCGCGCTGCGCGAACGCCGCCTCGACTCGGCACTCACCCGCTACCGCAAGCTCGTCGCGGCCCACCCGGACAACGCCGTGGCCGCCGAAGGTCTCGGCACGGCGCTCGATCTGCAAGGCAGGCATGACGAAGCCCAGGCCGTCTATCGCGCGGCCTTGCAGCGACATCCCGAGGTGCAGGGCTTGAAAACCGACCTCGGCCTCTCGCTGACCCTGTCGAACCGTGCGCGTGAAGGCGCAAACGTGCTGCTCGACATCGCGGGCCTGCCCGACGCGCCGCCGCAAGCAAGGCAAGACCTTGCGCTCGCCTACGGGATGCTCGGCAACGACGAGGCGGCCAAGCGCATTCTGAGCGCCGATTTACCGGCGGACTCCGCCGAAGACGACTTGCAGTTCTATCGCGGCCTGCGCGCGCGGCTTGGGGCGCCGGCGCCCTCCGGCGAGACGCGCGAGCGGCGCAGCGAACCGGTCGCTTCGGAATCGACGAGCGAGGCGCTTCGATGAGAGCGCAACGGCGCCCGGCGACGAAGGAGCGCGGCATCGCGGCGCTCGAGTTCGTCCTGATGCTGCCGTTCCTGATGTTGGTTCTCTTCGGCATCATCGATACGAGCCTCGTTCTTTGCGACAAGGCGGTCATCACGAATGCCGCCGGCGAAGCGGCACGCGCGGGTGTGGTTCTGCGTGCGTCGCCGCTCACCGCCAGCCAGATCCAGAGCGTGGCGCTCGCTTACACGACGAACAATCTCGTCACGGGCGGCACGGCGACGACCCCGACGGTGACGGTCAGCCCATCGGGCAGTTGCGCCACGGCCGGAAGCGGCAATGCGCTGCAGGTCACCATCAGCTACACGTACAACGGAATCGTCCTCGGTTCAGCGCTGAGCTCGTTGACCGGCCCCGTAACCGTCACGGCCACCGCGGTGAAAAACTGTGAATGAGATGCCCCGTCAGCCCGCGAAACCGATGCGCAGCGCCTCGATGGCCGCGTTTGGCCGGCACGCGGTGCGCCCAAGTGCACACGCGTCTTCGCGCGCCGCGGCGCGCCAGCGCGGCGCCATCGCGATCTGGATGCTGTTCATGCTGGCGCCGCTCCTCATGTTCGGCGCATTCGCCGTCGACGTGCCGCGCGTCTTCTCCGCCGCCAACGAGCTGCAGAACGCGGCGGATGCGGCCGCGCTCACGGGCGCGGCCACCCTCGCATCGGGCACGAGCGGGCCCAACTGGTCCGGCGCGGCGACGTCGGCAACAGCCGCGATTCCGTTGAACGAGTCGGATGGCACACCGCTCGCGACCGGTACCGTGGCGACCGGCTACTGGGATCTCGCCGCCTCGGCGCCGGCCATTTTGCCGCCGAGCACGGTCGCGTTACCGCCTGCCGCTACCGTCGTGCCCGCGGTGCAAGTGACGATCGCGCGCAGTGCGTCGGCGAACGGCCTCATCGCGCTGCTGCTCGGCGCATTGCTCGGCATGCCGACGACGACCGACCATGCAACCGCCGTCGCCGTGGTCACATCGCCTTCCACGATTCCCGCGGGCGCCCTCTTTCCGGTCGTGCTCGACGAATGCGTGTACAACCAGTACTGGAACTCGGCGACCAATCAGCCCGTGCTCGATTCGTCGGGAAAGCCCTATGAATTCCAGATCGGCAACGGTCAGTTGTACGGCTCCACCTGTTATGCCGGGCAGTGGACTTCGTTCCTGACATCGTTCAACAATGTCCCGACGGTTCGGGAGCTGATCACGAGCGGCAATCCGTCACCGATCTCGATCGGCAACGACATCTGGCTGCAGCCGGGGGTCAAGGACACGATCTACAACAGCGTGCCGACGAACGTGACCGTCCTCATGCCTGTGGTCAGCCAGATCTACAACAAGTCGTACGTCCCCGTCGTCGCGTTCGCCGCCTTTCATATCGATGGCAGCTATGGCGGCAGCAGCAAGTACATCCAGGGCCACTTCGTCGGCGGCTTCAAGATACCGACGCAGGCCTCTGGCATCGGGCCGAATTTCGGCGGATACGTCGCGCCGCGGCTCGCCTACTGAGCGCGCCCGAGCCCGGAGCAACCACGCAAAACAACGCCAATCCGCATGCAAAAACGCGCACGGGCCGGCGCGATGCCGACCCGTGCGAACTCATTGCAAAAAGCGCGAGCCGCGCCGATCGTCAGCCCGGTGCCGCAGCCGCTTTCACCGACGACGCGCCGCCCTGCAGCCCGCTCATCGTCCGGTAATCGGTGCCGTCGTCAGGCGCGCGCGGCGTCTCTCCGGCATGCTGCAGCCAGCCGCCGCCCAGCGCGACGTACAGGTTCACGAGCGTCGTGAGCCGCGCCATGCGCGCGTTGATGAGCGATTGCTGCGCGCTATAGAGGTTCGTCTGCGCGGTGAGCACTTGCAGATAGCTGTCGACGCCGTTCCTGTACCGCAACGTCGAAAGATCGAGCGTGCGCTGTTCGGCGAACGTATTGCGCTCGAGCGCGTCGATCTGCTGATCGTAGGTGCTCCGCGCGGCGAGCCCGTCGGCCACGTCGCGGAACGCCGATTGAATCGCCTTCTCGTAGTTCGCGACCTGGATGTTCTTCTGGATGTGCGCGAGATCGAGGTTCGCGACATTCTGGCCGCCTTCGAAGATCGGCAGCGAGATCTGCGGCGCGAAAGTCCACGCCGCCGAGCCCGGCTTGAAGAGCCCGCCGAGCGTCGGGCTCGCCGTGCCGAACGAGCCCGTCAGCGTGATTTTCGGGAAGAACGCCGCACGCGCCGCGCCGATATTCGCGTTCGCCGCGCGCAGCGACGCCTCGGCTTCCATGATGTCCGGACGCCGCGTCAGCAGATCGGACGGCAAGCCGGCTGGAATGTCGGCGAGCAGTGCCTGATCGTCGAGCTTGCGACCCGGCGGCAGATCGTCGGGCAGCGGCTGACCGAGCAGCAGCACGAGCGCATTTTCGGCCTGCGCCCTCGCGCGCGCCTGCGCCTGCAGATTGGCGTTCGCCTGCTCGACGACGGACTCCGCCTGCCGCAGATCGAGCTCCGAGCCCGTACCGTTCTCGAACTGCAGCTTGGTGAGCTCATAGGACGCCCTCGCCGTCTTCAGCGTGTCCTCGGTCACTTGCAGCAGATCGTCGTCGGCGAGCATCGTCACATACTGATCGGCGACCTGCGACACGAGCGAAATTTCCGCCGCCTTGCGGGCTTCGGCCGTCGCGAAGTACTGCTGCAGCGCCTGATCCTTGAGACTGCGAATGCGGCCCCAGAAGTCGAGCTCCCAGGAGGAGCTCAGACCGACCTGGTAGGTCCTCGAAACCGTCCGGTTGAAGAACGACAAATCCTTCGGCGTGCGCTGGACGCTGTCTTCCCCCGTCGCATTGAGTGTCGGGAACAGCTCTGCACGCGTGATCTGGTACTGCGCGCGCGCTTGAGCGACATTCAGCATCGACACACGCAGATCGCGGTTATTGGCGAGCGCGATTTCGATGATCCGCTGCAGCCGAGGATCGGCGAAGAAGTCGCGCCATCCGATATCGGCGGCAGCCTGACCGTTCGCGCTGCGCCCTGAAAGCGGCTGCGTCGCCGGCTCGGCGGGCAGCCCTTTGGGCAGAGTTTCAGGCGCGGGAGCCGGCTTGGGCGCGTAGACGCCCGAGCTCGGGAACGTGGCGGCCACCGGGGCGGCCGGACGCTCGTACTTCGGCTCGAACGAGCAGCCGGCGGCGAAGACCGCGACGGCCACCGCAATCAAGGAGTGTTTTTTCATTTGCATTTCAGTCTCCCGCCGGGCCGCCCCAAGGGAGGCTGAAGCCCCCCCGGGGGGCAGCGAACGATAGTGAGCGTGGGGGTCGTCATTTCAGTGTCCTTCTCTGCCCGAGCCGCCGCGCGGACCGCCGTTGCCCCCGTCACGGCCGTCGCCACCGTTGCCGTTCCCGTTGAGATCGCCGTTCCCGCCGTTCGCCGATTGCAGCGCATGATGCTCGGCGGCAAGCCGCGCCGCGGCGTCGGCATCCTCGGTCTCACCCGCGAACTTCGCGCGAATCACGACGAAGAACATCGGGATGAAGAAGATCGCAAGGAACGTCGCCGTCAGCATCCCGCCGATCACGCCCGTGCCGATCGCATGCTGGCTCGCCGAACCGGCGCCGTTGCTGATCGCGAGCGGGAACACGCCGAGAATGAAGGCCATCGACGTCATCAGAATCGGCCGCAACCGCAGCCGCGCCGCCTCCATCGCCGCTTCCACCGGCCCCATGCCCTCGGATTGCTGCAGCTCGCGCGCGAACTCGACGATCAGAATCGCGTTTTTCGCCGAGAGACCGACCGTCGTCAAGAGGCCGACCTGGAAGAACACGTCGTTCTCGAGCCCGCGCAGCGTGGCCGCCAACAGCGCGCCGATCACGCCGAGCGGCACCACCATGATGACCGAGAACGGAATCGACCAGCTTTCATAGAGCGCCGCCAGACAGAGGAAGACGACGAGAATCGACACGCCGTACAAAATCGGCGCCTGCGAGCCCGACTGGAGTTCCTGATACGAGAGCCCCGTCCAGGCATAGCCGATGCCGGCCGGCAGCTTCGCGGCGAGCTTCTCCATCGCCGTGATCGCCTGGCCCGTACTCTTGCCTTCCGCGGCCTGCCCCTGGATCTCGACCGCCGAGATGCCGTTATAGCGCTCGAGCTTCGGCGATCCGAACGTCCATTGCCCCGATGCGAACGACGTGAACGGCACCATCGTCCCCGCGCCGTTGCGCACGTACCATTTCGACATGTCCTCCGGCGACATGCGGAACGGTGCGTCGGCCTGCAGGTAGACCTTCTTGATCCGGTTGTCCGTATCGAGGAAGTTGTTCACGTACTTCGACGCCCAGGCGATCGAGAACGTCTGGTCGATCGCTTCGGCTGTGACGCCGAGCGCCTGCGCCTTTTCACGATCGATGTCGATCTTGAACTGTGGCGTGTCGTTGAGGCCGTTGGGGCGCACGAGCGCGAGCGTCGGATCCTTTGCCGCCATGCCGAGGAGCTGGTTGCGCGCGGCCATCAGCTTCTCGTGGCCGAGCCCGCCGTTGTCGGTCAGCTCGAAGTCGAAGCCGGCCGCCGTGCCGAGCTCGGGGATCGACGGCGGATTGAACGGGATCACCATCCCGTCCTTGTAGCTCGCGTAATGCATGAACATGCGCTGGATGACCGCCTGCACCTTCTGATTCGCGTGCTGCCGCTCGCTGTAGTCCTTGAGCCGCACGAAGACGAGGCCCGAGTTCTGGCCGCGGCCCGCGAAGCTGAAGCCGTTCACCGTGAAGACCGATTCCACGACGGACTTCTCCTGCGTGAGCAGATAGTCGGCGATGTTCGAGAGCGTCCTGCCCGTGGTCTCTTGCGTCGAACCGGTGGGCGTCTGCACAAGGATGAACGCGTAACCCTGATCTTCGTTGGGCAGGAACGACTTCGGCAGCCGCACGAAGAGCATCCCGATTGCGACGATCACGGCGATGTAAATCAGCAGCCACCGGCCCGAGCGACGGATCACATGGTGCACGCCGCTCTGATACTTCTCGCGGCTGCTGTTGAACGTCCGGTTGAACCAGCCGAAGAAACCCTTCGTCTCTTCGTGATGCCCCTGCGGAATCGGCTTCAGAATGGTCGCGCAAAGCGCCGGCGTCAGAATCAATGCGACGAGCACCGAGAGCACCATCGCCGCGACGATCGTGAGCGAGAACTGCCGATAGATCGCGCCGACCGAGCCGCCCGAAAGCGCCACCGGCACGAACACCGCGGACAGCACGAGCGCAACCCCGACGAGCGCACCGGTGATCTGGCCCATCGCCTTTCTGGTCGCCTCGCGTGGCGAGAGCCCCTCCTCGGCCATCACGCGCTCGACGTTCTCCACGACGACGATCGCATCGTCGACGAGCAGACCGATCGCGAGCACGAGCCCGAACATCGAGAGCACGTTGATCGAGAACCCGACAGCGTTCATGACCGCGAACGTGCCGAGCAGCACGACCGGCACGGCGATCGTCGGAATCAGCGTCGCGCGCAGGTTCTGCAGGAACAGATACATCACGAGGAACACGAGCACGATGCCTTCGAGCAGTGTCTTGATCACTTCCTCGATCGAGAGGCGCACGAACGGCGTCGTGTCGTACGGGTACTTCACGGCGAGGCCGTGCGGGAAGTACTTCGACAGCTCGGCGACTTTCTGGCGCACGAGCTTCGCCGTCTGCAGCGCGTTCGCGCCCGTGGCGAGCTGAATGCCCATGCCGACCGTCGGCTGGCCGTTGTACGCCGTGTCGACGTTGTAGTTCTCGCCGCCGAGCTCGAGGCGCGCGACGTCCTTGATGCGCACCTGCGAGCCGTCCTGGTTGACCTTCAGCAGGATGTTGCCGAACTCTTCCGGCGTGCGCAGCAACGTCTGCTCGGTGATCGTTGCCTGCAGCATCTGCCCCTGCACGGCGGGCGTGCCGCCGAGCTGGCCGGCCGCGATCTGCACGTTCTGGTTCTGGATCGCCGTGGAGACGTCGACCGGCGTGAGCCCGTAGTTCGTCAGCTTGTTCGGGTCCAGCCAGATCCGCATCGCGTACTGCGTGCCGAACAGCGACAAGGTGCCCACGCCGTCGATACGGCTCACCGGATCCTGAATGTTCGACGCCACGTAGTTCGCGAGGTCGTACTTGTTCATGCTGCCGTCTTCGGAGACGAAGGCGAGCACCATCAGGAAGCTGCTGCTCGACTTCGTCACCTTCGTGCCGAGCTGCTGCACGACGGACGGCAGGAGCGGCGTGGCAAGCGACAGCTTGTTCTGCACCTGCACCTGCGCGATGTCAGGGTTCGTGCCGGCGGCGAACGTCAGCGTGATCGTCGCGGTGCCCGAGTCGTCGCTCGTCGACGACAGATAGAGCAGGTGATCGAGACCGCTCATCTGCTGCTCGATGACCTGCGTCACCGTGTTCTCGACCGTCTTCGCCGAGGCGCCCGGATAGCTCGCGGAGATCTGAATCGAAGGCGGCGCGATCGTCGGGTATTGCGCGATCGGCAAATTGAAGATCGACGCGACGCCCGCGAGCATCAGGATGATGGCGATCACCCACGCGAAAATCGGGCGATCGATAAAAAACTTGGCCATTTGACGGGACTCCCGTGGTTAGGCGCCGGAGGCCTGCGCCCCCGAGGAGGCGCTCTGGCTATTGCCCACGGAGGAGGCGCCGCCCGCCTGAGCGGGAAGCTGGGCCGGCACCGGCTTGACGGTCATGCCGGGGTGGACCTTCTCCGTGCCTTGCACGATCACGCGGTCGCCAGGCTGCAAGCCCGCCTCGACGATCCAGTCCGGCCCGCGCATGCCGGTGGTGGTGAGCGTACGCGGCGCGACCTTGCCGTCCTGACCGACGACGAGCGCGGTCGCCTGACCCTTCTGGTCGTGCGTCACGCCGATCTGCGGCACGAGCATGGCATTCTCGTTGACGCCTTCCTCGATGCGCGCGCGCACGAACATCCCCGGCAGCAGGACACGGCCCGAGTTCGGGAAAATGGCGCGCACGGTGACGGAGCCCGTCGACTGGTCGACCGTCACGTCGGTGAACTGCAGCTTGCCTTTTTCCGGATACTCGCGACCGTCTTCGAGAATCAGCGTGACCTTCGCGGCATTCGGCCCGTTCGTCTTCAGCCGCCCTTCCTGAATGTCGCGGCGCAGCTTGAGCCCCTCGAGGCTCGATTGCGTGAGATCGACATAGACGGGATCGATCTGCTGGATCGTATCCATGAGCGTCGCCTGGCTCGCTTGCACATAGGCACCCGGCGTGACCTGCGAGACGCCGGTGCGCCCGGTGATCGGCGCGATGACGTCGGTGTAGCCGAGATTGATCTGCGCCGTCGCGACCGCGGCCTTGCCCGACGCGACGTCGGCCGCGGCCTGGCCCTCGGCCGCCACGGCATTGTCGTAATCCTGCTTGCTGACGGCATTCGCCGCAACGAGCACTTTATAGCGATTCGCCTGCGCCGTCGTGCTGGCGAGGTTCGCCTGGGCCTTCGCGAGCGTCGCTTTCGCGCTGTTCAGCGCGGCGATATAAGGCGCCGGGTCGATCTTGTAGAGACGCTGCCCCGCCTTCACTTCGCTGCCTTCGGTGAACTCGCGCGACAGCACGATGCCGTCGACGCGCGCGCGCACCTGCGCGACGAGGTACGCATTCGTTCTGCCCGGCAGCTCGGTGACGACCGGCACGGCGCTCGTCTTCACGTCGACGACGCCGACTTCGGGCGTCTGCGGCGGCGGCGCCGATTGTTTTTGTCCGCACGCGACAAGGATGAGGGCAGCCGTCGCGGCGCAGATTAGGCGGAGGTGAACCGGTTCGACACGCATGGAGCGACCTCTGGTCAATGACTGGGACACATGTAGGTCCGCTGCGCCCGATCCCCACAAGGCGCGCGGCGCGACGTCACGTCGCAAAAACGCTTGATGAAAGCCGACAGGCTGCGGCCGGCGGGGGCGCCGAGATGGCCGAACGCCGCTTCGCCCCCGCATCGCCCCGGTAGTGCGCTCGCGAGAACCGCCGGTGCGAAAGCGCGAGAACTCTTCGCAACAGTGCGAGCGTCGGTCAGTGCCGGATATTACCGGGATTTCCCCCGGTGCATCGAACTTGAACCATTCAAACGTAGCGCGTATTGTATATACATTCGGAAATGTATGTAAAAGGTTTTCGTTGCGGGATCTAACCCCGAAAGGCAACAATCCGCTCGCGTCGTGCGCCGCACGGCCGATTCGACGCTCAAATGAGCGCCATTAGTCTAAAGAAAGCCCGGTGACGCGGGCATGCAACATGGTCAGACGAACGAAGGAAGAGGCACGAGAGACGCGTAACCGCATTCTCGATGCCGCCGAGCGGGTCTTTTACGACAAAGGGGTGTCGCGGACGTCTCTCGCCGAGATTGCCGCGCATGCGGGCGTGACGCGAGGCGCAATCTATTGGCACTTTCAGAACAAGGGCGATCTCTTTACGGCGATGTTCGATCGCGTCCTGCTGCCGCTCGACGAGCTCATCGAAGGCGACGACGACCCCGCCGACCCGCTCGGAAAGCTCGCCGAGACGATGAAATGGTGTCTGCACGCGTGCTGCAACGATCCACAACGGCGGCGCGTATTCGACATCCTTTTTCTCAAGTGTGAGTTCGTCGACGAAATGGGGCCGGTGAAGGTCCGACACCAGACGAACATGCAGGAAGGCGTCGGCAAGATCGAGCGCGATTTGCGGCAGGCCGTCGCCAAGGGTCAGCTACCTGCCGATCTCGATACGCGACGCTCGGCGCTTTTTCTCCATGCGTTCATCGGCGGCTGCCTGCGTGACTCGCTGTTGATTGCGCCGTCGATCGATTTCGCCGCGCATATCGAGCCGTTCATCGACGCGGCGCTCGATACCGTGCGCACGAGCCCTGCGTTGCGGCTCGGGGCGGGCGGTGAATAAGGCTGAGGAAGGCGGCTTGCACGGCGCTGCGGCCGAGCGCGCTCGATGGGATTTCTTGCGCTTACCCTTGTGCGGCGCCGACGCGACCGCTACTCGAACCGATGGAGCAGGTAGAGCAAGGCGATCCCGACGGCGAATGCCGCAGCCCATGCCCAGGCCGGCATCGCCTGCGGCCGGCGACGACCCAGGCTCTCCGCACCTCGCTGACCGATCATGGCGTCGCCCGAACGGCGCGAGGCCGGGTCGAGCGGATCGGTCGATGCCGTCCTGCGCGAAAGGCCGGCGAGACTGATCGGGCGCAGGAACACGTGCTGGCGGTGCGCGGCGCCGGAGCGTGCCCGGTTCGGCCCTTTGCCGTACTTGGCTTGGAGCACCGCCGAGAACTCCGCGAAGAAATCGTCGGCGAGCGCCTGCAGCGCGTTTTCGACTTGCCGCGGCGCGAGCTCGGCGAGCGGCCCGGTCAGCGTCGCCCATATCGCATACTGGACACGTGTGGCGCCCGCGTCGTCAACGCCTGCCTTGGTGCTCCCTCTCGCACTCGTCTGCTCATCGGCGCGCTCGCTATCCGCCTCGAGCTCGATCGTGACCTGTCCTCGCAACGAGCCCACGCCCGCGGCGGATGCCTTCAGGTTCAGCGTACGCGAGAGCCGATGCTCGCCGCCGGCGGGGACGCCGCCGTATGCGCCGCCCGGACTCGTCATCATGTGCATGCGAACATCGTAGCGGCCGCGCAGCGGCCCGACCGGCACCGTCACCACGAGCGCGTACTCGCCGCCGGGGCGGCGCTCGAACGATTCGCAATTCTCGAGGCTTGCGCGCAAGAGGGCGCCGTCGTCGAGTGATTCGGCGACGATCGAGGGATCGAGCGGAATGCGCAATGCATCGGTCAACTCCATCGTGGTCCCCTTCGATGCATGCGCCTTTTCGCCTATGACGTCTGGTCGATTCTGTCCACGAGCGACGGATAGAACGCGACGTAGCCCTTCACTCGCGCTGCAGCCCCGAGCGGAGCCTCGTAGCTCCAGGCGGCGTTTTCGACCTTGCCTTCCTCTTCGGTGAGCAGATGGAAATGCGTCGCCACGCCCTTGTAGGGGCAGCGCGTCGTATGATCCGACCGCTCGAAGCGAGACATATTGACGTCTTCGCGCGGAAAGTAGAAGACCACGGGCTCGCCCGTCTCCATGAGCGTGAGTCCTCGCCAGGTATCGGCGAGCGTGATGCCGCCGTGAATCACGCGCAATCGGTGCTGATTGGCCGCGATCTCGACACGATGAACAGCGTCATTCGTCATGGCGATTCCCCTGGACCTGGTTCGCTCGGCCGCCCGCCGGCGCGTCAGATTATAGAGAGCCAACATTGCCCCTCCCCAAAGGCGATTAGCCAGGCGCCCCTCCAACGGGACTTCCCGGCGCACCTGCGGTCGCGGGGGCGTCAGCATGCTTGGGGCGGTCCGACGCATGCCGAAAAAAAAGCCACGGGCGGACACCCGTGGCTCTCATTATCTGTCAAAGCCCGCCGCCGTGCGCGGGCAGCGTTTCACGCTATTGGATATCCCAGTGGAAATCGGCTCGCGCACCCGGCTCCGAGGAGACCGTCACCGTGCGCGTCTGCTCCTCGTCCTTGTAGCGCGCATGAACCGTGTAACGGCCCGGCGGCAGCTTGACGAGCATGTAGGGACCGCGCGAGTCCGTGCTCAATACATCGGCGCCCTGCGGCCCGACGATCCGGACATGCACATCGGCGAGGTAGTCCGCCGTCGGTCCCGTGAAGCGCATCGCGAGCGGCCACTGGTGCTCCGCGCGCTTTAGCGCCGTCGATTCGTCGATGCCCACGCCGCCGGACACGTACGACACGGCCCCTTCGTGCTGGATCTGCGGCATGCCGCCGCCGTTCTCGTTGCCGGCGCTCGTCGCGTCGGTCGTCGTGCCGCCGACGACAGCCGACGACCCCTGCTGCGCGAGCACGCTGCCGGCGAAACCAAGCGCCAGTGCCATCGCGGCGACAACGCCAATCCGCTTGCTTGCTCGTTTCATCATCCGTTTATCCGCCGATCCGCTGCCTGGCGTTTTCATCGCATCGCTCCTTTGAATGACCGCACGTCGGGATCCTGAGCCCGGCGCGTCGCCGGGGAACGGCATCCCGCCCCATCACGTTGCGCAGCAAGCTGCATGCCTGTGCGCTTGGGCGCCTGTCGATGCCGATGAAGCCGCGGCCCGGCACCCGGGGGCTTCAGGATGCCGGGCCGCTTCGCCGTGCGGATCAGCCGAGATCGACGGGCACGAAGATCTGCGCGTTGTCGCGCTGAATCAGGAGCGCCACGCTATTGCCGGCCTTCGAGATGATTTGCCGCAGTTGGTCAGGCGACGACACGGGGCTGCCGTTGACGGCGAGGATCACGTCGCCGGGCTGGATGCCCGCGCTAGCGGCCGCGCCCGACGATTGCTGCACGAGCAGGCCATGCGTCAGCGAACTGCCGTTCTTTTCCTGCGGCGTGAGCGCGCGCACCGCCACGCCGAGCCGCCCTTGCTGGGCGCTCGGGCTGCCGTTGCTGGCCACCTTCGTGTCCGACATCGAGCCGATCTTGACCGTCACCTGCTTTTTCGTCTTGTCGCGCCAGATATCGAGCGTCGCGTTCGAGCCCGGCTTCATTGCCGCGATCTGCGCAGGCAGATCCGTCGAGTCGTCGACGCTCTGGCCGTTCACGGCGAGAATCACGTCGCCGGCCTGCAACCCTGCCTTCGCGGCCGGGCCGCCCGGATCGACGGAGCTCACGAGCGCACCGGCCGGCTTCGAGAGGCCGAACGAGTTCGCCAGTGTCTGATCGACGCTTTGCACGGCCACGCCGAGACGGCCGCGGCTCACGTGCCCCGTCTTGACGAGCTCGTCTTTGACGCGGATCGCCTCGTCGATCGGAATCGCGAACGAAAGGCCCTGGAAGCCGCCCGTTTGCGAATAGATCATCGAGTTGATCCCGATCACCTGCCCTTGCAGGTTGAAGAGCGGCCCGCCCGAGTTGCCGGGGTTGACGGGCACGTCAGTCTGGATGAACGGCGTGTAGTTCTCGTCAGGCAGCGAGCGGCCCTTCGCGCTGATGATGCCCGAGGTCACCGTGTTCTCGAACCCGTACGGCGAGCCGATCGCGACGACCCACTGGCCGACCTTGCTCTGGTTCGGATCGCCGATCTTGACGGTGGGCAGGTTCGAGGCATCGATCTTCAGCACCGCGACGTCGGACTGCTTGTCGGAGCCGACGACTTTCGCGCGGAACTCGCGCTTGTCGGTGAGCTTCACCGTCACGACGTTCGCGCCGTCGATCACATGTGCGTTCGTGAGGATGTAGCCGTCGCTGCTGACGATGAAGCCCGAGCCGAGGCTCGCGCTCGGGATATCGCTTTGCGCGCCGCCGTCGTCGTCGCCGCCCCCGCCGAAGCCGGGGAACTGACCATAGAACCGCTTGAAGAACTGATAGAACGGATCGCTGGGATCGATCGGCAGCTGTTGCATCGAGCGCCGCGCGGGGCGCTTGACGACATGCTTGGCGCTGATGTTCACGACCGCCGGGCCGTACGTCTCGACGAGCCCGGAGAAATCGGGAATGCCGGTCTTGGCCGCCGCTTCGGCGGGCATCATGGCCGCGGCGTGCGCGGACGCGATGATCTGCGGATCGGTGTGGCGGGTGCCGGCCACGTAGCCGGTCGAGAGCGCAACCGCCACCGCAACCGCGACTGCGCTGCGAGACAGGGTCTTCGTATTCATCGAAAGGGCCTCCTTGCTTGATGGTTCGCAGAATACGAGGGCTCACTTAAACGGGACTTAACGCTTTCTGCACGTTTCCTGAAGGGAATCGGACCGTCACCAGAAGGCCGCCGAGCGGTGCTTGCCCAAGCTCGACCGCCGCGTTGTGCTGCGCCGCGACACGCTTGACAATGGCAAGGCCGAGGCCGCTGCCCGCGACGTCCGTGCGGGCACGCGCCGAAGCGTCGCGGTAGAACCGGTCGAAGACGCGCTCGCGCTCCTCGGCCGGAATGCCGGGGCCGCTGTCGCCGATGCGCAGGCACGGGTGGCCGTCATCGTCGAGCTTGAGCGCGACGTCGATGCGTCCGCCGTGCGGCGTGTACTTGACCGCGTTGTCGAGCAGGTTGCCGACCATCGCGCGCAGCGCGTCGGCGTCGCCGACGATCGTGGCGGGCTCGGATTCCTCGAAGCCGAGATCGACATCGCGCCGCTCGGCAATCGGCGCATGCGCGGCGACACATTCGGCGACGAGCGTGCGTAAGTCGACCGGTACGCGAACGGCCCCGTCGACAGGCTCGGCACGCGCGAGCGCGAGCAACTGCTCGGCAAGGCGCGTGGCGCGCGTGACGCCCGCCTGCAGATCGACGAGCGCTTCGCGACGAGAATCCGCATCCTGCGCGCGCGCGACGAGCTGCGATTGGATCTGCACCGCGGCGAGCGGCGTGCGCAACTCGTGCGCGGCGTCGGCGACGAATGCGCGCTGCGTGTCGAGCGCCTCGGTGAGCCGCGCGAGCAGGCCGTTCAACGCGCGCACGAGCGGCTGCACCTCGAGCGGCAAGCGCTCGTCGGGCAGCGGATCGAGCGCCTGCGGACGGCGCGCCTCGAGCGCGCGCGTCACGCGTGCGAGCGGCGCGAGCCCGCGCCCGACGATGACCCAGACCGCGAGACCCAGGAACGGCAACAGCACGATGAGCGGCCAAAGCGTGCGCCACGCGACGTCGGCCGCGAGCCGGTTGCGCACCGAAAGCGGCTGCGCGAGCTGAACGACGTTGTCGCCGACGATCGCGCCGTAGACGCGCCAGTCACCGCGCTCGGTACGCTCCGTCGAGAACCCGAGCTCCGCGCGCGGTGCAAGCGGCGCGCGCGGATGCGAGTAATACATCAGCGCGCCGGTGCGGCTCCAGATCTGGATGACGATGCCTTCGTCCGCATCGTTGTGCGCGCCGAGAATCTGCGTGAACGGCTCGGACGGCAGCGCCGCCGCGATCTCCTGCAGCTGATAGTCGAAGAGCTCGTTCGCCTCGGCGAGCGCTTGTCGGTAAATGAGCCAGCCAGCGGCGCCGACGCCCGCCACGACGAGCGCGACGAGCCAGAACAACAGTTGATGGCGAATGGAACGCATAGGGGATCGAAGCGGTCTCCCGGGCCCGCTCAGGCGTCCTTGGCAATCATGTAGCCCAAGCCGCGCACGTTGCGGATGAGATCGGCGCCGAGCTTCTTGCGCAGCGCGTGAATGTAGACTTCGACGGTGTTGCTGCCGATTTCCTCGCCCCAGCCGTACATCTTTTCTTCTAGCTGGCTCTTGGACAGGACGGCGCCGGGACGCGCGATCAACGCCTCGAGCAGCGCGAATTCGCGCGCCGAGAGCGCGACGGGCGCGCCATTCAGCGTGACCTGGTGCGCGGCCGGGTCGAGCGTCAGCGCGCCGTGACGGATCACGGACTCGCTGCGGCCCGAATGACGCCGGATCAGCGCGCGCATCCGTGCGCCGAGCTCGTCGAGATCGAATGGCTTGACGAGGTAATCGTCGGCGCCGGCGTCGAGCCCTTTCACGCGGTCGGCCACGGCGTCGCGCGCCGTCACGATGAGCACCGGCATCGAGAGCCCGCGCGTGCGCATCGCGCGCAGCACGTCGAGCCCGTCGCGCTTGGGCAGGCCGAGATCGAGCAGCACGAGATCGTAGGGCTCGCCGCCCGCGGCCGTGAGCGCCGACTCGCCGTCCTGCACCCAGTCGACGGCAAAGCCCTCCCCGCGCAACGCCTTGCGTACGCCTTCGGCAATCATCCTGTCGTCTTCGACCAGCAGTATCCGCATCGCCTCGATCGCCCTATGCGCCGGAAGTCAGTCATGGATCGCATTGTAGCGGCTCCCGGGTCCGTGGTTTTTTGGTCGATTCGGGGAAGATCGCCGCGGCGTCACGCGCGGCAAGCCCTACAATGTGCTGTCCCGCGCGCCGTCCGCGTCACACCGGACCGCTCGCTCTCGCATTTGCCCGACCCCGTCGCCGTACTTTCCATGCCGATCGCTTCGCTCATCCTCTTTTCGCGCCGCGCGCCGCAATTCGTTTCTTCTTTCATTTCGCCTACTCTTCGTTCCGCCTCGCCCGGCGAGGGTGCTCCCTCCGGCAGAGGGCTTGGACGCGCCGCGCTTGCGCTCGGCCTGTGCGCGGCGCTCGCGTTCGCCACGCCGGCCGACGCGCGCAAGCTCAAGCACCGCCCGCGCGTGTCGGTCACGACGGAGCTCCCTGCTTCCGTCACCCGCGCGCTCGAACGCGCGCACGTGCCGCTTTCGGCGATGAGCGTCGTGATCGAGCGCATCGGCTCGGCCACGCCCGTCGTCGCGCTCAACGCCGGAAAGCCGATGCTGCCGGCCTCGACGATGAAGCTCGTCACGACCTACGCCGGCCTCGAAATACTCGGCCCGGACTACCGCTGGCGCACGCGCGCGTACGCCGACGGCACGCTCGACACCGCCGGCGTGCTGCACGGCGATCTCTATATCCAGGGTACCGGCGATCCCAAGCTCGTGCCCGAAGAGCTGATCGATCTCGTCGACCGAATCCGCAAGGCCGGCATCACCGGCATCGACGGTGGGCTCGTGCTCGACAAGCGCTTCTTCGACCCGTCGACGCGCGACCTGCCGGCCTTCGACGACGACGCGAACGCACCGTACAACGTCGGCCCCGACCCACTTCTCTACGCATTCAAGTCGCTGTCGTTCACGGTCACGCCGGCGAGCGCGGGCACGGTCGATATCGACGTCGTGCCGGCGCTCGCGCAACTGAAGATCGACAACGAGCTCCATACTCGCGCCGGCGCCTGCACGAGCGCCGAAGCCGCGATGCCGAACGTCACGCCCGAAAGCGACGGCACCGTCGAGGCGCTCTTTTCGGGCGAGTATCCAGTGCGCTGCGGCGCGCGCACGGTCAACCTCGCGGTGCTCGACCATACGGCATTCTTCGCGGGCGGCTTCCTCGCGCTCTGGCAGCAGCAAGGCGGCACGTTCAAGGGCGCGACGCGCGAGGGCGCGGTGCCGATCGGCGCGCGCCTCGTGGCGACCCACGAAGGGCCGCCGCTCGGCGACATCGTCCGCGACATCAACAAGTTCAGCAACAACGTGATGGCGCGCAACCTGTTCCTGACGATCGGCGCCGTCGCCGACAAGCCGCCGGCAACGCCGCAAAAGTCGGCGCAGGCGATCGAGCGATTCCTCACCAGCAAAGGACTCGCCATGCCCGAGCTCTCGCTCGAGAACGGCTCGGGTCTCTCGCGCGACGAGCACATCAGCGCGCTTTCGCTCGCCGACTTGCTGCAGGCGGCCAACGCAAGCCCCGTCGCTCAGGTCTTCGTCGCCTCGCTGCCCGTGGCCGGCGTCGATGGCACGATGCGTAATCGCCTGCGCCACGACCCGGTGCTCGGCAATGCGCATATCAAGACCGGCACCCTGCGCGATGTGCGTGCGATTGCCGGCTACGTCGCCGCGGCCAACGGCGAGAGCTATGTCGTCGTGAGCTTCATCAACGACGACCGGGCGGCGGCCGCGCGCGCCGCTCACGACGCGTTGCTCGACTGGGTTTATCGCGGCATGCGCTAAGCGCGCACCGAGATCCCCTCTGTCTCGGGGGATCTCGATCGAATATTCCTTCTACGACAAATAGCGACTGCGACGGCCGCCAGCGTGTACGCTGTCGAGCAACGATCGGACGGCTGCCATGATGTTCCCGCCTCCGTATCGAAAAGGGGACTGCAGCGCGCACCGCCCGCGGCGAGCGCGCTGAAATCAAAGCAAGGAAGAGACTCCGGAGGAAGACGTCCATGCAATTCGACGCCGAATTGCTTCTGATTTCCATGGCGCCCGTCTTTCTTGCATGCATCGGCTGGGAGGCGTGGCATTTTGCACGCACAAGGCCGGCGGCGCGTATCTACAGCTGGCGGGACACGCTTTGCAACGCCGTGCTTGCGCTCATGCACCAGGGCGCGGACAAGCTCGCGTGGCTCGCCGTCGTGCCCTTCTATGCATTCGTCTACGAGCGTTTTCGTATCGTCACCTGGCAGCCGGGGTGGCTCTCGTTTGCCGTCCTTTTCATCGCGCAGGACCTGCTCTACTACGTCTTTCATCGCATGAGTCATCGCGTGCGCTGGCTATGGGCCGCGCACATCGTCCATCACTCCTCGGAGCGGCTCAATCTGTCGACGGCATTCCGCCAAAGCCTCATGTACCCGGTCGCCGGCATGTGGGTGTTCTGGACGCCGCTCGCCGTGCTCGGCTTTCCTCCGCAGCAGATCGTCGCGATCGTCCTCGTCAATCTCGCCTTTCAGTTCTTCGTCCATACGCAGGCGATCGGCCGGCTCGGTTGGATCGAGTACGTGCTCAACACACCGTCGACGCACCGGTGCCATCACGCGCGCAATGCACGCTACATCGATCGCAACTTTGCCGGCGTGCTCGTCGTCTGGGACAGGGTCTTTCGAAGCTACGTCGCGGAGGACCCCGACGATCCGCCCGAGTACGGCATCGTCGAGCCGCTGACGACCTTCAATCCGCTCAAGGCGACGTTCCACGAATGGGCGTCGATGCTCGCGGATCTGGCAAATGCCAAGGGGCCGGGCAACAAGCTGCGCGCGCTCCTCGCGCCGCCCGAGTGGGCCGCCGCGTTCCATGCCGCCAACGCGCGGCCCGCCGCGGTCTCGGGCACGACCCAGCGGGGAGTCGACGCGTAATCGCCGGCCGGGGGAGAGACGGACAAGACGACACACGCCACCGCGATCAACCACGAGGCGGCGAACAACGACATCAAATGAGGCATGAAACCACGGCCGACGAGCCGAACATACGAGGAGATGAAGTCGATGAAACAGCGCAACGAACCCCAACGAAACCGGTTGCTGCGGGCCGCTCAGTGCGCGCTCGCCGGCGCGGCTTTAGCCGTCGTCGCCGCATGCGGCGGCGGGGGCGGCGGCGGGGGCAGCACCGCGACGACTGCCGCGTCCACCAAGATGCAGGTCGTCTCGTTCGGCGACAGCTTGTCCGACGTCGGCACTTATGCGGCCTATGTTCTGCCGCACTTCGGCGGCGGACGATTCACCACGAACCCCGGCGAAGTCTGGACGCAGAAGGTTGCGGAATCCTTTGGCGACACCCTCACGCCGGCCTATCAGGGCGGTTTCGGGTCCGCTTTGCAGGCGACCGGCGGCTTCGGCTACGCCCAAGGTGGCGCCCGCGTGACGGACCCGCAAGGCATCGGCTGGGCGCCCAATGACCTTGCGGCAACCACGACGCCGATCGTCACGCAGGTCTCCAACTACCTGAGCGCGCACGGCAGCTTCAACTCGAATCAGATCGTGCTGATCCAGGGCGGTGCGAACGATATCTTCGCCAATAGCACGGCACTAGTCACAGCGATCGAGACCGACATGGCGGCCGGCTTGACGGCGCAAGCCGCGATCCTCAAAGAAGTGAGCACGACGCTCGGCCCGGTCGCGAAATCGCTCGTCGACCAGGTCGGTACCATCGTCGCCAACGGTGCGACGCACGTGGTGCTGGCGAACGTGCCCGACATCGGCCAGACCCCGCTGGGCGTACAGACGGCGGCGCAGCAAGGCGCGGCAGCCCAGCAACTTCTGTCGGGCATCGCCCAGACGTTCAACGGCCTCGTGGCGAGCTTCCTGCAAGCGGAGAACCTGTCATCGAAGGTGATCTTCATCGACTCGTTCACGTGGCAAGACACGACGCTCGCCAACTTCCAGGCGAACGGTTTCTCGGTGTCGAATACGGGAACGGCGTGCAACCTGCAGCAGATGCAGGCATCGGCCACGTCCTACGCGGAAGCGAACCCGAGCGTGCTGCTGCCGGGGCAGACGGCGGCTCAGTTCGGCGCGGCGCTGGCTTCATCGCTGTTCTGCTCGCCGCAGACGCAGACGGTGGCGGGTGCCGATCAGTCGTATATGTTTGCCGATATGGTCCATCCGACGACGCATCTGCACGCGCTTTTCGCGCAGTACGTCGAGCAGCAACTCGCCGCCGCGGGCGTCAAGCCCTGAAGCTGCCAGCCTCGAAAGCCGCCGCTGCGCGCCCGAGCCGATCGTTGACGGCGATCCACTCGGGCGTATCGGGCAGCTTTTCAATGAGGATGCGGGCCACGTTCGAACGGTCGAGCGCGCGCAACATCCCGTAGAGCTCGCGCGCATAAGCGTCGGGCTCCTCGGGCGCGGCGACGAACAGTACGTCGCGCGCGTCGGCCCAGGCACCGGCGCGCGAGCGCCGCGCCACGAGCGCGACCCGCGCCTCACTATCCCGCGCTGACGAAAGCAACGGCTCGAGGGCCTCGAACGGTGCCAGTGCAAGCGGCGTACGCGGCGCATAGTGCGCCTTCAGCGTGCCCGACGCGCGCGGCGCCGTCGCGTCGCCGCCGTCGGGCAGCCGGGGCGCGACGCCGAGCACTTCGGCGATCTCCAACGGCGTCACACGGCCCGGCCGCAGCAGCGCCGGGAAACCGCGCGAGAGATCGAGAATCGTCGATTCGATCCCGACCTCCGACGGCCCGCCATCGAGCACGTGCACGGCATCGCCGAATTCGTCGCGCACATGTTGCGCGGTGGTCGGGCTCACATGGCCGAAGCGATTTGCCGACGGCGCCGCGACGCCCGCTCGACCGCCGCGCAACGCGTCGAATGCGTCCAGCAGTGCCTGCGCGACAGGGTGTGACGGCGAGCGCAGGCCGACGGAATCCTGTCCGCCGCTCACCGCGGCCGGAATATGCGCGGCGCGCTTCAGGATCAACGTGAGCGGGCCCGGCCAGAACGCGTCGATGAGCCGTTGCGCATCGGCCGGCAACTCGCTGACCCAGTAGCCGGGATCCCCTTTCGGCCCGAGATGGACGATGACCGGGTGGTTGGCCGGCCGCCCCTTCGCCGCATAGATGCGCGCGACAGCCTGCGGGCTCGTCGCGTCGCCGCCGAGCCCGTAGACGGTCTCCGTCGGGAAAGCGACGAGCTCACCTGCGTCGAGCCGCGCGGCAGCTCGTTCGATTTGCGCTTCGGTGACGGCGAGCGTCGCCGAAGGCGCGTCGGGGGGATTGGGTCTCGGGGACATCGGTCGTGGCTCAACTGCGAAGCGCTATCCGATCGCTACGGAATGCGGCTCGAATGCTCGCTCGCTAAATGGCCGCCGCCTCGGTTAGCCGAGCGGAATATGCAGGAGCCGCGCGCAATCGCGTGCGGCCGTGCGCGCCTCGTCGAGCGTCGCGGCCGTGAAATTGATATGCCCCATCTTACGCCCGGGGCGCGCTTCCTCTTTGCCATACAGGTGGAGTCGCGCGGTCGGCATCGCGGCGACTTCTTGCCACGGCGGCGTCACGGGTACCAAGGTCGACGCCGAGGCCGGCCCCTGGCCGCCGGCCGGTCCGCTGCGCGCGAACCAGACGTCGCCGAGGACATTGAGCATGACGGCCGGCGAATGCTGGCGGGTATCGCCGAGCGGCATGCCCGTCATCGCGCGCACCTGCTGCTCGAACTGGCTCGTGGCGCAGGCGTCGACCGTGTAGTGACCCGAGTTGTGCGGGCGCGGCGCCATTTCGTTGGCGACGAGCGAACCGTCCTCGAGCACGAAGAGCTCGACACAAAGAACGCCGACATAGTCGAGCGCGTCGGCGATGCGCAGCGCGGCCTGCTGAGCCTGCTGCACGAGGGCCGGCGTGACGTCGGGCGCCGGCACGATCGTCACCGACAGGATGCCGTTGCGATGCGCATTCTGCGAGAGCGGGTAGACGGCCGTCGCGCCGTTCGCCCCGCGCGCGATGAGCACGGAGACCTCGAACTTGAGCGGCAGGCGCTTTTCGAGCACACACGGCACGCCGCCCAGCGCGTTGTGCGCCTCGCGCACGGCATCGGCGCTCGTCACGCGTACCTGTCCCTTCCCGTCGTAGCCGAGTCTCGCCGTCTTCAGGATACCCGGCAGCACCGTTTCGAGCTCGGCATCGGAGAGCGCGGCGAGCGCCTCGGACGACTCGATCGCGAAATATGGCGCCACCGGCACGCCGCAGCTCGCGATGAAGCGCTTCTCGGCGATGCGGTCCTGCGCGATCGCCACGCAGCGGCCGGCCGGGCTCACGAACGTCGTGCGCGCAAGAAAATCGAGGCTCGCGGCGGGGACGTTCTCGAACTCCGTCGAGACGGCCGCAGCGAGCCGCGCGAGCTCGGTCAGCGCCGCTTCGTCGGTATAGGCGGCACGCAAGTGTTTGTCGGCCACGCTGCCGGCCGGGCTCGCTTCGTCGGGATCGAGCACGGCGACGCGGTAGCCCATCGCCTGAGCGGCGAAGCAGAACATGCGGCCGAGCTGGCCGCCGCCGATCATGCCGAGCCAGGCGCCCGGAAGGATCGCAGAAACGGGGGTGTTGTCTTGAGTCATTTCAGTATGCGTCAAAGCGCCGGCAGCACCATCGCGCGCGCCGCCTCGTTTTGCTTCAAACGGAATGCGGCGAGGCGCTCGGCATACAGATCCGCCGTGCCGGCCAGCAGCGCCACGGCAAAGAGCGCCGCATTGGCCGCGCCTGCCTCGCCGATCGCGAACGTCGCGACGGGCACGCCTTTCGGCATCTGCACGATCGAGTGGAGCGAATCGACTCCCTTCAGATATTTGCTCGCCACGGGCACGCCGAGCACGGGTACCGTCGTCTTCGCGGCCAGCATGCCGGGCAGATGGGCGGCTCCGCCCGCGCCTGCGATGATCGCGCGCAATCCGCGCTCGCGGGCCTGTTCGGCATAGGTGAACATTTCGTCGGGCATCCGGTGCGCGGACACGACTCTCGCTTCGTACGGTACGTCGAAATCGCGCAGGACGGATACTGCGTGTTTCATCACGTCCCAATCGGAGCTCGATCCCATCAGCACGCCGACGAGCGGCGAATCATGTTGGTGCGCGCGCGCTTCGCTTCCCGCGCTGGCGGCGGTCACGGCGGCTTCGCTCATGGTGCGGTCATTCCCAGCTTTTGCCCCGTCAGCCGCTCGAGCGCCTCGCGGTACTTTTCGCTCGTTTTCGCGATCACGTCGTCGGGCAGCTTCGGCGCCGGCGGCGTCTTGCCCCAGTTCTGCGTTTCAAGCCAGTCACGCACGAACTGCTTGTCGAACGAAGGCGGGTTGCCGCCGACGCGATACCCTCCGGCCGGCCAGAACCGCGACGAATCCGCCGTCAGGATCTCGTCCATCAGCACGAGCTCGCCGTTCTCGTCGAGGCCGAACTCGAACTTCGTATCGGCGATGATGATGCCGCGCGTCGCGGCATACTCGGACGCTTCCTGGTAAAGGCGGATCGAGATGTCCCGAATCCGCGCCGCCAGGTCGCCGCCGATTCGCCGCTCCACGTCCGCGAACGTGATGTTCTCGTCGTGGTGGCCCATCTCCGCTTTCGCGGCCGGCGTGAAGATCGGCTCGGGCAGTTTCTCCGCGTTCGAGAGCCCCTGCGGGAGCGCCACGCCGCAGATCGCGCCCGTCGCCTGATAGTCCTTCCAGCCGCTGCCGGCCAGATAGCCGCGCACGACCGCCTCGACGAGGATCGGCGTGAGACGCTTGACCACCACCGCCCGTCCGCTCACCTGCTCGACTTCGTCGGGCGCGACCACCGTCTCAGGCGCGACGCCCGTCAGATGATTCGGAACGATATGGCCGAGGCGCTCGAACCAGAAGTTCGCCATCTGGTTCAGCACGCGCCCCTTGTCCGGAATCGGCTCGCCCATCACGACATCGAACGCCGAGAGGCGATCGGTCGTGACGATCAGCAGGCGGTCGTTGCCGACCGCGTAGTTGTCGCGGACCTTGCCGCGGCCGAGCAAAGGCAGCGAGCGAAGCGAGGATTCGTAAAGGGTAGACATCGTCGTGAACCGGAAATGGATGAAAACAGGTGAAAGGGCGCTCTCGCGAGCGCCCCGGGCTTAGCGCACGACCTGCGCGAGCTCGCCGGACTTATACTTCTCGGCCATCTTCTCGAGCGGCAGCGGCTTGATCTTCGCCGCCTGCCCCTCGCAGCCGAAGGCGCGGTAACGGTCGACGCAAACCTTCTTCGCGGCCTCGCGGGCCGGCTTCAGATAGTCGCGCGGATCGAACTTGCTCGGGTTCTGCGCAAAATAGCGCCGGATCGCGCCCGTGATCGCGAGCCGCAGATCCGTATCGATATTGACCTTGCGCACGCCGTGCTTGATGCCTTCCTGAATCTCTTCGACGGGCACGCCGTACGTCTCTTTCATGTCGCCGCCGAACTCGCGGATCTCGGCAAGCAGCTCCTGCGGCACCGACGACGAGCCGTGCATGACCAGGTGCGTGTTCGGAATGCGCGAGTGAATCTCTTTGATGCGCTCGATCGCGAGGATGTCGCCAGTCGGCTTCTTCGTGAACTTATAGGCGCCGTGCGACGTGCCGATCGCGATCGCGAGCGCGTCGCATTGCGTGGCGCGTACGAAATCGGCGGCCTGCTCGACGTCGGTCAAGAGCTGCTCGCGCGTCATCGTGCCTTCGGCGCCGTGACCGTCTTCCTTGTCGCCTTTCATCGTTTCGAGTGAGCCGAGCACGCCGAGTTCAGCCTCGACCGTCACGCCGATCGAGTGCGCCATTTCGACGACCTTGCGCGAGACGTCGACGTTGTATTCATACGACGCGACGGTCTTGCCGTCAGCCTGCAGCGAGCCGTCCATCATGACGCTCGTGAAGCCGCTGCGGATCGCCGCCATGCAGACGGCCGGCGATTGCCCGTGATCCTGGTGCATCACGACCGGGATATGCGGATACGACTCGATCGCCGCCTCGATCAGATGGCGCAGGAACGGCTCGCCCGCGTATTTGCGCGCGCCCGCCGACGCCTGCATGATCACGGGCGCGCCGACTTCGTCCGCCGCGGCCATGATCGCCTGCACCTGCTCGAGGTTGTTCACGTTGAACGCTGGGAGGCCGTAGCCGTGCTCGGCTGCGTGGTCCAGCAGTTGACGCATAGATACGAGAGGCATGCTGAATACTCCTTGGGGATGGAAACCGGGTGCTCGAGCGGCACTTTCTTGAGCGAAACCGCGATTTTATCGCGAAGCAGGCCCCGTTCCCCGCCGGCCGACGGTAGATTCCCGCCGTGTGCGCCGATTCGGGGCCCGCTATGTCGTCAGTTCAGTTCCGTACGCTCGTCAGTACGGATCGCCGATCCGGACGATTTTGAGCGTGTTCGTGCCGCCCGCCTGGCCCATCGGCTCGCCGACGGTCAGCACGACCATGTCGCCGCGCGCGGCGAATCCCTTCGACACGACGACCTCGACGGCCTGCTTCAGCGCCTGGTCCCGATCGCTGTTGGGCTCGATCGCGAGCGGCGTCACGTTCCGGAACAGCGCCATCGCGCGCTCGCTGCCGACGCGCGGCGTCAGCGCGAAGATCGGCACATGCGTCCAGTGGCGCGAGAGCCACAGCGCCGTCGCCCCGGACTCGGTCAACGCCACGATTGCCTTCGCGCCGAGATGGTGCGCGGTGAAAAGCGCGCCCATCGCGACCGTCTGGTCGATCCGCGTGAACGTGCGATCGAGAAAATCGCGGTCGAGCTCGACGTGCTCGGACTTCTCGGCCTCGACGCAGATCGCCGCCATCGCTTCAATCGTCTGCACGGGATACTTGCCCGCGGCCGTCTCGGCCGAGAGCATTACGGCGTCGGTGCCGTCGAGCACCGCGTTCGCGACGTCGGAGACCTCAGCGCGCGTCGGCACCGGCGCGTGGATCATCGACTCCATCATCTGCGTTGCCGTGATGACGAGCTTGTTCGAGTCACGCGCCATGCGGATCATCCGCTTTTGCAGCGCCGGCACGGCCGCATTGCCGACTTCGACGGCCAGATCGCCGCGCGCGACCATGATGCCGTCCGACGCGTCGAGAATGCCTTGCAGCGCCGGGATAGCCTCGGCGCGCTCGATCTTCGCGATCATTTTCGGCTTGATGCCGTAGGGCATGCCGGCGATGTTCGCGAGCTGGCGTGCCATTTCCATGTCGGTCGCGTTCTTCGGGAACGAGACGGCGATATAGTCCACGCCGATCGACATCGCCGTGCGGATGTCCTCCATGTCCTTCGCGGTCAGCGCCGGCGCCGTGAGGCCGCCGCCCTGACGGTTGATGCCCTTGTTGTTCGAGAGCTCGCCGCCCACTTTGACGACCGTGTGAATCTCTTCGCCGATGACGCGCGAGACCGTCAGCACGATGAGCCCGTCGTTGAGCAGGAGGACATCGCCGGGCTTCAAGTCGCGCGGGAGGTCCTTGTAATCGAGGCCGACGCGCTCGTCGTTGCCGAGCTCGCAATTGGCGTCGAGAATGAACGGCTCGCCCGGCGTGAGCTGCACCTTGCCGTTCTCGAACTTGCCGACGCGGATCTTCGGGCCTTGCAGGTCGCCCATGATGGCCACTTCCCGGCCCAGCTTGCGCGCGGCCTCCCGCGCGTCCTCGGCGCGCTTGCGGTGATCGTCGGCCGTGCCGTGCGAAAAGTTGAGGCGCACCACGTCGAGGCCCGCTCGCATCATTTGCAGCAGGATTTCGGGCGAGCTCGACGCCGGACCGATGGTGGCGACAATCTTGGTGGCGCGATGCATGAATCTCCTCGTCTCGGTTGAATCGCTGAGTGGAGCGCTGCGAGTAGGATGCGTCGGCGCGACCTCTGCCTGCAGGTTCGCGTCGGGGCGCGCGCCGGCTCGAGCCGGCGTCGCTTTGTCTGAAGATATCGTGGCGCGCGTGGCGCTCTGGGCCGCCTGAGCGTCCTTTGCGAGCCGATCGTCCGGCGCGCTGGGCGGCACCTGGCCAGTCCTTCGGCGGTCCGCTGCGCGTCGGGCAGTGCTTGCCTTCGGTGCGCGAGTGGCCACGCGTCTTAAGCCCGCGATTCGAGCACTTCGACCGCCGGCAGCTTCTTGCCTTCGAGGAACTCGAGGAAGGCGCCGCCGCCCGTGGAAATGTAGCTCACTTTGTCGTGAATGCCGTACTTCGCGATCGCGGCGAGCGTATCGCCACCGCCCGCGATCGAAAACGCCGACGAGCGCGCGATCGCCTCGGCGAGTGTCTTCGTGCCGCCGCCGAACTGATCGAACTCGAACACGCCGACGGGGCCGTTCCAGACGATCGTGCCGGCGCTCGCGAGCTGCGAGGCGAGCGCGCGGGCCGTTTCGGGACCGATATCGAGGATCATGTCGTCGGCCTCGATCTGAGCGACAGGCTTCGTATGCGCGGCGGCCGTCGCCGAGAATTCCTTGGCGGTCACGACGTCGGTCGGAATCGGCACCGAGGCGCCACGCGAGCGGGCCGCATCGATGATCGCCTTCGCCTCGCCGACGAGATCGGGCTCGGCGAGCGACTTGCCGATCGGCAGGCCCGCCGCCAGCATGAACGTGTTGGCGATGCCGCCGCCGACGATCAGTTGATCGACTTTCTCGGCGAGCGATTTCAGGATCGTGAGCTTCGTCGACACCTTGGAGCCCGCGACGATCGCCACGAGCGGACGCTTCGGATTGCCGAGCGCCTTGCCGAGCGCATCGAGCTCGGCGGCGAGCAGCGGGCCCGCGCAGGCGATCGGCGCGTATTTGGCGATGCCGTGCGTCGTCGCCTCGGCGCGGTGCGCGGTGCCGAAGGCATCGTTGACGTAAATGTCGCAAAGCTTCGCCATCTTCTGCGCGAGCTCGTCCGAATTTTTCTTCTCGCCCTTGTTGACGCGGCAGTTTTCGAGCAGCACGACGTCGCCCGGCGCCACGTTCACGCCGTTCTCGACCCAATTCGCGACGAGCGGAACGTCCCGGCCCAGGAGCTCGGCGAGCCGCTTGGCCACCGGCGCGAGCGAATCCTCGGGCTTCAATTCACCCTCGGTCGGCCGGCCGAGGTGCGAGGTCACCATGACGGCCGCGCCGGCATCGAGCGCGGCCTTGATCGCCGGCACCGAGGCGCGGATGCGCGTGTCTTCGGTGATGTTGCCCTGGTCGTCCTGCGGGACGTTCAGATCGGCGCGGATGAAAACGCGCTTGCCTGAGAGCAAGCCTTTCGCGATCAGATCGGAGAGACGCAATACTTGGCTCATGGGAGTGTTCGCATCGGAGGTTGGAGGGCTTAACGGCGTCGCGAACGGTGCGCGGCCTGGGGGGCGGCGCGCGGGAGGCGCGGCGGCGAACGTGCATTTTAGCCCATTGGCGGGGCGGGCCGGCGGGGGATTGTGGTGGTGACGCGGTCACGCCCGAAATGAATACTGGTCTATACAGACGGGAAGAACACCGCTGGGCTCACATGAAATCGCCGAGACAGTTCAGCGATTTGGCGGGCGTTCAATTCTCGCTTCCCGCTGAGTATTTCTGAAACGACACCTTGGCTACCGATCTCTGGCAGATCGGACTGTCGCACATCGTTCTCAAGCATGAGGTACTTGAGCACCTCTGCGGGCGACGCCTCTGGCAGTTGGTGATGCGATTCATCGTAGTCACCGATGAATTCACCCAGGGCATCCGCGAGCGGTGCCAGCTTGTGGCCTTCGTCTGCCGCACCCGCGTCGAGCAACGCATTCAGCGCACGCACGGCAAGATCGTACTCGCGCTCCGTACTGATCGGGTGCAGCGGAACCTTCTGGGAGATGGCCTCGAAGTGCGAGGTCAGTTCCTCTACTTCGCTCCGCGAAAATGTCAAGGCTTCCATTTGTCGTACTCCCGGTGCGTGAACACATGACGCACATACAGTTTTTGCACGTTGAAGTGCACCGCGGCGATTAGTCGGAACTTGTCGGGGGCGGCGCGCGGGAGGCGCGGCGGCGAACGTGCATTTTAGCCCATTGCCGGGGCGGGTCGGCGCGGCGTTGAGGGAATGCGGGGTAATGACTGCGTTGTCGACTTCGACCCACGCGGTCAGAGACTGGCGTACCGCGGAGCGCTGTGAACCATAGTTTACAGGTTTGTAACGCCCCGTTCACAATACAAACTGCTGAACATCCGCACGACCGAAGTATTCGACGCAGGGTTACATGAGCAAAATCAAGACTCGGCCGTGGGATTCGGCCGAACACCTGAAAACAGAAGACGACATCGCCGAATATTTTGAAGCCTGTCTTCAGGAAGGGCGCGACGATCCGGCGTTCGTCGCCCATGCGCTCGGCGTGATTGCGCGCGCGCGTGGTATGTCAGCAGTTGCTCGTGACGCCGGCGTCAGCCCCGAAGGGCTATACAAGGCGCTGTCGGGAAAAGGCAATCCAAGTTTCGATACCATCCTGAAGGTGATCAGGGCACTCGGACTGCAGTTGCATGCCTCGAAAGCACACTCGTGAACTGGGGAAGGTGTCTTGGACTCGGCTTCGATCGAACCAGCGACTTCTGCCTTCCGAAAGAAGGCTCGCTGGCTATGAGCTCCGTGGCGCTTTGCACGCTGCTGCCGGAACAGGTAGCCGGCAATAACAATGACTATCCACGGGTAGACGAAGCAGTTCACCGCAAAGCCTGGCTCCGTTGAAGGCGTCACCGATGGCGACGCGGGCCCCCAAGAATTTTCCATCCCCATAGCGCGCAAGTGACCACGACAAAGAATGCCGCTACAGGAACCATTAGCCGGTCCCCGTGCAGAGCCCACCAAGCTGTGAGCGCGGCAAGCACGGGCGAGACTACGATTGCCCAGCTAAAATCCTCTTTGAAGCGCGCTCGGCGCTTTTCGTTCGCCTGGCGCAGGGCGTTCTGGAAGAAATTGTCGTCGTCCACTTGCAATTCCGGTTCGGGTTTGTCGCGCTCGGCCCACTTTCAAGATCGAACGTTATATCGGCGAGCTGCGACGAAAGTTGAGTGAGGTGCGATATTCAACGCGGCGGACCCACTTATGCGCAGGCGCCTGCCCAGTGACCGGGCAGCTACAACAGCTCACTCCATGTTCACTAAGGCCACGCCCTGCGTCTCAGTGCTCAAGCCCGAGAGCGGCACAGCGAATCCGGCGTATCGCGCGAATTCGCCTCCTTGCGTAATCGGTGCGACGAGCGCCACGCCGAGCGCGTTGCACGCCGCAGGCGAGAGAACGAGCGCGGGCCGAAAATCCCCTTGTTGCTCCTTCCCCATCGTCGGATTCAGGCTGACACGTACGATATGGCCACGCTCGAATTTGACGCGCCTCACCATGCTTCACGCCCGACCGGCTTGGCTTCGACCCACGCAGCAAGATCAGCCGGTTGCGGAGCATTCTGGCCGCACTGCGCGACCAGTTGATCAAGCGAATGCTTGCGGCGAGCGGGCGTAAGCAACACCCCATCGGGCCGCACATCGGCGTTTAGCCAACTACCCGCCGACGCGCCGATTTGCTCCAGCAACACAGCTGGCAGCCGGACCGCCGCGCTGTTACCCCATTTCTGAATCTTGAGTTCCATTCAGAGTCCGGGTGAGGTGGTCAATAGCTTGCGCGTGCTCATCGCCGATATTGCTTCCGTAGTTGACTTTGACTTGACTTTGATGTCGCTCGAGGACTTGACATCCTCCTCCGCTTTGATCCGGAGGATTCCTACCGCGACTAAGAGAGAACTATCAATCTCATGCCGCCTCGGCGGGTTCCTGCTTCACTGAGTGGCCTGACTGCGCCGGCTCTCCGCAGGCTATCCGGGCATGGTCCTGCCCTTCACTGCTGAATAGTGCTAAGCCACGGCGAAGCACGTTGATTGCGCCCACAACGTCAGCGTGATCCGCATAGCCGCAGCGGACGCAGGCGAACCGCGCCTGGGTAGGGCGATTGTCCGCAAATACGTGACCGCAAGTTGGGCAAGTGCAACTTGTGTTTTGCGGCGGCACGGCGATAAGCCAACCACCGCTCCATGCCTGCTTGTACTCTAACTGTCTGCGGAACTCATACCATCCCTGATCAAGGATCGATTTGTTCAGCCCGCTCTTGGCTCGGACGTTCCTGCCCGGGGCCTTGACGGTGCCGGCAGCCGACTTTGACATGTACTGCACTCGCAGGTCTTCGATGCACACCATTGCGTGGTTTTGGCTAATGCGTGTCGTGGCCTTGTGCAAATAGTCGCGCCTAGCGTTGGCTATGTGGGCATGGATGTTTTGAACGCGTCGCTTGGCCTTATGCCAATTGTGGCTCAGCCTCTTTTTGCGGCTCATTGCCCGCTGTGCGCGGCGCAGTCGAGCCTCGTGCCGCCTAAAGCTATTCAATGGCTCGAGATAGTCGCCGTCACTAAAGGTCGCGAACCGCGCGATGCCGACATCAATGCCGACTGCGCTCGTCGCCTGGGGCAGTGGCGACTCAACTTCGCGCTCGGTGAGAATAGAGACAAACCACTTACCCGCCCTTTGCGACACCGTTGCATATTTCAAGTCGCCGACAACGTCCCGGCTTCTGCGATATCGAACCCATCCCAGCTTGGGCAGAAAAATGCGGCTGTTTGACTGATCCAGCTTTACCTGCTTTGCGGCCGGATACCGGAAGCTGTCGCGAAGCCCCTTCTTCTTAAAGCGCGGAAATCCAGCGCGCTTGGCGAAGAACTTCTTGTATGCCCAGTCCGCATCTTTGAGTGCATGTTGGAGCGGGTGAATTGGCGAGTCTTTAAGCCAAGGCGTTGCGGGCCCGTTGCGCCACTCCGTCAGGTACTTCGCCATTGCGAAAAAGCCGATGAACTTGCCGCCTGCCTCGTAGTTCTCTTGCTGCAACGCCAATGCCTTGTTGTAGACGTAACGGCACGATCCAGCGAAGCAGCGCATGTCCCGCTGCTGTTCACCGGTCGGCTTGAGTTCGAACTTGAAGGCTTGGAAGCGTCGCATCACGTAACTCTACTTGTCTCTTTTTTCTGGGTATACGCCACTTGCTGCCGATTTTGCGCCGTATGCGCAACCGAGCAGCTCGTTATCGAGCTCCATGATGTCCATTGCAAGCTCAGACGACATCTCGCGCAGCTGACATATCGCCGATCTAACCGGAAGCGCGCCCAACGCATCGTCGGGAAGCGCCTCGACCATGAATGCGGTGATGTTGTGGATGTTCCAAGCGCGGCTTGCAAGATCATTGATCTTATCCATTGTGGCACCCTCCCACCGGCGTGTCGCATTCAGTCACATCGGCGCCACCTTTCATCCGCAACAACGTAGATGCTTCGAAACCAATGTTGCTCAGTTCCCCGATGACTTCTATCTGGTTAGCAATGGTGAACAGCAAGTCACTCACGCTGTCGCCGTCGTCGCGGAAGTTGCCGGCCTGATCGTCCCACGCAACAAGGCTACCGATACCCGACACAACGCTGGCTAGGTTCATCGCCATGTGTCCCGCCAGTTCATTGGATTGCGAGAGGAATTCCAATTCCGAAGCATCCAGCTCGTTGACGCGGTCAAACAGAAAGCGCAGCACGCCCGCTGGGGTACTTCGACCAAGGGGGCAGCTCGCTGTTTCTTGATTGAGATGACGCATTTCGGCAACGAAAGCAGGTGTCGGCTTCGTTTGCCCGATCGCTTCTGCGAAAGAATTTCTCGCGTTGGTATGCATGACTCACTCCAATTTTGTTGCAGATCGTAGTAACGAGCTCCTGATCGAGGTAGCCCGCCATTTCGTAGACACGGGTTGCGTCCATTGGCCGCAACCCGAATGCATCGCTAGCAGCGACTCGTCGACTGCGCTCACGCAGTGTCCTCCGAGCCGTTGGCTCCGCGTTGCTGATCACGAGATGAATGTAGCACTTTGCTACATTGCGTGCAAGCAGTTTGCTACATAGACTTGCGTCATGACAAGCGAAGACATCCAGACAAATCTCCGCCTTCCAGCCAACCTCAAGGCAAAGCTTCGGCGCGCGGCGGAGGCAAACAAACGATCAACGAATGCAGAGGTAGTCGCGCGGCTCGAGGCAAGCTTCTCCGTGAGCAATGTGGCGGAAACAGGGTCTACCGTTGCTATCGACGAGCACACGCTTGACCTCTTTGCCGAAAAGGTCGGCGATGTCGTGGGCATGGTGCTGGACGAGCGGGAAAGGAAGCGCGGTAGGCGTTGAATGGCACGAATGTCCGCAGACATTGTGCGGGCGGGTCGCGATGTCGCGTAGAAGTCTCCGGTCAGAAGATGGCCGGCTGACATCAACAGTGGCGCCCCAGGCGCGCAGATAGCACTTGGCCGAACAACGGACGATCCAGCACTACAGCGTCAGGCCATGTCGCATCCCTAAGCTTCGGCTTCGTGCTGCAGCGTCGGTTCGTCGAACGCGGACCTGGACTACATCAAAATCGGCGCCGGTATCGGGGCTGAAAGAGCACTGTTCAGCGCCATGTCCCGGTCGCACACGCGTCCGCCTCGCCAAGCAATCGGCCATCCCATTGACCACGGCACGGCGAGTGTTGCTTCATCCGCATAGCGGTCATCGCGCCGAGCGGCGGCAAACGACCGCTAAGTGTTAATTTGCCGTCGTCGGGCCAGCGCGCTTCTTTGAGTGACCGCTTTGCCCTGCACAAGGACAGCAAACGACCCAACTCGGCCTGTTGAGCCACCGCGACACATGAGGCGGCTTTCAAAGTGCAGCGGACGCTCGATTAGTCGCAGTGAGATTTGGAAGTTCGGCCGAAGCGGACACAGATAGATTACCGGAACAGTGACGAGGTGCTCAGAGCCACGCTTTACAAGCATGTCGGTGTCATTGCCCCGCGCCTCCCATGGTTGTTCCTGTGCTTTCATCGCAATTGGGTCAACAGCAACGTGGAACTTGGGAACAGATTGAGGTCGCGACTGCCAATCATTCCGATATCATGGCGCGCAGAAGGACGCAGTAAGGTATGAGAGAAGATTCGGGTCGCCGTTGCGGCCAAAACAAATTGTTCATGTCTTTCGCCCTCAAGTGAGCGCAGGCGTTTATGACCGCAGACGAGATCATCGCAGAAGCAATCATTCCAGATACGCACAGCGTGTTCGTCTTGGGTAGCTTCGAGCAGCGCGTGACCGTTTTCGCCCAGCAGGTCCGTGCGCTGAACCTTGTCGATGCGATCCTATCGCGCGGTTTGCTACAGGACACGGGCAGCGTCGCCATCGTGGGCGGCGGCGCTGCGGGCATTACCGCCGCCGTCGCGCTCGCCCGCGCCGCACCCAACCTCAAGGCCCTCGATCTCTTCGAAAGCCGATCGAACGTGCTGGAGCTGCAGCGCAATAGCAGCCGCTACCTCCATCCCCATTTCTACGACTGGCCCAATGCCGGTTCGGACAATCCCAACGCCGGCCTGCCCTTGATGAACTGGACGGCCGGCTCCGCGGGCGAGGTTGCCGCGACCTTGCGAGCGCAGTTTGACGATGCTCGTCGGTCGTCGATTCTGTCGTTTCAGCCGGATCTGGGAGTTACCGGCCTCAATCCCAGCACGATCAGTACGGTACGCGTCCTTGTCCCAGGCGCATCGCCGCTGGGCAAGATCTATGACGTCGTCATCCTGGCGATCGGGTTCGGGCTCGAGGCATTCCTCGATGGCGAGACGCCGTCATATTGGCTGCCCTCACAAATGTCGGCCGCGCTGCTGACTCATCAGGCGGAGCCGCTTATCTTCATCTCGGGCAATGGAGATGGTGGGCTGGTCGATTTCCTGATGGCCGCCTTCAACGCGATGGAGCATCGCGCTATTTGCGAGTTCATCCTTGGGCTCGATCTCGGCCCTGCCATCGCTGCGCTGGAGGTGATCGAACAGGAAGCCTGGGCAGCGGGCGGTGCCGGTCTCGATCTGCTCGCGCTATATCGCGATCGGGTCCTTGACCTCGTGCCACAGGCCGTTTGGCAATCGATCATCGCGCAGCTGCGTCCACAGGCGCGTATCCATTTTCACACCAACGAGCCGCGGCTGCTTCGCCGCACGACTGCGCTCCATAACCGACTCGCTGTCTTCCTCGTGATCGAGGCCGACCGGATAAGCGGGAACAACCGCGTTCAAATCACCACGGGTGTCGCCTTTGACGGCGCGGTGCCTGTCACCGGCGCCATCACGCTTGAGGGGGGCACGCCGTTCACGCCCTATCGTCGGTTCCTGCGGCTTGGCCCGGATTCGCGTCCGAACCTCAAGCCGTTCGAGGCGATGCTCTCCACGTTTCCCAGCCGCGTGCGGGCGTCGGCGACGCGGCCGGAATCGCCGCAACTGACAGCGACGGCGCGCGCCCGGTTCGAAGCCGCTGTCGCCGCCGCGCCGGGCGCCGCACCGCCTCCGCTTGTTGCTGCCGCCGCGGTTGCAGGTGAAAGTGATCATCTCCTCCTTCGCGCAAATGGTGCCGACATCGAATGGCTCAGCCCGGTGACGCCCGGCGAAGCGGAACGTTATTGGGTCGGCGGCCGCGCATTTGCGGTCTATGCGGACATATCGGCGGCCGACGCCGGTCCACTGGTTGCGGCGATCGCGCGGATCGGCGCCCATGTTCCGGGCTTCGTCATTCGTACCCGCGACGCCCATGGCTGGCGGGCGGCATTGAACAAGCTGTGCGCGGCGCGCGAATTGCCCGGGCCGGGTCTTGCGGCACCGTACGTCGTCCATGACTGGGCCGCTCCGCCCCCACTCGACATACAGGCCACGGTCGGACCGGCACTGCTCGCCGAAACGGTCCATGCTGCACTTGACGGTGAAATGCAGCGGCAGTTGCGCGGCGCCCTCCATGAGATTCTCGGACCCGCGGCAGTCGAGATGGGGTGGCCGATCGAGCCGGCATTGAAGGCGCGGCTCTGGGCGCGATGGGAGATCTGGCATGGAGCGCTGCTTGCCAACGCGGTGACGCGGCAGCGCTTCCTGCTCCTGCTCGCGACCGAACAGGATCATGCGGATTTGCGCGACGGGATGCTCGTGCGGGTCGGCCCGAAGATCCTCAGGCCGTTCCTGACCAAGCCCGCGCTGTTCGGCCTCACATTCGCCGTCTGTTCGGGGCATGCTTTGGCCCCAGCCGCCGGCCCGCCGGGCAATGTCGCGACCCATGGCATCACGGGCCACGCGTGCGGCGTTGGGTGGATCGGGGGGAGGGAGCTCGGTGCATCCTGTGCGATGCGCCAGAGCTGGTCGACGGGCATCGTCCTCCTTGCCCAGCTCAAAGATGCCTTCCGGCTAATCGAGGGCGAACTGCGCTTCGACCGTGCTGCGGGCGATCCGCCAAGGGTGGGGATGACCTCGCTGGGCGAGGGGCCGCTAGTGATTGGGGCCGACGATGTGTTCGTGACCGCTCTCGAGGCCGGGGAACAGAGCGTTCAGGATTATTTTCAATCGATTTTCAGATGGCGATCGGAAGCGGCCCAGGCAGGCCTTGAGGAGGAAGAACATGGCTGAAGTGCCAGCATTCGCGGATTTGCTGCTGCAGGCGGCCGAACGCATCGGAGCGCGCGTCGCGGATGGCGCGGTTGAGCTGGTTGGCAACCGCTTCAATTCCGAATTCCTAAGCGAAGCCGTCTCGTCGATCAAGCGACACGACGATGACCTTCCTAAGGCGGTTCGCGTGGCACGAATCGATGATATCCCTTTACTGATCGGTGAATTGTCAGGAACGGCGCTGCGGGCGAGCATCGAACCGCAGCTGCGGCGGTATCGTAATCAGGCCATCATCGCCCGCTCTTGGCTGGCCGCCGAAGCGCCCAATCTTCAACTGTTTCTGATCGGACCGCGGGGAGCCTTCAGCCGCTCGGACTGGCGTCAGTTGGCTTCGGAGATCGAGGCTGATGACCGGACGTGCCGAAAATTGGTCTGGTTGTTCGATCAGGCGCCGACGGTGGACGACGCCGAGGCGTTTCTGACCCGGACCTTCGTCGCGCGCCCCTGGCCGACGCAGCAGCAGCAGGTGCTGCTCGATACAGTTGCAAGCTATGCCCTGCCCGACGGGTGGGAAGAGGCCGTCGATGATAAGGACCTCGATTTCGACGGGCTTGTCGAGGCATTGATCGAACTGGAAGCGAAGATATGAGCGACATCTTCCTGCGCAGCGTCGAGCTTTCGAACTTTCGTATCTATGGCGAAAGCTACGCATTCGAATTTCACGAAGGGCCCGGGGTCACCCTGATCACTGGCGCCAATGGCCTAGGCAAGACGACCTTCTTCGATGCGGTGGAATGGGCACTGACCGGCCAGGTTGGACGCTTCGCCGACATTCCTAATGACGCCCGGCGCAAGGGACGCGATCCCCTGACCCGGGTCGGCGCGACCGAGAACAGTCACCGGGTGAGCCTCGCCTTCTCGGAAGGGGCGCCCATCGACCGGGGTGCGGGTTTTCTTCCGCCCCAGGGCTCGATCGAGCGGCTACTCAAGAGGCCCGACTGGCCCGAGATAGGCAATCTGCACGGCTATCTGTCGATCACACATTTTCTCGGACAGGCGTCGACGCGCCGGTTCTCGCTGCGCGAACCCAAAAGCCAGTGGGAGGCGTTGAAGGGTCCTGCGGGAGTCGACCGCATCAACCTGCTGCGCGAGCGCGTCAGCGGCCAAGGCGCGCGCCAGGCGTTCACCCGTGCCATTCGTGATCGCGGCCAGCGCCTCGAAACCACTTCGGCACTGCTCGACACGTGGCGGATGTTGATCGTCGATCGCAATCGCCTTGCGCGTCTTTCGAGCTCCGAACGGTCCTTCTCACCCAAACAGGTCCTGGAAGCTGTTGAGCGCCTCGCGCAGCAATTCCTGCCACTTGTGCCAGCAGGTCGCTGGATGCCGGTCACCGCAGGCACCGAAGCCGAAAGCGCCCTGAACGAGCTTGCGGCGTTGCTGGCCGATGGCAGAGCGGCGAATGAAGCGGCCGCGAGCCGCGCCGCCGAGCTCGAGCTCCTGTGCGTCGACTATGCCGGCGTCGGCGATCAGAGCGTCCAGAAGTCGAAGATGGCACAGGAGATCACTAACCGACGCACCAAGCTCGTCGAGGAGCTGACGCGGGCCGAGGCCGGTCTCGCCGCCGCCACGACGGCTAGTTCGCGCACGGAACAACGCGCGGCGCAAAATCAGGCACGGGCGGCGTCACTCGCCCGTGTGTCACGTGCGATGGAGCAACTGGACCGCAGCACCGCGCAGATGGCTGATGCCGAGCGCCAGCTCGACACGTCGAGGACCGATGCCGAGCGGGCAGAGGCGCGCCTGACGACAAGCCGAATGGCTATCGAGGCCGCGACAGCGCTTCGCGCTGAACGAAACAAAATCTCTGGCCGGATCGATGCCGCGAGAGTGCGGGCGCAATTCTCCGCTTCGTTGCGAACTGTGCGCACCGAGATCCAGCGCCTGAAGCCGCTCGCCGATGCGCTCGACGAACCCGCGCTTCGCGGCAGACGCGCGGCACTGACCGTGGACGTCACGGCGATCGCTGACGAGATCGCGCGCCTGACGCGGCAATTGCAAAGCCATGACGAGCGCGCCCAGACGCTGGCGGAGGCCGTATCGCGGATCGCACATCAGCTGTCGCACGACGACACCAATTGTCCGGTCTGCGCCACGCCGTTCGAGATCGGTCAGCTGAAAGCGCTCGCGCTGGCCAATGCGTCCGTCGATACGGCGCCAGCTGCCGAACTCGGCAACGCGCTCGCAGCGGCGAAGGTGCGCCGGGAAGACCTCAACCGCCAGCTCGCAGAGGTCGATCGCGGCCTCGCGGAGCGTGCCCAGCTAGCGACAGCCCTGGCGACCGAACAAGCGCGTGAGGCAAATCTTGTGCAACAACTTGTCGAGGCCGGTGGCGCCCCCGACGCCCATTATGACGACAGCGCCCTGATCGCGCTTCGCGCCGACCTCGATGCGATCGATCGCCAGATATCGGATGGGCCGTCGCAGGATGTTCTCGATGCGGGCCTGGCGGATGCTCAGGCTGCGATCGAGGCCGAACGGGTCAAGCGGGTCAGTCTCGAACGGGTGCTGGCGAATGCGTCGTCGGATATGGAGGCAGCGCGTTCGTTGTTGACCCAGCATCCCGAACTCTGGGCGCCGGGCGGCGGTTTGCTCGTGCCGCTCGCACAGGAGGAAGCCGCCGCGCAGACCGAGGCGCGTGCGATCGGAGAACAGCTTCAGATCGACCAGAAGGCGCTTGACGCGGCCCGCGTCGCGCGAGACAGCCTCGCGGCGGCGATCAATCGCGAGGATGCGAGCCTCGCGACAACCAATGCTGACCTGGACAAGCTGGCCGAGACACGCAGGGATCTTTGCCGTCGGTGGAGCGACCTTGGCCAGACCGGCGACCCCGACCCTGCCCGCGTCGCGCAACTGCGGTCGCAGGTGGCCGAGCGGACGGCGCGTGCCGAACCGATCGCCTCCGCCCAGGCCGATCTAATCAATGGGCTTCGCACTTGGCAAAACGACCAGCAGTTGCAGATGCGCGAGGGCGCGATCGCGGCGACAATCCGCGAGAAGGGAGTCGCAACCGAGGCCGAGGCGACGGAAAAGCTGCAGGCCGATGTGGCGGCGGCCGGTGCGCAGCTCGAGATTGCCCAGCGCGCGCGAGACCGGATGGAAGAGGTCGGCGCCAAGATGCAGACTCGCGCCGAGGAATTTGCCGATGACGTGCTGAAGCCGCTCAACGACACGATTCAGCGCTTCTCGCGCACACTCATGACCTGGTCGGATTCGTCGATTACCTACCGCGCGGAGCATCATGCAACGCGCTCGGAACTGCGCCCGGCGATCATTCACACCGGCACAGACGGCATCACCAGCCAGCTCGAGATCAATCCGAACTATTTCTTCTCCGAGGGTCAGCTTTCCGCACTCAGCCTCAGCGCGCTGCTGGCGGCGAGCACGACCTTCTCCTGGTCGCGCTGGCGGGGCCTGCTGCTTGACGATCCGTTGCAGCATAATGACATCATTCACGCGAGCGCCTTCATGGACCTGCTCAGGCAGATGGTTCGCGAGCTGGGCTATCAGGTCATCCTGTCGACGCATGACAGCTCGGAAGCGGAATTCCTCGCACGGAAATGCCGCAGCGCAGGCATTCCGTTCGAAGTTCACGAACTGATGCCGCGCGGCGACGCCGGGCTTGTCTCGGCGGTCGCCTAGGCCGGAGACGGAGCATGGCAGACGAAGAGGATGAGAAGAGCTGGCTTCTGGCAAGCGAGATACCGTTCGACGAACTGTAAGCGCGAATTTAAGCGCACCTAGAATCGGAAGCTGAACGAGCGCAGGCTTGCGTCCGCAACTACAACTTGCGGACGCAACCTATGACTG
>NZ_PTIR01000020.1 GCF_002934455.1 Trinickia symbiotica | reverse complement strand
CACGTCAGCGTCTCGCGCGCGAGCTTCGCCCAGAATCCCTCGTAATCGCGCTCCGCTTGCGCGACGAGCGCGCGGTAGGCGTCCATGCCAGGAATCGCCGCCTGCGCCGTCAACTCCGCGGGCGGCTGAAAAATTCGGCTTTCGTGAAGGACCGATTCGATCGCAGCCATCGAGAACTCCCTATCGATAAACGAAAAAACGAGAAAACGAAACTGAATCCCGTACTGGCAGATGCTTTGTTCTTAGCCGATATGATGACGCACGCGGCGCGATCGGGCGGCGACGATCGATGTGGCACCGCAGCATCCCGGGCCGTTCCCTTGCCTGGCTCGCGAATCAATCGCTGCGCGGCGCGGTACAATAGCGCGCCTTTTTTGTGCTTCGCTGGCGCCTTTCCGGGCAGTTTCAGCGTTTGGATTCGCCGCCTCTCGTCCCCACAGCTCCTCGCCATGACAGTCATCAAACAGGAAGACCTGATCCAAAGCATCGCCGATGCGCTGCAGTACATCAGCTACTATCACCCGCTCGACTACATTCAGGCACTGGGCCGCGCTTATGAGCTCGAAGAGAGCCCGGCCGCGAAAGACGCCATCGCGCAGATCCTGACGAACAGCCGGATGTGCGCCGAAGGCCGTCGGCCGATCTGCCAGGACACGGGAATCGTCACCGTGTTCGTCAAGGTCGGCATGGATGTGCGCTGGGGCAGCGAGAGCGGTCCCGCGACGATGGGCGTCACCGACATGATCAACGAAGGCGTGCGGCGCGGCTACCTGGACCCCGACAACGTTCTGCGCGCCTCGATCGTGAGTCCGCCTGAAGGTGCGCGTAAGAATACGAAGGACAACACCCCGGCCGTCATCCACTATGAGCTCGTCCCCGGCGACAAGGTCGACGTGCAGGTCGCCGCCAAGGGCGGCGGCTCCGAGAACAAATCGAAGTTCGCGATGCTGAACCCGTCGGACTCGATCGTCGACTGGGTCTTGAAGACCGTCCCGACCATGGGCGCCGGCTGGTGCCCGCCCGGCATGCTCGGCATCGGCATCGGCGGCACGGCCGACAAGGCGATGGTGATGGCGAAGGAATCGCTGATGGAGCCGATCGACATTCAGGAAATCATCGCGCGCGGCCCGCGCGACTGGATCGAGGAGCTTCGCGTCGAGCTCTACGAAAAAGTCAACGCGCTCGGCATCGGCGCGCAAGGCCTCGGTGGCCTTTCGACCGTGCTCGACGTCAAGATCATGGCCGCGCCGACTCACGCGGCCTCGAAGCCGATCGCGATCATTCCGAACTGCGCGGCAACGCGCCATGCGCACTTCACGCTCGACGGCTCGGGCGTCGCCAAGCTCGACGCTCCGCCGCTCGACGCCTGGCCGAAAGTGCAGTGGGTGGCCGACACGGAAACGAGCAAACGCGTCGATTTGAACACGTTGACGCCCGAGGAAGTCGCGAGCTGGAAACCAGGCCAGACGCTGCTGCTGTCGGGCAAGATGCTGACCGGTCGCGACGCGGCGCACAAGCGCATCGCCGACATGCTCGCGAAAGGCGAGAAACTTCCCGTCGAGTTCAAGAATCGCGTGATCTACTATGTCGGGCCGGTCGATCCGGTGCGCGACGAAGTAGTCGGCCCCGCCGGCCCCACCACGTCGACGCGCATGGACAAATTCACCGAAACGATGCTCGCGCAAACGGGCCTCATTGCGATGATCGGCAAGGCCGAGCGCGGACCCGTCGCGATAGAGTCGATCAAGAAGCATCAGGCCGCATATCTGATGGCCGTCGGCGGTGCCGCCTATCTCGTCTCGAAGGCGATCCGCGGCGCCAAGGTGCTCGCGTTCGAAGACCTCGGCATGGAAGCGATCTACGAGTTCGACGTGACGGATATGCCGGTCACGGTTGCCGTCGATTCGAAAGGTACGTCCGTCCATGAGACGGGGCCGAAGGAGTGGCGCGCGAAAATCGGCAAGCTGCCGGTCGTCCCTGCGTAATCGCTCGGCGCTGTAGTATCGATCACGTCGCCGTGGCAGGAACCGGGCTCCTCGGGCCCGGTTTTTTCGGAGGACCGGGGCAGGCTCAGCCACATTGCCTTGACCGATCGGCCAACGAAACGGGTGTCGTCTTGGCATTTGCCGTCGCACGGTTTATCGTTGCCAATCACGGCCTCAATACGATGCAAAAGGAACTTTCATGAAAGGCGACGCGAAAGTCATCGAATATCTGAACGCGCAACTAAAAAACGAACTGACGGCAATCAATCAGTACTTCCTTCATGCCCGGATCTACAAGAACTGGGGGCTCGTGAAGCTCGGCAAGCACGAGTATGAAGAGTCGATCGACGAGATGAAGCATGCCGACAAGCTGATCGAGCGCGTGCTGTTTCTCGACGGGTTGCCGAACCTGCAGGATCTCGGCAAGCTCATGATCGGCGAGAACACGCGGGAAATCCTCGAGTGCGACTTGAAGCTCGAGCTTGGTTCGCGTGCGACGTGTCAGGAAGCGATCGCCTACTGCGAATCCGTCCAGGATTACGTCTCGCGCCAAATCTTTACCGAGATTCTCGAAGACACCGAAGAACACATCGACTGGCTCGAAACGCAGATCGGCCTCGTCGATAGAGTCGGCCTCGAGAACTATCAGCAGTCCGGAATGGGAAGCGTGGAAGAATAATGCAGCCATGACCTCAGAGCTCGACGCGCCAGTCAGCGGGTCCGCCGGCGACCCGCTCACGGCTTTCGCCGACATTTCCGCGAATGGGATGGCGGTTCGTCCAGTCGGCATATTCGATTCCGGCCTCGGCGGACTTTCCGTGCTGCGCGCCGTACGGGCGCAACTGCCCGACGAAGCGCTCGTCTACGTGGCCGATTCGCGCTATGCGCCTTACGGCGAGCGCGACCATGCATTCATCGTCGAGCGCACGCTCGCCATCGGCGAGTGGCTGATTTCGCAAGGCGCCAAGGCGCTCGTCGTCGCGTGCAACACGGCGACGGCGGAATCGATCGCGCTCGCGCGTGAAAGGCTGACCATCCCGGTGATCGGCGTCGAGCCCGGCATCAAGCCCGCTGCCATTCAATCGAAAACGCGCGTTGCCGGCGTGCTCGCCACTCAGGTCACGCTGCGAAGCGAGCGCTTTCGCGCGTTGATGGAGCGCCACGGCGCGGACTGCCGGTTCCTCTGTCAGCCTGGCCACGGTCTCGTCGAAGCCATCGAGCGTTGCGACGTGGACTCCGCGCAGGTCCGTGCACTGCTCGCGAGCTACATCGAACCGATGCTTGCCGCGGGCGCCGACACGCTCGTGCTCGGCTGCACGCACTATCCATTTTTCGATGCGGTGATTCGCGACATCGTAGACGACCGCGTCATGCTGATCGATACGAGCGTCGCGATCGCACGGCAACTCGAGCGTGTACTCGGCTCAAACGGCTTGCGGGCCGCCACGGGCACGAATTCCGTCCCGCCGCCGCGACTTTGCTCCACGAACGACGGCGCGCATCTGCGTCAGCTTGCGTCAAGACTGCTCGGGCTCGGCGGCCCGGTCGAACGAGTCGACATTGCGCCGCGCGATACGCCGGCGCAAGAGCCTCGGGCCGCCTGATTCAGCCCCTTTTCAGGGAGGCTTGCTCGCCTCCCCGGCTCTCGGGCGCCCCGCCGAGTAAAGGGCCACATCCGTCGACCATCGCTACAAAAATTTCGCTAATGGACTTGCCAAGCGAACGGATCGAAATGATAATAGTTCGCATTAACGTTCGCTATCGCGTTAGCCATGATCGTCTGCGTTTGCAAGTCCGTTTCCGACCGGAAGATTCGCGCCTCCATTGCCGAGGGCGTCGATACGTTCGACGAGCTCCAGTTCGAGCTCGGCGTGGCCACCTGCTGCGGCAAGTGTGAGGAGTCGGTGCGCGACGTCATGGCCCAGTGCGGGGTCTGCGAAGCTCGCTGCGGCGTCGAACGGCCCGATACGGTTCAGCCGGTCCACTTGACGTTTTACGAGCGCAAGGCAGCCTGAAGCTTCCGCCCGCTCTTCCTGTTATTCCTTTCGTCGGCGCCAGTCACGCAAGCAGCCAGCAGCCGCTCGTTTTCCTCGAGGGGGTCGAGATGGAACTGCTCATCGGTTTTGTGACGACGCTATGTATCTCGGTGCTGATTTTTCGCGCGTGAAACGGGAGGTTTTCCTTGGCCCGGCAGGCGCTGGCGACTGGGGTCCGCGCTAATATGCCACCATCGCTCAACGCTCCGTCCGCCATGACGCCGGCCACGCTCCCTCCGGTACGCATCCGCATTGCGTCGACTGTCGCGGTCGTTGCGCTCGCCCACATCGCGCTGATCGCTGCGATCATGCAGATGACACAGCGGCAAGCGCCGCCGCTCTCAATCGAATCGAAAGTCATCACGGCACAGTTGCTGCGTCAGGAACCCGCGCCCGTCGCGGCGCCCCCCGCGCCGCCCGCGCTACGTTCGGCGCTTGAGCCGGTCCCCCACCCGGTTGTCAAGAAAAAGCTCGAGCCGCACGTCGCACCTCCCCGACCGTTACCCGCGCCCAAACCCGCACCGGCCACGCCCAAAGCCGTTACCTCGCCCGAACCGGCGCCAACGGTAGCGCGTACACAGGAATCGGCCACCAACCAACCGGCGAAGGCCCCCGAGCAACCCGCCGCGCAATCGCCCGCGGCGGGCGCCAGCAATCGGGAAACCCTCGCCATCGCCGCCCCGAAGGCAGTTCCGCACATCGACTGCCGGGTCGTGAAGCCCGACTACCCCGCACTATCGCGCCGCCGCGGCGAAACGGGCACGGCCGACGTACGGTTCGTCGTCGGCGCGACCGGAACGATCGAGCGCGTTGAGCTCGCAAAGAGCAGCGGCTACCCGCGTCTCGACGATGCCGCGCTCGCCGCGATGCGCGCAAGTTCATGCCGTCCTTACGTCGAGAACGGCACGCCGATACGCGTGACTTACACGCAGCCGTTCGGGTTCGCACTCGACGATTAACCGTCACCAGCAACAAAAAGAGGAATCGAATGGAGAGCTATAGTCTGGCCCACGTCTGGGCTCAGGGCGATTTCGTCACGCGCGCGATCGCGATCGTATTGCTGACGATGTCGCTGGTTTCCTGGAGCGCCATGGCCGTCAAGGGATGGAACATCATCCGGCTCAGGCGCCTCTCGAGGAATGCGGAACGCGAATTCTGGCATTCCGACGATTTCGCGAGCGGTCTCGACAAGCTCGGCGAGACGCAGCGATCCGCGAATGACAATCCCTACCTTGCATTAGTGCTTGCGGGGCAGGAAGCCGCCGACCACCACAAGCGCACGCGGCCCCACCTGCATGACCAGCTCGACATCTCAGATTGGATTTCGCGCTGTCTCAAAGACACGATGGAAAATCGCGTCGCGCATCTTCAAGGCGGGCTCGGCGCGCTAGCGTCGATCGGCTCGACGGCGCCGTTCATCGGGCTGTTCGGCACGGTCTGGGGTATCCATCGCGCGCTGTTGTCCATCGGCGCGAGCGGAGCGGCCTCGATCGATCAGATCGCGGGGCCGATCGGCGAGGCGCTCGTGATGACGGCGTTCGGCCTTGTGGTCGCAATCCCGGCCGTGCTCGGCTATAACGCGCTGACACGCTCGAACAAGGTCCTCGTCGGCAGCTTGCGGCGATTCGCGCATGGCTTGCACGCGTACTTCGTGACAGGTGCGCGTCTTGCCTCCACGGGCACCGGCGGCCTACGGCTCGCCGCGCGCGCGAACTGAAGTCGGGGACGAACGATGGCTATACAGCAGTTCGACGACGAAGACGATGGACTCATGAACGAGATCAACATGACGCCGTTCATCGACGTCATGCTGGTACTCGTGATCGTGTTGCTCGTCGCGGTGCCGGCCATTCACCGTGCGATCAAAATCGATCTGCCGCAAACGGGCGGCAGCAAGCTCGTCGAAACGCCGAAACAAGTCGACGTCTCGGTGCGCGCCGACGGATCGCTCTTCTGGGGCGACGAGCGCATCGACGACACGACGCTGCGTACGAGATTCGAGCGAGCCGCGCAAGCGAACCCGCAGCCGGAACTACGGCTGGCTGCCGATCGAAAGGTACCCTACGAACGGGTCGCCGACGTCATGTCTGCCGCGCAAGCGGGCGGCCTGACCAAAATTGGCTTCGTGACGTTTCCGCGTCCGCAAGCGCAGCGTTGAGCCGGCCGTCGCGGCAGCCGAGTTCGCCGGGGCCTGGGCCCGCGCCGGGCCAGTCGGAGCGTTACACAGTCGAGCCACATTGTAAAAGGCCCCCATCGAAAGATGAGGGCCTTTTTTCATGCGCACACCGCGCCTTCGGGCGGCGGGCTCATCCGCCATCGGGGTAGCGTGAGCACCGCATGCGGCAGCCGTGGTTGACCACGGACAGCGCAGCCACCCTATCAGGCTTGCTATAAGAGCAGCCGTCGGAGTTCGCACCGGACACGCCGATCCGAACGAGTTTTCAATATAGGCCTGCACGCGTGACCGTTCAAGCGAAGGCCCATAGAAACTATCGATTGCCGGCCGCACTTAAATGACAGCAGCGATCTCGCGCCAACGAGAACGCGCCCGCCTCCACCGATATCACGTTGCCGCGGTGGAGGCCTGAATCGCTCGAATTTGATCGAGCGTCGGACACTCGCGCGACAGCGCACTCTGCTCGCCTCGATCGAGCACTTCGACGAGAAAATCGACGAATGCCCGCACGGCCGGCACCATCCCCTGGCGCGAGATGAAGGCCGCATAGAGCTTCGGCGATGGCAGCGTCCAGCCCGGCATGACAGGCGACATCCGCCCCGCGCGCATCGCCGCCCCGTACATCATCTCGGGCAGCGCCGCTATGCCGACACCTGCGAGCACGGCCTCGCGAATCGTCGCGAGGTCGTCGGTGATGACACGCGGCTCATGCTCGTGGACGTAACGTTTGCCGTCCGGACCGATCAGATTGAAAACATGGCGGCCGTCGGCGCTCGGCGTATCGAGCGTCTCGAACTTGGCAAGATCGCCGGGCACGAGCGGCGGCGCGTTCTGACTCAGCAAGGTGGGCGAAGCCACGAGCATCTGATTCGTATGCCAAAGCGGCCTGGCGACGATATTCGCGCTGTCCGGCGGATCGGAGCGTACTCGCAGTGCGACATCGACCGGATCCTCATAAAGATCGACGACGCGATTCGTCACACGGATCGTCACGCGGATTTCGGGATAACGAAGCAGGAACTCCGGCAGCGTCTCGGACAGCAGTATCTGCGAAAGCGTGACCGGCACGCTCACGCGGACCGTGCCGCGCGGCGACGAGCGCAGCTCTTGCACGGCATTCATCGCCGCCTGCGCTTCGGAGAGCATTGCCTGACAATGCCGGTAAAACAACTGCCCTGCCTCGGTGAGTGCGAGTTTTCTCGTCGAACGCTGCAGCAAGCGCACGCCGACGGACGCTTCGAGCTCGGCCACACGCCGCGACAGCCGCGACTTAGAGATGCCGAGCATGCGCTCGGCCGCGGAAAACCCGCCGTGTTCGACGACCTGCGCGAAATACATCAGGTCGTTCAGATTGTGCGAATCGAACTGCATGTCATCGTTCCATCCGTGAGACAAACCATTGCTCCAGGCATGGCTGGAAGCGGGAGAGCCTGTCCATATAATAGGTTTCACATTGAACGGCCCCACGCCGCTGCGCTCGCTGTCCGAAAGGGGCGGCGAAGTTCGCCTTGGGGCCACCCGCGTATCGATTCAAGCATCATCGCACCGCCCAAGGAACTTCCGCCATGACGAGCATCCGCAGCATTAAATTTTCGCTCCCCGCCGTTCGTACGACCGAGGGCGGCGGCTTTATCGTCCATCGGCCGTTCCCCACCCGCATGTTAATGGACTTCGATCCCTTTCTGCTGCTCGACGAAATGGGACCGGTGGACTATGCGCCGGGCGAGGCCAAAGGCGCCCCGGATCACCCGCATCGCGGCTTCGAAACCGTCACCTACATGCTCGAGGGCAGCTTCGCGCACAAGGATTCGGCCGGCCACTCGGGCGTGCTGCGCGCAGGCGACGTGCAATGGATGACGGCCGGTGCCGGCGTCGTCCATAGCGAGATGCCCGATCCCGTGTTCGCCCGCGAGGGAGGGCCTGTTCACGGCCTCCAGCTCTGGGTCAACTTGCCGCGTCGCGACAAAATGATCTCCCCGCGCTACCAGGAGATCGGCTCGGCACAGATCCCCACGGCGTCGGCAAGTGATGGAAAAGTGCGCGTGAAGGTCATCGCCGGAGAAGCGCTCGGCGTGAAAGCCCGGATCGAGACGCGCACCCCGATTCTCTATCAGCACTTCACGCTCGAACCGGGCGCGGCGATCGTCCATCCCGTGCCGCGCGAGTTTCGGGTGTTCGCCTATCCGCTCGCCGGCGCCGGTCTTTATGGCGAGCGCGAGCAAGCCGTGCAGCCGCAGCACATGATCGCATTCGACGATGACGGCGACGCAATCCGGCTGGCGGCCGGCGACGAGCCGCTCGATGCGCTGCTCATCGGCGGTGTACCGCTCAACGAACCGGTCGTCAGACACGGGCCTTTCGTCATGAATAGCGAAGACGAGATCCGTCAGGCCATTGTCGATTATCAATCCGGGCGGATGGGCGTCATCGCGCATTGAGACTGCGCGGCTCCGGGCTCGTTCTTCGAACCCCGCGCTCGCGTCCGCGGGCGCCAGGCTCGTCGCAATGACGCGCGAACGCGACGGAATTGCGTCAAAATAATCGCTCATGCCGACCGGCCCGCCTACGCTCGAATTTTGGCGCGGCCGGCCGGCATCGCGCCATCGAGGCGCACTCGGACTGGAGCCCATGCACATGAGCGAACGCATCGTCAACGCAACGATTGGTACAACGAACTATCGAGTCGACTTCAACGACGGCACGCATCTCTGGCATGCCGATGAGCCAGCCTCGCTCGGGGGCGGCGATCTCGGGCCGACGCCCGTGTCGTTGTTATTGTCCGGTCTCGGCGCATGTACTTCGATCACGTTGAAAATGTACGCGCAGCGAAAAGGCTGGCCGCTCGAGGACGTTCACGTCACGCTGTCGCTGGAATCGGGCAACGACGGCACGAAGATCAGCCGGACGATCGTCCTGCACGGCGCATTGTCCGACGAGCAACGGGAGCGTCTCTTGCAAATCGCCAACGCATGTCCCGTTCACAAGATTCTGACGGGCCCGATCAATATCGAGACGGGACTCGCGGCCGTGCCGCCGGCGGCGACGAACGCAGCCTGAACGCAGCATGCGCTGAAGCGCCTCCAGACCAGAAAAGTTGGCGCGGAGTTGGCGCCCGAAGGCGCCCCGAAGGCGCCCCGAAGGTAGTCCCGTTGGGGATAGTCCCGTTGGGGATAGTCCCCTTGGGGGAAATCCCCGTAGGGACACTTTCTTGAGAGGAAGGGTCTTCCATTGAATTTCGAACACCTGATTCAGATCAACGATCCGCTCAACCCGCTCGTCGAGACACTGACGCGCGAACAGCTTTGGGAAGGGCTGGTGCTCCGCGCCGAACAACCGCAACTGTTCGTGCTCGGGCTCGACAGCTGCACGATTCTTTCGCGAACGGATCACACACTCGAGCGCGAACTGCATTATGGCCATGCCACCGTGCGCGACCACGTCACCCTGACGCCGAACGAAAGCGTGCGCTATGTCATCCGCGCGACGGAGGCGCACGTCGGCGGCTCGCTCACGATGACGATCGAGCAGCCCGACGAAGTGCAGCTCTTCCTTCGCTTCCAGTACGAGACGACGCTTCCCACTCCCGATACGGAAGATGCGAGACAAACGAGCGAGATCGTGAAGTCGGCCTATCGCGAGTCCGACATCGATACGGTGCGCCTGATACGCCAATACGCCGTGCAGAACCCAAAGGAGCCTGGGGCGCTACATTGAGGGCTCCGCCGGCCCTCGATGCACCGTTATTCCCTATCAGCGGGCGCGTGTCGATGAAAATCTTCTTTCAATCGATAATGATTCTCATTTATAATTCGTCCATCGAATGCAACCGCGCGATGCGCGACTGAGAGAACGCACGGTATGACCGAGTTCGCCCGCCCTTCCACTTTGACGCTGCGAGCCTCCACTCACGGCACGCCGCGTCATCGCAGCCTGGACGCCCGCGGTTCCGCGCGCGAGATGCGCACGCAGCAATCGCCTCATAGCGCCAGCACAAGCACGAGCGCGGGCCCGAGCGAACAGCGCGTCTTGCGTAGTGACTCGCTGTTACAGGGACGCACGCATGTGCTGATCACGCACAACGGCGAGACTTATCAGCTGCGAGCAACGCGCCTGGGCAAGCTCATCCTGACGAAGTAGCGCTCTATCGAGTTATTGTGGGGACCACCTCCGTGAGAGGTGTTGGGCAGTAGCCAGCAGAGACGACGTAGCACGCGAGTCTAGACCCCTTCGTGCAAGCCTTTCAGCAACCGTCGAAGCCAGCCATGCCGCTTTTTTGATGTCACTTCCTGCTTCACAGCGAACATCCGCGCCGTGCAGCCTTTGATGCCGTCAGACGGTCGGCTAGCGTTCGGCAGGACCCTTAATGGCAGGCTTGCCGGCCAATCGCAGGCGCTCCCCTCCCGCTCGCAGTCATCCGCTCATACGAGCCTCAGTGCGAGAAGCCCCAGAACATCAGCCACCACGCACTGTCGGCAACGGCAAGCGCCGCAACGAAAGGCACCATCGCACCAAAGAGAGCTAGCCAGCGTGGTCGATAGCTGCATGCAATTCGCCAGCCGAGCCACGCACTCCATGAATTGGCGACGGCCAGCACGGCAATCCGGACGACGGGCACCCAGTCGAGCGCGAGATGCTCGGCGCGCAAAAGCGAAACCGTTGTCGCGGACAAACCGAGAAAGACACCGGCTCCCGCAACCGGAATGAGCGCCTGCGTCAAATGATGGAGGCGCTGGCGATCCCAAGACCCCAGCGCGCGCGCCGCCAGCGCGATCAACGCGAGCAGCGCCGTGCCGTAGACGACGGCCGTTGCGAGAATATAGCCAACGACGAGTGTCCCATCGAGCCATGAGAAAACATCGTTCCGGTCGGGATAGTGCGTCAGGACGAACCACGGCGCGTTCGTCGCAAGCGGCCACGTCACATCGTGATCGATCAGCCACATGGCAAGAAATTGCTTCAACTGCACGAACCAGGGGCTCACCGTCCAATGAAACGCGCCAATCGCGACGCCGAGCAACCCATAGAGCACCAATGCGGTATCCCACGCGTTGCCTGCCTGCCTGCCGAGTTCGACGACTTCATGCGAAGGCGAACGCCAACTGAGCGCGATGGCCTCACGGTGTCCGCTGCAGCGGCCGCACATGTGGCACGACGCGGCGCCCTTCATATTGCGCAGCGGAACCAGCGGCGCGCAGTTGATCGGGATCACGCGGTGACCTTGCTCGCCTTGCTTGTACGAGCGCCGCCATGCGTCCTCGTCAACCTTGTAGTGGAAAGGCGCAAGCCGCGCGAGCAACGAAAAGACGCCATTGACCGGGCATAGATAGCGGCACCAGACACGCTTTTCGCGCCCATAGAGCAAACCGATGACGATCGCGGCAAACGTCGAGCCACCCAACACCAACAAAACCGCGAGCGGATATTGGTAGACGCTGACCATCTGGCCGTAGATGGTCGTCAATCCGAAGGCCACGAACGGCCAACCGCCCCAACGCATCCAGCGCGGGATGGCCCGTCCCCGGCCGTGCCGGCTCGCAAACTCGGCAAGCGCACCCTCGGGACACAGCACGCCGCACCAGACACGGCCGAGCAGAACCATCGAAAGCAGGACGAACGGCCACCAGATGCCCCAGAACACGAACTGGGCAGCGAGCGTGAGATTGCTCCACAGGTGCGCCGTGTCGTCGGGCAGCGGCAGGCAGGCCGGGACGACGATCAAAAATGCGTAGACCGCGACGACCAGCCATTGCACCGCGCGAATGGCCGCGGCGTTGCGCTGCATCCAGTCGCCGACATGCGCGAGCCGCCCCGCGCTCGCCGAAACGCCGATCCGTGCGCTCATACCGCTCGGCTCGCCGCGGCCGCCGGCACACGGCTCGCGCGGCGCACGAGCCAGCCGACGAACAACCAGTAGAGCAAATACGCGACGAGGTTCGTCAGCGACGGATGCGCTCGGTAACCTGTCAGCGCGGCGACGAGCGAGCCCACCGTGCTCGAGTCGTCGAGCAGCGCCGAAGTGTTCCACACTTGCGTGATCCCGAGCGGCAGGATCTCCTTGTCGATCAATTTATCGACACCGGTCTGGAGCAAACCGGCCGCCAGCAACAACAGCATGATCTCGGTCACGCGGAAAAACTGGCGCCACGAAAAGATGCGCCCGCCGAGCTGCAGCAGATAGAAAGTAAAGAGCGCGAGCCCGAAGCCGAGCACGATCGCAATGACGTCGGTGCCTTTGACAGCGCCTGACTGCCCGAATCCGAGGCCGTAGAGGAAGATGACGGTCTCGCTGCCTTCCCGCGCAATGGCGAGCGCCACCAGAACGGCGATGCCCCAGCCGTTACCGTCGCGCGTATGCGCTTGCAGCGAACGCTCCATATCGCGTTTGAGCGTCCGCCCATGACGTTTCATCCAGAGCACCATCTGGACGATCAGCACGCACGCGATGAGGACCATGCCCGTCTGGAAATAATCGGCCGCATCGCCCGACAGGAACTCGCTGAAGCCGACGAGCGCCGCGCCCAAAGCCACGGCCGCGAGCAATCCCGCGCCCACGCCGACCCACAAGTAAGGCAGACCGCGACGCGCCGAATCGTCGCCGTGGCTCAACCATGCATAGAGAATACCGACTACGAGCAGCGCCTCGACGCTTTCCCGCCATACCACGAACAGTACCTGGCCCATCCATCCTCTCCCGCGTGCGGCCGTCCCCTGAACGAGCGACCGCGCGCAACTGCTACTTCGCGACGATCACGCCTTGCGCCGTCTGATGAAAATCATCGAAGAACTTGTATTGCCCCGGATCGAGCGGCGCAATGACGACGAACGAGTCTGCGCCCGGCGCGAGCACCTTCTCTTTGCGCAGCTCGACGCTTTCGAACTCCACCGCGCCCTTGCCCGTGTTGCGAATCTCGATCTTGATGCGTTTGCCGGCCGGCACGTCGATCCGCGCCGGATTCAGCTTGCCGTCGGCCATTTCGAGCTTGAACGTCGGGAGATCGTCGGCGTGCGCCGCGGTGCCGACGCTCGCCATGGCAATGATCACCGCCGACGCGAACCCTGCAATCTTGCGATATACGCTCATGCATGCCTCCCGGCCGCGATCGCGACGGTCATGAAGAATGGCCGCATCGCTCAGTACCCGCCCTTCTTGCCGATGCCCGCGAACGGAAAGTCGTATTCGAGCGTGATCGGCTTGAACCACGGACCCACGCCGGTTTCTTTGTCGACGTGGCGACCGAATGCCATATGGCCCGTTTGCATCGGCGGGTTCACGACGACCTTGAGGTGGTACTTGCCCGGCCCGGCGAGCTTGACGTTGTCACCATAGTGGGGGCCGTCGTCCGCCACCATCGGCATGAGATCGCCTTTCGCCGAATAGTTCGAGCCCGGCTTCGTCAATTCGTAAGTCACTTGCAGGTACGGCATCCAGTCGCCTTCCGCGAAGCCCGTCGGATTGCCCTTCACCGCATGGATATCGGCCTCGAGATGAATATCCGAATCGGACGCCTTGCGCATCATGCCCTCGGGATCCATCGTGATCGGCTGCAAATAGACGGCACCGATCTCCATGCCGCCCGCGATCTGTTGCTTGCCGATCGGGTATTCGGCGGCCGACGCCGCCACGGAGGCCATCGCGACGGCCGCCACGAGGCCGCCGCGAATCCAGGAAGTACGCTGCATCGAAACTCCTACGAAAGGGACAAAGGCGGAGCACCCGCTCCGCCGCGAAACGCGTTCTCGACGATCGTTGCCGCACTGGAACACGAACACGAACGCAAATGCGAACGATTATCAATTGGGTGGAAGTCTAACACCGAACTGCTCGTCATACCAAATAGACACGCGGGGAGCGGGGAATTGGCGTTGTATCGGCGGTACTCAGCCGTTGCCGACGATCGAATCGCCGACGTTCGCGCCGAACGCGCGTTCTCGCAACGCGGCGAGCTGATCGCGCGCCTGAGCGGCCTTTTCGAATTCGAGATTCTTGGCAAAGTCCATCATCTGCTTCTCGAGCCGCTTGATTTCCTTGGCGAGCTGCTTTTCCGACATGTCTTCGAATTTGGCCCGCTGCTGCATCTCCTTCAGCTCGGCGCGCGCATCGTCGGCGTTGTAGACACCGTCGATGATGTCCTTGATCCGCTTCACGACGCCGCGCGGCGTAATGCCCATCCGCTCGTTGTGAGCGATTTGCTTCGCCCGGCGCCGCTCGGTTTCGTCGATCGCGCGGCGCATCGAATCGGTGATCTGGTCGGCGTAAAGAATCGCGCGGCCGTTGACGTTGCGCGCGGCCCGGCCGATCGTCTGGATCAGCGACCGTTCCGCCCGAAGGAAGCCTTCCTTGTCCGCGTCGAGAATGGCCACGAGCGAAACTTCCGGAATGTCGAGCCCCTCGCGCAACAGGTTGATCCCGACCAGCACGTCGAACGTGCCGAGCCGCAGATCGCGGATGATCTCGACGCGCTCGACGGTGTCGATGTCGCTATGCAGATAGCGGACTTTGACGCCATGATCGGCAAGAAACTCCGTGAGCTGCTCGGCCATGCGCTTGGTGAGCACGGTGACGAGCACGCGCTCGTTCGCGGCGACGCGCGCGTTGATTTCCGACAGAACGTCGTCGACTTGCGTGCGCGCCGGACGCACCTCGACTTCAGGGTCGACGAGCCCCGTCGGCCGCACGACTTGCTCGACGACCTGACCCGATGTCCTGCGCTCGTAATCGGCGGGCGTCGCCGTCACGAAGATGCCCTGCCGCATCTTGCGCTCGAATTCGTGGAACTTGAGCGGCCGGTTGTCGAGCGCCGACGGCAGCCGAAATCCGTAGTCGACGAGATTTTGCTTGCGTGCGCGGTCGCCGTTGTACATGCCGTTGAGCTGGCCGATCAGCACGTGCGACTCGTCGAGGAACATCACCGCGTCGGGCGGCAGGTAATCGACGAGCGTCGGAGGCGGCTCACCCGGCGCCGCACCGGAGAAATGCCGCGTGTAGTTCTCGATGCCCTTGCAAAAGCCGAGCTCCTGCAGCATCTCGAGGTCGAAGCGGGTACGCTGCTCGAGGCGTTGCGCCTCGACGAGCCTGCCCTCGCGATGGAAGAACTCGAGCCGCTCGCGCAGTTCAGCCTTGATCGTCTCGACCGCGCGCATGACCGTCTCTCGCGGCGTCACGTAGTGCGACGAGGGATAGACGGTGAAGCGCGGAATCTTCTGGCGCACGCGGCCCGTCAGCGGATCGAACAGATGCAGCGAATCGACCTCGTCATCGAAAAGCTCGATGCGCAGCGCCATTTCGGCGTGCTCGGCCGGGAAGACGTCGATCGTGTCGCCGCGCACGCGGAATGCGCCGCGCTGGAAATCGGCCTCGTTGCGTGAGTACTGCATCGCGATCAGCCGCGCGATCACCTCGCGCTGCCCGATCTTGTCGCCCGTGCGCAGCGTGAGGATCATCTGGTGATATTCGCTCGGGTTGCCGATACCGTATATCGCCGAGACCGTCGCGACGATGACGACGTCGCGCCGCTCCATCAGGCTCTTCGTCGCCGAAAGCCGCATCTGTTCGATGTGCTCGTTGATCGACGAATCCTTTTCGATGAAGAGGTCCCGCTGCGGCACGTAAGCTTCGGGCTGGTAGTAGTCGTAGTAGGAGACGAAATACTCCACCGCGTTGCGCGGGAAGAACTCGCGGAATTCCGAGTAGAGCTGCGCGGCGAGCGTCTTGTTCGGTGCGAACACGATCGCCGGGCGCCCAAGGCGCGCGATCGCGTTGGCCATCGTGAAAGTCTTGCCCGAGCCCGTTACGCCAAGCAGCGTCTGGAACGAGAGACCGTCTTCGACGCCTTCGACGATCAGCTTGATCGCCTCGGGCTGATCCCCGGCCGGCGGGTAAGGCTGGTAAAGGTGGAACGGGGAGCCGTCGAATTCGACGAACTTCGATTCGTCGAGGTCATCGGCGGCGTGGGACGTGTGCTCGGACATGAGGAAAAAGGGCATCCTTCGCCGAAGAAAAACGCTATTTTAACGGTTTGCGCCTTCGCGAGCAGACCCGCCGCCGCGACGATCCCAACCTTCCGGCTTCCGCGGCAATTGCGATTTCTGGCCCGGATTCACGCCAAAATTCGCTACAATCCCGGTTTCTGTCATAGCGTTTCGCCGCGGGCCGGCCGCCCATTGCCGAACGGACGCCATCCGCCGCCGGTTTCGGGCCCGATGCGAGAGCAGCTCTCTTTCCTTACTACGCCGAACGTACATCATGTCCCTTTTCTCCGCAGTCGAACTCGCGCCCCGCGACCCGATCCTCGGCCTCAACGAAGCATTCAACGCCGACTCGCGCCCGACGAAAGTCAATCTCGGCGTCGGCGTGTACTTCAACGAGGGAGGCAAGATCCCGTTGCTGCGCGCGGTGCGTGAGGCGGAACAGGCTCGCGTCGCGGCTGAGCAGCCGCGCGGCTACCTGCCAATCGAAGGCATCGCGGCCTACAACACCGCCGCGCAAACGCTGTTGCTCGGCCAGTCTTCGCCGCTCATCGCGGAGGGACGCGTGGTGACGGCCGAGGCGCTCGGTGGCACGGGGGCGCTCAAGATCGGCGCCGACTTCCTCAAACGCCTGAAGCCGGCCGCGAAGGTCGCCATCAGCGACCCAAGCTGGGAAAATCACCGCGCCCTCTTCGAAGGCGCGGGCTTCGAAGTCGTCTCGTACCCCTATTACGACGGCGCGACGCATGGCGTCAATTTCGCCGCGATGCTCGATGCCCTCAACGGCTATCCCGCAGGGACGGTCGTCGTGCTGCACGCGTGCTGCCATAACCCGACCGGCGTCGATCTCGGCGAGGCGCAATGGAAGCAGATCGTCGAAGTGGTGAAGGCGCGCGGGCTCGTGCCGTTCCTCGACATCGCGTACCAGGGCTTCGGCGACAGCATCGAGGCTGACGCGCTCGCGGTACGGCTTTTCGCCGCGGCGGAGGTGAATACGTTCGTGGCGTCGTCGTTCTCGAAGTCGTTCTCGCTCTACGGCGAGCGCGTGGGCGCGCTTTCGATCATCACCGATACGAAGGAAGAAGCGGCGCGCGTGCTCTCGCAACTGAAGCGCGTCATTCGCACGAACTACTCGAACCCGCCGACGCACGGCGCCTCGATTGTCGCCAGCATCCTCAACACGCCGGCTTTGCGGGCAACGTGGGAACAGGAGCTGGCGGAGATGCGCGACCGCATTCGCGCGATGCGCAATGGTCTCGTCGAGCGCCTGAAAGCGGCAGGCGTCGACCGCGACTTCGGCTTCGTCAATGCGCAGCGCGGGATGTTCTCGTACTCGGGATTGACGGCCGCTCAGGTGGATCGTCTGCGCGAAGAGTTCGGCATCTATGCGGTCAGCACGGGCCGCATCTGCGTTGCCGCCCTCAACACGCGCAATATCGACGTCGTCGCGAACGCGATCGCGCACGTGATCAAATAACGGGCGAGCGGCACGCCGCGCGGCGCGGGCCGCAACGCTGCCCGGCTCGGCCGACACGCTGGCCATACGCACGAACGGCGCCCTCGCGGCGCCGTTCTCCTTCTCGCGTTCTCCTTCTCGCGCTCGACTTCGCCGAGAGCACTGCTCAGCGCAGATCCCGATGGATGTCGTGCGTCACGAACCCGGCGTCGTTCTGAGGCATTTCCAGCCATCCAGGCTGAGCGAGGCTCAAGCGAATGTCTTGCAGGCCGCTCTTCCAATGCAGATGCATCGTGGACAGCCCGAACTGATAGTCCTTGTAATTGCCCTCGAATTCCTTGTCGCGATAAACGAGCTGAAACACGTTGTAGCGGCGCGAGGTTGCCAGCTCGTCGGCCAGCTTGCACCAGGGATCGTCGCGATGTTCCGGCGCCACGCGCGTCAGCAATTCGCGCAACACATGGCGAAAGCGCTGCGAATGCTGGAGCATGTCCGTGACGAGCCTCGTGCGGCTCGAATACTGAATGTCCTTCACTCGGCCCTGTACGTCAGTGACGTTGTTCGGCACAGGGCCGCGCGCGCTCCAAAGGTCCACCTGAAACGCGAGCGTATCGCGGCGCGGCGTAGTTTGGACGACTTCCCAAAGCGGCGTGTTCGACATCAGTCCGCCGTCCCAATAGTATTCACCGTCGACGTTCGTAGCAGCGAACCCCGGCGGTAATGAAGCCGATGCGATGAAATGCTCGGGCCGAAGCTTCGTGTGCGTATTGTGGAAGTAGGCAAAGTTGCCGGTGCCGACGTTGACGGCCGCCACCGAGACGCGCATTTCGCCCGAATTGATTCGATCGAAGTCGCACAGGCGTTCGAGCGTCGCTTTCAACGGCGTGGTGTCGTACCAGCTCGCTCGATCGGGCGTGGTGACCGAGAACGGCAATGGCGGCGGCACGCGCGGCACGAAAAAGCCTTTCTGCCCGTCGAGAAGGGCGCTCACGGCCTGCATGGCCGTGAATGCCGTGCGCACGGTTTCGTTGGATTCGAAGAAGGCGTTCTCGACAGCCGGCGGCAACGGCAAACCGTAAGCGGGCTGACAGATCGTCTCCCAGAACTCGTGCAATTTCGCCACTCGATCGTCGGGCGCGTTGCCCGCGATGATGGCCGTATTGAGCGCCCCTATCGAAATGCCGGCGATCCAGTTGGGCAACACGCCTGCCTCGTGAAGCCCTTCGTAGACACCGGCTTGATAGGCGCCGAGCGCGCCGCCGCCTTGCAGCACCAGTGCAACCGTTTCATACGGCGGCAAAACGATAGCGGGTTGGCCAACCGCCTCGTCAGCCTCCCAGCTATCCGGCCGCGCACGCGCGGCCTCGGGCGCCGACGATGCTCCAGCGCCGATTGGTCTCCCATTGCGCTCTGCCATCGCCGGCTCTCCTTATTGCATATACCAGCCGTGGCTGACGACGAACGACTGCCCCGTCAGTGCCGCGCTCGGGAACGTGGAAAGGAACAGCACCGTCTGCGCGACATCTTCGACTGTCGTGAAAACACCGTCTACCGTCTGGCCGAGCATGACGCGCTTGACGACCTCTTCTTCGCTGATGCCCAGTTCCTTGGCCTGTTCGGGAATCTGTTTGTCGACGAGCGGTGTGCGCACGAAGCCAGGGCATACCACGTGCGAGCGAACGTTGTGGGCGGCGCCCTCCTTCGCCAGCACCCGGGCGAGGCCCAGCAGCGCGTGCTTCGCCGCGACGTAGGCCGATTTCAGCGGCGAGGCTTCGTGCGAGTGAACCGAGCCCATATAGATGACGACGCCGCCGCGATTATCGCGATACATGTGCTTGAGCGCGGCCTTCGTGGTCAGAAACGCGCCATCGACGTGGATGGCCTGCATCTTCTTCCAATCGGAGAACGAGTAGTTTTCGATCGGATTGACGATCTGGATGCCAGCGTTCGAAACGAGGATGTCGACCGAGCCGAACTGCTCGGCGACCTGATCGATGCCTGTCGTGACGGCCTCTTCGTTCGTCACGTCCATCGCCACGCCAATGGCCTTGCCGCCGGCCTTGACGATTTCATCGGCGACCGCCTGCGCGCCGGCGAGGTTCAGGTCCGCGATCGCCACGGCGGCGCCCTGCCGGGCAAGCGTCAACGCAATTTCCTTGCCGATGCCGCTGGCCGCGCCGGTCACGACCGCCGCCTTCCCGTTCAAGCTGGTATTCAACGAGGACATTTGGGATCTCCATCGAGGTGGACACAATGACACCACGGCGTGCGAGACGCGGCAACGTTGCCGAACGGCATATGTCGTTCGGCATGCTCCCACGCCGCGGCGGACTTCGCTATTGTGCACGAACGACCTTCCGCGCGGCGTGAAGCCGTACCGCAACTCACCGTTTCTCCAGGAGATCCAATCGATGAGCTATCGAGACGACCAGCACGCACGGCACCGCGCGAACCGGCGAGCAAAGCGGTACTCGCGATCGTTCGCGTACAATACGCGCCATTCGAGCAGCCCCGATGACGCGCGCCCGACAGGGGCCACGCGCGAAGGCCTGGCTCGTCGGGCCCGCCGTCGCCGCGCTGGCTCGCTCCCGCCTGACCGCTACACCACCAGGCGCTGACCTTTACCGCCGCTTTCCCCCATGCTCAGCTACCGCCATGCCTTTCATGCCGGCAATCATGCCGATGTCCTCAAGCACGCGGTCGTCGTGCAGCTTCTGCGCTACCTCGGGCAGAAGGACAAGCCGTACTGGTATGTCGACACGCACGCGGGCGCGGGCGTGTATTCGCTGACGGAGGGCTATGCCGCGAAAACGTCCGAGTATGAAACGGGTATCGCAAGATTATGGGCGCGCGCGGACCTGCCGGCGTCCGTCGCCGACTATGTCGAACAAGTGAGCGCGCTCAACGCGGACGGGCAATTGCGCTTTTACCCCGGATCGCCCTTTCTGGCCTGGCGGCTTTTGCGTACGCAGGATCGAATGCGGCTCTTTGAGCTGCATTCGACCGAAATCGATATCTTGCGCCACAACTTTCGCGACACCGGCCGTCGAGCGATGCTTTACGCGGGGGACGGTTTCGACGGGATCAAGGCCTTGTTGCCGCCGCCTCCGCGCCGGGCGCTGGTGCTCGTCGATCCCTCGTACGAAGACAAGCGCGACTACGCGCGCACGCTCACCTGCATCGAGGAAAGCCTCAAGCGCTTCGCAACAGGGACCTATGCGATCTGGTATCCGCAAGTGGTCCGTGCCGAATCGGAGCGGTTTCCCGATCAGTTGAAGCGGCTGCCAGCCACGGATTGGCTGCACGTGACGTTGACGGTCAGCCGCCCACCGTCGGACGGTTATGGCCTTTACGGCAGCGGCATGTTCATCCTGAACCCGCCTTATACGCTCGCCGCGACGATGAAGGAGATGCTTCCCTATCTTGCCCGCGTGTTGGGGCAGGACGACGCAGCCGAATTCAAGATCGAGTCCCGCTTGACGTGATCATCATCAGTATGTGCGGGAAACCCCGGCATTAATGCCGCCCTTTAGAACGGGGTAGTTGATTGCTATTGCGTCGGCACCGAGCCCGCCCGAATCCGGTGCCGGCCTCGCGGCGCGGATGCATCCGGAGACACGTCGATATAGGGAGAGACGACGATCGGAGGCTGCCCTTGCGGCGCGAGTTCGGTTGCTACCGGCAGCGACTGCGCGGGCACCATCGGTTCACTGACGAGCGGCGCGTTCTGGAGGACGATGCCGCTTTGCCCATCATGGATGCCCGTTTTGCTGTCGAGCACGAGGGGCTGACGGTCGGATGCGGCGAAAGCGGGATGCGACGGCGCGGCCGCGAGGAGCCACACCGACGAAAGAAGGAATGCGAGTTGGCGTTGCCTGGAGACCGAGCGCATGGACTGCCATCCGTGAGATACGCCCGCCGACGCGAGCAATGCGCTCACCTTAGCGCGACTGCGCCATTGACGCCAGTAACACAGTTGCGCCCAGCGGCGCGAGCGACGAGGCGTTCAGTGCGTGTAGCCGCTGCTCTCGAGCGCGCGGAGGCGACGCTCGAGATCGAAGACATCGGACGACGACGCCAGGTATTCTTCGCGGCGGCTACGCTCGGCGGATTCAAACCAGTTGCTGAGTTTTTCGAGGATGTAGGCAAACATGATGTTCTCCGAAGGCCAGGATCGCCCTGGCGGCACAGCCTAGGGTTTTCCCTAGAGGGTTAACCCGATTATAACCACGCCCCGGAAAGTTGCCAGTGAAATGATCGAATACTGAGCATTCCGATTCGGAATGGTGCGCCGCGTTGCCTAAAACGCAATGAATGCACCATGAATGTGCACTTAACGCGCTACCTTCGCCAGCGGAAGCGAAGGATGACTTTCATGATCGAGACGCGACGTCGACAATTCGTCGAGAATGGGACAGTCTGGTCGCTCGTCTCCGTGGCAGTGATTGGCAAGCTGCGCGAGTACGTCGCGCATTTCCGTGAGCTCGGTGATGCGCAGTTCCAATTCCGCGATGTGCTCGAGGGCGATCGCTTTCACTTCGGCACTGGCGCGCGAGCGATCCTGCCAAAGCGCGAGCAGCTTGCGGATATCGTCCACGAGAAAGCCAAGTCGGCGCGCCTGCCGAATGAAGCGCAGCGTGTGCACTTCGGTAGGACCATAGAGGCGGTAGCCTGCTTCCGTGCGTGCCTTCGGCGCAAGCAAGCCGACGCTTTCGTAATAGCGGATCATTTTCGCCGTCACGCCCGACGCGCGGGCCGCTTCACCAATGTTCATCGCGAGTGCTCCCAATAACACGAAACATCGTAGACCTTCCTACCATGGGAAGGTATACCATGCGAGCCGTCGGTGTAGGGGCCGGTGTCGATGCCAATGCGCGGAAAGACGGACTCTGGCCTTCGCGCCACTTGCTAGATAGAACTGCTCACTCGAAAGGGATACCTCAAATGATCGAATTCCAAGTCGAAGGTATGAGTTGCCAGCACTGCGTCGCGGCCGTCACCAAAGCCGTGCGCGCGCTCGACGCTAACGCGCGCGTGCAGATCGAGCTCGAAAACGGGCTCGTCCGCATCGAATCGAAAGAGGCCGCGGACCGCCTCGGCGCCGCGATCGGCGAGGCCGGCTACACGGTCAAGGGCGCGGCGCCCCGCGCGCCCGGCGGCGCTTGATGAAGCGGCTCGTCCGCATTGCCGTCATCGGCGCGTCCGGCCTCGTCGGTCGAGCCGTCGTCCGTGAATTGGGCACGCGTGCCGACTGGAAGGTGATCGGCACGGCGCACCGCCGCGCCGATCATCGTACCGTGGCGCTCGACATCCGTGAGGCGGCCGCGATCGAGGCATTCGTCGCGCAGCACACTCCCGATGCGATCGTCATTGCAGCGGCCGAGCGGCGCCCCGACGTTTGCGAGCGCGACCCGGAACTCGCGCGTGCGTTGAACGTGGAGGCCGTCCGGACCATCGCCACAGCCGCGAAACGGCACGGCGCCTGGGTCTTGTCCCTTTCCACGGATTACGTCTTCGACGGAACGAAGCCGCCCTATCGTACGGACGACCCTCCCTGCCCCATCAATGCGTACGGCCGAAGCAAGCTCGATGGCGAGCGAGCGCTGCGGCAGGCGACGGACCTCGGCTGCGTGCTGCGATTGCCGCTCCTGTTCGGGCACATCGTCGAATGGCAGGAATCCGCCGTGACGAGCCTGGCGCCGGCACTCGTCGCATCGGCCGCCCCCGACGCGCCGGCGGCCGTGATGGATGACTGGGCGACGCGCTACCCGACGTTCACGGACGACGTTGCGTACGTCATCCGGCAAATGCTCGAGCGATATGAGCACGGGGAGCCGATTTGCGGCATTGCGCATTGGTCGGGGGCCGAACCGATGACCAAATTCGAAATCGCCAAGCGGATCGCGCGTGCGCTCGGCATCGCGGCGCGCATAGAGCCGCAGCCGGCGAGCGCCGAAGCCACGCCAAGGCCGCGTGATTGTCAGCTCGACGCGAGCCGGCTCGAGGCGCTCGAGATCGGTCGGCGCACTCCGTTCGACGAGGCACTGCGAAGTGTGCTCGACGCGTTTCCACTCGATCAGCGCTGAGCGACGAAAAAACCCTTTTCAGAGAATGGAATAATCGAAGGCCGTACCGGGGCGGAGCTTGCCCCGCCTCCTAACGATTCTCAAGAATCGGACGAATCAGCCGATAAAGAAAAGCAGATCCATGCCGGGCCGCAAGTCTGGCTTTTCCAAATTGGCTCCATGATCTCGGAACAACCCTCGACCCGGCGGGCCCCGCCTGCACGTTTTTCGATAGCGGTTTTCTCGCCGATTGCGGTCGCTTCGGATGAAGAGGCCCGTGAGACCGTCCCATCCGATTCGTCGAGGTCCGTCGATTCCCCCTTGCTCGCGGCGACGCTCGATGCGGCGAGACTCGAATGAGACGGACACTAGTCACCTTCGCGCTGCTGCTCGCTGCCATAGCCGCGCAGGAACGCGCGCTCGCAGAGCCGGACCTATCGTCGATCGAGGCCGAGTACGTTGCCGACTTCGCCGCCTTTACCGATTGGCCGCCCGCTCGCGCGAATGCACGCCACCTGCTGATTTGCGTACGTCCGCAAAGCAACGTTGCCCCGGCGCTGGAGAAACTCGAGGGGCGCTTCATCGCCATGCGCGTTTGTCATCTGCGCTACGTCGCCGGTCGCAGCGACGATATCGTGGGATGCGATGTGCTGGTCGTCGATGGAAACGGTACCTTCGCGCTTCGGGAGAGCCCCGCAACGGGGCGGGACCAGCCTCTCCTGATCATTAGGACAACCGATGCCCCCGAAGGCCCCTATGTGATTCGACTCTTCCGCGAAGACGGGCGACTCCGGTTCGACATCGACAATGGTGAAGCATTGCGGCGTCACCTTCGCCTCAGTTCGAAGCTGCTACGACTGGCCAGGAAAGTCTCGTGAAGCGTACGACGGAGGTCACGCCGAGCGCGGTGCTTCCTTTGCCGCGGATCAAGCTGCTGCCGGCGAGCATCGCGCTCGTCGCCGCGAGCGTCGTGCTCCTGGCTTATCAAGCCATCACGCTGCGCGCGACGCTGACGGAAGACGTCGACATGCAAGCCGAAATGGTGGCCGACAACGTCTCGGCGTCGATGATGTTCGACGACGAGCACACCGCAAGCGAGATCTTGCGCACGCTCTGTAAAGTGCCTTACATCGAGAGCGCGGACGTCTATACGAGCACGGGAAGACGGTTCGCGAGTTGTGCGAAGCCGGGACTGAAAGAACGGGAACTCGAGGAAGGGACGCTCGCCAACGCGAGCGCGGCGGCGAGCCGCCTTTCGCTGCGCGACGTATTCGTTGCGCGGCCGATCAGCCAGGCGGGGACTTGGCTCGGCAGCGTCGTCCTCGTCGCGAGAACCGACGCGATGCTCGTTCAGCTTATCCGTTACGCCGGTTTCCTCGCGGCTGCATCGCTGGGCGCAATCTGGATCGCGTTCGCACTGACCGCACGCTTGGACGCCCGCGTCGCCGCCGCGGAGAAAGAACTCGAATATCTGGCATCGACCGACCCGCTCACCGGGTTGCCGAACCGGCGCGCGTTTTACGAAGAGCTCGATCGCCGGCTGCGCCGGTCGATCGGTGGCCCCCTGCGCATCGCGCTCGTTCTCGTCGATCTCGACGACTTCGAGTCAGTGAACGACACGCTCGGGCATGGCGCCGGCGATGAACTGCTCAAGCACGTCGCGGCGGCGCTGCGGCGCATCGTCCGGGCGACCGACATCGTCTGCCGGATAGGCGGCGACGAATTTGCCGTCGTCGTCGATATTGCCGCCAGCAAGCTTGAAGCGCATGCAACGGCCGAGCGGATCGCTCAAGCGCTCGCGCGTCCGTTCGCGCTGTCTCGCACGAGCGTCGCCGCAACGGCGAGCGTGGGCATGAGCGTGTTTCCCGACGACGCTTCGGACGTGGCCTCGCTCGTCAGCAGTGCCGACATCGCCTTGCATGCGGCCAAGAGCAAAGGGAAAAACTCCGCGGTCGAATTTCACCCCGCTATGACAGTCGAGACGCGCAAACGTGTGCGGCTCGAAATGGAGTTGCGCAAAGCGATCGAGACGAATGCGTTCGAGCTCGCGTATCAGCCGCAGTTCGACTGCCGGGGAGGAACGCTCGTCGGCGCCGAGGCGCTGCTTCGCTGGGTCCATCCGACCGACGGCCCGATATCGCCTGTCGATTTCATTCCGATCGCAGAGGACAGCGGCCTCATCGTCACACTCGGACAATGGGTGCTGCGGCGAGCATGCCAGGATGCGGCTCGCTGGAATGCGCATTCGTCAGCCTCGATTCCCGTCGCCGTCAATGTGTCCGCGCATCAGTTGCGGCACCCGCGGTTCACCGACGACGTAAGGAACGTGCTCGAGCAAAGCGGCCTGGCCGCCGGCTTGCTTGAGATCGAGCTGACCGAGAGTCAGCTCATGGCCAATATCGAGGCGGGCGTCGAAGCCATGCGTCGACTGCGAGCGGCAGGCGTACGCCTTGCCTTGGACGATTTTGGAACCGGCTACTCCTCGCTTTCCTATCTGCAGTCGTTCCCGGTCAACAGTTTAAAAATCGACCGTCGGTTCGTTCGCACGCTGCCCGATTCGGGGCAGCCGATCGCCACGGCGATCATCTCGATGGCGCATAGCTTTGACATCGCGGTCGTCGCCGAGGGTGTTGAGATGCCCGAGCAGCTCGAATGGCTCATCGAGGCGGGCTGCGACGTCGTGCAGGGCTTCCTGACCGGGCGGCCCATGCCGTTCGAGCAGTTCGCGGACCTCGTTTGCAAGGAGCCCCTTGTCGAGCGCAACGCGCGGACCTCCTTCGACATCGTCGAGCAATGACTTGAGCTAGCACTTAGCGCTCGGTGCCGGGCGCTCCAGCATTCAGCGGCGCATCGACGCTTCCCGCCTAACCCTTCGTCGCGCCGAACGTCAGCCCCGCGATGAAGTGCTTTTGCATGGCGAAGAACATCGCGACTGACGGCAGCGCGGCGAGTAGCGATCCCGCGGATACGAGATTCCACGCGGTCGTCCATTGCCCTCTCAACGCGGCAACGCCGACCGTGATCGGCGCGGCATCGTCGCCCTGCGTCAGGCACAACGCCCAAAAATAGTCGTTCCAGACGAACGTGAACACGAGGATGCCGAGCGCCGCGAGCGCGGGCCTCACGAGCGGCAATACGATCCTGAAAAAGACCGTCCATTCGCCGGCGCCTTCGATCCGCGCGGCCTCGACGAGCTCGAACGGCAATTGCTTGATGAAGTTGCGTAGAAACAGCGTGCAAAACCCAGTCTGAAACGCGATATGAAACAGAATCAGTGCCTCCACGGTGTTGTAGAGCCCGAGGCCGAGCGTGAGCTGACGCACCGGAATCATGAGCACCTGCACCGGTACGAAGTTGCCTGCGACGAAGATTCCAAACAAGAGCGCGTTGCCGCGAAACTTATAAGTCGCGAGCGCGAAGCCGGCCATGGCGGCAAGCGCAATTGCCCCGATGACGGATGGCACGGTGATCAATACACTGTTCCAGAAATAGTGGAGCATCGGCGAAGCCGTCAGCGCTTCGCGATAGTTCGCCAAGAGCGCGAAGTGCTTTGGCCATCCCCAGTAATTGCCCTCGGTCAGTTCCTCTGTCGATCGAATCGACGTAACGAGCACGGCGATCATCGGCAGCAGCCAGATGCCGAGCGCGACGGGCAAAGAAAACTTATAGAACCGGCGCGATACCGGGCGCCACTTGTCGATGGGCAGCGGATACATGAATGCTCCTACTTGTTGCGGCGGTTCTTACGACGGCGTTCCCGTTGTCTCACTGTTCGTCCCGCAGCATGCGCCGCAGGTGATAGACGATGTAGAGCAACGTAATCGCAAAGAGGACAACGGCAATCGCGGCCGAATAGCCAAGCCGGTAGTATTTGATCGCCTGGTCGTACATGTAATAAGCGAGCACCGTGGAGCTTTCGAACGGCCCGCCGCCCGTCATCACGGAGATCAGATCGAAACTGCGCAGCGCGCCGATGACCGTCACGACGATCGCCATGAACGTCGCCGGCCTCAACTGCGGCAATACGACTTGCCAGAGCATCGCCCATCCGCGCGCACCTTCCATTCGCGCCGCTTCGAGCTGTTCGCTGTTGAGCCCGGTCAAGCCGGTCAGGTAAAGAATCATGCAATAGGCCGTCTGCGCCCAAAGCGCGGCCGCGATGATGCCAAACGTCGCGTACCGCGCGTCGCCGAGCACCGGTATGCCGTGACGGAGCAACAGCGCGAGCAGGCCGAAAGTCGGATCGTAAAACCACGAAAAGACCAGCCCGACGACGACACCTGAGAGCACGAACGGCGCAAAGAAGAGCGACTTCACGAGGCGAATGCCCGCGACGCTCTGGTTGAGATAGAGGGCGACGGCAAGCCCCGCGGGCGGAGCGAGCAGAAACAGCGCGAGCCAGATCAGATTGTTCTTGAGCGCCGTGTAGAACGTCGGCGCCTGAAAGAGTTCGATATAGTTCGCGAGACCGACGAAGGTCTTGTCGGTCATGCCGTCCCAGTTGAAAAAGCTCAGCGACAGCGTCGAGACGATGGGCCAGATGACATAGACGCCGAACATCAGGCAGGCCGGCGCGAGAAACAGCCAGGCCGCGCGCCGCTGCCGTCGGGCAGTCGGCGACAAGCCGGGCTTTCCGTGCAGGCGCACCGCGCGAGATCGCACAGGCATGCGTTCAGCCGGCGCGGAATAGTCCGCGCCGTCGGGTGCGGCAGGGATGCTTCGACGAGTAACCGAGTGCGACACGACCTTCTCCTGCTGACGGCGGCGGCGCAAGGCCGCCGCGATGCATAAGCCTACTTCTTGTAGATCCGCTTGCGTGCCTGCTCGAGTTGCGCCAGGACGTCATCGAGCTTCGTCGGATCGGCGACGAACTGCTGCATGCCCTTCATGCCCTCGTCCGCCATCTCCTTCGTCATATCGCGATCATAGAACTGCGCGATCCCGCCCTTCGTGTTCGAGAGGATCTGGAAGCCGACCTTCGAAATCGGGTCTTCAGGCTCGGTGGACTGGCTGTTCGCCGGAAGCGAGCCCATCCCGTAAGCCAGCTCCGCACTGATCTTCGGCGTCTCCGTAAAGGCGAGGAACGCCTGCGCCTCGGCCTTGTGCTTCGCATGCGCCGGGATGTGCAGCGATTCGACCGGACCGTCTTCAGCCGTCGGCACGTTGGGATCGATGATCGGGAACTGGAAGTAGCCCATTTTCGGCTTCACGTCGGCCGGGAACCCCGCGCTGATGAACGTGCCCATCAGCATCATCGCCGCCTTGCCCTGGAACAGGAACGGCTGTGCGGAATCGAGATCGTACGAGAGCGAATTGTCGATGAAGTCGTGATCGTCGAGCAGCTGCTTCCACGTCGTATAGACCTTCTTCACGCGCGGGTCGGTGTAGGGCACTTCGCCCGCCATCAGCTTTTGGTGAAACGCGTTGCCGTTCAGCCGCAAGTCGAGATAGTCGAACCAGCCGGCGAGCGTCCATGCATCGCGCCCCGCCACTGCGATCGGCGTAATGCCCGCCGCTTTCAGCTTCTTGCAAGCGTCGAGAAACTCGGGCCACGTTTTGGGCTCCGAAGCAATGCCGGCCTTCTGGAACAAGTCCTTTCGATAGAAGAGGCCCCACGAATAGTAGAAGGTGGGCGCCGCGTACTGCTTGCCCTTATACGAGGACGCTTCCTTCGTCGACGCATACATGCCGTCCCAGCCGTCCTTGTTCCACTGGCCGCTCAGGTCGTCGAAGAGGCCGCGCTTCGCGTAATAGGCCATCCGCTCGCCGTCATGCCAGTTGACGATATCGGGCGATACAGTCGTGAGCCACGACGGGAGCTGCACCTTGTAGGCCTCTTCCTCGACGAACGCGACTTTCACGTCGATATCGGGATGCGCCGCCTTGAACTCGTCGAGCACCTTCTGCCAGACCGCGCGCTGGCTCGCCCCCTTGTAGGCAATGTTGATATCGAGCTCGCCGGCGTGCGCATCGTTCGCGTACCAGGACCCGGCGGTCGCGGCCGCGACCAGGGCGGCCGCAATGGCGGTGCGGCCCAAACGCGAGCGGTTTGAAGAATGCTTCATGCTGTCTCCTTTGATGTTGTTGGCCTCGCTTTGCGGCCACATGCGGTCTCTCGCGACCTTTTACGACTTCCTCGATTTCGGACGTCGGCGCGTCCGACGTCCGTCAACCTCATGCAGTTCGGTAGATCGACACACCGCGCGGCTCGACCTCGCCCGTGCCCAGTACGAACGCCGACGCATCGACGCCTTCGATCGAATGAGGACGGTCGCCATAATTGAAAACGTAGGTGAGTCCGCCACGGCGGCTCACGCGTACGCCATCCGCGAGCGGCGTGACTGACAGTCCCGCCGCGGCCGCGATCTCCGAGAACCAGCGCGTCGTCAATGCCTCGTCGAAAACGCTCGCGAAGTAATGAAACGCGCCGCACCGAACGTAGGCCGGGTGATCATCCTCGAAGACGGCGCGCACGTCGTGCCGTGCACCGTCGGCAAGCTCGACGAGATCGCGCCAATGCCGACTCTGACCGATGCGCGAGTCCTCACCCGCATCCTTCTCGCGAACGGCCGGCGTCACGTTCGGCCGCAATGATTCGACGCGCCATACGCGCAACGACAAAGCGTCCGCGAGCACACCGGGCGGCAGATTCGGCGGAATCTGCAGATCGACGGTCTTCGAGCCGGTTCGCGGCCCGATGACGATCTGCGCGCCGGAGCGCGCGAGCCGCGCGGCGAAGTCAGGCGGGACGATCGGCAACGGCGGCACGACGATCATCCGATAGCCGTCGAGCGGCGCGTCCGCCGATACGATATCGACATCGAGGCCGAGCGATCGCAGGGCCGAGTAGTACTCGAACGCGAAGCGCGGGTAGTGGAAATCGGCGCCTTGCGGATGGACTTCGAAGAGCCACTTGGCCGTGTAGTCATAGACGAGCGCGGCTTGGCCGCGCACGTCGGCCGTCGCACCTTTCTGTGCCTCGAGCAACGCCTTGACCTCGTCAGCGACGCGGCTCGCCTCCGTGCCGCCGATATCGAGCCGGTTGTCGGGTGTATTGAGCCCCGCATGCATCTGCTCTTGCGCAAACGGCGCCTGACGCCAACGGAAATACGACACGCAACCGGCGCCATGCGCGAATGCCTCCCAGCTCCATAGCCGCACCATGCCCGGCAGCGGCGACGGATTCCAATGCGCCCAGTTGACGGGGCCTGGCTGCTGCTCCATGACCCAGAACGGCAGCTTCGACATGCCGCGATAGACATCGTGATTGAACGAAGCGAAATCGGGATGCCCCGTGCGCAACCAGCGCGACTTCACGGCCGGATCGAACCAGAGCTCCTCGAGCGCGCCGAGCGGATAGCTGTCCCACGCCGCGATGTCGAGATCGGCCGCCACCTTGTAATGGTCGAACTCGGTGAAAAGCTGCATGAAGTTGTGCGCGACGGGCCGGCCCGGCGAATGCTCGCGGATGATCTCGACCTGCATGCGGTTGAAACGCGCGAGCTCGTCCGAAGCGAAACGACGGTAGTCGAGCCGATGCGACGGATGCGCTTCGGTGACGGTCGCAACCGGCGCGTCGATTTCGTCGAAGTCGCGATACTCCATGCTCCAGAACACGGTTCCCCAGGCACGATTGAGCGCGTCGATCGAACCATACCGCGCGCGCAGCCAATCGCGAAACCGAGCGACGGCCGCGGAGGAGTAACTGACGACGGTTTGATGGCAGCCGTATTCGTTATCCGTCTGCCAGAAGGCCACGGCCGGATGCCGTCCGTAGCGCGCGGCGACAGCCGTGCAGATGCGACGCGCGGCTTCGAAGTAGGACGGCGACGAGAAATCGTAATGGCGGCGCGAGCCGAAGACGCGCGGACGCCCATCGGCGCCGACGGGCAGGATGTCGGGATGCTTGTCGATGAGCCATTTCGGCGGCGTCGCCGTCGGCGTGCACATGACGATCTCGAGGCCGGCGCGACCGAGCGTATCGACGGCGCGATCGAGCCAGGCCCAATCGAATTCACCCGGCGACGGCTCGATCCTGCTCCAGGCAAACTCCGCGATGCGCACGCGCGCGATGCCGAGCGCCTTCATGCGCCGGGCGTCGTCTTCCCACATCGACTGCGGCCAATGTTCCGGGTAGTAACAGACTCCGAGATGCATCGTTGTCCTCAAGCGTAGTGTTCGGATCGTTGGGGATGAAGCGGCCTGACCGCAAAGCCGTCCTCGGTGAAAAGATGGCAAGCCGACGCATCGGCCGTGAACGACGCGCGCTCGCCACGCGCAACGAGCGCGTTGCCGGCGACCTTCGCGATCAGGACCGCGCCGTCGGGCTGATCGAGATGCACGTAGCTCTGCTCGCCAAGCCGTTCGACGAGCGCGATCGGCCGAGTCAGGCGCAGCGAATCGCGGCTACCCGCTGCTTGCCCGGTCGTCGATGATAAGGACTCCTTATCGTCGATAGCATCGCCGAGCCGTAGGTGTTCGGGCCGCACGCCGAGTGTCACTGGCTGACCGCTCTCCAACGCGCTGCCATCGAGCGGGAGGCGCACACGCTCGCTCGTGCGCACGAGCGTGACTGTGACGCCCGTCGAATCGGCCGACTCGATCGTCGCCGGCAGGAAGTTCATTCTGGGCGAGCCGATGAAACCGGCAACGAACCGGCTCGCGGGCCGATGATAGAGCTCGAGCGGCGCGCCGATCTGCGCGATGCTGCCGTATCGTTGGGTATCGTTGCCCGTATGGAGAAGAACGATTTTGTCGGCGAGCGTCATCGCCTCGATCTGGTCGTGCGTCACATAGACGACGCTCGCCTTCGCGAACTGCCGGTGAAGCCGTGCGATTTCGACGCGCGTCTGCCCACGCAACGTCGCATCGAGATTCGAGAGCGGCTCGTCGAAAAGAAACACGCCGGGCTCGCGCACGATCGCCCGCCCGATCGCGACGCGCTGGCGCTGCCCACCCGAGAGCGCCTTCGGCCGCCTGTCGAGCAGGGTTTCGAGCTGGAGGACGCGCGCGGCTTCGCGCACGCGCCGGTCGATTTCGGCCTTCGGTGTCTTCGCGAGCTTGAGCCCGAACGCCATGTTCTCGAAGACCGTCATATGCGGAAAGAGCGCGTAGCTTTGAAACACCATCGCGACGCCACGCTCGGCGGCCGGCACGTCGTTGACCACGCGCGAGCCGATCGCCACCTCCCCTTCCGTCAGGTCCTCCAAGCCGGCAATCATTCGCAGCAGTGTGGATTTGCCGCAACCGGATGGGCCGAGAAACACGCAGAACTCGTTGGCGCCAATCTCCAGGTCGACGTTCCGCACGACCGGAGCGGCCTCGCCGTACGCTTTGCTCACGCCCTTCAACGAAATGCTCGCCATTGCATCGACTCCGTGATTTAATCGGTCGAAGTCGGAGATTAAGCGCTTAACCAACAGGTGCTTAAAATCGATCTCTGGGCGAGAGATCGTGCCTGTGGTGTGCTCTGCAAGCCGCTGAGCGGACCGTGCGCCGTTCGCGCCTGCCCAAGCCCCTGCCCTGCAAAGCTGTCTCCGATATCGTTCGTTCGTCTGTGTCCGCATGGTGCCGATAGTTCGGGCAATCTGCAAATTTTGGTTAGGCGTCCCAAATAATGAAACAATCCCCACGCACCCGTCATTCGCTGCCGTCGCCCTCGGCACCCTCGCACTGAAATGACCACCATCAACGAAGTCGCTCGTCACGCCGGCGTGACGCCCGCCACCGTATCGAACGTCCTGCGCAGTCGCGGACGCGTCGGCGCCGAGACTCGCCAGCGCGTGCTCGATGCCATCGACGCGCTCGGCTACCGCCCGCACCTGGCGGCGCGCGCGCTGGCCGAAGGGCGCGCACCGACGCTCGCCTTGATGGTTTCGAGCATCGCCAATCCGTTTTACCCGGAGTTCGCGCTTGCCGTCGAGCGCGCCGCACGCGCGAGCGGTCACTTCGTCATCATCTGCAATACGAACGAAGATCCGCTGATGGGCCGCGCCTATCTCGATCAGATCGCGGGCACGCTCTCGGAAGGCGTGCTCGTGATGAACGCGAACCTCGACTTCGCCGATTTGCATCTGACCGAGGCGCGCGGCGCCCCCGTCGTGCTCTGCATGTGGGAGAAGCCGAACGACCCGCCGGGGCTGCCGAGCGTCGCGGTCGATTTTGCGCTGGCGGGCCGGCTGGCCGCCTCGCACCTGATCGAGCTCGGCCATCGCCGGATCGGCGCGATCGTCGGCAGCAAGGTCTCGGGAATTCACACGCCGCGCTATGAAGGGTTCGTCGCGGCGATGAAGGCGGCTCACCTGACGGTCCACGCGGAGCATGTCCGGCATGCGCCCGACACCGTCCAGGGCGGCTATGCGGCCGCGCATGAACTTCTGAGCGCCAACCCCGAGATCACGGCGCTCTTCGCGACGAACGATCTGCCCGCGCTCGGGGCCATTCACGCCGCCGCCGATCTCGGGCTCGCGGTACCCGGCGATCTGTCGGTCACCGGCATCACCGACATTCAGCTCGCCCGCGAGTCGCGTCCCGCGTTGACGACGGTCGCAGTACCGACAGCCGAGGCGGCCAAGCTCGCCGTCACGCTGCTGCGGGAACTGATCGCGACCGGCACACGGCCATCCGACATGGCGCCGGTCCTCTACGAAACCTCGCCGCCGCGGCTCGTCGTGCGCGCCTCGACGGCGCCGCCGCGAAGCGCGAGGCGCCCTTCACGCAGCAGGTGATGGAGCCGCCCACGACCGGAGCGGAGAACGGCCGGTCGTCTCGATCAACTCCGTCCGATCAAACGGCGGCGGCAGCCTTCGTGCCGGCAGCACCACCCTGCCCCGGCGGATGCGTGACGAGCGTCCGCAAATCGACATCCGAGCGCAGGAGCCGGGCGATATCGGGTTTGGGGCGGCGCGTGACAGGCGATGCATCGCAGACCGCCTCCAATGCGCGCGCGGCGCTCAACAGCTCGAAATCGCCGCGAAAACGCCCGACGACCTGCAAGCCGAACGGCATGCCCGCATGATCAGGGCCGCACGGCAGCGACAACGCGGGGTTCGTGACGAGCGTCACGACATACGTCAGGGCGAGCCACCGGTAATAGTTGTCGAGCGTGACGCCATTGATCGCCTTCGCATGAGGCTGCGCCCAAGGAAACGGTGAGACGGGCGTCGTCGGCGACAAGATCAGATCGTAGCGGTCGAAAAGCCGCTGGAATTGCCGGAACAAGCGTGTCTGCGCCGCATGAGCCCAGACGCAATCGCCTAACGACAGGCTCGCGCCCATCTCGTAGTTCGCGCGCGGATTAGGGCCGAGAGAATCCGGATCGCGCTCGTAGGCTTCCCGCAGGCCCGCGACGAATGCCTCCGCGCGCAGCACATCGAACGTGCGGTGGGCATCCGCCAGATCGAAATCGACGGGCTCGCACAGCGCGAAGTGAGTGCTGAGCGCACGCACCTTCGCGCGGAATACTTCTCGAATGGCATCGTCGACTTCGCAAACACCGAAGTCTTCCGTATAGCCGACGCGCAACCGCGAGAGATCCGCGCACGGCAATGCGCCCTCTCGCCCAGCTTGCGGGATCGGAAGCGGATAGCTCAATGGATCCGTGCCCGACATGCCGGCGGTGGCGGCCAATTGCAGCCACGCGTCCTCGACATTGCGCGCCATCGGCCCCACCACCGCGAGCGGCGTCCACCCGAGCGGCTTTCGTTCGCTCGGCACCAACCCCGGCGATGTCCTCAAGCCGACCACGCCGCACTTGGCCGCCGGGATGCGCAGCGAGCCGCCCGTATCGGATCCGCTCGCGATCGGCACCATATCGACAGCCAATGCGGCCGCCGAGCCGCCCGACGAGCCGCCGGCATTGAGGCGCGGGTCGAACGGATTGCCCGTCGCGCCCCACACGGGATTGAACGTGTTCGCTCCAGCGCCCATTTCCGGCACGTTGGTCTTGCCGACCACGATTGCCCCGGCTTCGCGCAGCCGCCTGACGAAAACGTTGTCCATCGAAGGTACGTTATCGCGAAATAGCGGCGATCCGTAGGTCGTGAGGAGTCCTTCGGTTTCTTCGAGATCCTTGATGCCGATCGGCAACCCCTGCAACAGACCCTTGCGCTCGCCTCTGCCGAAAGCGGCATCCGCGGCGGCGGCCTCGCGGCGTGCGCGCGCATAGCAGGTCGCCGTAAACGCGTTGATCTTGGGGTTCAGCGCCTCGATACGCTCGATGCAGGCCTCGAGCAGTTCGACAGCCGAAATGCGGCGCGTATCGAGCATCGAGCTGAGCGCGACCGCGCTCGCACCGAGCAATTCGTTCGTATCGGACATCTTCTACGTATTCCTCGCGACAGAAAGATCTCTCCGAATGTATCGGAACCGCCACGGATGAACCAGTGACGATTCGCGAAGGGAGCCGTTACTTTTGGACAACCGCGCCGGCCCGATCGCCAATCAGCTCACGGCCGAGCAAATCGATGAACGCTTGCAACAACGGAGGTATTTGCCGCCGCGCCAGCGTCTGCACCTCGACCGTCCTATCGCTGACAGCGAGCTCGGGGACGCGCACGGCGATCAGCTGCCCGGACGCCAGCCGGTCGCGAATGACGAGCTCGCCGCAGAACGTGATCGCATTGCTGGCCAGCGTGAAGCGAAGCAGCGCCTCGAGCGTCTCGCTGCTGAGCACGCTCTTATAGGTGGTCCCTTCCCGGCTGCAGTAGATGTCGATCAGCTTGCGCAACGTCGAGTTCGGTCCCGGAATCGCGAGCGGATAGGTGAGCAGTTCGCGAAACGACACCGATTGCGCCGCTGCGAGCGGATGCCCGGCGGCGACGACCGCGAGGATCGGGGACGGCAGTGCATGAGCGACGTGAATGTCGGCGGCCGGGCCGAAGCTGAACGTGAGACCGACGTCGACATCGGCCTCGCGCACTCGCCGCGTGACACCGCTCGCCGAATCGACGACGAGCTCGAAGCGGGCAGCCGGCTCGGCGCGCCGAAAATCGCTCATCGCTCGCGGCAGAAAGCCTCCCACGAATCCCTCGGTGCAGGCGACCCGAATCGCATGCTCAGCGTCGTCGCGCAGCGCTTCGATCTCGATCGTCACTTGCTCCGCGTCGAGCAGCGAACGGCGCGCGTAGGCAGCCAGCAGTTCGCCCGCCTTGCTCGGTACCATGCCGCGCGATTGCCGCTCGAAGAGCGTCACGTTCAGCTCGCTTTCGAGCCGGCTGATCTGACGGCTGACGGCCGAAGGCACGACGTGCAGGCGATTCGCCGCATCGCTGATCGACCCCGTGTTGACGACTTCGAGGAAATAGCGAACCGCGGCCTCCTGCAGGATTCGGGCGCTCATAGGCAATCATCGCGTCGATGAGAATGCACACATCATAGCCTCATCGTACGCGGCCAAAGAAACGCCGGCGATTCGCGCATGCAAGGGAGCGTAGCGCGCGCGGAGCGCGAGTGGAGCGTCAGGCCTCCTGCGCAGTTGCTGCGTGCACGTCGCGTATCTTGCTGGTCTGGATGGAGAGGCTGACCAACGTAGCGACGACAGTCGCGGCTATCAGGAATGCGAATGCCGCATCGAAGCTGTGGTAGAGCGAAACGAGCAACCCCATCACGAGCGGCGCGACGAATCCGGCCAGCTGCCCGCCGAAGTTGACCATCCCTATTCCTGTTCCGACGAGCCGCTGCGGCAGGATCTTCGTCGGCAGCGCCATCACGATAGCCAGCACGACCGACTTGAAGAAATAGACGATCGACTGGAACGCAATGACTCCCGCGACCGACTGAGCCGTATACATCTTGTAGAGAAAGAAGCCTGTCACCGCACAGCAGCCCATCGCCAAAAGCTTTTCCTTGCCGTCGAAGAAACGGGTCATCACCCATCCTCCGAGCGCCGTCGAAATGCTCGCGGCGACGAACGGCAACGGCGTCAGCATTCCGACGGCCTTCAAGTCGAGATGACGCACGGTCAGCAGATACGCAGGCATCCATGCGTCGAGGCCCTTGTTGACGATTCCCATTCCGAACCAGACCGTCAGGATCTTCCACATCAGCGGCATCTTCAGCAACGCGCGGGTCGTCGCCGCTTCTCGCCGTGCGGTGCCGGTAGCCGCCATCGAGGCGGCCAAATCGCCCGCACTCGCGCTTGCGCGCGTCCGCCCCGTCCCCTTCACGAAAATCAGATAGACAAGCGCGAATACGATGCCCGCGATGCCAATCGCCGCGAACGCATGCCGCCACCCCAATGCGAGAACGAGCGGCGCCACGACGAGCGGCGCGATGAAGCTGCCGACGTAATTGGACGAGACCAGCAGCGCCGCCAATTTGGGTCGGTCCGCGCGCGGATAAATCTCGGCGATGCCTTTGACGGATGCGGACGGATATCCGCCCTCGCCCAGTCCGAAAACGAAGCGAATGACGATCAGCGAGACGAGGGACCAGGCGAACCCCGTCAATAGCGTAAAGAGCGACCAGAATGCGATCGAGGCGACGATAACGCTTTTGCTGCCCCAGCGATCGGCGATCCATCCCCCGGGAATCTGCATCGCGGCATAGCTCAGGTAGAACGCGCTCAACACGACACCGAGCGCCGCGGGACTCAGATGAAAGTCCCTTCCGATATGAACGAGCGAAATCGAAATGGCCGCCCGGTCGATATACGAGATGCAGAACCCCGCATAGAGCAGCACGAATACCCAAAGACGCGCGCGACGACCCGTGTTTGCATCGATCATGTCGAAGAGACCCGAAAAGTCCGAGGGAAATCGATGCAAGCGAGCTCTGTGATCGGCGGCGCGCTACATCGCGACTGGTCCAACCGATCCTAAGAAGCCATAAAGGCGCGAACAAGTGACAATTTCCGAATGCTTCGTTCTCGGAAACTCATGGGCGAAGCAGAAGTCGGCACCGATCGCGGGACATGGTGACGGCGTTGACGACGGCGCCGCTACGCGGGCCGTTCACTTCTTGACAGAAGGCGGGAAAGTACGGAGGAGTCGCTGGCCTTCAAAACCGTGGCCGCGATTCGGCGCGAATCTCGAAGAGAAGACCTAGGCGATTACCGCAGGCGCGTGTAAAAGCGCGCGGCGCCTCATTGGGCGCCGCACCCTATGGTTGTCGCACGACGGGACAGACGAGGCGAGCGGGCGAACCCCGGGCGATTCGCGCCCGAAGCAGTAGCCAACAGCAATGGCGGAGAAGCGACAAGCCGACTCAGTTGAGCCAATACATCGTGCACGGGTCGGTGGGGCTCATCGAGCAAGAGGAAGCTGGCCAATTCTCGCTGGCGTGGATTACTTCATGAACCGCATCGCGCGCATCGGGGCTGCTGCCGTAGACGACGACAGCAAAGCACATCAGACCGAACATCGTGACGAGCGAGAAGGCAATTTTTTCGAAGGTTTTCATCGGGACGTGACGACTGGCTTACCTATACGAGCGCCAATCATAGCACGATCTAGGGTTTATACCTAGTTGTTTACCCTTAGACAAATCCCTAGGCGAGCTGCCGCCTCGCCGCTTTGTTGAGAACCGCTTCCGGCGGTGCGGCGCCAAGCCGGTACGCGCCGGGTTACCGCGAGGCGCCCGCGCCGCTCGCCGTTCAATCAGTCAGTCCGCAACGCGTCGGCAAGCACCGTGAACGCGCGCTCGTCCGTACGCTCGAATGCGAGCGGCGTGACGGAGATACCGCCCGCGGCCACGACCGCCGTCTCCGTATCCGGTCCGTTCTCACGGGGGCCACGCTGAAATCGCATCCAGAAATAGTCGATGCCGCGAGGATCGACGTTCGGCAGCACATTGATACCTTGCACGAGCCCGGGGCCTTGACGCGTGACCGACAACGGCCCCGCCGCGGCCGCATCGACATCGGGGAAGTTCACATTGAGGCAAACGGGCTCCGCGTGGGAGACATCGAGCAACCGACGAATGACGCCGGGCGCAAGCGCGCGTGCCGTATCCCACCGTACCGTCTTGCTATCGGTAAAAGTCTGGCTCAACGCGATCGAAGGAAGTCCGAGCAAAAGACCCGTCATCGCGGCGCCGACCGTCCCGGAAAACATCGTCTCGACACCGAGATTGCCGCCGCGGTTGATGCCGGAAAGCACGAGCGTCGGCGGAGAGTCCACCATCAGATGACGCACGGCCATCACGACACAATCGCCGGGCGTGCCCGCAACGCCGAACCGGCGGTCGCCTTGCCGACTGACGCGCAACGGCGAATGCAGGCTGATCGAATGCGATGTGCCGCTCTGATCGTGCTCGGGCGCCACGACCCAGACCTCGTCCGCGAGCTCGGCCGCGACCGCCTCAAGTGCGGCAAGACCGGGGGCATCGATTCCATCGTCGTTCGTGAGCAGTACGCGGGGCAGTTTCGAAGAGGTGGACGACATCGAAGAATTCCTTGGCGATGAGGGAGTGCAAAATCGAATTGTCGCATCGGCCGAGCCACGCAAGCGGCTCGTCCCGCGCTCAGCCAGGCGTGGCCGCCGCGGCGCGGCGCACCGTCATTCCGCCAATGGACTCTGCACGGAGGATCGACGCAGCCGCACACCGACGAGACGCCGCGTGCAATAGACCGCACCGCACATGACGACCACGTCGATCGAAAAACCCATATGGATCGCATGTACGACGGCGCTTTGCCCTTGCTCGAGCGCGGCATGATTGGGGTCCGCCACGACGCGCGCGAGACTGCGCGCGACCAGCGTGCCGATCGTGGCGGTCCCGAGCATGCCGCCGACCATTCGGGTGGACTGAATGAGGCCCGTGATGATGCCAAAGCGCGTGCGCCCGCTCAGTTCCTGCGAGAAGACATTCAGGTTGTTGAGAATGAAGCCGAGCCCGACGCCTGCCGCGGCCATCGAGACCGCGCCCAACAGGTGTGGGCTCGTCCCGCCGAGCAGCGTCGCCCCGAAGCAGCCCGCGCCGATCAACGCATAGCCGAGCGTGACGATCGACATCGGTACGCGCAGACGCGTGACGATCCGCGTGTTCACCATGCTGCCGAGCGCGAGACAAACCGGGAGCGGCGTCACCGCGAGCCCCGCCGCCTGAGGCGTCATGCCGAAACCCGTCTGCAGCAACAGCGGCATGAAGAACAACATCGAAAACATCGCGAAACCGGCGGCGAACGAAAGCAGAAACAGCAGCACGAGATTGCGATCCGCAAACAAGTCGATCGGCAAAATCGGTTGGGCGTGCCGCTTTTCCCACGCGTATAGCGCGATGCATGAACCGATCGCTATCGCGCAAAACCTCAGAGTCGATACGCCAAATCCGTTCGTCGGCAACCGCTCGATGCCCATCTGCAGCGACGCAAGCAGCACCGACAAAAAGGCCGCGCCGAGCCAATCGATCTTTGCGCGCGCCTTGCCGCCGTGTGCGATACGCGGCAAATAGCGAATCACGATGTAAAGGCCGGCGAGACCGACCGGCAGGTTGACGAGAAACGTCGAGCGCCAACCATAAGTAGAACTAAGGAATCCGCCGAGAAACGGTCCGGCTGCCGTGGCGATCCCATAGGAGCCCGCCATGACGACCTGCCAGCGCACACGAGCGTGCGGATCGGGAAAGAGATCGGGGATCGAGGCGAAGGCGGTGCCGACCATCATTCCGCCGCCGACGCCCTGCAGCGCTCTCGCGAACACGAGTGTCTCGACGTTCGGAGCGAGTCCGCATAACGCGGATGCGAGCGTAAACGTCGTGATCGACGCGATGACGAAACCCTTGCGACCGAAGTAGTCGCCGAGCCGGCCGAAGATCGGCACTGAGACGACCGATGCGAGCAAATAGACGCTCGCGATCCATGCGTAGTATTCCGCGCCCTTCAGGTCGGCGACGATCGAGGGCAATGCCGTGCTGACGACCGTCTGATCGAGCGCCACGAGCATATTGACGAGCCCGATGCCGAGCATCGCCAGCAGCAATTCGCGAAACGAGCGGACGGGGGAAGCGGCGCGAGCCGGCGCGGAGAGCCCTTCAGTGCCCTCCATTGCTGCCTCCGCGCGTCGCTGCGATCGCGGGAGCGTAGGCGCGAGTTCCGCGGCTGCCTCGCTCGTTCAATGCGTGTTTGATCTGTGGATTGAGAAATGAAAGGTGGGGTGCAGCCGGCATTGCAGCCATGAGCGTTTAACTTGTCCTGAAGAAACGATCGCTGTCGATAGACAGCACTTTATTATCCCAGATCGTCACTTTTCGTGCATCCAGGAGCCCAGCCTGAGCGGCTCAGGCTGGCGCCGTCTTTAGGGGCTGCGGTCTCAGGACCTATTCGAGAATGGGCAAGATTTTGTAATCATTCAGCCAAAGGCCGCCGTATTATGCCTTGCGACCCCAACGAATACCGTCACCATTGCGCTCGCGATGTCGGGCCGTGCGCGCCGTAGGCTTCCCACGTCAAATGTCATCATCAACTATCTGCATAAACTCGCCGCGCAGTAACGCACTGCCGGCACGCCGCTTCGACCGTCGGTGATGGCCCGCAAACGAGCCGGAAGCAAATCGTCAGGCATCGGCGGTACCATCGCAGTCGTTTCATCTCAGCCAGCGAAATCAATGCTCGACCCGAAACCCGCCGATCCGTCTGAGCCGCTCACGAGCGGCGCGCCTCGCCCCGGTGTGTCGAAGCTGTTTCTGGTTTTTTCTCAGATCGGGTTGACGAGCTTTGGCGGCGGACTGAGCGGGCGAATGATGCGCGAGTTCGTCGACGAACGGCATTGGATCGACGAAGACGAGTTTCTCAACGGCCTGGCGCTCTCTCAAGCGCTCCCAGGCGTCAACGTCAAAAACCTCGCGATCTGGATCGGCTATCGCTTGTGCGGTTGGCGCGGCGCGGTCGCAGGCTTTGCCGGCATCATCATCCCCCCGGCCTTTCTCATCATCGTGCTCGGCGTATTGTTCTCGACGCTCGCGCGCTTCTCGTTGACTCATGTCGCGCTGGCAGGCGCAGCCGCTGCCGCGATCGGGCTATCGATATCGATGGCACTAACCGCCGTGCGCCGTCTGCCGCACCGCATATTTCCGTTCTTGGTGGCGGCCCTGACGTTCGTCGCCGTGGGCTTCCTGCATTGGCCACTTGTCTGGACCGTATTGGCCGCGGGAAGCGTGAGCGTTGCGCTCGAGTACCGGCGTGCAGGCGCCGCATCGTCGGCAGCCGAACGCTGATGTCGAGCACAAGCCGTTACGCGGCACTGGCCGCCCTATTCGCACCGCTTTCGATCGCCACGATCGGCGGCGGGCAAACCATCATCGCCGACATTCAGCGACAGGTGGTCGATGTCCATCATTGGATGACGACCGACCAATTCATGAACGACTTCGCCATTGCGCGAATGGCGCCGGGCCCGGGCTCGCTGCTAGCGACGCTGATCGGCTGGCAGGTCGCGGGACTTTGGGGTGCCGTCATTGCGACGCTCGCGCTATTCGGCCCCACCGCCTTCCTCATCTACGATGTCGCACACATGTGGCGACGTCATCAAGGCGCGCGCTGGCAGATCGCGCTCGAAACGGGACTGCGGCCGGTGGCGGCCGGCATGCTGCTCGCTTCAGTCTATGTGCTGCTGCAGGGACTCGACGGCGGATGGTTGGCGCGCGTGCTTGCAGCCATTTCGACCGTCTGCGTGATGCGCACGCGAATCAATGCGCTATTGCTGATCGCCGCGGGAGCGGCGATATTCGTCGCAGTTCGTGTGGTCTTTTGAGCTACGTCGTCGCGATTAGCAGTTCTTCGGCGTTGCTCGGTGGACGAAGGCCGTCCGATCGGCCGGCGAAGTAGCGCTGCGTCAGGTCATCTGCCGACACGTGCAGTGCGGCCGTGAAGCCACTCTCCTTGGCCAATTCCAACATCTGTGCCGGCGTGAAGAAGCTGATGAACGGCGTGCCGCTCGCTTGCGCACCCTTGGCGGCTATCTCGAGCCCCGGCCGCACGTCCGCGTCCGCCAATTCCAGCGGCAGCAGGAATGTCATTGCAAGCGTGGACCCGGGTGCGAGCGCCGCGACTTCACGCAGCGCCGCCGCGTTTGCCTCCTTCGTCAGATACATGCTGACGCCCGTCGACACTACGACGGCCGGCTTGCCTGCATCGAAGCCGGCTGCTGTCAGCCCCTCTCGCCACGATCCGCCCGCCTCGAAGTCGACGGGCACGAAGCGCAACCAATCCGGCACGCCGAAACCGAGTTCAGCCAAGCGCCGACGCTTCCACCTCTGCGGGCCGGGTCGATCGACTTCGAAGACCGTCAAGCCAGCGGCAATGTCCGGCCGTCGCTGCGCAAAGCTGTCGAGACCAGCACCGACGATTACGTACTGCGTTAGTCCGTGCGCTGCTTGCTCGACGACAAGATCCTCGATGAAGCGAGCGCGCGCGACGATCGATGCGCGAAATGGGCGAGTGAACTCAGGATTCATGTCGCCGCGCTGCCGCCAGCCGGCATCCGGTGCAAGCAGCCGAAGACCTATCTCGTCATCGAGCACGTGCGGCGGCGCATCGATCTGAACATGCAGGGCACGCCACAATGCAACCCGTGCGGCTGTGCTATCCGGGCCGTCGTCCTGTGCTTCGCTCATGGTCCCTCCTTATCGATCAGCCTTGGCCGGCGCCTGATGTCGCCACACACGTCCATCCGGATCGCGCAGGTTAATTAAATCACGTAGCGACACGAACCTAGAGCGTCGCCGTCACGCCCCCATCCACATACAGGATATGACCGTTGACGAAGTTCGACGCACTGCTCGCCAGAAACACTGCCGCGCCGACGAGATCCTCCACATCGCCCCAGCGACGCGAAGGCGTGCGGCCAATCAACCAGCTGCTGAATTTCTCGTCTTTCACGAGCGCTTCCGTCAACTCAGTCTTGAAGTATCCGGGCCCCAAGCCGTTCACCTGAATGCCGTGCTGGCCCCAGTCGATTGCCATGCCCTTGGTCAGCATCTTCACGGCGCCTTTGCTCGCGGTATAAGCGGCAATGCTCGGACGACCCAGCTCGCTCTGTACTGAACAGATGTTGATGATCTTGCCGCGCTTGCGCTCGATCATGTACCGCGCGACCGCCTGGCCCACCAGAAACACGCTCTCGACGTTGGTCTTCATCAGTTCTTCCCACTGTTCGTGCGAGAACTGCTCGAGCGGCGCGCGGCGCTGCATCCCGGCATTGTTGATAAGGATGTCGATTGCGCCGACATCCTGCTCGATACCCGCGATGGCCGCTTGGACTTCGTCCGGCGACGTCACGTCGAAGCGTGCTGCATGGACTGTTGCGCCTTCTTTGCGCAAACGCCCGACGGCTTCCGCCAGCCGCGCCTCGTTGCGCGCATTCAGCACGACTTCCGCGCCCGCGCCCGCCAGTCCTTTGGCGAGTGCGAAGCCGATTCCCGTACTCGATCCTGTGACCAGCGCACGGCGGCCTGAAAGATCGAACATTTCCAGGTTGTCTTTCAACTCTACTCCTCGTTCACTCAATGCTTACACTATGCTCCATCTCCGAGCGGATCCATCGCGCGGCCGCGGCGACATTGCGTCCGACCGCCTGCCCCGCAGACAGGCACAGCACGCGTCCTTCACCGGCCGGCGACTCCAGCGCCGCAAACTGATCGGCAACCAGAGAGGTCGGAAACTCATGGCCACGTCGTTGCGAGACTCGTTCGATGGCTTCAGACAACGAGATGTCGAGGAACACGAACTTCAGTTCGTCCACGCCGGCGCGCAAGCGCGCACGGTAGCTTCGCTTCAACGCGGAGCACGAGAGGACGGTCGTGTCGGCGTTCGCGCGCATACATGCCGATAACCGATCCAACCAGGGTTCCCGATCACTGTCGCACAACGCAATGCCTCGACGCATCTTATCGCGGCTGTCCTCCGCGTGATGGTCGTCCCCTTCGATGAAGCTACCGTTGAGCGCCTGAGCGAGACGGCGCGCGAGTGTTGATTTGCCAGATCCCGACACCCCCATCACGACGACCTTATATGCCACGTCAGGACACCGGCGTGAACTTGAGCTGATTGATCGGCGTCACCTTCTCGGTTCGCGTGAGTCCGTAAGGCGTCTTCGGCCCGAGCCATTTGTCGAAGATACTGCTCATTTCGCCGCTTTGCTCCATCGCTGCAAGCGCTTCGTTGACCGCGCCCAGCAAGGCCGGTTCGTTCTGCCGCAAACCAACCGCGATTGGCTCGATCAGCATCGGCTCGGACGCGATCGCGACGGCGCCGTCCGTGCCTTCCACTTGCTTCGCGATCTTCGTAGCCGTCATCTGATTCGTGACAAAGCCCTTCACCTTGTTCTGTTCCAGTGCAAGGAAGGCCGAACTCGTATCATGGAACGTGACGGCCTGCCCGCCCTTGATTGAGATCGGAATCGACAGCGCGGAGGTCGAACCGTCGGCGGCACTGATCTTTTGTCCCGCAAAATCAGCGAGTTTTTTATTCGCGTCGGCTTTCTTCACCACTAGCACTTCTTTGGTCGAATAGTACGAATCGCTGAACTCGATCTGCGTCGCACGCGTTTTGGTATAAGCCAGATTCGCGACGACAATATCGACGCGCCCCAGTTTCAATTGCGGAATGCGCGCTTCGACGGCCAGCGGTTCGAGCTTCGCCTTGACACCAATCTGTTTTGCGACGGCATTGCACAAGTCCACATCCATGCCTTCCAGCTGCCTCGTCTGCGCATTCGGATAAGAGAACGGCTCGACATTCGAGTAGACGCCGCAGGTAAGTTCCCCACGGCTCTTGATATCAGCCAACTGATCGGCGCAAGCCGGCGCAATCCACGCCAGCGCACCCCACGCGATTAACATCCCGGCGCAAATCTTCTTTACCTGCATTTCCAAACTCCTGAAGTTTATGTAGAGCAATCAACGGCCGATCGAGCTGTATCGATCTCGCTCATCAAGGCCTGCGGCCTCGTCTAATGCATGCGTAGATCCGACAGGAATCGTTGTGCCCGCGCGTGCTTTGGACGCGAGAAGAACTCCTCAGGCGTCGCCGTTTCGAGCATCCGCCCGGCATCCATGAACCACACGCGGTCCGCGACCTCACGTGCAAAGCCCATCTCGTGCGTGACGCACATCATCGTCATTCCCTCCTGGGCGAGACTTTTCATCACGTTCAGTACTTCCCCCACCATTTCCGGGTCGAGCGCGCTGGTGGGCTCGTCAAACAGCATGGCGGGCGGGTCCATCGCCAGTGCCCGTGCAATCGCGACGCGCTGCTGCTGACCGCCGGACAACTGCGCAGGATATGCATTCGCCTTGCTCGACAGACCGACGCGCGACAGCAGTTCCGACGCTTTGCGCTCCGCCTCCGCGCGCTTGAGTCCGTTCACTCGCATCGGCGAAAGCGTGATGTTGTCGAGCACGGACAGATGCGGAAACAGGTTGAACTGCTGGAACACGAAACCAATACGGCTGCGATAGGCATTCAGCCCGATCTTCCTGTCGTGAATGTTCTGTCCGTCGAAAAAGATCTGCCCTCGGTTGATTTCCTCGAGACAGTTGACGGTGCGAATCAGCGTCGACTTTCCCGACCCCGAAGGTCCGCACACGACGACCACTTCGCCTTTACGCACTTCGGCATTCACATCCACGAGCGCGTGATACTCGCCGTACCATTTGTTGACGCCAGAAAACTTGATCATGCGACACCTTGAATTGAGTGAACGCCTAGTTCTTGCCAGGCAACGGATCGGCCAGCGCGACTGCACTCGCCTTCGCCTTGGTGACGCGAGCACCTGCCCGCTTGCGGGTCACGCGTCGTTCCAGGAAATGGGCGAGCTGCGTCAACGCATAGCACAGCGCGAAATAGCTCAGCGCAAGAATCAGGTAGACAGGAAACGGCTTGGTCAGCAGCCGGTTGTTGATCTGGTCGGCTGCGAACGAAATTTCCTGGACGTTGATAATGTAGCCGAGCGATGTCTCCTTGATCGTCGATACGAACTGCGTGACCATGCTTGGCACGACGTTGTACAGCGCCTGCGGCAGGATCACGGCGCGCATCGTCTTTAAGTAGCTCAAGCCGAGCGCACGTGACGCTTCCATTTGCCCGCGCGGCAGCCCTTCAATGCCCGCGCGGATAATTTCGCCGAGATACGCTGAGTCATAGACCACCAGTGCGCACAACATCGTGACGAAGCCGGTGACGGGATAACCGGTAAGGACGGGCACCAGGAAATACACCCAGAAGATCACCATGAGGAGCGGTACGCCACGCACCATATAGACAAGACCCGTGGCGGGCGCGCGCAGTACGGCGAACGGGCTGATGCGTGCCAGCGCAACCAGAATGCCGAGCGGAAAGGCGATAACGAGTGCCGACAGCGAAAGCAGGATAGTCAACACGATGCCGCCTAGTGGGCCGTGCGGATACTGCCCGATGAGCAGAAGCGTCCAGTTGTCACGCAGGATTTCGAACATGGTCACCTGACTCCTGGAATACGGTAGTGCGCCGCGATCCGTGCTCCGCAGAGCATGATGACAAGCGAGATGCCGAGGTAAACCACCGTGGCGACGAAGTACGATTCAAAAGAGAGGAACGTCTCGTTTTCGATCTGACGCGTCACGTAAGTGAGTTCGGCTGCGCCTATCGCCATCGCGAGACTCGTGTTCTTGAAGAGCAGCACCGTGTGATTGATCATCGGCGGAATCGCCTTGCGCAGCGCTTGCGGCAGCACGACGTAACGCATCGCACTAAAAAAATTCAGCCCCAGCGCGCGCGACGCTTCGAACTGGCCATAAGGAATGGCGCGCAGGCCGCTGCGAATGTCCTCCGACAGATAAGCTGCGCTGCAAAGTCCGATCGCGATCACGGCGAAGATGAACTGGCCGTTATAGTTGTTGAGCAGCGCCTGCACGTGCTCTGGCAGGATGTTCGAGATACCGAAATACCAGAACAGGATTTGAACAAGCATCGGAACGTTACGGTGATAGGCAACGAAACTCGCGACGAAGGCCGTTGCAGGACGGAAGTTTGTCATCCGGATCACCGTCAGAAGAATGCCGACGATCATCGAAAACATCCACGCCAACGCCGCCATCGCAAGCGTGAGCTCCATGCCATGGAGAAACAACGCCCCATAATCCCCTTGCAACACGGTTGCGAGGTCAAAATGAAGTTTCATGTTGCACGTCCCTATGATTCAGATCCAGGCCTTACCCGGTCCGGTTGAACGCATGGCAAGGCCGCGCGTCGCCACCAAGAGCGGTCAATGACTGCAAGCTTGAATTGATACTAGCTCGCAAAAAAAGGCCCTTGCAGAGGCCTTTCCTCTGGTGCGATAAGTTTCGGGAATGATGGGCTGAACCGGCTTACAGCCGTGGCTCGAGCGAAGTCGGGCATGGGATATGTCTCCAATGTGGGCGCCTCTACGGGCGCCTCGTTTGTCGTTTTGCATGTGCGCTCGTAATGCGAGCGCACATGGACTTGCATCACGTCATACGCATGGGGCTCTTAGCGCTCTTCCAGCGCGCCCGACAATACCTGCGGATTCACAGGCGTCGGCGGCTTGCCCGCCGTCGGACCACAGCCCAGCGCCGCAATGAGGTTGTCCGCGCAAAGCGAGGCCATCGCGCGCCGAGTGGAAACCGATGCGCTGCCGATATGCGGCGTCAGCACGACGTTTTTCTGCGCGAGCAGGGCGCGATGCACAACGGGCTCGCCTTCGAACACGTCCAGCCCCGCTGCCGCGATGCTGCCCTCCTTGAGCGCCTCGGCCAGCGCGGCATCGTCCACAACGCCGCCGCGCGCGATGTTGGTCAGCGTCGCCGACGACTTCATCTGCTTCAGTTCGGCCGCGCCGATCGTATGATGAGAACTCGCGGAATACGGCACCACTACGATCAGATGATCGGACTCGCGCAACAGCGTTGCCTTGTCGACGTAGTGCGCACCGCAGCTTTCCTCCACATGTGCCGGCAATTGCGAGCGGTTGTGATAGATCACGCGCATGTTGAATCCGAATGCGCCGCGACGCGCAATCGCCTGCCCGATGCGACCCATGCCGAGAATGCCGAGTGTAGAGCCATGCACGTCACCGCCGACGAACATGTCGTAGCGTCCCGTTTTCGTCCAGAGGCCGCCGCGCAGATAGTGCTCCGACTCGGCGATGCGCCGCGCGGTGGCCATCATCAGCGCAAAGCCAAAATCAGCCGTCGTATCGGTGAGAACGTCCGGCGTGTTCGTCACAATCACGCCGCGCGCGGTGCATGCGTCCACGTCGATGTTGTTGTAGCCGACGCCGATGTTGCACACAGCTCTGAGTTGGGGACAGGCATCGAGCAGCGTCGCATCGATACGGTCGCTGCCTGCCGTCATCGCGCCGACTTTCCCTTGCAGACGTGCGATCAGTTCCGGCTGCGTCCAGATCGTGTCGTCCGGATTGTCGGTGACATCGAAGTTCGTGCGCAGGCGATCGACGATGTCGGGAAACGACGCTCGGGTCACGAGTACCGGTACACGCATGAAAGATCTCCTTTAAGTCTGTGATGATTGAAAGCGGCTGCCCAGAGGCGCCGACCTTGTGCGCCTACCCGGCCTACCCAGCGGGCCCCCGCTTGATCGTCGTAAGCCCGCCTGGCACCTGCAGCGTGGGCAAAATTTCCATGTTGCTGATATTCACCGCGAGCGGTGCGGCAATGGCGAACGCAATGGCGTCGGCGATGTCGGCCGGTGTCGGCAGTTCGAAGCCTTCGATGAACTGCTTGCGCGCCTCTTCGATATTGCCGTGGACGTGACCGAAAATATCGGTGGCGACGCGGCCTGGACAAATCTCCGTCACGCGCACGCGCTTGCCCGTCGCATCGACGCGCAACTGACGCGACAATGCATGGATCGCTGCCTTGGTCGCGTGATAGATCGAATTGCCGTTGAAGTTGTAGATAGCCGCAATCGAGCTGATATTGACGATATGGCCGCAGTCGCGCGCGACCATGCCCGGCATCGTGAGCCGAACGATATGCAGCACGGCTTGCAGGTTCACTTCAACCTGAACGTCGATATCCTCGACGCCTGCGTCCAGAATCGAGCCCTTGCGGGACACGCCCGCATTGTTGACGACGATGTCGAACGGCACCTCCTGCGTCAGCTTCGTCACGGCCGGCAGATCGCTGACGTCGATCGCATGCGGAATGCAGCCGGTGCGCGCCGCCAGTTCATTCAGGCGATCGGCACTACGTGCCAGCGCGTGCACTTCGAGTCCTTCGCGACAGAATCGCTCGACGATCGCCGCGCCCATACCCGTGGAAGCGCCCGTCACGAGCGCGGTCTTATAGTCTGAAAACGGCATGAATGACCTCTGTCTCAAGTCTAGTATCGCTTTGCAAGATGGGCGATACGTCTGTTTGGAATCTATACGTCGTGAAAACACGGGACAAAGACGGATTGGATTTGTAGCAATAAGGCTCGCTTATGGATCGCCTCTACCCGGTTTGCCACGATGCGCGGCTATCGAACCACCTTCGATACGGGCACCACGCGGCCGCCCGCCGCTTCGATCGAGCCGCGCACCGCGCGCGCGAGTTCGACGGCGCCGGGCGTGTCGCCGTGCAACAGGATCGACTGCACTTTCATCCTGAGCTTGTTGCCGGTGATGGTCGTGATCGTGCCGTCTTCGAGCAGCGTCTGGACACGCGCCATCACGGCCGCACGGTCCTTGATGACGGCGCCTTCGAGCTTGCGCGACACGAGCACACCCTGATCGTCGTAGGCCCGGTCGGCGAGAAACGTGTTCGCCGTGCGAATGCCGATGCGATCCGCTGCGCGCTCGATCTCGGTGTTCGTGGATACGCTGATGATGAGGTCGCGGTCGAATTCAGACACGGCTCGCACCAGCGGCTCGGCCAGTTCGTACGACGCCGCAGCCATATTGCCGAGCGCCCCATGAAAGCTCATATGCGTGACTCGATACCCCGCCCGCTTCGCGATGCCGGCAAGCGCGCCCATCTGATAGACGACATAGTTCGCCAGTTCCAGCGGATCGGCCTGAATCTGCCGACGGCCGAAACCGAGCAGATCGGGAAAGCCGACATGCGCGCCCACTTCGATCCGGCGCGCGAGCGCGAGACGCACCGTTCTATCCATGATGACGGGATCGCCCGCGTGAAACCCACATGCCACGTTCGCGGACGACACGACATCGAGCATCGCTTCGTCCTCGCCCATCCGGTACGGTCCGAAGCCTTCGCCGAGATCGGCGTTGAGATCTATTTCCACAATCCATTCTCCGTTTTCTCATCCGATGCCGTCGATCGAGATGCGTCTAGGCTATCGGCACAATCTCGAACAACGGCGTGCCGTAGCCCACTGTCACACCATGCGCGACGAGCGGTTGCGTCACCACGCCCGCAACAGGTGCAACCACGGGCACACAAAGATGCGCGATTTGCAGCAGCCCGATCACATCGCCCTGCCCGACACGAGCGCCGGCTTCGACGAGCGGCGTCGAATGCGCCGGATGCGCCGCGAGAAAGACGGCCACTGTTTTGGCCATCACGCTGACGGCCTGTGTGCGGGCGTACTGCGTGCTGCCTGTGCGCGTCGCAGATGCCGATGCCGCCGATGGCTCGGCCAGAGTGCCCTTGCCACTACGATGCCCGTCGTCGACCTTCAGACGCACGGTTGCGCCAGACTTGCTGACCTCGATGAACCCGATATCGCTCGCGGCCAGCCACGCTGTGATCTGCCGAATCTCCCCGAGATCGACTTCGATTTTCTGTGTCATGTTTCAGTGTCTGGAGGAACGAAAGAGTCCTATGAGATGGCGGACCCGCGTGAGGTAATGCTCGAGTTCGTCCAGTGCGGCGACGGCTTCCTGGTACGTCGCCTGGGCAAAACGGATCTTCGTCCCGATACGCGCCTGAGCGAGCCGCCACAGGTCCGCCTCAATCACCGTGCCGATCTTCGGATAACCACCCGATGGCTGCGCGTCGCGCAACTGAATGATCGGCTGGCCGCTGTGCGGCACCTGGATCACGCCAGGCACGATGCCGTGCGATCGCTTTTCGATGTGGCGCACCGGCTCCAGCGTTGGACCCGCTAGCCGATAGCCGTACCGGTCGCTCTGCGTCGTGACTTTCCATCCTTCGCGCCAAAACGCTTCGATCGATTGCGGCTGATAGCCGTCGTATTCGGCCGCGGGCAGCACGCGCACTACCGTGTCGCCCACTTCAGCGCATGGCGTGGACACGGGCGCGGGCAACGCATGTTCGGGCGGTACCATGCCGAAGCCCGCGCTGTGCACCGCTTGATCGGGTTCGGCGCGGTGAATGCAGCCGATTGCCTTGAGCACATCGCCCTTGTGCAACTGACGGCCTTCGTAGCCGCCGAACTGGCCGCGCAACTGCGTGCTGCGCGAACCGAGCACGACAGGGACGTCCACGCCGCCCGCGAGCGACAGATAGCACCGCATGCCGTTATTCGGCACGCCGACGGTCAAGACATCGCCCTTTCTTGCATGCGTCGTCCACCAGGGCAGCACGGGTTTATCACCCAGCCGCGCAGCGCAATCGGCGCCCGTAATGGCGAAGTCGAGGGCATCGAGAAAGCGGATGCGAAAGGGGAACATCGGAATTTCGATGCCGGCTGCGTCGTCGGGATTGCCGAGCAGCAGATTGCCGACCGCGAGCGCCAGCCGGTCCATCGCGCCCGCCGTACCGACACCGTAGCGCAGATAGCCCTCGCGGCCATGGTCCTGCACCGTGGCGAGCGCGGATGAAGACAGTACCTCGATCATCGGATAATCCTCTCGACGCGAAAACGGATCATGTCGCCGGGTGCGAGCGTTGCCGGGTTGTCTCTCGATGGATCGAAGAACACCATCGACGTATGGCCGATGGTGTTCCAGCCGCTTGGCCCCGTCGACGCCGACACGCCCGTTTGCACGCCGCCAATCGACACCGCGCCGCCGGGCAGGCGCAGCACGGGCACCTTGCGGCGCGGCGTGGCGATGCGCGGGTCCATCCCTCCGAGATAGCAGTACCCCGGATGGCTGCCCAGCGCATAGACGGTATAAAGCGGCGCGCAGTGCAAGCGCACGACCTCGTCGACGGACAGTCCCGTGTGGTCGACGACATCCTGCAGATGTGGCCCGAATTCGCCGCCGTACACGACGGGTAACTCGACGATCTTGCCTTCGATCTGCAACTCGCCTGCTGCCGTCCATGCGTCGCGTAACGCGTCGGCGAGCGAGTCGGGGTCAGCAGGCGGCGTGACAAACGTCAGCATCAGATTGGTGACGCCCGGCACCGCTTCGCGCACGCCCGGCCATGATTCGACTTCGCGGGCGAGCGACCAGATGCGCCGTTGCGCCGGCAGATCTAGTGCGCCCGGCGCCTCGAACAGCATGGCCGTTGTCCCCAACATGCTGATGGTCAACTGCTGCTCCGATTCGTCGCGGTTCATCGCGGGTGCCGCCCTCGTGGCGTTCCGCTGACGCCCACGGGATGTGGCCGAGTCACCCATCGACGCATGCTCAATGGTCAGCGTCATACCTGCTTCCTTTCTGCGAGCCAGCGCTCGAGATGATGTATATCGACCCCGCCTGCCTGGAACCCCTCGTCGCCGAGCATGGCGCGATGCAGCGGCACGTTGGTGCGTATGCCTTCGATGCGCAGTTCCGACAGCGCGGCACGCATGCGTGTCAACGCCTCGTCGCGCGTGTCGCCGTGCGTGATGACCTTGGCGATCAGCGAGTCGTAATAGGGCGGGACGACGGAACCGCTGCTAATGTGCGAATCCACGCGGACGCCGTTGCCGCCGGGCAATTCCCACACCTCGATCTTGCCCGGGCAAGGCACGAACGAAAACGGATCTTCCGCGTTGATCCGGCATTCAAAAGCGTGCCCTTGCGTGCGGATATCGCGCTGACTCACACTCAGTGCGTGACCTTGTGCGATGCGAATCTGCTCTCGCACGATGTCAATGCCCGAGGTCATTTCGGTCACGGGGTGCTCGACCTGCAGCCGTGTATTCATTTCGATGAAGTAGAAGCAGTCATCTTCGAACAGAAATTCGAAGGTGCCCGCTCCGCGATAGCCGATCTGCCGGCACGCTTGCGCGCAGCGTTCGCCTACATGGCGAATCAGCTGCGGATCAATGCCCGGCGCGGGCGCCTCCTCCAGCACTTTCTGATGCCGGCGTTGCAGCGAGCAGTCGCGTGAGCCAAGCCACAAAGCGTTACCGTGCGTATCGCACAGGACCTGGATTTCGACATGGCGCGGATACTGGAGGAATTTCTCGACGTAAAGCTCGGACTTGCCAAACGCGCGGCGAGCTTCCTCACGTGTCACGGTAACCGCCTCCAGCAGTTGATCGGGCTCGCGCACGACCCGCATGCCACGCCCGCCGCCGCCCCCTGCTGCCTTCACGATCACGGGAAAGCCGATCTCTTCCGCGATCCGCATGATGAGGTCGGGATCGTCCGGCAGGCTGCCGTCCGGCCCCGGCACGCAAGGCACGCCCGCTGCGCGCATCGCGCGCTTGGCGGCGACCTTGTCGCCCATCGTGCGGATCGAATGCGGCGCCGGGCCGATAAAGGTGAGCCCCGCCGCTTCGATTTCAGCGGCAAAGTCCGCGTTCTCGGAGAGGAACCCGTAACCGGGATGAATCGCTTCTGCTCCGCTCACGTGGGCCGCAAACAGAATCGCGGCATGGCTCAGATAGCTCTGGCCCGGCGATGCAGGGCCGATGCATAGCGCCTCATCGGCCAACCGAACGTAGCGCGCATCGACGTCCGGCTCGGAATAGACGGCGACCGTCTTGAGCCCCAGTTCGTGACACGCACGCTGGATGCGAAGCGCAATTTCGCCGCGATTGGCAATCAGTACCTTGTTGAACATGGTCGATCAGCCGATGCGAAAGAGCGGTTGACCCGATTCGACTTCGCTACCAGGCGCGACGAGCACCTCGTATAGCGTGCCGCGGCAATCGCACTCGATCGCGTTGAACATCTTCATCGCTTCAATCGTGCACAGCACCTGCCCTTCTACGACGGAGTCGCCCACCTGCACGAACGGCGCTTCACCCGGCGACGGCGTGAGGTGAACGATGCCGAACATCGGTGCGCGAACGATCTGCGGTGTGTCGGCCGTCGCAGCCGTCGCAGCCGTCGCGCTGCGCGCACTGGTTGCTGCGCGGGTGGTGTCGACGGCATTCGTCGTCTCATCGAACGGCTCGCCCCTCTCTTGCCGCTCGCCCAGGAGCGGCGCAGCGGAGCGGTCTTCGCCCCGTTGCACAGCGCCGCGGCCGCCACGACGTTTTGCCTTGACAAGCTTGACCCGTTCCTCGCCTTCGATCACCTCGAGCCTGTCGAGCGGCGATTCCGCCAGCAGGTCGATCAGTGCTTTTATCTTCTGAAGATCCATCCTTGAGCCCGTAGCCGGTTAGGCGCACGCGGCAAGAGCGGCGTGCGCGAAACACCGCGGCTGCGCGACGGGGCTGACTTAGGGCCGTTGTGTCGCCAGCTCGACGGCAAGCCTTATCGCGCCGGCTCACTGCACGCCGGGCGACTGGCGATGGACTCAATGTATCCGGCGCAGAAAATTTGCGCCAAGACGGTTTGGCTTTGTCGCGATAAGGCGCGCTTATGTATCGGCGCCAGGCACGACGCGCACGCCGAGCGCGAGGTCGCCGGCCAGTTCGAGCAGGATATCCTTGACGGCGGCGGCAGGCTCGGAGAGCGGCAAGTGGTCGGACAGGCAGACCGATAGCGGAATCTTGATGACGGGCGACACGATGCGCGACTGCACGATGTCGCCCGCCGCCGCCACCACCCGCGCGGTGGATTCAGGCAGAATGGTCGCGCCGATCCCCGCGCCGACAGCAGCCGACAAGGTCGATGCGGATTCGATTTCGGCAACCACGTTCGGCATCATCTGCACGCTCGCAAACCCTTCGTCGACGTATTTGCGCAGATAGTTATACGGGCGAGGCAACAGAAGCGGCACGTCGCGCAAGTCCGTGACAGCGATCTTCTCCTGCACGATCCCCATGCTGCGCGGCGCGACGAGAAACATCTCCTCGTTCATCAGCAGCTGGAACGACAGGCCGTGAACCGGCTTGTCGCCGTACAGCACGGCCATGTCCATGCGCCCATTCATGATGAGCTCGCTGAGCGTCGTGCCGAAGTTCTCGTTAATATAGAGCAGGATGCTCGGATGCCGCGCACGCACGGTGCGCAGCAGCGGCAGCGACAGCGCCGACGCGCCCGTACCCGGCGCAAGCCCGACGGATACCTGCCCGGACAAGGTCTGGCCGGCGCTTTTCACGTCGGCCTGAGCCTGTTCGTACTGACGAAGAATCAGTTGTGCGTGGCGGTAAAGGGTCGCGCCGGCCTCCGTGGTCGTGACACCGCGCTTTGTGCGCACGAGCAACTGCTGCTGGAACTCGTCTTCGAGCGTGATCAGCTGCTGGCTCAATGCCGGCTGCGCGATATGAAGCACTTCGGCGGCCTGAGTCAAGCTGCCGATATCGACGATCTTCACGAAATACTTCAAACGCCGCAGATTCACGGTGGCATCTCAAGGTTGACGAATTGCAACCATGATAGGGCAAGCTCCGGCCTACGGACAGTCGTCGAAATCCTTACCCTCGCCTCGTGCAGCATCGTCGCTCACCGCGCATGCTGCGGCTGCAGACGGCCTTCTGCAGCCGTCCGTCATACGTTCATCGGGGCGCGTGCATCGCGCCGCGTCATAAGTGGATGTTATTGCGCCAGCGGAAAGTCATCTTGGCTTGAACTTTTTCGCGCGCTTAATGTGAAGCCTCATCAAATGCCGTCGAGGAGTCAAGTGTGAGTGCATCGCGCATCGCGGCCCGCGTCCAGCGGATCAAACCATCACCAAGCAGCGCGGCGGCCGATAGGGCTGCGGAACTGAGGCGGCAGGGAAAACACATCGTCAATCTGGTGGTCGGCGAGCCCGATTTTGACACGCCCGCGCATATCCGCAAGGCTGCCTTCGACGCGATGGAACGCGGCGAAACGCGCTACACGGCGACGGCCGGCACGCCCGCGCTGCGGGCCGCGATCGCGGCGAAGCTGCAACGCGAGAACGGCCTCCCGTACGACCCCAAAGACATCATCGTGACGTGCGGCGCCAAGCATGCGATCTTCAATGCGCTCGCCATCACGGTCGAAGCCGGTGATGAGGTGCTGATTCCCGCGCCGTACTGGGTCTCCTATCCGGACATGGCACTCGCATGCGACGGCGTGCCCGTCGTCGTCCCTTGCACCGAAGAGGACGGCTTCAAGCTCACTCCTGCTCTGCTCGAAGCCGCAATCACATCGCGCACGCGCTGGCTGATCATCAATTCTCCGACCAATCCGACGGGCGCGACTTATACGGGCCGGGAACTGCGCGCACTCGCCGACGTCCTGCTGCGTCATCCGAACGTGCTGGTGATGATGGACGACATCTACGAGCACATCCGCTTCGACAGCGACGCCACGCCACACCTGCTGGCCATCGAACCGGCGCTCGCATCGCGCACGCTAGTGGTCAACGGCGTGTCTAAGACGTACGCGATGACGGGCTGGCGTATCGGCTACGTGGCCGGTCCCGCCGACCTGATCGCTGCACTCGACACGCTGCAATCGCAATCGACCAGCAATGCCTGCACGATCAGTCAGGCCGCGGCGCTCGCCGCACTGACGGGCGATCAGACCTTCGTGCAGGAATCCGTGCAGACGTATAGGGCGCGCCGCGATCGCGCGCTCGAATCGCTCAACGCCATTCCCGGCATCAGTTGCAAGACACCGGGCGGCGCGTTTTATCTCTACGTCAACTGCAGCGGTCTGATCGGACGCACGACGCCGCAAGGTGAGCGCCTCGAAGGCGATACGGATGTCGTCCTGTATCTGCTCGAACAGGCCGGCGTCGCACTCGTCGCCGGATCCGCTTATGGCGTATCGCCCTTCTTCCGCATGTCGATCGCGACGAGCATCGACGTCATCGACGAAGGTTGCCGGAAGATCGCAGACGCCGTCGCCGCGCTCGACTGAGAGTGATGCGACGGCGCCTCTCGCGAGCCCGTCGCATGATGAGAAAGGCATGCTGCGCCGACAGGACGCGGCAGTCGGATTAGCGATTTCTTTTTTCGTTAACAGGCAAGGGGATCTATTCTTGAAAAAATTACTATTAGGACTACTAAGTTTACCGGCTTTGGCTGCCTCTGGGGCAGTATGCGCGCAATCGAGCGTCACACTCTACGGCATTATCGATGAAGCAGTTCGCTTCGATACGCATCAGAACAAGTCCGGCGGCAAACTCTTCACGATGGGTAGCGGCGGAGAAATTCAGGGCAGCCGGTGGGGCCTGCAAGGCACCGAAGATCTGGGCGCCGGTCTGGCAGCCATTTTCCAGCTGGAAGGCGGCTTCACGCCGAATACGGGCGTGACGCAGCAGTCGACGCCATCCGGCGCGGCGCGCCTGTTCGGCCGCACCGCGCTGGTCGGCTTGAGCAGCCCGTACGGCACGGTGACGTTGGGACGCCAGTACACGCTAGTGCACGAAACGGGCTGGACGCACGATATCTATGCGTTCGCCAATTACACGGGCACGGTCGGCTTTCAGGGCGCGGGCTTGACGGGCGGCGGGCGCCTCGACAATACGGTCCGTTACACCTCGCCTACGCTTGCCGGCTTCACGCTCAAGGGGGCCTATACATTCGGCCAGACAGCAGGCAATTTCCACCAGAACTCGTCGCCTGCCGTGAGCATTTCGTATGACAACGGCCCCTTGAACGTCGGTGCGGCCTACCAGATCGTCAACAACATCGGCGGCCTGAATCCTGCCACCACGGCCTATGGCAGCACGTACTTCGGAGTGACGATCCCCGATAGCTCACAGAAGATTTTCACAGCGGGCGCAACGTACAAGTTCGGCGCGGCGAAGTTGTTCGGCTCGTACATCTACAGCCATGTCTATCCCGCTGACTACCGCAACGACTCTTTCTCGGCTGCCGTCCAGTACTACATCACGCCTACGTTCGTGCTCGATCTTCCTGTCTATGTCGATTTCGTCCATCACGCTGGTCAAAGCGGCACTCGCATTACGAGTGGCCCGACATTCGACTATCTGCTGAGCAAGCGCACCGATGTCTATGTCGGCGTGGACTACAACCACCTGACGGGTGCGTGGACGACACTCGCGGCGGCATCCGGATCGAATCAGCCTTTCTTTGGCTTCAACTCGCTGTTCGAAGCCGCAATCGGGCTGCGTCACAGGTTCTAGTACCGGCGGCGTCCAGAGGGAACTTGGCCTCTTGCGACGCCCGCCGGTTTCCTCACCCGTCAGATCGCGTTGGGGCGCGCCTCGCTTCCCAATAACGCTCGCCCCCTCTCCCGACAAGAAGCGGATTCCGATCCGTCAAATCAGGCCCAGCTATTTCAGGAGGAAACCCAGATGAAAATCGGCATTCCAGCCGAAATTCGCCCCGGCGAAACGCGTGTCGCCGGTACGCCAGAGACCGTCAAAAGGCTCGCCGCGCAAGGCCATACCGTGTTGATCGAAAGAAGCGCTGGCGAGCGCGCCCATTTTTCCGACACCGCGTATGCTGAGGCGGGCGCGACGCTCGTCGGCACTACAGAAGCATGGGATGCCGACCTCGTTCTGAAGGTGCAATCACCGACCGATGGCGAATTCGCGCATCTCAAGCGCGGCCGCTTGCTCGTCGGCATGCTCAACCCTTTCGACGCAGACCAGGCCGCCCGCATCGGCGCGACAGGCGTCCGTGCATTCGCACTCGAATCGATTCCCCGGACCACGCGGGCGCAAAGCATGGACGTGCTGTCGTCGCAAGCGAACATCGCCGGCTACAAGGCCGTACTGCTGGCGGCCACGCTGTATCAGCGGTTCTTTCCGATGCTGATGACGGCAGCGGGCACCATCAAGGCAGCGCGCGTACTCGTGCTCGGCGCGGGTGTCGCGGGTCTGCAGGCGATTGCGACGGCCAGGCGCCTCGGTGCGGTAATCGAAGCATCGGATGTGCGCCCTACCGTCAAGGAACAGATCGAATCGCTCGGCGCGAAATTTCTCGACGTCCCGTATGAAACCGATGAGGAGCGCGAAGCCGCCCACGGCGTGGGCGGCTATGCCCGCCCGATGCCGGCATCGTGGCTCGCGCGTCAGAGCGCATTGGTGCACGAGCGGGCCCGGCAGGCCGACATCGTCATCACGACAGCGCTGATTCAAGGACGCACGGCGCCGACTCTGCTCGACGAAGACACCGTCCGCGCGATGAAACGCGGTTCCGTGATCGTCGATCTCGCCGCAGGTCACGGCGCGGTCGCCAACGACCGCTGCGGCGGCAACTGCACGCTGACCGGGACAGACGAAGTCGTCGTCAGGCACGGCGTTCATATCGCCGGCTATACCAATTTGCCCGCTATGGTCGCGACGGAAGCGTCCTCGCTCTATGCCCGCAACGTGCTCGACTTTCTGAAGCTGATCATCGATGCCGATGGCCAGCCGAAGATAGACACGGGCGACGACATCGTCGCGGCCACGTTGCTCGGCCACGACGCGTCGACGCTGAAGATCGCATAAGGAGAACAGGATGGAACTCATCGCTCACACCACGACCAATCTGATCACTTTCGTTCTCGCCATCTATGTGGGCTACCACGTCGTGTGGAATGTGACGCCTGCACTTCATACGCCGCTCATGGCCGTCACCAACGCGATATCCGCCATTGTCATCGTCGGCGCGATGCTCGCGGCAGGGTTGACGGTCGGCATGGCCGGCAAGGCGTTCGGCGCAATCGCCGTCGCGCTCGCGGCTGTCAATGTATTCGGCGGCTTTCTGGTCACGCGCCGCATGCTCGAGATGTTCAGGAAAAAGGACAGCGGCAGCTCTGCCGTGAATGGTGCCAATGGAACCACGGGAGCCAAGCGATGAGCATGAATGTCGTCACGTTGCTGTATCTCGTCGCCTCGGTCTGTTTCATTCAGGCGCTCAAGGGGCTGTCGCATCCGAAGAGCGCGCGGCTTGGCAATACCTTCGGGATGGCCGGTATGGCGCTCGCCATCCTGACGACCATCGCGCTCATCGGAAAACAGGCCGCGGCGCTGGGCTCCGACCTGACAGTCGGCCTGTCGCTGCTCGTCATTGCGTTGATTGTCGGCGGATCGATTGGTGCCGTCATCGCCGCTCGCGTCGAAATGACGAAGATGCCCGAACTGATTGCAGCGATGCATTCGTTGATCGGCCTCGCGGCTGTATGCATTGCCTGCGCAGTGGTGATCGAGCCGTCCGCATTCGGTCTTGCCACGGCGGACAGCGTGCTGCCTTATGGCAATCGGGTCGAACTGTTCATCGGTACGTTCATCGGCGCAGTGACATTCTCGGGATCGGTCATCGCATTCGGCAAGCTGTCCGGCAAATACCGCTTCCGGCTCTTCCAGGGCACGCCCGTCGTGTACGGGGGCCAGCACCTGCTCAATCTTGCCCTTGCGATGGCGGCGATCGCCTGTGGCCTGGCGTTCGTCGTCACTCAGTCATGGTTGCCGTTTATCGTCGTGACGGCCATCGCCTTCATGCTCGGCGTGCTGATCATCATTCCGATTGGCGGCGCCGACATGCCCGTCGTCGTCTCGATGCTCAACTCGTACTCCGGCTGGGCCGCGGCAGGCATCGGCTTTTCCCTCAACAACTCGATGCTGATCATTGCCGGATCGCTAGTAGGTTCGTCGGGTGCGATTCTTTCGTACATCATGTGCCGCGCGATGAATCGCTCGTTCCTTAGCGTGCTGCTAGGCGGCTTCGGTGCGGAAGCCGCGGCGGACGGTGCGACGAAGCGCGAACAACGCCCCGTCAAATCGGGTTCAGCCGACGACGCAGCCTTCCTGCTCGGCAATGCGGAATCCGTCGTGATCGTGCCGGGCTATGGGCTAGCCGTTGCGCGCGCCCAGCACGCGCTGAAGGAACTGACCGACAAGCTCACCGGCAAAGGCATCGACGTTCGCTATGCGATTCACCCCGTGGCGGGACGCATGCCCGGCCACATGAACGTGCTGCTTGCGGAGGCGGAAGTGCCGTACGAACAGGTTTACGAAATGGAAGACATCAACGCCGAGTTTGGCCAGACCGACGTCGTCCTCGTTCTCGGTGCAAACGACGTAGTCAATCCAGCGGCAAAGACGGACCCATCGTCGCCTATCGCGGGCATGCCAATTCTCGAGGCGTACAAGGCGCGTACCGTGATCGTCAACAAGCGGTCGATGGCATCGGGCTATGCAGGCCTCGACAACGACCTGTTCTACATGGATAAGACGATGATGGTTTTTTCGGACGCGAAAAAGGTCATCGAAAACATGAGCAAGGCACTCGACTAACCACACATAAGCGGCGACTATCGGCCCATACGACTTCGCTCTTTGTCAGCGGGCCGATTCGCCGCTATCGTTTGCAGAACGTTCGAGCCTCCACCATTACAGGCAAACAGCATGCACGCACTTGTTATTCACGCGCCGTTGGATCTGCGCATCGAGGACGTTCCCACGCCGGAGCCCGAAGCCAATCAGTTGCTGGTTCGGGTTCGGGCGGGGGGCATCTGCGGCTCCGATCTTCACTACTTCAATCATGGCGGATTCGGCACCGTCCGCATCCGCGAACCGATGGTGCTCGGCCATGAAGTATCGGGCGTCGTGTCGCGCGCCGGCTCGGGCGTCATCGACGTGCCTGCCGGCACGCGCATCGCCATCAGCCCGAGCCGTCCATGCGGGCTGTGTCAATACTGTCAGCAAGGTCTTCACAATCACTGCCTCGACATGCGCTACTACGGCAGCGCAATGCGCACGCCGCACGTGCAAGGCGCGTTTCGTCAGGAGATCGTGATCGACCGGTCGCAGGCCCATTTCGTGGCGGACTCGTTGAGCGATGCTGAAGCGGCCATGGCCGAGCCGCTCTCCGTCGCGCTCCATGCTGTACGGCGTGCGGGTCCGATGCTCGGCAAGCGCGTGCTCGTGACCGGCTGCGGCCCAATCGGCGCGCTGATCGTCGCGGCTGCACGGCGGGCGGGCGCGGCCACGATCGTCGTGACAGACGTGAATACGTTGCCTTTGGAGAGCGCCTTGAAAGTCGGCGCCGATATCGCGCTCAATGTCGCCGAAGCGCCGGACGCGCTGCAACCGTTTGCCGCCGATAAAGGCAGCTTCGACGTGCTGTTCGAGGCAAGCGGCAACGCTGCGGCGCTGCGCGGCGCGTTCGATGTGCTCAAGCCGCGCGGCATCATCGTTCAGGTCGGGCTCGGCGGCGAAATGACCTTGCCGATGAACGCGGTCGTGGCGAAGGAATTCGATCTGCGCGGCGCGTTCCGATTTCACGAGGAATTCGCGGTGGCCGTCGAGTTGCTGAACAAAGGCTTGATCGACGTCAAGCCGCTGATCTCAGGCGTCTTTCCGTATCAGGAATCCGTGAAGGCTTTCCAGACGGCAGGCGACCGATCGAAATCGATGAAAGTGTTGATGACGTTCGATTGAAGTTGAAGGTTTTTTGTCTGCGACGGCTTTCGGCGCTGATTAACACCGAAGCAAAATGCCGTCGCGGACAACAAGAGCAAAGCCACATCAAGGCTCAGTTGTTACACCGCGCTTCGAGTTCATCGACGAACGCGCGGCTCCAGCGCCCTTCCTTCATCGCACGCATGGTCTCGGCTTCTCTCTCGAGCACGGCCAGTGCCTTCTCGATAACGTGCCCGGCGTCGACCTGCGGAATCGCGAGCAAGCCGTCCTGATCGCCGACGACGATATCCCCCGGATTGACCACCATACCGCCCACCGAGACAGCCACGTTGATTTCGCCCGGGCCATCCTTGTAGGGTCCACGATGCGTGACGCCTCGCGCATAGACGGGGAAATCGCGATCGCGGATTTCAGCCACGTCGCGAATCGCACCATCGACCACCAGACCCGCCACGCCCACTCGCGCCGCGTAAAACGTCAGGATGCCACCGACCACCGCGTTGTTGACATCCCCGCCTGCATCGATCACCAGCACGTCGCCGGGACGGCAAAAGTCCAGTGCGCGCAGATACGTCAGATTGTCGCCGCCGCGCGAGCGCATCGTGACTGCCGTGCCTGCCATCGTCATCTTGCCCGGCCGTTGATAGGGTTGAAGTCCGACGCTGCCAATGTTGCGATGCATGTTGTCGCTCAGCGCAGATACGGGAATATTGCGCAGCGCCTCCAGAAGCTTTTCGGCGGCTTGAGGCGAAGAAGGATTCTTTCTGATGGCTTTGTACATGGTCAGGTTTCGTCTCGCAATGGAACAGGCAGGCAGACAACGCACGGACGCTTCCCTCGACAGGGCTACTTCGCAGGTCGTTGCAGCAATAACAGTATGTGGCGCTCCCGTTTGACGCCAAGACTGTCTTGCTCTGGTGCGATACGAAAGTCTTATGAAAACGATGACCGTGTATCAAGCGACGGCGTCACCGCGGCCGCCGCAATCTCTCGTTCTAGATAGGCGACGACATCGCTCTTCAAGAACAACCACGCTCGCCCGATTTTTGCGCCCGGTAGTTGGCCTGGGCCAGCCAACGAGAGTGCAGTTGTTCGGTCGACCTTCAGGAAAGCGGCGGCTTCATTGAAGTCGAACGTCCGCACTCCGTTCATCACTCGCAAGTCTGTCGACGGCTCGCACGGCGGGATCGCTGTTGTCTCGCTCCTGGTCAAGCGTTGGACTTCCGGCATCCCAGCCGAGGAATCGGCGGCATGAGCCACGCCGCATTGCGGCCTGAAGGAGCCTTCAGAAGGGAAGCCCAATCTGTCTATTCCCAGACGAATCGAGTTCTGATACGTTCTCGCCCTGATCGACTCCGAGGACTAAAACCTGTCGAACAATACCTACACATACGGCATACACACGACCCTAACGCCGCCGCAATTGTTTTTCCTCGTCATGCTCGACGAGGCAGCAAAGCACTTCGGCGTGGACGAGTTGACCGGACTGGCCCTGCTGATCATCGGCTGGCCTTTCCTACCCACGAGGCGCGAACCGAAGGGCGCGACGATCGGCATCTCGATCGCGTCGCGGGTTGCCCGGAAGCACCTCGACTATAAGATCGAGAAGGACATTTTGCCGACGCTTACGCTCGGCAGCGTAAGGCGGCTACTGCGATAGCTGATGATCGAGACGTCATATGCGAGAATGACTTCGCCGATGTGTTGGAGGGAGTGACCTGTTTCCATCTTGACGGGTTCGGTCTCCTGAACATCGTCTACAGCCTCCGGCTGACGGAACCATCCGATAAAGACTATTCCAGAGTGATGGCCCAGTTGAGCAAGGGCGAACGCCTTTCAGATCGCCGGGGGGCAACGGTTGCCTACATGTATTCGAGTTTGGGAGCAGAACTCGCTGTCGAGCTCGACTCGTTGAAGGTCGTAGCGGCAGGCGTTTGAGCTCGGAGCCGATCATCTAGACCACCAAAAGCATAAGGGTTAGCGGCCACTACACCGCTAACCCTTATCAGTATTGGTCGGGGCGAGAGGATTTGAACCTCCGACCACCTGCACCCCATGCAGGTACGCTACCAGGCTGCGCTACGCCCCGAAAGCACAAAAGTATAACAGAGACTTCAATCGATTAGAACCGATCTTTCGTTCGGCACGCTCACCCGCGCAGCATTTCGATCACCGCACGTAGCTCCTTGCGCAACTGCTCGACATCGACGTTCGCTGCATTCGCCGCCGCCGAACTCGTGGCGGGCGCCTGCGCATTCTCCTGCCGCTCTTCCGCCTCATCGACCGCCCCGCCACGCGCATCAAGCCTGTTGCGCGCGCCGTTAATCGTGAACCCCTGCTCATAAAGCAGCTCGCGAATCCGGCGTATCAACAACACCTCATGGTGCTGATAATAGCGGCGATTGCCACGGCGCTTGACCGGACGCAACTGCGTGAACTCCTGCTCCCAGTAACGCAGCACATGCGGCTTGACGCCGCATAGCTCGCTCACCTCACCTATCGTGAAGTAACGCTTCGCCGGAATCGGAGGCAACTCGACCTTCTCGACAGTCGATGTCATCGTCAGCTACCTGCGTGGTGAAGAACGCCCGAGCGCGGCCCCTCGTTCTTCTTTTTTAGCGCGAGAAACTCGCTTCGACGCCGTTTTCGACAAGCGCCTTCAGCTTCTGGCTCGCATGGAACGTCACGACGCGGCGAGCGGCAATCGGAATCGCCTCGCCCGTCTTCGGGTTGCGACCCGGCCGCTGAGGCTTGTCGCGCAGTTGAAAATTACCGAACCCCGACAACTTCACGCTATCCCCGCCTTCGAGGGCATCGCGAATCACGTCGAAAAACGCCTCGACCATGTCCTTCGCCTCGCGCTTGTTCAGCCCGACGTTATCGAAGAGCAATTCGGCCAGTTCGGCCTTCGTCAAGGTGGGCGTTTCCGGAGAAACGCTCGCGGGCGGTGTCGGAATCTCGCGAATCATGGCGCCACGCTGCGCCGCAAGAAGGGCTTCGAAATCACTCGAATTCATTTCTTTCATGTCTAAGAGCGGCGGCCATTCGGTGCCGACACCATCCGCCAGCACCGATCCGTCGCGGTACGCGCTTCATCCCCGCAATCGCGCACCGTGGACTCGAGCCAAACGATCCACGAGAGTCTTGACAACCGCATCGACCGTCTCGTCCTGCAGCGTGCCGCCAGTATCTTGCAGGGTCACGCGGAAGGCAAGGCTTTTCTCGTGGGGCGCCAGGCCACCGGAAGTACTTGATTTTGCACGAAATTCATCGAAGAGCGCAACCCTTTGTACGAGCTTCGATCCGCTTTCCTCGAGCGCCCTTTGCATCTCGTCGATGAGCGCCTGCACCTCGACTTGCTGGTCGACGACGACGGCGATGTCGCGCCGCACGGGCGGAAACTTCGAGACTTCGGTCGTCGTCGGCAGCGCGCGTTGCATCAACGCTTCGGCATCGATCTCGAATACGATGGGCGCATGCGGCAAATCGTATTGCTGCATCCAGCGAGGATGCAGTTCCCCGATCCAGCCCACTGCGCGACCGTCGATCTCGATTCGAGCACTGCGGCCCGGATGCAGCGCGGGATGCTCTGCCTTCACGAAGCGCGCGACGCGCGGCGCGAAAAGCGCCTCGACGTCCCCCTTCAGATCGAAGAAATCGACGTGCCGCGTCGGCAGCCCCCATTGCTCTTCCGCGACGGGGCCATACGCAAGCGCGCCGATGCGCTTCGGTTGTTCGTAGCCTTCGACGCTGAGCTCGCCCGCGGGCGACGTCGGGGCGCGCAGGAAGACGCGCCCCGCTTCGAACACGCGAACACGATCCGCCCGCCGATTGAGGTTATGCCGCAGGACGTTCACGAGGCTGCCGATCAGCGTCGTACGCATCACGGACATCTGGCTCGCAATCGGATTGAGCAGCCGCACGGGGTTGTCGTTGCCGGCGAAGTCCCTTTCCCACGCCTCGTCGACAAAGCTGAAGTTGACGGTCTCCGCGTAATCGCGCGCCGCGAGCGCATGGCGAATCGCGTGAATCGACCGGTGCGTCTCGTTCGTCGCACGCATCTCGTTCGCGGCCACGGGCGGACGCGCCGGAATCTTCTCGAAGCCGTGAATGCGCGCGACTTCCTCGATCAGATCCTCTTCGATCTCGAGATCGAAGCGATAAGGCGGCGGCGTAACGGCGAATACATCACCGTCGAAATCGAATGCGAGACCGAGCCGCGCAAAAATCTGCGCGATCTCGTCGGCCGCGACCGGCACGCCGATGATCCGCTGCGCGCGCGCAACGCGCATCGTCACCGGTTCGCGCTTCGGTAGATTGACGGCTTGATCGTCGACGGGGCCGGCCTTGCCGCCGCAAATGTCGATGATGAGACGCGTGATGCGCTCGATGTGCTCGACCGTCGTCGCGTAATCGACGCCGCGCTCGAAACGATGCGCCGCATCGGTCGAGAAGTTGTACTTGCGCGCACGGCCGCGAATGCTGTCCGGCCACCAGAATGCGGCTTCGAGGTAGACGTTCGTCGTATCGAGCGACACGGCCGTGCTGTCGCCGCCCATGATGCCGGCGAGGCTTTCGATATGGCGATCGTCGGCAATCACGCCAACGGTCTCATCGAGCTCGACCGTATTCCCGTTGAGCAGCTTCAGCGTCTCGCCTCGACGCCCCCAACGCACTTCGATGCCGCCGTGAATCTTGTCGAGATCGAAGACATGCGATGGACGCCCGAGCTCGAGCATCACGTAGTTCGAGATATCGACGAGCGCCGAAATGCTTCGTTGTCCTGAACGCTCGAGCCGCTCGACCATCCATTGCGGCGTATTCGCGCGTGCATTGACGCCGCGAATGACACGCCCGGAAAAACGCCCGCAGAGCTCCGGCGCCGCAATCTTGACGGGCAGCGTCTCGTCGAGCGAGACCGGCACCGGCTCGATCGCGAGCGGATGGAGCGGCGCGCCCGTGATCGCGGCCGTCTCGCGCGCGATGCCGAAGACGGAAAGGCAGTCCGCCTTGTTCGGCGTGAGCTTGATTTCGAAGATGGCGTCGTCGAGATTCAGCGTCTGGCGGATGTCCTGTCCGATCTCGGCGTCTTCAGGCAGGATCAGCAGACCGCTGTGATCCTCCGAAAGCTTCAGCTCGCGCGCCGAGCAGAGCATCCCCTGACTTTCCACGCCACGAAGCTTCGACAGCTTGATGAGGAACGGCGCCCCGCCCTCTTCGACGGGCGGCAACTCGGCGCCGACCAGCGCGACGGGCACCTTGATGCCGGGGGCGACGTTCGGCGCGCCGCAGACGATGTTCAACGTCGCGCCCGTGCCCGCATCGACCTGGCAGACGTTGAGCTTGTCGGCATCGGGATGCTTGACGACTTCCTGCACGCGGCCGACCACGATCTTCGAAGTCGGCGGCGCGGCCGGCCGCAGCGATTCGACTTCGAGTCCGGCCATCGTCAGCGCATGCGACAGTTCATCCGTCGTGAGCTTCGGATCGACGAACGTTCGAAGCCAGGATTCTGGGAATTGCATGAGTGTCTACGTTCGAATGTGGTTGGGTCTGCTCAGGCGAACTGCTGAAGGAAACGCAAGTCGCCCTCGAAGAAGAGCCGCAAGTCTTGTACGCCGTAGCGCAGCATCGTCAGTCGCTCGAGACCGCTGCCGAATGCGAAGCCGATGTAACGCTCCGGGTCCAGGCCCATGTTGCGGATCACGTTCGGATGCACCTGGCCCGAGCCCGAAATCTCGAGCCACCTGCCGGCGTTCTTGCCTTCCTCGAATTTCATGTCGATTTCGGCCGACGGCTCCGTGAACGGGAAATACGACGGCCTGAAGCGCACGAGAATATCGTCGCGCTCGAAGAACTTCTTGAGGAAGTCGGTATAGACGCCCTTCAGGTCGGCGAAGCTGATGTTCTCGTCGATCCAAAGTCCCTCGAGCTGGTTGAACATCGGCGAGTGCGTCGCATCGCTGTCGACGCGATAGGTCCGGCCCGGCACGATGACCTTGATCGGCGGCTTGTTGTTGCGCGCATAGCGGACCTGCATCGGGCTCGTATGCGTGCGCAACAGCAGCGGCCGGCCGCCCTCGTCGTTGCCGTCGATATAGAACGTATCCTGCATCGAGCGCGCCGGATGGTTCTCGGGGCTATTCAGCGCGGTGAAGTTGTACCAGTCGGTCTCGATTTCGGGGCCGTCGGCGACATCGAAGCCGATGGAGCCGAAGATCCGCTCGACACGCTCCCACGTCCGCATCACCGGATGCAAGCTCCCCACGCCGGGGCCGCGGCCCGGCAACGTGACATCGACGGCTTCCGCGGCGAGACGCTGGTTCAGCAGCAATTCGGCCAGCGCCTCGCGGCGCGCGCTGAGCGCCGCCTCGACCTGCTGCTTGGCGACGTTGATGCGCGCGCCTTCCGCCTTGCGCTCCTCGGGATCGAGCTTGCCCAGCCCTTTCAGAAGCTCGGTCAGCACACCCGACTTGCCAAGGAAGCGCGCCTTCTCGTTTTCGAGCGTGACACTATCGGCCGCTTCGCCGAAGGCTTTGTGCGCGTCGGCAACTATCTGGTCCAGATCCATTGATCCCTTCATTTCGACGTCGAGAAGTGTTTAACGATGTTTTGCCCGCCAACAAAAACGGGGGCTCGGTGAGGAGCCCCCGTTTTTGTTGCGGCGATATCGGCTTGCCGCCGATATCGCCGCCACGAACCACGCAGTCTATCAATCAGGCTGCAACGGCGGCTTTCACCTGCTTCACGATCGCGGCAAAAGCAGCCTTGTCGAAGACAGCCATGTCGGCCAGAACCTTGCGGTCGAGGTCGATCGAGGCCTTCTTCAAGCCGTTGATGAAGACGCTGTACGTCATGTCGTGCTGACGCACGGCCGCGTTGATACGCGTGATCCACAGCGCACGGAAGACGCGCTTCTTGTTGCGACGATCGCGATAGGCATATTGGCCCGCGCGCATGACCGCTTGCTTGGCAATGCGGAACACATTATTGCGGCGGCCGCGGTAGCCTTTCGCGAGATTGATGATCTTCTTGTGGCGGGCACGTGCTGTAACCCCACGTTTGACTCGAGGCATGTTTCTCTCCTATGAGTGTCGGTTGAGGTTAAGCGAACGGCAGCATCGCGCGAACGGCGTCCAGATTCGTATCATGGACGGCGGTCGAACCGCGCAGGTGACGCTTGTTCTTCGTGGTCTTCTTCGTGAGGATGTGGCGCTTGAAGGCTTGACCGCGCTTGACGGTACCGCCCGGACGCACCACGAAGCGCTTTGCAGCGCTCTTCTTGGTTTTCATCTTAGGCATGACGAACAACTCCATTTATTAGATGGCGATGGGTGTGCGGCCGGCAAAAAGCCCCTCAACCGCCCTTCGAAACCCAGTCCACTTGTTTGCAGCGCGCCGTTAAGGGCCGCCGCGTTTTCAGGAAACACCTCGAAGCCCGGTGTGTTTCCGAAACCAGCTTTTCCTACCCTACATAAATCGACGACACGCTTCGCACCGGCGGCTCTCGAAAGAGCCGCCCGGCACGCCGCACGTCTTCTCACTTCTTCTTTTTCGGCGCGAGCACCATAATCATCTGGCGCCCTTCCATCTTCGGCATCTGCTCGACCTGACCGACCTCGTCGAGGTCCGTGCGCAAGCGCTCGAGCATCCGCATGCCGATTTCCTGGTGCGCCATCTCACGCCCACGAAAACGCAACGTGATCTTCGTCTTGTCGCCGTCCTCGAGGAAGCGCACGAGGTTGCGCAGCTTGACGTTGTAATCGCCGTCATCGGTCCCCGGGCGGAACTTCACTTCCTTGACCTGGATGACCTTCTGCTTGAGCTTGGCCTCGTGTTGCTTCTTCGCTTCCTGGTATTTGAACTTGCCGTAATCCATCAGGCGGCAGACAGGCGGGGAAGCCTGGGGAGCGATTTCCACCAGATCCACGTCCTGCTGCTCCGACAGCCGGAAAGCCTCTGCCAGTTTTACGATGCCGAGCGGTTCGTTGTCGACTCCGACCAGACGCACCTCGGGTGCCGTGATCTCACCGTTGATGCGATGCGACTTTTCAGTAGCGATGTTTCGTTTCCTCTAAAGATTAAAAAAACGAGCCGCGCTGCCGCAGTGGCTTCACTTGAAGGCCTGGATGTCCTGACGCAGGCGCTCAACGAAGGTGTCGATCGGCATGACGCCCAGATCCACACCGCCACGGGCACGCACGGCTACCGTTTGTGCTTCACGCTCTTTGTCGCCGACCACAAGCAGATACGGGACCTTTTCGAGCGTATGCTCGCGTATTTTATAGCTAATTTTCTCGTTGCGCAAATCGGCCTCGATTCTAACTCCTTGTTTTTGCAACGATTGAGCGATCCCGCTGGCGTATTCAGCCTGACTTTCGGCGATATTCATCACGACAGCCTGCGTCGGCGCGAGCCACGCCGGCATCGCGCCGGCATGATGCTCGATCAGGATACCGAGAAAGCGCTCCATCGATCCGACGATCGCCCGATGCAGCATCACCGGGCGGCGGCGGCTGTTGTCTTCGGCGACATACTCCGCGCCGAGCCGCTCGGGCAGCACCATGTCGAGCTGCAGCGTGCCGCACTGCCATGAGCGGCCGAGCGCATCCTTGATGTGGTACTCGATCTTCGGGCCATAGAACGCGCCCTCGCCATCGAGCTCCTCCCATTGCAGACCGCAGGCCGTCAGTGCATGACGCAGCCCGTCTTCCGCCTGGTCCCAGATCTCGTCCGTGCCGGCGCGCTGCTCGGGCCGCAGCGAGAGCTTGATGTCAATGTGCTCGAACCCGAAATCGCGGTAGACGCTCATCGCGAGCGTGTTGAACTTGATCGACTCGGCGATGAACTGATCCTCGGTGCAGAAGATGTGCGCATCGTCCTGCACGAAGCCGCGCACGCGCATGAGGCCATGCAGCGCGCCCGACGCCTCGTTCCGGTGGCACGAGCCGAACTCGGCGTAGCGCAACGGCAGATCGCGATAGGAGCGCAGGCCGTGCTTGAACACCTGCACGTGGCCCGGGCAGTTCATCGGCTTGATCGCGTAGTCGCGCTTCTCCGACTCGGTCGTGAACATGTTCTCGCGATAGTTCTGCCAATGGCCCGACGCCTCCCAGAGCGAACGGTCCATGATCATCGGCGTCTTGATCTCGAGATAGCCGTCCGCGTTCACGCGTCGGCGCATGTACTGCTCGACTTGCTGCCAGAGCGTCCAGCCCTTCGGATGCCAGAACACCATGCCGGGCGATTCGTCTTGCAGGTGAAAGAGATCGAGCTGACGGCCGAGCTTGCGGTGATCGCGCTTCTCGGCTTCCTCGAGCATGTGCAGATAGGCGTCCTGATCTTCCTTCTTCGCCCAGGCCGTGCCGTAGATCCGCTGCAGCTGCTCGTTTTTCGAGTCGCCGCGCCAGTACGCGCCCGCGACCTTCATCAGCTTGAACACCTTGAGCTTGCCCGTGGACGGCACGTGCGGCCCGCGGCACAGATCCGTGAAGCCGCCGTGCGAGTAGAGCTTGATTTCGTCGCTCGCGGGAATCGACTCGATGATCTCGGCCTTGTATTTCTCGCCGATGCTCTTGAAATACGCCACGGCTTCGTCACGCGAGACGACGCGGCGCGAAACGGGCTCGTCTTTCTTCGCGAGCTCCTGCATGCGCTTTTCGATCCGCTCGAGGTCTTCGGGCGTAAACGGCCGCTGATAGGCGAAGTCGTAGTAGAAGCCGTTGTCGATCACCGGACCGATCGTGACCTGGGCCTCGGGGTACAGATCCTTCACCGCGTACGCGAGCAGGTGCGCCGCCGAATGCCGGATGATGTCGAGGCCTTCAGCGTCCTTCTCGGTGACGATCGCAAGCGAGGCATCACGATCGATCAACGCGGACGTATCGACGAGCTCGCCGTCGACCTTCCCGCCGAGCGCAGCCTTCGCCAGGCCGGGGCCGATGGAGGCCGCCACTTCCGCGACCGTCACCGGATGATCGTACTGTCGCACCGAACCATCAGGCAGGCGTATCGAAACCATTGCGTTCTCTCCGGTTGCCGCGGCGCGCGCGGCGATAAAACAAGCGGTTGATGACTACCAGCAGATTCTCGAAACCCAACAACCGACCAGCGCGAAAGCGGGAAAGCGGGAAAAAAAATGCGGCCCCGCTTTCGAGGGGCCGCATTCACTTTGAAACAGCAAGACTTGGAAGGGCGAAAGAGGTCCTCGACTAGCGTCGCTCCGAAGTAGTTCCGGTCAACGTTCGCGGTGTCATAACCGTATTCGCCTTGTACGCTACGAGTAGCGTGTTTTGCTTCCGTGAAAACCCAGCGAACCGGGCCTTCGTGATTTCGTTGGTAGGCTCGATTGGACTCGAACCAACGACCCCCACCATGTCAAGGTGGTGCTCTAACCAGCTGAGCTACGAGCCTGAGAGAAGCGAGATTATAGGGAGCCTATCAAAGCTTGGCAAGCCCTTTTCTGCAATTCGCGAAAAGCTGGGACGACTCAACTTTTGCGCGCGGCGCGCACGACGCCGGGGACCTCACCGAGCAACGCGCAGGCGCGCTGAACCTGCGTGGAATTCGATACCTCGACGGTGAATTGCATAAACGCGGTATCGCGGCGGCTCTGGCTTTTCACGCCGACGACGTTTACCTTTTCACGGGCGAACACCTCCGAGATGTCACGCAACAACCCTTGCCTGTCTTGCGCCTCGATCGCGATGTCGACCGGATAAACCGATGCGCCGCGCCCGCCGAGCACTTCCGCGGACCAGGCGGTCTGCAGCACGCGCTCAGGCGCGCGTGCCGCCATGCGCTGGAACATCGGACAGTCGTTGCGATGGATCGAGACGCCCTTGCCGCGCGTGACGAAGCCGCTGATGTCGTCGGGCGGCGCCGGGCGACAGCAGCGCGCGAGCTGCGTAAGCAGCGCATCGACGCCGACGACGAGCACGCCCGCCGAAGCCCCGTGCGCGACGCTGGCGCCGCTGCCGCGCTTTTCGAACTGCGCGGGCGCTTCAGGCTGCGGCTCGGGCGGCGGCGCTTCCGAAAGCGCCTGCTCGATGTTGCGCAGGCTGTATTCCTCTTTGCCGACGACGTTGAAGAGGTCCTCGGGCGACTTGAACCCGAGCTTGGTCGCGAGCTGATCGAGGCTGACCGACGTCTTGCCCTCGCGCTGCAACGTCTTTTCGACCATCGCCCGGCCGTTCGCGATGTTCTCCTGCAGATCGATGGCGTTGAACCACGCGCGCACCTTCTGCCGTGCACGTGAGCTTTGCAGGTAGCCGAGTTGCGGATTGAGCCAGTCTCGCGACGGGCCTCCCTCCTTCACCGCGACGATCTCGACCGTCTGGCCATTCGCAAGAGGCGTGTTGAGCGGCACCATCGCGCCGTCCACGCGTGCCCCGCGGCAGCGGTGCCCGAGCTCGCTATGCAAGTGATAGGCGAAATCAACAGGCGTCGCCCCCTGCGGCAGCGCGATCACGCGTGCTTGCGGCGTGAGCACGTAAATGTGATCGTCGTCGAGCGTTGCCTGGCGCAGTTGCTCCCAAGGCTTGCTCGCGTCTTCCCCGCCCTCGGCAACGTCGTCCTTCCACGCGAGCAGTTGCCGCAGCCAGGCGATCTTCTCGTCGTACTTCTCGCTTGCGCTGAACTGGCCGCCATAGCCGCGGGTGCCCGCCTCCTTGTAGCGCCAGTGAGCCGCGACGCCGTACTCGGCGAACCGGTGCATTTCCTGCGTGCGAATCTGCACTTCGAACGCGCGGCCGTCGTCGCCGATCACGACCGTATGCAGCGACTTGTAGCCGTTCGGCTTCGGCCGCGAGATGTAGTCGTCGAACTCCTTCGGCACCGGCTGCCAGAGGTTGTGCACGATGCCGAGCACCGTGTAGCAATCCTTGATGTCGGGAACGATCACGCGAAACGCGCGCACGTCGTAGACATCGGCGAAATCGAGCGCCTTGCCGCGCATCTTGCGCCAGATGCTGTAGATATGCTTGGGCCGGCCGCTGACTTCGGCCTTGATGTGCGCCGAGGCAAGCTCTTCTTCGAGCTGCTCGATCGCTCGCGCGACATAGGTCTCCCGCTCGACGCGCTTCTCGTCGAGCAGCTTCGCGATCCGCTTGTAGGTTTCCGGGTCTTCGAAGCGAAACGCGAGATCCTCGAGCTCCCACTTGAGCTGCCAGATGCCGAGCCGGTTCGCGAGCGGCGCGTAGATCTCGAGCGTTTCGCGCGCTACTTCAATGCCCGGTGACGTTTTCGTCGCCGCGTAGTAGCGCAGCGACTGCAGCCGCGAAGCAAGGCGGATCAGCACGACGCGAATGTCCTGCGCGAACGCGAGCAGCATCTTGCGCAGCGCTTCGATCTGGGCGCGGCGCTCGGCTTCGGCGTCCCGGCTCCCGCTCTCGGACTGAACGTTTTGGGCGGCCGCGTGCAGGCTCAACGTGCCGAGGCGAAGCAGCTTGCGCACGTTGGCGACGAGTTGCGCGACTTCCTCGCCGAAGCGTTCGGCCAGCAGGTGCTCGGGATCGTCGAGGCACGGCGTCAGCGTGAACAGCGCCGCCGCCAGCACCGCCGGCGGATCGACGTTGAGCTTGCGCACGATCGAGGCCGTGCCCTCGGCATGAGCGGCGAGCGATTCTCCCGAGGGCAGCCGCGCGTCGCCCGCGTGCTCGCGCACGAAGGCGATGGCATCCTCGAACGAAGGTAAGGTGGCGGCGTCGTTTTCGGTAATCATGGCCACTGCGCGAGCTACCTTGCGCTATCTGTCAGGCAATGTCGGCCCAGCGAGATCGATCGATCGCAAACGTCCCAATCAGCTCTTCTGAGCCGCAACGACGACGACTTCGACGAGGCATTCCGGATTGGCGAGTTTCGCTTCGACGGTAGCGCGCGGCGGCGTCGCGCCCGGCGCGACCCATTCATCCCACACCGCGTTCATGCCGCCGAAGTTTTCCATGTCGGACAGGTAGATCTGCACCGACAACAGCAGCGATTTGTCGCTATTCGCCTCGCCTAGCAGGCGATCGATATGGCCCAGCACTTCGCGCGTCTGACCGGTGATGTCCTGCGTCGTATCCTCGGCGATCTGCCCGGCGAGATAAACGGTGCCGTTGTGGATCGCGATTTCGGAGAGGCGCTTGCCGACGTGATGACGAATGACTGCCATTTGATGAGGTCCTGGTTCGAGGTGAAAGGTTACCGGCCGCGCTTCAGGTCCGACAAAGCGCCTCTTTGCTCATTCGCGCTTTAGGCCCTCGCCCGCCGCGGCCGAACCTATATTATGACGCCGCCTCGTCTTCACCGAGGAAGAACCGCCGCGCGATGGCTATTTGGCCAAGGTCGAGAAAGGCGGGCGCATGGCCGGCGCCTTCCATCTCGACGCTCGAGACGGACTGCCCGCGCTCGACCATCTGTGCGACGGTCTCGCGCGAAAGCAGGTCCGACGTCGCCCCGCGCACGACGAGCACCGGGCACGCGATGCTCTCGAAAAGCCGCCAGAGCATCGCTTCGCCTGCCGCGCCGGCTTCGGGTGTCGTCGCGTTGAACGGCACGGAGATCGCGGGATCGTAGCGAAACTCCCAAGCGCCATCCTCGCGCTCGCGCAGCAGCGGCGTATTGATTTCGCGCCATTCGTCGCTCGTCAGCGCACCGAACGAGGCCGCAAGCAACGCCGCATGGCCGATGCCTTCTTCGCGCGTCGCGAAGCGCACGCGTTGCCCGACGTAGGATCCGATGCGCTCGAGCGCCGCCGGCTCGATGTGGGGTCCGATATCGTTGAGCAGCAGTTTGCGCACGGGCGTGCCCGACAGGCCAGCCAGCGACATCCCAATGAGGCCGCCCATCGACGTGCCGAACCAGTCGACGGTTTCCACGTCGAGCCGGGCGATCAGCGTGACCATGTCGGCCACATACTGCGGAATCCCGTAGCGCATCGGCTCGGGCAGCCAGTCGGACAACCCGCGTCCCGCGACATCGGGACAGACGACTCGGTATACGTCTGACAGCGAAGCCGCCACGCGGTCGAAATCGCGGCTCGAGCGGGTCAAGCCATGCACGCAGACGAGCACGCGCGGGTTTTCCGCATCGCCCCATTCCGTATAGGCGATCCGGTGCAAGCCCGTCGGGTTGGCGCACTGGACGTACCGTTGGCGCGGGGCGGCGCGGTTGGAAACCCCGGAAGACGCGGGGAAAGATGCCTTGGACTCGGTGCTGGACAACTGGCTCATGAGCGACCCTCGTAGCAAAAACGAAAAACGGGCGAAGCGCCTGCCTCGCCCGTCTTGCAGTCGGCGTGGAATCCGCCGGCCGATCGGTCAATGCACGGCGCTGACGTCTAGTGGCGCACCCGTCTTCGCCTGAATTTCATCGACCGTTACGTCGGGCGCGAGTTCGACCAGTTTCAGTCCCGCGTCGGTCACATCGATGACGCCGAGGTCCGTGATGATCCGGTCCACCACCCCGACGCCAGTCAGCGGCAGCGAGCAGCTGTCGAGAATCTTGTGCTGATCGCCCTTCGCCACGTGCTCCATCAGCACGACGACGCGCTTCACGCCCGCCACGAGATCCATCGCGCCGCCCATGCCCTTGATCATCTTCCCCGGGATCATCCAGTTGGCGAGGTCGCCCGTCTTGCTGACCTGCATCGCGCCGAGTATCGCGAGATTGATATGGCCGCCGCGGATCATCGCAAACGAATCGGCCGAGGAAAAAATCGACGAGCCTGGCAGCGTCGTGATCGTCTGCTTGCCGGCGTTGATGAGGTCCGGATCGATTTCGTCTTCCGTCGGCGACGGTCCGATGCCGAGCAGTCCGTTCTCGGATTGGAGCCAGACCTCGATGCCCGCGGGAACGTAGTTGGCGACGAGCGTCGGCAACCCGATGCCGAGGTTCACGTAGAAGCCGTCCTGCAGTTCGCGAGCCGCGCGCGCGGCCATTTGTTCACGGGTCCAAGCCATGTCAGTCTCCCTTCGCGCGCACGACGCGTTGTTCGATGCGTTTTTCCGGGTGCGCATTGAGCACGATCCGCTGCACGAAAATGCCCGGCGTATGGATCGCATCGGGATCGAGCTCGCCAAGTTCGACGATCTCCTCCACCTCGGCGACGGTGATGCGTCCCGCCATCGCGCACATCGGGTTGAAGTTGCGTGCCGTGCGGCGGTAGATGAGATTGCCGGACTTGTCCGCCTTCCATGCCTTGACGAGGCCGATATCGGCCGTCAGCGAATGCTCGAGCACGTAGTGGTTTTCGCCGAACTGGCGCGTTTCCTTCCCTTCGGCGATCATCGTGCCGAAGCCCGTGTTCGTATAGAACGCGGGAATGCCGGCGCCGCCCGCGCGCAGCTTCTCCGCGAGCGTGCCCTGCGGCGTGAACTCGAGCTCGAGCTCGCCGGCGAGATACTGGCGCTCGAACTCCTTGTTCTCCCCGACATACGACGAAATCATCTTCTTGACTTGCCGCGTCTGGAGCAGAAGGCCGAGGCCGAAGCCGTCGACGCCCGCATTGTTGCTGATGCAGGTGATGCCCTTCACGCCCGAGTCGCGCAACGCCGCGATCAGCGCTTCGGGAATGCCGCAGAGGCCGAAGCCGCCCACGGCGAACGTCTGCCCGTCCTTCACGATGTCCGCGAGGGCGGCAGACGCGCTGGGATAGACCTTGTTCATGTGATTGTCCCTTCCACGATTTGGATTCCTGAATCCGGAACGGCCGGCTCGGCTCGAGCGAAAGTCGGCGCTCCCCTATTCTAGGGCCTGCGATGTCGAATAACAGGTTCGCAATAGTCCGTTGCGGGCGTCTGTCGCGCCCTTTTAATGTTCGGCGTCAGGGTAAGACGGCCCGCGCTTGCGGCACAATACGCAAAACTACATAAGTGAAAGGCCCGCCCTGCCGCCTCGACTGAACGACCCGGGCGTTGGCCACCGCACCGCAAACCATGGCGCAACTCGACTATCAGACCGCTTTCCATCTCGCCCCCATCGGGCTCGTGCTTTCGCGCGACCGCGTCATCGAAGATTGCAACGACGCGGTGGCGCGAATCTTCCGCTGCGATCGTGCATCGCTGATTGGACAATCGTTTCGCGTGCTCTATCCGTCCCCTGATGAGTTCGAGCGGATCGGCGAGCGCATCGCGCCGATCATGACGGCCCACGGCAGCTATGCCGACGACCGCATCATGAAACGCGCCGACGGCGAGCTGTTCTGGTGTCACGTCACGGGGCGCGCGCTCGAGCGGCACGCGCCGCTCGCGGCCGGAGTCTGGACGTTCGAGGATTTGAGCGCGACGCGCCGAGTCGCCGTCGAGCTGACGCCGCGCGAGCGCGAAGTCGCCGCGCAACTGGCGACGGGCAAGACGAGCAAGCAGATCGGCCGCGCACTCGATATCAGCTCGCGCACGGTCGATATCTATCGCGCGCGACTCATGCGCAAGTTCGGTACGGGGAACGCGACGGAGTTGCTGCAGCGGCTGCTTGGCCATTAGGCCAACGAAGCAGCGCGAGCCGGCGAAACGGGGGCGGGCGAGCAGCAGGCGCCGCGCTTGCACTCGCGTTCAGGGCTCAGGTCGCTCGTTCCAACTCCGCATTCTCGAGCAGCTTGCGCAACCGCTCGGGCATCGGCAACGACTTGCCGGCCGCGTAGTCGACCCATACGCAACGCGCGGCGCCGCGCGCGTAAAGCGTGCCTGGATCGTCAGCGCGCACGAGCTCGAAGCCCGTATCGAAACTGCTGCGCCCTGGCTTACCGACCGACATGCGGCCGATAATGTCGCCCGGATAGTGAAGCTGGCGCAGAAATTCCATCGACGCGTTCACGATGACGGGCCCCTGCCCTTCTTCCACCGCGCCGACCAAGCCGAGCCGCTCGAACCAGCTGATGCGCACCTGCTCCATGTACCGGAAGTACACGGTGTTGTTCACGTGGCCGAAAGCGTCCATATCGCCCCACCGGATCGGCATCGACATCTCGAACACGGGGTGGTAGTCGTTCTTTGTCACTCAAATCATTCCCAAAAAAAGCCAAAGCCGTTCCGGCGCATCACGCACAGCGCTTCGAGCTCGCTCTTGGCCATCATGGTTACGCCAACGCGAACCCATCGTCCGCCGCGATGACGGCACCGTTGATGAATTGCGACTCGTCGGCCGCGAGCAAGAGCAGCAAGCCTTCAAGATCCTCCGGCTGCCCCACCCGCTTGCGCGGCAACATCGACAGCAATTTCTGCCCCTGCTCCGTCGACCAATGGTGGTGGTTGATCTCGGTGTCGATATAGCCGGGGCAGATGGCGTTGACATTGATACCGTGCCGTCCCCATTCGAGCGCCATCGCCTTGGTCATGTGGACGACGGCGGCCTTGCTCATCGAGTAAAGGCCAATCTGCGGCAACACGCGCAGGCCCGCCACCGACGCAATGTTGATGATCCGGTACACGGGCTTCTGATTGCCGCCCCCCGAACGCATGATCATCCGCTTCGCCACTTCCTGAGCCACGAAGAATGCGCCGCGCGTGTTCGTATCGAATACATACTCGAAATCGGCCGGCGTGACCTCGGTCAGCTTCTGCGTTGTGGACACGCCCGAGTTGTTGACGAGTATGTCGATCGTGCCCGCCTCCGTTTCGGCGTGGGCAACGGCCGACTTGATGCTCTGATAGTCGGTCACATCGAGCGAAACGACGTGCGCAGCACCGCCCGATGCCTCGATTTCGGCGCGCAACTCCTTCAGTAATTCGACTCGACGGCTCGCCAGCACCACCTTCGCGCCGGCCTGCGACAGCACCTGCGCAAAGCGCTTGCCGAGCCCGCTCGATGCGCCCGTGATCAGCGCGACCTTCCCTTCCAGATTAATCGAACGGCCCATTGTGGTTCCTTCGTCTGCCTCAATAATAGAACGATCGTGCTAATCTCGCTCTCGTCGGTTGCAGCCCCTTCGACGTTCGCTGACAATACGAACCCGAAAAAAGCATTCTAACGGCAGAGGAGCCTCAATGACCCCACAAAGCCTCATCGAGCAATACGGTCCGCGCGAGTCGATGGAATATGACGTCGTGATCGTCGGCGGCGGGCCCGCGGGCCTCTCGGCCGCCATCCGGCTCAAGCAGCTCGCGCAGGAAAAAGGCGTCGAGTTCGGCGTATGCGTGCTCGAAAAGGGGTCCGAGATCGGTGCGCATATTTTGTCGGGCGCGGTCATGGACCCGCGCGCCATTACCGAGCTCATTCCCGACTGGAAGGACAAAGGCGCGCCGCTGACCGTGCCCGTCACCGAAGACCGTTTCCTCTTCCTGTCCGAGAAAGGCGCCTTCAAGACGCCCAACTGGGCGCTGCCCGACAACTTCAAGAACCACGGCAACTACGTGATCAGCCTCGGCAACGTGACGCGCTGGCTGGGGCAGCAGGCCGAGGCGCTCGGCGTGGAGATCTTCCCGGGCTTTGCGGCCGCCGAGGTGCTCTACAACGAAGATGGCTCGGTCAAAGGCGTCGCGACCGGCAATATGGGCATCGGCAAAGACGGCGAGCCGACCGAGAACTTCCAGCTCGGCATGGAGCTGCACGCGAAGTACACGCTCTTTTGCGAAGGCGCGCGCGGACACCTCGGCCGGCAACTGAACGACAAATTCAAGCTCGACCGCGATGCCGATCCGCAGGTCTACGGCATCGGCATCAAGGAACTGTGGGAGATCGATCCGGCGAAGCACCAGCCCGGGCTCGTGATCCACACGGCAGGCTGGCCGCTCGATACACAGACGTACGGCGGCTCGTTCCTCTATCACGCGGACAACAATCAGGTGGTCGTGGGCTTCGTCGTTGGTCTCGGTTATTCGAACCCCTACCTCTCACCGTTCGAGGAGTTCCAGCGCTATAAGACGCATCCGGAGATCCGCAAGGTGCTCGAAGGCGGCAAGCGCATTTCGTATGGGGCGCGTGCAATTACCGCGGGCGGACTCACGTCGCTGCCGAAGCTCGTGTTTCCGGGTGGCGCGCTCGTCGGCGACGATGCCGGTTTCCTCAATGCTTCGCGGATCAAGGGTTCGCATGCGGCCATCAAGAGCGGCATGCTCGCAGCCGAAGCAGCATTCGACGCCGTGCAGGCCGGACGGCAAGGCGATGAGCTGGCCGCATATCCCGATGCGTTCAAAGCCTCATGGCTGCACGAAGAACTGAACCGCGCACGCAACTTCAAGCAGTGGATGAGCAAAGGGCTCTATCTCGGCACGCTGATGGTGGGCATCGAGCAAAAGCTTCTCGGGGGAAACGTGCCGTGGACCCTGCATCACCAACATCGCGACAACGAGACGCTGAAGACCGCCTCGCAGTGCACGCCGATCGTCTATCCGAAGCCCGACGGCAAGCTGACGTTCGATCGGCTTTCATCGGTCTTCTTATCGAATACGAACCACGAGGAAAACCAGCCGGCGCACCTGACGCTGAAGGATCCGGCGGTGCCCGTCGACATCAATCTGCGCACCTATGCTGGGCCGGAAGGCCGGTATTGCCCAGCCGCGGTTTATGAATTCGTCAAAAACGAGGACGGCAGCGAGCGGCTCGTCATCAATGCGCAGAACTGCGTGCATTGCAAGACCTGTGACATCAAGGATCCGACGCAGAACATCGTCTGGGTCACCCCGGAGGGCGGCGGCGGGCCAAACTACGGGAGCATGTGACGTCCGGCGCCGACGCGCTCGCCGGCACCGCATCGAGGGCCGCGCCCAGCGTTGCCGCGGCGGCCCGATATCGTCTGCGTCTCCGGCAAGCGCCTTGCCTTATTTTGAGGGCGCGCTTGCAGGAATCTTGGGCGTCGCCACCTGCACATCGCCGCATTGCGCGCGATGGCGCAACACGTGGTCGATCAGAACGAGCGCGAGCGTCGCTTCCGCGATCGGTGTCGCACGAATGCCGACGCACGGGTCGTGACGGCCGAACGTCTCGACGACAGCGGGCTGCCCCGCCTTATCGATCGAGCGACGTGGCGTACGAATGCTCGATGTCGGCTTGATCGCGATCGAGACCGTAATGTCCTGCCCCGTCGAGATCCCGCCGAGTATGCCGCCCGCGTTGTTGCCGACGAAGCCCTCGGGCGTCAGCTCGTCGCCATGCTCGGAGCCGCGCTGCGCGACGCTCGCGAATCCGGCACCGATCTCGACGCCCTTGACAGCATTGATGCCCATCATTGCATGCGCAATGTCGGCATCGAGACGATCGAACAGCGGTTCGCCTAGGCCCACGGGAACACCGCTCGCCACGACGTTGATCCGTGCGCCGATCGAATCCCCCTCCTTGCGCAACTCGTCCATATAGGCCTCGAGCTGGGGGACGATCTCGGCGTTCGGTACGAAAAACGGGTTCTCGCTCACGTGCGACCAGTCGACGAATGGCACCTCGATCGCACCTAGCGCGCTCATGTAACCGCGCACTTCCATGCCGAAGTGCTCGCGCAGCCATTTCTTCGCGACGGCACCGGCCGCCACGGTGGCTGCCGTCAATCGTGCCGACGAACGCCCGCCGCCACGGTAATCGCGCACGCCATACTTTTGCCAATAGGTGTAATCGGCGTGGCCGGGACGGAAGGTCTCGGCTATGTTGCCGTAGTCCTTGCTGCGCTGGTCGGTATTGCGAATCAAGAGCGCGATCGGCGTACCCGTCGTCACGCCTTCGAACACGCCGGAGAGAATCTCGACTTTGTCGTCCTCACGACGCTGCGTCACATGGCGCGACGTGCCGGGCTTGCGGCGATCCAGTTCGATCTGAACGTCGGCTTCGGCGAGGGTCATGCCGGGGGGGCAGCCGTCGATGACGCAGCCGATGGCCGGCCCGTGCGATTCGCCGAACGTCGTGACGGTAAAGAGCTTGCCGAGAGTATTGCCGGACATGGACGTGGCCTACGAAATCGATGCGGAAAGACCGATATTATGCAGCACCACGCGCTTCCGGCCGAGGCTGGCCCTATTTGCGCGGCCCGCGCAGTTCGGTGACGATGCGCTGCAACGTCTCGGGCGTCGCCGAATCCGGCTCGAGCGGCTCGGCCACGGCGAGCGTCAAACGGCTCATGACGCCCTTTTTCACCGGGCGCGGCCATTGCGCCTGCGCCGCCCGGGAAAACACGCTGCCCCAGAGCCCGCGCAATGCCATCGGCACGACGGGGACGGGCGTTCGTTCGACGATCCGCGTCACGCCATGGCGAAACGTGTTGATCTCACCATCTTTCGTCAGCTTGCCCTCGGGGAAAATGCAGACGAGTTCGCCCTCCTCGAGCGCGATCGCGCAGGCCTCGTAAGCGCGCTCGAGCAGTGCCGGCGCTTCATGCGCGGGCGCGATCGGAATCGCTTTCGCATGGCGGAACAGCCAGCCGGCGAACGGCGTGCGAAAGATGCGATGGTCCATCACGAAACGTATCGGGCGCGGGCTCTCGGCCATGATGACGAGCGCATCGACATAACTGACGTGATTGCAGACGAGAACGGCGGCGCCGCGCTCCGGTATACGCTCCGGATGCACGAGCCGGATCCGGTAAAACGTATGGACGAGCATCCATGCCACGAACCGGAGCAGGAACTCCGGTACGAGCGAATAGATGTAGGCCGCGACCACGACATTCAGCAGCGCGGTCGTCAGAAAAATGCCAGGAATGCTGACGCCCGCCGACGTGAGCGCGATCGCCATGAGCGATGAGACGATCATGAAGAACGCATTGAGAATGTTGTTCGCGGCGATGATCCGCGCGCGATGCGTGGGCTGGCTGCGGCTTTGAATCAGGGCGTAGAGCGGCACGCTGTAGAAACCGCCGAACATCGCGAGCAGGAACAGATCCGCGAGGATGCGCCAATGCGCGAGCTCGCCGAGAAACGCGCCCACGCCGAGCAGATTCTGCGCCGGAGGCAACGCATGGCTTGCGAAGTAGAGATCGATCGCGAAAACACTCATGCCGATCGAGCCGAGCGGCACGAGCCCGACTTCGACGCGCCGCTTCGAAAGCCGTTCGCAGAGCAGCGAGCCCGAGCCGATGCCGATCGAAAACGTGGCCAGCAGCACGGTCACGACGTCCGGGTTGGCCGAAAGGACATCCTTCGCGAAGCTGAAAAACGACGTGAGAAACGTGGCGCCGACGAACCAGAGCCAGGAAATGCCGAGCAAGCTCAGGAACACCGTGCGGTTGCCGCGCGCGAGCGCGAGGTTGCGCCACGTTTCGCTCAAGGGATTCCAGTTGATCCGCAAGTCGGGCTGCGACGCCGGCGAGACCGGAACAAAGCCCGAGACGGCGCGGCCGCCGAGCGCGACGGTCACGCACGTGCAAGCGAGAATGACCGCCCCGGCTCCCGGAAAAGCAGCGGCCGCCCCGCCGATGATCGTGCCGATCAGAATCGCCACGAACGTGCCCATCTCGACGAGCCCGTTGCCGCCGACGAGTTCCTGCTCGTCGAGATGTTGCGGAAGATAGGCGTACTTCACCGGCCCGAATATCGTCGAGTGCACGCCCATCATGAATGTGCAGGCGTACAGGAGCACCGCGTGATGAGTCAGAAAACCAGCGGCGCCGACGAGCATGATGCCGATCTCGAACGTCTTCACGAAACGCGTCAGCGTCGCTTTATCGTATTTATCGGCGATTTGGCCGGACGTCGCCGAGAAGAGGACGAACGGCGCGATGAAAATCGCCGAAATCAGGAATGCAGCCGTCTTTGCGTCCACGCCCGAAAAACGCGCCGTCTCATAGGTGACGAGCGAAGTAAAGCCAACCTTGAAAACGTTGTCGTTCAGGGCACCGAGGAATTGCGTCCAGAAAAAAGGAGCGAAGCGGCGTGCTTTGAGCAGAGCGTATTGCGAATGCGGTTCGCGCTGCGCGCGCCGGGCCTGCGGCGTAATCGACAACGGGCGGTCACTCATGGTGAGGAGGCGTCAAATCGAGGCGATGACCACGGAACGGCCGATGCCCCGGTGAATCGACAATCGCGGCGCGAAGCGGTATTCAGCCGGCACTCAGCGCCGCGCCCGCACGCCTCGAGGGCCGAGGGGGTGCCTTCGAGGGCGGGAATACCCCAAGAAATCGAGTTTCAGCTCAGCTGCTGCGGCTCGCCCTCCTCGGGCCAATCGCGAATGTACGCCTTCAGCATGCGGTTCTCGAAACTCTGTTCTTCGACGACGGCCTTCGCGACGTCGTAGAACGAGATGACCCCCATCAGCGTCTTGCTATCGAGCACAGGCAGGTAGCGGACATGGTGCTCGAGCATCATGCGGCGCACTTCGTTGACATCGGTCTCGGGCGTGCAGGTGAGCGGATGCTGGTCCATGACGTTGCGGATGATCCGCTCGCCGACCGATCCATTGTTTTCGCGCAGCGTCAGAATGATTTCGCGAAACGTCAGCATCCCGACGAGGTCGCCATACTCCATGACCACGAGCGAGCCGATATCGTGCTCGGCCATCGTCAACACCGCATCACTGAGCGGTGTATCGGGTGTGACGGTAAAGAGCGTGTTGCCCTTCACCTTCAGGATATCGCTGACTTTCATGGCCTCCCCCTCCTTCTAAAACTTCAATGGATCAACCGATCCTAGCGGAAAGGCCCCTAAAAGGAAAGCCGAGCGCCGATTTTCGGACGATTCCGACCCGGGCCGAAGACCGAGGGCCGACAGACCGGGAGCCGACATTTAGCGGATCCGCTCGAGCCGGCGCGCGCGATGATACGATGGCCGACAGGCCAACCCACGCCGGACGCGACCGGCCGCCCTCCGATGTCAGCCAACCGCTTCGACACGCTCGCCGTGCACGCCGGCGCGACACCCGATCCCGCGACAGGCGCGCGCGCCACGCCGATCCATCAGAGCACCGCTTTCGTTTTCCGCGACAGCGATCACGCCGCGGCGCTGTTCAACATGGAGCGCGCGGGGCACGTCTATTCGCGGATCTCCAACCCCACCGTTGCCGTCTTCGAGGAACGCGTCGCGGCGCTGGAAAACGGCGCCGGCGCGATCGGCACCGCGAGCGGACAGGCCGCCCTGCATCTCGCGATCGTCACACTGATGGGTGCCGGCTCGCATATCGTTGCCTCGAATGCGCTCTACGGCGGCTCTCACAATCTGCTGCACTACACGCTGCGCCGCTTCGGCATCGAGACGACGTTCGTCGAGCCGCGCGATCTCGACGCGTGGCGCGCCGCCGTGCGGCCCGACACGCGGCTATTGTTCGGAGAGACGCTCGGCAATCCGGGGCTCGACGTGCTCGACATCGCCGCCGTGGCGCAAATCGCTCACGAGCATCGTGTGCCACTCCTCGTCGACTCGACGTTCACGACGCCCTATCTGCTGAAGCCGTTCGAGCACGGCGCGGATTTCGTCTACCACTCGGCGACGAAATTCCTCGGCGGCCACGGCACGACCGTCGGCGGCGTGCTCGTCGACGGCGGCAAGTTCGACTTCACTGCCTCGGGCCGCTTTCCGGAGCTTACCGAGCCCTACGACGGCTTTCACGGCATGGTGTTCGCCGAGGAGAGCACTATCGCGCCGTTCCTGCTACGCGCGCGGCGCGAAGGATTGCGCGATTTCGGCGCCTGCCTGCATCCGCAGGCCGCGTGGCAATTGCTGCAGGGCATCGAGACGCTGCCGCTGCGGATGGAAAGGCATGTCGCCAATACGCGCCGAATCGTCGAGTTTCTCGCGGCGCATCCGGCCATCGCATCCGTCGCTTATCCCGAGCTCGATTCGCATCCCGATCATGCGCTGGCGCAAAGGCTGCTGCCGCGTGGCGCCGGGGCCGTCGTCAGCTTCGATCTGCGCGGCGATCGCGCGGCGGGGCGGCGCTTCATCGAGGCGCTCACGCTGTTCTCGCATCTCGCGAACGTCGGCGACGTGCGCTCGCTCGTGATCCATCCCGCGTCGACTACGCATTTCCGCATGGACGCGGCCGCGCTCGCCGCGGCAGGAATCAGCGAAGGGACCATTCGCCTTTCGATCGGGCTGGAAGATCCGGACGATCTCATCGACGATCTCAAACGCGCGCTGAAGGCGGCGGCAAAGGCTGCGCCGGCTGGCGCCGCCTCCTCTGCGGCCGCAAAAAAGGAGCGGTCATGATCGTCGACCTCAACGGCAAGGCCGTCTACGCCTACACGGCCGGCAAGCGCTTCGATCCCGCGCGTCCGACCGCCGTTTTTCTGCACGGCGCCGAGCATGATCACAGCGTATGGGCCTTGCAAAGCCGCTATTTCGCCTACCACGGCTTCAATCTGCTCGCCGTCGATCTGCCCGGCCACGGACGCAGCGCCGGCCCGGCGGCCACGAGCGTCGGCGAACTGGCGGATTGGGTCGCCGCGCTTTGCGAGGCCGTCGGGGTCGCTTCGGCGTTCGTTGCCGGCCACAGCATGGGCTCGCTCGTCGCGCTCGATTTCGCCGGACGCTATCCTGATCGGGTGGCACGGCTCGCGCTGCTTGCCACGGCCGTGCCGATGACGGTCTCGGATGCGCTGCTCGACGCCGCACTGAATCGCGAATCGGAAGCCATCGATCTCGTCAATCGGTGGTCGCACTCGACGATCGCCGCCAAGCCTTCGTGCCCCGGCCCCGGGTTCTGGCTGCACGGCATGAACCAACGCTTGATGGAACACGTCGCGGCGCGGGGCGAAGCGCAGCTCTTCCATACCGATTTCGCGGCCTGCCACGCCTATGCGGACGGCCTCGTGCGCGCCGGGCAGGTGCGTTGCCCGGTACGTCTCATCGTGGGGGCGAAAGACATGATGACGCCGCCTCGCGCCGCGCGCGCCCTGGCTGACGCGCTGGCGGCGGCCGGCGTCGAAGTCGACACCGTCGTGCTCGACTCGGGACACGCTTTGATGACCGAGCAGCCCGACGGGACGCTCGATGCGCTCATCGAGTTTACGCGGCCGCTGCTGGAGGGAAAGCCGCAAGTGTGAGGACGCCCGCACCGCCACTGGCCGAGTTGCGGCAAACCGGGCTTTCGCCGCACAATGGACCGACCAACGAACCGCCGCCCCGGCTTTCGCGTCGATCGAAGCTGCGCGAATCGGCTGACTTCGGCGCAAACGGAGGTTGTCATGGATCACGGCGCTCATCCTGCTCAGTTCGCGAGCTTTGCCGAGTTCTATCCTTTCTATCTCGGCGAGCACCGCAATACCGTCTGCCGGCGGCTCCATTTCATCGGCTCGCTAGGCGTGATCGGCTGCATCGCGATGGCCGTCGCGACAGGCGACTGGCTCTGGCTGCCGGCTGCGATCGTGTGCGGATACGGTTTCGCCTGGATCGGCCATTTCTTCTTCGAGAAGAACCGGCCCGCCACGTTCCGTCACCCGGTCTATAGCCTGATGGGCGATTGGGTGATGTTCAAGGACATTTGTGTCGGGAAGATTTCGCTTTAGCCACTAGCGCGGCAAGGCCGGTGCAACGGCGACCTGAGTGCCGCCGTCACACCGCATGACGGGGCCTCGTGGCCGATGACCTCATGTCGTCGCCGGCATGCGCGGCGCGCGCTTCCCGGACGGCGAGCAGCGTCGCGAGCGAAATATCGAGCTTGTCGTTGTTGAGCGCGCTGAGCAAGGCGTCGGCGTCCACACGTGTCGAACTGAGCTTGAGCTGGTATTCGAGTTCGGTGCGGTCGATGACGAACACGTCGAAAACGCGTGAAACCGTGATCTGAGCGGGATTGCGGACCAAAGCGTAGCGCGCGACCCCATCGCCGCGGTCCTGCAGACGCATGATCCATTCGCGCCGGCATAACTGTTCGACGAGTCGCGTCGCCGTATCCAGATCGCAGCGAGCGGCGCGCGCAAGCTCGGCGACGGTGCATCCGGCCCGGCCCGCCTCTCGCGCGTCGTCGAGCCGCGCCAGAAGCTCGAGCGCGTCGACGAGATCGCCGCCCGGATAGGCGTGCCTGTGAAACTCGCCGGCGCGGATCGCGGGCAACGCCGATACGATCGTCGCCCCAGCCAGCGTGATGAACCAGCTCAGGTAGACCCAGAGCAGAAACATCGGCACCGTGGCGAATGCCCCATAGACGGCCGTGTACGTCGGGATGTGGCGCACGTAATAGCCGAAGCCGCGCTTGGCGATTTCGAACGCCACCGAAGCCAAGAGTCCGCCCACCAGCGCGTCGCGCCACTGAACGGCGCAATTCGGCAAATAGACGTAGAGCATCGTGAACACGAACGCCGTAAACGGCAGCGCGGCACCCGAAAGCGCCCATTCGATCAACGGCGAGAGCTCGCTCGCGAGTCCGGTCGAGCGTGTAAAGAGGTGCGAGGTGATCGAAAGACTGACGCCGATGAGGAGCGGCCCGAGAGTGATGATCGCCCAGTAGACGAGGACGCGCTGCGCGAACGGCCGCGGCTTGGGCACGCGCCAGATGAGGTTGAACGCCGACTCCACGGTCATCATCGTCATGACGGACGTGACGAAGAGCACGATCATGCCTGCCGTCGTGAGCCCTTTCGCCTTCGAGGCGAACTGATTCAGATAGCGGAAAATCTGGTTGTTGATCTGGTCCGGCATCAGATGCTGCGCGAGGAAAGTCTGCAGCGATGCCTGGAACGTCGCGAAAAGCGGAAACGCCGTGAAAAGCGCGAACGCGACGGTGGCGAGCGGGACGATCGCCAGCATCGTGGTGAACGTCAGGCTCCCCGCCACCTGGGCGATACGGTCTTCCCCGCTGCGCTTGGCGGCGAAGCGCGCCAGGCGTTTGAGCGCGACGACATCGAAACTCAGCTTGGGCAAGAAATTCTCCGCGTCATGGGAATACCGGGCAAAGCCGCATGCCGGCGGCGACAACCGAACTCCAGCCTCTGCGCGGCTGGCGCGCCGTCGCGCCGGGCTAATGCCCCTATAATAGGCCGCTCATGAGTGAGGCTTGATGAAGGATATTCTCGTACTCTATTACAGCCGTCACGGAGCGACGCGCGAATTGGCGCTCGCCATTGCGCAAGGGGTCGATAGCGTGCCGGGCATGCAGTCCCGGATTCGCACCGTGCCGAGCGTGTCCCCCGTCACGGAAGCCACCGAGCCCGACATTCCCGCCGACGGCCCGCCCTATGCGGAACTGCGCGATCTCGAGGAGTGCGCCGGGCTCGCGCTCGGCTCGCCGACGAGGTTCGGCAACATGGCCGCGTCGCTCAAGCATTTTCTCGACGGCACGACTCCACAGTGGCTGAGCGGCGCGCTCGCCGGCAAGCCCGCGTGCGTCTTCACGTCGACAGGCAGTCTCCACGGCGGCCAGGAAACGACGCTGCTTTCGATGATGTTGCCGCTTTTGCACCACGGCATGCTGCTCGTCGGCATCCCGTACACCGAGAGCGCGTTGTCCGCCACCCAAAGCGGCGGTACGCCCTACGGTGCTTCGCATGTCTCGGGCGCGGGGGCCCGCGAGTCGGCGCTTTCGCATGACGAGAAAGCGCTCGCCGTCGCGCTAGGCACTCGGCTCGCCCGCACAGCGGCGCGGCTAGCCGGGCGCCCATGAAGCAGGCGGCGAAAACGGCCGAATCGGTGTCCGCGATTTCGGACGACGCCGGCGGGCCGCGCGCATGCGCCGCAGCCGCCATCGGTGCCGCCGCGGCGCTCGTTGCACTGATCGTCCTCTCCATTGCCTGGGAAAGGTGGCTCGCGCCGCTCAGGCCCGGCGGCTCGGCGCTCGTGCTGAAGGCACTGCCGCTCGCGTTCGCCCTTCCCGGTGTATTGCGCCGGCGGCTCTATACGCTTCAGTGGGCGTCGATGCTGATCCTGCTCTACTTCGCCGAAGGCATCGTGCGCGGCATGAGCGATGCGGGACTGTCGGCAGCGCTCGGCTGGGCCGAAACGGCGCTTGCCGCCGCTTTCCTCGCTTGCGCGCTCGCCTATGTGGCGCCATTCAAGCGGGCCGCGAAGGCGGCGCGGCGACAGGCGGAAACCGCCGAGGCACAACGGTCGCCCGATCTGCCGTCACCCTGACGTACGCCGATTAGTACCGAAACCCGGAGCATCAGATACTCGCTCGCGCCCCGCTTTCGGCACCGCGCGCACGGCGGGCGTCGATCAGTTCACAATAAGACATGTCCACTCCGACGAGCGCGTCCGCCGCTTTTCCCACGATGACCGATTTTGTCGCTGCCTGCCGCGATGCCATTGGCGCCGCGCATGTGCTCACCGATGCCAACGATACCGCTGCCTATCTGACGGACTGGCGCGGCCGCTACACGGGCGCCGCCTGTGCCGTGCTGCGGCCGGGCACCTCTCACGAAGTGGCCGCGCTCGTGCGCCTGGCCGTCGCTCACCGCGTCCCGCTGGTGCCGCAGGGCGGCAATACCGGCCTTGCTGGCGGAGCGACGCCCGACGCGAGCGGCAAGCAGGCCGTCGTCAGCCTGGGCCGGCTCAATCGCGTTCGTGAGATCGATACCCACAACAACACGATCACGGTCGAGGCCGGCGTCGTGCTGGCCGAAGTGCAGACCCGCGCCCGCGATGCGGGGCGGCTCTTCCCGTTGAGCCTCGCCGCCGAAGGCAGTTGCACGATCGGCGGCAATCTCGCGACGAACGCCGGTGGCACGGCTGTTCTGCGCTACGGCAACGCGCGCGAACTCTGCCTCGGCCTCGAAGTGGTGACGCCCCAGGGAGAGATATGGGATGGGCTGCGCGGCCTGCGCAAAGACAACACTGGCTACGATTTGCGCGATCTTTATGTCGGAGCGGAAGGCACGCTGGGCATCATCACCGCGGCCGTCATGAAACTGCATCCGCTGCCGGCGGCGCGCGTGACGGCCCTTGCCGGGCTCGCCTCCCCGCATGCCGCGCTCGACTTCTTCGCGCTGGCGGGGCGCTATGCGGGCCCATTGCTGACGGGCTTCGAGTTGATGTCGGATTTCTGCTTGCGCCTCGTCGGCAAGCGTTTCCCGCAATTGCGCTATCCGTTCGATGCATCGCACGCGCAGATTGTGCTGCTCGAGCTTTCGGACAGCGAAAGCGAAGAGCACGCGCGCGGACTCTTCGAGCGCATGACGGAAGAGGCACTCGAGTCGGGGCTCGTCGAAGATGCCGTCGTCGCGGAGAACCTCGCGCAATCGCGTGCGTTCTGGGATCTGCGCGAGCATATTCCGCTCGCGCAGGCCGAAGAAGGACTCAATATCAAGCACGACATCGCGGTGCCGATTTCGCGTATCGCCACGTTCATCGAGGAAACGGACGCCGCGATCGCCGCGTCGGTGCCCGGTGCGCGGATGGTGACCTTCGGTCATCTCGGCGACGGCAATCTGCACTATAACGTTCAAGCGCCGGAGGGCGGCGATCCGAAGGCGTTTCTTTCGCAGTACCAAGAGACGCTGAACCGCATCGTCTATGACAGCGTGCACAAGCATCACGGCAGCCTCAGTGCCGAGCATGGGCTTGGACAGCTGAAGGTCGGCGCTGCGGCCCACTACAAATCGCCCGTCGAACTCGCGCTGATGCGCGCAGTCAAATCGGCGCTCGATCCGCTCGGCCTCATGAATCCCGGCAAGGTATTGGGATGAATGACATGCTCGACGATCGAAGGAAAAGTGCAAGATGAAAATCCGCGTACTGTCGGACCTCCACCTCGAATGCGACGAGCCCGAAGCGATCGCGCATGCCGAAGCCAACCTCGTCGTGCTGGCCGGGGACATCCACAATCACGCCGAGGGCATACGCTGGGCGGCGGAGATGTTCGACCCGCGCACGCCGGTCGTCTATGTGCCCGGCAACCATGAGTACTACGACGGTGAGTTCGGCGCACTCGAAGTCGCCATGCGCGACGCGGCGGCGGCCACTGACAACGTGCATTATCTGAACAGCGCGTCGCTCGTTGACCCAGAAGGCCGGTGGCGCGTGCTTGGAACGACGCTGTGGACCGACTTCGAGCTCTTCGGTGCGGACGACGAAGCGCGCGAAGCTGCGATGGCAGCGGCCGAAAAAGTGATGGTCGATTTCCGCGGACCGATTCAGCTTGCATGGAGCGCCGATCGCGCCGAAACCTCGGGTACGCCCTCGCGCAAGTTCATGCCGAGCGACACACTCGCGCTGCATAGACAAGCACGCGCTTGGCTCGCGGCTGAAATCGCCAAGCCGTTCGGCGGCAAGACGATCGTCGTCACTCATCATGCTCCGCATCGCGACAGCCTGGCGCCACGCTTTGCAAACGATCTCGTGTCGGCAGGCTTCATCAGCCATTTGCCGACGCTCGTTCACACGCCTGTCGCGCTCTGGATTCATGGCCATACGCATACGCCGTTCGACTACTTCGCCGAGGGTACGCGCGTCGTCTGCAATCCTCGCGGATATATCGATCGGCGCCGGATGCGCATCGAGAATCCCGCGTTCGCGTGGGATAGGGTCGTGGAAATTTGATCTCTCGGGATTCCAGCCTATGTACATCGCTTCACGGTGGACCGTTGCCGATATCGCCGATCAAACGGGCAAGCGCGTACTCATTACTGGAGCGAATAGCGGCATCGGCTTTTACGCGGCGCTCGAATTAGCGCGCAAGGGGGCGGAGGTCATCCTGGCCTGCCGCGATACAACGCGTGGCGAAACCGCTCTCGCCGCCATAGCGAAGCAAGCGCCCGGGACTCGGTCCGAAGTCGCGATCGTCGATCTTGCTTCGCTTGCCTCCGTGCGCGAATTCACGCGGACGCAGTTGGCGCGGCAACGCCCCATCCACATACTCATCAACAATGCCGGCGTAATGGCGCCGCCTCGTCGCCGCGAGACCGTCGATGGTTTCGAACTGCAATTCGGGACGAACGTGCTCGGGCATTTTCTGCTGACGGAGTTGCTGATGCCGGCGCTCGAGCAGGCTGCAGGTGATTCGGCCGAGCGGCCTCGCATCCTGACCATCGCTTCGATTGCGCATAAGCGCGGGAGGCTCGATTTCGACGACTTGCAGTCGACGCGTTCCTATTCGCCGATGCGGGCGTATCAGCAGTCGAAGCTGGCTGACCTGATGTTGGCGTTCGAGCTCGACAGGCGTTTGCGAGCTAAAGGCTCGCGCGTGATGTCCGTAGCCGCGCACCCGGGCGTCGCCGAGACGAATCTCTTCCGCAATGGGGACTACAACGCGGTTGAGCGTGCGCTGAGAGTGCTTGTCGGCAAGGTCATCGCCGCGGCATTGAATAGCGGGTATGCAGGAGCTCTGCCGACCTTGTATGCGGCGACTTCGCCGGATGTCCGAGAAGGCGGGTATTACGGGCCTCAAGGACTATTCGAAGCACGGGGGAGCCGTGTGGGCGAGGCGGACGTCGCAACGCACGCGCGGGATGTAGAAGCGGGCCGGCGCCTTTGGGAAGTCTGTGAAACGCTGACGGGCGCGCGTTGAGACCGCATGACTAGGAACCGAGCCACCCTAACCATCGCCGCAGGCCAGATAGAACACTTCGAGCATTAAAGGACCGTTCTTTGTCGACGCGGGGTAAGCGCGTCTGATAATAGTGCGCAAGGCCACTGCGCAGTCTCGCCACTATCTACGATGCCCTCACTTCATACAGGAGAGAGGGCTCATATGCCAAATAGGTACGCCGCAGAACTCGGTATCCCGATGACTCCCACGTGCGGAAGGTCGAGCGTTTCGCTTCATTTTAATGGACGCTTCGTATCCATGACCGGCGCGCAGACGCGCTCTTATGCTGCCGTTTCAGGCCAGCCAACTGACGCTGGCGGCTTTGACTACTCTGTGGCCCGCCAGCGCGAGAGCAACTTAGGTCCGATTCCCTCGGGGCGGTATTGGGTACAGCCATCGCAGATGTGGGCGAACCGCTGGTACAGCCTCGCGCCACGTTCGTCATGGGGCAACCATCGACTTACAATTCACGTGTTTCCGGGCACGCAGACGTATGGGCGCGGTGGATTTGTCATCCATGGCGGTACACATCCGGGAAGCGCAGGATGCATTAACCTCCGCAGCCGAATGGACAGTTTTGTTCGTGACCTGCAAGCCGCAATCGCGGGGTCGCCCGATTGCTATATCCCTTTAACTGTCGCGTACTACCATGGCGAAGAATCGACCGGCGCAACTCCTCCTTGGCGTAGCCTTAGTCGCTCTTGCAGGACCGATCATTGCCTTCAACGTCATCAATATCAACGAAGCGTTCGGGGACGGCCCGCCATATTACGGCCGCACGACCAACATGGACAAATGGTTCAACTCGTTACCAGTGCTCGCGGCGGTGGATTCCCTTGGTCTGCTCGTCATCGCCGCATGCATCTATTTCATGAGACGGAACCGATGACGACCATTGCACTGCAGCGGCACCAGCTCACCGTCCGGCCTGCTCGCCGATGAACGGCCAATCTCTTGCGACTTGGCTTCAACTCGAAGCGTTCGCCCGTAAGGAGCTCGGTCGGCCGTTGTTTGATGGTCAGCTGAAATTGACGCCGGACAGCAGGCTCGAGGAAGACCTGCGCCTGACCGGCGTCGATGCCGTGGAGTTTATCGACAAGTGGGCAGAGACATTTGGGATCGAGGCTCAGGGCTTTCCGTATAACCGGTACTTCGGCCCTGACAGTCTCGATGTCATCAAGTCGGTTCTCGGCTTGTTCTCAAAGAGATTCCGCGACCCGCCACTTGTCTCGCTGACCCTCGGCATGCTGGCTGAAGCAATGCGGCGCGGGCGTTGGAACACGACGGAGATCGAGGCGATCACTAAGGCGGACAAATGATCAACTCGTCTATCGCTGCTACAGCCTCGCGCCACGCGCCTCATGGGGCGCGTCGAGTTTATCGACGATGACTATTTCCACTTCGAACCGAGCGTCTCAAGCCCGGCTTTCTGCAAGTCTTCCGGTACCATCACGACGCGAAACTCGCAGTCAGCGTTGAACTTGAGGAACCACGGCTCAGCAAATGCGGGAATCTGCGACGGCTCGTCGAGGTTGATGACCAGAACGGCTCCGCGTCCTCCGCTTTGCTCGGTGAAATAGGCGGCTTCCGGCTTCGTTTCTTCGAGTATCTTCGCCATCACTTCCCCGATCGTGCCGTCGCGAACGAAGGCGTTGAATGGCTCGTGGGGAATTCGTACGTTGAGAAGCATGCGCATGGTCGTTCTCCTTGCCTTAGGCACTGAACGAAACCTTTCGAGCATAGGAGATCTGCAGCGTCGCTTTAGTGGGCTCGGCCACACTTCCAATATTGGTGCGAAATGGCGCAATTGGCGCCGAGGACCGGAAACCAGTGATGTTACGCCGGGCAGCCGGCACCGGTTAGCCAGGCCCGAGGCGATGCTCGAGTGACACAAGAAAAAGGACTTACGGCTCACACCGTAAGTCCTTGATTTCCTTGGTCGGAGCGAAAGGATTCGAACCTTCGACCCTCTGATCCCAAATCAGATGCGCTACCAGGCTGCGCTACGCTCCGAAAAGTGCGAGATTGTAGCCGTGTCGGCCCACGCGGTCAATCGGCGCAGCACCCTTGATCACCGGATCGACGGGTTTGCGCGATTGCATCAGCTTAGCGCATCGCAGTCGCGAGCAACACCGGCTAGTCACATTGGCCAACCACATTGAAGCAGACGAAACGCAACTGCTACCTGACCCGGTCCCACCGCTACAGGCATCAGGCTTGCGAATCCGACACCTCACCGAAAGGACTGCCCTATGAACCTCATCCTCTGGCGCCATGCGGAAGCCGAAGACACCGCATCGACAGACCTCGCGCGACAGCTCACCACGCGCGGCCGCAAGCAGGCGCAAAGCGCCGCGAAATGGCTGCGCAACCGCCTGCCGTCCGACGCGCTGATTCTCGCCAGCCCCGCCGCGCGCACGGTGCAGACCGTCGAGGCTCTGACGGATCAATACCGCATCGTGAAAGAACTCGCGCCTGGAGCGGCGGCCGAGGACGTCCTCGCCGCCGCGGGCTGGCCAAAGGGCATCGCCGACACGGTCGTCGTCGTCGGTCACCAACCGACGCTCGGCCTCGTCGCCGCTCGACTCGTCGCTGGCGAGCAGACCGAATGGTCCATCAAAAAAGGCGGCATCTGGTGGCTCGAGGGCCGCGAGCGCAACGGCGCGGGCCAGGTCGTGATTCGTGCAGTCATTTCTCCAGATCTCGCCTAAAATCACCACTTGTCGACTTTGTGACATGTCATGTGAAATCGACGTGTCCCAAATGCGACATGTCATCGGATTTACACGGCTTTGCCATGCAACCGTCACGGCCGATTACTAAATTGGCGAAAACGCAGCAATTCGTACATTTCACCAGGAAATTCTATGCGAGACCTGCCGACGCCCACCCTGCCCCTCGCTTCCATTCCCCTCGATTCGCGCCGCCGCCTCCCCCGCACGGAAGAAACGATCACCGCTCAGCACCGCTTGCAAGTGGCCTGGGCCCGGACGGAAGAGGAGCTTCGCGAAGCGCAGCGGCTGCGCTATCGCGTCTTCGCTGAGGAAATGGGCGCAACCGTCACCGGCCCCGCTGGCCTCGACGTCGACCGCTTCGACGCTTACTGCGACCATCTGCTCGTTCGCGATCTCGAAACATTGACGGTCGTCGGCACCTATCGTGTGCTGCCTCCGCATCAAGCGGCTCGCATCGGCCAGCTCTATGCCGAAGGCGAGTTCGACCTCTCGCGCCTCGCGCACCTGCGCTCGAAGCTCGTCGAAGTCGGCCGCTCGTGTGTGCATGCCGATTACCGGAGCGGCTCGGTCATCATGTCGCTCTGGGGCGGCCTCGGTACCTACATGATGCAAAACGGCTACGAGACAATGCTCGGTTGCGCGAGCGTGCCGATGGCCGACGGCGGCCACTTTGCGGCGAACCTCTATGAATCGCTGCGCGAAAGCGCGCTGACGGATCCGGAGTATCGGGCGTTCCCGCATACACCCCTGCCTGTCGAGGAGCTACGCACGGGCGCCCGCGTCGCCCCGCCGCCGCTCGTGAAGGGTTACCTGCGTCTCGGCGCCAAGATCTGCGGCGCGCCGGCCTGGGATCCCGATTTCAATTGCGCGGACTTCCTGACGCTGTTCCGCCTCTCCGACATCAACGTTCGCTACGCCCGTCACTTCCTCGGCGAACCGACGTCGCGCTGAGACGAAGGCTAAGGCCAAGGCGAATATCGACCTGGCCGCGCCGCGCGCCGCGCGGCGCAAGCCACTACGAGCCCACGCTCAGTCGTCGGTATAGACGACGCGATACCGAATGCCGACTTTCTCCCATTCGGCCGCTTCCTGAATCAGGCTGTAGTCGGTGAGCGGGTTGTTGGCCACCCACTCGTTCGGCAGATGCACTTCATACCCGCCGCTGTTCGTGTGCGCGACGCGGATGCCGGGCAGCCCGATATCGGCGCGGCGCCGGCACAGCAACGCGGCGAGCCGCAGGCAGAAAAGCAGCGGCCACTCCACGTCGCGCGCCTGTGAGAGCTTGCCGAGCTTGCCGGCATGGCCGAGCACGAGCGCCGCAAGGCGCGCCTGATCGGTGCGCGAGAAGCCCGGCATATCGGCGTTGCTCGCGATATAAGCCGAGTGCTTGTGATAGGCGCTATGCGAAATCGACAGTCCGATTTCATGCAGCGATGCCGCCCAGCGCAGAAAAATCCGCGCTTCTTCCGCGCGCTCGGCGTCGGGCTCGTCCCCGAGTTGGTTGAAAAAGTCGATGGCAAGATCGCGGATGCGCTCGGCCTGCGGCCGATCGACGCCGTAGCGGCGCATGAATCCCTCGACCGTCACGGCCCGCATATCTTCGTGTTGCGTACGGCCCAACAGGTCGTAGAGCACGCCGAGACGCAACGCGCCGTCGGTCGTATCGACGTAGTCGATCCCAAGCTCTTCGAATACGGCAAGCATGATCGAGAGCCCTCCCGCCAGGACCGGCACGCGATCGGGCTTGAGCGCCACGAGCTTGAGCCGGTTGACGTTCTCGGCCTTGATGAGCGCACGCTTGAGCCGCTCGAGCCCGACGCGCGAAATGCCATGCGTCACGCTTGGATCGTTGAAGCCGTTGGCCTCGACAAGCTCGGCCAGCGCGCGCGCCGTGCCCGATGAGCCGATCGCCTGATCCCATCCGGCCTGCTTGTACTCTCGCGAGATGATCTGGATTTCGCGCTTGGCGGCGAGCTCGGCCTGGCGCATCGTGTACTCGTCGACGTTGCCGGCCGGAAAGAACGCGCGGCTGTGGCTCACGCAGCCGATGTAAAGGCTCTCCATGATCAGCGGCGTGTAATGCGAGCCGATGATGAACTCCGTCGATCCCCCGCCGATGTCGACGACGAGGCGCTTACCGGAGATGGCGGGCACCGAATGGGCGGCCCCGGCGTAAATGAGGCGCGCCTCTTCACGGCCGGCGATCACTTCGATCGGGAAGCCCAGCGCCCGCTCCGCTTCGGCCAGGAACTCGCCCGCGTTCTTCGCAACGCGCACCGTGTTCGTCGCCACCGCGCGCACGTGATCGGGATGAAAGTCGCGCAGCCGCTCGCCGAACCGTTTGAGCGCCGCCCACGCCCGTTCCTGCGATGCGCGATCGAGCATCTTGTCAGGCGAAAGGCCCGCCGCGAGCCGCACGGGCTCCCTCAACGCATCGACTTGGTAGATCTGGCTGCCGGCCGGCGTCTCCTCGATGCGCCCGACAATGAGCCTGAAACTGTTCGAGCCGAGGTCGACGGATGCAAGCAGATGCGGGGTATTGGGCATGGATGAAAACGATTTCGTGCGCGAGTACGCCGCTGCTTCCCGAGCTCGGGCCGGCGATTCCACGACGCGGTTCAAAGTCGCCATTTTACGCATAGAGCGGGGACCTCCGATAAGCGCGCGCAGGAAAGCCGTCGCGTTTCTGTCAAGCGCATGAACTTCTTCGTCCAGCTATCTCAAAATTAGATCAGTTACCCGTAAAATTCGTGACAATAACCATTCATCGAAGCGACACCAAACTGTGAGAATTTCCGAGCGTCCGTTCATATCGCCCTCCGACCCTTCGCATTCCTCCTTGCCGATGTCGTTGCGTTATCCCCTGCTCAACCGCGAGTTGGGCATCCTAGGTTTCAATGAGCGCGTGCTCGCGCAGGCGGCGGATCCGTCCGTGCCGCTGCTCGAACGCCTTCGCTTTATTTGCATCACCAGCAGCAATCTCGACGAGTTCTTCGAAATCCGGATGGCGGGGCTGCAGGAGCAGATGCAGGACAATCCCGGCTCGCTCTCACCCGACGGCATGTCGCTCCAGCATTGCTACGATCTCGTCGTCGAGCGTGCGCAAAAGCTCGTGCACCGGCAATACCGGCTCCTGCACGAAACCGTGCTGCCCGCCCTCGAGGAAGAAGGCATTTATTTCCACGGTACCGATAGTTGGACCGACGAGCAGACGCAGTGGGCGCGCCGGTATTTCGCCAACGAGCTTTTGCCGGTGCTCACGCCGATCGGCCTCGATCCCGCGCATCCATTCCCGCGCGTGCTCAACAAGAGCCTCAATTTCGTCGTGGAACTGGAAGGTAAAGACGCCTTCGGCCGCCAGGCCGTCATGGGCATCGTCCAGGCGCCGCGCGCACTGCCGCGGCTCGTGCAGATGCCGCAAGAACTTTCGGGCTTCGCCTATGGCTTCGTGCTGCTGAGCTCGCTCTTGCAGCGCTTCGTGAACGAGCTGTTCCCGAATCTCATCGTGCGCAGCTGCAATCAGTTTCGCATCACGCGCAACAGCGAGCTCTTCGTCGACGAGGACGAGATCACGAACCTGCGCGTCGCATTGCAAGGCGAGCTGCCGGCCCGCCACCTCGGCAACGCGGTGCGCCTCGAGGTCTCGGCAGAGACGCCGGTTCATATCGTGCGGCGTCTGCTCGACGAGAGCGGCCTCTCGGAGAAGGATTGCTATCACGTCGACGGGCCAGTCAATCTCGTGCGGCTCATGCCGTTGCCGGAGATGGTGGACCGTCCCGACCTCAAGTTCGTCCCCCACGTGCCCGCCACGCCCGACCGGCTCGTGAAGACGGCGAATCTTTTCGATGCGATCGATCAGGGCGATGTCCTGCTGCATCATCCGTACGAAAGTTTTCAGCCCGTGCTCGAGCTGCTGCTGCAGGCCGCTCAGGATCCGAGCGTCGTCGCGATCAAGCAGACGATCTATCGCACGGGCACGGATTCTCCGCTCATGAACGCGCTGATGCAGGCGGCGCGCAACGGCAAGGAAGTGACTGTCGTCGTCGAGCTGCTCGCGCGGTTCGACGAAGAGACCAACATCAACTGGGCCTCGCAACTCGAAGCCGTTGGCGCCCATGTGGTGTACGGGGTGGTCGGCCATAAGTGCCACGCGAAGATGATGCTGATCGTGCGCCGCGTCACCGAGAACGGTAAATCGGTGCTCAAGCGCTACGCGCATCTGGGCACGGGCAACTATCACCCGCGCACGGCGCGGCTCTATTCGGACTTCGGCCTCATGACGTCCGATCAAATGATCTGCGAAGACGTGCACCACGTCTTTCAGCAGCTGACGGGCATCGGCGGCGAGCTCAAGCTGCACGAGCTGTGGCAATCGCCGTTCACGCTGCATCCGAAGCTAATCGATGCGATTCGCGCCGAAAGCCAAAATGCGCGCGCGGGCAAGAAGGCACGCATCGTCGCGAAGATGAACGCGCTACTCGAGCCGACTGTCATCGCCGAGCTCTACGAAGCCTCGCAGGCAGGCGTCAAGATCGATCTGATCGTGCGCGGCGTCTGCTCGTTGCAGCCGGGCGTTGCGGGACTGTCGGACAACATCACCGTGCGTTCGATCGTCGGGCGCTTCCTCGAGCATCACCGCATCTTCTACTTCTTCGCGAACGGCGACGAAAAGGTCTATCTCTCGAGCGCCGACTGGATGGACCGCAATTTCTTCCGGCGGGTGGAAGTCGCATTCCCGATCAAAGATCGGCGTCTCAAGCGCCGCGTGATCGCGGAAGGGTTGTCAGCGTTCCTCGGGGACAATCAAGCGGCGTGGATCATGCAAAGCGACGGTCACTATCGGCGCTCGCGCCCGGGCAAGACTTCGCGCAACGCACAGGCGAGCCTGCTCACTAAGTTCGGTTGCTAGCGCTCGCTACGCGTGAATGGTCTGTCGCCGCACGCTACGCTGCGGCGGAAAGCGGACGGTGAATGTGCTGCCGCGGCCCTCCTCGCTTTTCACGTCGAGGAGGGCATCGTGCCGTTGCAGCACATGTTTGACGATCGCGAGGCCGAGCCCGGTGCCGCCCGTATCGCGCGAGCGGCTTCGATCGACTCGGTAGAAGCGCTCCGTGAGCCGCGGGATGTCGGCCGCCGGAATGCCGAAACCGGTATCGCTCACGGAAAACGCCGCACGATCGCCGAAAAGCCGCCATTCGACTTTGATCGATCCGCCGTCTGGCGTATAGCGCACGGCGTTCGTGACGAGATTGCCGAGCGCGCTCAATATCTCCGTTTCCACGCCGGTCACGGTCAGCGTTTCTTCGACGTCGAATGCGAGCTTGTGGCGGCCGGCCGAAAGGGTCATCGCGTCGTCTTGCAGATGCCGCAGCACCGCGCCCATATCGATGGCCTGTTCGCCGGGCGATTTGATGTCGCCTTCGAGCTTCGCGAGCACGAGCAGATCGTCGACGATATGCCGCATCCGCGCCGCCTGCTGCTCCATCAGCTCCAGATAGCGAGCGCGATCGTCTTCCTCGAGCGGGATCTCACGTAGCGTTTCCAGAAAGCCCGAGAGCACGGTCAGTGGTGTCTTCAACTCGTGCGAGACATTCGCGACGAAGTCGCGCCTCATCGAATCAGTTCGTTCGAGCTCGGTGATGTCGTCCGACAGCACGAGCTTGCGATTTTCTCCATACGGAAACACTTGGACCGAAAGCGTGTTCTGACGTTTCTCGCCCATGCCGCGCATGACGAGCGTCTCGTCGTACCGATGTGAATTCACGTAACGGACGAAGTCGGGATGGCGGACGATGTGCGTGACGTGCTGCCGCAAATCGCGTTTCGCGTCGAGGCCGAAATGCTGCTCGGCGATCGCGTTGCACCACTCGATCTGATCGTGATCGTCGAGCATGACAACGCCGTTAGGCGAAGCCTGAATCGCCTGAATGAACCGCGAGTGTTGCTGCTCGACCTGTCGCACCTGCGCGTGCCAGCGCTTGGCGAGCTTGTGCAGCCGATAGTAGATCTCGCCCCACACACCCGGCGCGCTGGGAACCTGCCCGTACACGGGCGCATCGAGCAGCTGCCAGAGGCGTTCGGTGTGATAGGTCGAGAAAAGGCTCTGCGCGACAAGCGCGATGGCGCCGAAGACGAGCGCGGCCTTGACGCCCGCGAATGCTGCGATGGCGGCACAAACGAGCGCCAGCAGCACGAGCGAGACGATCGAGCGCGCCCAGATGATGTTTATGCCACCACGTTTTTCCACGGCGAAGACAAGGTAGGGAACTTGCGGGCCTGGAGATCAGGCGGTCTTGGCCAGCCGATATCCGCTGCCGCGCACCGTCTCGATCATAGCATCGCACCCGGCCGGCTTCAGCGCGGCACGCAGGCGCTTGATATGGACATCGACCGTGCGCTCCTCGACAAAGACGTGATCGCCCCAAACCTGATCGAGCAATTGCGTGCGACTGTGCACGCGCTCCGGGTGCGTCATGAAGAAATGCAGCAGCCGGAACTCGGTCGGTCCGAGATCGAGCTTGATCTCGTTGCCGTCCGCATGAGCCGCGACACGATGCGTCGCCGGATCGAGCTTGAGGCCGTTGATGGCGACGACGTCCTCCGTGAGCTGAGGCGCCCGGCGGCGCAGCACGGCCTTGATGCGCGCCATCAGCTCCTTCGGCGAGAAGGGCTTCGTGACATAGTCGTCGGCGCCGATTTCGAGGCCGAGCACCTTGTCCTGCTCGTCACCCCGCGCCGTGAGCATGATGATCGGAATATGCTTCGTGCGTTCGTTGTTGCGCAAATCTCGCGCGAACGCGATACCAGACTTGCCGGGCAGCATCCAGTCGAGCAGGATGAGATCGGGTAGCACGTCGCTGATCAGCGACTGCGCCTGCTCCGCGTTGTAAGCGCGAATCGGGCAATGGCCTGCGTGCTGCAAGTTGATCGAGATCAGTTCGGAGATAGCGGGCTCATCTTCGATGATCAGAATGCTGCTCGGCATCGTCACCTCTTGACACGTTAACTAAGCGCTTCGCGCTCGAGCGCGTCGCGCGATTTGTGGCGCACGTCCGTGCCCTTCACGATGTAGATAATGAACTCGGCGATGTTCTTCGCGTGGTCGCCGATTCGCTCGATTGCCTTGGCGATGGTGAGAAACTCGAGCCCGGCGGAGATCGTGCGCGGATCTTCCATCATGTACGTCACGAGTTTGCGGACGAATGCGCGAAACTCCTCGTCGATGGCCTTGTCGTCGCGCACGATCTGAGCGGCGGCAGCCGTATCGAGGCGTGCGAACGCATCGAGCGCGCGGCGCAGGATCGACACGGCCATGTCGCCCGAAATCTTGATCTCGGCGATGTTCAACGTGCGCGCGGCGCCGTCTTCCATGACGCGCTTCACGCGCTTGGCGATCTTCTCGGCCTCGTCGCCCGCGCGCTCGAGGTTCGTGATCGTCTTCGAGATCGCGAGCAGAAGGCGCAGATCGCGAGCGGCCGGCTGGCGGCGCGCGATGATGTTGCTGCACTCCTCGTCGATCGCCACTTCCATCTGGTTGACCGTGTCTTCCTCCGAGATGACCTGATCGGCGATCGCCGCGTCCAACGTGTTGAGCGCCTCCATGGCGCGCGTGATCTGCGCCTCGACGAGGCCACCCATTTCGAGCACTTTCGACGAGATCAGATTCAGATCGGCATCGAACTGACTGGAGAGGTGCTTATCGGACATGTTTGCCTCCTACTCTGTTCATCAGCCGAAGCGGCCGGTGATGTAATCCTCGGTTTCCTTGCGGACCGGCTTGATGAAGATTTTTTCCGTATCGCCGAACTCGATCAGTTCGCCGAGGTACATGTATCCGGTGTAATCGGAACAGCGCGCGGCCTGCTGCATGTTGTGAGTAACGATGACGACGGTATACTCGTTCTTGAGCTCGGCAATCAGCTCTTCGACGCGCCCCGTCGAGATCGGATCGAGCGCCGAGCACGGCTCGTCGAGCAACAGCACTTCAGGACGGATCGCAATCCCGCGCGCAATGCAAAGACGCTGCTGCTGACCGCCCGAGAGGCCGTAGCCGCTTTGGCCGAGCTTGTCCTTCACTTCGGTCCAGAGCGCGGCCTTCGTCAGCGCCCATTCCACACGGTCGTCCATCTCCGAGCGTGAGAGCGATTCGAACATTTTCACGCCGAACGCGATGTTGTCGTAGATCGACATGGGAAACGGCGTCGGCTTCTGGAACACCATCCCAACGCGCGCCCGCAACAGCGAGATGTCGCGCTTCGAGGTGAGAAGGTTCTCGCCGTCCATCATGATCTCGCCCACGGCGCGTTGCTCGGGGTAGAGCGCGAACATCTTGTTGAACGTGCGCAGGAGCGTCGACTTGCCGCAGCCCGACGGGCCGATGAACGCCGTCACCTTCCCCTCCGGAATCTGCATATTGATATTCTTGAGGGCGTGGTACTTGCCGTAATAGAAATTCAAGTTGCGAATTTCGATCTTGGGCCTGACGGGAGCGAGCGCCGATCCGTCTTGTGCGGGATCGAAACCGGCCGGGACTGCCGGACGTTCGATCGAATGCTTGAGGTGACTCTCAGCCATATTCATAGTGTCGCTCCGCGGTTACTTCTTGCCGAACATCGCGCGCGCCAGGATATTCAATCCGAGCACGCCGAGCGTAATGATGAAGACGCCCGCCCACGCGAGCGATTGCCACTGCGCGAACGGACTCATTGCGAACTTGAAGATCGTGACGGGCAGGTTCGCAACCGGCTGCCCCATGTCGAGCGAAAAGAACTGATTCGACAGCGCGGTGAAAAGCAGCGGAGCCGTCTCACCGGCGATCCGCGCGACCGCGAGCAGCACACCCGTCACGACGCCGGCCATCGACGCCTTCAGCGTGACCGAGGAGATCATTCGCCACTTCGGCACACCGAGCGCGAACGCTGCTTCGCGCAGCGCATTGGGCACGAGCCGCAGCATATTCTCGGTCGTGCGAATCACGATCGGAATCTCGAGCAGCGCAAGCGAGATCGCACCGGCCCAGCCCGAAAAGTGCCCCATCTGAGCGACGACGAGCGCATAGACGAACAGGCCCACGACGATCGACGGCGCCGACAACAGGATGTCGTTAATGAAGCGCGTCACGCGTGCCAGCCATCCCTTCTGACCGTACTCGGCCAGATAGACGCCGGCCAGCACACCGATCGGCGTGCCCACGAGCGTCGCCACGCCGACAAGCATCAGGCTGCCGACGATCGCGTTGGCGAGACCGCCACCGTCGGTGTTGGGCGGCGGCGTCGATTGCGTGAAGAGCTGGACCGACAAGCCGCCGACGCCGAGCGTCAATGTCGTATAGAGGATCCAGACGAGCCAAAGCAGCCCGAACGCCATCGCGGCGAGGGAAAGCGTCAGGGCAAACGCGTTGACGCGGCGACGGCGACGCTGCAGCCGGTCGCGCGTCGCCTGCAGAACTTCGGGGCTTGCCGTGCCCGGCATCTGACGAGCGGGTTGGTTCATTTGGCCCCCTCGTTTTTCTCGAGGCGCTGCAACATCAGTTTCGAAATCGCCAGCACGATGAACGTGATGACGAAGAGGATCAGACCGAGCTCCATCAGCGCGGACGTATGCAGACCCGGCCCGGCCTCGGCGAATTCGTTCGCAAGCGCGGACGTGATGCTATTGCCGGGCGAAAACAGCGACACGTTGTTGAGCAGGTTCGTATTGCCGATCACGAATGTGACGGCCATCGTCTCGCCGAGCGCACGCCCGAGGCCGAGCATGATCCCGCCGATGACGCCGGTCTTCGTGAACGGCAGCACGATCTTCCACATGACTTCCCAGGTCGTGCAGCCGATCCCGTAGGCCGACTCCTTGAGCAGCACGGGCGTGACCTCGAAAACGTCACGCATCACCGATGCGATGTACGGAATAATCATGATGGCCAGGATGACACCGGCGCAGAGAATGCCGATACCGATCGGCGGCCCCTGGAACAGCGCGCCGAGCACCGGGATGGGGCCGAGCACTTTGCCGAGGGGCGCTTCGATGAACTGCGCGAAGATCGGCGAAAAGACGAGCAGGCCCCACATGCCGTAGACGATCGAAGGGATCGCGGCAAGAAGCTCGATGGCGATGCCGAGCGGACGGCGCAGCCAGGCCGGCGAAAGTTCCGTCAGGAAGAGCGCGATGCCGAAGCTGACGGGCACCGCGATGATGAGTGCAATGATCGAGGTCGCGAGCGTCCCGTAGACGGGAACGAGCGCGCCGTAGACGTCGCTGGGCGGATCCCAGTCCGAGGTCCAGAGAAAAGCAAGTCCGAACTTGTGGATCGTCGGCAGCGAAGCGACGATCAGCGAAACGATGATGCCGCCGAGCAGCAGCAATGTAACGATCGCCGATAACCAGGCAATGTTTTCGAAGATGAAGTCGCCGACGCGGCTCGGCGCACGCTGCGCGCGTTCGCCACCCGGGGGCGTCATCGAATTGAGTTGGATGTCGGACATGTATCCCGTTTCCTGTTGATGCGCTCGAGTCGCGCATCCGATGACGATACCCGGCAAGGCGACAGCGCCTTGCCGGGTCGATCCACTACCCGTTGGCTTACTCAGCCACCGACTTGCCCGAGGCGTCCTTCACGTTCGACTTCCACTGCGTCTCGATTTCCGACGTCACCGATTCCGGCAACGGGATGTAATCGAGGCTCGTCACCGCGTCGCCGCCGTTCTTGAAGCTCCAGCCGAAGAACTTGAGCGTCTCCGCGCCTTGCGCGGGCTTGTCCTGCGTCTTGTGCAGCAGGACGAACGTCGCGCCGACGATCGGCCACGCATTCTTGCCCGGCTCGTTCGTCAGGATCTGGTAGAACGACTTCTTCCAGTCGGCGCTTGCCGCAGCCGCCTTGAACGTGTCCGTATCCGGCGTGACGACCGTGCCCGCCTCGTTCTTCATCTTCGTGTAGACCATGTGATTTTGCTTCACGTAGGCCCACTCGACATAGCCAATTGCACCCGGCAAACGCTGCACGAAGGCCGCGACGCCGTCGTTACCCTTGCCGCCGGTACCCGTCGGCCAGTTGACCGTCGTGCCTTCGCCGACCTTCGTCTTCCACTCGTCGCTGACCTTCGAGAGGTAGTTCGTCCAGATGAACGACGTACCCGAGCCGTCCGCGCGGCGCACCACGGCGATCGCCGTGTCGGGCAGCTTGACGCCCGGATTCAGCGCGGCGATCTGGGGGTCATTCCACTTGGTGATTTTGTTCAGATAGATGTCGGCAAGGACCGGGCCCGACAGCGTGAGCTCGCCCGCCTTGATGCCCGGCAAGTTGATCGCCGGCACGACGCCGCCGACGACCGTCGGAAACTGAAAGAGGCCCTGCTTGGCGAGCTCGTCATCCTTGAGCGGCATGTCCGAGCCTGCGAAATCGACCGTCTTCGCTTCGATCTGCTTGATGCCGCCAGACGAACCGATACCTTGATAGTTGATCTTGCCGCCGCCCGACTTTGCGTAGGCATCAGCCCACTTCGTGTAAAGCGGTGCGGCGAACGTGCTGCCCGCGCCAGTGATGTCAGCGGCTTGCGCGGAGATCGCGAGAAGCGCCGCGGTAACGCCGGCGAACGCGGTCTGCATCAATTTCATGGAATAACCCCCAGTGGTGTGGTCGAGTGGTTTCGACACCGCGAAGATTAGGGCGTTATTGTGACAGTCATATGACAGAAAGTTGACCGCGCAAGCGCGCAAGCAATTGATTTTAGGAGAAATTCGTACAACTTGCCGATAAGTAAGACGACTTTACGCGCAATTGCGGCGCAAACAAACAGATTGGAATATGACAAAGGGTCGGAGCGCGACGGCCAATCGTCAAGCGGTTTCCTCCTCGACGACGCGCGCAATTTCCCGCGCGCAGCGAACGGCGTGCTCGCTGTGCCGCGCCTCGACCATCACGCGCAACACCGGCTCAGTACCCGACGCGCGGATCAGCACCCTCCCGTTGCCGTCGAGGGTCCGCTCTGCCTCGGCCACGGCCTGTGCAATCGCTTCACTGTGCTTCCAGTCCGCGCCGGGGCGCATCCGCACGTTGATGAGCTGCTGCGGAAACAGTGTCACATCCTTGAGCAGTTCGGCGAGCGTCGATCCGCTGCGCTTGATCGCGGCGAGCACGAGCAATCCCGAGACGATCCCGTCGCCCGTCGAGTGACGGTCGAGCGACAGAATGTGGCCCGAGCCTTCCGCCCCGAGCTGCCAGCCGCGCTCGCGCAAATGTTCGAGGACGTAACGGTCGCCGACCGGCGCGCGCACGAATTCGACGCCTTCCCCCTCGAGCGCAACCTCGACGGCCATGTTGGTCATCAGCGTGCCGACGGCCCCCGGCACCTTCCCGTCAGTCGCGATGCGGTCCTTGACGAGCACGTACAACAACTCGTCGCCGTTGTAGAGGCGCCCGGAGGCATCGACGATCTGGAGCCGGTCGGCATCCCCGTCGAGCGCGATACCGAGATCGGCGTGGTTCGCCTGCACCGCCCGCTCGAGCGCCTCCGGCGCCGTCGCGCCAACGCCGTCGTTGATGTTGAATCCGTTCGGCGCGACACCGATCGAGATGACATCGGCGCCGAGCTCGTGAAAGACGTGCGGAGCGATATGGTAAGCCGCCCCGTGAGCGCAATCGACGACGAGCTTGAGCCCATGCAGATCGAACGCCGCGGGAAACGTGCTTTTGCAGAACTCGATGTAACGCCCTGCTGCATCGTCGAGCCGCCGAGCCTTGCCGAGTCGCTCGGACGGCGCGCATTCGAGCGGCGTCTCAAGCTGCTGTTCGATCAGCAGCTCGACGTCGTCGGGCAATTTATTGCCGTCGGCGCTGAAAAACTTGATGCCGTTGTCGTAGTACGGATTGTGTGAAGCGCTGATGACGACGCCCGCCGCGAGCCGCAGCGCGCGCGTCAGATAGGCGACGCCGGGCGTCGGCATCGGTCCGGCCAGCATCACGTCCACGCCGGCCGCCGAGAAACCGGCTTCGAGCGCCGCTTCTAGCATATAGCCCGAGACGCGCGTGTCTTTGCCGATCAGCACTGTCGGGCGCGAGCCGGCCTTCGCCCAGCGATCCGCGCCGGCCAGCACCTTGCCTGCCGCATAACCCAGCCGCAACACGAACTCCGGCGTGATAGGCGCCTCGCCGACTTTGCCGCGAACCCCATCGGTACCGAAATAACGTCGTGCCATTGTCTTTTTTCCTCGTTCGTTCTTTGATCTCACGCTCTTCCGCTCGGAAGAGGCTTCCCTTCCGTCCGCGACGCGTCTCAGATCGCGTCGCGGACCGCTTTCCAGACCTTCAGCGCATCGACGGTCTCTGCCACGTCGTGTACGCGAATGATCGCGGCGCCCCGCTCGGCCGCTAAAACGGCACCCGCGACGCTCGCGGCGACGTTTTCTCGCGGCGTAGCACGCCCCGTCACCTTGCCGAACATCGATTTGCGCGACATCCCCGCGAGGATCGGATAGGGCGCGACGCCGGCAGGCACGCGCGGCGCCGTCTCCGCGAGATGCGCAAGCAGCGCATAGTTGTGCTCGATCGTCGATTTGCCGAAGCCGAAGCCGGGATCGACGCTGATCCGGTTGCGCGCCACCCCTTCACGCGCCAGCGTTTCGACGCGCTCGGTCAGAAACGCCCGGACATCGGCGACGACGTCGTCATATTCCGGCTTACCGCGCTGCATCGTCTGCGGCTCGCCGAGCATATGCATGACGCAAAGTCCGCACTGACTGTCGCGCACGGCGTCGATCGCACCGGGCCGACGGAAACCCCAGACGTCGTTGATGAGGTCCGCGCCTGCCGCGAGCGCGGCACGCATCACCTCGGGCTTGTAGGTATCGACGGAGAGCGGCACGCCCGCGTCACGGAGCGCCTCGACGATGGGGATGACGCGCGCGAGTTCCTCCTCGAGCGAAACGGGGGGAGCGCCGGGGCGCGTCGATTCGCCACCGATGTCGAGCATGTCGGCGCCTTCACGCACCATGGTCTCGGCCTGGCGCAGCGCATCGTCGCGCGCCGCATATCGGCCGCCGTCGGAAAACGAGTCGGGCGTGACATTCAGAATGCCCATCACCAACGGGCGTTCGAACGTCAGCGTGTGACGCCCGCACTGCAACGGCTCAGGGATGGTGCGTGGGGAAAGATCGGAACTGGACACGAACATCGGGGAAAGAAAGAGACACGCGAAGCGGCCTACACGCCAGCAACGCATCATCAACAAAAACGGGCCGGTGCGAAGCGTCGCACCGGCCCGTCATCTTGTCGCCGCCGACCTTACGCCGGTGCGGTCGCGCTGCCCGGCTTCACCTCGGGGCCGGGACTGCCGCTGCCGCCCGACGACGATGCGTCCGGCGCTACGCTTTTCGGCGAGCGAGGCGCCCGCCCGGCCATGATGTCGTTGATCTGATCGGCATCGATCGTCTCCCACTCCATCAGCGCCGCCGTCATCGCTTCGACCTTGTCGCGGTTCTCCTCGAGCAGGCGCCGAGCGAGCTTGTACTGCTCGTCGAGCACCCGGCGAATCTCGGAGTCCACCTTCTGCTGCGTCGCCTCGGAGATCGCGCGCGTGAAGCCCCGGCCGAACGGAGACGCGTCGTTGTCGTCGTCGGCGTAGACCATCGGCCCGAGCGCGTCCGTCATGCCGAATCGCGTGACCATCGCGCGCGCCGTCTGAGTCGCCTTGTTGAAGTCGTCCGACGCACCGGTGCTGATGAGGTTCAGGAACAGCTCCTCGGCAACGCGTCCGCCGAACAGGATCGCCAGACGGTCGAGCAGGTAATCCTTCGAGTAAGTCTCGTTGTCATGCTCGGGCAGCTGCCAGGTGACGCCCAGTGCGCGACCGCGCGGAATGATCGTAACCTTGTGCACGGGGTCCGACTTCGGCAGCAGCTTCGCCACCACCGCGTGACCCGCTTCGTGATAGGCGGTCGCGCGTTTCGCTTCTTCACGGATGACCGCCGACTTGCGCTCCGGCCCCATGAAGATCTTGTCCTTCGCGTCTTCGAAGTCCTGCATCTCCACGATGCGCTTGCCGCGCCGCGCCGCGAACAGCGCCGCCTCGTTGACGAGGTTCGCGAGATCGGCACCCGAAAAGCCCGGCGTGCCGCGCGCGATGACAGCCGCGTCGACGTCGTTGGCGATCGGCACCTTGCGCAGGTGGACCTTCATGATCTGCTCGCGACCGCGAATATCGGGCAGACCGACGTAGACCTGACGGTCGAAACGGCCCGGGCGCAGCAGCGCCTTGTCGAGCACGTCCGAGCGGTTCGTCGCCGCGATCACGATGACGCCTGAATTCGCTTCGAAGCCGTCCATCTCGACGAGCATCTGGTTCAGCGTCTGCTCGCGCTCGTCGTTGCCGCCGCCCATGCCGGCGCCGCGATGGCGGCCGACCGCGTCGATTTCGTCGATGAATACGATGCAAGGCGCATGTTTTTTCGCCTGCTCGAACATGTCGCGCACGCGCGCGGCACCGACGCCGACGAACATCTCGACGAAGTCGGAGCCCGAAATGCTGAAGAACGGCACTTTCGCCTCGCCGGCAATGGCGCGGGCGAGCAACGTCTTACCGGTACCCGGCGGGCCGACGAGCAGCACGCCGCGCGGAATGCGGCCGCCGAGCTTCTGGAATTTTTGCGGATCGCGCAGGAAGTCGACGAGCTCGGAGACCTCCTCCTTCGCTTCGTCACAGCCGGCTACATCGGTGAAATTGATTGCGTTGTTGTTCTCGTCGATGAGACGCGCACGCGATTTCCCGAACGAGAACGCGCCGCCTTTACCGCCCCCCTGCATCTGCCTCATCATGTAGAACCAGAAGCCGATGATCAGTATCGTCGGCCCCAGGTAATAGAGCGCGGAGACGATCGGGCTCGGTTCTTCATCGGCCTTGCCGCTCACCTGGACGCCGTACTTCATCAGATCGCCGACCATCCAGATGTCACCCGGCGACACGATCTGATATTTCTGACCGTCTGCGGGAGTGACCGTGAGGTTCCGCCCCTGAACGACGACACTCTTGATCTTGCCGTCCTTCGCGTCCGTCATGAACTGCGAATACGAGACGCCTTCCTGCACACGGGGCTTGTCGAACTGCTTGAACACCGTGAACAGCACCAGTGCGATCACGAGCCACACTGCTGCCTTCGAAAACATATTGTTGTTCAAAGCACCACTCCTTCACTATGACGGGCGCGCCTACATTTGCCTTGCGGCGCCACCAATGCATTCTAATCCAGTCCGTAGACCCCTGCCATAACGTTTCTCTACCGCGAAAATAGCCGTTTTTGTGCGCGTCAAGGCAATTTTTGCGCGCTTGTTACACATTTCGCGAGAAAAGAACGGGCGGGGCCCTCTTCGTCGGCAGGCCGAGTCCGTCGCCCTGTCCCGGGCAATTCCCCCTGGGAATCCCCCGCGGGGCGGCGACATGGGGCCGCTTGGTTCAGTCCGTATGTTTCAAAATCTTGCCCAGGATGAAAGTCTCCGACGATTTGTCGCGCGAGGCCTTGGGCTTGCGCGCGGCGACCGTTTTGAACTGACGCTTGAATTTCTCGACGATCTGACTATACCCGCTGCCGTGAAAGCATTTGACGAGCAACGCCCCTTCGGGCTTGAGATGACGCTGCGCGAATTCGAGCGCGAGGTCGCAAACATGCTCGATCCGGGCAGCGTCAGCCACGGCCACACCCGAGAGATTGGGCGCCATGTCCGAAATTACAAGGTCCACGCGACGCCCCGCCACCACCTCTTCCAGCTCCGCAAGGACGCTGTCCTCGCGAAAATCGCCCTGGATGAAGTGGACATCGGCGATCGGCTCCATCGGCAACATGTCGAGCGCGATGATCGTGCCGTCGATCCCGCCCTCGCGCACTACATCGCGACGCCCGCCCTGGGCCAGCTTGTTGCGCACGTACTGACTCCAGCTGCCGGGGGCGGCGCCGAGATCGACGATGATCTGGCCCGGTCGAATCAGCTTGTCCTGCTCGTCGATTTCCTTGAGTTTGTAGGCTGCGCGGGCGCGATAGCCCTCGCGCTGCGCAAGCTTGACGTAAGGATCGTTGATATGGTCGTGCAGCCACGACTGGTTGAAGCGGTTTTTTGCCATCTAAAAGAAACAGTGACTGCGTACGGCGTCGCGGCGGGGGGCTTTTGGCGGATAATACGCGTTTTGCCGGCTCGGCATGAACGCTCTTCGCAGAGCGTGTGCCGCCGCCCACATTTTAGTCGACTTGCCGATCTCCCAATTTTCCCTATGCCAGCCCTCAAAGTTTCTCCCGCGCAACGCGCTGAACTGCGCGCTCAGGCGCACGCTCTCAAGCCGGTCGTATTGATCGGGGCCGAGGGGCTGACCGAGGCTGTGCTGGCCGAAATCAAGGTCCACCTCGCCGCCCATCAGCTCATCAAGATCCGCGTGTTCAGCGACGAACGCGAAGCACGGACTGCCATCTATGAGCGCATCTGCGACGAGCTCGGCGCCGCGCCGATTCAGCATATCGGCAAGCTGCTCGTCGTCTGGAAACCGGCCGCCGTGCCCGAACGCAGCGCACAAAAAGCGCAACCAGCCGGCACGAGCCGCGCGAAGCGCCCGACGGCCATGCCGAGCGCCGGCGAGGCGGCCGCAGCCAAAGAGGCCCAAGGCGCCCCGAAAACCACGCGCGGCGCGGCGCCGCGCCTCGTCAAAGTGGTCAAGCAAACCGACAACCCGACACGGCGCCCGAAGCCGCAGACAGTTCTCGTGCGGGGCAACGAGCGTGTCACCGCGGGCGGAACGATCAAGCGAGCCAAAAAACGCCAAACCAGCGCGAAGCGTCAGCACCAGTCGGTCAAGTAACGCTCGTCATGGCCGGCGGTTCGCCGGCCGGCAGCTTCCAGACGAGCACGAGGCCCAACAGGCTTTCGATGAGGTAAATGACGGTCGAAACGCCGTGCAGCAGCCCAAAACGCGCCGCATAGGCCGAATGTCCCACGTCGACGCCGGCACCGAGCGCCGCGTGCCTCATGGCTTCCATGAACGGCTGCAGCGAGAAGTAGCCGATGAGTACACAGGCGAGCATCGCCGCCAACAGCCAGCGCAGTGGGCGGTAGCCCGTTGCGCCGCGGCGCACGAGCAGATTGCCGAGCGCCAGCGACAATACGCCGCAGAACACGCCGACGAACGCCTCGATCCGGAACAGCTTGGCCGCGACCGTGCCGGCGGCGATACGATCGAGCGTCGCAAACAGCGTCGGCGCGGCGGCATAGCCGATCGTGAGCAGGCTGCCGACCCAAATCACAATGAGGAGCCTGAATATGCGGTACGGAGCGACAGACACCTCGAGCGCTCGTCAGACGTAACGGACCGAAATGATTTCGTACTCGCGGACGCCGCCGGGCGCCTGCACTTGAGCGACGTCGCCGTCGGACTTGCCGATCAGCGCGCGCGCGATCGGCGAGCTGATCGAAATCAGCCCATGGTCGATGTCGGCCTCGTCGTCGCCGACGATCTGGTACGTCACGATATCGCCCGAATCGAGGTCTTCGAGCTGCACGGTGGAGCCGAAAACGACTCGGCCATCGGCATCGAGCAACGCCGGGTCGATCACCTGCGCAGCGGCGAGCTTCGACTCGATTTCGGCGATTCGTCCTTCGATGAATCCCTGTTTTTCCTTGGCCGCATCGTATTCGGCGTTTTCGGACAGGTCTCCTTGCGCGCGCGCCTCGGCGATCGAATGGATGACCGACGGACGCTCGACCGACTTCAGCCGCTGCAATTCGTCGCGCAATTGATCGGCGCCCCGCTTCGTCAGTGGAATGGTGCTCATAGACAGATCAGTAAGCAAAAAACGGCAATAAAAAAGCACCGCGGTTAAGTGCATCCCGTCAGGCGCCAATCGCCACCGGAGGGGACGCCGCTTAACCGCGGCATCGGGGGCCATGATTCGACCCCGCTCATATGAGTAATCGAAGGACTAGTTTAGGCGAGCGTGTAGCCCTTGTAAATCGTAGACCTCGAGGTTTTTCAGATAGCGCAGACCTTCGACGGCCGCGCGCGCGCCCGACATCGTCGTGTAGTAAGTGACCTTGTTCGCCTGCGCGCTCATGCGGATGGACCGCGAATCGGCGATGGCCGCGCGCGTTTCGTCGACGGTCGTGAAGACGAGCGCGATATCGCCGTTCTTGATCATGTCGACGATATGCGGCCGGCCATCCTTGACCTTGTTGACGACCTTCACCGGCACGCCCGCCGCCGCGATCGCCGCAGCCGTCCCCTTCGTCGCCACGAGCGGGTAGCCCAGCTCGTGCAGCATGCGCGCGACTTCGACCGCCTTCGTCTTGTCCGCATCCATGACCGTGAGCAATACCGTGCCCGATTCAGGCAGGCGCGAGCCGGCGGCGAGCTGCGACTTGAAGAGCGCCTCGCCGAACGTCTTGCCGACGCCCATCACTTCGCCCGTCGAGCGCATCTCGGGGCCGAGCACCGGGTCCACCGCCGGGAATTTGACGAACGGGAACACGGCTTCCTTCACGCTGAAGTACGGCGGCTCGACTTCCTTCGTCACGCCCTGCTGCTCGAGCGTCTGCCCGGCCATCGTCCGGGCAGCGATCTTCGCCAGCGCAAGGCCCGTTGCCTTCGACACGTACGGCACCGTGCGCGAGGCGCGCGGATTCACCTCGAGCACGTAGATGATGTCCTCGATCGACCCGTCGGCCGCTCTCGCCTGCTGGATCGCAAACTGCACGTTCATGAGGCCGACGACGCTCAGGGCGCGCGCCATCGCGGCCGTCTGACGCTTCAACTCGGCTACGGTCTCCCGGGAGAGCGAGTAAGGCGGCAGCGAGCACGCCGAATCGCCCGAGTGAACGCCGGCCTGCTCGATGTGCTCCATCACCCCGCCGATGAAAACCGCCTTGCCGTCGGAAATGCAGTCGACGTCGCATTCGATCGCATCATTGAGGAAGCGGTCCAGCAGCACAGGGGAATGGTTCGAAACCTTCACGGCCTCGCGCATGTAACGCTCGAGATCGCGCGGCTCGTGCACGATCTCCATTGCGCGTCCACCGAGCACGTAGGACGGCCGCACGACGAGCGGATAGCCGATCTCGTCGGCGAGCGCGAGCGCTTCGTCCTCGGTGCGCGCGGTCCGGTTGGGCGGCTGGCGCAGTTGCAGCTCCTTCAAGAGCTTCTGGAAGCGTTCGCGATCCTCGGCCGCGTCGATCATGTCGGGCGACGTGCCGATGATCGGCACGCCGTTCGCCTCCAGGTCGAGCGCGAGCTTGAGCGGCGTCTGACCGCCATACTGGACGATCACGCCGAGCGGTTTTTCCTTGTCGACGATTTCGAGCACGTCTTCGAGCGTCAGCGGCTCGAAGTAAAGGCGATCGGACGTGTCGTAGTCCGTCGACACCGTCTCGGGGTTGCAATTGACCATGATGGTCTCGTAGCCATCTTCGCGCATCGCGAGCGCGGCATGGACACAGCAGTAGTCGAACTCGATGCCCTGCCCGATCCGGTTCGGCCCGCCGCCGAGCACCATGATCTTCTTGTTCGAGGTGGGTTGTGCTTCGCACTCCTCCTCATAGGTCGAGTACATGTAGGCCGTTTTCGTCGCGAATTCGGCTGCGCAGGTATCGACCCGCTTGTACACGGGACGCACGTCGAGCTCGATGCGGCGGCGCCGCACGTCGGCCGGCGCCGCGCCGAGCAGTTTCGCAAGACGGCGATCCGAAAAGCCGCTTTGCTTCAAGAAGCGCAGCTCGTCTTTCGTCAGGCTTGCGAGCGAGCGGCCCGCGAGCGCTTTCTCCTTGCGTACGATTTCCTCGATCTGCGCCAGGAACCAAGGGTCGATCGCGGTCTCTTCAAACACCTCGTCGACCGTCATGCCGATGCGGAACGCGTCGCCGACATACCAGATGCGGTCGGGTCCCGGCTCGCCGATCTCGCGCACGATCTCGTCGTGGTTCGTCGTCTTTTCGTCGAGGCCGTCGACGCCGACTTCGAGGCCGCGCAGTGCCTTCTGGAACGACTCCTGGAACGTGCGGCCGATCGCCATCACCTCGCCGACCGATTTCATCTGCGTCGTCAGATGGGAATCCGCCTCGCGGAATTTTTCGAACGCGAAGCGCGGCACTTTGGTCACGACATAGTCGATCGTCGGCTCGAACGAAGCTGGCGTCTGACCGCCCGTGATCTCGTTCTTGAGCTCGTCGAGCGTGTAGCCGACGGCGAGCTTCGCCGCCACCTTCGCGATCGGAAAGCCCGTCGCTTTCGATGCGAGCGCAGACGAGCGCGAGACGCGCGGATTCATCTCGATCACGATGACGCGCCCGTCTTGCGGGTTGATGGCGAACTGAACGTTCGAGCCACCCGTATCGACGCCGATTTCGCGCAGCACCGCGAGCGACGCATTGCGCAGCAGCTGATATTCCTTGTCGGTGAGCGTCTGCGCGGGCGCGATGGTGATCGAATCGCCCGTGTGGATGCCCATCGGGTCGAGGTTCTCGATCGAGCAGACGATGATGCAGTTGTCTTGGCGATCGCGCACGACCTCCATTTCGTACTCTTTCCAGCCGAGCAGCGACTCTTCGATCAGAAGCTCGTGCGTCGGCGACAGGTCGAGCCCGCGCCGGCAGATTTCCTCGAACTCCTGACGGTTGTATGCAATGCCACCGCCGGAGCCGCCGAGCGTGAACGAAGGCCGAATGACGACGGGATAGCCGAGGCCGCCCGTTTGCGCCGCGATGTCGGCCTGCACCTTCAGCGCCTCGTCCATCGAATGCGCGACGCCCGATTTCGCCGAGCCAAGCCCGATCTTCGTCATCGCATCCTTGAACTTCTGGCGGTCTTCCGCCTTGTCGATCGCTTCGGGTGACGCGCCGATGAGTTCAACGCCATACTCGGCCAGGACGCCGTGATGATGCAGATCGAGCGCGCAGTTGAGCGCCGTCTGCCCGCCCATCGTCGGCAGGATTGCGTCGGGGCGCTCCTTTTCGATGATGCGCTCGACCACCCCCCAGGTGATCGGCTCGATATAGGTCACGTCCGCCGTGTTCGGGTCGGTCATGATCGTGGCCGGATTGCTGTTGACGAGGATGACTTTGTAGCCTTCCTCGCGCAACGCCTTGCATGCCTGTGCGCCCGAGTAGTCGAATTCGCACGCCTGTCCGATGATGATCGGCCCCGCGCCGATGATGAGAATGCTTTTGATGTCTGTCCGCTTGGGCATAACGCTCTCGCTATTGGATTCCTGGGTTCTCTGCTCTCGCGACGGGTGGCCCGGCCACGCACGTCGCCTCACGCATCGCGCTCACGCGGCCGCGCTGTTCCGCTTCGCGTCCATCAGCGCGGTAAAGCGGTCGAACAGATACCCGATGTCATGCGGGCCCGGCGATGCTTCCGGATGACCTTGGAAGCAGAACGCGGGCTTGTCGGTCAATTCGAAACCCTGCAGCGTGCCGTCGAAGAGCGACACGTGGGTCACGCGCGCATTGGCCGGCAGTGTTTCGGTATCGACGGCGAAGCCATGGTTTTGCGACGTGATCACGACGCGCCCGTCGGCCAAGTCCTTCACGGGATGGTTCGCGCCGTGATGGCCCGTCTTCATCTTCATCGTCTTCGCGCCGATCGCGAGCCCCATAATCTGGTGGCCGAGGCAGATGCCGAAAGTCGGAACGCCGCGCTCGATGAACTCTTTCGTCGCGGCGATTGCGTAGTCGCACGGCTCCGGATCGCCGGGACCGTTCGAGAGGAAAATCCCGTCAGGATTGAGTGCCAGCGCCTCGGCCGCGCTCGCCTGAGCGGGGAGTACGGTCACGTGGCAGCCGCGCTCGGCGAGCATGCGCAAGATGTTGTGCTTGACGCCGTAGTCGAACGCGACGACGCGATAGCGCGGCGCGCGCTGCGCGCCGAAGCCGCTGCCGAGTCGCCATTCCGTCTGCGTCCATTCGTAGGGCTTCGTCGTCGAGACGACCTTCGCGAGATCCATCCCGGCCAGGCCGGGGAACGAGCGCGCGAGCTCGATGGCGCGCGCCTCGTCGTCGCTGCCCGCCAGCACGCAGCCGTTTTGCGCGCCCTTGTCTCGCAAAATGCGCGTGAGATGCCGCGTGTCGATGCCGGCGATGGCGACGACACCCTCGTCACGCAGATATTCGACGAGCGTGCGCTCGCTGCGGAAGTTCGAGGCGCGCACGGGCAGATCGCGGATGACGAGGCCGGCCGCATGGACCTTCGTCGACTCGACATCCTCGCCGTTGGCGCCGACGTTGCCGATGTGCGGATAGGTGAGCGTCACGATCTGACGCGCGTAGCTCGGGTCGGTCAGGATTTCCTGATAGCCTGTGATCGCTGTGTTGAACACGACCTCGCCGATCGTATGGCCGGCGGCGCCGATCGAGTAGCCGCGAAAGACCGTGCCGTCGGCAAGTGCTAGCAGAGCGGGAGGAAAAGACGGCAACACGGGAAGCTCCTTGGGGAACACCCTGTTGCCGACCTGTCATCCGCCACGTGGCTGTCGCGCTCGACCGAAGCGGCGCTCGACGTTCCGCTTCGCATCGTTCGGTTTGCGGGACTTACGGTCCACGGGCACGGTCGCGGTGGTCGCGATGCCGGCACTGGCAACACCAAACGGCGCATCGAGCGGCGGATGAACGGGATGGGAGAGGTAGGCGCTAGGGTGCGGGTTGAATATGCAAAACTTTCGAATTATAGCCTGAAAGCCCCTTCCCTACAATCGGCATGCGGAGTGCGGCAGCTCGCTCGTTGCCGGCTTGCCGGTGAGTCCGGCCCTGCGCGCCGAGCAGCGTGCCAGCAGCCAGTATAAAACGAAGCCGAAGCGCTGCCTAAAACTAAGCAAAGCACGAAGCGAAGCAACGAAGCAAAGCCGAACTCCTGCCGCTTACTGTTGCTTGCTCCTCGAAGACTCGGCCGCGACCTTTTCGCCGCCTTGCGCGGCTTTGGCCGTCTTGCGAGCCGGCTTGGACGAGTCCGCCGCCTTTTGCGGCGCTGCGGTTTTCTTCACGGAAGCGCTCTTGCCGGCCGCCGGAGCCGCAGCCGCAGCCGCGACTTTTGCCTTGGCGGCCCCGCCGCGGCTTTTGCTCGCCACCGCTTTCTCGTGGCGCGAACCCGCCTTCGCCACGGATTTCGCGGGCGTCTTGGCGGACGCCTTGGTGGTCGCCGGGCGAGCCTCGACCTTTTCGACGTGGGCGTCCGCCGGAATCGTCGTCGCGATTCTCTGCGGGCCCGGCTCGGCCGGCACGGGCTTGCCGACCGGCACGTGCAGCACGATGAGTTGCCCCGGCAATGCCGTGTCGCGCCGCGTCTTGTTCCACGCCTTCAACTGCGCGATCGAAACGTGATACCGGTCAGCGACGGCGGCGAACGACTGCTTGCGGCGAATGCGGATCAGCATCTTGCGCGTGTCGGGAACGTCGGGCTCCATCGCGAGCACGGCGCTTTCCGCGATATCCGCGCTGATGTCCTCGTCGTCGTCATCGCCGCGCGGCACGAGCAGCGTCGAGCCCGGCTTCAGGCGCATGTGCGCCGGAATCTTGTTGACGGACACGAGCATGTCCGGATCGACACCGAGCTTTTCGGCGAGCGCGGCCGGACGCGTGCGCTCCGTCACCGTATAGGTGGTCCACGACGACAGTTGTCCGTCGTACGACTTCAGATTGCGCTCGAAGGCGCTCGCATTGTCGAACGGAAGCAGGATCTGCGGCTGCGTCGCGCCGAGAATGACGGGCTTCTTGAACGATGGGTTGAGCGCGCGGAATTCGTCGAGCGACAGGTTGGCGAGCTTGGCCGCCACCTCGACGTCGATATCACGCGACGTCGTCACGGACACGAAATAGGGATGGTTCGGAATCGACGGCAACGAAAGCCCATATACCTGGGGATTCATCACGATGTTCTTCACGGCTTGCAGCTTCGGCACGTAGTTACGCGTCTCGTTCGGCATGCGCAGGCTCGCGTAGTCCGTCGGCAAGCCGGCCGCCTGGTTACGCGCGATGGCGCGCTGAACGTTTCCTTCACCCCAGTTGTAAGCCGCGAGCGCCAAGTACCAGTCGCCGAACATGTCATGCAGGCGCGACAGATAGTCGAGCGCCGCCTCCGTCGAGGCGAGCACGTCGCGCCGCTCGTCCTGCCACATGTTCTGCTTCAAATTGAACGTGCGGCCCGTATCGGGCACGAACTGCCACATGCCGGCCGCCTTCGCGACCGATAGCGCCTGCGGGTTGTACGCCGACTCGATGAAAGGCAGGAGGGCAAGCTCCGTCGGCATATTGCGCGACTCGAGTTCCTCGACGATGTAATAGAGATACTTCTGCGAGCGGTCCGTCATGCGCTGGACGTAATCGGGACGCTGCGCGTACCAGCTGACCTGCGCATCGACGAGGTCGCCCTGCAAATCAGGAATCTGAAAGCCGCGCCGAATGCGCGCCCAAAGATCGGTGTCCTGCGTGGTAAGTTGCTCGACCGAGCTGTTGTCTACGTCGATCGTTTGTTTGGCGGTGGCAGTGCGCAGCGTATCGGTGGGGGTTTGCGAGTTGGAAGCGTCGGTGGAGGGGTTCGTCGCAGGGCCTTGACTCGCACAGGCGGCGAGCATCAAGACCAATAGCGCACTTAGGATCAATCGCATGAACGTCTCGGCTTCCAAAGCTGCAAATTGCGAGCGATAGTACGAAAGCCCGCCGCAGACGTCAACCAAAAATCGTAAAAAAGCTTGTCAAATCCGGGGCTTGGCACACATTTTCGCGGCCCGGCGCGAGGGATGGCGCACAGTCCGGCGGCCAGCTTGGCAAAGCGTGCAAGAAAAGAATAGATGCCCTGCGCCCTTAGCGAAAGCGGTTCTTCCACTCCCGCATCAGCGTGAACGAGGCGAGGCGATCCGCGACCTCCTCATGCAGTTCGTCCGCGAGCGTGCGGCGGATCTCGGGGCTGTCCGCGCGCAGGAACGGATTGACGGCGCGCTCGTGAGCGATAGTCGTCGGGAGCGTCGGCTCGTTGCGAGCACGCCGGGCGGCGGCTTCGTCACGCCAGGCGGCGAGCTCGGCATTGCCCGGTTCGCAGGCGAGCGCAAAGCGGATGTTCGACAACGTGTACTCGTGCGCGCAATGGACCTGCGTCTCGCCGGGCAGCGCGGCGAGCGCATCCAACGATGCGAGCATTTGCGAGGGGGTGCCCTCGAAGAGACGACCGCATCCGCAAGCAAAAAGCGTGTCCCCGCAAAAGACATGAGGGGCATGTTCGCCGCGGCCGGCTTGAAAGTAAGCGATGTGTCCGCGCGTGTGGCCCGGTACGTCGAGCACCGTCAGTTCGAGCGCGGGTGCCTCGATCCTCACGTGATCGCCGCCCGAGACCGAATGCGTCACTTCGGCGATCGCTTCGGCGGCAGGCCCGTAAACGGGGATGGGAGCAATTGACGCATCGCGGCACAAGTCGGCCACTCCGCCGACGTGGTCGGCATGGTGGTGCGTGAGTAGAATAGCGCTCAGTCGCCAGCCTCGTTTTGCCAGATAGGCGCGAACGGGGGCGGCTTCGCCCGGGTCGACCGCGACCGCATCACGGCCGTCGGACACGAGCCAGATGTAGTTGTCCGCAAACGCCGGCACCGGCACGTATTCGAGCGTTTTCATAGGCGACTTTGTCAACCGATGTCTGATCGACCGATTATAGACTGGCCCGCCTGGACCGATTCTCCGCCCGGGCGCTATGTACTCGAGTGGGAGCAGGCGCAACTCGACCGCGTCGTCTTCAACGTGTTCGGGTATCACGCGCTCCAGCTCGGGCTGCCGCGACTCGATGCGCTGCGCGAGAACCGCATGCCATGTCGCGGCCTCGTGCTCGATTCGGCGAGCGGGGCGAGTGCGCCCTACACTTATCCGCCTGCGCGCTCGCCGCATGTCGCCGGCCCCGAGTTGCCGGGCTCCGCGCCCTTGCCCGGCGCGCCGAACTCGTCGCCCGTACCAAGCGATCGCCATGCGCCCGACGGCAGGACGACGGTCTGGTGCGATCTGCTCGATCTGCCGTTCGAGGCGCAAAGCGTCGATCTGATCGTCATGCCGCACACGCTCGAATTCACGCGCGATCCGCACCGGCTGCTGCGCGAAGCCGAGCGCGTGCTGATGCCGGAGGGGCAGCTCATCATCCTCGGGTTCAATTCGTTGAGCCTTTGGGGCGCGCGCCAATCGGTCGGCAAGATGACGGGACGCCCATTCGTGCCGGCCGCGCACGATCTCATCGCCTTCACGCGAATCAAGGACTGGATCAAGCTGCTCGGTTTCGAGCTTGAACGCGGACGCTTCGGCTGCTATCGTCCGCCCCTCGACGGCGAAACATGGCTTTCGCGTTTTGCGTTCATGGAGCAGGCCGGCGATCGGTGGTGGCCGATCTTCGGCGCGGTCTACATGGTCACGGCCGTCAAGCGCGTGCGCGGCATGCGGCTAATTGGCCCAGTCAAGGTCAAAAAGCCGGTGCTCGCCACAGGACTTACGCCCGCCGCCACCCACAAGACACACAACCCGAGTATTTGAAGTGACGACCGAGTTCATCGAAATCTTTACGGACGGCGCGTGCAAAGGCAACCCGGGCCCCGGCGGATGGGGCGCGCTGTTGCGCTATGGCACGCAGGAAAAAGAGCTTTTTGGCGGCGAGCCGTCCACGACCAACAATCGAATGGAGCTCATGGCCGTGATTGCCGCGCTCGAGGCGCTGAAGCGACCCTGCAATGTCGTGGTCCATACCGATTCGCAGTATGTGCAGAAAGGCATCAGCGAGTGGATTCACGGCTGGAAGAAGAAGAACTGGATGACGGCGGCGCGCACGCCCGTGAAAAATGCCGATCTCTGGCGGCGGCTCGACGATCTCGCGTCGATTCATCAGATTGAATGGCGCTGGGTCAAGGGGCATGCGGGACATCCCGAGAACGAGCGCGCCGACGCGCTCGCCAACCGTGGCGTCAACGCACTGGCGGAACAAGGCTGAGCGCTGCGTTTTCCGTTTTACGCTTTCTTCGACATTCGACATCGTCTTCAAGCGAGTAACAAGAATATGCGCCAGATTGTCCTGGACACTGAAACAACAGGCCTCAATGCCCGCACCGGCGACCGCATCATCGAAATTGGCGGCGTCGAAATCGTGAATCGGCGCCTCACTGGCAACAATCTGCACTTCTATATCAACCCCGAGCGCGACAGCGATCCGGGCGCGCTTGCGGTTCACGGGCTCACGACCGAGTTCCTGCGCGACAAGCCCAAGTTCGCGGAGATCGTCGACGAACTGCGCGACTATCTGCAAGGCGCGGAGCTCATCATTCACAACGCGCCGTTCGACCTCGGGTTTCTCGAGGTCGAGTTTTCGCTGCTGGGGCTGCCGTCGTTCCGGGAGCACTATGCAAGCTGCGTCGACACGCTCGTGCAAGCGAAGACGATGTTCCCCGGTAAGCGGAACTCGCTCGATGCGCTTTGCGACCGGTTCGGCGTGAGCAACGCGCATCGCACGCTGCATGGTGCGTTGCTCGACGCGGAATTGTTGGCCGAGGTCTACCTTGCGATGACGCGTGGGCAGGAAAGCCTCGTCATCGATATGCTCGGGGAGCCATCGAGTAAGAGCGATGTGGTTTCGGCGCGGCCGATGGTGTCGTTTGAATCGATGTCGTTGCCGGTGGTCGCTGCCGATGCCGATGAGCTTAGTGCGCACCAGGCTGTGCTCGACGATATCGACAAGGCCATCAAGGGCACGAGCGTCTGGCGGCACGAGCCCCCTGCCCCTGCTTCTTCCGAAGCCGGCGGGGATTCCGCGGTTGCGCAAGCCGCTTAAAAAGCACTTGCCGGGCCACGACAGGTCTGTCATAATCCGTGGCTCTTCGGGTGGTTAGCTCAGCGGTAGAGCACTGCCTTCACACGGCACTCGTCTAAGGTTGATGCCCTTAGAAATCAAGCACTTAGGCGAGCAGCCCGTCCACCGATTTCCACACTCAAGTCCTACCAGAGTCCTTCGGCCGTATGCCGAGCGGGATTGCTCAGGCACTTTATTTTACCCGACGGACGCAGAAAGGCAGTTGCGCGGGTCACGTTGCGGCTTTCCCCTGAAGTATGATGCTCGAAAAACGAGGGGACCAACCGTGAAGACCACCTTGCCGCTGTTCGCGCTGTTAGTGGCCGCATCGATTTGCCGCGCAGAGGAACCAGCCAGCGTCACCTCCCGAAAGATGGCCGATTGCACCGTTCCAGACGTGATCGGCGTCCGGATGTACGAGTCTGATCGCCGCGTCGCTGAACTGTCCCCAACCACGATGCCGCTGCTCGACAAGATGAAGGCGCTGGCCGACAAAGCGCACGATCCGAAGCGGCCAGTGGGCGAACAACTATCCGGCAAAGACAACGAGCAGTTGGGCGAGATTCGGAGCCGCTTAATGGCGCTTCAGTGGCACAGGCTCATCGAGAGTCGATACTCCAAGCACTTGCAGCTAATCGAAGAGATGACGGAGTCAGTGGATGCAAAATACCGCTGGGGCCGCGACCCGGACGAAAAGAGTTCCGACTATATGGCGGACGTGACGCCAGCAATTCTGCAGGACATCAGTCCGGTCAACACATTCAACCCGCCCAAGGAAGACCACTGCACCTTAGTTTGGGCGCTTTACTTGCAGGAGCAGCCGTCTCTCGCCGCGTTGAACGCACCCGAATTGGACGCCGCAGCGGCCGCAGCGAAGCAACTGCAGCAGAAATATCACGTTGCGCATGTCGACCGCAATGCGCTGTCGCCAGACGATCAGCGTATTTTCGACCAAGCACAAACGACCCTCGTGCGGATGCAACGAGACGCCGCGCACGCTCAGCAGATCGAGCAAATCAAAACGATGGTTGAGGCGTCAGACTTGATCTATGACACGAGCATGAAGGACTTCGACCAGAGCGCGGGCGATCCCGACTCGTCTATCGATACACTTAAGCAAATGGAGAAGGACGGAAAGCTTTCCGCTCAGATGGTGATGCGGGTCAACGTCTGGTTAAAACTCGATGAGAAATATCCGAGTACCGAAGCGGCTGGGCTGGACGCCCTAAAGAAAGCAACGTCTGCCGCGCCAAGCAAATAGGACTGCCCCTGCCCTAGCTCGGCAAGCGCGAACATTCCCGCGCTGAATCGGATGGCCTACGGGACGCGCTGAGGACCATCCGTTGGCTATGAAGTGTACGAACGGGGAACGCGCGACCAAAATGAGGCCGCAGAATCCTTCCAGCCGCTGCGGCCTAGTCCATCCATCAACGGGCTTTCACGACGCGAAAAGGTCACTTCCTGGTTGGTCCTGCCGCCATCAAAAGTCCAGCCGCGCCCCTTGCACTCTTCCGAGAGGCACGATGGCAAGGTGCACTGCGCGAAGGTCAAAGCTATGACCATCGCAAATTTCCTGGTAGCCGCGATCTATTGCCCAGAGTTGCTTTCGCACAAACTTCCCTTTGGTCGCGAGCGATACCTGGACCATCCCCTCCGCGAAAACCTTAGCCAATGCTTCAATCCCGGATACCGTCACATCAGCGCGCACCCACTCGCCATCGAACGCGCCATTGCTTGTGAATCCTTGTTTGCTCATCCCTTCGTGCGTGACGAGCAGCGGCAAGCCTTCGAGCGTTTCAAGGAATTCGGCGCGCGCCAACTCGTCGGCTGGATAGAAGGTATTGCCGCGCCCACGCATGCGGCGGAACGGTCGCTCCACTTCGCAGTCGAACAGAGGCATTACGCCTGCTCGAAATATCCGGGAGTCCGTGAACGTCACGGACCAGTCTTCGTTCAGCCTGATCGCCATGACCGTTAACGCCGCGAAGACTTCTCGATTGTCCGACTAGCATCGATCTGCGCTTGCAGGCGCGGCGTATCCGGCGAGTTGGGATAGAGTTGAACGAACGATTCCGGCCGCATATTGTCTTCGCCATCACGATCTGTGAACCCATCGATTGCGCCTACCAACAAAAGAATCGTGTTGCGCGCATCCTTCCGCTCTGCTGCCGTGGCCGATGGATCGCGACTGACTTCAACGCACCCGGCAATAGCGTTCTCCTTCGTCCAGTTGACGAGGCCGAGCCGACGCTTTACACGCGCTTGAGCGGCGCCACTTTCGATGTCCTTAAGTATGTCTTTCATTTCCGTTTCCTTTCGCGCTTGAATCGCTTATAGAGGGCGCATCCTGCTTCGACCAAAGTTTTGATCGAAAGCGAACAACGATAGCCACTCGATCATGCAGCGGCTGCCTCTTTCGCTTCCTCGCAGTACAACGCCTCGAACAATTCGATGGACAGATCATACGGAACGGTCGTCTTCAACACCCGCTCGCGGAACTTGTCGAAGGCCTCCCACGCAGCAAGCCGCCCAGCGAACCGGCCTCCACGTGTAACCATCTCTTTGTACGCAACAATCGGCGTATTGATTTCTCCGATTGCGCGCAGGTAGTTGATGATCGAGATAAAGATGCACACCTGCTCGTTAATGGAATTGAGGGATAGATTCGCGGCAATCTGCCCGAGTCCGGACCTGGCGCGTCCGCCCTCAAACGACAGCGCAAACGGGATAACGGTGATTGAGCCTGTCTGAAAGGCGCCGGAGAACAGCCTGATGAAACCATTCTCATCCCTGTTGATGTTCGAGATGAGCTTGAAGTCGTGGAAGTTCGGCTGAAAGCCGTTGATTGTGCGGCGGACATTCATTGCCTCACACAGGCACGCATAAAGAACCTGCTCTGCTTGACGCTTGTTCATTGCTTAGAACTCCTGATTCAATTGGGCGGCCAGCTTCCCAGCCGCCTTGCATCGTGTTACTTGCGGCGAGCTTCCGTGGTCACGCGCAGACCTTTGAACAGCGCATACACTTCATCGCCAACGAGCGTGCGCGGCTCCATGCCGTGCTTGGCGCGAACAATGTCGCCTGCATCACCGACGGCTTGTGCCACCTTCAACCGCGCGACCTTTCCTGCCGCGACTTCCATTTGGAGGCGCGTCTCGTGATCCATCGCGACATATTGGCCGCTGCGGCTGTCCATGGCGTTTCGCTGCAACTCTTTCAGCGCGGCTTGGTAGTGGGCTTCCTCGTCCTCTTCCGACACGCTGCCCATCTCAGCGCAACGTATCTTCGCGATTGCGCGGGCCTGTTCCTCGATGTTCGAATTGGCCGTTGCGCCGCGCGAGCCGTATTGGCCGCCCGTGGTTGCTTGCTCGGACAGCAAGGAGTCGAGCGCGGCGTTGATCTTCGGGATAGTGCAAGCGATCCTTTGCAGCGTCGCATCGGCAATGTCGCGAAGATTTCTGGGCGCTGCGTCACCCATTGCCTGGATCTTCACGATTGCATCCAGCCCGTTGGCGAGCGCTAGTGCGGACTTGCCGATGCGCTCAAATTTGTTCTTGTACGCAATGCCCTTCACAGACGGCTTGATCTTCGCCGAGGAAGGGATGACTTGATCTGTTGCTGTTCCTTTGCGGCCTGCGCTCAGAACCGAGGCGTACACCGGATCAACGTTCCTTGCGGCTGCATCTGCTGCCTCGCGCGCACGCTGCTTGGCCGCGTTGGCCTTCTTCACCGGGTAAGGCGTGCGGTCGTGCATGATGTTCTTCGGGATTTTGATGTTTCGAATAGTGGTTACCATGATCTACTCCAATTGAAGGTTGATGATTACTGCACGCCGACCTGCGCCTTGATCGCGGCCACATCCATTACGGATACGTTGCGAAGCACGTTGGCGATTTTCTGCAACAGAGGGTTGCCTTCTGCGACAGCAAACCGATCCAAATCAGCCGCGCGTGTGACACGTTCGGCAGGCGTCTCTTCAACGCCCTTCATCAAAATCGCCTTCGCGTGATCGTCCGCAAGGACTTCGTTGAGATCGCCCATGTTGACGATGGTGGGGTGGTTGATGGTGATACTCATGTTTAGTATTCCTAACTGGTTGAGTTGGCGTACCGAACAAGGCTGCTATCGATAAGTCCGGTGTAAGAATTATCTCCGTGGCAGGTGTACGCGACACCAGCATCGTTCTCCTGCAACAGACATCACGCAGGCGGGCAGCCATCCACCGTTACATAGAACGGTTCAGCGCGGCTGCTCAGGTTGTACCTCAGCGCGGTAATAACCCACGACTTGTTCAAGCCGGGATTCATCAGCGACTTCAACGTTGCCGCCCCCGCAAGTTGGATTTTCGGATCGTACAAACAAGTGAACTCGACGCCCCACTCCGTCCACATCGGAGTGCCGATGAACTCATCCACGGCCACCGTGTTGAAGTTGTCGATGACCTGGTTCACATCCTTCACAATCAGCGTATTGTTATCGATGAACGCCGCGACGTTTGGGCGAAAGGCCTCTTGGATGTCGACCAGTAGCGCGGCGACAATCTCAGTAGTGCCGGAAAGGTTCGATATGACCTTGTCCTTCAGGCTGGTGACGCACAGAACGCGAGCAAGGCCCATCTGCTTCGCTATCCAATTCGCGTACTGCTCCACGGTAGCCGATGCAGGTGCGACATCCGAAATGAACTGCGTCTTTTGCTGCGCGAGTTGATAGCACGTCAGCCGCACCCCGATATTCGGTGGTCCGCTGATCGGATCGCACAACACCACCCAACCGTCGAAGATGAGTGTCGTGGTGTTCTGTCCGGGTGCAGCAGGGCCAACCGATCCGCTGTGGTATCCGGCGTAGACCTTGACGGGCACAAAGTTGTTGCGAGGGGCGACAGCGCCAACCGGTTGCTCGATTTGCCGTTTGTTCCAGGCGGTGAACTGCGACAAAAGCGTCTGCCGCAATGCCTGCGATAACCCGAAGACATCGATGGTGCAGGTGTGCTGTAGGCCCAACGCCATCTTCGAGACATTCACGTGCATGTCTAGCGATGCATCCAACGTCACATCGCCACTATCAAGCGTCATCACGACGTTCAAGATTCGTTTTGTGAGTGCCATGATTAGCCCTTCTCGCTGGTCATATAGTGCTCCAGCAAATCGTTCCCTGCCTTCGTGAGTTGCCGTTGAACCTCAGCCGCAACATCCTGCGGGCTGGCGGCTCCATTCACGTTGATAGTGATGTTCGGGCTGACCACCGGACGGACGTTTTGCGTGAGCACGGACCTATCACCTTCACGTGCATTCGCTTCGATTGCCGCGCTGTACTGTTTGAGGTACTGGAAGTTCATCGCCGCTTGGGCTAGCTCGCGCATCGTTGCGTTGGGGACTTGCGGGTTCAACAATCCCTGCCGCACCGCTGCCTGTTGCGCTTGTAGCGTGTTGCTCTTGCCAATCAACTCGTTGGTCAAGCTGTGGCTTAACTGGGTGATCGCAAACGAGACGTCACCGCGATTCACGCCGCCTTGCTTAATCTGCAGAAGGGGGACATGGAGATTGTCCGCGATGGCCTGCGCCACGCTGTTCGCCTGCAAGTTGCTGCGACCGATCCCTATGCCTTTGCCGCTGCCATATCCCGACTCGTAAGCCATCATTGCGGCTGAGAATCCAGCCTTGTCCGTGACCGCCTTGTCCGGATCGAAGCCGCGCGACTTGAGGAAGGCGAGATAAGCGCCCTGGTTGTTCTCGCTCGCGGGCGCATACTTCCCGACAATTGCACGCGGCGTATTCAGACCCCTGCCGAAGTAGTTCTGATCGAGGAGCGCTCGCTGTGCAGCCGCACCCGTTGCCATATCTGGGAAGACGGCGAAACGCCCATCGCTGCCAGTTGCGCCGTGAGCCTTGGCGAAGTCGCCATATTCGAGGTTGCCGGGGTTGTTGTTGCGCAGGCCGCGAGCGCCGCCTGAAGCCGCTTTTGTGCCTGGAAGCGCGGCGTTGGACGAGCCGCCCAAACCGTTCCTTTTGCCTATCTCACCCGCCCACGCGGCCCACGCCTGTTGCTCGGTGATTGCGCCTGCGAAGGTTCCAACAGACGCGGCAAATTGATTGATGGCGAGACTCATCTGATCGGCAACCTTCTTCCCAGCTTCATTCCGCTGGTCGAGTGCTTCCATCGTCTTCTTGCGCTCATCCTCAGCTGCTTTGGCCGCCGCGTGCGGCTGCTCAGGCACGATGTCCGGAAGGTTCACGCGGTGCCCGTTCTCGATCTTGTAGCGGCCTTGCTTGTAGGTGACTTCGTGCTGCGCGTCGGGATCGGGGCCGATGTTCACGCGATGGCCGTTGACGATCTTGTATGGCCGCGTGTTCTCGCTGGGCTTCGTGGCCTTATTGAAGATGTCCACGAGCTTCGTCAGCCATTGGACGAACTTGTCCATGGCAGGAATGACTTGCTGGCCGAGGCCGATTTCCAACTCGTTGAAGTCCTCCTTCAACTTGCTCATCTGCTGGTTGAGGTTTTGAACTGCCGCCTCCGCCTCTTTGCGCTTGGCGATTTCGGCCGCAGTCAGTTCGGTCACGTCACGGATCGATGCGGCCTGATGCTTGAGCGCAAGCACCCAGTCTTGACTTAGACCTAGCGTTTGTGCGAGGCCCTGCGCCTCGGCATCGCTCATCGCCTTCAGACGCTGCTGAAATTCCGCGAGCCGATCCATCGTGCTCGTGGGGTTGCCGAGCGCCCCAACGTTCACGCCCATCATCATGGCCTTGCGCGCTTCCGTGCCAAGGCGAGTCGGGTCTTTGTAAGCGCCGGTCGTGAGGTCGTTAAATTGCCGCAGTCCTTCGATGGCCGCATCGCGGCTAACATAGCCATTCGAGGAACGAACAAACTTGCGCTGAATCTCCTCCACACGCGCACCAGATATGCCGAGCAGCATACCTTCGCCGCGTTGCACGTTGTACTGATCGCGAAGGGCCATCACGGACTTCACGCCGATTGTGAGCGCAGCAACGGCCGCACCGGCCACCGCGAATTCCGCGCCCATCGCCCGGACTGCCGCGCCTACCGCGTTCATGCCTGGGACTAGCTTGCCAAGTTCGCCCGATGCCTCTGCGGCAAACTTCTTCAGGTCCATTGCGGCCTTGCCGCTCTTCTTGCCGACATCCTCCATCTTCTCGTGCAGCTTTTCGAGACGGCCGATACTGTCACGCAGGTCCACGCTGTACTGCAAAACGAAGCGATCAAGCTCGTCAGCCATTTTGCTTATCTCCACATGTCCGAGAAGAGGAACGTGAACTGGTCCACGCGTTCATCCGTGTACCGCGCGATGAGCGAGCCGCCCGACAAGTCCGCCTCGATGGGATCGAACCCGAACACAAAATTCATGGACACACGGTCGCTTGCCGGAATACGCGTGATGCCCGATTCGGGTGTAACGATATGTTCGGCGTGGACAATCATTGCGAGGTTGCGCGCGGCTTCACTGTCCGGCCGCAGGTTCAGGGCGATTAGGGCACCCTCCGACTCCCGCCAGCCGTCGCTATCATGCACAAGGCACTTAATCGCCGGGATGCGTGCGGCGTTGTACGGTTTGCCGTCACCGTCCTCATCATCGATGCCACCCACGAAATCCCAGCCGCTGAACTCGAAGCCTTGCGGGAAGGTCTTGCTGGCGATCACCCGTGCCCACGTAACTCCTTCAACGAAATGCACGTGAGGGTTGAGTGCCGCGCTCGTTTGCGCGCTGGCGGCCTTAGCCATAGGTGCGCTCCAAGTAGTCGTACTGGATCGGCTGGTCAACACCGAGGAACTCGCGCTTGAACCATTGCGTGCCCTTGAACCATTGCGTGCTCTCGAAGTGTTCCGCCGCGCGATGCTCGTCTGGCGCAGGCTTGAAGTCGTGCAACTCGACACGGAGTTGCAACGCGGCGTCATACGTTGAGCGTAAGCGCGAATTTAAGCGCACCTAGAATCGGAAGCTGAACGAGCGCAGGCTTGCGTCCGCAACTACAACTTGCGGACGCAACCTATGACTGAGA
>NZ_PTIR01000019.1 GCF_002934455.1 Trinickia symbiotica | reverse complement strand
CGGCGCCTCCAGCGTTGTTCATGAACCGCCGTATGCGGAACCGCACGTACGGTGGTGTGAGAGGGCGACGGGGGCAACCCCGTCCCCTACTCGATATCGGCTGCCAACAGGAGTGAGCAACAAAGTAGGAGAAATGGTGTTTGGACTGCTTTACTGCTCAGGCCGGCCGCCTCGGTCCCTTCATTGATATGCGAGGGCGGCGACTCAGGCCAGCGAGCTACCGCCGCAAACCATGATCTGTTGCCCGGTAATCGCGCCGGCATCGTCCCCCACTAGAAACGCCACGAGCGCAGCCACTTCTTCCGGCCGAACATATCGGCCGATAGGCGGCATCTTCGGAGCGCTCGACGCTCGTTGCGGGTCGTTGAGCATCGGCGTTTCGGTTGCGGCGGGCGATACCACGTTGACGGTGATTCCGCGCGGCGCGAGTTCGATGGCCCACGAGCGCGCCATTCCCACCAGTCCCGCTTTGGCCGCGGCGTATTGACTGCGGCCCGCCGCCCCGCCCGAGACACGGCTGCCGATCAACACGATACGCCCGCCATCGCGCATCGAGGGCACGAGTACGTTCGCAAGCGCGGACGCCGCGCCGACGTGGAGACGCCACATCGCTTCGCCGCTATCGAAATCCAATTTACCGAGCTTCGCCGTTTTCATGAAGCCGGCCGCGTGAACGAGACCGTAGACGTCCCCTAGTTGTCGCAGTTCGGCGGCAGTCGCTTCGACATCGTTCAAATCCGCGCAAATGTGGCTAAACCGGTCATCCGCGATGTCGGGCTTGGTTCGACTCAGCGCGATGACCTCGTGACCGTCACTCAAGAGCCGCAGCGCAATGGCGAGCCCAATACCGGAACTCGCGCCGGTTACGACAGTTCGCTTGATCGTGGCCATTCCGGTACCTTCTGCTCAGTGCGCATCGGATGCTGTCACTCCATTTCGTCCGCTTCGCCACCCGGCAGCGATACGCTCTCGATCGTCACGCCGGCGATGCCATCGAAGGCCTGCCATCCCGCGTCGGGCGTCGAAGCGTCGGTAATGAGCGTCCATGGCTTTTCGATGGGTGCCCAGTGCTGCTGGCTGTCGCGATTCAGCTTGTCGGAGGTGGCCAGCACGTAGACAACCGCTGCCTGCCGCATCACGCATTCCTTCAGATAGGCCTGATCCGCCGTCGCTTCGCAAAGGCCACGGCCCGGCACGACACCGTCCGCGCCGAGAAAGGCCTTGTCGACGGTGATGCGCGTCAGCGCGAGCTGCGAGATCGCGCCAAACGTGCTCATGCTCGACGCTCGCACTTCGCCGCCGAGCAACGTGAGCTGCACCTTGCTTCCCGCGAGGATCTGAACGACGAGCAGGTTGTTCGTCACCACGTGAACGTCTTGCCTGCTCGCCAGTGCGCGCGCCAGCGCCGCAGTCGTCGTGCCGCTATCGAGAAAGATCGTATCGCCCTCGGCAACATGCATCGCGGCCGCTCGGCCTATTGCCTCCTTCTCGGCCTGAAAGCTCTGCGTGCGCTGCTCGAGCGGCTCTTCCGGCGCGTGCATGCTGACCGATGCCGCGCCTCCGTAGGTGCGCAGAATCAAGCCCTCGTCCGCCAGTGCGCGCAGATCGCGGCGGACAGTGGCTTCGGACATGCCGAAGTGTTCACACAACTCGGCGACTTCCGTCATACCAGACAGGACTGCCTTCAGCATGGCCTCGCGGCGGCGGGCTACTTTCATGGAGTAATCGGTAACGGGTTCCGGGCGCGGCCGCGCTACGGCGGGCTGCGGCGCCGAGCGGGCGGCGCGGGCGTAGTTTATCGATTTCCCGTTCGCGATGTCTCAGAGCCCGGGACGGACGCTCTCCTTCCGGGGCCCATTCACGCTGCCGCTTGCTGCTTTGCCGATACCCAGTCTTCGGTGACGCTGACGTACTTGATGCGCTGCCGGAAGTACGTGTACGCGATGTGCAGCCTGCCGTCCGGCGATTGCGCGATCGACGGATAGGAAAACTCGCGGTTCAGCTTCTCGGCGGAATTGTTCGTCATGCAATAGCCGTCACCCCTTTCGAGGTTGCGCGCGATCGGCCAGGTGCGCCCGCCATCGGTCGAAATGGCCAGCGTCATCGGCGCACGTGGCGCTCCCCAGAATGCCGTACCGCGCGACGACGCTGCTTGAGCGACGAGCGTGCCGCTATCTTCCGCGTCCTCGATGTCGTCATAGAGCGACGCGCGACGTTCCACGCTTTCTTTCGCGCTGCTGTTGTTGAAAACAAGCCCCAGATGCCCGTTCGCCAGCGCGACGAACTGGATCGACGAATTGTTGTTCGGCAGCTCCAGCGGCTCGGGCGCGCTCCAGCCACGGCCATCGTTCGAGCGGCTGACGTAGATGTGATCAGCCCAGCGGCTGCGGAAAAGCGCGATCAACGATCCGTCGGCGAGCGGCTGAATGTTCATGTGCACACAGCCGACGCTGCCCGGCACTTCGTGCGCCGTCCAACTCGCGCCGTCGTCGGTCGAGCGCATGACGACGCTGATGTCGTCGTTGCCCGACCAACGCTCGCCGGGCGCGACGCGACACATGAAGACAGGACACAACCAGGCTCCATCGGCCGCGATCACGATCGGTTGACGCACGAAGGTGCCCGGCTCGTCGAAGAGGGTGCCGATCGGCCCCCACGTACGGCCGCGGTCGCTGGAGATGCGGCGACGCACGATCGATGTGTTCTGGTGTCCGGACAATTGCGCCGTGTAGAGCAACCAGAGCTTGCCGTCGGGCGCTTGAAAGAGCACGGGATTCTGTTCGGAGCGGCTAGGATCGTCTGAGAGGCGGACCGGCTCGCTCCAGACCGAACTGCCCTTGGCGAGTCTCGACGAGTAGACCGAAATGTCGGGGACACCCTCCTGGGTGCCGCCGAACCACGCGCAGAGCAGATCGCCGTTGTCGAGCACGGCGAGATTCGCGGCGTGGTTTTGCACGGTTGCCGTTGGCAGATATGCGTCGATGCGAGCCGCATCATCGCTGGCCGCATGCAATCGGCCCGGCATCGTCGTGGCTGGAGAAGGCAAGGTGGACTGACTGGTCATGGTGAAATCGTGAGGCGTCGATGCTCGTGGGCGGGTTTATACGGTTTTCTATACCGTCAGGCTGCAGGCTGCCTAGGAATCACGAATCGGTGTTGTGCGCGATGCCTCGCCGCTCGGCTTGGTGGCCGTTGCTGCCGGCCGGACGGAACAGCAGTCTTTCGACCAACATGACGATCGCCGGCGTGACGAGCGCAACGTACATGTTGTCGATGCCGAGCGGATTGCCGAGCAGGTACCAGACAGTCGTCGCGATGGTCGCAACCACGAGTGCCGAGATCACGCCGCGATTGCTGTTGAAGAAAGGCAGGTAGATGCCGATCAACGCGACGACGGTCACCGTGAGCCGCAACGCGCGAGTAAAGAACGACAGCGCGAGGATCTGCGGCACGAACAGCACAAAAATGAGCGGCACGAAGCCGACGACGAACGAGATCGTGCGCGTCGCGCGCAGCTCTTGTTCCGGGGACGGCCGATATCGCGGAACATAGAAATCCTTGACGATCAGCGACGCGATCGCGAGGGCCACCGTACTGACGCTGACGAAGATCGAAGCGACGAGCGATACGGTCACCACCCCTGACAGCAGCGGATTCATGTGCTGCAGGAAGACCGGCAGCGCGTAGAGACTTTTGATTCCGGGAAACAGATACTTCGCGGCGACACCGAGAAACCCGAGCGCGAGCGCGATCGGCACACAGAGCACCCCGGCGATCAGCGTCGCGTTGCGCGCTTCGGTCGCGGACTTCGCGCCCGAGATCGCCTGGATGATGAACTGCGTCGAGAAAATCGCGCCCGCCGTCCCGATGATCCATGCACCGATGGTGCTGCCGCTCAAAGCGCCATTCCAGGTGAAGTATTTCGCCGGCATGCTGTGCATCATCGGCGCGATGCCGCCCGTCATCGAAAATGCGATCCAAATCAGGATGCCGATGCCGAGCAGTTTCACGGCGCTATGCAGAATCGTGACATACGCGACGCTCTTCAGGCCGCCCCACGCGAAGTAGACCGTGCTGACGATGGCCGTGATGAACGCGGCCGTCGGCAGGTTGACACGCAAAACGGTTGAGATCGCCGCCGCGCCGCTGACGTAGTTGCCGACGTTCACGATGAAAAGCGCGTAAATCATGATGGCCGACACGACGAGCTTCGCGGTCTTGCCATACTTCTGTGCAATGAAGCCGGAGATCGTGAACTCGCCGGACTTGTAGAGGCGCTTCGCCATGAAGAGGCCGAAGAGGACGAAGCCGATCGACGCCGAGATCACGGACCACGACGCGGCGATACCGGCGTTGAAGGCCTCTTGCGAGGTGCCGATCGTCGATTTCGCGCCGATGTATTCCGACATCAGCAAAATGGCGATGACGACCGCCGGCGCAGAGCGGCCCGCCACCATGAATTGTTCGGTCGTCTTGCTTCGCAGGCGGATGCTGATCCACGCCGTGACGACGATATAGACGACGACCATCGCGACGATGATGGCGCTGTCCCATACGGTGAAGTGATTCATGGCTGTCTCCGATGTTGTTCGCTGCGGGCGGGCTTTTTGTCTGCCGCCTCGTCGTGCAAGCCGGGCGCGAACCCGGGCACGCGAAAAGTGAAACGGCTCAGGCGGCCTCGACGGCGCGCCGCGTCGCCAGGTCCTGTGCCTGCTTGAGCGCTTCGAGCAAGCTGCGCTCATCGGCGATTCCCTTGCCGGCGATGTCGAACGCCGTGCCGTGATCGACCGATGTGCGGATCACCGGCAAGCCGACCGTGACGTTGACGCCTGCTTCGAGGCCCATGACCTTCACGGGGCCGTGGCCCTGGTCGTGATACATCGCCACGACGACATCGAAGTCGCCCCGGCCCGCGCGGAAGAACAGCGTGTCGGCGGGCAGCGGTCCTTCCACATCCCAACCGCGTTCGCGCAGCACCTCGACGGCCGGCACGATCTTTTCCTCTTCCTCGCCATAACCGAACAGGCCGTTTTCGCCCGCGTGCGGATTGATCCCGCAAACGCCGATGCGCGGTTGCTCGATGCCGGCGCGGATCAGCGTTTCGTGCGCGCGCTCGATCGTGCGTTGTACGAGGCCCGGTTCGATTCGGCGAATCGCATCGATGAGGCCGATATGCGTGGTGACGTGAATGACGCGCAGCCTCGGCGCGACCAGCATCATCGAGACTTCGGGAACCCCAGTGAGGTGCGCAAGCAATTCCGTATGACCCGGAAAGATATGCCCGCCCGCATGCAACGCTTCTTTGTTGAGCGGCGCGGTGCATATCGCGTCGAGCTCGCCCGCCGACGTCAGCTCCACCGTGCGCGCGATGTACTGATACGCGGCGTCGCCGGCGATAGCGGACAGCTTGCCGTACGGCAGGTCGGCCGGAATCAGGCCGAGGTCGATGCAATCGACCTCGCCGTAGCGAAAGTGTGCATCGGCGGGCGCGGCGATAGGCCGGACCGTCAGCGTGACGCCGGCGCGCCTGCCTGCGTCGGCGAGCCGCTTCGCGTCGCCGATGACGAGCGGACGGCAGCCGTCGTACACCGATTCGTGCGCGAGGCTCTTCATGATGATTTCCGGCCCCACGCCGGCGGCATCGCCCATCGTGATTCCGATTACGGGTCGATATGTCATTGCTTCCCCTTCCGAAGGCTGGCGCGGTGTTGGCGCATCCGCAGGTTGAGCGGCGGCGAGCCGCCGCCACGCGCGATACAGTGTTTCCGATTGCCCGAAGCCGCCCGCTTTCGTGACGACGGGCAAGACCCGTCCGTCGAACGGGGTGCTCAACAACGGAACGCCGCGTTCGATTTCCTCGACGACCGTGAGCGCCGTGACGCCCATCGAGGACAACAGCGCGCGCGCCGTTTCTCCCCCCGTCGCGATCAGCGCCGCGGCGTGCCGAGCGGCAGGGGCGAGCTTGTCAGCGAGCAGTCGCGCAAGCAGCGGGCCATCGGCGACTTTCATGCGTTCGGCTTGGCTCAGTGCGACGACCACATGGCGGCCGCGCATCAGCGCATTCGTCACGCGAGTGGACAACGTGAGCGTGGCCTGGCCAACCGGGTCGAGCAGCGCTCGCGTGTCCAGCTCGAATAGGTCGAGCGAGTCCCCCGCCTTGGCCCGCAGCGCGGCGACCTGGTCGTGCGAGACGCTCGACATGCTGCCGACCACGGTCAGGACCCCGCGCGGATGCGGTGCGCCTGCCGTCGATGGCAGTTGTGCGTGCGAACGGGCGGGCGTCGATTTCGGGCGAGCGTTCGCGACGAACGCTGCGATCTGCGGCGCGGCCAGTCCTGCGGAGCCGACCCAGAACACGCGCTCCATCGTTGCTGATGCCTGGGCGATGATCGCGAGGTCGTCATCGGTCTCGCTATCGCAGACGACCGCTTCCCATTGCTCGCGCTGGCAGGCGACGAGCCGCGCATGCAGCGCGGCCACGCCTTCACGAATCTCGTCCAGCTCGATGTGCGCCACTCGCAGCCCTTCGCCGGCAAGCATCGAACGAATATCGGCTCGACCGGAAATGCGTTCGTTACGCCAGAGCTCGGATTGTTCGACCGGTACGCCGAACACGAACTGATGAGCATCTCGCGTCGTTCTGCCGGCTTGCGGAAATGCCGGTGCGACGACGGCCATGCCCGCGAAGCGCGCGAGCGCCGCGACTTCCGCCGCGAAGTTTCCGCGCAGCGTCGAGTCGATTTTCTTGTAGATGAGACGGCCGGAGGCATGAGCGCGCCATACCTGCTCGTTGATTCGCGCCGCATCGGCGGCGGCGAGTCGACGCGTGTCGGCATCGATGGCGAGCACGTCGACATCGCGCTCCAAGGCTTGCCCTACGTCAAGGCTGACGATGCTCGCGAGCCCTTGGTGCGTGCAAGTCACAGCGCAATCAGCAGTGCCCGACAGGTCGTCGCCGATGATCAACACGCGAATGCGGTTTGCCGATGGAGCGTTCATGGCAGCAGCCGCTGGTAGATCGCCTTGATGTCGTCAAGACTCAGCGGCTTCGGATTGTTGCCGAGCAGGCGCTTCACTTTTGATGCCGCGATGGCGAGCGCGTCCAGATGCGCTTCGGAGACACCGAACGCACGCAGGTCCTGCGGGATCGCGAGTGCCTGCGTCCATTCACGAAGACGACCCAGCAGCTTGTTCGCTGCCGCGGCGTCGTTATCGTCGTGCCGCGCGATACCGAGCGCGTAGGCGACGTTCGCGAGACGGCCGATCGTCGCATCGAGGTTGAACGCCATCACGTGCGGCAGCAGCATCGAATTCGCGACGCCATGGGTGATATTGAACATTCCGCCGAGCGGATAGGCGAGCGCATGAACGGCCGCGGTCCCGGCGGCCGTCAACGCGAGCCCCCCATACATCGACCCGAGCAGCATCGCCTCGCGTGCCTTCAGCGAGTGGCCGTTTTCGTATGCCTCGAGCAGGTTCGCACCGATGAGCCGCATCGATTCCATCGCGAACATGTCGCTGATCGGATTCGCTTTCGTCGAAATGTACGACTCGAGCGCGTGAATGAACGCATCCATGCCCGTGGCGGCCGTGATCGGCTTGGGCAGATCGAGCGTCAGCGTGGCATCGAGAATCACGAGCTGCGGCAGCAGATGGCGGCTCACGATGCCGACTTTCAGCTGTTCGTCGGGCAGCGTCACGATCGCATTCGGGGTAACTTCAGAACCCGTGCCCGAGGTCGTCGGGACGAGTATCAGCGGTACGCCGGGCGATGCGATCAGATCGATGCCGAGCCATTCGCGCAGCGGCTGTCGATTGGTGAGGCGCGCCGCGAAAAGCTTCGCCGCATCGAGCACACTGCCTCCACCGATCGAAAGAACGGCGTCGGGCGCAAATGGCTCGATCTGCTCGCGATAGACGGTTTCGACGTTTTCGATGGTCGGCTCCGGCTGTACGTCGCGGACGATCAGCGCCCGAATGTCCCGCTGTTCGAGCGCGGCGACGACACGGCCCGCCACGCCATTGCGTTCCATCACTTCCTGCGTGATGAAGGCGATGCGACCGATCGGGCGATCGAGCAGTGCGAGTTTTTCCGGCAACTGATCGAGGCTGTTCGCGCCATGCACGATGTGCTTGACGGTCTGGAAGTGGTAAACGGAGCTCATATCGGAGTCGGAATCTGTCGGCCGAAGCGTTGTACTGATACGGATGTCGCGTAGCGGTCAGCTCACACGCGGATAGAGGGTGAGCGCTTTCGCGAGACGTTCGCGCGCGGCGTCATCGAGCGGTCGCGCCGGCGCGCGCGCGGGGCCGGCCGGCATGCCGAGCATCGCGGCCGCGGTTTTCAGCACGACGGGCATCGTGCCCAGCGCGAACGCATCGCGCAGGGCGCGCAGCGATTCTTGCGCGCGGCGGGCCCCGTCGATTTCGCCGGCCTGGAAGTGATTCCAGATGGACATGACGACGCTCGGCACCGCATTGGTCGTTGCCGCGACGGCGCCGTCGCCGCCTGCGATCAACGTCCAGAGGATCATCGAATCGGTGCCCGTGAACACGGCAAAATCGTCGCGACGCAAGTTGATCAGTTGCAGCAGTCGATCGAAGTCACCGCCGCTATCCTTGATGCCGCGAATGTTCGGTATCTCCGATAGCCGTCGCACGGTATCTACGTTCAGCGTGACGCCCGCCTTGGCCGGGATGGTGTAGAGCATGACGGGCAGCGACGTGCCGCGCGCGATGCGCTCATAGTGGACGAACAATTCCTGTTGCGTCGCTCCGTTGAAGTACGGCGTGATCACCGAAACAGCGTCGACGCCGACATCCTTCATCTTTTCATTCAGCTCGATGACGTCGCGCGTGGCGTAGGCGCCCGTTCCCGCGATGACGGGGACGCGCGAGCGGGCCTGATCGACGGCGATGCGCGCGATGCGCAGCTTTTCGGCCTCCGACAGCGCGATGAATTCACCATTCGTGCCAAGCACGAAGAGACCGTGGACGCCCGCATCGATGAGACGGTCGACGAGCAAGCGCAAACCGCCTTCGTCGACCTCTTCGTCTGCGGTCATCGGGGTGATGAGGGCGGGGATGATTCCCTTGAACGTGATTGACACTCGCAAGTCTCCACAAATGCCTGTCGGATATTTACGGAGCCGGGCCTCGTCGATGGCTTCCCAGCCCTGACCGAATCGATCATTTCCGGCCGATGCTTCGACCGGTATGACCATCTGAGGTCGGCCAATAATGACCGTTTCGGGCATTGTATGTGATCGATTCGATCGATTCAACTGCGAGTAAACCCGCCGTCTGATCGAAGTTTGATCGAACCGATCATTTGGCGGGGCTGGCCGCGAGTGATTCCAGCAGCACTTCATTTATGCCTGTGAGGCATAAACGGCAAATATCACTGTCAGGAATAAACCTCAGCTATTCGTGATGGGGATAACGCCGCGGCGCCTAAACCGCCTCGCCGCTGCGGCCCATGACGCGTTCACGTTCCGATTGCGCCAGATGTCGCAGCAGCTTCGACACCATCGCGACGACGGTGACGGCGAGGATCACGAAGAACACCGCGAGCGGAGTGAGGATATGCACGGACACGAATCCCGCGAGCCCCATCATGGCCGACGACACCAGGAGCAGCGCACACCCGAGGATCGCGCTCGTCAGGCCGGCGATGTGCGGGAACAGTGAATTGCCCTTGGCCATCAGCGTCGGATACATCGCGCCGGCACAGAAGCCCATGACGAGAACCGGCGCCGAGAGCGTCCAGACGCGCAGGCCGACGGTCAACGCAAGCACCAGCATCGCAATCGCCGCAGCCGTCATCACGCGCACACCGATATGCAGCCGCTGCTCCGCGCTCGGCAGGCGTGGCCCGTGCACGCGATTCGACAGCCCGCCCAGGAAATACATCATGCCGATGCCGAGCGCGAGGTAGCCGAAAAAGGTCGGCGGCTTTCTCAGCGTGTTCTGCACCATGAATGGTCCGACGATGTTGAACACGAGCAGAATGCTGTAGCAAAGCCCCTGCGCGAGGAAGCAGCTTTGGAACACGGGGCTCGAGAGCACCTTGCGCGTGTTCCTCGCCAGCGTCCGCAGCTCCAGGTGCACCGGTCGAGGCAGTGTCTCGCGATAGCGCCACACGATCGCCCACATGACGAGCGAATAGACGAGCAGAAAGACGAGGCAGGCCTGCCAGCCAAACCACGTTTGCAGGTGCGCGCCGATCACGGGCGCGATGATCGGTGCGAGCCCCCATGCGATCCCCATGTAGGTGAACGCATGCATCAGTGCCTGTCCGGAGAACGAATCGGTGATGATCGCCTTCGCGAGCAGATTCGTCGCGGCGATGCCGAACCCTTGCAGGCAGCGCGCAAGGACGAAGGTTTCCAGATTGGGGGCGGCCAGCGACAACAGGCAGCCCATCGTGAAGACGACGAGCCCCAATGCGAGCACGCGCTTGCGTCCGTAGGCATCGGCGACTGGCCCGAACACGAGCTGGCCGAACGCGTAAGCCGCCATGTAGCCGGAAACGCTCGACTGGATCGCCTGTGGCGAGGTCGAAAAAAAGCGCGCCATTGCAGGTAGCGCGGGCACATAGATGTCGATCGCGAGCTGCCCGGCGGAGGCGAACAGGCAGATCATGAAGAGAAGAAAGCGCGGCGAGTTCGGCGTGTGCAAGGCAGTGGCGGAGCAATTGGCGGTGTTTTGGCTCATGACGGCGTCTAAGGCTGCGATCCCGACCGGTCAGATTCCGCCGAGAAAGTCGAGCTTGCCGAGCTCGACGCCGTTATGCCGGAGGATGGCGTACGCGGTCGTCAAATGGAAAAAGAAATTCGGCAGCGCGAAATGGAGCAGGTAGGACTGCCCGTCGAACTCGATCGAGCGGCTTGGCGTTTTGAGCGTAACGGCGCGTTCTTCACTGCCGTCGATTTTGGACGCGTCGGCCTCCTGCAGGTAAGCGATCGTTTTGTCTATGCGCGCCACCAATTCGTCGAACGTCGTTTCGGTGTCCTCGAACCTCGGTGGCTCGACGCCGGCAAGGCGCGCCGTACAGAACTTCGCGGCGTCGGACACGGACTGCACCTGGCGCGTCAAAGGAAACATGTCCGGGTAAAGCCTGCTCGACAGCAGGACGGCCAAATCGATTTTCCGGGCTTCGGCGTGATCGCGGCTCTTGTGCAGAATCGCTCGAAGGTTCGTCAACCCGCGCACGAACACGGGTACTGATGCCTGATACATGGAGAGAGACATGTTCGGTTCCTTTGTCGTCCCGAAGGGCAGTTCCGCCGGGGAAGGGTTATTTTCTCGGTAGCGGCAACGGCGTCGCACCGGAGCGCGCGCCGAAACGTGATGATATGCCGCTTGCTTGCCGCTTGCCGGCGGCTGCTCCTGGCGCGGGATTGCCACCCATGTCGCGCCGGCGGGGCATGGACTACACTTTGTCAGTCATCCGACGATTGCCTCGTCCGCCAAGGTCCTATGCGCCATGCAGATCGACCAAAAGGGCAGGTGCAAGGAACTGCGCGAAGGCGGTTCTGTCGGAGCTTCGACGTAATCCTCATACGGGAGCGTCAAATGACCAAAGCAAGAGAGCGGCTGGCAGGCAGCGATCGCGAGCCGGTAAAGGATGCCAGGCGCGTCGGGCCGACGGATCCGGGCGAAACGATGCGCGTCGTCGTGACGCTGCGCCGGCCTTCCCAACAAGCAATCGACGAAGCCGCGCAAAAGATCGCTCGCGGTGAGCCGGCCGAGCCGCTCACGCGCGAGGCTTTCGCCGCCCGTTTTTCGGCCGCCCCCGAGGACCTCGCCAAGGTCGAGGCGTTCGCGAAGGAATACGACCTTAGCGTGCAGCGTACCGACGCGGCGGCGTGCACGGTGATGCTCGCGGGCACGGTCGAGCGTTTTCAGCGGGCGTTCGGCGTCGAGCTGTCGCATTACGAGCATCCGAAGCTCGGCCGATTCAGAGGCCGCACCGGTTGCATTCTGATTCCTCAGGAACTCGTCGGCATCGTGACATCCGTGCTCGGGCTCGACGATCGCCCGCAGGCTCGGCCACATTTCCGCATTCGCTCCGGCTATGAGCCGCGCCGCGCGGCGGCTCGGACGGAAACGTTTACGCCGCTGCAGATGGCGTCTCTTTACGATTTCCCCCCTGGCGACGGCAGCGGTCAATGCATCGGCATCGTCGAGCTTGGCGGTGGGTACACGGAATCGGATCTTCGCCAATATTTCAGCGAACTCGGCATGGCGGAGCCGCGGGTCGTCGCCGTCGGCGTCGACGGCGGTTCGAACGCCCCGAGCGGCAACCCGAGCGGGGCGGACGGGGAAGTCACGCTCGATATCGAGATCGCCGGCGCCGTCGCTCCCGGCGCGACGATCGCGGTCTACTTCGCGCCCAACAGCGACGCGGGCTTCGTCGACGCGGTCAAGCAAGCCGTGCACGACAGCACGAACAAGCCATCCGTCATTTCGATCAGTTGGGGGGCGCCCGAATCGTCATGGACGGCTCAGGCACTGACGGCATTCAATCAAGCGCTGCAGGAGGCCGCGACGCTCGGCGTCACCGTATGTGCGGCGGCCGGGGACAGCGGCTCGAACGACAGCTCGGCCGGTGGCGACTCGGTCGACTTCCCGGCATCGAGCCCGTATGTGCTCGCATGCGGCGGCACGCGCGTCACGGCATCAGGGTCGGCCTCTTCGCTCTCGATCAAAAGCGAAGTGGTCTGGAACGACGGCGCTTCCGGCGGCGCGACGGGCGGCGGCATCAGCTCCGAGTTCGGCTTGCCTCCGTGGCAGGAGGGGCTGAAGGCGACTTACGCCGACGGTACGACCGCCGCGTTGACGAAGCGCGGCGTGCCCGACGTGGCCGCCGACGCGTCGCCCGCCTCGGGCTATGAAGTGCTCGTCGGCGGCCAACTGACGGCGGTCGGCGGCACGAGCGCGGTCGCGCCGCTGTTCGCGGGGCTGATCGCGCGCATCAATGCCACGCAGGGTAAGCCGGTGGGCTTCGTCAACGCGAAACTCTATGCGGCGGCGCGCGCCTTCCGCGATATCACACAGGGCAACAATGGCAGCTTCGCCGCGGCGCCCGGCTGGGACGCCTGTACCGGGCTGGGGAGCCCCGACGGGCGCAAGATCGCGGCGGCCCTCGGCGGATCGGCTACGCAGGGTCCGTCCGCTTCACACGGTATCGCGGGCGGCACGTAGTGGCGGCAATGTGTTTCTCGCTTCGGTCGACGCGAAACGCGCGGCGACGAGCGAGCGGGTGCTTGTCAGCAGCAGTTCGTCAAAGTTCGTCAACATAGTCGGCGCATGGCGCGGGTGCGCCGCGCCGACCCAACGACATGGAGCGATCACGATGAGCCACGATATCGGTTCCGGCAATCCGCAATCGGCGCACCACAATTCGCAGGCGCATACGCCGGGGAGGGCGTCGATGCCTCGATCTCTCGCCGCGGCAGGCGAGAACGGCGACGAGCCGTGCTTCGATCCCGTCGCCTACGGCAACGGCCCGGGTGATTCCGTCACGGACACGACCGAGGCAGCCGCCGTCACCCATCATTCGATCACGATCGGCGGGCGCGAGATCGCCTACACGGCGACGGCCGGGCATCTCGTCACGGTCGACGAGAGCACGTCGCAGCCGAACGCGAAGATGTTCTACGTCGCCTTCACCGAGGATGGTCAGTCGGAAGAGTCGCGGCCCGTGACGTTCTTCTATAACGGCGGACCCGGATCGTCGTCGGTCTTCGTGCTGCTCGGCTCGTTCGCGCCGAAACGAATCAAGACGTCGATGCCGAACTTCACGCCGCCGGCTCCCTATCAGATCGAGGACAACCCGGACAGCCTGCTCGACAAGAGCGACCTCGTCTTCATCAACCCGGTCGGCACCGGCTATTCGGCCGCCGTGGCACCGCATACGAACAAGGAGTTCTGGGGCGTCGACCAGGATGCGCGCTCGATCAAGCAGTTCATCAAGCGCTTTCTGACCAAGAATCAGCGCTGGAACTCGCCGAAGTACTTGTTCGGCGAATCATATGGAACGGCGCGCAGCTGCGTGCTGGCTTATCTGCTCCATGAGGACGGCATCGATCTGAACGGGATCACACTCCAATCGTCGATTCTCGACTACGGGCAGGCCGGCAATCCGGTCGGCGCATTGCCGACGGCGGCGGCCGATGCCTGGTACCACAAGCGCCTCGGCGTGACGCCGACGCCGACGAACCTCATCGATTTCCTCGACGAAGTCGCAAGCTTCGCCCGTACCGACTATCTCGCCTCCTTGCGCAAGTTTCCCCAGACCGACGACGCGACCGTCGAAAAGCTCTCGCAGTACACGGGCATCGACAAGACGACACTGCTTGCCTGGGGGCTCGATGTGGCCGGCTACGACAGTCGCGGCAATTCGCTGTTCCTGACGACCCTGCTCAAGTCGAAAGGCTTGGCGCTCGGCGCCTATGACGGACGCGTGACGGCGATCGACACGGGCATTGCCGGGCAGATCGACCCGAACTCGGGAGGCAACGATCCAACGATGACAGCGGTCTCCGGCGTCTATACGACGATGTGGAACACCTATCTCAACGAGCAGTTGAAGTACACGTCGAACTCGTCGTTCACTGATCTCAACGATCAGACGTTCAAGAACTGGGATTTCCATCACACCGATCCGACGGGGGCGCAAAAGGGCATCGACGACAAAGGCAACCTCATCCTCTATACGGCCGGCGACCTCGCGGCGGTGATGGCGCTCAACATCGACCTGAAGGTGCTGTCGGCGAACGGCCTTTACGATTTCGTGACGCCGTTCTATCAGACCGTCATCGACTTGCAGAGGATGCCGCTCGTCGAACACAAGGTGCGCGAGAATCTGTCGGCGAAGTTTTATCCGTCCGGGCACATGGTTTATCTCGACGGGGGATCGCGTACCGCGCTGAAGGCCGACCTTGCAACGATGTATGACGCCACGACCGCCGACAAGCCGGCTCTCGCGCGCATCCGCAGCTTGCAGGAGCGGCATCGGGTCTGATCGGCTCGGCGCGCGTCAATGCGCCAGCAGCGTCATCGCGGCGCCTATCAGCGTGCCAACGATGGCGCACGCCCAGAGAAGCTGCCGCGTGCGCCGCTGCTCGTGCTGCAGCGCCCGAAGCAGGACGGCCGAATCGAAGCCCTCGCGCTGCTGCTGGATTCGTTGGAGCCGCTGGACGAAGAGCAGCGGCAAGCGTGGGGCAATCGGCGCCAGGTGCGGCAGCTCCCGCGCAAGACGCTTGATGAAGCCGCGATGGTCGAGGTCCTTGCGCGCGAGCGCCGCGAACGATGCTTCGACGATTCGCCACGTGTCGAGGCGCGGCGCGAGTGCACGGGCGAGCGATTCGGCGCGCGCCAGCGACTCGCGCGCCAGCACGAGGGCTGTAGGGACGGCACCGCCGAACGGCTGCACGGCCTCGGTCAGGTGGCTGAGCAGGGCGCCCGCTCTTCGCTCGCTGCTCGGTGACGCAAAATGGGCTTCACTGCGTCGGCGCAGCTCCGCCTCGAGCATTTCGGGACGCGTGCCGGGCGCGACATGGCCGACCTCATGGTGCATGTCCGCCAGCCTGCCGTAGTCCTGCCCGAAGAGCGCCGTCGCGCCATGGACGAAGAATTCGCGCTCGGGCTCGGTCAGGCTCGACATCACCGCGCAGTCGGCAAGCACGAGGCACCCGAGCGTGTCTGCGTCGATGCTGACGCGCACGCGCCGCGCGTCGAGCGCCGCATGAAAGAATCCATGCTCGAAGGCCTGTTCGACGAACACCTCCACGACGTGCACCGCGAGGCGCTCGACGTCGACGCCGTGCCGGCGCAGCCCCTCGATGTCCGTGAGCGATAGCGTCTCGATGCGCTCGGCGACGAGCGCGTGGTCGGTCGAGAAATCCCAGATGACGGCGGGTACGACGACCCGAGCGTTACCCGAGAAGTGGCGGCCCGTTTGCGAAAGATTGGCCGCTTCGGTCCGCAGATCGAAGCGGTGCCGAAGCTCGGTGCCGAACGATTCGGCCAGGCTGCGCAGCCCGAACTCGCGCGCGGCGGGGAAAGCGCGCTCGAGCAGCTTGGCGAGCCAGAGCAGCACGGCGATGTCGTCCTCGATTCGCTGGACCTGTCGCACGCGCAAAAGCTTGACCGTGACATCGACGCGCCCGCGGTCTTCGATTCGCAGTCTCGCCGCGTGGACCTGTTCGGCGATGCCGTTTTCGAGCGGTGTCGGATCGACCCAGGCGAATACCTCCTCCGGTGGGCGGCCGAGCGCGGCGCGCAGCGCGGGGGCGAGTTCCGGCGCGTCGAGCGGCTTCGTGAGCGCGGTTTCGGCGCGGCCGAGCGCGTCGAGAACGTCGTGCAGCGTACGCCCCGCATGGTCCGGGTCGGTCGCCAGCGCCTCCCCGAACGCGCTGGCCAGCGGGCCGAGCTGGGGCAGTGCGCGATGCAATGCCGTGCGCGTGTTGCGCGCCAAATGCAGGCGTGCGATCAATGTCGCGATCCAGCGGGCTCGGTCATGGCGAGGCGCGGCTTGCCAAAGCAGCCGGGCACCGTAGCGAAGCACGCAGAAGAGGAGCAATAGTCGGCGAATCGTGGTGCGCATAAGCGATGCGGCGAAGGGGGCTTTTTGAATCCCGACAAGGATGCCATGCCATGCGCCGCATGGGGACTGTCGAGAGCGCTTTGCTACCGGGAAGGCAACTTTGGCCGGTTCGTGCAGCGCACAACGAAAAAACTGCCGATCCGCTCTAAAGTTCCGCGAACGTCCTGCCGTCAATCGGTTATCGGGCCGACCGACCTTCCCCCACGCGCTGCCACCGGCCGCGAATCGTTGTCGCCGTCCATGAGAGAGCCCATGATGTCGCATCAACTCTTGAGCCGCCTGTTGTCGCGCAGCGTCGCCGTCGATCTCGGCACGGCGAACACCCTGATCTACATGCGCGAGAAGGGGATCGTGCTCAATCAGCCCTCGGTCGTCTGCTTTCAGAAAAATGGTGACACCGGCGCGGCGCGCGTCGCCGCCGTCGGCGAGGAAGCCAGGCAACTGCTCGGCCGCTCGCCGGCAAATCTGCGCGCCGTTCGTCCGATGCGGCACGGCGTCATCGCCGATTTCTCGGCAGCCGAGCGCATGTTTCGCGAATTCGTCGATATGGCTCGCCTGAGGTCGCTGTTCGGCCGCCGCGCGGAGTTCACGATCTGTGTCCCTTGCGCGGCAACCGAGGTCGAGCGGCGCGCGATCCGCGAAGCCGCGCTCGCGGCGGGCGCCGCGAAGGTCAACCTCATCGGCGAATCGCTCGCCGCGGCCATTGGCGCCGGCTTGCCGGTCGGCGAAGCGCGTGGGTCGATGGTCGTCGACATCGGTGGCGGAACGACTGAAGTCGGCGTCGTTTCGCTCGGCGGTATTGCTTACCAGGGTCTCGTGCGGGTCGGCGGCGACCAGTTCGATGCCGCGATCGTCAGCCACGTTCGCACCCTTTACGGCGTGGTGCTCGGCGATCAGACGGCCGAGCATGTGAAAAAGACGATCGGCACCGCCACGCCGAATGTGCCGGCCGAGCGGATCTGCGCCGTCGGGCGCAGCCTGGGCGACGGCCTGCCGCGCACGATCGAGCTCAGCAATCATGACGTCGCCGATGCGCTTTCCGTGCCGCTTCGGACCGTCATCGACGCCATCAAGGCCGCGCTCGAGTCGGCGCCGCCGGAGCTCGTCACTGACATTGCCGATAGCGGCATCGTCCTCACGGGCGGCGGCGCGTTGCTCGCCAACCTCGACAAACGCATTGCCGAGGAAACCGGTCTCGCGGTGCGCATTGCCGACGAGCCGCTGACCTGCGCCGTGCGCGGCGCCGGGGCGGCGGCGGGGTGCGTCGACGCGGCCGCGTTCAGTTAAGAGCGGTACGCGGCGGGCGGCCGGCGCTCGACGCGTGCGGCATCGCCACCTTCGGCCCTTTGTGATGATCGTGTGATCGTCGCGGGCGAATTCGGGATGTGAGTCCGTCAACTCGGTGCGGTCGGGGTGATCGGCCGGATCCGTGCGACGCACCCATCATGCGGCGGTGTTACCATCGCCGGTTTCGAACCGGCCCCCACCCCACCGCTCTCACGTCATGGCCACGATCAGCCAGCTCAACGTCTATCCGATCAAGTCGTGCGCGGGCATCGCGCTCGACTCGGCGCGTCTTTTCTCTCACGGGCTGGCGTATGACCGGCACTGGATGCTCGTCGACGGCGACGGCGGCTTCGTCACGCAGCGGCAATTGCCGCGGCTCGCCCTCGTAACGACGGAGCTGTCCGGCGACGCGCTGATCGTGCGTGCGCCCGGCCGTGCCGCGCTTCAGACGCCGCTCGATGCGGCCGCCCTGGACGGCGCGCGGCGCGTGCAGGCGACCGTCTGGCGAGACACGGTGACAGCGCTCGATACGGGCCACGAAGCCGCGCAGTGGTTCTCCGATTTCGTCGGCGTGCCGCTGCGACTCGTCCGCTACGATCCCGCGGCCGAGCGCATCGCGAACCGCCAGTGGACCGGCGAAACGATCGCGCCGATGCGCTTCGCGGACGGCTACCCCGTGCTCGTCATCGGCGAAGCGTCGCTCGACGACCTCAATGGACGGCTCGCGAGCAAGGGGGTCGAGGCGATTCCGATGAATCGCTTTCGCCCGAACCTCGTGCTTGCGGGGCTCGAGCCCTATGAAGAAGACTACGTCGACACCGTGCGGATCGAAGCCGATGGCGGCGAAGTCCTGCTGCGAGTGGTGAAACCGTGCGCGCGCTGCCCCATTCCGACGATCGATCAGGCGACGGGCGCTCCGGACCCTCGCTGGCCGAACGAGCCGACGGATACGCTCGCCGCCTATCGGGCCGACCGTCGCCTTGACGGCGCCGTGACGTTCGGGCAGAACGCCGTCGTCGTGGCGGGGGCGGACAGCCTGCTGACTGTCGGCTGCGAAGTCGAAGTCGAGCTGCGTTTCGAAGATTGAGTCGAGCAACCATGCCAAGCTCCCCCCGACCATTGCCGGGCGAAGCGGGCGGTGCCCCCGACCTGCGTTTCATCGAGCTCGCGAGCGGCTTGCGGATGCCTTACGTCGAACGCGGCAGCGGGCCGCTGCTCGTGTTCGTTCACGGTTCACTTTGCGATTATCGGTACTGGCAGCCGCAGGTCGACGGCTTGTCGGCTCATTACCGCTGCGTCGCTTTGAGCCTGACCCATTACTGGCCGATCGCCGGATTTGCGCGTACGGTGCCGTTCAGCTGGAGCCGCCACGCGGACGAGCTCGCCGAATTCATCGACAAGCTCGGGCACGGCGCAGCGCATGTGATCGGCCATTCGCGCGGGGGCTGTGTCGCCTATCACTTCGCGCTACGGCACCGCGAACGCGTGCGCACGTTGACGCTCGCCGACCCCGGCGGCCCAGTCGAAATGCCGGGGCAAACCCTGCACGTACTGCCCGAGACGGTCAATGCACTGCGCGCCCGGGCCGCGGGGCTCATCGAAGCGGGGGAAGTGGACGCGGGTCTCGAGCTCTTCGTCGATTCGGTGAGCCGCGTCGGCTCCTGGGCGAAGAGCACGGCGGCGTTCCGGACGATGGCGATCGACAATGCCGACACGTTGCCGCGCCAGTTCGCCGATCCGTTGCCGGCGTACAAGCACGACGATGCGCGACGGATTGCATGCCCCGTCCTCTTGATCGACGGCGAGAAGAGTCCCGACATCTTTCGCCGCTGCGTCGCGGCGCTCGCAGATTGGGTTCCCGATGCCCGGCGTCACACGATCCGCGGTGCATCGCATGGAATGAACCTCGCACACCCTACCGCGTTCAATCGACATATCGATGAATTCGTTCGAGCGACGAACGGCGAAAGCTGATCGATACTGAATAGCGCCCAGTTCGTCGGCGAGCCGCGTCGGTGCCCATGCGGGCACCGGTCTTGCGGTCTCGGTGCCCGATGCCGCGGGCCTCATCGCCTTTTTTCGCGGATTTACTTTTCCTTCTCGGATCGATATCTACAATCGAGGGAAGCCAACGCCAGGAGCGACACGATGCTGGATACCGACACACTCGGTGCACGAACGCGGGCCGACGAACCGGAAGATCGCGAACCCGGCGAGGTCTTCATCGCGCCCGAGAATCCCTACATCGCCCGTTCGAGTCAATATGTGCTGAAGTCGGGCGATACGTTCGTCGTCAACGATCCGCTCGGCGACATCGTCGGGCATGACGACGGGCTCTTCGTGAACGATACGCGCACGCTCTCGCAGCTGCGCCTGACATTCGGCGGCCGCGCGCCGTCGCTGCTTTCGGGCAACGTCAGCAACGATAACGCCGCGTTCACGGCCCACCTGACGAATCACCCGCTGCCGCCCGTCGGCGGCGAAGGAACGCCGCAAGGGGTCATCCACGTCGAGCGCATGCGTGTGCTGTCGGGTACGGTCCTGTATGAAGCGATCACGCTGACGAACTACGGCTCGAGCGATGCCGTCGTACCGCTATCGATCTCGTTCGCTTGCGATTTCAAGGACATGTTCGAGGTGCGTGGTCTGAGCCGGCCGAAGCGCGGCATGCTCGAGCCGCCCACCGTCGGCAAATGCGACGTGCAACTGCGCTATGTGGGACTCGACCGGATTCAGCGCGACGTGCGAATCGCCTTTGCTCCCGAGCCGGACAACCTGGACTCGGGTCGCGCCGATTACTCGATCGAGCTCTCCGCGCAGGCGTGCATTTCGATCTACCTGTCGGTGGCCGTCGAGGCGCGCGCGCTCGCGCTTGCCCCGGGGGACGTCGAAGCGCCCGGCGCACAGGTCGCGCAGCCGCCGCACAGCACGCACCCGGCTCATATCACGCAAGTGGACACCGTGCGCCCGCGCGTGGGCCGCGCGGCGGTCCGCACGGCGCTTGCGAGCGCGCACCTCGCGATGCGCGAGCGCCGCCGCGTGACGGCGCGTATACGCACGAGCAATCCGCTTTTCAATGCGTGGCTCGAGCGTTCGTTCGCCGATCTCGGCCTGCTGACGACCGATCTGTCGACGGGGCCGTATCCTTATGCCGGCATCCCATGGTTCTCGACGCCGTTCGGCCGCGATGCCGTCGTGACTTCGCTGCAGACCTTGTGGCTGCAGCCGTGGCTCGCGCGCGGCGTGCTGCGTTTTCTCGCCGATCATCAGGCGCGCGAGGATTCGGCTTTCCGCGATGCATCGGCGGGCAAGATCATGCACGAGATGCGCAAGAGCGAGATGGCGGGGACCGGTGAGGTGCCGTTCGCGCTCTACTACGGCGGGGTCGACACGACGCCGCTCTTCATCGTGCTGGCGGGCGCTTATTTCACGCGGACGGGCGACGAGGCGCTGATTTCGGAGCTTTGGCCCGCGTTGGAGCGAGCCGCGCAATGGGTGGCGGGCGTCTGCGACAAGAATCCGCACGGGTTCGTCGACTACCAGTGCGCGTCAGAGCGGGGTCTTGCCAATCAGGGCTGGAAGGACAGCCACGATTCGGTGTTTCATGCCGATGGCCGCATGCCCGATGGGCCGATTGCGCTCGTCGAAGTGCAGGCTTATGCGAGCGCCGCATTCGACGCGATGGCGCATTTCGCGGCGCGCCGAGGCCTCGCCGACGACGCCGCGGGCTATGCGGCGCGCTCGCAGTCGTTGCGCGAACGCGTCGAGGAATTGTTCTGGATGCCGGATCTCGACTTTTATGGAATTGCGCTCGACGGGCACGGCGAACTATGCCGCGTGCTCGCCTCGAATGCGGGGCACCTGCTCGCGTTCGGACTGCCGTCGCGCGAGCGCGGCGAAGCCGTGGCGCGCAAGCTCGAGTCGACGCTCTTTCACACGGGCTGGGGCGTGCGCACGCTCGGCGCCAATCAGCCGCGCTTCAATCCGATGTCGTACCACAACGGATCAGTGTGGCCGCACGATACGGCGCTTTGCGCACGAGGCCTCGCTCGCTACGGCGAGAAAGAGGCAGCCGTCGCGTTGTTGCAGGCACTCTTCGAAGCAGCCGTCAACTTCGACATGCGATTACCCGAGCTGTTTTGCGGCTTCATGCGCCAGCGCGGCGAACCGCCGACGGCCTATCCGGTCGCCTGCCTGCCGCAGGCCTGGGCGGCAGGCTCCCCGTTCATGATCCTCGAGGCTTGCCTGGGCATCAAGATCGATGCGGCCCGCGAGGAGGTCTTGATCGAGCAGCCCGCGCTGCCCGAAGGCATCGACTGGCTCGAGGTGCGCAACCTGAAAATCGGCGCGAAGACCGTATCGATCGTGTTCAGTCGCGTCGGCGGCAAGGTCGTGGCATCGGCCGACAATCGGGACGTGCGCGTGGCGACCGTGCCCGCGGCCATCGCCGGATTTCACCGGTTTTCACGGCCGCCAGGCAGCCCGTGCAGCCGTGCAGCCGGTGCGGAACTGGCGGCCTTCGCGATCGACATCAGCGTTGCCAAGGCGCCGGATCGCCCGGCAGGTGCTTTCCGTATTTGTCGAGCGCGGCGCGGACGATGCCGCGCTCGATGGCGCCATCGTCCGCGAGCGCCTTCAATGCGGCGATGACGATGGACGCGCGATCGACCTCGAAAAACTCGCGCAACGCGCGGCGTGTGTCGCTGCGGCCAAACCCATCCGTCCCGAGCGTGACATAGCGGCGGGGCACGAATGCGCGAATCAGCTCGGGCACCGCGCGCACGTAATCCGTCGCGGCGACTACGGGGCCTTGCGATTCGCGCAGCATGCTCTCGACATGGGAACGAGCGGACCCGTCATCCACATCGAAGCGGGCCTTGCGCTCGGCCGCCGTTCCGTCACGATGGAGTTCGGAGAAACTCGTCACGCTCCAGATGGCCGCCTCGATGTTCCAGTCGTCCTCGAGCATTCGCGCCGCGGCGATCACTTCGCCGAGGATCGCACCGCAGCCGAGCAGCTGAACCTGCGCAGACGGCAGGACCCGCGGCGTCAGCGAATACATTCCCTTCACGATGCCTTCTCGCAATGCGGCGACAGCGGCCACGTCCGTTGGCTCCGACACCGGCATCGATGGCTGAGGATAATTCTCGTTCGTGACCGTGAGGTAATGGAACGTATCGTTTTGCCGCTCGAGCATCTCGCGCATCCCCTCATCGAGAATCACGGCGATCTCGTAGGCGAATGCGGGATCCCATGCGCGGCAGTTCGGAATCGTCGAGGCGACGAGGTGACTCGTGCCGTCCTGGTGCTGAAGGCCCTCGCCGCCAAGCGTCGTCTTGCCCGACGTGGCGCCGATGAGAAAGCCGCGTGCGCGCTGATCGGCCGCGGCCCAGATGAGATCGCCGATCCGTTGAAAGCCGAACATCGAGTAATAGATGTAGAACGGCAGCATCGGCAGATCGTGCGTGCTGTATGACGTCGCCGCGGCGATCCACGACGAGATGGCGCCGGCTTCCGAAATGCCTTCCTCGAGTATCTGCCCACCCGTCTCTTCGCGGTAATAGAGCATCGAGCCGAGGTCTTCCGGCTCGTATTGCTGACCGAGCGGCGAATAGATGCCGACCTGCCGGAACAGGTTCGCCATCCCGAACGTGCGCGCCTCGTCGGCCACGACGGGCACCACGCGCGGGCCGAGCGTGGGGTCCTTCATCAGGTTGCCGAACATGCGGACGATGGCCGTCGTCGTCGACATTTCGCGGCCCTCCGTCTGCAGCGCAAATTGCCCCCAGGACGACAACGGGGGCACGGTAGGCGCCTTCGTCGCCGCTCTCCGCCTTCTGGGCAGATAGCCTCCCAGGGCAGCCCGGCGCGCGTGCAGGTATCGCATTTCCGGGCTGTCTTGCGCAGGTTTGTAGAACTCGAGACGCTCCACCGCTTCGTCCGACAACGGCAGGCGAAAGCGATCGCGAAACGCCTTCAGGTGTTCGAGGTCGAGCTTCTTTTGCTGATGCGTCGTCATGCGCCCTTGGCCGGCGGCGCCCATGCCGAAGCCTTTCATCGTCTTGGCGAGAATCACCGTGGGCTGGCCTTTGTGCTGCAGCGCGCGGGCGTAGGCCGCATGCAATTTGCGCACGTCGTGACCGCCGCGGCGCAGGCGGTCGATGTCGTCGTTCGCGAGATGCGCGACAAGCGCCGCGAGCTCCGCGTTCTGGCCGAAGAACCGGTCGCGGTTATAGGCGCCGTCATTGGCCGAGAACGTCTGGAATTGGCCGTCGACTGTCTGTGCGAATGCGCGCGGCAGGGCGCCCGCCCGGTCGCGTGCGAAGAGTTCGTCCCAGCTCGAGCCCCAGAGCACTTTGATGACGTTCCAGCCCGCACCGGTGAATTGCGCTTCGAGCTCGTCGATGATGCGGCCGTTGCCGCGCACGGGCCCGTCGAGCCGTTGCAGATTGCAGTTGATGACGAACACGAGATTGTCGAGCTTCTCGCGCGCCGCGAGCGAGAGCGCGCCGATCGATTCGGGCTCGTCCATTTCGCCGTCGCCGAAAAAGCCCCATACCTTGCGGCCTTCCGTCGGAAGCAGCCCTCGGTGGTGCAGATAGCGCATGAAGCGCGCTTGATAGATCGCGTTGATGGGTCCGATGCCCATGGAGCCCGTCGGAAACTGCCAGAAGTCCGGCATCAACCAAGGGTGAGGATAGGAGCAGAGGCCGGGCCCGGCGATCTCGCGCCGGTAATGCTCGAGCTGCGTCTCGTCGAGGAAGCCTTCGAGAAACGCGCGGGCGTAAACGCCGGGAGACGAATGCGGCTGGAAATAAACGAGGTCGCCGCCGTGCTCCCCATTCGCCGCGCGGAAGAAGTGGTTGAAGCCGACTTCGAACAGATCCGCTGCCGATGCATAGCTCGCGATATGGCCGCCGAGCTCGCCGTAGGCCTGGTTGGCGCCCACGACCATCGCGAGCGCGTTCCAGCGCAAGGCGGCCGCGAGCCTCTCCTCGATCTCGATATCGCCGGGATACGGCGGTTGCGCCTCGACGGGAATGGTATTGAGGTAAGGCGTGACGCGCGCGCGTGCCGAGCCGATGCCGTGTTTCGCGGCATGCTCCGCGAGACGCTCGAACAGGTACTGCGCGCGCTCATTGCCCACGTGCTCGACGACGGCATCGAGCGCCTCGAGCCATTCGGCCGTTTCCGCCGGGTCGCTGTCCTCGCGCCGATCCGCGAGGGCCCGCATCCATTGAGTACCGTTCGATAAATCGGTCATGGCTCGTTCAGGAAAGAGGGAGAGTAAAGCTGCGATTCACCCTCAAGATTACCCAGCGGAGTCCGAAATGTGCGTCTGTTTTTCTTCAGCTTTGCGCTCTAGACAGTAGCTTCTATACTGCCAATGTCTACAACGGCAGAATATTTGCACTATGGATCGTCTACCTCGCAAACTGGACCGAATCGACGTCGCGATTCTCAACCAGTTGCAGCAGAACGCGCGCATCACCAACGCCGAGCTCGCACGCGCCGTCAATCTCTCGACGACGCCGTGCTTCAACCGCGTGCGGGCACTGGAGAAGCTTGGCTTGATCAAGGAACAGGTCACGCTGCTCAATCCGGAACCGTTGGGCCTTCGAATCAACGTGTTCATCCAAGTGAGCCTCGAGAAACAGGTGACCGACGCGCTGCGGCGGTTCGAAGAGGCGATCGACAAGCGGCCCGAAGTCATGGAGTGCTATTTGATGTCGGGCGATGCGGACTACCTGCTGCGCGTCGTGGTACCCAATATGCACAGTCTCGAGCGCTTCATCCTCGAGCAGTTGACGACGATTCCGGGCGTCTCGAACATTCGCTCGAGCTTCGCGCTGAAGCAGGTTCGCTATCGGACTGCGCTGCCGTTGCCGGCGGGAGGCCTGACGCTCAGCGAGGAAGACGATGAGGCGCGCCAGTGAGCAAGGGGAACGCGCATTGCTACGTCTCCTGAGTCGTTGAACTTAGGAGAGGCAAACATGAAACCCATGTATCGCCCCGGTCAGCGAGTGGAGCAGTCGGGTATTTATCGCGTCGTCTACGACGACGGGTCGGGCGAATATTTCGAGGTGACGAGCGTCCAAGGAGAGCGCTTTCCGCCCACCCGCAACGGGATAGGCGCGCGCTACGAACTCGTGCGTGCCGCGGCGCATGCGACGGAGCACGAGAAGCTTCAACCGTGCCAGTGACGCGGCTACCCGAATCGCTCCGCGCGGTATGGCCGCACATCGGTAAAGGTGTGAGCGCCCGTCATCATTTCAGCGAGTAGCCGGCCCGTGACCGGGCCGAGCGTGAGCCCATGATGCGCATGCCCGAATGCGAACCACATCCCGCGATGACGCGGCGCCGGCGCGATGACGGGCCGCATGTCGGGCGTGCACGGGCGCATGCCGAGCCACGGCGCTGGATCGAGCCGCTCGCCGAGGCCAAACAACGGTTTGGCGAAACGCTCGGCGCGCTCGAGTTGCACGCCGGTGGGCGGTGTGTCGCGCGTGGCGATTTCCACGCCGGTGGTGAGCCTGAGGCCTGCCTGCATCGGGGCCACCACATAGCCCTTTTCGATATCGACGACGGGCACCGATAGCGGCGTGCGCTGCGCGCGATAGTGCATGTGATAGCCGCGCTTCGCCCGCAGCGGGATCCGATAGCCGAGCGGTGCGAAGACTGTGTCGGACCAGGGACCTAGCGCAACGACCACCTCCTTCGCGCTGATCGAACCTTGCGCCGTCTCGACGGCCCACGCGTCGTGCAGCTTGCGCACGGTGGCGGCGTCGCCTCTGAGCAGCGTGCCGCCTTCGGCTTCGAAAAGCCGCGCGTAACCCTTCGTCAATGCCCCGGGATTCACGACGCTTTTCGGATCGAGCCAGTGCAGCGCGCCGCAAAAGCCGTCGCCGATGCCCGGTTCCCGCGCGCGCAGCGCGGCCGCGTCGAGCGGTGCGAGCCGCAGCCCATGCTCGCGCGCGATAACCCGGGCCGTGGCCGCTTCGCGCTCGAACGCCTCCGGCGTGCGATAGCCTTCGATCCATCCGCCTTCCTTGACGAGATCGCCCACGCCCGCGCGCGCGATCAATGCATCGTGCTCGCTCACGCAGCGCTCGACGAGCGGCAGCATGTCGCGCGATGCCGCCGCAAGCCGCGCCGGCGCGGATTCCCACCAGAACCGCGCGAGCCAGCCGGCATAGGACGGCAATGCCTTGTATTGCCAGTACAAGTCGGTCGAGCGATTGCACGCGTAGCGCATGAGCGCACCGAGCTCGCGCGGGAACGCGTAGGGCATGACCGCCGAGCGCTCGATCAGCCCCGCGTTCCCGAAGCTGGTTTCCTCGCCGGGACCGCGACGGTCGACCAGTGCGACGCGCCGTCCGCGATCCTGCAGATGGAGCGCCGAGCAAACGCCGACGATGCCGGCTCCGAGAACGATGACGTCGAAATCCATAGGCGCGGGGCGAACAAGTTGCGAAGCAGGTTACTTCGCGATGATGTCGCGTTTGAAGTATTTGAGCGAAAGTGCGCTCAGCGTACCATCCTTCTTCAGCTCGGAGAGTGCGGCATCCACCTTCTCCGCGAGGGCCTTGTCGCCCTTGCGCATGCCGAAGCCCGTGCCTTCGCCGAGTGTGGCCGTATCCTTGAGCGGCTCGCCGACGAAGGTGAAGCCGTGCCCTGCAGGCTTGTCGAGGAAGCCGTCCTGCGCCGTCTGCGCTTCCTGGACGGCGGCATCGAGCCGCGCCGCCACCAGATCGGCCCATACCTGGTCCTGATCCTGGTACGAGACGACCTCGACGCCCGCGTTTGCCCAGTGCGCCTTCAGGAAGTCTTCCTGCGACGATCCCTGCAGCACGCCCACGCGCTTGCCGTGCAGGCTCTTGACGTCGGGCAGGAGCCCCGAGTCGCGCTTGGCCACCATCACGATCGGCACGATATAGATCGGCGGCGTGAAGTCGATGCTTTGCTTGCGCTTCGCCGTGATGTTCATGGCCGAGTTGATCACGTCGAACTTGCGGGCCTGCAGCGCTGGAATCAGTCCGTCGAAGGCGTTTTCGACCCACACGCATTTCACTTTCATCTTTGCGCAGACGGCATTGCCGACGTCGATGTCGAAGCCTTGCAATTGACCCGCGGGAGTCTTGCTTTCGAACGGAGGGTAGGACGCTTCGATGCCGAAACGAAGCGTGCCCGACGACTGGGCATGCGCCGCGCCGGCCAGGGCCGTCATGGCAGCGGCAATACAGAGGGAGAGCTTGAGATTCATGTGGCGATCCTGTGCAGGTGGAAATGGCCCGGGTGAGGCGGGTTCGTTGCGCAGGTGGAATATAGACGAGATGTCTATCTCGTAATATGGGGTTAATACTGATCCGTCGGCGGCGTATCGACCTGACGAATCAAATCGAAAACGCTCTCACCGGTTGAGCTGTATCAGGAAACGCCCCATACAGCAAGGGTTTCATGGCCTATGAGCATCGCGCTGATTGTGAGCGCGTGATGTCGTCGCGGAGATTTTCTGCAAGTTCCCGTCGCATTGGGTGAAGTTCAAAGTAGACTAGAAATCTACGTTGGACTCCATCCTCGCACCTCTTCCGCTGGCGCTTGGTTTTCCATGACAACGTCCCTGGAGATACCCCTGATGACTTCGCTCACTACGACCCCGCCGCTGATCGTCGACGAAGAAGGCGTGCGCGCCGCGCTTGCTTCGCTGGACGTGAAGGGCGCGCTTGCCCGAATGTTTGGCTTTCTCGCGGACGGTCGGGCGGTGCAACCGCCACAGACGGTCACGCTCTTCCCCGATAACGCCGGCGATTTCATCACGTACCTCGGCGCCATGGCCGATGCCGGAGTCTTCGGCGCCAAACTGTCGCCGTACATCGTCACGGATGGACGACCGATCGTGACCGCCTGGACGGCTCTAATGTCAATGGAAACCGGCAAGCCGCTCTTGTGGTGTGACGCCGGGCTGCTCACGGTGGAGCGGACCGCCGGCACGACGGCGCTGGCGGTCGAGCATCTCGCGCGCGCCGACGCGCGCCGTCTTGCGCTGATCGGCGCAGGGCCCGTGGCGCGCGCGCATTTGCGGCACGTCCTGCCGTTGCGCGACTGGGGTTCGGTGCGCGTGTTTTCGCCGGGGCTCGCCGACAGTCCGGCGAGGCAGGCCGCGATCGCCGAGATCGATGCACGCGCAACGATCTGCGAGACCGTCGACGATTGCGCGCGCGGTGCCGATGTCGTCATGTTGTGCACATCATCCGGCGCACCGGTGTTGCCCGAAGGCGTGCTCACGCAACCGGCGCTCGTTACTTCGATCAGCACGAACGCGCCCAATGCGCACGAGATCGATCCAGCATGGCTGCCGCGGATGGACGTCTATTGCGACTACCGGCGCACCACGCCGTCAAGCGCGGGCGAAATGAAGCTCGCCGCGCAGCATCACGGCTGGTCGCCTGACGCGGTGGTCGGCGATCTCGCCGAGCTCGTCGCGGGCCGGTGCCGCGAGCCTGCTTACGATCGGCACGTGTTCTTTCGTTCCATCGGACTCGGGCTCGAAGACGTGGCGATTGCCTCGGAGCTCCATTCGTATCTGCGTTCAATGCCATGCGAAAGAAAAACGTCTCGCTCGTGAAGGACTTGCTGCTCACGCGCTACGCGCCCATTGCGGACGGTATCGCGACACTGTTCTTTCCGTACGCCGAAGTCGTGATTCACGATCTGCACGATCAGAAGGTGCTGTATCTCGCGAACAATCTGTCGAAGCGCGAGATCGGCGACGACTCGGCGCTCGAGGAGATCGAGCACTCCGCGCGCGAACGCGTGATCGGCCCGTACGAGAAGCTCAACTGGGACGGGCGCAAGATGCGCTGCGTCAGCAATGTTCTGTTCGACGACCGCGGGCAGCCGGCGGGCATGATGTGCATCAATTTCAACATCGCCGCGTTCGAGGACGTGCGCTCCGCGCTGGACCTCTTCATCAAGGGCGCAGGGGTGGTGGCCCAGCCCGACGAGCTCTTTCGCGACGACTGGCAAGAGCGCATCAATACCTTTCTGCATGGCTGGTTGCGCGAGCGGCAGGTCGCGCTCAATGCGCTCACGCGCGATCACCGTCGCGAACTTGTCGAGGCGCTGTACGCGGAAGGCGCGTTTCGCGGCAAGAGCTCGGCCAACTACGTCGCCAAAGTGCTCGGCATGGGCCGTGCCACGGTCTACAAGCACCTCAAGCAGTTGAAGGAGGGGGCCAGCTGAGGTGCCGCCGCTGTAGGTCCGGCCAGGCGATGCCGAAAAAGGCGCACAGCGCTTGCCCGGATTCGCAAACGTTGCCGATCGCCCGCGCTCAGGTTCAGGTCGCTTCCCCGTTTTCGTCCGCGCCGATCACGAGTTGCGTGGGCGAGGACTCGAACATGAACGGAGGCACGTCGAGATTTTGCGGCGCGGGCTTGTCCTTGAATACGCGGCCCGCGAGATCGTAGGTCGAGCCGTGACACGGGCAAAGAAAGCCGCCGGGCCAGTCGCTCGGCAGATTCGGCTGAGGCCCCGGTTGGAAACGCTGCGTCGGCGTGCAGCCCAGATGCGTGCAGACGGCGACCACCACGAGCAGGCCCGGGTTCTCCTTTCGCGAGCGATAGGCGTTCTGGCAATACTTCGGTAGCGGCATCGAGAACGGATGTTTCGTGTCGGGGTCCGCGACCATCGGCGTCGCTTTGTCGACCTCCTTCAGCATTTGCGGCGTGCGATTGACGAGGAACACGGGCTTGCCTCGCCAGGCGACCGTCATCATCGTGCCGGGGTCGAGCTTCGACACGTCCGCGCGCACGGGCGCGCCGGCCGCTCTTGCGCTTGCGGGCGGATTGAGCGAATCGATGAAAGGCACGACCGTTGCTATGGCGCCGAGCCCGCCGATCGTCGAAGTGGCGATCAGCCACGTTCGGCGCTCCCGGTCCATCGGCTTTGGCAGCGATTCCGGAGCGGGCCCCGGTATGTTGGTTGCGTTGTCCACGCTTCCCTTCCTTTCGGAGTCAGTCCGCTCCGATATCAAGCAGTCTTCACCATCCACCGTTCGATTCAGCGGAACCGAAAGCGTTCGCCCTCGAGGCGCGGCGTCGAGAAATCGTTCAAGAGGTCTTTCGCTTTCCAATTCGGTATGGCGTTCGGCCCGAAGAGAGCGGGTGAGATCTTCGAGCCGCCGTCACGCGCGATGAGGCCCGATTTCACCCGCAACATCGAATAGCCGTCGTGCCCGGACTGCGACGAGGCGGCAAGTGGATCGGGCATCGCGAGCGATCCGTCGTCCGCCGCCTGAGCCGCGAGCGGAAGCGCGCACGCGACGCAAGCGACGGTCATGACGCCGATCAAGGTATGAGTCATAGCAGCACCTCACTGTCCTGAAGCGCCGGTGCCTTCCCGCGTTCACAACAACCGAACGAGCAGGCCGAAAATGCCGAGCGTTATCACCAGCACGGCCACCGTAACGGGCAGCACCAGCGCGATCGTGATGACGGGGCGCAACCATGTGGGCGCCCGGTTCTTTGTTCCTTTACATCGTCCAGAGGAACATTTCATGAGCGTGCGTACCGCTGCCGATATCGACGGTCCGGCGCTCGGTCTTGCCGTCGTGGCTGGCTGTTACAACATAGCGGCCCTTCGGTAGCGAAAGCAGCATGAAAGGTCCTTGCGCGTCGGTGCTCAACATCGTCTCGCCGTGCGTGCCGATTACCTTGACTGGGACGTCGGCCAGATACTCGTTGCCATTGCTCTTCGTCTTGCCGACGAATTCGAGCGCGAGCGGGTAGTCGTGCATCGCCTGCTTGATCGCTGCCGCCTGGTCGCTGCCTACACCGCCGGACAAGTAAGTGATGTCGCCCTGGTGGCGGGCCGGTGGGAGCGCGGTCGTGGCCGCCGTCGCGGATTGCCAGATGCCGGCGGCAAAGAGTGCCGCCATTGCCGATAACGCAAGTCGTTTCATTGCAGTCTCTCCGTCGAATGAAAGAAACCCAGATGGGAGACCAACGCGCCTGCCGCCGGATGTTACGTCCTCTCGGCCGGCAGCGCATTGAGTGCAAATCAACAGTACGAACGCCAGCTTAAAAATCGCTTAAAAGCGGGCATGATCGGCGTTCCGCCAGCCCGCGGGCGATACACACTCTACGCCTCGAGCGCGAGTAGAGCAAAAGTCGCGAGCCAGTGCTCGCCCATGTAGTCGCCGGCCACGTGCGCAAGCGCCGTCCGCAGGTGCAGCTCGGCTGAATCGGCGAGCGGCGCGTGGCGCGCGTCGTGCGCGGGCAGCGCTCGCGCAAGCGAACGCTGGCACCAGGCCCGGCTCAAGTTGAGGCCGTCGAGATGAGCGATTTTGCCGTCGGTGCGATCGGTGACCGTCGCGGGGACGAACAGCGTCGCGGGTTCTCGCCGCGCAATCCGCGGAAGAAATCGGTCGAGCCAGGCGGCGAACTCGGCCGCCGAAAGCACGCGCCGCATCAGCTCCGCTTCCATCAGCGACGGCGACAGGAACTCGTCGCCCGACGGTTCCCATGCTTGGCAGTCCTGATCGTCGAGATACCAGCGGCGAGCGGTGGCGGCAATCAGATCGGCGAGGCCGGTGCGCGCTGTCGCGCGCGCGAATTCGAGCGCGAGCGACAGCGCGAACGCCGTGTTGAAATGCGTGCCGACGCGCAACGGGTAGGTCGCCTTGGGCAGGAATTCCTCGAACCGCTCGACGAAGAGCTCGGTCAACGGCGCGATTGCCTGCTCCCAGCGCGCTGCATTTGCCACATCGGCGGCCGCCATCGCGTGAAGCTGATCAGCGAGCGCAAGGAACCATGCCCAACCGTACGGACGTTCGAAATTGCGGTTGTGGGGCAGGTTCAGATACGCGAGCTCGCCTTCGACGTTCGAGTCCGTGAGATGCTCGTCGACGACCGCTACGATCCGCGCCGCTTCGGGCAGCTCGGGATAACGCTCGAGAAGGCGCAGCACGAGCCAGTAGCCGTGGACACATGAATGCCAGTCGTAGCTGCCGTAGAAGATCGGGTGCAGTTCTCGCGGAGAACGCACGTCCCCGGGGCCTGCGAGCGCATGGGTCAGCTTGTTCGGATACTCGCGCGTCAGATGCGAAAGGGCGAGCGCGGCGAACTTCGACGCGAGCGCGGGTGTCAGTCGGGTCGTCATGGTCAAACTAGCCTCGGTTTTAAACCGCGCCCTTCAGGGCGGCGAGCCGGGCCCCCGGCCTGAAGGCCTGTTCTGGGCAGTTGCTCAGATTGGTATAGCACTTTTCTTCGCTTGCGCCGCGGCCTCATAGCGCCGCATCGCCTCGCTCATGTCGTCCCTCAACCGTGCCAGCGCCGCGACGTCAGGCGCCGGCGGTTGCAACGCCGCCCAAAGCAACTCGACGAGCCGCTCCGCCGTGACCTCGATATCGGTGCTGCGATGCGCGAGCGTCGCTTCCCAGAGCACGTGCTCCATCGGCCCGAATACCATCGAGCGCATCAGCCGCAGCGGCACGTCGGTACGGACTTGCCCCGTCTGCTGGCCGTGCGCGAGAACACGCATCAGCGGTGCCGTGTAGCGCCGCTGCAGGGCCGTCAGTTCGTCGCCGAGCGCGTGCTGCTTCGTGCGGCCCTCCGATAGCACGAGCGAGCAAAGCCCCGTGCCGTGGATGAGCATCAATCGCAAATGCATCCGAACGATGAAAGCGAACTGTTGGCGAACGCTGCCGTCGCGCGGCAGGCCGTCTTCGATCGCGGCGATGATTTCGTCGTACCACTCGCTGATGACGCGCGCGCATAGCTCGCGCTTGCCGCGAAAGTAGCTGAAGACGGTGGCTTCCGAGACGCCGACGCGCTGCGCGATTTCGGCCGTGGTGGCGCGTTCGTAGCCTTTTTCGGCGAACACGTCGCGGCCGGCCTGAAGGATGTCCCTCACGCGCTGCTGGGACTTCGGGCCCGCGGGATGGCGACGCGTTCCGTTCGCTTCCGCCTTGAGTTCGTCCATTTCCTGAGTGACGTTCAAGTTCTGCCTGGATGTCGGGTATCACTACCGATATTAGCACCGTGCGGCGGGAATTGTGCGCGAGACAAAAGTTGAGCGATACTCAAAAAAACCTATTGACGCATACGTAAATGTGGCGTGAAATGCGCGGTGACCGAACAATGCGGCGTCGCGCGCCTGACCGAGGCGCGGCGGCGGGCCGCCTTCCGAATTCGAGGACGTGGAGACATTCATGAGCAACGTGCCCGGACTGCAGTTTGCGCTCGGCGAAGATATCGACATGCTGCGCGATACGCTGGCCAACTTTGCGTCGAAGGAGATCGCGCCGCGTGCGGCCGAAATCGACCGCACCGATCAGTTTCCGATGGACCTCTGGCGCAAGTTCGGCGAGCTCGGCGTGCTCGGCATGACCGTCGCCGAGGAGTACGGCGGCGCGGACATGGGTTACACGGCACATATGGTCGCGATGGAGGAGATTTCGCGCGCGTCGGCTTCCGTCGGTCTCTCGTACGGCGCGCATTCGAATCTCTGCGTCAACCAGATTCATCGCAACGGCACCGAGGCGCAGAAGCGCAAATATCTTCCGAAGCTCGTCTCCGGCGAGCACGTCGGCGCCTTGGCGATGAGCGAGCCCAACGCCGGCTCGGACGTCGTCAGCATGAGGCTGCGCGCCGACAAGCGCGGCGACCGTTACGTGCTGAACGGCACGAAGATGTGGATCACGAACGGGCCCGATTGCGACACGCTCGTCGTCTATGCGAAGACCGACCCCGAGGCCGGCCCGCGCGGCATGACGGCATTCATCGTCGAAAAGGGGATGAAGGGCTTTTCCGTCGCGCAAAAGCTCGACAAGCTCGGCATGCGCGGCTCGCATACGGGCGAGCTCGTCTTCGAGGATGTCGAAGTGCCGGAAGAAAATATCCTCGGCAAGCTGAACGGCGGAGTGAACGTGTTGATGAGCGGGCTCGATTACGAGCGCGCCGTGCTCGCGGGCGGCCCGACAGGCATCATGCTCGCTTGCATGGACGCCGTCGTTCCGTATATCCACGATCGCAAGCAGTTCGGCCAGTCGATCGGCGAATTTCAGCTTATCCAGGGCAAGGTGGCGGACATGTACACGACGCTGCAGGCTTGCCGCGCCTATCTCTATGCGGTGGGCCGCCAGCTCGATACGCTCGGCAGGGAGCATGTGCGCCAGGTGCGCAAGGACTGCGCGGGCGTCATTCTCTATACCGCCGAAAAGGCGACCTGGATGGCCGGCGAGGCAATTCAGATTCTCGGCGGCAATGGCTATATCAACGAATTCCCTGTCGGCCGCCTGTGGCGCGACGCGAAGCTCTACGAAATCGGCGCCGGCACGAGCGAAATCCGCCGCATGCTGATCGGCCGGGAGCTGTTCTCGGAAACGGCGTGAGCCGGTGCGTCGTCCCGCACCGATTTACTCAGTACAACGAACGTTCGGCCGTGGCTTCTGTGACGGCCGCAAGCGGAAGCAGTCGATCTTATGCTGATCATCGAAAGCAAGCTCAATCCGCGCTCGGATGAATTCCGGGCCAATGCGGGCGCGCTCGAGGCGCTCGTCGCCGACCTGCGCACGAAAGTCGCGCATCTCGCGTTGGGCGGCGGGCAAGCGGCGCGCGACAAGCACGTCTCGCGCGGCAAGCTGCTGCCGCGCGATCGCATCGCGCAACTGCTCGACCCGGGCACGCCGTTTCTCGAGCTTTCGCAATTGGCGGCCTTCGGCATGTACCACGACGCCGCGCCCGGGGCCGGCATCATCACCGGCATCGGCCGTATCGCCGGGCAGGAGTGCGTGATCGTATGCAACGACGCGACGGTCAAGGGCGGCACCTACTATCCGGTGACGGTGAAAAAGCACGTGCGCGCGCAAGAGATCGCCGCGGAGAACCGGCTGCCGTGCGTCTATCTCGTCGATTCGGGCGGAGCCAATCTGCCCAATCAGGACGACGTGTTCCCCGATCGGGACCACTTCGGGCGGATCTTCTATAACCAGGCGAACTTGTCCGCGGCCGGCATCGCGCAGATTGCCGTCGTCATGGGCTCGTGCACGGCCGGCGGCGCCTATGTGCCCGCGATGAGCGACGAATCGATCATCGTCAAGAACCAGGGCACGATTTTTCTTGGCGGTCCGCCGCTCGTCAAGGCGGCGACAGGCGAAGAGGTCAGTGCCGAGGATCTCGGCGGAGGGGATGTGCATACGCGGCTCTCCGGCGTCGCCGACCATCTCGCGCAGAACGACGCGCATGCGCTCGCGATCGCGCGCAGCATCGTCTCGAAGCTCAACCGCGTCAAGCAACTGCCCATGGCGGTCCGGGAGCCGAAACCGCCGCGTTACGACGCGCAAAGCCTTTACGGCGTGATTCCCGTCGATACACGCAAGCCGTTCGACGTCCGCGAAGTCATTGCTCGTCTCGTCGACGACTCGGAATTCGACGAATTCAAGGCGCGCTACGGCACCACGCTCGTGACGGGCTTCGCGCACATCTGGGGCTATCCCGTCGGCATTGTCGCGAACAACGGCATTCTGTTCTCGGAATCGGCCGTCAAGGGCGCGCATTTCATCGAGCTCTGCTGTCAGCGCAAGATTCCGCTCGTCTTTTTGCAGAACATCACCGGCTTCATGGTGGGCCGCAAGTACGAGAACGAAGGCATCGCGCGCCACGGCGCGAAGATGGTCACGGCGGTCGCGACGGCGAAGGTGCCGAAGTTCACGGTCATCATCGGCGGCTCGTTCGGCGCCGGCAATTACGGCATGTGCGGCCGTGCATACTCGCCGCGGTTTCTCTGGATGTGGCCGAACGCGCGCATTTCGGTGATGGGCGGAGAGCAGGCCGCATCGGTGCTCGCGACCGTCAAGCGCGACGGCATCGAGGCGAAAGGCGGCACGTGGAGCGCCGAGGAGGAGGAAGCGTTCAAGAAGCCGATCCGCGACCAATACGAGCACCAGGGACACCCTTATTACGCGAGTGCGCGGCTCTGGGACGATGGGGTCATCGATCCGGCGCACACGCGCGATGTGCTCGGACTCGGTTTATCGGCCGCGATGAATGCGCCGATCGAGGAGACGCGCTTCGGCGTATTCAGAATGTGATGCCGACGGCGCCTGGACAGTGCAGATGCAGTGAAGACGGCATTTGAACCACAGGACGTCAACGGCTGACGAATTCGGCAGGAGACAATCGATGCAGTACGCCATGCTGGAAGTCGCGCTTTCCGAGCGCGTAGCGACGGTAACGCTCAACCGCCCCGACGTGCGCAACGCTTTCAACGAGGCGATGATTGCGGAACTGACGGACGCATTCAGGCAACTCGACGCGCGCGACGACGTGCGAGCCATCGTGCTGGCGGCAAACGGCGCGGCCTTTTGCGCGGGCGCCGATCTCAACTGGATGAAGAAGATGGCGACATTCTCCGATGAGGAGAATCGCGCGGACGCGAGGCGGCTCGCCGACATGCTCGCTGTCATCTATCGCTCGTCGAAGCCGGTGATTGCGCGGGTATCGGGGGACGCGTATGCAGGCGGCGTTGGCCTCATTGCCGCGAGCGACATCGTCGTTGCCGTCGATAGCGCACGGTTTTGCCTTTCCGAGGCAAGGCTCGGTCTCATTGCTGCGACGATTGCGCCCTACGTCGTTCGCGCGCTCGGTGAGCGCGCATCGCGGCGCTATTTCACGACGGCGGAGCAATTCGATTGCGCGACGGCGCTTCGCTTGGGCCTCGTTCACGAAGCAGCCACGACGGAGACGCTCGATGCAACGGTGCGGAAAATTGCCGCGACGCTTTGCGCGAACGGCCCACAGGCGGTGCGCGAATCGAAGCGGCTCGTGCAGGACATCGCGGGTCATGCGCTCGACGAAGCGCTGATCGACGATACGGCCGGACGCATCGCTCGCATCCGTGCGAGCGCCGAGGGGCGGGAAGGCGTGGCCTCGTTTTTGGAAAAACGCGCGCCTTCTTGGCGCGATTGATCCGAGACATTTCATGTTCAACAAAATCCTGATCGCGAACCGCGGGGAAATCGCGTGCCGCGTTGCCGCAACCTGCAAGCGGCTCGGTATCGCGAGCGTCGCCGTCTATTCCGACGCCGATGCGAATGCCAAGCATGTCGCCGCCTGCGATGAAGCGGTCCACATCGGCGGCTCGGCGGCCGCGGACAGCTATTTGCGCATCGAACGCATCATCGAGGCCGCGTTGCGGACCGGCGCGCAAGCCGTCCATCCCGGCTACGGCTTTCTTTCGGAGAACGAAGATTTCGCGCATGCGTGTGAAAAGGCGGGACTCGTCTTCATCGGGCCGCCCGTTTCGGCGATTGCCGCGATGGGGTCGAAGGCCGCGGCGAAGGCCTTGATGCATGCGGCGGCGGTACCGCTCGTGCCGGGCTACCACGGCGACGATCAGGACGCCGAACTATTGCGGGGCGAGGCCGACGAGATCGGCTATCCGGTGCTGCTGAAAGCGAGCGCGGGCGGCGGGGGAAAGGGGATGCGCGTCGTCGAGCGCGGTGAGGATTTCGCGGCGGCACTGGCTTCATGCAAGCGCGAAGCGGCGAGCAGTTTCGGCAACGACCGTGTGCTCATCGAAAAGTATCTGACGCGACCGCGCCATATCGAGGTGCAGGTATTCGCCGACACGCAGGGCGGCGCCGTGTACTTGTTCGACCGCGACTGTTCGGTGCAGCGTCGCCATCAGAAAGTGCTCGAGGAGGCGCCGGCGCCGGGCTTGTCGGACGAGCTGCGCCGCGCGATGGGCGAGGCCGCGGTCGCGGCGGCGCGCGCCGTCGAGTACGTGGGAGCGGGCACCGTCGAATTCATCATGGCGGACGGCCAGTTCTACTTCATGGAGATGAATACTCGCCTGCAGGTCGAGCATCCGGTCACCGAGATGATCACCGGGCAGGACCTCGTCGAGTGGCAGTTGCGCGTTGCGGCAGGCGAGCCGCTGCCGTTGAGCCAGGACGAGCTCCGGGTCCGAGGCCATGCGATCGAGGCGCGCATCTACGCGGAGAATCCATCGCGCGGCTTTTTGCCGTCCACGGGCACGCTCAAGTATCTGCGCATGCCGGAAGCCGTCGAGTTCACGATCGGCACGCCGACGCGAGCACCGGTGCGGGTCGACAGCGGCGTACGCGAAGGCGACGCGATCACGCCGTTCTACGATCCGATGATCGCCAAGCTCATCGTGCATGGCGCGGACCGGGACGAAGCGCTGGCGCGTCTTGCGCATGCGCTCAAGGATTGCGAGGCGGTCGGTCCGCAGACGAACGTCGAGTTCTTGCGGCGCGTCGTGGCAAGCGAACCGTTCGCCTGCGCGGACCTCGACACGGGCCTCATCGAGCGGCATCGCGACGCGCTTTTCGCCCCCGCGTCGAGGCCGTTCAAGGAGGCGCTCGCGCTGGCGTGCGCCGCGTTGTTGACGCGCGAGGGCGGTCTGGCTCATGGCGCATCGCCGTGGGATGCGTTGTCGCATTGGCGGCTCAATGGTCCGTACCGACAATCGATCGACTGGCGCGATGTTGAGCGAGACGAGGCGTTTCGCGTGGTCTACTTGCGCGACGGCGATGCTCGGTCGCTCGAGCATGCGCAATGGACCGAGCCGTTCGATTGGTGGCGCGGCAGCGAGCCGCATGCGCTCGGCGCGCATATTGGCGATAGCCGCGTGACGGGGCGCGTATTCGTCGACGATGACGTGTTTCATGTGTTTTGCCAGGGCACGTCGCTCGCGTTCGAATGGACGAACCTGCTCGCGCATGCGGCCGATGCGGAGCACGGCGAGGGGCGCCTGACCGCTCCGATGCCGGGCAAGGTGATCGCGGTGCTCGTCGAACCCGGCGCTGTGGTGGAGAAGGGCGCGCCGCTCATCGTCATGGAAGCGATGAAGATGGAGCATACGATCGGCGCGCCGACCGCCGGCAAGATCGCGGAAGTGCTCTTCGCGGTGGGCGATCAGGTTGCCGACGGCGCGCAGTTGCTGGTCATGGAGATGGGCGAGCAATCGTGAATTTTTGTCAGGCGAGAGCCTGATGGCTGTGCTTACGCATGCGCGGCTGGTAGCATACTTGCGCTTGTCCGCTGCCCCAACACGGACACTGCCCTGAAGCCGAACTCAAAAGGAGAGCGATCCATGGACGCACAGCAACTGATTTCCGAGTTTCTTTCTTCCGAGCACGGAAGCCAGGCGACCCAGGCGCTGACGGCGCAGGGTATCAACGCCGACGATGCGCAGCAAATGCTCAGTCAAGCGGCGGAAACGGCGCACGCTCACGTCGAAGAGCAAAGCGGCGGATTGATGGGCGAGCATGCGGGCAAGAGCTTTTTCGCGGCCTTTGCGGCGGGCCTCGTCCGCGGCGACGGCGTCTTCAAATCGCTGATGGAAGGCGGAGAAGGTGTCCTCACCGGGCGTGTCGCCGAGTCCCTGGCCGAGAGAATGGGGATAGACCCGTCCACCGCTTCGACGGTAGCGGCAGCCGCGACGCCGTACCTGGTCGCGTTCCTGAAGGAAAGGCTCGGCTGAGCGTCGCAGGACCGGCCGGCGAGCTCGAGTGTCGGCATGAACTGCTGGTCCGCCCAATCGCTGAAAGTTTCGTTCTACTCGGCGAAGAGATCCGGCCCGAAGACTTCGTAGTGGATGCGAGCCTCCGGGACGTTCAATCCCTTCAGCGCATCGTGCTGCATCCGCATGAACGGGATCGGGCCGCAAATGTAGTAGTCCGCATCGGGCAGCAGGATCGCGTTCTTGATCGAATCGACGTTCACGAGCCCCGGCCAGTCGTAATCTTTTCCCTGGACGTCCTGCGGCAATGGATCGTCATAGAACACGATCAAGCTGAAGTTGCTGTAGGTCCTCGCTGTCTCCCGCAGCCGGTCGCGCATCGCGTGGACACCGCTGTTCCGCGCGCCGTGCACGAAGACGACCTGGCGATGAGGATCCTGTATTGCCCTCTTTAGCATGCTGATCATCGGGGTCAATCCGACGCCGCCGCTGATCAGCACGATGGGCGTTTTCGCGTCGACATCGATATGGAAATTGCCATACGGCGCTGCCAGCTTGATTTTGTGGCCGACGCTGACATGATCGTGCAACAAATTTGACACGTAGCCCGGCGGCTTCGAGCCGCCGCTTTCCCGCTTCACGGAAATGCGATAGGTGTGGCCGTTGGGCATATCCGAAAGGCTGTACTGACGTATCTGCTGGAGCCCCAAGGAAGGAACGTCGACGGCCACGCTGATGTACTGCCCAGGCTCAAAATTGGTCACCGGGCCGCCATCGGAAGGCTCGAGCACGAACGATGTAATCACAGTGCTTTCCGGGCGCTTCTCGCGCACGACGAATGTGCGCCAGCCGGTCCAGCCGCCAACTTGCGTTCCGGAGCGCTCGTAGAGCTCCGCTTCCATGCCCATCAGGATGTCGGCGAGATTGCCGTACGCCTGCGCCCACGCCGAAATGATTTCGTCCGTTGCGGCATTCGCCAAGACGTCCTTGATCGCCCCGAGCAGATGCTCGCCGACGATCGGGTAGTGCTCGGGCCGCACCCCGAGGCTTGCGTGCTTGTTTGCAATGTTTTTCAGCACGGCGGTAAGACTGCTCGCGTCCTCGATATTTTCGGCGTAGGCATACACGGCGCGAGCGAGCGCCTGCTGTTGCTGCCCTTGTTCCTGATGCGCCATGTTGAAGACGTTCTTCAGTTCGGGATGGGCCTCGAACAGACGCTCGTAGAATCGCTGGATGATCGGATAGCCATGCTCGGCAAGCACCGGTGCAGTGGCCTTGACGATATCTTTCGTCTTCTGTGTCAGCATAGTGGGGGCTCCTCTAATGGGGCGATGGGACATATGAGGTTTTTGCCTAGCAGGTAGCGCACCCACCCGTCCGTAATCGGAGGCTATCGTGAGGATTCCCGTCACTGTAAAAGCGATTCGCAGGCACGCCGCGCCGTTCATCGCGGGCCGGCTGAACACGCCGGTCATCATCGTGATTCTCGCTGTGCTGGCGGCGTTGGGCGTGCTTTTGCAGCATTACAAATGACGCCGGTGCCGGCCTATTCTGGAAGGGTCCTCATTGGTTTCAAGGAAGGAGAGCGCACATGCCAGTACTCGATGGGTTTGTTGGCGCTGTCGGCAATACGCCGCTGATCCGCCTCGCGAAATTGAGCGCCGAAACAGGCTGCGAGATCCTCGGCAAGGCCGAATTCATCAACCCGGGCGGCTCGGTCAAGGATCGCGCGGCGCGCTACATCATCGAAGATGCCGAGCGTCGCGGCGCGCTGAAGCCGGGCGGCACCGTGATCGAGGGGACTGCCGGCAACACCGGTATCGGCCTCGCTCACATCTGCGCGGCACGTGGCTATCGGTGCATCATCGTCATTCCCGAAACGCAATCGCAAGAGAAGATGGACCTGCTGCGCGTGCTTGGTGCTGAAGTGCGTCCCGTGCCCGCGGTGCCCTATAAAGATCCGAACAACTACCAGAAGATTGCGGGCCGCTTGGCGGAGGAAACGGAAAACGCGATTTGGGCCAATCAATTCGATAACGTGGTCAACCGTCAGGCGCACTACGAAACGACGGGGCCGGAGATATGGCGCGACACGGGCGGAAACATAGACGCCTTCGTTTGCGCAACGGGGACCGGCGGCACGCTCGCGGGCGTCGCGCGTTTCCTCAAGGAGCAAAACACGGCAATCAGGACGGTGCTCGCCGATCCGCACGGCAGCGGGCTCTATAGCTTCGTCAAGACCGGCGAGATCAAAGTGGAGGGCAACTCGATCACGGAGGGCATCGGCTCCAGTCGAATCACGGCGAACCTCGAGGGCACGCCGATCGACGATGCAATTCGCGTGGACGATCAAACCTGCGTGACGATGGTCTATCGCCTCCTGCGCGAAGAAGGGTTGTACATGGGGGGATCCACGGGCATCAACATCGCCGCGGCGGTCGAGCTTGCCCGCGAAATGGGCCCCGGGCATACGATCGTCACTTTGCTGTGCGACCGAGGGAGCCTTTACTTTGCGCGGTTGTTCAATCGCGAATGGCTGGAAAAGCGCGGGCTGGTGGCGGGGTGAGCGATTGCGGCGCCGCGGCCCGTAGCTTATGTCGGCACTGGCGCGGCTTATGCCAGTTGATATGGCGCGTGTTGCGACACTGAATTATCATCGTACGCGGTGAGTATTGTGAGTCCACCGGAGACTGCCGTGAACCCTGCTGTCGATCCCGAAACCGCGCGCGCGGCAAAGGCATTTATGGAGCGCATCGCCGGCCGCTATCAAGTCAGCCGCGCGCTCCTTTTTGGCAGTCGGGCCCGCGAAACCCACAGCCAAGAAAGCGATGCGGATATCGCGGTGATTTTGCCGGGGCAGCATGGCAGGCGTACGCCGATTGCGTTGGAGATGGCTGGGATCGCTTTCGACGTATTGCTGGAGACCGGCGTGCTCGTCGAAGCGCTGCCGCTTTGGGAGGACGAGATGGATCACCCCGAACTGTTCAGCAACCCGGCTCTCATCAAGAACATCCTTCGGGAAGGTATTCCCGTATGAGCATGACCGCAGCGTTGTTGTTCGAAGGGATCACGCTCCCTGACGCTTCGCCGAAAACACATCGTAGTCTGATATCGTCGTTTGGTCTTCACCTCGTGAAGTCGGGCACGATTGAACCGGAGCTTGGGAGCGCACTCAACAAGGTTGAGCGCTTACGTCGCCTCGCGGATTACACCGGCGAGACGGTAGCCGACGACGAAGCCCGCTGGGCTGTTGAGCAAGCGGATGTGTTCGTCGAGGCGATTCGTCGGCGGATGCTGGCCAGCGATTAATTCCGGTCGCTCAAGAAGCGGCGTCCAACAGCGCTCGCACGACGCGAACCACTCCGTCCACGACCTGCTGGGCGTCGAGCCCCAGTTGATGGCCGACCACGACTACTGGAGTGATCAATATCAAAGCGACGAGGAACTCTTTCATCGCTGCGCTCCGGTTTAGCGCGTACGCCCGCCTGAAAAACGGGTGGTGCGCTAATGAGAAAAAACAGCTTTACCCATCGTGAGATCGAGTGAATCCCGCGAATCCGAAATTCAAGTGACGTGTGAGAATGGCGTTTCAGCCGATGTCGCTACGCACGACCGCGATCGATTCTTTCGATCAGGACTCCTTAAAGCCTGGCCGTAAAGACCGCATGAACCGTGCCATCGGCCCGGGATCGAGGCGCGGTCGACATTGGTCGCGGTCTTGCCGCACGGCTGCAAGCGCTGCGCATCGAAGACGCTTCTGTTTTGAAACGTACAGAGCGGTGCTTTGAGTCAAGAGCCTTAATTGGCTTGCCGCAGCGTGCTCCGGCAGGAGCATCAGAGCGGCGATGCGAGCAAAACGTATCGAACCTGTAACGACCATGCTTGGCCGTTTTTTAAATAGATGCGCGCCATATTCAGCCTACGGTATAAATTATCGGTTTTACGACCAGCGCCACTCACGAAGGTTTTGATCAGAAAATGTCATGCTGACCACGCTCGCTATTTCCAACTACCGTTCGCTGCGCGAATTGATCGTGCCGCTCGGCGCACTCAATGTCATCACTGGGCCGAACGGCAGCGGAAAATCGAACGTCTACCGGGCACTGCGTCTTCTGGCGCTGACGGCCAAAGGCGGACTCATCCCGTCACTCGCGCGCGAGGGCGGACTGCCGTCGACACTGTGGGCCGGCCCCGAGCGCTTTTCACGCGCCATGCTCGCCGGCGAACAGCCGGTGCACGGGACGCGCCGCAAGGACGCCGTCAGTTTGCGCCTGGGATTCGCGGGGGCTTCGTTCGGCTACGCAGTCGATCTCGGCTTGCCGATCCCCAGCGGTTCTCAGTTCTCGCTGGACCCCGTCATCAAACGGGAGTGCATCTGGAGCGGACCGATCTTACGCCCGTCGGCTTTGCTCGTGGACAGGCAAGGCGCGACGATCCGTACACGCGATCAAAGCGGAGAATGGTTCACGGTTCCTCAGCCAGTCGCCAGCTTCGACAGCATGATGACCGAGTTCATGGACCCGAAAACCGCGCCGGAGATGATTGCCGTGCGTGAGCAGATCCGGTCGTGGCGCTTTTACGATCACTTCCGTACCGACGAGCAAGCGCCTACGCGGTTGCCTCAGATTGGCACCCATACCCCCGTACTTGGCGACGACGGCTCCGACCTCGCGGCCGCACTGCAGACGATTCGCGAAATCGGCGATGGCGCCGCGCTCGATGCATCCATCGACGATGCGTTCCCGGGCGCGCGCGTCGGGGTGGCCAACCACGACGGCCGCTTCGAAATAACGATGCATCAGCATGGGCTTTTGCGCGAGCTGAGAGGCGCTGAGCTTTCGGACGGCACGCTGCGCTATTTGCTGCTCGTCGCCGCGTTGCTGACGCCCCGGCCGCCGACGCTGCTCGTGTTGAACGAACCGGAAACGAGCCTCCACCCCGATCTCCTTCCGGCGTTGGCGCGCCTTATCGCTCAGGCGTCGGTACGGTCTCAGGTGCTGGTCGTTTCGCACGCCACGCGGCTTGTAGCCGCGCTCGAGCGCGAGAGCGGGTGCAGCTCGATCGTGCTCGAGAAAGAGCTCGGCGCTACGCGCATCGTCGATGTCGACGCGTTCGACTTGCCGCCATGGAAGTGGCCGTCGCGATAAACGGCGCGAACTGCGCGCGTTATGGCCTGTTCTCGGCCACCTTGCACTGATGATCGAGCAGCACTTCGGCGGAGCCCGTGCCACCGTCGACATCGGTGCCGCTATTCACGATCAGCCATCCGTCGTGCTGCGCCGACGGCCCGGCGCCCGTGACGAGAATGGTCTGCGCGGCCATCGCATCGGGCGCTTGCTTGTCGCGCGCGACGATGTCGAACGGGTTGACGTCGAACGTCGGGCCGCTGACTCGCATGATGCGATAGCGCGCACCGTCGATCGTGTCCCAGTCCCATCGATTCGGCGCATCGTTGCGATGACGCTGCAACGCCTCGACCGCGCTCGCACGCATGCAATCGATGTGAATGTGTAACTGTTCCTGCGTGCGCCGATAAGCGGAATTGATTTCGAGGCCGAGTCGATCGTCCGCGAGCGTTTCGCGATGAGCCGCTGTCAGCGAGGCTTCGACGAAGCCGCGGGAGTTCCATGCGTCGGCCCAGTAGTTCGGCGCGTCCGGCGCGAGCACGAGCGGACTTTCCACGCCGGATATGCGATCGGTCGGTATCAGCAAATGCTGCGCGAGGCCGTTCCGGTCCTTGAGGATCGCATAGCGATGGCTGATATCGACGCTCGAGCAGACGCCGGTCTTGTCCGTGGTTCGCGCGGCCGGCGCGCAATCGAAATGAACGATCTGCCAAAGCGCGTTGGGGTCCGCCGCGGCAAGCGTCTCGCAGCCCGCAATCAGCAACGTAGCGCATATCGCCAAGCGGCCGGCGCATGCGCGCACCCGTTCGTGCAAGCCGCGCATGCTATTTCCTCAGGAACCGCAGCGCGAACTTCGCGAGCCGTGGCACGAAGGTCGGGCGAAGCAGGCGCGCGTCATAGCCGCTCATGCGTCGTTCGTTTTCTTCGAGGCAGAGCTCGACGAGCTTGCGGGGAGTGATTGCTTCGCCCACCGCGGCGGCGCCCCTTGCCGCAAAATTGGCGTCGTGCGCCACACCTTCGGCGTCGATGCCTTTCGCGATGGCCACGCGCTCCCAGACGAGCAGAAACCAGACGCCGACGACGCAGGCAAAGAACCAGGGCCGCTTCCACCACGGTAGGTTGCGTCGATGCCAGGCAACCCAGTTCACGAAGAAGAGGATATGCCGCGCCTCTTCCTGAATGACGGGCTCGAACGTCTCGACGAGCGCATCGGGGAAAAAACCGGAAAGCTGGGCGGACCGGAACAGTCCGAATGCGAAAAAGCTGTCGATGCATTCGCTGAATCCTGTGACCATCCAGGCCCACTCCGCATCGCGCGGTGCGGGGTATTCGGGTTCCGGGGCGAGCTCGATGCCGTAAGCGCCGACGAGCTTCGACAACACGACTTTGTGACGCGCCTCTTCGGCGCCGCCGAGTTGAAGCGCCTCGCGCAAAAGCGGATCGCGCACGCTTGCCGCGTAGGTGGCAACCCGGACAGAGGCGCGGCCCTCGGTTTGGACCGCGATGTCCCAGATCGGCAGCGACGTGACGCGCGCCAGCGCGTCGGGCGGGAGTTCAGGCCAGGCGATGACGGCGGGCTTGTAAGGATTGTGCGTCTCGAGCAGCATGCGGCAAAACATCCGCTTGTGGGCCTGTGAGCCCAGCTTAATCGGTACCTTGTCGCCGACGCTCCAATGGCGCATCGCATAGTCGGCTGCTTCTTGTTCTTCGAGCGTGTCAGACATGGTTTTCGCGGAATGACAAGTGGCAAAAACGCGGCCATTTTGTCATAGAACGACTGTCGACGCCGATCAGGCGGGCACCAGCACTGGCACCGGTGGGAGCCGCCGGAAGGCACGCGGCGCCTGCCGCCGCGCGGAACGGACGCGAATCTGTCGAATCGCGACATAGACGAGCCAGGCGCCAAATGTCGCAATTCGCGAGTAAAGCCGCAAAGCCTTGCCAGGCGGCGCTCCCAGCCATTCGACGACGACCACGCTTGTCCGGACGTGTCGCATTTTCGCAAGCGTGCGTCGGAATTCGTCGGCTAAGTGGGGATTTTTCTAGCAACTATGTATGCACACTTTGCAGGTTCGCGCCTGCCGCAAGGAGACGGTAAAGATGAGTTCACCCAAGGTGCTGGTCGAAGGCCTCTTCAAGGTGTTCGGCAACAACCCGGGAGCCGCCCTGGACATGCTCAGCCAAGGTGCGACGAAGGATGAAATCTTCGCGCGCACGGGTCAGGTCGTCGGCGTTCACAACGTGTCGTTCGAGGTTCAGGAGGGCGAGATCTTCGTCCTGATGGGCTTGTCCGGTTCCGGCAAATCGACGCTGATTCGCCTGATCAATCGGCTCGTCGATACCACGGCCGGAAAGATCGTCATCGACGGGCGCAATATCGCGACCGTGCGACGTTCCGAACTCACTGCGCTGCGCCGCAGGGATATGAGCATGGTGTTCCAGTCCTTCGCGCTGATGCCGCAGCGCACCGTGCTCTCCAACGCCGCGTTCGGGCTCGAGGTGGCCGGCGTCGGGCGCAAGGAGCGCGAGGCGAAGGCAATGGTGGTGCTCGAGCAAGTTGGTCTTGCCCCGTTCGCGCACAAGCTGCCGGCCGAGCTGTCGGGCGGCATGCAGCAGCGTGTCGGCCTTGCTCGCGCGCTCGCCGTCAACCCATCGCTGATGATCATGGACGAAGCATTCTCGGCGCTCGATCCGTTGAAGCGCAAGGAGATGCAGAACGTCCTGCTGCAACTGCAGAAGGACCAGCGCCGCACCATCATGTTCGTCTCGCACGATCTCGAAGAGGCGTTCAGGATCGGCAACCGCATCGCGATCATGGAGGGCGGCAGGCTCGTGCAGCTCGGAACGCCCCAGGAAATCGTCAGCAGTCCTGCCGATGACTACGTCCGCGCGTTCTTCGAGGGCGTCGATACGAGCCGCTACCTGACGGCGGGCGACCTGATGCAGACCGACGCCGTGCCGCTCGTGCGGCAGCTCGATACGGCCAGCGTTGCTGCATCGATGAACGGCAGCGCCGACTATGCGTTCGTGCTCGATGGCGAACGCAAGATTCGCGGCTTCGTGACGCGCGACGCGCTCGCCACGGCCGCGCCGAGCCTCGCGCAGATCGAAAGCATACCGCGCGCCGCATCGCTCGAGCAGGTCGTCTCGCGCGTCATGGCGTATCCGCGCGCGCTGCCCGTCGTCGACGACGACGGTTGTTATTGCGGCTCGGTCGATCGTGCCGTCGTTCTTCAAGCGCTGACGCGCATGCGAGGTTCCCATGTCTGAACTGATTCCGCTCGGCAGCTGGGTCGATCAGTCTGTCCACTATCTGCTCGATCATGACAGCCGCGTCTTCGACGCGGTCGGCCGCGGCATCGACGGCCTCGCGGCGCTCGTCGAGCATGGCTTGCAGGCGATTCCGATGCCGGCGCTGATGGCCATTTTCATCGCTGTGGCGCTATGGCGCGTGGGCTGGCGCTTCGCGATCTTCACGACGCTTTCGCTGTTGCTGATATTTGCGACGGGCTTTTGGGATCAAACTGTCGTGACGCTCGGGCTGACGCTTTCGTCGACCATCATCAGTCTCGTGCTCGGTATTCCACTCGGAATCTGGACGGCGAAGAGCAAGCATGTCGCGCTCATCGTGCGGCCGATCCTCGACCTCATGCAGACGATGCCGGCTTTCGTCTACCTGATTCCGGCCGCGATGCTGTTCGGGCTCGGCCGCGTGCCCGGCATCATTTCGACGGTGGTGTTCGCGATGCCGCCGGCCGTGCGCCTCACGAGCCTCGGCATCAGGCATGTGAACCGCGAGATCGTCGAGGCGGGGCAGGCCTTCGGCTGCACGCCGTGGCAGCTGCTCTACAAGGTCCAGGTTCCCAATGCGTTGCCGTCGATCATGCAGGGCGTCAACCAGACGATCATGATGGCGCTCTCGATGGTCATCATCGCATCGATGGTCGGCGCGGGCGGGCTCGGCAACGACGTGCTCGCGAGCATTCAGCGGCTTGACATCGGTCTCGGCTTCGAAAGCGGCTTGTCGGTGGTGCTGCTCGCGATCATTCTCGACCGTATTACCGAGAGCTTCGGCCGCACGCCCGGCACGGCGCCCGCGCCTCGCTTCAAGGGATTGCGCAGCGTGATGCGCCTGCGCCCCGCGCAATCGCAACAGCCCGCGGCTTGAGCCCGAGCACGGACGGAGCCAGCATGACGCCGGAGAACCTCATCGCGGACGAAGCCGAAGCGCGAGCCGAAGCCCAAGCCCAGGCGGCGAAGCCGGCCACCGTGCATTTCGGTTTTCTGACGCTGCCGAGCTTCTCGATGATCGCTTTTACGAGCGCCGTCGAAGTGCTTAGGATGACTAACTATGTCAGCCGGCGGACGCACTACCGCTGGTCCGTCATCTCGCCCGACGGCGTGCCCGTCTCCGCGAGCAACGGGGTGACGGTGACGCCGACGCAGACGCTCGAGCAAGCGGGCGTTCCCGACGTGCTGATCGTATGCGGCGGCACGCAGATCCGGCAGTCGGTGGATCAGCGCGTGCGCAGCCTGCTCGCGTATCTTGCGGCGCGCGAGGTTCCGCTCGGCGCGATCTGTACCGGTGCCTACGCGCTGCTGAGCGCCGGATTGCTCGACGGCTATCGCTGCACCGTTCATTGGGAGGACATGTCGGCGCTGCACGCCGAGTTTCCGAACGTGAAGTTCAGCGACGAGCTGTTCGTGATCGACCGCGATCGCTTGACCTGCACGGGCGGCACGGCGCCGCTCGACCTCATGCTCCATCTGGTCGGACAGCGGCTCGGCCAGAATCTCGCCGCGCAAGTCTCGGCCCAATTCATCCTCGAGCGAATTCGCAGCGCGTCCGATCATCAGCCGATTCCGGTCGATGCGCGCATCGGCTTCTCTCGCGCGGAGCTGATCGAAGTCGTGCGGCTGATGGAGGCGAACATCGAAGAGCCTCTGTCGCTCGAGGAACTCGCGCGCCTCGTACAGCTTTCGCAGCGTCATCTGCAGCGGATGTTCAAGCTCTATCTCGACGTCTCACCGACGCATTACTACCTGTCGCTGCGGCTGCGTCGCGCGCGCGATCTGTTGCGTACGACGGATGCGTCGATCGCCGAGGTCACGAGCGTCTGTGGTTTTCAATCGGCGTGCCATTTCAGCAAGGCCTACCGCGCCCAGTTCGGCCATGCGCCGAGCCGCGAGCGTCGGCAGGAGCATTGAGTTTGGATGGCCGCTGCGACGCGTCGGATAGGATGACGAGGGAGAGGACGAAGACGAGGACGAGGACGGCTATTGCGGGATCGCGTCGGCTGCGGCGTCGTCCAATCCCGCTTCGGTGAAGCCTTCAGCATCGCCAACCGCGACGCCCGCCCGCTGCTCGCGATACATCACGGGCGGCAGCCCGAACTGCTTGCGGAATTCGCGTCCGAGGTGAGAGGCGTCGGAGAAACCGCAACTCGACGCGATGTCGGCCACCGTCCTGTCCGAGCTCGTCAATAGCCAGGCTGCCGTCCGCAGCCGGACGTGCTTGGCAAACGTCTGAGGACTCTTTCCCGTTTCCGCCTTGAAAAGACGCTCGAGCTGTCGCGGCGAAAGGTCGAGCTTGGATGCCAGCTCGTCTAGCGGCAGCGCGCGCCCGACATACTGTTCCATGAGCAGGATCGCGCGCTTGACCTTGGGGTGCGTGGCAGGCGCGATGCCGGGCGGGTGAGGCTGCGGCGCATTGCCCTTTTGCATCTCGCCGACGAGCAGAATGCGCAGCGCCTTTTGCACAGTGGCGTGATCCATGTGCCGCAGCAGGATCGCGGCCGCGACGTCGATCGACGCGCGCCCGCCCGAGCAGGTGATCCGCCGCCGATCGATCACGAAGAGCCGATCGGCGACGAGCGCATCGGCATCGGCGTTCGGGAAGCGCTCGATGAAATCCCAGTAGTGGAACCAGCTCACGCAGACTCGGTGACCGTCGAGCACGCCGGCCCGCATGAGCGCAAAGACGCCGGTGCAGATGCCGACGATCGTCGTATTGCCGCGCGCGGCGCGACGGATGAATTCGAGCGTTTCGTCGTCGGCTTGCGGAACCGAATGCAGGAGGCCACCCACGACGACGACGTAATCGAACGGCTCCGCTTCGTCGTACGTTTCCCACGGCGTCACCTGGATCCCGCAGCTCGCGCGCACGGGCGCAAGCGTCTTGCCGACCACGCTCCAGGCGCAGCGAACGGGCTTGCTGAAGTCGCTGTCGTCGGCGGACAGCCGCAGCATGTCGACGAAACCCGAAAACGCCGTCAATGTGAAATTCGGCATCAAGACGATGCCGAAGCGAATGCGCGCCTTCGGGACAGCGGAGGAAATCGTCGGTGACGGATCGACAGCGTTCATGTGATGCAAAAAATTCGGGCGGTAAGTGTGCCGTGGAGATCAGCGTCGCCGATCGCGCTGCCCCGGATTTGCGGTTTTCCGTCGCGGATCATAGCGAAAGCGGCCGCGATCCGCCATTGGCGGCGCTCTTGGCGACGGCATCCCACGGCGATGCCGTTTTTGTTCTATCTGCCCATTCTACGCTTTGGTGTACTTGAGTCCATCGGTGATGGCGATGGCGGACGAGGCGGAAGAAGACTCTTCGATCGTCCGAGCCGGCAGCCGCAGTCACCCCCTTCAAGGACCGTGCGTCAAGTACGTCAAGAGAGGCAGTCCCCCATGAACGTCAGCGTTTTCGACCTCTTCAAGATCGGCATCGGGCCGTCGAGCTCGCATACGGTCGGGCCGATGATCGCCGCCTGCCGCTTCGTCTCGCACGTCGAGGATGCGAATCTGCTCGGATATGTGCGCCGCGTCAAGGCGGAGCTCTATGGATCGCTGGGCGCCACCGGCAAAGGCCACGGTACGGACAAGGCCGTCCTGCTCGGGCTCGAAGGCCATTTGCCCGATGCGATCGATCCGGACCTGATCGAGCCGCGCCTCGCCGAAATTCGTCGGACGAAGTCGCTTCGCCTGCTGAACCGCGCGGATATCCGTTTCGACGAGAAGGAGGACGTCGCGTTTTACCGGCGCCTGCTGGGCGGCACGAACGTCGTTCACTCGAATGGCATGCGGTTTCAGGCATTCGATGAGCACGGTCAACTGCTTGTCGAGAAAGAGTATTACTCGATCGGCGGCGGCTTCGTCGTCAATCGGGACGGCGATCGCGTCAATGGGGTGCGCGCCGCGGCGGAGTCGCCCTACCCGTTCCGGACCGGCGACGATCTGATGCGCGCCTGCCGCGAAAGCGGATTGTCGATCGCGCAGGTCACGCTGCGCAACGAGTGCGCGACGCGCACGCCGGCTGAAGTCCGCGAAGGCTTGCTGACGATCTGGCGCACGATGGCGCGCTGCGTCGAGCGCGGTTGCCAGATCGAGGGCGAGTTGCCGGGGCCTATGCGCGTCAAGCGCCGCGCGGCCGAGCTCTCGAAGCATCTGCGCGCGCGCACCGAGGAATCGCTGCGCGATCCGCTGTCGATGCTCGACTGGGTCAACCTCTACGCAATGGCCGTCAACGAGGAAAACGCCGCGGGCGGGCGCGTCGTCACGGCGCCGACCAACGGGGCGGCAGGTGTCATTCCGGCGGTCTTGCACTACTACGTGAAGTTCGTGCCGGGCGCCAACGAGGACGGTATCGTCGAGTTCCTGCTGACGGCCGCGGCGATCGGGATCATCTACAAGGAGACGGCCTCGATATCGGGTGCCGAAGTCGGCTGCCAGGGCGAAGTCGGCGTGGCCTGTTCGATGGCCGCGGCGGCGCTCGCGGCCGTCATGGGCGGCACGCCGCAGCAGGTCGAGAATGCCGCTGAAATCGGCATGGAGCACAACCTCGGCATGACCTGCGATCCCGTCGGCGGCCTCGTGCAGATTCCCTGCATCGAGCGCAATGCGATGGGGGCGATCAAGGCGCTCAACGCATCGCGGATGGCGTTGAAGGGCGACGGCCATCACTATGTCTCGCTCGATTCCGTCATCAAGACGATGCGCGAGACGGGAGCCGATATGAAAACCAAATACAAAGAGACGTCGCGCGGCGGGCTCGCCGTCAACGTCATCGAATGCTGAGCAGTGCGTAGGACCTGAGAGAGACGAATCACACACGCAACGACGAAACGTCGCTGTATCGACACAAGGACGAACGGAACCATCGCCATGAGCCGCTTTTCGATTTTCAGCCTGGTGCGCAACGGCTTGTCATACCACGAGAACTGGGATCGCCAATGGCGCAGCCCGGAGCCGAAGCGCGAATACGACGTGGTGATCGTCGGCGGCGGCGGGCATGGGCTCGCGACCGCCTACTACCTCGCCAAGGAGCATGGTCTGCGCAACGTCGCCGTCCTCGAGAAAGGGTGGCTCGGCGGCGGCAATACGGCTCGCAATACCACGATCATCCGCTCGAACTACCTGTGGGACGAATCGGCCGCGCTCTACGAAAAGGCGATGAAGCTCTGGGAAGGCCTCTCCCAGGATCTCAACTACAACGTGATGTTCAGCCAGCGCGGCGTGATGAACCTCGCGCATACGCTGCAGGACGTGCGCGATACGCAACGGCGCATCAACGCGAACCGGCTCAACGGCGTCGACGCGGAGTGGCTCACGCCCGCGCAGATCAAGGAAATCGAGCCGACGATCAACCTGAATAGCCGCTATCCGGTGCTCGGCGCATCGTTCCAGCGGCGCGGCGGCGTCGCGCGTCACGATGCGGTGGCATGGGGCTTCGCGCGCGGCGCCGATGCGCGCGGCGTCGACATCATTCAGAACTGCCAGGTCACGGGCATTCGACGCGAAGGCGGCGCGGTCGTCGGCGTCGATACGGTCAAGGGCTTCATCAAGGCGAAGAAGGTCGCCGTGGTGGCGGCCGGCAACACGACGACGCTCGCCGACATGGCCGGCATTCGCCTGCCGATCGAAAGTCATCCGCTGCAGGCGCTCGTGTCGGAGCCGATCAAGCCCGTCGTCAATACCGTCGTGATGTCGAACGCGGTGCATGCGTACATCAGCCAATCCGACAAGGGCGATCTCGTCATCGGTGCCGGCATCGACCAATACACGGGCTTCGGCCAGCGCGGCAGCTTCCACATCATCGAAGGCACGTTGCAGGCCATCGTCGAGATGTTCCCCGTCTTCTCTCGCGTGCGGATGAACCGGCAGTGGGGCGGCATCGTCGATGTCTCGCCCGATGCCTGCCCGATCATCAGCAAGACGGACGTGAAGGGGCTCTATTTCAACTGCGGATGGGGAACGGGCGGCTTCAAGGCGACGCCGGGCTCGGGCTGGGCCTTCGCCCACACGATCGCGAACGATGCGCCGCATCCGCTCAATGCACCGTTCGCGCTGGACCGGTTCTACACGGGCCACCTTATCGACGAGCACGGCGCAGCCGCCGTCGCTCACTGATGCACTAGGAGACCGCAATGTTGCTGATCGAATGTCCGTGGTGCGGTCCTCGTGCCGAATCCGAGTTCTCGTGCGGCGGTGAAGCCGATATTGTGCGTCCGGCCGAGCCCGACAAGCTCTCCGATCGCGAGTGGGGCGATTACCTGTTCATGCGCAAGAATCCGCGCGGCGTGCACCGCGAGCAATGGATGCACGCGCAAGGATGTCGCCGCTGGTTCATGGCCACGCGCGATACGGTCACCTACGCGTTCCAGGGATATGAGACGTTCGGCGGCGCGAGCGCCGGGCACGCCGCAAAAGAGGGCAAGCAATCATGAGCAGTCAGAAAGACCGCCTCGGCGCCGGCGGCCGGATCAATCGCGCCATCCCGCTGACCTTCACGTTCAACGGCCGCACTTACCAGGGTTATCAGGGCGACACGCTCGCGTCGGCGTTGCTCGCGAACGGCGTTCACTTCGTCGCGCGGAGCTGGAAGTATCACCGGCCGCGCGGCATCGTGACGGCCGGGGTCGAAGAGCCGAATGCCATCGTGCAGCTCGAGCGCGGTGCCTATACGGTACCGAACGCACGCGCGACGGAGGTCGAGCTCTATCAAGGGCTCGTGGCCACGACGGTCAATGCGGAGCCCTCGCTCGAGAACGACCGCATGGCGGTCAATCAGAAGTTCGCGCGATTCATTCCCGCGGGCTTCTACTACAAGACCTTCATGTGGCCGCGCAAATGGTGGCCGAAGTACGAGGAAAAGATCCGCGCCGCGGCAGGTCTCGGCAAAGCGCCTGACACGCTCGACGCCGATCGCTACGACAAGTGCTTCGCGCATTGCGACGTGCTCGTCGTGGGCGGCGGGCCGACGGGCCTCGCGGCGGCGCACGCGGCGGGTCTTTCCGGCGCGCGCGTCATTCTCGTCGACGACCAGCGCGAGCTCGGCGCAAGCCTGCTGTCGTGCCGCGCGCAGATCGACGGCAAGCCGGCGACGCAATGGGTCGAGAAAATCGAGGCCGCGCTCGCGCAGATGCCCGACGTGAAGGTGCTTTCGCGCGCCACGGCGTTCGGCTACCAGGACCACAACCTCGTGACGGTCGTGCAGCGCTTGACCGACCATCTGCCCGTATCGATGCGCAAGGGCACGCGCGAGTTGGTCTGGAAGATTCGGGCCAAGCGCGTGATTCTCGCCACGGGCGCCCATGAGCGTCCGCTCGTTTTCGGCAACAACGACTTGCCCGGCATCATGCTGGCCTCGGCCGTGTCGACCTATATCCATCGATATGGCGTGTTGCCGGGGCGCGAAGCCGTCGTCTTCACGAACAACGACGACGGCTATCAAAGCGCGCTCGACCTGGCGGCCGGCGGGGCGAAGGTGACGGTCGTCGATCCTCGCGCGAAAACCGACGGCTCGCTGCCGGCGACGGCACGGCGTCACGGCCTGAAGGTCATGAGCGGAGCCGTCGTCGTTGCGGCGCATGGGAATCGGCGCGTGGCATCGGTCGATGTCGCTTCGTTTGCCAACGGCACCGTCGGCGCCCAGGTGGCCACGCTCGCATGCGATCTCGTCGCGGTGTCGGGCGGATGGAGCCCGGTGCTTCACCTTTTCGCGCAATCGGGCGGCAAGGCTCACTGGAACGACGACAAGGCGTGCTTCGTGCCGGGACGCGGCGTTCAAGCCCAGGTCAGCGTCGGCGCCGCGGCCGGCGAGTTCAGTCTCGCACGCGGTCTGCGCTTCGCGATCGATGCGGGCATCGAAGCGGTGCAATCGCTCGGATTCAAGAGCGCGCGCCCCACGGCGCCGCAGATCGCGGAGATCAAGGAGACGCCGATATTGCCGCTCTGGCTCGTCGGCAATCGCGAGCAAGCGACGCGCGGCCCGAAGCAGTTCGTCGATTTCCAGAACGACGTATCGGCGGCCGACATTCTGCTCGCCGTGCGTGAGGGCTTCGAATCGGTCGAGCACGTGAAGCGCTATACGGCGATGGGCTTCGGCACCGACCAGGGCAAGCTCGGCAACATCAACGGCATGGCGATCCTCGCGAGCGCGCTCGGAAAGACGATTCCGGAGACGGGCACGACGACGTTCCGCCCGAACTACACGCCCGTCACTTTCGGCGCGATCGCGGGCCGCGAGATCGGCGACTTCATCGATCCGATCCGCAAGACCTGCATTCACGAATGGCACGTCGAGCATGGCGCGGCATTCGAGGACGTCGGCAACTGGAAGCGGCCCTGGTATTACCCGCAGGCCGGCGAAGACCTGCACGCGGCCGTGGCGCGCGAATGCCTTGCTGTGCGTAACGGCGTCGGCATCCTCGACGCGTCGACGCTCGGCAAGATCGACATCCAGGGGCCGGACGCGGCGAAGCTGCTGAACTGGGTCTATACGAATCCGTGGTCGAAGCTGGAAGTCGGCAAGTGCCGCTATGGCCTCATGCTCGACGAAAACGGCATGGTGTTCGACGACGGCGTGACGGTGCGCCTCGGCGAGCAGCATTACATGATGACGACGACAACGGGCGGCGCCGCGCGCGTGCTGACGTGGCTCGAGCGCTGGCTCCAGACGGAATGGCCCGACATGAAGGTGCGGCTGGCATCGGTGACCGATCATTGGGCGACCTTCGCCGTCGTCGGGCCCAAGAGCCGCAAGGTGCTGAAGAAGGTCTGTCAGGACATCGACTTCGCGAACGAGGCGTTTCCGTTCATGAGCTACCGCGACGGCACGGTTGCGGGCGTCAAGGCGCGCGTGATGCGCATCAGCTTCTCGGGCGAGCTCGCCTACGAAGTGAACGTGCCGGCCAACGCGGGCCGTGGCGTGTGGGAAGCGTTGATGAGCGCGGGTGAGGAGTTCGGCATCACGCCTTACGGCACTGAGACGATGCACGTGTTGCGCGCCGAGAAGGGGTACATCATCGTCGGCCAGGATACGGACGGCTCGATCACGCCATTCGATCTCGGCATGGGCGGGCTCGTCGCGAAGTCGAAGGACTGTCTCGGCAAGCGCTCGCTCACGCGTTCCGATACCGTCCGCGAAGATCGGAAGCAACTCGTAGGACTCCTGACCGATGACGCTTCGTGCGTGCTGCCCGAAGGCGGCCAGATCGTGGCGGCGGGTGTGAGGACGCCGCCGGCGGGACAGGTGGCGCATGAGCCGGTGCCGATGCTCGGTCACGTCACGTCGAGTTACCACAGCCCGATCCTCAAGCGTTCGATTGCGCTCGCGGTCGTGAAGGGAGGGCTGGGCAAAATAGGGCAGAAGGTGTCGATCGATCTGAACGGCAAGACCGTCGAGGCGACGATTTCGAGCCCCGTGTTTTACGACACCGAAGGAGTGCGTCAGCATGTGGAATGAGAACAGGAACGATGCGGTCGCGCTCGAAGGGCGCACGCGGCTCGAGTCGCCGCTCGTGAGCGCACAGGATCTGCTCGCCGCGCATCAGGCGTTGACATCGAAAGCGTTTCGTCTGCGCGAGCGGCCGTTTCTCGAGCTCGTGAACGTGCGCGGCGACGCGGGCGACCCCGCGTTCGTGAGCGCCTTCGAGAAGGTGATCGGCACGCGCTTGCCGGTGAAGTCTAATACGGTGGCGCAGGCGAGCGACTACGACGTCCTCTGGCTCGGCCCAGACGAATGGCTCGTGCGCTCGAGCGAGCCGCGCGCGTCCGATCTCGAGGCCAGGCTCGAGGCCGCGTTCGTCGGTACATTCGCGACGGCCGTCGACGTCGGCAGCGGCTATACGGTCCTCGAAGCGAGCGGCGAGCGCGTGCGCGACGTCATTTCGCGCGGATGCCCGCTCGATCTGCACCCGCGTGTGCTCGCGCGCGGCCAGTGCGCGCAGAGTCACTACTTCAAGGCGTCGATCGTGCTCGTGCCGACGGCTGATAACACGTTCGAGATCGTCGTGCGCCGCAGCTTCGCCGATTACTTCTGCCGCATCGTGCTCGACGCCGCGCAGCCGCTGCTTTGATCGAGACGGTGCAACCCGTGCATCGTTGCGTACTCCGAAGCACGCTCGCGAGATGACGATTATCCTTTGAGATTCAGCCCGACGAGGGCTGCATCTCGGAGGAGTCGTCATGGAATATTGCAAGCTCGGCCGCACTGGCCTGACTGTTTCGCGCCTGTGTCTCGGCACGATGACGTTCGGCTTTCAGGTCGAAGAAGAGATGGCCGGCCGAATCATGCAGACGGCCGCCGACGCGGGCGTGACATTCTTCGACACGGCCGATGTCTATCCGCTCGGCGGCGGCGAGTCGCGCGTCGGCGCGACCGAACAGGTCGTCGGGCGCTGGCTGAAAGGAAAGCGTCATCGCTTCATCCTGGCCACGAAAGCGGTCGGCGCAATGGGGCCATCCCCTTGGAACAAAGGTGCGTCGCGCAAGCATCTGCTCGATGCGATCGATGCATCCTTGCAGCGGCTCGGCACCGATTACGTCGATCTCTACCAACTCCATTCCGACGATCGCGAAACGCCGCTCGACGAGACGCTCGAAGCGCTCGATACGATCGTGCGCTCGGGCCGCGCCCGCTATATCGGCGTATCGAACTTTCTGGCGTACCGGCTCGCATTGGCGCTCGGACGCGCGGACACGCTGCGGCTCGCTCGCTTCGTCTCGGTGCAGCCGCGCTATAACCTGCTCTTTCGCCAGATCGAGCGCGAACTGCTGCCGCTCGCCGAGGAGGAAGGGCTCGGCGTCATTCCTTACAACCCGCTTGCGGGTGGCTTGCTGACGGGCAAGCACAAGCGCGAGGGGGCACCGCCCGAAGGAAGGTTTACGCTCGGCAGCGCTGGAAAGATGTATCAAGAGCGTTACTGGCACGAGCGCGAGTTCGCGACGGTCGAGGCTTTTCAGCAGGCGGCGCGGGAGGCGAACGTTTCTCCGGTAACAGCCGCCGTGTCCTGGGTTCTCTCGAACCCCGCGATCACTTCGGCCATCATCGGAGCGAGCCGGCCCGAACAATTGGGCGATTCGCTCGCGGCGGCCGATCATAAACTCGATCCGGCGTTCAAGGAGAAGCTCGACGAGCTTTCGCACGAGTATCGGTTTGGCGACGCATCGCGTTGAACGCGTCGCGTGCCGATGGGTGAGCGGCGCGGCGTAGGCGCCGCGCTCGTTCGCTCACTCACTCAGCGGTTACATACTGCTGTCTGCGTTCGGTCGAATCGGGCCGCGGTGTTTCAGCCGCCACCGACCGCATGCGCCGCGCCTCATCGATCGGGCTCAAGCCGAAGAAGCGCTTGAACTCGCGGCTGAACTGCGAGGCGCTTTCATATCCCACGTGCGCCGCCGCGGTACTGACATTGAGACCATCTTGCGCCATCAGAAGGCGCGCGTGGTGGAGCCGGGTCGTCTTCAGATACTGCATCGGCGAGGTCGCCGTCACGGCCTTGAACTGCGCATGAAAGACGGCAAGACTCATCCCGGCTTCGCGCGCCAGCGTCTCGACGTCGAGATCGTTGCGGTAATCCGAATGAATGCGCCGCAACGCTTTCGCGATGCGACCAAAATGGTTCTGCTGCGTAAGCGCGATCCGAATCACGTCGCCTTGCGGGCCCGTCAACACGCGATAACAAATCTCGCGCAGGATCGAGGGGCCGAGAATACGCCCATCCGACGGTGAAGCGAGCGCTTCGAGCAATCGGAGGACGGCATCGCCGAGCGGCGGGTCGATCGGCGTGGCGTAGAAGGCGCGCGGCTCGCCGTGCAGCGGACCGCGCATATCGTTGAGCGCGATCAGCAATTCCGCGACGACGGTCAGATCGATCTTGATCGAGATTCCGAGCAGCGGCTCCGCTTCGCTTGCCTCCGTTTCGCATTCGAATGGCAGCGGCACCGCCATGACGAGGTAATGCCGCGCGTCGTACACGAACGTCTGCTCGCCAACGAATCCGCGTTTTCGGCCCTGGCAGATGATGACGATGCACGGGTCGTACATCACGGGGTTGCGCGCAAGCGGATGATTCACGCGCATGAACCTGACGCCGTCGAGGTCCGATTGCGTGAAGCCCTCGGCCGGCGCGAGCTTGCCGAGCAGTTCGATTACGCGGGGTTGAGCCATATCGACGAGAGCCGTGGCAGAAGAGGAACGGTCCATGTCCGGCAGCCTGCCTTACAAGAGGATCAGGCTCGAAATCTAGCACCAAACGCGCGGCTCTGCAGAGCTGGCAGAGAAACAGGCAAGCCTTCGATAGGTTCGGGTATTCCCGAGCCGGGGTCGACTTGCCTAGCATGGGAGTCCATTTGCTGAACCCTTCATTCCGAGGACTGATCATGTACAAGACCTATGGATACGCCGCCAGCGACGCCCGCTCGCCGCTCGCTCCGTTCGAATTCGAGCGCCGCGCGCTGCGCGAATACGATGTGCAGATCGACGTGATGTATTGCGGCGTTTGCCACTCCGATCTCCATCAGGCGCGCAACGAATGGAGCAATTCCATTTATCCGGTCGTGCCAGGCCATGAGATCGTCGGCCGCGTGAAGGAGGTCGGCCCCGGCGTCACGCGCTACAAGGTCGGCGACCTCGTCGGCGTAGGTTGTCTCGTCGACTCGTGCCGCACCTGCGCGAGCTGTGCCGAAGGATTGGAGCAGTATTGCGAGAACGGTTGGGTGGGCACTTACAACGGGGCCGACCGCGTCACGGGCGAAATCACGTACGGCGGCTACTCCACGAAGATCGTCGTCGATGAAGCTTTCGTGCTGCGCATCCCCGACAATCTCGACCCGGCCGCTGCCGCACCACTCCTGTGCGCGGGCATCACCACGTACTCACCGCTGCGCACCTGGGGCGCCGGGCCAGGCAAGAAGGTAGGCGTGATCGGCCTCGGCGGGCTTGGTCATATGGGCGTGAAGCTTGCCAGCGCGATGGGCGCGCACGTGGTACTGTTCACGACGTCGCCGTCGAAGATCGAGGATGCGAAGCGTCTCGGCGCGCATGAAGTGGTGATCTCGAAGGATCCCGAGCAAATGCGCGCGCATCTGAACAGCTTCGATTTCCTGCTGAATACGGTCGCCGCGCAGCACGATCTGAATCCGTTCATCGAGCTGCTCAAACGCGACGGCACCATGACGCTCGTCGGCGCGCCGGAGCACGATCATCCGTCGCCGCAGGTGTTCGGCCTCATCATGAAGCGCCGGCGGATCGCGGGCTCGTTGATCGGCGGCATCGCCGAGACGCAGGAAATGCTCGATTTTTGTGGCAAGCACGGAATCACTTCGGACATCGAAACGATTCCTATGCAGAAGATCAACGAGGCGTACAGCCGCATGTTGAAGAGTGACGTCAAGTATCGCTTCGTGATCGACCTTGATTCGTTACGACAATAAGGCGGGAAAAGCGCATGGCGACATTGAACATCAACGGCCAGGTTCACAAGCTCGAGGTGCCGGACGACATGCCGCTGCTGTGGGTGCTCCGGGACGTCGTCGGGCTCACCGGCACGAAGTTCGGCTGCGGCATCGCCCAGTGCGGCGCGTGCACCGTTCATCTCGACGGCACCGCGGTGCGCTCTTGTGTGTTGCCCGTATCGGCCGTCGCGGGCAAGAAGGTCACGACGATCGAAGCCGTCGGCGCGACGCCCGCGGGCCGGAAGATCCAGGCGGCCTGGCGTGAACTCGATGTCGTTCAATGCGGTTATTGTCAGTCGGGGCAAGTGATGTCGGCTGCATCGCTGCTGGCGCAAAATCCGAAGCCGAGCGATGCGGATATCGACACGGCCATGTCAGGCAACATCTGCCGCTGCGGTACGTACCCTCGGATTCGTGCCGCCATCAAGCATGCGGCGCAGGAGGAGGTCTGACATGTCTCGAGGATTGCTCGAAGCGTTCAATTCGAACATTGCTAGTCCGGAGGCAGGTCAGGAAGGCGAGGGGGCAGTGTCGCATCGACAGACGGGCATCTCGCGCCGTTCGTTTCTGAAGTTCGGCATGACGATAAGCGCAGCCGCAGGCGGCGGGATGTTGCTGGGTTTCAGCATTCCTGCGGTCGCGGCCGAAGCGAACGCGGGCTGGGCAAGGAAGTCGGTGATCGGCGGCGACGCGTCCGACGAGCCGAAGGGCGGCGTGTTCGCGCCCAATGCGTTCATTCGCATCGACCGCAACGGGATGGTGACGCTCGTCATGCCGAAGGTCGATATGGGGCAGGGCGTCTATACCTCCATACCGATGCTGCTCGCCGAAGAGCTCGAGGTACCGCTTTCGAGCGTGACGCTCGACCATGCGCCGCCCGACGACAAGCTCTACGGCGACCCGCTGCTCGGCGGCGGGCAGATCACGGGCGGCTCGACGTCGATACGCTATGCATGGCAGCCGATGAGGCAGGCCGGGGCGACAGCGCGCGTCCTGCTGGTCGCGGCCGCGGCCGAACGTTGGCGTCTCGATCCCGCGTCGTGCCACGCGCAGGCCGGCGAGGTCGTGCATACGGCGACGGGCCGCCGCATCGGCTACGGCAAGCTCGTGGATGCGGCGGCGAAGCTGCCGCCGCCGCACGACGTGCCGCTCAAGAAGCCCGAAGCGTTCACGCTGGTCGGTAAGCCGACCGACCGGCTCGATTCGGCCGAGAAGGCAGACGGTATCGCGCGATTCGGTTTCGACACGCGCTTGCCCGGCATGCGATACGCGGTGATCGTCAACAGCCCCGTGCTTGGCGGTACGCTCGAAAGCGTCGACGACGCACGCGCGAGGAAGGTCCCGGGCGTGCAAGACGTCGTGAAGATCGAAAACGCTGTCGCCGTCGTCGGCGCGCATACGTGGGCCGGCAAACAAGGCGCGGCGGCGCTCGACATCAAGTGGAACGACGGGCCGGCCGCCAAGCTCTCGACGCAGCAGATCGCGAGCGATCTTGCCGAAGCGGCGAAGCGCGATGGCGCCGTGGCCCGCAAGGAAGGCGACGTCGGCAAGACGTTCGGGGCGGCGGCGACGCGCGTCGATGCCGTCTACGAGCAACCCCTTCTCGCGCATGCGACGATGGAGCCGATCAACTGCACGGTTCATGTGCGGCCCGACGGCTGCGACGTCTGGGTCGGCACGCAGGTGCCGACGATCGCGCGTGCCGCGGCGGCCAAGGTCACGGGACTGCCGCCGGAGAAAATCGCGATTCACAATCACTTCCTCGGCGGCGGATTCGGCCGCCGGCTCGAAGTCGATGCGATCGTTCAAGCGCTCAAGATCGGCAAGCAGGTGGACGCGCCGGTGAAAGTCATCTGGACGCGCGAGGAAGACATTCAGCACGACATGTATCGGCCGTGCTACTACGACAAGATTTCAGCCGCGCTCGACGCGAACGGCAAGCCGATTGCATGGCAGCATCGAATCGTCGGCTCGTCGATCCTCTCGCGCTTCGCGCCTGCCGTGATGAAGAACGGCGTCGACCCGGACGCGGTCGAAGTGGCGGCTGACTTGCCGTATGACCTGCCGAACCAACTCGTCGATTATGTGCGGCAGGAGCCGGGCACCGTGCCGACGGCATTCTGGCGTGGTGTTGGCGCGACGCGCGGGACCTTCGTGGTCGAGAGTTTCATCGACGAGTTGGCGGCGCATGCGAAGACTGATCCCGTCGAATATCGGCGCGCGTTGCTGACCCATTCCCCGCGCGCGGCAAATGTGCTCGACGTCGCAACGCGTGCGGCGGGATGGGGGAACCCACTGCCGCCGGGGCAGGGCCGCGGAGTATCGGTGATGCATGCCTTCGGCAGTTACTTGAGCATGGTGGCGGAGGTCACCGTCAACAAGGACGGTGAGGTCACGGTCAATCGCGTCGTTTGCGCCGTCGATTGCGGGATGGCCGTGAACCCGAAAACGATCGAAGCGCAAATGGAGGGCGGCGTGGTATTCGGCATCACGGGCGTGCTCTGGGGTGAGATCACGATCAAGGATGGCCGCGTCCAGCAGAACAATTTCACGGACTACCGGATGCTGCGCATCAACGAGACGCCGAAGATCGAAGTGCATCTCGTGCAAAGCACGGAGGCGCCTGGCGGTATCGGCGAAACGGGCACCGCCGTGTTGTTCCCGGCAATTACGAATGCGATTTTTGCCGCGACCGGCAAGCGTGTACGTAAGCTCCCGGTCGGCACGCAATTGAAGACTGCGTGAGCGCGGATCGAGGGAAGTGCATGGCTGGACTCCGTGACGCGACTTTCCGGCGCGCGCCAGCACTTGACGGCGTGCCGTCCTGGTTTGCTATCAATGCTTGCATTCTACGCACCGTGTGCTATCATTGATAGCATCTAGAGCGTGGAGTAGATGATGGCAAATCTTCTAGTGAGAAACGTGGACGACGGACTTGTCCAAAGCTTGCGCGAGCGCGCAGCAGCACACGGTCGCAGCGCGGAAGCGGAACATCGCGAAATTCTGGCAAAGGCATTGCGTGCGCCGCGGCGCAAGACCTTCGCCGAGGTGTTGATGAGCATCCCGAATGTCGGCGCCGATGCCGATTTTGCACGTGTGGATGATGGAGACGCGGCGAATGTATTTGGTTGACACCAACGTCATCAGCGAAGTTCGGAAGCGAGAGCGAGCGGACAAGGGCGTAATGGCCTTCTTCCGCGAGGCGGCAAAGGATGACGTCGATCTCTATCTCTCTGTGGTGACGATTGGTGAACTGCGCAGAGGAGTGGAGATCATTCGGCACCGCGGCGACAAGGCGCAGGCAACGCGGCTCGAAAATTGGCTCGATGGCGTGCTTCGTGAGTTTGACCAGAACATTCTGACTGTGGACGAGGAAATCGGGCAGCTGTGGGGTCGCTTGCGTGTCCCTCACCCGCAGCACGCGCTGGACAAGTTGATCGCCGCAACTTCCTTGATTCACGACTTGACCGTGGTGACGCGGAACGTCGATGATTTCGCTGGCACGGGTGCCCGAGTCCTGAATCCGTTCACAGCGTAGAACTGATTCGGAGCGGGCGCGAGCATCTCGGACATGAATGAACCGTTTGCACGGCCGTTCACGCAGCTGTACGCAGGCCAGCGCGGACGCGCTTTCTTCGCTCTTCGAGTCGTCTACCGTCCGGCGACGAATGCGTAGACCCTGCCGTCTCCGGCAATGTAGAGCCGCCCATCTCCGGCGATAGGCGTCGCGAAGTGCCGTACGTTCGGGATGCGGTCCTGCGGACCGCCGCCCGTAAAGACCGGCTGCCCGTTGTCCCCGCGGAAACCGTGTAGCTGGTCATCGCCATCCGCGCCCGCGATCCATACGATTCGATCGGCTTTGCCATCGCTCGTCGTGCTGATCGGGCTGCCGGCGCCGTTCAGTAATGCGCACCAGGCGATACTCATCCCGCCGCGAGAGGCATTGGCGACTCGTAGCGCGATTAGGCCGGTTCCCCGCCGGTCGCGGGGGCAAACCGCGCCATTGCCGTGAAACGCAAGATAGACGCCATCCGGCTCGGTATACGAGGTAGGCGCGTTGAGAATCAACTCTTTCGATACTTTCAGCACCTCGAGCGCACCACCAACGCCGCCGAGATTCTCGCGATCGAGCAGATAGGCTTTGCCGTCCTTGCCGAGCGCGACGATCAAATGCTTTCCGCCAACCTCGATCGGCATGGGATTGACGCCGCCGAGGTCGAGATCTTCGTCATCAAGTTGCTGCCAGTCCGCAGGCGCGAACGAATCGCGCGGACTCGTCGAGCGCTTCAGATCGGGCGCGAGACGGATGATCGCCTCGCCGTCGGCCCAACTCCGACTGCCCTCCGTATTGCCGGTCGCGACGAAGAGCGCCCCGTCCGCGGTTGCAATGCCGCCCGGCGTCCAGATACCGCCTTTGCTTCCGCGCGTTTCCCAGGCAGCGAATACGCCGGGCTTGTCCAACTGCAGCCCGACGACCATGCCGTGGTAGTCGCCGCAGTCGCCAAAATAACCGCCGTACGGCACGAACAGGTGGCCATCGAGAAGGACCAGTGCGCCTCGCTCGCCCTGAAAGCGCGAGTTGAATGCCATGCCTCGATCGCGCAAGCTCGCGGCGATATCGACGGGCCAGCCCGGCAGCACCGCGCCATCGCGCAGCGAAAGCCCATACACGAGATGCCGCGGCTCGCCATTGCGCGTCACCATGGCGTCGAGGTAGAGCGCGCCTGCCGCCGGATCGATCACCGGCGTGCCCGTGATGCCGACCGGATCGATATTGCCGCATTGCAGCGCTGAGCGTGAGACCGGTGCGCCGAGCGCGGCGCGCCAGACTGGGTGACCGGTCGTTGCGTCGAGCGCATAGACGGAGTTGGATTCGGTCGCCACGATGACCAGACCGTGTGCGGCGCCGGGCGGATGCCAGAAGAGCGGCTGCGCATAGACGTGTCCGTCGACACGGCCGTCGAAGCCGGCGTCGCGATGCAAGTGCTGGGCCCTTTGCCAGGTTAGTCCCGGAACGACGTACTGCCCGCTTCGGTTGTCGGCGTGGTGGTAGCCGAGAACATTGTCCGCCTGCTGCGACCATGCCGCGCCGCAGTAGGCGTACCCTGTGAACAGCATCATCAGAAGGCGCAAGGCCAGCGTAACGTGCCTTACTTGGCGGTATGCTTTCGATCGACAGAGCGTCATCAAGGACTCCTCCGTATCAATGCTTACCTCACCGCGACGCCTCTGATAATACTGCGCTATGTCTGCATCCCCTCAAGGGCGCAAATTGTGCCAGCAGGATGAGATGCACCAAGGCATCGACTTTTTGAAGATTCGCTTGCCCCTGAAGCGATCGATGCTCGAAGACGGGACTGTCCGCCTATCGATGGCTGGGGCGAACGACTTCAGAAAATGATCGAAATGTCGATCCATCCCGCGCTAGCCCTCGGCCAGTATCTGTCGAATAGCTTGCTCGAACGCGTCCGCCGGTTGCCCGCCCGTCAAGAGATAGCGACGATTGAAGATGATCGACGGCACCGACTGAATACCCATTGCTCGAAACTCTTCCTCTTCGGCGCGGACTTCATCGGCATAGTCCCCGCCTTCGAGTACGTCGCGCGCCTTCGTCGCGTCGAGCCCCACGGCTTGCGCCGCTTCGACGAGGACATTGTGGTCGCTCGGGTCCTTGCCGTCGCCGTGATAGGCCTGCAATAGGGCTTGTTTCAACGGCAATTGCTTGCCTTCGATGCCAGCCCAATAGAGGAGACGATGCCCGTCGAACGTGTTGTAGACGCGATTGCGCTCGCCGAACTTGAAGCCGACGCTCGCGCCGCGCTCGCGGATCATCGCTTGCGTCTCCGCTATCTGTTGGGGCGTGCGTCCGTATTTCTTGCCGAGATAATCGACGATGGCTTCGCCGCCCGGTCCCATATCAGGATTCAACTCGAACGGATGCATGACGATCTCGGCATCGACGGCGTCGCCGAGACGCGAGAGCGCGAGCCGAAGCGATGACAGGCCGATCGCGCACCACGGGCACGCGATGTCGGAGACGAAGTCGATTCTGAGCGGTTCGTTCATTCGATTCCCCTAGCGATTCAATCAGCGGCAGCCGCGGCCATCGCGTCGCGGACCGCTGCGCCGATTTCGAAAGAGTGTAACCGCGCGGCGTGATCGTAGATTTGTGCGGTGAGGATCAGCTCGTCGGCCTGCGTTTGCGCGATGATCGATTCGAGTCTGGCGCGGACGGTATCGGGGCTCCCGATCGCCGCACAGGACAGCGAGTGCTTGACGCCGGCAAGTTCGAGCTCCGAGGCTTCGAGCCGATCGACGGGCGGCGGCAACTGCCCGGGCGTACCCCTTCGCAGCGCGACGAATTGCTGCTGCAACGAGGTGAAGAGCCGTGCCGCCTCGGCGTCGGTATCGGCGGCGAACAGGTTCACGCCGACTATTGCGTAGGGCTTGGCGAGCGCCGCCGAAGGACGAAACTGAGAGCGGTAGACCTCGAGTGCGGTAAGCAGATAGTCGGGCGCGAAATGCGACGCAAACGCGAACGGCACGCCGAGTGCCGCGGCGAGCTGAGCGGAAAAGAGCGACGACCCCAGCAACCAAATCGGCACGTTGAGCCCGGCGCCGGGTACCGCGCGCACGCGCTGCCCCGCGACGGGCTCGGCAAAATACCGCTGCAGTTCGACGACGTCGTCGGGGAACCGCTCGGCGCTGCCGTGCAGATCGCGACGCAGCGCGTGAGCGGTCGTCTGGTCCGTGCCCGGGGCGCGGCCGAGGCCCAGATCGATACGATCCGGATAGAGCGAGGCGAGTGTGCCGAACTGCTCCGCGACGACGAGCGGCGCGTGGTTCGGCAGCATGATGCCGCCCGAGCCGACGCGGATCGTCTTCGTGCCGCCCGCGACGTGGCCGATCACGACCGCGGTCGCCGCGCTCGCAATGCCAGGCATGTTGTGATGCTCGGCCAGCCAAAAGCGACGATAGCCCCAGCGCTCGACATGCTGGGCGAGATCGAGCGTCTGGCGAAAGGCGTCGGCCGGGGTTTTGCCGACGGGCACGGGGGAAAGGTCGAGTACCGAGAACGGGATCATCGTTGTTGGGCGCGTCACGGACGGTCCATGCAAAGTGAGCAGCGATGGAAAATCGTGGCGGGCGATGGAAAGACGAAAGAAGGTATTGTGCCAAGGCACCCGCGCGGCCGCTGGCGGCGAAAAAGAAGCCCTGAAAATCGCAGGGGCTTTCAGAACAGCTCTGCTTAAACGCTACCCCGAGCTCGACAAGCCGGAACTGTGGGCGCTCGCCGCGTGACAAGCACCTGCAATGAGCGAATTTGCGTTTGCCTTGGCTGTTCTTCCTCAGCACAGACTTCAACCTATGACGGTCGCATCAGACGCAGGCGCACGGGCACTTCGCCGGAAAGACTGGGGAGGCCGCCCAAACACGCGAACAAACGCCTCGCGCATTCTCCGAAGATCGGAGAAGCCGCTTGCAACGGCAATTTGATCGATTGTGTGCCGGCTCTCTTCCAGCATGAGCCGTGCTGCCTCAAGACGCAGTCGCTCCACTGCCTTTGCTGGCGTTTGGCCCGTCTCCTGGCGAAACGCGCGGGTAAACTGCCTTGGGCTCAGCCGCGCGACCTCTGCCAAACGCTCGATTGAAAGCGGCTCCGAGAGATTTTGCCTGGCGTAGGTCAGCACGGCCTGAATGCGATCGGATTTTGGTTCGAGTTCGAGCAACGCCGAGTGCTGCGACTGTCCGCCTGTGCGTCGATGATAAACAACAAGGTTGCGCGCAACCGCTCGCGCGACGTCGGCGCCGAGATCATTTTCCACCAGTGCCAGTGCGAGATCGATCCCCGCGGTCATTCCGGCCGAGGTCCAGATCGGTCCATCAGCGATAAAAATCCGGTCGTCATCTACCGTGATGGAAGGAAAACGCGTCCGCAGATCGTGATGGGATTCGAGCGCGCCGAGAATGAGAAGCAGCAGAAGCTCTCGTGGCGCTGGCAAACTCGCACCGAGCACGGAGCGCTGATGGTGCTGGAACTGCTGGCTGATGCGCCGGAGATCGCCGGCGGCAAGGTACAGCCCCTGCCGACCGAAGGGACCATCTCGGCCATCAACATTCCGCACTCGTCCATGGTGTTTGACCTGCATGAGGTCGCCGAAATCGAGGCGGAGCTGTTGGGCGGGGAGGGGATCGCGATCGAAAAGATCAAGCACGCCAATCTGGTACGCCAATCTGGTCAGCTTCACTTGCCTGAATGCATTCGCGTTCGACCAACGTTTTGAGCGCAAGGATGCGCATGACCTGGTCTATTGTTTGGAGCACGTTGCTGACGGTGCGAACGCCGCAGCCGAGGCATTTCGCGAGGCGCTTGAAGGCAAGCACTGTGATGTGGTGAAAAATGCGCTGGACATACTATGGGCCCGCTTGACGAAAACTGGTGAAACCGAGGGTTATCGGAAGGACGGCCCGGTGGCCGTGGCGAAGTTTGAATTGGGCGAAGGCGACGCGCCGGAGCAACGAGAGGCGAGGACACTACGTCAGCGCGAAACCAGCTACATAATCGAAAGTCTCCTGGCACGGATTCGATAGGAGCTGCGCCGCATGCCGACTTGAGCCGACGTGTTGCATGGGGCAGAAATCGGCCAGTTTGAGCCGCTCACCCGGAACCCATGAATGTCCGGTCCCGAGCAGGCAGAAGACGGCGGGTGATGACAATCTGCTCTCACTGGCGAAAAGCCGGCCCTGCGCACTCAGTCGGAGCACTGTGCCGGCACGTCGCTCAATTCAAGCCAGTCCAGCGTGGGGTAATCGTGCGAAGCGTGCAAAATCTGGCAATGGCTGTTCGCGGAGCCCCATCAGTAAGGCTCTGCGACTTCGAGGCTTTCGCGAATCAGGCGGTTTCGCAAGTCTTTGAATCGAAATCGATTTCCCCTCAAAGCCGCCATTTTTTGCACAAAAGTTACGACAACCCAGCAAGCGCGCGCGGGCATCCAGACACCGCTCGGGCCTATACGCCCGAGTCCCAATCAGGCGTGGCGCGAATATCCATCGCCCGAACATCTTGCGGCGCCATGCCATACGCGCGGCGAAATGCCCGGGTGAAATCCGGCCCGCTCTTGAAACCGAGCCCGTAGGCGATGTCCTTCACGCGAAGATCTGGATAGCGAACCAGTTCGTCCGCCGCCTGCCGCAGGCGCAGATGGCGGATATAGGCGCCGAGCCCACCCTCGTGCTGAAACAGCCGATACAGGGTCGCGCGAGCCAGTCCGAGCGCATCCAGCACGTGCTCCGGTGACAGTTCCGGGTTCACGAGATTGGCCCGCACGTAGCGGCGCACCCGGTCGAACATCGCGGCGCGCGCCGCCGCACGCGCATCGCCGGCGAGACCCGCCTCCCGCCCGAAGGCCGAGGCAAGCAGCAGCACAACATCAACGAGGCTGCGCCGCGCTTGGTCCACCGTCATATGGCGCATCTTCTCGGCAAGTGCCGAGATGTGATCGATGATGAACTGCACCATCGGCTGTTCTCGCCCGAGCACGCGCCCGTGGATCGCGGCCGGATCGGCAAAGACCTCCTGTAACAGCGCGACGGGCGCGAAGAGTGCCACGACACAGCCCGCATGCCGCAGCATCCGAATCGGCTGATCCATATCGAGCGCCAGAATTCCCCCGCAGAACGCGCCGCGTCGCGTAGCCGAATGGACAGCAAGCGGCTCGACACCGCCCGAGAGGAACACCTGGAAAACGAAGCTGCGAACGCTATCTCGCGAAATACGGGCGATCGTGCGCTCGAGCAGCAGTTCGTCCGTGTAGCAATCCGTGAAGACGATGTCACCGACATCGTACCGATCGATCGCCCCGCGAAACGGCCGCCCGATCTGCTCGCGCGAGGGCACGATGTCGACGACGTGGCCGACGCGCTCGCGCCAGGCCAGCAGTTGTCGAAGGACCGGCTCACGTTGGACATCGAAATGACTATGAACGATTCCGTTAGTGAGCATCGAGGCGCTGCCGCGCCATATCGGACGATGAGACATGGGCAAGCGCTGACCCGCAGTTCCTGATGATGAACCCGGCACGCTAGACCATTCAGAAACATTGCGCAACACCATGCAATAACATTGTCCCGGATTTCGGCACGAAGGCAGAGAACAAACGTTTGCGTCAGTAAAGGCCTACCACACTTGAGACGCATGGGTAACGCCGCTGGCCAAAGCCCCTTACGCTACGCCCCAATTTACTTACAAATCGCAACAATTAAACGCCACCAGCGAAGGATCAAGCGTGTCAGCACCTTTTGCGAAACATCTCCGCAGGGCTCGTCTGCGAGCAGCCCTGTCACTGCCCACATTTGCCTTGGTCGCCGGCTCCGCTTGGGCCGCCTCGCCCCCCAACGCCGGGACGCTGCTCAACAACGTCGGGCCCGCGCCCGAGCAGCCGCTCCGGTCCACCGAGGCGCTGCCTGAGGCGCCGCCGCGCCCGGCCCTCAAGCTGGACACGCTGACGAAGATCACCGTCAAGCACATCCACATCACCGGCATTAAGGCGTATCCAGAAAGCACACTGCTGCCGCTCGTCAGCGACGCGATCGGCGAGGACCTGACGCTCGCGCAGCTCGACGAGCTGGCCCAGCGCATCACGCGCTACTACCGCGATCACGGCCATCTGCTCGCACGCGCCTATCTGCCGGCCCAGGAAATCAAGGACGGCGAGGTCGAAATCGCCGTGCTCGAAGGCCGCGTCGGCAAGCTCACCATCGAGGATACGTCGCGGCTCTCCCAGGCGCGCGTCGCCGCGCGTCTTTCGGCGATCAAGGAAGGCGAGGCGCTGAGCGGCCCCGATCTCGAACGCAGCCTGCTGCTGCTCAGCGACGTGCCAGGCGTGCGCGTCACCTCGACGCTGAGCCCCGGCGCCTCGGTCGGCACGACCGACCTAGACGTGCGCGTGGCCGCCACGTCGCCCCTGAGCGGCAGCATCGGCGTCGACAACTACGGCAACCGTTTCACGGGCCAGCCGCGCCTAAACGGCAGCGCCGTGCTCGCGGACCCGCTGCACATCGGCGATTTCCTCGGCGTCGACGCTGTCATCTCGAGCGGCCTCGACTACGGCCGCGCCGCCTATCAGTTGCCGATCAACTCGGTCGGCACGCAACTGGGTGCCGCCTTCTCCGCCATGCATTACCGGCTCGGCCGCGACTTCAGCTCGCTCGATGCCCACGGCACGGCTTACGTCAGCAGCCTCTACCTGCTTCATCCGCTCATCAGAAGCCGCCTCTTCAACCTCAACGCCCAGCTCGACTTCGACCACAAGGCGCTGACCGACGACATCGGCGCCACCGCCACGTCATCGCACAAGGTCGCCAATGTGCTGACGTTGGGCCTCTCGGGCGATCGTCTCGATCACGTCCTAGGCGGCGGCTTCACCAGCTGGAGCGCAGCGTTCTCGGCCGGCGACCTGGCGCCCGACGCGCTAACGCGCGCGCTCGACGCCGCCGGCCACGACACCTCGGGCAGCTACCACAAGTTCAACTTCGCGCTAGCCCGCGTGCAAAGCCTGCCCGGCAAGTTCTCGCTCTATGCCGCACTGCGGGCTCAACACGCGCTGGGCAATCTCGATAGCTCCGAGAAGATGGTGCTCGGCGGCGCGGCGGCCGTGCGCGCCTATCCGGATGGGGAGGCGCCGAGCGACGACGCTTGGCTAGGCACCGTCGAGCTGCGGTACGCGTTCAGCGCGAGATGGCAGGCGAGCGCCTTCTTCGACGCCGCGCAAGGGTATCTGAACCACCAGCCGATCGCCTTGGACACCAACAACAAGCGCCGGCTCTCCGGCGCCGGCATCGGGCTTGTTTACAGCCTGCCCCACAACCTGCTGATCCGCGCCAGTGTTGCCTGGCGCACGGGCCCGCAGCCGACGTCGGACAGCGACCGCAGCCCGCGTGCCTGGTTGCAGGCCGTCAAATATTTCTAAGAATCCTGGGGGAACTCAATGAATCACGCCTACAGCCTCATCTGGAATCAGGCCGCCAACGCCTGGGTCGTGGCGCCCGAAACGGCCAGGGCTCACCGTAAAGGCGGCAAGCTCAAGGCTGCCGCCGTCGTGGTGGCGTCCGCCGTCATCGCCCTGAATGCACTCAACGCGCATGCGCTGCCCACGGGCGGGCAAGTGAGCTCGGGCTCCGGCACGATCAGCCAGTCCGGCAGCACGATGACCGTGAACCAGGGCACTCAGAACCTTTCCGTTAACTGGAATTCGTTCAACATCGGCGCCACGGAGACGGTCAACTACGTTCAGCCGAACCGTTCCGCCATTGCGCTGAACCGCGTGCTCGGCTCCGATCCATCGGCCATTTACGGCAAGCTCAACGCGAACGGCCAGGTGTTCCTCGTCAATCCGAACGGGATTCTGTTCGGCAAGGGCGCGCAGGTCAACGTCGGCGGGCTCGTGGCCTCGACGCAGAACATCAGCGACACCGACTTCCTCAATCGCAACTTCCACTTCGCGGGCACGGCCGGCAGCGTCGTCAACCAAGGCGCGATCAACGCCAACTACGTGGCGCTGCTCGGCGGGCAGGTCAGCAACCAGGGGACGATTACCGCCAAGCTCGGCACGGTGGCGCTCGCCGCCGGCAGCGACATCACGCTCGACTTTGCCGGCGACGGCCTGATCGGCGTGCAGGTCAACCAGGGCACGCTCAACGCCCTCGCCGAGAACAAGCAGCTCATCCAGGCCGATGGCGGCACGGTGGTGCTCACGGCCAAAGCCGCCAACAGCCTCATATCAGCCGTCGTCAACAATAGCGGCGTGATCGAGGCAGCGAGTGTCGCCAACCAGGGCGGCACGATCAAGCTGCTCGGCGACACGAGCGCGGGCATCGCGCAGAACAGCGGCTCGCTGAACGGCAGCGAGGTCAACGTGAGCGCCCGCAGCGTGCTGCAAACGGGCACCGTCAGCGCCGATACCGCGAATCTCGCGGCGAGCTTCGCGCTGATCCAGACCGACGGTGCCAGCGTGAGCGCGAACAGCGTGCGCATGGACGGCGGCGAGCACAGCTTCATCTCGGGCACCCTCAAGGGCGCGAACGACCTGACGGTGGCCGGCCAGACGATCACGCTCGCAGGCGCCGCCCTGGCCACCGGCGAGAACGGCAGTATCCGCGTCGGCGGCGGTGCGCACGGTCAGGATACCGACATCGCCAACGCGCAGACCGTCGCCGTGAACGGCGCGACCACGATCACGGGCGGCGACGGCGCGCACGTCACGGTGTGGTCGGATGGGACCACGAACTACTTCGGGAACACGAGCGCGGGCAAGAACAGCTTCGTCGAGGTATCGTCGAAGGGCACGCTGAATCTGGGCGGCACGGTGAGCGTCGGCGACGGCAGCCAGATCCTCTACGACCCGGCCAACCTCGTGATCGACGCGTCCCCGACCTCGTCGATGTTCTACCTCGATCTCGCCGACCCGTCGGCGGCAGCGGGCAACCAGCACGGCAGCGGCGGCGTGACCGAACTCTCGAACGGCAACATCGTCGTCAGCTCGCCGCAGGACAACTTCGGCGCTTCGGGCGCAGGTGCCGTCTATCTCTACAACGGCCGCACCGGTGCGCTGATTTCGACGCTTACGGGCAGCAATGCCAACGACGCCGTCGGCAGCAACGGCATCACGACGCTGGCCAACGGCAACTATGTAGTCGGCAGCGCCAGCTGGAACGGCAACATGGGGGCCGTGACCTGGGGCAGCGGCACGAGCGGCGTCAGCGGCACCGTCTCCAGCGCCAACTCCCTCGTGGGCAGCACCGCCGGCGACTACATCGGCGCCTACGGTATCACGGCGCTGGCCCACGGCAACTATGTGGTCGACAGCGCCCGCTGGAACGGCAACATGGGGGCCGTGACCTGGGGCAGCGGCACGAGCGGCGTCAGCGGCGTGGTTTCCAGCACCAACTCCCTCGTGGGCATCACCGCCGGCGACTCCGTCGGCAGCAACGGCATCACGACGCTGGCCAACGGCAACTATGTGGTCGACAGCGCCCTCTGGAACGGCTACACGGGGGCCGTGACCTGGGGCAGCGGCACGAGCGGCGTCAGCGGCACCGTCTCCAGCGCCAACTCCCTCGTCGGCAGCAATGCCAACGACTTCGTCGGCAACCGCGGCATCACGACGCTGGCCAACGGCAACTATCTGGTCGACAGCAGCAACTGGAACAGCAACAGGGGCGCCGTGACCTGGGGCAGCGGCACGAGCGGCGTCAGCGGCACCGTCTCCAGCGCCAACTCCCTCGTCGGCAGCAATGCCTACGACCAGGTCGGCAGCAACGGCGTCACGACGCTGGCCAACGGCAACTATGTGGTCGACAGCGCCCGCTGGAACGGCAACAGGGGCGCCGTGACCTGGGGCAGCGGCACGAGCGGCGTCAGCGGCACCGTCTCCAGCGCCAACTCCCTCGTCGGCAGCACCGCCAACGACTCCGTCGGCAACCGCGGTATCACGACGCTGGCCAACGGCAACTATGTGGTCGACAGCAGCAACTGGAACGGCAACAGGGGCGCCGTGACCTGGGGCAGCGGCACGAGCGGCGTCAGCGGCACCGTCTCCAGCGCCAACTCCCTCGTCGGCAGCACCGCCGGCGACTCCGTCGGCAACTACGGCATCACGACGCTGGCCAACGGCAACTATGTGGTCGACAGCGCCCGCTGGAACGGCAACAGGGGGGCCGTGACCTGGGGCAGCGGCACGAGCGGCGTCAGCGGCACCGTCTCCAGCGCCAACTCCCTCGTCGGCAGCACCGCCAACGACTCCGTCGGCAACCGCGGTATCACGTCGCTGGCCAACGGCAACTATGTGGTCGACAGCGCCAACTGGAACGGCAACATCGGAGCCGTGACCTGGGGCAGCGGCACGAGCAGCGTCAGCGGCGTGGTCTCCAGCGCCAACTCCCTCGTCGGCAGCAATGCCAACGACGACGTCGGCAACCGCGGCGTCACGACGCTGGCCAACGGCAACTATGTGGTCGACAGCGCCAGCTGGAACGGCAACATGGGGGCCGTGACCTGGGGCAGCGGCACGAGCGGCGTCAGCGGCGTGGTCTCCAGCAGCAACTCCCTCGTGGGCAGCACCGCCGGCGACTACATCGGCGCCTACGGTATCACGGCGCTGGCCCACGGCAACTATGTGGTCGACAGCGCCCGCTGGAACGGCAACAGGGGGGCCGTGACCTGGGGCAGCGGCACGAGCGGCGTCAGCGGCACCGTCTCCGGCGCCAACTCCCTCGTCGGCAGCAATGCCAACGACTTCGTCGGCAACTACGGCGTCACGACGCTGGCCAACGGCAACTATGTGGTCGACAGCGCCCGCTGGAACGGCAACATGGGGGCCGTGACCTGGGGCAGCGGCACGAGCGGCGTCAGCGGCACCGTCTCCAGCGCCAACTCCCTCGTCGGCAGCAATACCAACGACTCCGTCGGCAGCAACGGCATCACGACGCTGGCCAACGGCAACTACGTCGTCGCCTCGCCCAGCTACAACAACAGCCAAGGTGCGGTCTGGCTCGTAGCGGACCCGTCGAATCTCGGCACGCTCGCGAGTAACAGCGCGGCTGACGTAACCGTCAGCCCGGCGCAGCTCGCCGTCGCCGACGGCAACGGTTCCTCCGTCACGCTGCAGGCGACCAACGACATCACCGTCAACAGCGCGGTGACGGTGGCCGGCAATCTGAACCTCGTGGCGGGCAACACGGTGACGCTCAACGCCGGCCTGACCTCGACGGCGAGCGGCGACGCGCTCGTGCTGGCCGGCACGAACTTCGTCAACAACGCCGGTGCCGCTGCGCTGTCGACGCCGAACGGCCGCTGGCTCGTCTATACGGCGAGCCCCGGGAGCAACGCCGCCGGCGGCTTGACCTCCGGCGACGCGGACGTATTCGGTGCGACGTTCACCACCAACGCGCCCTCGACGATCTCCTCGGGCAACCACTTCATCTACGCGAGCGCGGCGCCCGTCACCAGCACGCCCACGCCGGTGAGCACGCCCACGCCGACGAGCACGCCCACTTCGTCGAATGCCCCCCGTCAAGACAGCAATTCGGGATACGCGGGCGCGCTCGCCTGGGTGCAGACGCTCGTGCCGAGCGCCTCGCCAGTGTCCGGAACGGCGCCGGGCCTGGCGTCGGCTGGGGCGGGTAGCGTCGTTACTGCCGGCATCTTCCCTGGAGGCGACGATTCCGCCAAGAGCGATGCGGGGAACGGCAAGAGCGGCGCCGACGGCAAATCCCTCACCGCGGCCGGCCTTGTCAATACGGCCAGCAATCTCGTGCCCGGCTCCGTGCCGGGGTTAACGGTCATCGAGACCGGCATCCGCCTGCCCGAAGGCTTGCGCAACAGCAACTGAGCCCGATGGCTCCCCGGCCGGCCCATGGCGTGCCCTCTATCGCCATGGGCCGGGCGCAACATGGCGGCCGTAGACTGGTCGGGTAGCAGCGACGCATCACTGCGCCGCCGCCCCCGTGAGAACGGAGCGTGCGGCTGAACTTGCCCGCTACCCTCATCTGACAGTGACGGAGATTGCCTACGGACTCGGGTTCAAAAGCTCGTCCGATTTCACGCGAGCGTTCCGGCGGTCTTACGACATGGCGCTGCAGGACTTCCGCGCGTTTTCCGGGAAGAGCGCTTAGGCACTGGCAGCCTCCCGCGCCACCTCGGGCCTGGAATCAGCGGGTGACGCGCTGGTTCAGGTTTGGGCACGCTGTTCCCTAAACAGGATGAGCGCACAGAAACTCACGAGGCAGGCCAGCGCCACATACCAGGCCGCTGAGATCGGATCTCCGGTCCATTCGATCAATGCCGTAACAATGAACTGGGCGGTGCCGCCGAACAGCGCCACGCCCAGTGCATACGAAGTCGCGACGCCACTGGCGCGCACCCGCGCCGGAAGCGCCTCGAGCACGAGCAAAGTGTTGAACCCGTTACCGAGTGCCAGCAGCGCGCTGATGAGCCCAACGCTACACAGAACAGGAAGCGCACCATGGGCATGGGTAATGATCAGAAAGAGCGGATAGACGAGCAGCGCCGTTGCGCCCGATGTCAGCAGCACCAGGGGTTTGCGGCGAGGCAGCCGGTCTGCAAGGAGGCCCGACAACGGCGACACGACGACCAACAGCAGCGCAGACAATGCGGATGACCGAAACCCGATAATGGCGGGCATATGCATCACGCGCGTCACGTAACTCGGCATATAAGAGACGATGATGTAGAACGACACCGTTCGCCATGACATCATCAGCGTCGCCGCGATGAGCGTTGCGCCGTGCTCGCGGCACAACTCGGCCAGTGGCGTCCTGACACTCGTGCGGGTTGCCGTGGGGATCGACGTCTCCCGAAGCTGGCGGCGGACATAGACACCGGCCGGCGCGATCAAAAGACCAATCAGGAAGGGAATACGCCAGCCCCACGAGGCAAGATATGCCGGGGACATCACGCTAGTGAGAAGCAGGCCCAGGCAAGCTCCCAGTAACGCAGCCGCTCCCTGGCTAGCCAGTTGCCAGCTGACCAGCCAGCCGCGATGCGATATCGGCGCCGCTTCCATTGCGAGGCTCGCGGCAGCGCCTATCTCGCCACCCACGGCGAAGCCTTGCAGCAATCGGGCCACGATGACAATGAGCGGCGCAGCCAGGCCTATCGTCGCAAACGGGGGGCAAAGGCCGATGGCTGCCGTACCGAGAGCCATCAGCCAGCAGGTTGCTGTCATCGCCGCGCGGCGTCCGACACGGTCCGCATATGCACCAATCATCGCCGCGCCAAGCGGGCGCACGAAAAAGCCGACGCCGAATGTACCGACTGCCAGCAGCAACGAGGTCATCGGATTCGCCGCTGGAAAGAACTGGTCTCCAATCATCGCCGCGAAAAAACCGTACACGGTGAAATCGAATATTTCGAGACCGGTGACGAGCGACGTCGCGACGATGACCGCTGAAAGACGGCGAAGAGTCTGCGGGTTCGCGGCAGCCGGGGCGTATTTCACGTCTGGGATTGAACTCACTGCATATCCTTTCTGGCGGGTTTCGGATGTTGCCGGATTTCCACAGACCGTTGTGAAGCCGTACACCCGCAGTCACGTTCAGCGCAAGGGTGGGGTACGCATACCACGGTGCGATGCGCCGATCTCTGATTCGACGAAAATCGAATGACGTTGATGAGGGGCTCCAACCTCCGCTGCTCCACACGATCTGCGGCCAGCAACACGGTACTTTCCGCGCCATGCGCCGCTGACAATCGTAGTGGCCAAAGCGCAGTCTTGCTGGCGAGCGGTACGGCAAATTGCCGCGGACCACACCCTCTTGCTGTCGCCGGCTTGGCGCAACAGCCGTCGTGGGCCGGATCCAATTGCTAACCTGCAGCAGCGGTCCGTCGGTCTGTCAGCCGGAGGCGATTTTAATCCAGGTCCACGAATGGAAAAAATTGACGTGTACAGAAAGGCAGCTATATCAGCCCCCGCGCACAGACATGTCGGGAGTGGATCGCAAATAAAGGGGACAAAGGAAAAGCGAGGTTGCCGGAGAACGCCAGTCGAATATGTCGCTCGCAATTGACTGGTATCGACGCGAAAGCGGCCACTCGCCGCACAAACGCGAACAGCCGCTTCGGGTCGAGGCTGTGTGGAAACGCGAAACGCAGAGTTGCCGGGGCATAGATTCCGTGCTGCATCGTCGCAGCAATTCGATAGGCCACAAATGCTGGCGTAATTTCAATGCCTAGTTGCGGACCGCGTACAGCTTATACGGCGAATTTTGGGTGCTTCACGCACCCACCAGCCTCATGGCCTTCATGGTTTTCGTGAACCCAAGTATCGCTATTACGCGCTTGAGGTTGTACGCCAGCACATGCAGGCTCATTTCGGTGCTCACATTGGCAAACCAGCGAGTCAGGAAGTGCGTGTAGCCCATCCAGTGTTTGAACGTCCCGAACACGTGCTCGACAGTCCGCCTTCGCACCGTCATCGCATCCGGCATTCGGTCCAGCCTTCGCTGCGCAGCTTCCAGTACTGACTCGTGTTCCCAGCGCGTAATCCGCCGGTAGTCGCTTGGCGTACATTGCGGCTTCATTGCGCAACCAATGCATGCACTACTCCAATAGCGGCGCAGATACATGCCATGTTCCAGACCGGTAAATCGGTAGATCGCACGTTGCCCGGCCGGGCACAGGTATTCGTCATCTCGGGCGATGTAGATAAAGTCTGCACGATCAAAGCGACCGTGAGCCTTTGCGCTTGACGTCGTGGTCCTGGGCAGAATGGCTGCGATACCAGCATCCTCGCAGGCCTTTATCTGTGGACCATTGTAATACCCTCGATCAGCGACAGCCTTCAATCTGGTTTTGCCCATGGCGTCACGAGCAGCTTGTGCCATCGGGCTGAGCTGTGCCCGATCACTGCCGGCATTTGTGACCTCGTGAGCAACGATGAGATGGTGTTTGGAATCTACGGCTACCTGCACGTTGTAGCCCACCATCCCGGAGCCACGACCGCTTGTCGCCATGGAGCGAGCATCGGGATCAGTCAGCGAGATCTGCCCATCAGGCAGCGTCTTCAACTCTTCTTTGACCTGCTCGAGGTGGCGCATTTGCCCTTGTAATTGAGCAATTTTCTCTCGCAGCCGAGTTGTCTTTGCTTCCACCTCGGGAGGTTGGGTCCGATCAGCCGTTTCCAGTGCACTCAGATAGCGTTGGATACTTTCCTCAATTTGCTGCTGCCGCTTCTCGATCTTGCCAGTCGTAAAGTTGCGGTCACGCGTATTGGATGCCTTGAACTTGCTTCCATCGATGGCGACCAGCGCTTGAGAGAACAACTTGAGATCGCGGCACAAAACGACAAACCTGCTACAAACATTGCGAATGCCTGTGCCGTTGTTTCGCCGAAAGTCCGCTATGGTCTTGAAGTCTGGCGCCAAGCGGCCCGTAAGCCACATGAGCTCAATATTGCGTTGGCATTCGCGTTCCAGGCGGCGGCTCGATTGAATCCGGTTCAAGTAGCCGTAGATGTATATCTTTAGCAGCACTGCCGGATGGTAGGAGGGGCGGCCCGTTGATGATGGCGTAACGCCAACGAAACCGAGCGCTTCTAGCGCCAGTTCTTCGACAAAGGCCTCGACGATCCTGACCGGGTTGTCCTCGGCAACGAAATCGTCCAGGCATTCGGGCAACAACGTCACCTGCTTCCGGTCGTCACCTCCAACGAATCGCTTCAATTGTTCCTCCGACCTTGAAGTGCTGACCGAAGTTTAGGAGATCACGTGAGAGAATGAAGGCTCATTTTCATCGACGAGAACGCACGTGGACCTCCATGTAATCTATACACGAAGTGATCGAATTCTTCTGTCGCGCCGCCGATATGAATCGTGGCGACAGATCCAAGACGAGATCGCTGATTACGTGACCTCGCTGGGCCCTTGGTCGCCCGAGGATACGGTTGCATACCTCGGCTACGAGCATCTTGGGCTCGACCCGAGTGCGGCCGAACAGGTCGCCACACTATTGGCCTCTACCGATCCCATCATCGAACTCAAATTCGGGCTGAGCGCCTAGCTCGTGTTTTCACACAGCCTCGGTCGCGTGCAGTCATTAGCGCATCCGCCAGTCCGTGAGACGCGACGGATCTCGGGACGCCAGGTGTCGTCCATATCGAGTTCGTCGGCAGGCATGCGGATTACGGCAAAATCGACGCAGAGACCGTGGAGCTAGGGTGAAGACGATGGATGTGCGACCGCTGCATACCGAGCAGGACTACAACGAGGCGCTCAAGGTGCTATCGGCCCTTGTGGATGCCGACCCGGCACCGGGAACGCCCGAGGGCGATCATCTCGAGATTTTGGCGACTCTTGTGGAGAATTACGAGGCACACCATTTCCCGCTGGTGCTTCCAGATCCGATTGAAACCATCAAATTCCGCATGGACCAGGGGGGCAGCCAGCGATATTCAGTCGTACTTTGGCAATCTAAACCGCGTGAATGACGGTGCTGATTTCCGAGGCGTAGAGGATTTTCGGCATGACCGAGGGTAGACGAGGCGCGATGGCGCTCGCTCCCCCCGGCTGGCCGAAGGTCACCGTCAAGGTGGAGGGCCGGCATACCAGCCCTCGATCGACCACGGGGATAGCGGGCTGACTTCCAAAGATCACCCGGCATGCCGGATGTGACCTCTCCGGTGCATCCGATGCAACTGATCGTAATCGCCGGAGATATCCTTGTTCGTGTAGTCCCCCATCAGCCAAGCTGCGACCAGACTGAATATCGCGCAGATGAGGATATAACCCGCGATCGCGTAACCCGAATGCGAGTAAGCGAAAATCGCGGTGGCGATGAGCGGCGCCGGGCCGCCCGCGATGACCGAGGCGAGTTGATAACCCATCGACGCCCCGCTGTACCTCAGGCGCCCCGTGAACGACTCAGCGATCAGCGCCGCTTGCGGACCGTACATCATCGAGTGCGGTACGAGCGACAACACGATGGCGAGGAAGATCCAGCCGGGGCTTTTCGTTCCCATCAGCGCGAAGTAGATGAAGCCGAATATGCCGACAGCGGCCGCGCCGATCATGTACATGCGGCGCCGCCCGATCACATCGGACGCATGACCGAAAAACGGTATCGTGAAAAACTCCACGACCGAGGCGGTCAATACCGCGGTCAGCAGCAGATTGCGCGATGCACCAAGCGTCGAGATGCCGTACGTGAAGACAAAGGCCGTATAGATATAGAAGGGCGCCTGCTCGGCCATGCGAGCGAAGGCCGAGAGGAGCACATCCCTTGGTTGGCGCCGCAAGACCTCGAGCATCGGTGTCTTCTCGATGCGCTGCTCAGCCAGCAGCCGCCTGAAGACCGGCGTTTCGAGAATATTCAGCCGTATGTAAAGGCCTATGGCGACGAGCACGATGCTGAGAATGAACGGCACTCTCCAGCCCCAGGTGACGAAGCTTTTTCCCGAAATCGTACTGACAACGAGGACGGCGAGATTGGCCAGAAACAGTCCCGCCGGCACGCCGAACTGAGGCCAGGAGGCGGCGAAGCCGCGATGCGCGCTGGTCCGCGTCCATTCCATCGACATCAATACCGAGCCGCCCCATTCGCCGCCGACGCCGACACCCTGAATAAAGCGCAAAGCCGTGAGGATGACGGCGCCCCAGATGCCGATGGAGGCGTAAGTCGGGACGAACGCCACGGCGAAGGTGGCGAGGCCCATCAACAGCAGCGTGACGATCAGCGTGGCCTTGCGGCCGATGCGATCGCCGTAGTGTCCGAAGATCGCCGCTCCGACCGGCCGTGCCACGAAGCCGACGGCATAGATCAGAAATGCCTCCAATGTCCCGACGAGCGGGTCCGATTTCGGAAAATAGAGCTTCGCGAAAATGAGGCCGGTGACCGTGCTGTAGAGGAAAAAGTCATACCACTCAATGGTGGTGCCGACGGTGCTGGCGATGACGGCGCGGCGCAATTGACGCCGGGCGTCGTCATCGGAAAGGGGCGCACCCCCGGGTTGCGAGGTAGCCATATTGGATCTCCGACGACGATAGTCGTAAATCCAATATAGGCGATTTGCATAGTGACGACTGGCGCCGGCGCCGCCGAGGGATTGCGCGTTTGCCCTTATACGAGAAGACCTTTGAGCTTTACCTCGCTATTTGCGACGTACTTCCGGCGCCCACAGCTATGCCCTGCGCATACGTGCAAACCCCATTTATCTGACGAAGCTCCGGGCCGGCCCGAATCCATGACGTCAGACCTCGATGAGAATTCGTCCGCCCTCGACCTTCGCCGGGTAGGTCTTGAGCTTCTCGCACACCGGCGCGCAGAGCGGGCGGCCGTCGCGCAGGTCGAAACGGCCGTTGTGCTTCGGGCATTCGATCACGTGCCCCATCACGAATCCGTCGCTCAGGTGCGCGTGCTCATGTGTGCAAAGTCCGTCGCTGGCGTAGACGTCGCCGTCGACTCGATAAATGGCATACGTGCGGCCCGCATGATCAAAGCGCATGACATCCTCGTCTTCGATGTCGCCCAACGCCGCCGCGTCGATCCACTGCGTCATGTTTCATCTCCTCCCCGAGCTTTCGGCCCAGGTGATGTCGTCGCTTCAGGCCTGCCCGGCAGTGCGCGGGGCGCCTGGCACCGGTCGTGTTACGTGGTATGAAGGATCCCGCGTCTGCCGGATCAGCGCCGGAATGATTTCGGCGTAGGCCGCGATCGTGCTGCCATAGCGCGGGGGCATGTCTGCTTTCACCACCTCGTGCAACCGCGGCAGTGCGTGGAAAGGAACCATCGGAAACATATGATGTTCGACGTGATAGTTCATGTTCCAGTAGAGAAACCGGAACAGCGGATTCATCATCACCGTCCTGCAGTTGAGGCGATGATCGAGCACGTTTTCGGGCATGCCGGCATGCTGGGTCAGGCCGAAGTACAGATAGAGCCAGGCGCCGTAGAGGCTCGGCAACCCGATATAAAGGAGCGGAAGAAAGGTACGGAAGTAGACGCACGCGGCGATGACTGCGGCATGGATCGCAACGGTGATTCGCGCTTCCCGGATGACTTTCGGCCATTCCGACTCAGGCACGTAGGTCCGGGCCTCGTCGTCTATTCGACCGAATGCGGCGGCCAGCATCTTCGGCAACTCGTTCGAAACGTGCTTCAGCGCCACGGCGTTGAGCGCAATCCCGAGCCAGTCGGTTGGCCGAGGCGATGCGATCTCCGGATCGCGGCCCACGACGAGCGTGTCCGTATGATGGCGCGCATGACTCCAGCGCCAGACCGTTGCGCGACGAAAAATCTGAAACGAGGCGACTTGATAGAGCGCGTCGTTCATCCACCTCGTCTTGAACGCGGTACCGTGCCCGCACTCGTGCCAGCGTGAATCGGCGGGACTGCAATACAGCGTGCCGTAGAGGAAGAATGCCGGAATCGCCCAAAGCGAATGGGCATGCCACGCGAACCACGCCAGCACGCCACTGAAGACGATGGCCGCATACCAGATCACCGTGTCGCGTATCGCGGCCGCATCGCTGCGTTGCATCAACTGCTTCATGAGAGGACGCGGAACGGCGCACTTGTACCACTCGGCGTTGACGAGGCCGGCGGCTCGCGCGCGTTCGCCGGCCCCGCCGATGAGCCGGTAGGCCGCGTATCGCGACGCGGAGGAAGCCGTGCGCGAGCGAGTCTCCGTATCAGGCACCCGTGTCTCCTTGATTTGTTTGAAGTGCGTGTTCTTGCTGTCCGAACGTGTGATCAAGTTAGGCGAGAAGCGCTTGTCGCTCAACCCGAAGATTGACGAGATTTCGCCAAAGCTCTACGGTACGACTTCGGCCCCAGATCACAGCATCAGCGGAGGAGAAGCGGTGTCGGAAGCAGGTCAGGCCAAATGGAGAAAGCGGACCGCACGTTTCGTCGAGATTGCCGAGCTTGCCGGGGTCAGCACGACCACGGTCGATCGCGTGTTGAACGAGCGCGGCAGCGTGTCGCCCAAGACGCGCGAACGCGTCGTCGCGGCCGCGCGAAAGCTCGCGTTGCCGCGCCTTTTGCCCGACACGCATCACGGCCTGATCCATATCGACGTGCTCGTGCCCGATAGCAATGCGCCGTTTTTTGCCCGCCTGCGTCAGGCGCTACAGCGCTCTGTCCAGATGCTCGACAAGCGAGTCGTCGTGCACGTCGTGCCGATGTCGGGCGAGGATGAAGAGCGAATTCCGGAGATCGTCGGCCGCTCGCGCTACCGGCGCGCGGCACTCGTCGTGACCGCGCGCGATACGCCGCGTGTGCGCGACGCGCTGGCGGCGGCAATCGGGCAAGGCGAAGCGGTCGTCACGATGGTGACCGATATCGCGGGTATCGACCGGGCCCACTATGCGGGTATCGACAACCTGCGCGCCGGCCGCACCGCCGGGTACTTCGTGGGGCGTCTCGCCAAGCAGCCGGGCAGGGTCTTGTTGCTGCCGGCGCGTATGGACTATCGGGCCCATATCGATCGCATCGAAGGGTGCCGCATGGAGCTCGCCGAGCGCTTCGCGCACCTCACTTGCGAGGTCGAGCCCTCCGAGACGCGCGATGAGGATGACCAATGCTATCGAGCGGTGAGCGCCGCGCTCAAGCGCGGAGGGCTCGTCGCGATCTACAACACAGGCTACGGCTCAGCGGGGATCGAAGCGGCGCTGCGCGGATTCGGCGGCGCGGGAAAGGTGGTGTGGGTCGGGCATGAAATGCTCGACCGGCATCGCGACTACATCGAGGCCGGCCTCATGGATATCGCGATCGATCAGGACCCGGACGGGCAGGTGATATCGGCCCTGCAGCACGTTCTGCACGCGTGCCGCGTGGTCGACGAAGCCCCGCCCTCCCAGCCCGTCGAATTCCGCCTGTTCTGCTCGGCTAACGTCAGGGCCAGTCCTTATCTGCAGTCCTGAGCGACTGCCGCTGAACGTTCGAGCGAATTACCCTCGCAGCACGCGCGCATGATGCACGATGTGATCCGCGATGAACGTCTGGATGAAGAAATACCCGTGATCGTAGCCCTCGTGACGACGCAGCGTGAGCGGCTGTCCCGCTGCCCGGCAGGCTGCTTCGAACACGTCCGGATAGAGCTCGCGTTCGAGAAACGGATCCGCCAGCCCCTGATCGACGAGAATCCCTTCATCGAAGCGCCGCGACGCGTGCGCGACGAGCTCGCTCGCGTCGTACGCTTTCCATGCTTCGCGGTCGGCGCCGAGATAGCCGCTGAACGCCTTTTCGCCCCAGGGGCAGCGCATCGGCGCGGCGATCGGCGCGAACGCCGATACCGATCGATAGAGGTCAGGATTGCGCAGCGCGAGCATCAGCGCCCCGTGTCCACCCATCGAGTGGCCGAAGATGCCGAGCCGTGCTCCGTCGATGGGCAGGTTCGACCTGACCGCGTCGCGCAGTTCGTCGCGCACGTACGTGTACATCCGATAGTGCTTCGACCACGGCGCCTGGGTCGCATCGACATAGAAGCCGGCGCCCACCCCGAAATCCCACGAATCCGTTTCGCCCGGCACGCCGGCGCCGCGCGGGCTCGTGTCCGGCGAAATGAGCGCGAGCCCGAGCTCGGCGGCGAAGCGTTGCGCGCCGGCCTTGATCGGAAACGTCTCATCGGTGCACGTGAGACCCGCCAGGTAGAACAATCCGGGCACGCGTCCTGCGCTAGCCTGCGGCGGCAGGAATACCGAAAAGCGCATCGGCAGGCCGATCGCCGCCGAATTGTGCCGGTACATCCGCTGCACGCCGCCATGGCAGGCATGTTCCTCAACCAGATCCAACATCGCTCGCCTCCTTCGCCAGATTCAATAGAGCACCACGGAACGGATCGATTCCCCTTGCTTCATGAGGTCGAACCCTTCGTTGATCTTCTCGAGCGGCAGCGTGTGCGTGATGAGGTCGTCGATGTTGATTTTGCCTTCCATGTACCAGTCGACGATCTTCGGCACATCGGTGCGGCCGCGCGCGCCGCCGAATGCCGAGCCTTTCCATTGCCGGCCCGTCACGAGCTGGAACGGCCGCGTGCTGATCTCTTCGCCGGCCGCCGCCACGCCGATGATGAACGACTGGCCCCAGCCCTTGTGCGTGCACTCGAGCGCCTGGCGCATCACCTTTGTGTTGCCGATGCATTCGAACGAGTAGTCCGCGCCGCCATCGGTCAGCTGAACGATATGGTCGACGATGTTGTCGACCTCGTTCGGATTGATGAAATGCGTCATGCCGAACTTCTTCGCAAGCTCGACGCGCTTAGGGTTGATGTCGACGCCGATGATCTTGTCCGCGCCGACCATCTTCGCGCCTTGGATCACGTTGAGCCCGATGCCGCCGAGGCCGAAGACGACGACGTTCGAGCCGGCCTCGACCTTCGCCGAGTAGACGACGGCGCCCACGCCCGTGGTGACGCCGCAGCCGATATAGCAGACCTTGTCGAACGGGGCATCCTCGCGGATCTTCGCGACCGCGATCTCGGGCACGACGATGTAGTTCGAGAACGTCGACGTGCCCATGTAATGGAAGAGCGGTTTGCCGTCGAGCGAGAAGCGCGAAGTCGCATCGGGCATCAGGCCTTTACCCTGAGTCGCGCGGATCGCCTGACAGAGGTTCGTCTTGCGCGAGAGGCAGAACTTGCACTGGCGGCACTCGGGCGTGTAGAGCGGAATGACGTGGTCGCCTTTTTTCAGCGTGCCGACGCCCGGCCCGATATCGACGACGATGCCCGCGCCTTCGTGGCCGAGAATCGCTGGGAAGAGGCCTTCCGGATCAGCGCCCGATAGCGTGTAGTAGTCGGTGTGGCAAATGCCCGTTGCCTTGACCTCGATCAGCACTTCCCCGGCGCGCGGGCCTTCGAGCTCCACTTCCTCGATCGTCAGCGGAGCGCCCGCCTTCCATGCGACGGCTGCTTTCGTCTTCATCCTTTATATCCTCGATTGATCGGTTGCCCGCCCCCCCTCGGGGGGCCGATTACGATAACTGATTTAGTGTCCGTTGCCAAAGTTCTTCAATGGGGCGTCACGGCGGACAGCGCATCATCGACGAGCTTGACGACTGCCGCTTGCTCCCTCTCCGGCGCGAATAAGGGCGCTCGCTCGGCACATTGTCGCTCCAGCTCCGTCAGAAACGCTCGATCGCGGCTCGCTCGATCGAGCAGGCGCGCCAGTTCTTCGTGATCGCCCAACGTGAAGTACCCGCTGTAATCGCGGCCAAGCATGCCGACGTTGCCTGGAATGCGGCTCGCGAGGACGGGCACGCCTGCATTCACGGCCTCGATGATCACGTTGGCGCCGCCTTCCATGACGCTCGCGACGACCAGCGCCCGCGCGGCGGCGATATGCCGTAGCGTCGCGCCGTGGAGCTGCTCGGCGAGCCAGACGTATCGCGGCGTCCCGGGCCAGGCCCGCGCTTGCAATGCCTCGGCCGCGAGCCGATACTCGTCGGCGAGCGCGCGGCCGATGTGAATCAGCCGCACGGACGAATCGTCGGGCAGGCAGTCAAGCGCACGCATGGGCGTCAGCGGGTCTTTTTCGGCGCGCATATGCCCCACCATGACGACGTCGAAAGTCCGGCCTTTGCGCGCGGCTGCTGGGTGCGTCTTCGGCGCGGGCGCGGACTGATAGATGACGCGGCACTTGACTCGATGAGGCGCGGCAAGCTCGGCCAAGCCTTCTTCCTGCAGCACGACGAGGTGCGTGGCAAGATCGAGCGAGCGGCGGGCCGATTCGTCGGAGCGAATGTCGCGGTAAAGATCGGTGCCTGTCAGCACGACGACGAGCGGACGATCCGGGCAGGCCTCGGCGAACGCGGCGATGGAGGGGGCCGAGCGCCGCGCATGCAAGGCGATCAGACAGTCGGGTGGCTGCTTGTGAGCGTGCTCGGTCGGCGGCCATTCCGCCGTGAGTGAAATTCGATAAGCAGTGCTGAGAAACTTCGACCATCGGTGCGCCGTCTGCCAGTTGCCGTTGTTGGCACCGCGCAACGCCGGGCTGACGATAGCGACTTCGGCGACTGGAGAACTCATGACCTTACGAGTCGATGGCATCGCGGCAAGGAACTTGAACAAATCGCAACTGGACGCGGCGTTCGTCGACGCTCACCGGTCGACCTGGGCCGTCTTGCAGGATCTTACGCCTGCGCAGCTGCAGGTTCCCTACGACCGCGGCATCAACCCGCCACTATGGGAGTATGCGCATATTGCCTGGTTCACGGAACATTGGGTACTGCGCGATCCCCGGCGCGACCCGGATGGCCGGTTTGCGGCCACCCGTCCGTCCATACTCGACCATGCCGACCGTTGGTACGACTCGATGCGCGTGGCGCACCGCGACCGCTGGCACCTGGACCTTCCGTCGCGGGCGGAGGTTCTCGAGTATGCGGATACGGTGCTCGAGCGTGTGCGAGCCGCGCTCGCCGCGGCCGCGGAGACGGACGAGGCGCTCTATTATTTTCGGCTTGCTCTCTACCACGAGGACATGCACGCGGAAGCCCTGACCTATATGCGGCAGACGCTCGATTATTCACCGCATAAATCTCTCGCATTGGCGACGCTCGACGATGACGGCGGCGCGGGCACGCGCGAGGTCGCCATCGGCGGCGGGGTGTTCGAGATGGGCGGCGCGAGCGAGGAAGGGTTCGTTTTCGATAACGAGAAATGGCGGCATCCCGTCGAAATTGCGCCGGCGCATATCGATCGTCAATGCGTGAGCAACGCCGAATTCGCCGAGTTCGTCGAGGCGAACGGCTATCGCGACGAGCGCTGGTGGTCCGAAGACGGCAAGGCGTGGCTGAAAGACACTGGGCTCAAGAGGCCGCTGCGATGGCGCGAATCGGAAGGCGACGGTACCGGGCATTGGGAGCATCGTTGGTTCGGGCAATGGGAGCCGCTTCCGCTTTCGCTTCCGGTCTGCCACGTCAACGCGTACGAAGCGGAAGCCTTTTGCCGCTGGCGCGGCCGACGTCTGCCCACCGAAGCGGAATGGGAGTATGCCGCCTGCAGTGGAGCCATCGATTGGGGCGAGTCCGTCTGGGAATGGATGGCCGATAGCTTCGAGCCGTATGCGGGCTTTTCGGCGGATCCGTACGACGCATATTCGGAACCTTGGTTTCATACGCATCGCAGCGCACGCGGCGCGTCGTTCGCCACGCGCGATCGGATGCGCCATCCTCGCTATCGAAATTTCTATCTGCCGCACCGCAATGACATTTTCGTGGGATTCCGGTCTTGTCGCTAATCGATGACTGGCGGCTCCGGTCGCGAGATCTGGGTCTGACTTAGCGCTGGCGCGCAATGGACGAAGCTCGTCGCTTCCTCACAGCAGCATTCGCACTTTTCGTACGCACTCGTGCTCGTCGATGAGGTGGGAGGTGCGGGAGGTCCACACCGCGTCGAGCGCAGGCCTGACGAGGTCGAGTTCGGTCGATATCACTTCCTCGCGTCGAAAGCGTTGACGGTTCGTTGCCTGCGCTTCGACGATCGCTTGGTCTTGTCGCAGAACGCGACGCAAAAACGGCCACGCGAAAAGGCTGATACCCCAGCGCGGCGCCCATCTGTTCTCGACATGCAGCGTTCCGTGAACGCGCGTCAGCGATTCGCCGATCGGGGAGAAGTGAAGGGTGAAATACAACGCGCTGCCGTTGCGGTATCGATATTCCAGTTGCGCGGTGCCCGCGGCGGCCGCATCGAAATAGGCGCGCTCGACTTCGCGAGGCGATTCGAATAGCCGATAGAGCAGACCGCTCTGATCGGCATGGCCGTGATAGTCGACTTTCAGCGAGCCCGCCGAACGGGAGACTGTCGCCTCGGCCGTGCGGCGGTGACGGGGGCTGCGCACCAGACCCCGGTGCACGAAATGGGTATGTTGCGCATCGAGAAAATTTTCGAGCGCATCGATTGCGCGACCCTTCCACGTCGATTGCCAGACGAAACGCTGTGCCTGTGCCGCGGAACGATGCATGAACGCGGGCAGCGAATTCGATTGCATTTCCTTCGGGCCTTCGCCATCGAGCCGCACCCAGACCAGACCATCGAACTCCGAGGCACGCGGGTTGCATTCGAGCACGCTTAATTTGCCGTCGACATGCTGGATCCAGTCGAACGACAATTGACCCGTGAAATCGAGTTTTCTCGCGAACGATGCGACGAAGCCACGGATCGCTTCGATGCTGGCCGGTTCGAAATAAAAGCTCGAACTCGTTTGCATCCGCCAAGTGGGGCGATAAAGACTGTGAGCGACGAGCCCGCCCTTTGTCCGCGACGCTGTACGAGCAGTACTCGGTGCCGGTCTGATACCTCTGAGCGACCCATCGGCCCAGTGGCGCGAGCTCGGGCGCATCGTCCGGAATTCCATTCCGATAGAGCCGCACGTGAACGCCGAATCGCGAGAACTCCGGCTTCAATACGACGGGTCTCGTCCCGGCCCAGGCACGCGCCTCGCCGATCGATGTCACCGTCGATGACCACGGGACTTCGACGCCGCACCCTTGCGCGAGCGAAAGGAAGCGCCACTTGCTATGGATATCGCGCAACTTGTCGAAATCGTCCGCGAGTACGCGCACCTCTTGCGGCAAGCTTTGTCGATAGCGCGAGACGAAAAAGACTTCCTCGCAGGTGGGCACGACCAGCTCGATGGCATGGCTGCTGCAGGCGCGCGCAAGATCTGCGGCGAATCGCGCCGGCTCGTGACGGGGCGACGCGATGCGCAGCGTCGTCTTCACGGCCCGGGAAGCACCGCTGGTCGAGCAGGAAATGCTGTCCGCGACCGTGACGGTCCAGCCTTGATGTGCGAAGCGACGCGCGTGATCCAGCGCGACCGGTGCTCGCCCTCCGAGTATCAGAACGTTGCGCGTCATGGCGTTTCTATGTCGAATGCATGCTGTCGAATTGACTCGCCGATGGTCGCGTGACGCAAACGATCCGTCTGCGCTTGGCGGCGTTCGCGCGTGCTTCGAGGGTCGCGCGCCGCCAGGCGGGCGGCGTCATGCCCTGCATGACGATCAATTCGTCGATCGCCCGGCGCACCGATGCGAACGCGGCTTCTTCACCTTCTACCGCCAGATGCAGGGTTACATTGTGCTGCGCGAGAGTGTAATCGACGACGCAATCGGCGTGTCGTGCGATCGCATGCCGAACGGCATCGGGAAAGAGGGGCATCAGGCGCCCCGTGGACGACGAGGGGAGCCAGAGCACATCATCGACGCGGCCATCGATGGCCGCCAGCGCGCGCGTGACACGCCCGCATCGGCATGGCTCGCTCCGCAATCGCAAGATGTCGTCGAGACGATAGCGGACGATCATCTGCGTTCGCCGCGTGAAGTCCGTGATGATCGGGACGAACCGCGTCCGAGTCTCGTCAAGCCATTCGGCCTCGATATGGACGAACTCTTCGTTGAGATGCAACGATCCGTGCTCGCATGTGTAAGCGAGGAAACCTTCCGTGCACTGGTATAACTGGTGCACCGGCTTGCCATAAGCTGCGCGGATTCGCCGCTCGTCGTCGGGCTCGAGAACCTCCGCGACGGAGATGAGTTTGCGCGGCTGCAGCGGCAAGCGGCCGTCGAGCGACTCGCTTGCGAGCCAGGCCAGAACGCTGGCCGGCGCGACGAGGACGTCCGGATCGAATTTCGCCAATGCCCCCGCATGGGTATGCGCACCCGATTGCAAATCGAAAAATCGGAAGTCGATGAACCGACTTTTCAGCGTCGTGTAAAGCGCGCTGTTCGCACGCAGGAAAAGCGCGACACGCAAAGGTGTCATTCTTCGCACGAGGCATCCGAGCAGATCGCGGTCCAGCGTCCGCGCGAGCAGGATGCCTGCCCATGTCGCGCGCTCGTCGGCGCTCGCGAGGAAGACGCCGGGGCGTCCTTGGGTGCCGCTCGACAATCCTGCCGTGAGCGACGGATCGAAGCCGGTCGGCGGTGGTTGCCCGGTTTCGGCGGCGCGCGCCGCCGCTAGGGCGTTTTCGAGTTCGATGCCGCGCGTGTTGAACCCGGAGAAGTGTTCGAGCATCGTTTGCTTCTGGACGATGGGCAGCGATGTCAACTCGCTGACGCACGCCTCTCGATAGAAGGGCGCCTTTTCCAAGGTCGTCGAGAGGAACGCATCGAGCCGACGGCGTTGCCATCGGTCTAGCGAAGCGCGATTGGGGAATCGCAAGCCATACCGCGTGCGGATGAACGCCCGTACCGTGCACAGGAACTCAGCGGGTTTCATCGCTCAGTTGTTTCCATGTCGATTCGCAGTGGGATGGCACCATCATGAGGCTCTCTTGTCGGGCGAGGACCTGCCGAAGGCCGGCGAATGTCGAGAGATATTCCCGCTTGTCGGCAAAAAGCTGCGACGCGATCCACGTCGGCGCGCGGTCGCGCCTGAGCGCATCGAGCGACCAGCACGCGTCCGCGACGAGAAAAACGGTGCGTGCTTCGGTGGTTTTAAAAAGCAGCCCGAGTTGGCCCGCCGTATGACCGGGCAATGGCACGCCGGTCAGACTCCCGTCACCGAGCAGATCGAAGCCGTATCTGAATGGCCGCATCGAATCGGGCAATACGACTCGCGGGCAATCGTCCACATAGGTCAACGTCATGTCGAACCGATCGGGAAGCAGCATACGAAGATAGCCGCGCCGCAACCCGCCGATGCGCGACGCCCGGCGCATGGCTTCGACTTCGGCTCTCATGACGAAGATCTTTGCCCGCGGATAGTCGCCGATTCCCGCAATATGGTCCGCATGCAGATGTGAGACGAACAAATGCTTGATATCGTCCGGCGTAAAGCCGTGAAGCCCGAGCTGCGTTGCCAGCGATTCGCCAGGGTTGAGCGACACTGGCGTGACGAGACGGTAGAGATGCTCCGGAAAGCGTTTCGTCGCGGTAAAAAAGGCATCGCTGTACCCCGTATCGAACAGCATCGGGCCGTGACGCGGATGAATCAGCAGGCACGCTAACGCGGGAAACGGAACGGCGGCGAATCGTCCGCCTCGTTGAGCGATGCACTCGGGATGCGAGCAATGTCCGACCTTGAGGAGGCGAAAACCGATCTCCGCGCTCATCGATCGTTCTTTCGGTGCGCGGCAGCGGCGAACCACGCGGCCGTGCGCGCAATGCCGACGTCGAGCGGGACGCGTGGCACGTAGCCGAGCAATATGCGCGCACGCGTCAGATCGAGCGTTTGCGAAAACGCCAGCAGTCCCGCCGAATAACGCGTGATCGGGGGCTCCCAGTCCGGCCGGAGCCGCGCGGCCCGTTCGAGAAGCGCGGCTATCGCATCGACGAGCGGATAGGGAACGGGGCGCACGCGGAGCTCCAGTCCGAAGGCTCGCCCGAGCTTCGCGAACATGTCGCGCACTGTCATCGGTTCGCCGTTGCTGATATTCACGACGGCGCGTTCGATATCGGCTCCGAGCGCCAGCATGACGGCATCGACGACGTTGTCGACATAGGTCAGATCGATCAATGCGTTGCCGCCTCTCATCAGCGGCAATCGCGATACCTTGGCGACACGGAAGATGCGCGGCAGCAGCGTGGCATCCCATGGACCGAAGATCGCTCGCGGGCGCAGCACGATAACGGAATCGCTCTGCGCGCGCGCGACGAGGTCTTCCGCGATTCCCTTGGTTCTCGCATACTCGTTGACAGGCGGCGGCAGCGGCTCCTCCTCCCGAATGCCCAGGCGATCACGAAAATCGAAGTAGAGGCTCGGCGTGGAGATATGAACGAGACGGGGGATGCGCCGGGCTTCGCATGCGCCGACAACCTCGCTCGTAGACGCAACATTGGCGCGCTCGAACGCTTCGCGCCGGCCCCAAGGCGACGACAGCGCGGCACAGTGGATGACCGCATCCGCATCGGCTGCCGATTCGGCCAGCAATGTCGCGCTCTTCGGGTCGCCGTGCTCGAGCATGACGAAACGAGTTTCGAGGTCGTGCCGCTCCATGCCGGCCAGCACATCGGCCGCGTGCTTCGGATTTCGCCCGGTGAAGACGACGCTATGGCCCGAAGCGTTCAGTCGCCACACGATATGACGTCCGAGAAAGCCCGTTCCTCCCGTTACGAGCACTCGCATCTTCAATACACCATGACCATGCCACCTAGCGTCACGCCGGCGCCTGAGCCCAGCAGCATGAACGTCGCTCCGCGCTGCAGCCGGTTGTCGGCGATTGCATGATGTAAGGCGGAGGGCAGCGAGGCCCCGACTTGATTGCCGAAATCGGCGAGGATATCGACGATTCGGGCTGCATCGATGCGCAACCGCTTGGCGAGATGATCGAGTGCGAGGCGGCTCGCCTGATGCGGCACGACGAGACGAACCTGATCCAGCTTGACCATTGCGCCCTCGAGCAGGTCCGCCATCAACCGCGGGAGTTCGCGAGAGACTATCCGAAACAGGCGCGGCCCGTCCATATGGAACAGCGTGAGAGGCATGAAGTCGACGTCCGAGCGTGCGGGATGGTAGCGCGAGCCGCCTGCTTTGATATGGCAATGGCTCGCGCTTTCGGCGTGCGTTTCGACGCGCGACGCGAGGATGCATGATGCCTCGTCGGGCCTGCTTTTGCGGACGATGGCGGCTGCGGCGCCGTCGCCGAAGATGGCGGATTCGCCGAGCGTCGACCAATCGAGCGAGAATGTCGCGATATCCGCCGATACGATCATCACGTTCCGATAGCGGCCGCAGTCGACGAGATAGCTGATCGTATCGAGCGCAACGAGAAATGAGAGGCAGCTGGCGCCGATATCGAATGCGGCGATATGCCGTGCGCGATTGCCGAGTTCGTTGACAATCATCGCGGCGTTATAAGGCAACGCTTGGTCCATTGTCGCCGATGCCGCAACGAGGCAATCGATGTCGCGCCATTCCAGACCGGCGCGAGCCAGTGCGTCATCGCAGGCTTTCGCCGCGAGCGAGGCGGCGCTTTCGTGTTTGGCGTACCGGCGCGCGCGCACGCCGTAGCGCTCAAAGACCGTGCCGATCGGCAACCCGAAACGCCGATCGATCGCTTCGCTCGTCAGCACATTCTCGGGAACAGCGACGCCCGTGCCGCAAATGCGAATGTGACGTCGTGAGTTTTTCAAATGGTCTCCTCTCCATCGATGCCATTTCCGATGCCGCGATCGCGTTGACTCCCATCGGAGATACGCCTGTCAGGCCGCCGGTCGCCTTGCGTCATTGCCGGTCATGAGCGGACATTCTAGCGTGTCCGCCGAATCTGGCACGCGGCCTGCTGATCTCAAAGATTGCACCTGTCATCCCGGAGAAAGATCATGTCCACCAGCACGGAACCGAGCGTCTATAAGGTCACCGAAATCATCGGCACGAGCCCGACGTCCTGGGAGGATGCGGCGAAAAACGCCGTCGAAACCGCGGCCAACTCGCTGCGCGACCTGAGAGTCGCCGAAGTTTGTAAGCTCGATATGAAGGTCGATAACGGCAAGGTGGTCGAATATCGCGCCAGAGTATCCCTGTCGTTCAAGTACGAGACCTGAGAGGTTCGTTCAAGCGGCGGCGTTCAGCTCGGCGACATTGCGTCGCCGAGCCCATGGCTCGATGCGCGCGCGCCGTCGCCAGCGGCGCGCGTGCCCCGGGTCATAAGGTGCTGTCGAAGTCGCGCAACTGTCGCTCGGCCTCGTCCCGGGCAATCCCGTAGCGCTCCTGGATTCTACCGACGAGATACTCGCGGTCGCCGTCGGCCACTGCGAGGTCGTCATCGGTCAGCTTCCCCCACTGCGCCTTCAGCTTGCCGGAAAGCTGTTTCCACTGGCCCTTGATCTTGTCTTCGTTCATCGTTTGCTCCCTGAGTCGAGATGAGGAAATCATCACACAGCAACTCCCGTGCCGCCGATTATCGCTAATCACCTCCGGAGGCGATGACCGACTGTGCCGCGATATGGTGTTCGCGCGTGACGAGGACCGCCACGGCGAGCGCTGCCGCATAGGCGACTGACACCAGAAAGTACGTGTATTGCAGGCCGACGGCTTGGCTCAGCCAACCGCCGAGCGCAATGCCCGTGATCGATGAAAACTGTGTGGTGCTCTGCGCGACGCCGATCAGATGCCCCTGGCCGCGGCTTCCGGCAGCATGCGAAATCAGCGACATCAAGACAGGTGTCGTTGCCGCGAGAAGCACTCCCCATAGGAAATAAATGGTGGCGAAGACGCGAACGTCCCGCGTTGTTCCGGCCGCGATCGTTACGATGGCGCATGCAGCGGCGATATAGACGATTTTCCGCAACGCATCGGGAAGCGTCTTCTTCTCGAAGTATCGCGCCCAAAGCGATGCCGATACGGCAAAACCGAGCGACATCAGCGCGTAGCAGAGCCCCGTGACCCAATTGCCGGCATGGAATACCGAATGAACATAGAGTGAAAACGGGGACTGCGTCATCGTGCGGCTGGCCAGCAACATGCCCATGATGGCGAGCAATCCGCCGATCGGTCCCGCTTGCCAGAGCCGCGGCGGGCGATGCGTGCGCGGCGGCGCGCTTTTCGTCTCGCTCGAGGACGAGGTCTGCGGCGCGCGTACGTCGGGAACGGCGAGCACGACAGCGAGCGCGCAGGCGGCGCACAGCAGAGCCGCGACGATATTGATCCAAAAGAAAGTTGCATGATCCAGGATCACACCACCGCAGATCGCGCCGACGATCGAACCGACGTTCGTCGACACTTGCAGATAGGCGAAGAGCCGCGCGCGGCGCGAGGGATCGACTACCGTAACGCCATAGGCTTGCGCGGGTGCCGTGTAGCCGGCGCATGCGCCCTGAATTACACGCAAGGCGAGAATGGCCCACACGTTGTCCGCATAGGCGAGCGCCGCCTGCGTCAGCGCAAGCGCAAGCAGCGCGCGGCACATCATGAGCTTATGGCCGGTTCGATCGCCGATGCGGCCCCAGCGCGCGCCCATCAGCATCATCCCGAGCATCGGGCCGACGTACACCGCGACCGCTGCGAACCCGAACTCGAAGCTCGAGGTGGCGAGAGCTTTCAAGCGGACCGGCCAGAAAGGGCCGCTCATCTCCATGGCGCTGATGGAAACGAGCTGCACGGCGAACAGCAGGTGGACGAGCCTTGATGCCTGCGCCTGCAAGACGGTATCGCGTGTCATCGATCGGCTCTCGCGTTTTCGCGGTTTGCCGACACAAGAGGATTCGATAACTTGTGCTCGATCCGATAGTCCGAATACTTGAGCAGATGCATTCTGAGCACGGATCGGCTCGGCCACGGCTGATCAAGGAAAGCGGTACGTTCGGTTTGCCAAAGCGTGCTGTCGACATCCGAGGCGAAGAGATCGAACGTGCGCGCCGTCTCCTCTCGGAGAATATCCCATAGTCGGGGCGATGCAAGACCGTACTCCTGCGTCAGCAGCAGTGCGAGCTCGTGAAGATGGCAGACAAAGCACGCATGGAGCACACATGAGCGCACGGGTTCGATGTCGTCGTCGAAGACGGTCGGCAAAATGCCCGGATGAACGTACGGCTTCAATTCGTACCCGCGTGCATTGAGCAGCGGCGCGAAGGTCCGCCCGTCGCCGAAATCGCGCATTGCAAGCCGCCGGGGCGCGCCATCGCGGGCAAACAAGACGGACGCGTTTTGCTGATGCGCTTCGAGCGCGATGCCGTAGCGGAGGTAGATGCCGATGACGGGATAGGTGACGGTTCTCACGTATGCACGGAAGTATTCCTCGACCTGGTTCGCCGTGGCGCACTGGCCGTCGCGCTCGATCAGTTCGGACACGAGTGGACGGCGGCTTGCCGGCGAGCGCGTCGACAGTGCGGCGACGGTAACCGGTAGGAGATCGTCGGACCGCTCGAACGCTCCCCCGCTTGCGCGATAGGCGACCGAAAGGTAGCGTCCCGGTCCGTCCTCCTGCTTGACCGCATGTTTATAGTGGAATGCCACCTCCTCGGGAAAGATTTCCAGCGCTCCGGCAAGGCGATCGTCGGCGGCGAGGATGCGCTCGATCACGCTGCTGATGCGCGGGCCCATATGAATCGACTTGGCCTGCAGGCTGCGTTGCTCGCTCGTGAGCCACAGTGCGATGGGCAGCTTGATGAACGGCACCGGGCCCGGCAGCCGCGGCATCATCGTGCGAAAAGACATCGTTGGCAGCGTATCGATGTCCGGCCCATCGACGATGAGAAGGCCTCCCTCTATCTCGGCCGCATATTGTTTGCAAACGAAATGCTCGAGATGCCAACTGTGGATCGGCAACGGAAGCCACTCGCGCTCGTGCAGCTCACGTTCGTTCAGCCTCGCTTTCCATTGCGCCCAGACTTGCGGGAACTGACTTGCGAACCAGTCGTGATAACTGCCGACGTGCGGCATGCGTTCGATATAGGCCATGTCCGCGCGCAATGCCGCGATACGCACGCGCACGCAGGCGTTGAATTCGGGTGAGAGGGCCGCTACCTGGTGCGCGTCGAGATCCGGTTTGCTTTTCCACGTCGGATAGTAGGGGTGCCCTTCGAGCGAGCCCCATCGATCGAGCAGCACCGCGGCATCGCGCACGGAATAGTGGCTGCGCAAATAGTCGATCAGTCCGGTCGCGCCCGCTGCCTCCATCTTCGCGCGGAGATCGGCCTCCCACGTCACGCGATGTATTCGCGCGAGCACATCGTTTTCGATGCTGTTCTCGACGTCGTGCGCGAGTCTTTCGACGCCGTCGTCAGAAGCGGGAAAATCGAACGCCGGCCGCAGTAAGTCGATCAACTGGTCGGGGCTTTCGACGGCAGTGCGTGCGCCGTTCGCACCGATGAGCACGATGTCGCCTCGGTTGACGAACGTATCGCCCGGCGCCGCCCATACGTCCGAGAAGTCGAGGACGGCGTGGCGATGCCAGAGCGGCAGATAGGCACTCGTTCCCTCGGGAGCAAAGACAAGCGCAGCGCTATCGACGATTCGCTCGGCGAAGATGCATCGCACGATGCGCCGCAGCGCGTTGCGGCGCGACGCGAAGCGAACGGCCTGGTGCCTTTCTAGCGCGGGCGACGCACTGTCATTGCGCTCGTTCGAGGGTAGGTATTCCATGTGTTCCATAGGAGTCCTGATCAAGATGGCCAGGTTCGAGGGAAATATTCGAGCGCGGAGCCGCGCGATTCCCCCATGTAGGAGATGTTCCAGCGATAAACCTCGTCGATGTGCGGCAACCGGACGTTCAGGCGCCTTCCCATTTCAACGAGCAGCGCGAGGCCGTATGCCACGTCTTCCTGAAAAGCGCGGCTTTCACGGTCGATGAGATAACCGGTGCCGCCGGGTGAGGGGACGAGCGGGGCCAAGATTCCGTCGTAGGCGCGATTCGTTCTCAGGACCGACAGCATGGTTCCCCTATCGCGGATCTGATCGCCGTAAGCCTCGACGATTTCCTGCCTGAGCGGCTTCACCGAGTACAGATCAATGCCGAACTCGCGCTCGAGCGCCGTTCGCAATCGCTGATTGTCTTCGTCGCAGCGCTCGATGAAGTAGGCGCCGAGCTCCGGACAATCATTCCACCAGCGGATCGGTTGCAAGAACGGCCGCCCGTGCCATTGGCCGTAAGGCCCGATGAGCCCGTAGATGACGGAGCCGTGCATGATCGGGTTGCCCGGCGTCAGCGTGATCTCCAGATAGTCGTTGAGCAATTCGACGCGTGCGTCGTAAAGCCGCTCTAAATGCGCGAGCAGATTTCGTCTCGTTGCCGCGCTTTCCCGCACATGCGTCGCGACATGCAGGGTCGCCTTCGCGCCGCCCATCCGAACGGATACGCCGGGGTCGAGATCGGACGCGATATGCGCGACGTCCTTCATGCCCCAGATGACGACATTCGGCAGCGTGCCGAGCAATCGTTCCGCGAGCCAGTCGTAACCGCAAAATCCTGGGATCGCGCCCACGAAAACTGGCTTCCCGGTGGGCAGCCATTGAGCAATTCGGTGGAGCAGCGGGGCGCGCACCTGCGCCGGCACCGTGACGATGACGACGTCGGCGTTGTGAAGCGCTTTGGCCGCATCGCAGGTGACCCGGTCGAGTCGCACGGTTTGCTTCGTGCCGTCGGGCATGATCGCGCTCATGTTCTGCCCAGCGCCGAGGTAGCGATCGACGACCTCCTGGCGGCCGGTCAGCAATGAGACGCGGACGCCGGGGCGCGCTTTGAAGAGCACCGCGGCGAGATGACCCGTACGCCCCCCGCCGCACACGGTGACGTTGAGCGGCGCGGAGCCGCCGCTTTCAGCATCGAGCTCGTTCATGCGAGATGCAGCCGTGGCGTCTCGCGCGGCTTGTCGATCGAGCGGTCGTCGCCGAGCCATTCGTCGAGCTGTTGCCAGACGAGCGGGTCGAGCAGGTTGCGCTCGCGCAACCAGTCTTCGCTGAAGACGGTGTGCAGGTACTTTTCGCCGCCGTCCGCTACGGCGACGAGCACGTTCCCGCCGATGGTGCCGCTATCGATGAACTCGAGCGCCTTGTAAATGACGCCACCGGTCGAGCCGCCCACCAGCAGCCCTGTCTTGCGCGCGACGTAGCGGGCCGTTTCGAAGGCCTGTGCGTCCGAAACCTGCACGCCCAGGTCGATGCAGCTGTAGTCGAGCACGAGACCTACCGTATCGCCAGCCGGCGTTCCGGTGCCTGACTGATAGTAGGCGTGCCCGGGCTGGCCGAACACGATCGAGCCGTCCGGCTCGACGGCGATCGTTTTCGTCTCCGCGTTGTGAACTTTCAATCCGTGCGCGATGCCGGTCATCGAGCCGCCCGTGCCGACGCAGCCCACATAGGCGTCGATGTGCCCCGCTTGCCCGATGGCTTCGCGCACGAAATCCGCATAACCGCCCGCATTGGCGGCGTTGTCCGACTGGTTCATGAAGACCGCGCCGGGGATTTCGCTGGCCAGCTCGGCTGCCATTCTCTGACGCTCGACGACGGCGACTTCGTCCTCGCGATACTCGCCTTCGACATAACGGATTTCGGCGCCGAGCGCGAGCATGACGGCGATCTTGTCGGGGGCCGCATGATGATCGACGACAGCGATGAAGCGCATCCCGAACTCGACGGCGGCAATCGCAAGCCCGATGCCGGTATTGCCCGACGAGGACTCGACGATGACGCCGCCGGGCTTGAGCCTGCCCGATTTCAGCGCGGCGAGAACCATGTTGCGCGCCATGCGGTCCTTGATGCTTCCGCCCGGATTGTTCTTTTCGACCTTCAGCAGCAGCCTGGCCTGCCTTCCCGGAACGGAGAGACTGAGAATCGGCGTATTGCCGATCAGATCGGTGACTTTGTTCAAGATCATGCCGATACCTCCAGCGAAACGTCAGGTGAGATTGCCATGCGGCCAGCGGCGTCGAAGCTTGCGACGACGCGGCACGGCATGGGGTGGCGATGAAACTCGTTTTCGAGCAGGTCCATCTGGTAGCCAGCCGTGTTGGCATAAACGAGCAGGTCTCCGGCTTTGGGCCGCTTCGGAAAATGGACGTAGCGATTCGTGATCACGTCTTCGTCGAGGCAACTGTGCCCGGCGATGTAGGCGGGCACGGTTGCGCGCGACGTGCCGCGGTGCCGCGCGCTATCGTCGGCTTCGTAGGCTTCATCTGTGGCGATGAGGATCGGGTCGACGAGAAACTCCGAGCCAAACCAGGTTTCACAGGCGCTGAAGCTGCTGCCTTCCGCGAAGACGACCAGCGTGCCGTTCGCAAGCGACTTGACGCGCGTGATGCGGAACACGGAAAGCGCGGCCTGATCGACCAGGCTGCGTCCGGGCTCGAGCGCGAGGGTCAGATTTTCGCGGTTCAGATATCGAGCCACGGACAAGCCCGGGGCACACGACGATGTGAGCAGGCGGTCGAGCCATTCGGTCGCGCCCAAGTTGCCGCCGTAGGGATAGAACGAGGACGGAACGCGCGAATGTCGATAGTCGGCTTCACGCTGATTCAACAAAAACGCGTTGTAGAGCGCGCTATCGACATATCGAACCGGCATCCCGCCGCCGATGTCGATCAATCGCGGCGAGAGGCCAAGCGCACGCGCCGCGTCGATAAGCGGCGCCAATTCGGTGATTGCCTCGACGCGCGATTCGTATCGATAGCCGGATAGATGAAAATGGAACCCCTCGAACTGAAGCATCTCGGGTACAGCGGCAACGCGGCACAGGCAGACGAGCAGGTCGGCCGCCGTCATCCCGAAGCGGCTCGCACGATAAGCATGAGGCTGATAGCGCAGCAGGATTCGCGTGGGACGTTCCGCGGCGATTTCACATGCGAGCGAGAGCAGATCGTCGAACTCCTCGCGTGAATCGATCGCGATGAGCGCACCCGCGCCGATCAGTGCCGCATGAAACACGCGTGTCTTCGCGGGGCCGGTCGCGCAGAGCCGGCTACCGTCAGCGCCACAGCGGAGCGCATCTCTGAGCTCGTAGAGGCTCGACACATCCACGCCGATCCCCGATTCCACGGCGGCGCGCACCAACGCATTCGATTTGTTGACCTTGGCGCCATAGAACATCTCGAACGGCAGCGCGTGCTCACGGAGCACGGCGCGCAACGCATCGACGTTCTCGACGAGCACGTTCGGCAAGACGATGTTGAGCGGCGAGCCGAACTGTGCGACGAGCGATCGGATCCGCTCGGGCCATTCGTCGACGAGTCGCGCCACGTAGCGATGAACGAGCGGCGCAAGCGTCTTGCCTTCGATGACGAGACTGCGCGACGAGATGCCCGGAAGCGGCGGTGAAAAGCGGGCGGGATGCATGATCGCCGATGTCGTCAAAAGTCCACGGAAGCGGACATGAAGACCGTTCTCGGCGCGCCGAGCGAAACCGTGCCGAACGATGCAACGCCCGCCCAGTATCGGCGATCGAACGCGTTGAGGACGCCGGCGCGCCATGTGGTCGATTTGCCATAAATCTTCGTCTTGTAGCGCGCGCCGAAGTCGAACGTCGTCCAAGCGGGGACGGACTGCGTATTCGCTTGATCGACGTACTCGCGGCCCGTGAGGTTGACGGCGCTCGTCAGCGTCAGGCCGCTGATCCAGGGGGTGTCCCATTCGGCGCTCGCGTTGGCCATCCAACCCGGAACGCCGACGGGGCGGTTTCCTAGCGTCGCCTGACTGTTCGTTTTGGTGAGCGTTGCATCGATCCAGGTCACGCCGCCGAGAAGCCGCACGCCGTTGACTGGCTCGCCGGAGACGTTCAGCTCGATGCCCTGATTGCGCTGTTCGCTATCCACGGCGAACGTCGTGCCGAACAGCTGCCCGCTCGGCTTCGTGATCCTGAACGCCGCGAGCGTTGCTAGAACGCCGCCGAACTCCGCCTTGACACCGACTTCCTGCTGTTGCGTCTTGTACGGTGCGAAGACCTGTCCGGCATTCGACGCTGTGACCGGTGCGATGTCGCCCTTGCTCAGGCCTTCGATGTAATTCGCGTAGAGCGAGACGTTCCGCCAAGGTTTTACGACGATGCCGGCGAGCGGCGTGACGGCACTGTCGTTATACGATGAAGAGCGGGCGCCCGTCGTCGCGTTGAAGTTGTCCGATTGCACATGCTGCTGCCTGACGCCGAGCGTCAATTGGACGCGTTCGTCGAATGCGCTCAATGTGTCCGCGAGCGCAAGGCCCGTCAAGGTGGACGCCGATATTTTCGGCACGCGCGTTGGCGCGGCCACGTTCGGCTCCGCGCTCGCAACCGGCGAATAGATGTTCGAAAGAATGGCGCGGCCCGTGTTGTTCGCGCTCGCGACGCGGTCCTGATAGGCGCTGGCTTGGAACACGACGGCATGCTTGACGGGCCCCGTATCGAAGCGGGCGCGCAAACCCGTATCGGCGGTCGAGCGGTTGACCTGGAACTTGGCGTTGAACGGAGTCGACGACGTGTTGCCGAGTGCATCGAGGATCGTCGGCGTCTGATCCGAGAAACGCGCGACATCGGTTTTCGCGCCGCCTGCGTCGGCGAACACCGTCAAGGCATCGTTGACGTCGTATTCGGCATGCAGCAGCGTCGACATTTCGTTGGCTTTCCACCAACCCCACGGCTGACTGACGTTGCGACGGCCATCGGGCGCGTCCGGCACGGGGAGGCCCGGCGCGACGAGGAACGGCCGCGTGGGCGCATCGACCCACTGGTATTGCTCGATCAGATCGAGCGATGCACGCAAGCGTTCGCCTTGATAATCGAGCGACAAGTGGCCGACTTCCGCTCGCGACTTTTGATTGTCGAGGGCCGTCTCGCCTTGTCGATGCAAGCCGTTGAAACGAATGCCGAACTGTCGCTCGCTGCCGAACCGGCGGCTCAGGTCGACTGATTCACCTACTTGGGAGTCCGAAGCATAGTCGAGCGTGACGCGAGTCAAGTCCTTGTTGAGCGGCCGCTTGGGCACGACGTTGACCACGCCCCCGACGCCGCTATTCGGCGACATCCCGTATAAGAGCGCCCCCGGGCCTTTGAGTATTTCGACGCGCTCGAGGTATTCGGTGAAGAGGTGGTAGTTGGGGGAAACGCCATAGACGCCGTCGAAGGCGATCTCGCTGATGTTGCCTTCGTTGATTGGGAAACCGCGGATGTAGAACGAATCGGTCACGCCGCCGATCTGCCCGGTGAAGCGGCTCGATGGATCTTTGCCGACGACTTCCGCAAGCGTGGTGGCGTTCTCGTCTTGCATCGTTTGCGACGTATAGTTCGTCACGCTGAACGGCGTATCGGTGATGCTCTTATTGCCCAGGAGTCCTAAGCGTCCGCCTTGCGCGAGCTGGCCGCCGGGCAAGGCGGGCGGCAATTCCGTCGATGCCTGGGCTCGAACGACAACCGCCGGCAATGCATGCTCGGTCTGCGTCTTCTTCGTTGCGCTCGCCTCCTCGGTGGCTTCAGCAGCGGTTTGCGCATAGCTTTGCGCGAAGCCGGCGGCGAGAGCCCCGGCGAACAGAAGGCGAACGGCCGTCGAGAGCCGCGATGGAGCCGGCGAAGGCGAGGCCGCCGACGAAGATGCTGGCCGACCTATGGCGCCGGCCCTGGCGCTGCGATGCCACTGCATGACGATGGATTTCCTCTTCTTGATGATCGGTGCGGGTGTTTTCGGGTCTGCACGTTTTTCGGTGAAGACGGGTGAACAGTAATCGAAATGGGAATCATTCGCAATAGCGTTCGTAAGAAGTTTAGCGGGCGTTGGCTTGATTCGGAGGAGCGGACGGGTTCGCGGAGGCGGCGCGCTTGGGCGCACGCGGCGGTGCGAAATGCGCTATGCCGATCGCCGATTCGCGACCGGGAAGCGGAAGCTACGGCCAGGAAGGATGGATGGGCGGGTGAGCGTGCCGTTCAACGGGCCGCCCTTGTGGTAAGGCTTACGATCCGGCCAAGACGGCCAGGCCGTATGTGTTGCGAGAGACGCGCGATGGCCTCAGGCGTGGAATGCGAGGCCCTTGTCGATCGTCACGCCGCCGGTCGCGAGCGGCGCGACTTGCTTGCGGCGCTCGCGCGTCGGCGCGGTTCCAAACGCGTCGCGATAGCTCTTGCTGAAATGACAGGCCGACTGAAACCCGCAAGCCATCGTGATATGCATGATCGACATGTCGGTTTGCAGCAGCAGCTCGCGTGCGCGCCGCAACCGTAGCGTCAGGTAGTAGTGGGTCGGCGTCATTCCGAGATGCTCGCGGAAAAGCCGTTGCAGTTGCCGCTGCGACATATTCGCCAGTCTGGCGAGCTCCTCGCGCGAGAGCGGCTCTTCGATGTTGCTCTCCATCAGCGAGATCACTTCGAAGAGCGACTTGTTCGCCGAGCCGAGCCGAGCCACGAGCGGCATGCGCTGCTGCGCCTTCGGATCGCGCACGTGCTCGACGATGAACTGCTCCGCGATTTGCGTCACGCGCGCCGTCCCCACACGCGGCGCGATCAGATGCAGCATCATGTCGAGCGGCGCGACGCCTCCCGTGCAAGTCACGCGATCGCGATCGATGACGAAAAGCTCCTTCAAGAACCGCGTTCCAGGGAACTCTTCTTTCAGCGCGGACATGTTCTCCCAGTGGATCGCGCAAGCGTAGCCGTCGAGCAGCCCGGCCCGCGCAAGCGCATACGTGCCGGTGCAGAGGCTGCCCAGCACGACGCCCGAGCGCGCGAAGCGGCGCAGTTCGGAAAGATGCGCCGGCGTCGTCGAATGCTGCACGTCGATGCCGCCGCAGACGAACACGACGTCGGGAACTTGCTCGAGCGAGCTGACCGGGACCGTCTCGACCGAAAGCCCGTTGCTGGCGGTGACCGGCCCACCGTCGGGGCTGACGACCGACCAGCGATAAAGCGTCTCTCCGCTCAGATAGTTGGCCATCCTGAGCACTTCGATCGCGTTCGAGAACGCGATCATCGTGAAGTTCGGCAGAGCCATAAACGCGAACTTCGCGAGCGACGCGGTACGGTCGGTTGACATGGGGCGTTCCTTCGATCCTCGGTGTTGCCGCCGATGTGGGGATTCGGCTCTTGCATTGTCCGATTCGTGGCAACAAGCATGCCATACGGCTTAACCCTAACCGGCATAAGGGCCGGAGCGGCATGCCGCACCGCCATCGTGCGTGAGGCGCTTCCGCTGGGCGCATAAGCGGCGCCGCCGTGGTGCGTGGCGGCGACTTGTCCAAAACGGACGTATGTGTCGTAAAAGGCAAAGAACGCGTCTGAATTCATCAATCCCCGCCAAAGGCGAACGACAAGAATAGAGCCGTCGTCAACGAAAGCCGGCGGCGCCACAAGTCAAGCCAAGCCTGGCGCGGCGCTGCGCAGGACCCCACTACGGAAACGTCATGTCGAATACACAGTCGTTTTTCACGCAGACTCTCGCCGAGCGCGACGCGCGCGTCCGCGGCGCCATCCTGAAGGAACTGGAGCGCCAGCAATCGCAGGTCGAGCTGATTGCCTCGGAGAATATCGTTTCTCACGCGGTGCTCGAAGCGCAAGGCTCCGTACTGACCAACAAATACGCCGAAGGCTATCCGGGCAAACGCTACTACGGCGGCTGCGAGTTCGTCGACGAAGTCGAAGCGCTCGCGATCGAGCGCGTCAAGAAGCTCTTCAACGCCGGCTATGCGAATGTGCAGCCTCATTCCGGCGCGCAGGCGAACGGCTCCGTCATGCTCGCGCTCGCGAAGCCCGGCGATACGATTCTCGGCATGTCGCTCGACGCGGGCGGCCACCTCACGCACGGCGCGAAGCCCGCGTTGTCGGGCAAATGGTTCAACGCTGTCCAGTACGGCGTCGATCGCGAGACGATGCGCATCGACTACGACAGAATCGAGGAGCTCGCCCGCGAGCACAAGCCGAGCCTCATCATCGCCGGCTTCTCGGCCTACCCGCGCGTACTCGACTTCGCGCGCTTTCGCGCCATCGCGGATAGCGTCGGTGCGAAGCTGATGGTCGACATGGCTCACATCGCGGGCGTGATCGCCGCCGGCCGTCATCCGAATCCGATCGAGCATGCCCACGTCGTGACATCGACCACGCACAAGACGCTGCGCGGCCCTCGCGGCGGGTTCGTGCTGACGAACGACGAAGACGTCGCCAAGAAGATCAACTCGGCTGTGTTCCCCGGCCTGCAAGGCGGCCCGCTGATGCACGTGATCGCCGGCAAGGCCGTCGCGTTCGGCGAGGCGCTCGAACCCAGCTTCAAGCAGTACATCGACAGCGTGCTCGCAAACGCACAGGCGCTCGGTGCCGTCTTGCGTGAGGGCGGCGTCGATCTCGTCACGGGCGGCACCGACAATCACCTCTTGCTCGTCGATCTGCGTCCCAAGGGACTGAAAGGCACGCAAGTCGAAGTCGCGCTCGAGCGGGCGGGCATCACTTGCAACAAAAACGGCATTCCGTTCGACACGGAAAAGCCGACCGTGACATCGGGCGTTCGCCTCGGCACGCCGGCCGGTACTTCGCGCGGATTCGGCGTGGCGGAATTCAGCCAGATCGGCCGCCTGATTCTCGAGGTACTCGATGCGCTCACGCATCACCCGGACGGCCATGCCGAAACGGAGCAGCGCGTGCGCCGCGAGATATTCGCGCTTTGCGAACGCTTCCCGATCTATCCCTCACGCGTCTAAGCACCGGAGCAAGCGATGTCCACTCTGCACGAGAACAGCATCATCATCGACGGCCTCAACATCTCGAAGTTCGATCAATCCGTCTTCGAGGACATGCGCAAAGGCGGCATCACGGCCGCGAACTGCACCGTGTCCGTCTGGGAGAGCTTCGCGAAGACGGTCGACAACATTGCGCAGATGAAGCAACAGATCCGCGCGCACAGCGAAATCCTGACGCTCGTGCGCACGACGGACGATATCGCGGGAGCCAAGCGAGAGAACAAGACGGGCATCATCCTCGGTTTTCAGAATGCCCATGCATTTGAGGACAACCTCGGTTACATCGAGGCGTTCGCGGATATGGGCGTTCGCGTCGTACAGCTTTGCTACAACACGCAGAACCTCGTCGGCACCGGCTGCTACGAGCGTGACGGCGGGCTTTCGGATTTCGGGCGTGAAGTCATCACCGAGATGAACCGCGTCGGGATCATGGTCGATCTGTCGCACGTCGGTGGCAATACGTCGTCCGAGGCCATCGCATTCTCGAAGAAGCCCGTCTGCTATTCGCACTGCCTGCCATCCGGGCTCAAGGAGCATCCGCGCAACAAGAGCGACGCTCAGCTGAAGGAGATCGCGGATGCGGGCGGTTTCGTCGGCGTGACGATGTTCGCCCCGTTCTTGAAGCGCGGCATCGACGCGACGATCGACGATTACATCGAGGCGATCGATTACGTCGTCAACGTCGTCGGCGAGGACGCAGTCGGTATCGGCACCGACTTCACGCAGGGCTATAGCGTCGATTTCTTCGACTGGCTCACGCACGACAAGGGCCGCTATCGGCGTCTCACGAACTTCGGCAAGGTCGTCAACCCGGAAGGCATTCGCACGATCGGGGAGTTCCCGAACCTGACCGCCGCGATGGAGCGCGCGGGCTGGAGCGAGGGGCGCATCCGCAAGATCATGGGCGAGAACTGGGTACGCGTCTTCCGCGAAGTGTGGGGCGCCTGACGCCGCATCGCACGTTTCCCGATTCGTTTCTTCAACAGGGCCATTTCATGCAACCGCAACTGCCGATCGACGTCGATCCCGAGACGGGCGTCTGGACTACCGACGCGCTGCCGATGCTTTACGTGCCGCGCCATTTCTTCACGAACAACCACGTTGCCGTCGAGGAGGCGCTGGGCCGCGAAACCTATGCGGAGATCCTCTATCGCGCGGGCTACAAATCGGCCTATCACTGGTGCGACAAGGAAGCGAAGCAGCATGGCCTCTCGGGCATGGCAGTCTTCGAGCATTACCTGAAGCGCCTGTCGCAACGCGGATGGGGGCTCTTCAAGATCATCGAAGCCGATCCGTCGCGCGCCCATGCGCGTATCGAGTTGCGGCACTCTTCGTTCGTGCTCGCGCAACCCGACAAGCGCGGCAAGCTTTGCTACATGTTCGCCGGTTGGTTCGCGGGCGCCATGGACTGGGTCAACGATACGAGCGCCGGCGCGCGCGGACCGCGTTCACAATCGAAGGAAACGCAATGCGCGGCCGAGGGCCACGATCATTGCGTGTTCGAGGTCTCGCCGCTCGCCTGAGCCGAGCGTGGGAATAGCTGTAAAGCCAGCTGCAAAGCGCGTAGAGCGCCACGACACGGCGCCTGGAAATTGCATTAGAGGTCGATCGAGATGCGCTACCCCAATCTGTTCAAGCCGCTGACGTTAAACACGCTCACGCTGCGCAACCGTATCGTCAGCACGGCGCACGCGGAGGTCTATGCGGAGCCGGGCGGGCTGCCCGGCGATCGCTATATCCGCTACTACGAGGAAAAGGCGAAGGGCGGCGTAGGCCTCGCGGTATGCGGCGGCTCGAGCCCCGTCTCGATCGATAGCCCGCAGGGCTGGTGGAAATCGGTCAATCTCTCGACCGACAAGATCATCGATCCGCTATCGCGCCTCGCCGAAGCCATGCATCGTCACGGCGCGAAGATCATGATCCAGGCGACGCACATGGGCCGCCGCTCCGCATTTCATGGCGAGCATTGGCCCCATCTGATGTCGCCGTCGGGCGTGCGGGAGCCCGTGCACCGCGGCAACGCGAAGATCATCGAGGTCGAGGAGATCCGCCGCATCATCGGCGACTTCGCCGCGGCGGCCAAGCGCGTGCAGCAAGCCGGCATGGACGGTATCGAGATCTCGGCCGCGCACCAGCACCTGATCGACCAGTTCTGGAGCCCGCGCACGAATTTCCGCACGGACGAGTGGGGCGGCAGTTTGCAAAACCGGCTGCGGTTCGGCGTCGAGGTGCTGCAGGCGGTGCGCGAGGCCGTCGGCAAGGACTTCGTCGTGGGCTTGCGCATGTGCGGCGACGAGTTCCATGAAGATGGTCTCGATCACGATCAGTTGAAGGAAATCGCGCAAGCGATGTCCGAAACGGGACTCATCGATTACCTCGGCGTCATCGGTTCCGGAGCCGACACGCACAACACGCTCGCGAACTGCATGCCCCCGATGGCACTGCCGCCCGAGCCATTCGTGCATCTGGCGGCGGGCATCAAGTCCGTCGTCAAGCTTCCGGTGATGCATGCGCAGAGCATTCGCGATGCAGGGCAGGCCGAGCGGCTGCTCGCAAGCGGCATGATCGACCTCGTCGGCATGACGCGCGCGCAGATCGCCGATCCGCACATGGTCATCAAGATCCGGGACGGTCGCGAAGACGAGATCAAGCAGTGCGTCGGGGCCAACTACTGCATCGATCGCCAGTACAACGGGCTCGACGTGCTCTGCGTGCAAAACGCCGCGACTTCGCGCGAGGCGACGATGCCTCACGTGATCGAGAAATCGCGCGGGCCGAAACGTAAAGTCGTCGTCGTCGGCGCGGGCCCCGCGGGCCTCGAAGCGGCGCGCGTCGCGCGTTCGCGTGGGCACGACGTCGTCCTCTTCGAAAAGAGCACGGAAGTCGGGGGGCAGATCATGCTCGCCTCGAAGGCACCGCAGCGCGAGCAAATGGCGGGCATCGTGCGCTGGTTCGATATGGAAACGAAACGCCTTGGCGTCGATCGGCGTCTCGGCGTGGAAGCCGACGACAAGACGATCATGGCCGAGAAGCCGGACATCATCGTGCTCGCCACCGGCGGCCGTGCATTCTCCGATCAGGTGCCCGCATGGGGTGTCGCCGACGGGCTCGCGGTCAGCTCATGGGACGTGCTGTCGGGCCGCGTCGAACTCAAGCAGAACGTGCTCGTCTACGACGGCGTCAGTACCCACGCGGGCGCGGGCGTAGCCGACTTTATCGCGAGCCGCGGCTCCAAGGTCGAGATCGTGACGCCCGACGTGAAGGTGGCGGACGACTGCGGCGGTACGACCTTCCCGATCTTCTACCGGCGCCTCTATGCGCAAGGCGTGATCCATACACCGAACTACTGGCTCGACCGCGTGTACGAGGAAGACGGCAAGAAGATCGCGGTGCTGCGCAACGAGTATACGGAAGAACTGGAGGAGCGCGCCGTCGATCAGGTCGTGATCGAGAACGGCTCGACGCCGAACGACGCGCTCTACTGGAAGCTCAAGGTGGAATCGTTGAATCGCGGCCAGGTCGATGTTCACAAGCTGTTCGCGGCCGAACCGCAGCCGTGCCTTGCCGAAACGCTTGGCAACGGCCGCTTCCTGCTCTTCCGCGTCGGCGATTGCATCTCGATGCACAACATCCACGGCGCGATCTACGACTCGCTTCGTCTTTGTAAGGACTTCTAATCATGAGCCCGGCGTTCATGATCACGGGGCTGCTCTGGCTGTCGATGGCAGGCCTCGCTTACGCACTCGCGCGCCGCGCGTCGTACTGGCGTCTCGGACGCGCCACGCCGGCCGGCATGTACGGCTGGACCGACTTGTTGAGGATCCCGAAGCGATATTTCGTCGACCTTCACCATGTCGTCGCGCGTGATCCGTATATCGCCCGCACGCACGTGGCGACGGCCGGTGGCGCAATCGCCGCGCTGGCGCTCGTCTTCGTCAACTATGGGCTGGCGATCTATTCGCCGTGGCTCGATCGGCTGATCGCCGTCGCCGCGCTGGCGATGCTCGTCGGCGTCGTGTTCGTCTGGCGCCGCCGGCGCGATGCGAGCGCGATTCCCGCGAGGCTCTCGCGTGGCCCGTGGAATACGCTTCCCTGGTTGCTCGGCTCGTTCGCCATCGGCCTGGCGCTGCTGACGTTGTTGCCGGCAGCGGCGACGTCGGGCGCGCTCGCCGTCGTCATCGCTCTGCTGATCGCGACGGGCGCATTTGCCATGACGTTCGGTGCGGCGCGGGGCGGCCCGATGAAGCACGCGTTGGCGGGCCTGATGCATCTCGCCTTCCATCCGCGGCGTGAGCGTTTCGGCGCGGGCGATGCCGAGGCGTTCCCGCCGACGGCACTGAAGACGCCCGATCTGCAGGCGCACGAATACGGTGTCGCGACGCCGGCTACCTTCCGCTGGAATCAGTTGCTGAGCTTCGACGCCTGCGTGCAATGCGGCAAGTGCGAGGCGGCTTGCCCCGCGTTCGCCGCGGGCCAACCGCTGAACCCCAAGAAGTTGATCCAGGACCTCGTGACCGGGATGGTCGGCGGTACCGATGCCCAGTACGCCGGCAGCCCGAGCCCCGGCATTCCGCTCGGCAAGCACGGCGGCAAGCCGGACTTGCCGATCGTCTCGGCGTTGATCGAAGCCGATACGCTCTGGTCGTGCACGACTTGCCGCGCTTGCGTGCAGGAGTGCCCGATGCTGATCGAGCACGTGGATGCGATCGTCGATATGCGCCGCAACCGCACGCTGACGGAGGGCGACTTGCCTGGCAAAGCGCCCGAAGTGCTCGCGAACCTGCGCGAGACGGGCAGCGCGGGTGGCTACGACATTGCGGCGCGCTATGACTGGGCGGTCGACCTGAACGCGCGTGTCGCCGCGCCTGGGCAGACGGTAGACATCCTGCTGGTTGCCGGCGAAGGCGCGTTCGATATGCGCTATCAGCGCACGCTCCGAGCACTCGTCAAGATTCTCAACGAGGCCGGCGTCGACTATGCGGTGCTCGGCGGGCGCGAGACCGATACAGGCGACGTGGCGCGGCGTCTCGGCGACGAAGCGACGTTCCAGCGCATGGCGAAGCGTCTGATCTCGACGCTCGACACGCTGAGCTTCAAGCGGATCGTGACGGCCGATCCCCACGTGATGCACAGCTTGCGCAACGAATATCGCGCGCTCGGCAGGCAATACACCGTGCAGCACCATACTTCACTCATCGCTGAACTCGTCGAGAAAGGCAAGCTTTCGGCGAAGGCATCCGCCGCGCTGTCGGATAAGCGCATCACCTATCACGATCCTTGCTACCTGGGCCGCTACAACGGCGAAACGGAAGCGCCGCGGCGCGCGTTGAAGTCGATCGGCATCAAGGTCGTCGAAATGGAGCGCCACGGCATGCGCGGGCGCTGCTGCGGCGGCGGTGGCGGTGCGCCGTTGACCGACATCCCGGGCAAAGCGCGGATTCCCGATATCCGCATGGCCGATGCGCGGGCGATCGGTGCCGAAGTCGTCGCGGTCGGCTGCCCGAACTGTACCGCGATGCTCGAAGGCGTCGTCGGGCCGAGGCCCGAAGTACTCGATGTCGCCGAGCTCGTGGCGGCCGCACTGGAGTAAGCGCGATGAATACGATCAAGCGAATCGACCCGCGCAGGCCCTTCACGGTCACCCGCTCGGGACTCAAGCGGATCACGCTCGGCGAGCAATTCGTCGCGGGGGCACCGGTCGACGGCGTGCTGCCGCTGCCAATCCATGGGCAGGCGAACGCGAAGCCGCGCCGTGCCATCGTCAATCCGGAGCGCGTCTTGCTGGTCGCGGCCCATAGCGATCGCGGCGCGCTCGATGAACCGGCACGGCAGGCCATCGCCGCGGCGGCGATCGTCGCCGACGCGCGCACCGAAGTCGTCCTCGTGGTTTTCGGCGAGCTGAGCGACGACGCCGCGGAGCTCGGCGCGGACAAGCTCATCGAGTTCCGCGCGCTCGGACGCCCGGCGTTCGCGCCCGATCGTGAGCTCGAGGCACTTGATCGTTGCGTTGACCAATGGAAGCCGGCGCATATCCTCATGCCCGACAACGCGACCGGCGATGGCGATCTCGGCCGGCGGTACGCGGCGCTCAAGCGCGCGAGCATCGCAACCCACGTTGTCGAGATCGACGCCGAGCATGTCGGCACCTACGTCGACGCGGGCAGGAAATACGCGACGCGGGCATGGCCCGATGTCATCCTTCTCGCGCCTGATGCTGTATCGGCCAAGCTGCCGTTCACGGGCGCGGGCGAATCGATCGATGTGTCGGACGCGAAGGAAGCCGGTGCTGCCGACGGGCGGATCGATTCGAGGCCGTATAGAGATCTCGGCACGAGTCAGCTCGATGCCGCCGACGTCGCGCTCGAGGAAGCGGATTTCATCGTCTCGGCCGGCAACGGCGTCACCGATATCGCCGCGTTCGAGGGCTTGGCGCGCACGCTCGGCGCGGCGATCGGCGCGAGCCGCGTCGCCGTCGACAACGGGCATTTCACGCGCGACAAGCAAGTTGGCGCGACCGGCAAGACCGTCAATGCGAGTGTCTATATCGCCTTGGGCATTTCGGGCGCGGTTCAGCACCTGCAAGGGATCAAGGATTGCCGCCATGTCATAGCGGTCAACCTCGACGCGAGCGCGCCGATCGCGAAGCGCGCGAACTTGACGATCGTCGGCGATGCGCGAGAGACGATCGCGGCGCTGACCGAAGCGGTGTCCTCCGCCCGTGCGGCGGGCGTGTCCGGGGGCGAACCGCCCGCACACGGTAGCAAGAAACTGACGGAAGGAGTCGCGGCATGAGCGCAACCGAAAGGCTCCGACGAATCGCGGTACTGGTTTCGGTCGGGAAACACCGCGTCAGCGCAGCGTCGTGCTACAGCCGAAACGACGCGCTCGCGCTCGAAATCGGACGGCGGCTCGCGCGCGCGCACGACGCCGCACTCGACGTGTTGCACGCGGGCGACGCGGCGGACCCGGCGCTTCAGGACTATCTGGCGCTCGGCGCCGAGCGCATCGAAGTGCTCGAGTGCCGCGAGGGCGACGATGCGTCGGAAGCGCTGGCAAGACGCCTGCGTGGAACATCGCTCGTTCTCACCGGCACGCGCGCGGAGGGCGCCTACGATTCGGGGATGCTCCCCTATCGCCTCGCGGCGGAACTCGGCTACGCGTTGATCGATTCGGCTCTCGACATCACGGTCGAAAGCCAGCGCGCCACCATCACGCAGTTCATGCCGAAGGGAGTGCGCCGCCGTGTCCAGGCCGCGTTGCCCGCGGTCGTCGCCGTCCACCCGCAGGCGAGCGCACAGCCTCGCTACGCCTATGCGCGAATACCCGACGGCGCCATCGTCCCCGAGGCCAAGCCGGCGCGCCGCGATATCGAGGCCGCCGAATGGCGCGTCGCGCCCGCGCAACGCAAGCCGATCAAACTCGTGGCGGCGGAGAAGCGCTCGGGTCACGCCCGGATGCTGATGGCCACGACAACCGAGAGCCGCGGCGGAAACGTCGTAATTGAAGGAACTTCGGTCGAAAAAGCGCAAGTCATCCTCGACTATTTGCGCGAGCATCGACTCGTGGACTACTGATGCCGCGGCCCCAGGGCCGGCACGTCGAGCACTCGAATTTGAACCAGGGACGTTACGAGGTCGGAGCAGAAATGAACGTATCCGCAGACATTCGCCAACTTGTCGAGCGGCGCAAAGAGGGCTACAGCCTCGAGGCGCCCTTCTATTCGAGCGAGGAGATCTTCGCGCTCGACATCGATGCGATCTTCCGCAAGCACTGGATCCAGGTGGCCGTCGAGCCGGACATTCCCGAGCCCGGCGACTACGTGACGATCGAAGTGGCGGGCGAATCCGTGCTCATCGTGCGTGATGACGACATGGCGATTCGCGCGTTCCACAACGTCTGCCGCCATCGCGGGGCGCGCCTTTGCAACGAGGAGAAGGGCACCGTCGGCAACATCGTGTGCCCTTACCACAGCTGGACCTACAACCTGACCGGCGCGTTGATGTTCGCCGAGCACATGGGCGAGAAGTTCGATCGCTGCAAGCACAGCCTCAAGCCCGTGCACCTGCAGAACCTCGCCGGACTCATCTTCATCTGCCTCGCGGACGAGCCGCCGGCCGACTTCGACGTGATGCGTGCCGCGATGGAGCCGTATCTGCTTCCGCACGATTTGCCCAATTGCAAAGTGGCGGCGCAGGTCGACATCGTCGAGGAGGGCAACTGGAAGCTCACGATGGAGAACAATCGCGAGTGCTACCACTGCGTCGCGAACCACCCCGAGCTGACGATCTCGCTGTACGAGTATGGCTTCGGCTACCAGCCGTCCCCGTCGAACGCGGAGGGGATGGCCGCCTTCGAGCGCGCCTGCGTCGAACGCGCCGCGGAATGGGAAGCGATGAGCCTTCCGTCCGTCGAGGTCGAACGCCTTTCGGATGTGACCGGTTTTCGGACGCAGCGCCTGCCGCTCGATCGCGGCGGCGAATCGCAGACGCTCGATGCAAAGGTTGCCTCGAAAAAGCTGCTCGGCGAGTTCAAGCGGGCGGACCTCGGCGGACTCTCGTTCTGGACGCAGCCGAACTCGTGGAATCACTTCATGAGCGATCACATCGTGGCGTTCTCGGTGATTCCGTTGTCGGCCGGCAAAACGCTCGTCCGCACGAAGTGGCTCGTGCACAAGGATGCCGTGGAGGGCGTCGACTACGACGTGGAGAACCTGACCGCCGTCTGGAACGCGACGAACGATCAGGACCGTACGCTCGTCGAATTCTCGCAGCGCGGCATCGGCAGCAGCGCTTATGAGCCGGGGCCCTATTCGCCCTTTACCGAAGGGCTCGTCGAAAAGTTCTGCGATTGGTACATCAGGCGGCTCGGCGCTCATATCGGCGTATGACGGCCATCGGTAACGGCAACGGTAACGTCAATCAAGAGGTAACTTCGATGATGCGAGACGCGCAAACCCTGGAGCCCGGAGAGAGCCGGCTCACGCGGCCCGCGTTCTGGAGCCGGCTTGGCGAGCGCTGGACGAGCGACGCCGAGGAGACGCTCGTCTGCTGCCAGGTCCGGCAGGAGACGCACGATGTGAAGAGCTTTTTCTTCATGTCGCGGGAAGGGCGCTCGTTCGCGTTCGAGCCAGGACAGTTCGTTACGCTCGAGCTCGACATCGAGGGCGAGACGATCAACCGGTGCTATACGATCTCGTCGGCGCCGACGCGCCCGCACACGATTTCGATCACGGTCAAGCGCGTGCCAGGCGGCAAGGTATCGAACTGGCTGCACGACAATCTGCGCCCGGGCGATACTGTCCGGATGCTCGGGCCCGCGGGCGAGTTCACCTGCGCGCGGCGCCCCGCCGGCAAGTATCTGTTCCTCTCCGCGGGCTCCGGGATTACACCGCTGATGTCGATGAGCCGAGCGTTTCACGAGCTCGGCGAGGACCGCGATATCGTGTTCGTCCACAGCGCGAGAACGCCGGACGACATCATCTTCGCGCGCGAGCTCGACCTGATCGCTGCCAACCAACAACGGTTTCGCACGTCGTTCGTCTGTGAACGGATAGGACAACGAACGAACTGGCATGGCGTGACCGGGTTCCTGAACCTGGCGCTGCTGAAGCTCGTTGCGCCCGACTTCATGGAGCGCGAGGTGTTCACGTGCGGACCCGCGCCTTACATGAAGGCCGTGCGCGAGATGCTGGCCGAAGCGGGTTTCGACAACGCGCATTATCACGAAGAGAGTTTCACGTTCGGCGCACCGCCGGAGCCCGTTGCGGACGATGCCATGTCGCCACCGCAGTCGTCGCCGGCGCAACCGGAGGAGACGAACACGGGGGCGACGTCAGCCGAGCGCTATGCCGTCTCGTTCGCGAAGAGCCGGCGCGACATCGAGTGCGCGGCCGACCAGCACGTGCTCGACGCGGCGCGCCAAGCCGGTCTACGCCTGCCGGCCTCGTGCACGCAGGGCATGTGCGGCACGTGCAAGGTGAAGCTCGTGTCGGGGCAGGTCGACATGAAGCACAACGGCGGCATCCGTCAACGTGAGATCGACCAAGGCATGGTCCTGCTGTGCTGCAGCAAGCCGCTCAGCGACCTTGTAATCGAGAAATAGCAACGCAAAGCCCGCCCGGTCAGACAGCTTTCCTTTGCGCGCATCGATCGCACAAGTCGTTTACAGGCAAGCGCGTGTCGCAAAGCGAACTCTTTCAAAATTATTGGCCGCTCAATGTAGACACTCCAGTATCGTTAGGAGACCTGATCATGAAACTGATGCAGAAATTGATGCTCACCCTTGCCGCCGGCGCGGCGCTCGTGAGCGCACTACCCGTTGCGGCCGATACGAAACCGACGATCAAGATCGGCTACGTCGAAGGCTGGGACGACAGCGTGGCGACGTCGAACGTGGCCGGCCAGATCATCGAGAAGCGCCTGGGCTATCCGGTCAAGCTCGTGCCCGTGGCGGCGGGCGTGATGTGGGGCGGCGTCGCGCGCGGCGACCTCGATGCGACGCTTTCGGCGTGGTTGCCTGCCACGCATGGCGCGTACATGGCCCAATACAAGGACAAAGTCGTCGATCTTGGCGCGAACTTCACGAATGCCAAGATCGGTCTCGTCGTGCCCGCCAACGTCAAGGCGACGACGATTGCGGACCTCGAGTCGGAAAAGGATGAGTTCGGTGGCCGTATCGTCGGCATCGATGCGGGCGCGGGCGTCATGATGAAGACTGCCGATGCGATCAAGGCCTACAAGCTCGACTACCAGCTCATGCCGAGTTCGGGTAGCGCGATGACGGCCGAGCTCGCGCGCGACATGCACGCGAACAAGCCCATCGTCGTCACCGGCTGGGCGCCGCACTGGATGCTCGCGAAGTGGAAACTCAAATTCCTCGACGATCCCAAGAAGATCTTCGGCGAATCGGAGCACGTCGACAACGTGATCAATCCCGAGCTCGAGAAGAAGGCCCCCGCGGTCGTGGCATTCCTCAAGAAGTTCCAATGGCAGCCTGGGCAGATCGAGAGCGTGATGCTGGAGACGGAAAACGGCGCGAAGCCGGACGCGGCCGCGAGCAAGTGGATCGCGGCGCATGGCGACGAGGTGAATGGCTGGCTTGCCGACGCGAAGTAACGCTGCGGTGGATCGCGGCCGGTCGGACGGCCCATGGGAGGTGCGCGCCGAATTGGGGCGCACCTCCCTTTTTGCATCTGAGGAGATAAGGAAGCCTTAATGTCGTTTCGGCAAAATAGCCGGTGTCAACGTCTACCTGCATTTCAAAGGAGAACACCAATGGCCGAACAGACATCGATAGTTGCTCAAGAGGCAGAGGAGTGGGCTAGTAAGGTCCCCCAGGCGACGGCCGTATTCTGGCTCGTCAAGATCCTGGCCACGACGGTCGGCGAGACCGGCGGCGATGCGTTGTCGATGACGCTGAAGCTTGGCTATGCCACCGCGACGCTCGTTTTTCTTGCGTTTTTCGTCGTCACGCTTGGCTTGCAGATTCGCGCCAAGCAATACCATCCGGCTATCTACTGGGCGGTCGTCATCGCCACGACGACGGTCGGTACCACGACGTCGGATTTCTTCGATCGGACAGCGGGTTTTGGCTATGTCCTGTCTTCGGCGATCCTGCTCGTGGCGGTGCTCGTGATCCTCGCGGTCTGGCGCCTGACGGCTGGGCGCATCGAATATCAGCATATTCTGCGCCCTCGCGATGAAGTGTTCTATTGGGTCACGATTCTCGTATCGAACACGCTGGGTACCGCGCTGGGCGACTTCACCGCGACGAGCCTCGGGCTTGGTTTCGAGCGTGGCGCGCTCGTGTTCGGGGGACTGCTCCTGATCGTCGCGCTGACATGGAGGCTGTCGAAGCGTATCCCGACCGCCGTGCTGTTTTGGGCGGCGTACGTGCTGACGCGGCCACTCGGCGCAACGTTGGGCGATACGCTCACGAAGCCGCATGCCGAAGGCGGGCTCTCGCTCGATCGCATTTCCGCATCGCTGGCCATTCTGGCCGCGATGGCCGTTGTCGTCGCGATCCAGCATTTCACGCGCGACGACACGAAGCGCGTCGCTTCGGCATCGTCCGAGTGATCGTCGCTAAGGCGATTCGAGCTGCGCTCGCTCGATCTCTTGCGGATGCAGACAGCGATAAGCGTCGAAGAGTTGGGCGCAAAGCGTTGCGAGCGCCTCCAGATTCACGGCCTGCTCGGCGTGCTCGATCTCCTTCGCGTTGAGCACGTCGTCGAGGATTGGAGCAAGGCGGCGCAGTTGCCGGAAGGTGGCGGAATCAAGTTTCATAATCGGGGTTCCGTCGCCGGACTGCGGAGCAGTCCTGGTTCTAGTCGGTCGCAAGGCATAACAGGCGCTCGAGCACATAACACTGCGCACCCGATGCAAGCGTTGCGACAAGTCGCTTCATCTGTCGGTGCATGCGGAGCCAGCATAGCGTGGTCCGGTCGAGAAACGCCCTACGTATTGTTATAGGTTGTTAGCGCAAAGGGCTGGCGTTACGAGCCGTTACATCATCCACATTACCGTTTCACCTGCCGGACGTATCGCGGCCTAGCATTGACTCCGTCACTCGAAGACAGCTGCAATCGAAAAGACGACGGGCAACAGGGAGAGATACGAACGAGATGCAGCGAAACGCAGTCGGGTGTCGCGATTACGCGCACGGGCGGTTCGCCATCGCGGTGCGGAGCGGCGAGCACGCCACCGTGCTTTGATCGTAAGGCTCGCCGCTCGAGGGAAGTGTTCGGCTACGTGCTACTGACCGCCCAACGGTTGCGGCCACTCTGCCGCGGGCCTGGCCGGTCTTTCTGTCGGCAGCGGCATAGCTTGATTGCCCGACTGCGTTGCACTGGGCGCCGCGCCGCCGATTCCGGTATTGGTCTGCGCCGCGCGACTCTCGGCGGCCTGAATGTCGTTCGGATATCGCGGGTCTTCACCCACCGCGGGGTTGTAACCCGCTTGCTCCAGACGTTGCAGGTCGTCGCGTACTTGTGCACGCGTGACGGGTTGGTTCGACTGCTGCGCAAATGTGACGACAGGTGCGAGAAGCGCTGCGCAAATGATGCCGGTTCGAATAGCGAAATTCATGATCATGCCTCCAGGTCGCTGATGCGACTGCTCACGGCGATGAGCAGCGGTTGCGGTGACAAAAGGATAGTGCAGCAACCTTAAGGCCCAATTACGATCCGGCGGATTCGATTTGGATCGTTTTACCGGACGTTACGACGGTAGAAAGACGTCGGTTTCCGTCAACCGATCGAAAGCACGAACGACGAACGAAGGAGGTCGGGTGACCCAATCGATGGAACGGTGCGCTTACTTCTTCTGCAATCCCTCGAAGGCCTCGACGGAAATCATGGCTGCCGCGTTGGCCGGCGCCGGACGCTCAGCGGGCCGGAACACCGCATCTCCACGTCGAATCGCTCGACGTGAAACGATGCAGGTTCCCGAAGCATTGGCCGAGCGACGGCGCCAGCGCTGCTCACCGTAATGGCAGCGGCCCGGTTCTACCCAGCGAATGACGAGCGTGTTTTCAGACTGTTCGAGAATCTGGATCTGGACGCGACTAAGATCGGGAGCGGGGGATTTTTTGGTCCTCATTTCTGTTCCTTGAAACGAGCCCCCTTAATGTATTCGCCCGAAGCGGTAAGAACCATCGCCATATCACGAGAAACACAATTTTGGATTTCGCAACAATGGCGTCTGGAGCAGGCCGATTTGTCGGATTGTTCGCAATCGTTGCCCAATTCCGACGCATTTCGCCGTAATTGTCTGGTCCAACATTGCCAGCGGCGTTGTCATGTAGGGCTTATTCGGCTTGACGGCGTTGTCGGTATCGGTCAGCGACAAGTAGTCCCCATTCGTTAAAACAGTTTTGCGGACACGCCCGACCGCTGGCCGCGGCCGTTACAGCGATTGCAAGCCATGCTTGAGCGTGGGCAGGATCGACGCCACCAACAACGCCGCCATTGTCCAGTTGAAAGCGCGCAAAACCGCTGAACTCGACAACAGTCGCCGGACTGCGACGCCAAACGCGGCCCAGACGGAGACGCTCGGCAAATTCACGATCGCAAAGGCAACCGCCAGCGAGACTGCATTGATGAGCAGATCGTCGTTGAGCCGAAACGCCGTCACGCCCGTCAGCGCCATCATCCAGGCCTTGGGGTTCACCCATTGAAACGCTGCCGCCTGAAGGAACGTCATCGGCCGCTGGTTGGCGTTCGAGACCGACAATGAGCGCGACGTCGCAATCTTCCACGCGAGATAAAGCAGGTAGGCGACGCTTGCCGCCTCGAGCGCGGCGTAAAGACCAGGCACGCGCTCAAACAGCTGGCCCAGCCCGAGCCCGATCGCCACCATCATCACCGTGCAGCCGAAAGTGATTCCGGCCATATGCGGCAATGTCCTGCGAAAGCCGAAGTTGACGCCGGACGCCAACAGCATCGTGTTGTTCGGGCCGGGGGTGATCGACATCACGAGCGCGAATGTCATTGCTGCGGGCAGTGCGGCATAAACAGTGGGAGACATTGGCGGCTCGTCTTTGTCGATGATCGGATGACCGCAGTCTATCCGTTGGACCGGTACGGTACCGATACGGTGGTTCGCATAAATATCGGTACGGTCGGGCCGCTTGGATGGCAAACCGTCTGGGACCCGCGCCAGGCATGGCGCTTGCGGCCGGGCGCCGCATTTTGCGTGTCTTTCGGTTCGGTGCGGGTAAACACTGATCATGTAGCTGGATTACTTGCATAAGATAGGACGATATGAAATTTGGCTACATCGCTCGAGTCGTCGGCTGATCGTCGAGGCCTCGCCAGCGAAGTTGCAATTCCCTGCATCAAGGTTGCCGGTGCCTGCCTGGCGTCCGAGGCGGTCAATCCGTTGCCAGCGAAATCCGGTGCTGTCCGTAAATCAGATCAACGCACATGGAGAGACACATGCAGGTCAATCGTTGGCCAATAGCGTTGCTGTTGGCGGCTGTCTGCGCTAGCGCCCATGCGGGCGACAGCGACAATTCAGGACTTCCCTTTCCGCATTCGCCGGCATCGCCCGGTGCAGATTTCGCCGCCCACCGGCGCGCGGAGAAACTGCTCGAGCAGATGACGCTCGACGAAAAGCTGCAGATGATTCATTCGGAGTACGAAATGAGTCAGGTGCCGGGCGGCGGGGCGGGTTACATCCAGGGCGTCCCGCGCCTTGGCATTCCGAGCCTCGACATGGTGGATTCGGCAACGGGCTCTGGCAGCACCACGCAGCCGAGCACGACCTTCCCGGCCACGATCGCGTTGGCGGCAAGCTGGGACCGTCCGCTCGCTTATCAGTTCGGTGCCGTGATCGCAGAGGAGTTGCGCGCACAAGGATTCGCGATGGGGCTCGGCGGCGGCACCAATCTCGCGCGCGAGCCGCGCGGCGGCCGACTCTTCGAATACCTCGGCGAGGACCCGGTGCTGGCCGGCGAGATCTTGACGGCGCGGACGTTCGGCACGCAAGACCACAAAGTCATTGCGACGATCAAGCACTACGTCGGCAACGAGCAGGAAACAGGGCGCATGGGCGGAAATAGCCAAATCGACGAGCGCACGCTGCGAGAGCTCTATCTGCTGCCGTTCGAGATGGCGGCGAGAGTGGCGCGCCCCGGCAGCGTCATGTGCAGCTACAACCGTGTCAACGGAACGTACTCATGCGAGAACTCGCACGTGCTCAGCGACATCCTCAAGCGCGACTGGGGCTTTCAGGGGCAGGTGCAGTCCGATTGGGGCGCGACGCATAGCACGGCAAACGCCATCAACGCGGGCCTTGACGAGGAAGAGGATGTCGGTCCAACCGTCTATCTGACACCAGCCCTCGTCAAAGACGCGCTTGCGAGCCACGCCGTTTCGCAGGAACGGCTCGACGATATGGTGCGGCGCAAGCTGTACGTGATGATCCGCACGGGCGTGCTCGACGATCCGCCTGCCGGCGGTACGCCGATCGACTTTTCGAAGGCCAATGCATTTGCGCAGGCTGCCGAGGAGCAATCGATCGTTCTGCTGAAGAACGACAACGGGCAATTGCCGCTCGCCGCGTCGGGGCTCACGCGCATTGCGGTTATTGGCGGCCATGCCGATGCCGCGGTGCTCACGGGCGGAGGCTCGGGTAACACGCGCGACCCGGTGACAGGCTCCTTCGCCGGATGCGGCGGCTTGACGTTCGGTTCGTCGACAGGCTGCAATTGGTGGACGAACCCGTGGCTCAAGCTCGACGTGCCGATCGTGAACGCCATCCAAGCCTTGGCACCGGCGACCCAGGTAAGCTTTGCGGGCAACAGCGATCAACAGTCGCCGTTCAGGGCGTACACGCCGCAGGAGATCGCTCAGGCGGCGGCGCTGGCGGGCCAGTCCGACGTCGCGATCGTCGTCGTGGCGCAGCCGGCGGGCGAGGATTTCGGAGACTTGTCGAGCCTCGGTCTTGCCAATCCGACGAATCAGGATCAGTTGGTCGAAGCCGTCGCGAGCGCCAATCCGCATACGATCGTGATCGTCGAAAGCGGAAATCCCGTGTTGATGCCGTGGAAGGATCAGGTCTCCGCGATCGTCGAGGCATGGTATCCGGGCGAGGGCGGCGGGCGTGCGATCGCGAACGTGCTGTTCGGGAAGGTCAATCCCTCGGGCAAGTTGCCGGTCACGTTCCCAGCGCATGACCAAGATACGCCGACCTGGGGCGTCGACGGTACGTTCGCGACCGATCCCGTCTACTACGAAAAGCTCGACATGGGGTACCGCTGGTATGACGCGAAGAACATCGCGCCGCTATTCGAGTTCGGTCATGGCCTTTCGTACACGCACTTCAGCTACTCGAATCTTTCGGTCAGATCCGGGCTGGGGCACACCTTGACGGCAAGTTTCACCGTCAAGAACGATGGCCGTGTCGCCGGCGCGGAAGTGCCGCAGGTCTATCTCGGTGTCGATTACAGCGGTGAACCGCCGAAGCGGCTAGTCGGTTGGCAGAAGGTTTATCTACGACCGGGTGAAGCAAGAGAGGTTCGAGTCACGATTCCGGAGCGGATGCAGAGTGTTTGGGATACGGCGAGCAACGGATGGAAGTACGTGCCCGGCAGCGCGGTTTATGTGGGCGCCTCGTCGCGAGATATCCGCCTGCAGAGCCGATAAACGATCGATAAGCGGCAGCGACTGACATCGCGCGATTGGCAAGCGCCGTCTACTGCGCCGGCGCTCGCCATTGGAGCGCAGCCATTTCGCCTTCGGCAAAGACCAGCGCGAGTGGTAGCTCAAACGGTGGGCGTGGCGGTCACGGCGACGGTGGAGGCCGAGGCGGTGGTCACCACGAAACGCAGCCCGATCAATCGATCGCCGCATGCGCGCCGACATCCGTCGAATACGCACCGGGCTTGCGAATCAGAATCAGCAGCGGGATGACGAGGAGCGTGGCGACGAACATCAGCTTGAAGTCGTCGAGGTACGCGATCATTGCAGCCTGCTGAGTGATTCCGCGGTCGAGCATGGCAATGTCCATTCTCGAGCCGGATGCGAGCAGCGGCTGTACGGCGGGGTTGAAGGCGGTGATGTTCGCCGCGAGATCGGCATGCGACACCTGCGTATAACGCGTCATCAGTGTCTGCACAATGGAAATGCCGATACTGCTGCCGATGTTGCGCATCAGGCTATAGGTGGCTGTGCCGTCTGCGCGAAGCTCGGCCGTCAGCGTCGAGAAGGTCAGCGTGCTGAGCGGCACGAACACAAGGCCGAGCCCGAATCCTTGCACGACGCCGGGCCAAACGATGTCCGACTCCGAGAGCACAATGGTGTAGTGCATCATTTGCCACAACGCGAACGCCGAGATCAGCATGCCCGCGAGCAACATCAGCCTCGAATCGATTCGCTTGAGCAACTTCCCGGCAATCAGCATGGCGATCATCGTGCCCGCGCCGCTAGGGGCGGTAACGAGCCCGGCTGCGGCGACCGGATAGCTCATCAGGTTCTGCAGCATCGGCGGAACCAGAGCACGGGTCGCATACAAGACAGCGCCGACGATAAAAATGAAGAACGTGCCGACCGCGAAGTTCGGATCGCGCAGCAGTTCGCGCTTGAAGAATGAGACCTTGCCCGCCGTTGCGGTATGCGCGATAAAAAACGCAAAGCTGATGGAGGCGATCAATGCCTCCGCGACGATTTCCTTCGATCCAAACCAGTCAAGTTGTTCACCGCGATCGAGCATCGCCTGTAGGGCGCCGATGGCGAGGGCAAGGGTGGCGAAGCCGAAAGCGTCGAACCTGACTCCGCGCCGCGGCGCTCTCGCGGGCAAGAACGCCGCGACGCCGGCGAGCGCCATGATACCGATCGGCAAGTTGATGAAGAAGACCCAGCGCCACGAATAGCTGTCGGTCAGCCAACCGCCGAGCGTTGGGCCGAGAATGGGGCCCACCATCACGCCCATTCCCCAGATCGCCATAGCCTGCCCTTGTTTTTCGCGCGGATTGATGTCGAGCAGGATCGATTGCGAAAGCGGCACTAGCGCCGCCCCGAAGACGCCCTGCAGCAGTCGCGAACAGACGATTTGCGCGAGCGTCTCGGACAAGCCGCAACACGCCGAGGCGATCGTGAAGCCGGCGACCGAAATCGTCAGGAGTCGTTTCACGCTCAGGCGGTCTGATAGCCAGCCGGTGAGCGGCGTGGCGATCGCAGCGGCGACTATGTACGAAGTCAAGACCCACGTGATCTCGTCCTGCGAGGCCGAGAGGCTCCCCTGCATATGAGGCAGCGCGACGTTGGCGATCGTGCTGTCGAGCGTCTGCATGAGCGTCGCCAGCATGATCGAGACCGTCAGCATGGGCCGATTCAGCGGGCGGGCCGCTTCAGTTGCGGAGGACGTCTGTATCAATGAACTCTCCTGTTGGACTCGCTGCGCCTGTAGGGGCTCCGCGGGCGCCTCCGTGTCCGCCACTGGCGGCGACGATCCAATTCATAAGCATGCTTATTATATCCGGGCTCATCGACGGGCGGAACAGCACCGTGGGCGAGCCAGTTCGACCCGCTCCCCTATAATCCGCGCATGGACAAAAGCTACGAAAGCCGGCTGGGCTTCCTGGTGACCGACGCCGGGCGTCTATGCGGGCGCCTTTATGACAAACGCGCGAAGCGGCTTGGGCTTACGCGCGCGCAGAGCCGCGTGTTGGCCTATCTGTCTTGGAAGGGCGAAATGAATCAGGCGCGCCTCGCCGAACTACTCGAGATCACGCCGATTTCATTGACTCGATTGCTCGACCGAATGGAAAGTTACGGGTGGATCGAGCGCGCGGCGAGCGATGGCGATCGGCGTGCGTTCACGATTCGACTCACGCGTAAAGCGCGGAGCATCTTTCCGCGCGTCCTCGAGGTCGGCGACGAAGTTGCCGAGGAAGGATTCAAAGGCATGTCGCCCGCTGAGAGAGACACCTTGATCCGGCTGTTGCAGCAGGTGCGGAGGAATTTCGTCGAAAGCATCGGCGAAGGTGTGGAATAGGCAGCTCGCGGCTCGACATGGGCGCATGCACAAGTCATTCTTGTCGACGGCGGATTGCCGATTCGGAAGTTCCGAAGCGTCGTGCATGATTTAACCGCTCGATTCGCGGCGCTTGCTCATCTCGCACCACTAAAATCAAATCTGTCTCGCCCCGACCAGGAGCCGCTCGCCTGGACTCTGCACGACGTCAGATGCGGGCAAAGATCGCAATCGCCGCGATGCCTTGACCACCGCCGATGCACATCGTCACCAGCGCATACCGCCCGAGTCCCGCGCGGATGTGCTGCTCTGACCGGCATCGGTCTGCGTGTGCAAAAGCCCTCGGTTAATCGAGGGCTCCTCTGTACATATACGGTCCCGAACGTACCGCTTATCGAGCCTCGAATCGAAGCGAAAAATCGACTGCCTTCACGTGCTTCGTTAGGCCCCCAACGGAAATGCGATCGACGCCGGTCTTGGCGATCTCGAGCAGCGTCTCGAGGGTCACGCCGCCGGAAACTTCCAGCTCGGCGCGGCTCTGGTTGATGCTAACTGCATCGCGCATCTGCTCAAGAGAAAAGTTGTCGAGCAGAATCGCAGTGGCACCTGCGGCCAGTGCTTCTCGCAATTCATCCAGAGTTTCGACCTCGACCTGTATCGGCACATTGGCGCCAAGTGCCCGTGCAGCGTCGATCGTCAATGCAATGCCGCCGCCTGATGCGATATGGTTTTCCTTGACCAGGATGCCATCGTAGAGTCCACGGCGGTGGTTCTCGCCGCCACCGATACGAACCGCGTACTTCTGCGCGAGCCGAAGCCCAGGCAGCGTCTTGCGAGTGTCGAGAATCCGCGCGCCGGTGCCTTCAACAATGCGCACCATCGCTTGCGTCGCGGTGGCCACACCTGAGAGCAACTGAAGAAAATTGAGCGCGGTGCGCTCCGCAGTGAGCATGCCGCGCGCGGCGCCAGCTATCCGACATACGCGTTGTCCCGCATTCATCCGGCCGCCTTCGTCCACTAGCCATTCGATCCGGATCTCAGGATCCAACTGGCGGAACGTTTCGTCGAACCAGGGCCGGCCGCATAGCAGGGCCGGCTCACGCACGATGAGCGTGGCTTCAGCTTGCATCGCAGGATCAATCAGTTGGGCAGTCCAGTCGGCGTGGCCGACGTCTTCGCCGAGTGCGTCGCAAACGTTGCGCATCATTGCCGCGCGGGTCGTTGAATCCATGTTTGGAAATGGCAATGGGGGGAGGGGCGCACGTCTGCCTGACGCGCGAGGAGCCGCCATTTTATTAGAGATTTAGTGAAATGGCGACTGTCACCCGACCGAATGATCATCCCGGCCATCAACCGTGCTCGTAGTGCTCCCCACGCGCTGCAATCAAATTGCCCATCTCTCGAGTCGACGGAATCCGGCGTGCAGGGTCGTTCGAATCGGCTTCATCGCGCGCCATATTTTCGATGATCGCGAGCAAGACCTTGCGCGCGATAGCGATCTCAGTGCTCTTTACACCTTTGACACTGACCTCATTGACCTCCTCGGCAAGCGGGACAAGTTTCTTCTTAAGCGCTCGGCCGCGGGGCGTTAGATACACATGCGTGTTCTTGCGATTGTCAGGGGCATATCGGCGCTCTACATAGCCGAGCTTTTCCATGGCTGTAACGGCAGCGAATGTCGTCGGCGTGGTAGTGCCGGCTTCGTCGCTGAGTTCCTTTTGCGTCAGCCCATCCGTTTCCCAAAGAATGCGCAGGAACGCCCAGTGGCCGAACGAGACCTTGTGCTGGGCTAAGCGCATCTGTAGACCACGAACCATCGCGCGGGCAGCATCCTTGATCAGGTGGGCGAGCCGGTCGTCAGGCACTGCATCCCTCCAGTGCCGTAGGATCGGGTCGACGCGGGGAGATTCCGATTTGCTCGAGGAGCGTGCTGCTGCCATATCATCTCCACTGTTTTTGGAAGAACAGTGGTAATCATAACCGTTCACTGAGCGATCACTGCGATGACGGGCGTGAAGAACGCGCCTACCTGTCCGAGGCTGCGGATTACGCCAATGCCGCCCGCTGCTGCGCTGCCCTTCAGGTAGGTCAGGAAGGATGGTCCAGATGATGGCCGCTGCCGTGAAATAGCTGATCGATACTCGAGCCGCAGCTCGGAACTGCGTGCGATCAACAGTCTCAATTTGTGTTCGTATGGGCTTATTCTGCCAAACGCATGCGTACGCCAACGGCCATAGCCGGTCTGTGCACATTCGCGGACTACTCAGCTGCTCCGATTGGACTGGCCCTCTGTTTCCTGCGGTTCACGTCATGCGCAGCAATTCCGGACAAGTTTTGGAACACCGATTTGGTCAAGCGATCTCGGCATCTCGAACCACTAACAGGAGATCAGTCTCGGCGACCGCCACGCAAGGGAGGACAAGGCCCTCAGCCTTTTCTTCTTTCGTCAGCCCCGGCCATTCGATGCGGTACAAAACCCGGCCGCTGACCAAACGGCACAGACAGGTGCGACAGGTGCCATTACGGCATGACCTCGGCAAGCGAATCCCCGCAAACCCGGCAGCCTCGAGCAGCGACAAGTCGGCCGGCGCTTCGAACGTGCGGCCGTGTGGTTCGACGCGGACCAGCGGTGTGCGAGGCGGCGTTGGCATGAGGCGGATGCGGCATCGCCGCGGCTAATGAATGTTGTGGCACTGCAGCATACCCGAAACGCAATGGCAATCGATGATTTGCTCGCGTCACCGGATTTTCCGCCCTGCATTCCCTGATTTGGCCAGCCAAATCGGACGTTGGCAGCCAGGCTTGCGTAAAACTTGCGTGTTGGCGCAAACGTCCTAAAGTGAATGCAACCGGCGGTGGGGCTAACGCGCTTTTCCGCCGTTCAGGCCGCGCTTTTTCAAGAGGGCGGCAATTTACCGGGCGCGGCACTCGTCAAGGCAAGGGCGAATCCGATGCAGATCACATTCCCGAAAGAGATCCCCGAGTATTCGGGGCGAGAGTTGACTCTGGCGTTTCCGGCGCTCGTCGATGGCGAGCGCGTGGAGTGCACGATCACCGCGGAAGCGCTCGAAGATCATTTCGGCGCCGCTTCGCCGCGTTTCGAGGACATGCTCGGCGCTTTCGACGCGCATCGTCCGCGTATCGAGGCAGCGGCGCGGCGGTTGTTGTCCGAGACGAACGCGCAGTGCGCGGTGCTTCGGAGCGGCTACGTCAGGTTCTATGTGGCGAACGCGCGCGTTTAGAAAGACACGCTGCGTTGCCAGAACTCATCGCTCCGTCCCACGGACGCACCGTTGCAGTCCCGCGGGGAGCGCAACGGGCTGTGCAGCGGCGCTCGCACCCGGCCGTTCACTCCGACCCAAGGTAGAAGAAGCGGAAAAGGAAGATCGCCGCGATGATCCAGACGATCGTCTTCACCTCGCGCGCCCGGCCGGTCAGCAGTTTCAACCCTGCATAAGTGATGAATCCGAAGGCGACGCCGTTTGCGATCGAGTAGGTGAACGGCATCAGGAGCGCGGTCAGCGCGGCGGGGACGGCTTCGGTCGCATCGTCCCACGGCAGCGCGGCGAGCTCGCGCAGCATCAGGCAGGAAACATAGAGCAGCGCGGGCGCCGTGGCATAGCTCGGTACGACGCCAGCCAACGGCGCGATAAAAAGACAAGCGAGAAAGAGGATGGCGACAGTGATCGCCGTCACGCCGGTGCGGCCGCCGGCCTGCACCCCGGAGGCGCTTTCGATATAGGCCGTCGTCGATGACGTGCCGAGCATCGAGCCTGCTACGATCGCAGTACTATCGGCAAGCAGCGCCTTGTTGAGGCGATCCATCTTCCCTTCGACGAGCAGCCCCGCGCGATTGGCCACGCCCATCAGCGTACCGGTCGCATCGAACAATTCCACGAGGAAGAAGACGAGAACGACGTTCAGAATGCCGGTGGACAGCGCGCCCCGAATGTCCAGATGAAAGAGCGTCGCGTCAATCGACGGCGGCGGCGACACTACCCCGTGAAACTGATTGCCGCCGAAGAAGAACGAGAGCACCGTCACGCCGAGAATCCCAATCAGGATGGCGCCGCGCACTTTGAGGAAATCGAGCGTCACGATCGCGAAGAAGCCGATCGTCGCGAGGATGACCTCCGGCTTGTGCAAGTCGCCGAGCGTGACGAGCGTGGCCGGGTTGCCGACGACGATGCCTGCCGACTTCAGCGAAATGATCGCAAGGAAAAGGCCGATGCCGGCAGTAATCGAAATCCGTATCGAGTGCGGGATGCCGTTGACGATCATCTCTCGCACGCGAAAAAGCGTGACGCAGAGAAAGAGACACCCGGAGATGAAAACCGCGCCGAGCGCGGCTTGCCAAGTGAATCCCATGCCCTTCACGACGGTATAGGCGAAATAGGCGTTGAGGCCCATTCCCGGCGCGCACGCGATCGGATAGTTCGCGTAGAGGCCCATGATCAGTGTCGCAAGCGCGGAGACGAGACAGGTCGCGACGAACACGGAATCTTTGGGCATGCCGGCGTCGCCGAGAATCGCCGGGTTCACGAAGATGATGTAAGCCATCGTCAGAAACGTGGTTACACCGGCAAGCACCTCGGTGCGCAGATTGGTGCCCGCTTCGTCGAGGCCGAAGTAACGCTTCGCTGCTTCGAGCGGGGAAAAGGCTTTCACTTGTTCCATGAGCGGTATGTCTCCTGATCCTGATGGCCGTTCGATCTTGCGCAAGAAACGTCGAGTCCGGTTGTGCCGTACTGTACACAGCCGTCGCGCGGAAACCAGCCGCCGACTGTAATAGCGACTATTTGGACGGCACTACGCTGCGCGCATCGCCCGTGCCGTGAAACCACCGCGGCACGGGCGTCAGCCGCGGTTCAGCACGGCGGTGAGGATATCGACAGGGAGCGGGAAAACGATAGTGGAGTTCTTATCGGCGGCGATTGTAGTGAGCGTTTGCAGATAACGCAATTGCATTGCCTGCGGCTCGCGTGCGAGCGTCTGGGCCGCTTCGAGCAACTTCTGCGAAGCTTGCAGTTCGCCGTCGGCGTGGATGATCTTGGCCCGCCGCTCGCGCTCTGCCTCGGCTTGGCGCGCGATCGCGCGGATCATCGACTCGTTGATGTCGACGTGCTTGATTTCGACGTTCGAGACCTTGATGCCCCAGGCATCCGTTTGCATGTCGAGCGCCTTCTGGATGTCCGCATTGAGCATTTCGCGCTCGGCGAGCAACGTATCGAGCTCGTGTTTGCCGAGCACGGCGCGCAGCGTGGTCTGCGAAAGCTGGCTCGTCGCCTCGAAGAACCGTGCGACCTGGATCACGGCTTTCTCCGGATCGACGACGCGGAAGTAGACCACCGCATTGACCTTGACCGATACGTTGTCGCGCGTGATGACGTCCTGTGGCGGCACGTCGAAGACGACCGTGCGCAGATCGATGCGGACCACCTGCTGAATGATGGGCGCGATCAGGACGAGCCCTGGCCCCTTGACCTTCCAAAAGCGTCCGAGTGTGAACACGACGCCGCGCTCGTATTCGCGAAAGATGCGAATGGCCGAGGCGATGACGATGATCGCCAGCAGGATCAAAAGACTGCTGAAGCCGAACGTGAAGCCGATCATGACGTTTCTCCTTCTTTTGGATCGACGATGGGGGCCACGGTCAGCGTCAGGCCGGAGCGGCCGATCACGCGTACGCGGCTTCCGGCGGGAAGCGCGGCCGAGGCGCGGACGCGCCAGCGCTCGCCGCGCACGTGCGCCCAACCCGTCGCCTCGGCGCCGAGCCCGCCATCCGCGCTCGCAAGACCATCGTCGATGATCTCGCCGAGGCAGCCGACCATGGCTTCCGAGCCCGTGACGACCGGGCGTCGCCGTGCCCTGAGCGCAAAGCTCGAGACAATGAAGACGAAAAGGCCAGTCGCCACGGTTAGCGCGGCGATGACGGGGAGCGGGACGCCATAGCCTGGGACATCGGTGTTCACGAGCATCATCGCACCTGCCGCAAACGCGACGATACCGCCGAACCCCAGCGTGCCGAACGTTGGCAGGAAAGCTTCAGCGATCAGGAACGCAATGCCGAGGAAGATCAACGCGAGGCCGGTGTAGCTGATCGGCAGCAACTGCAGGGCGAAGAGGCCGATCAGCAGCGCAATGGCGCCTGCGACGCCGGGCAGGACGAAGCCCGGATTCATGAACTCGAAAAAGAGACCGTACATACCGATCGTGAGGAGGATCAGCGCGACGTTCGGGTCCGTAATGACGGAGAGCAGATGACTGCGCCAGTCGGGTACGAGGGTGACGGTGCGCGCATTGGCCGTCGCGAGCCGGTGGCTGCCCGTCGAGGTTTCGATCGTGCGGCCGTCGAGCTGCCGGAGCAGGTCGGGTACGTCGCGCGCGCTCATGTCCACGACATGCTGCTCGACGGCTTCGCGCGCCGGCAGGCTCACCGCTTCGCGAACGGCGTGCTCGGCCCATTCGACATTGCGTCCGCGCATCTGCGCGAGACCTCGTATGTAGGCGACGGCGTCGCTGATGCGCTTGCGCGCTTCCGTCGATTGCGTATCGACGGCGGCTGGGGCGGAGGCGGATTTGTCGCTGCTGGCGTTCTTCCCCGTATCGGCGGGCGGCGTGCCGGGACTGCCGCCGACGCCGAGCTCGATCGGTGTCGCCGCGCCGAGATTCGTGCCTGGCGCCATTGCGGCGATGTGGCTGGCGTAGATGATGTAGGTTCCGGCGCTCGCCGCGCGTGCGCCGCTCGGCGCGATGAAGGTGGCCACGGGCACCGGAGAGGCAAGAATCGCCTTGATGATCTGACGCATCGACGTGTCGAGACCGCCGGGCGTGTCGAGTTCGATGACGGCGAGCTGCGCGTCGTCGTGCGCGGCGCGCTCCAGGCCACGCGAAATGAAATCGGCGCTGGCCGGGCCGATTGCACCGGCGACGGGGATGACGACGACTTCGAGGGAGGCGGCCGATGCGCCCATGCCCGCGAGGAGCAAAGCTAACGCAGCCGCCGCGCGGACGAGCCACGCCAGCACCCCTGGCGCGTGGCGCCGATTGTGCACTGCAACCTCGGTTGACATCATGCACGGCAATAGGCGGGTTTCCATCGTTCTGAGCAGACGCTGCGAGCGCGTCGCCGCCGGCGGCAACGGGCCGCTTTGTCGCTTAAAGCTTAGGACGATTCGGGCGTGAGAGGAAATCGGCGGGGAGTCACGACGGCCCGAGTCGCCCTTCGCCGGATGCTGCCGCGGCGACCTGCCGAGCTTCGATATAGATTCGCTTGATGTTCGGAAAGCGCGATTGAATGCTGCTTTCGATGCGCTCGATTGCTACCGCAATCTCTTTCCCTGACGTGCCCGGCTTGAAGCTGACGTCGAGTGTCAGCAAGATGTCGTCTGGCCCAAAGTACATCGTCAGTGGTTGTGCGGCCGACGCTACCGCATGGTCTTCCTGGACCAGCTTCCGGATGGCACGCGCAATTTCGAGCTCGACGCCTTCGCCTAGCAGCAGGCTTCGGGTTTCGTACATGAGCAGGCCGGCCACGGCGGCCAGAACAAGGCCGATCGCGATCGACGCTGCGCCGTCGAGCGCCGGCATATCGAATCGATGGCTGGCGTAGACGCCGATCGCTGCCAGCAGCAATCCGAGAAGGTCGGCGCTGTCTTCGGCGAGGACCGTTATGGTGCTCGGGTCCTTGCTCGAGTGCAATGCCTGCCAGAACGGCTTGCTGCCTTTTTCCTCGAGCGTGGCACGCAAGGCAATCGTGAAGCTCGCGCCTTCGAATATTGCGGCGCAGCCAAGCACGATGTAGTTCCACATCGCATCTTCCAACGGGGCGGGGTGCAACATGTGCAGCAGTCCCTGATACGCCGATATGCCGCCCCCGACGCCGAAGATCATAACGGCGACGATCAAACTCCAGAAGTAGACCTCCTTGCCGTACCCGAACGGGTGCTCGGCGTCCGGCGGTCGCCGGCTGCGTTTCATTCCCAGGAGGAGCAAAAGGCCGTCGCCTGCGTCGACCACCGAATGGATTGCCTCTGACAGCATGGCTGAACTGCCGGTAATGCCGGCTACGACGAACTTCGTCGTCGCGACGGCAACATTGCCGGCCATTCCGCCGTAGACCACGATGATCGATTCGGCCATCTTTGGCTATCTGCGTCGAATGATTCGACAGGCTTGCTTTCGCTTTCACATGGGTCGCATCGTGCGTGCCATGCGGCGACGATTAGAAAATCGACTGCCTGGTGAGTGTGGTCAACCATTCAAGGGACAAGGTGCCGGCGAGCGAGTTGCCGTTCGCATCGAGCCCCGGCGACCAGACGCAAACGGCCATTTCGCGCGGCAGCACGGCGACGATGCCGCCGCCTACGCCGCTTTTCGCCGGCAGGCCGACGCGATAGACAAAATCGCCCGCCGCGTCGTAGGTGCCGCAGGTCAGCAACAGCGCGGAGAGCCGTTTCGCCGAACTGGGATCGACGATACGCTCGCCGGTGGCCGGCGCGAGCGAGCTCGATGCAATTCATCTCGATCGCGCATTCACGGCAATACGCATCGACGACAGCGTCGGGCGGCATGTTCAGATTGCCGAAGCTGGCGATGAAGTGAGCCATCGCCCGGTTGCGCTCCGCGTGGCGAAGTTCCGATTCCGCGACGCGCGCGTCGTAGTCGATATCGGATACGCCGGATAGCCGGCGCACGAACTGGACGAGCGCGGTTTCCGCGCGCACGAAACGGCGACAAAGGACGTCCGTAACGACTAGCGCTCCAGCGTTGATGAAAGGATTGCGCGGTACCCCCCGCTCGGTCTCGAGCTGAACGAGCGAATTGAATGCTGTACCGGATGGCTCGCGTCCGACGCGTTGCCAAAGCGCGTCGCCGAGTAGTTGGAACGCCAGCGTGCAAGCGAACAGCTTCGAGATGCTCTGGATCGAGAATCTTTGCTGGGCGTCGCCGACACTGAACACTTCGCCATCGAGCGTGACGACGGCCATGCCGAAGCGCTCGCCCGGAATTTTCGCGAGCTCGGGAATGTAGTTGGCAACGCGGCCCGCGTTGCGCCACGGTTCGATGTCGCGGTAGATCTGCTCGAGGATCGGTTGATAGTTCACGGCGAGTCTGTCTGGTTGATTGCGTTTCGCTGACCGCGATTTTCCGGCGGGTGCGACGGACCCGTATGGAACCGGCAAGCGGCACCGACGTCAAGCGCCGTGGCATTCGGATTGCGGCCTGGGACGCGGTGGGGCGCGGCGGGGTGCGGAGACCGGTTCGTTGCGATTGTTCGTGCACGGTTGTTGGCGCGGTCGTTCGCGATGCATTTTCCCCTTGCGGCGCTTCGCGAAGCGGCCTAGAATCACGCCCTTTCGCGCGGTCGGCGACGGCGGCGCGAGAGCGGGAAGTGGGAGGGCGAGCGGCGCGCATCGTGCAGTCAA
>NZ_PTIR01000018.1 GCF_002934455.1 Trinickia symbiotica | reverse complement strand
GAACTGCGCAACATGTGGACTCGCACCGATCAGCCCGGCCTGTGGTTCACCGGCGGCGCATTCTCTCAGTGCCGCATCTACTCCAAGTACCTCGCTCTGCAGATCAAGGCTACTGAACTCGGCTTGATGCCCCTCGCGGAAGTCGCCACTTCGGCCGACCTGGAGACGTGCGCGGCCGATGGCGAGCAAGAGGCAATCCAAGCCGCTAGACTTTCTTAGCTACGTGTAGTTCATCACAAGACACCCAGCAACGTCCCCTTGTAATGCAGCAACTTCCCTTGATAGGAACGGTTTCCCATGGACAATGAGCTTTTTGAAAAAGGATTGGCAATGCGCCGCGCAATGTTCGGCGACAAGGCGATCGAGCAGGTTTTTGAGAGTGCCGGCGACTTCGGTCGACCCATGCAAGAAATGGTCACTGGCTTCTGTTGGGGCGCCATCTGGACACGTCCTGGCTTGGATCACCGCAGCCGAAGCATCCTTAACCTGGGGATGCTGGCTGCGGCAAATCGTCCAGAAGAGTTAGCAAACCATGTCCGACTTGCACTGCGCAACGGGCTAACCAGAGATGAAATCCGCGAGTGCTTTCTCCAAGCCGCCATTTATCTCGGCATGCCCGTCGGCCTAGGCTGCTTCAAGATCGCAGCCCAGGTGTTCGGCCAACTCGATCAAGAGAAAGTCGAATAGCATCGGCAGTGGTCGCGTCAGGCAAGAAAAGACGTCAATTCGGGGATGATCGAAAACAGATCGCCGACAAGGCCGTAATCGGCCACGCTGAAGATAGGTGCTTCGGGATCCTTGTTGATCGCGACGATCACCTTCGAATCCTTCATGCCGGCCAAGTGCTGGATGGCACCCGATATGCCGACGGCTACGTAAAGCTGCGGCGCGACGATCTTGCCCGTCTGGCCCACTTGGTAGTCGTTCGGCACATAGCCCGCGTCCACTGCGGCGCGCGAAGCGCCCAACGCCGCGCCGAGCTGGTCGGCCAACGGCTCGAGCAACTTGGTGTAGTTCTCGCCGCTACCCAGGCCCCGGCCGCCCGAAACGATGACGTTCGCGCTCGTCAGCTCTGGACGATCGAGCTTCGTCACTTCGCGGTTCACGAACTGCGAAATGCCACTGTCAGCCGGTGCATCGATCTCCTCCACCGACGCGCTGCCGCCCTCGGCTGCGACCGCATCAAAGCCTGTCGCACGGACGGTAATCACTTTGATCGCGTCGTTCGATTGCACCGTCGCAATCGCGTTGCCAGCGTAGATCGGGCGCTCGAACGTATCAGCGGATTCGACCGCCGTGATGTCGCTGATCTGCGCGACGTCGAGCTTCGCGGCGATGCGCGGCGTGATGTTCTTGCCGTACGCCGTCGCAGGCGCGAGGATGTGCGAATAGTCCTTCGCGATGTTCAGCACCGTCGCCTCGACGTTTTCCGCGAGACCTTCGGCCAGCTGCGGTGCGTCGGCCAGCAGCACCTTCGAAACGCTGGGGATCTTCGCCGCGGCTTCGGCCGCGCCTTGCGCGTTGTGGCCCGCGACCAGCACGTGGATGTCGCCGCCGACCTGCTGTGCGGCAGCAACGGTGTTCAGCGTCGCGCCTTTAATCGACCTGTTGTCGTGTTCGGCAATAACCAGAATCGTCATCTTTCTAGCTCCCCTACAGCACCTTGGCTTCGGTCTTCAGCTTCTCGACCATCGTCTGCACGTCCGGCACCATCACGCCTGCGCCACGCTTCGGCGGCTCGGCTACCTTGAGCGTCTTCAGACGGGGAGCCACGTCCACGCCCAGGTCTTCGGGTTTGATCGTTTCAAGCGGCTTCTTCTTCGCCTTCATGATGTTGGGCAGCGTCACGTAGCGCGGCTCGTTCAGGCGCAAATCGGTCGTGACCACGGCCGGCAGCGTCAACGTCAACGTCTCGGCGCCGCCGTCGACTTCACGTGCCACGGTCGCCTTCCCATCCGCAATCGTCACCTTTGAAGCGAACGTCGCTTGCGGCATGCCCGCAAGCGACGCGAGCATTTGGCCCGTTTGGTTCGAATCGTCGTCGATCGCCTGCTTGCCGAGCATCACGAGCTGCGGCTGTTCTTTGTCGACGACCGCCTTCAGCAACTTGGCCACCGCCAGCGGCTGCAGATCTTCGATCGATTCGATGAGAATCGCGCGGTCCGCGCCGATCGCCAGCGCCGTTCGCAGCGTTTCCTGGCATTGCGTGAACCCAGCCGACACTGCCACCACTTCCGTCGCCACGCCTGCTTCCTTCAAACGCACGGCCTCTTCCACGGCAATCTCGTCGAACGGGTTCATCGACATCTTCACGTTTGCGATGTCGACGCCAGAGTGATCCGACTTCACCCCAACCTTGATGTTTGCATCGACAACACGCTTCACTGCAACGATCACCTTCACTTGTACGTCTCCGATAGCTGAACTACTAGGTCATTTCAGCGGCGATTCAACTCACGCTTGAGCGAAAATTTTCGTTATATCCCCAGCTACGAAATCGGCGCCCGAGGCGGTCTCCAGTCGCGTCATGATTTCCGACAGCTTATCCATGCCGAGCTGTTGCGCCCACCAGAGCGGCCCCCCGAGGTACCGAGGGAATCCGTATCCGTGGACGAGAACAATATCGATGTCACTTGCTCGTCGGGCGGTGCCCTCCTCCAGCACCCTCACAGCTTCATTGACAATCGCAGCCATCGCACGCTCAACTATTTCTTGCTTGCCGAGTTTGCGCGCTTTGATTCCTTTTTTTTCACGTTCGACCGCAATGATCGAATGAACGACTGGATCGGGGACGCCGCGGCGGGATTGCGGCTTATACATGTACCACCCCGCTCCCGTTTTCCGCCCGAACCTAGCAGCTTCGCACAAGGCGTCGGGTATAGTGACGTAACGCTGCGGTTTCGAAGCTGCGTTAAGCCGTTGACGCATCTTCCACGCAATGTCCAATCCCGAAAGGTCAGCGACGGCAAACGGTCCCATAGCAAACCCAAACTCTTCAAGGGCCGCATCGACCTGCTCTGGCAAGGCGCCCTCTTCGATCATGTATTCGCACTGCTTGCGGTAAGCTGCATAAATTCGGTTCCCGATGAAACCTTCAGCGACACGAGCAACGACCGGTACCTTGCCGAGCTTTCTAGCCAAGGTTACGGCCGCATCGACTATCTCTTGGCTGGTATGCTTGGTCTCCACGATTTCAAGCAGCCGCATTGTTTGAGCAGGGCTAAAAAAATGCAACCCAACGGTTCTCGCCGGGCGTCCCGCTCTGTGCGCGAGGGAATTTAGATCCAAGTACGACGTGTTCGACGCTAGGACTGCGTGGTCGGATAAGACCTCATTTAACCGCTGCATGACATCCAGCTTCACGTCGAAGTCTTCGAATACAGCCTCGATAGCTAGATCAACATCGCCGAGACCGGACAGATCTTCGACCAAGCGGACCCGAGAAATCCGATCATGCTTCTCGCCATCAGTGATCGCCTTTCTCAGAACTTGTGTAGCGTAGATATCCTCGAGCTTGCCAAGCGCTGCTTGCAACGCATCGCGGTTTGCATCGTAAAGCGAAACCTCGAAGCCCGCATCAGCAAAGCATCCAGCGATTCCCACACCCATCGTTCCTGCGCCGACAACGCCGATCTTACGGATGTTCGCGCCCACGGAGCGACCGCCGCTTCCCGAACGCAAACATGCCCTCTCCGAAAAAAACAGATGTCGGTACGCCCTCGCTTCAGAGCTTGTACGCAGTGCCTCGAAGACTGAGCGCTCACGGGACAGAGCTTCATCAAACGAGACCACTCCGGCCATGTTCACTGCATCAATCGCTTGCTGGACGTGAGGCAACGCCTTTCTCAGCCGCAGGGCGGTTTCGGTGGCCATTTCCAACTGCTTGTCGGTTGAATCGGGGACTTGCCTATCGCGGACCCGGCACTTCTTGCGTCGCAGGGATGTCAAGCAGGCTTCAGCTGCCTGCGGAAGATCGTCATCTACCATATGGTCGATCAAGCCAAGATGAAGAGCTTCGGCAGCCGAGAGTCGACGCGAGGATGTCACGACTTCGATTGCGGTCGCCTTTCCCGTGATGAAGGCCACACGTTGGGTACCGCCCGCCCCGGGAATCATTCCAAGACTGACCTCGGGTAGGCCCACCAACGCACTGCTCATTGCAACCCGTCCGTCGCAGGCTAAGGCCAACTCAAAACCTCCCCCGAGCGCCGTTCCATGAATAGCCGCAACGACCGGTAACGGCGAGGACTCGATGGCACGATTGACCTCCGGCAAGGAAGGGGCTTCGATCGGCGCATCAAATTCGCGGATGTCGGACCCAGCAATGAATGTGTTCCCCCCACCGATGATTACGACTCCCATCAGCGAAGCGTCGGCCTCGAATAGTTTGAGGCCTTCGAGAACACCTCTTCGTACATCGACTGAGCTCGCGTTCACGGGCGGATTGTCAATGACGAGGTATCCCACATTTCCTCGCTTTTCGATGCGAACAGATTCTGTCCTTTGTTTCGACGCGGCGTTAGTTAAGGTGTCCATTGTCGCTCCATCTTTATCCAGATCACCGACCGTTTACAACATCGATCTGGCGACTCAACATGACGGAGCGCATTATCTGCCTCGAACTATCGACACACCACTTCGCATACGTATTGCTTCTTTGAGTTTTTGGAATGCCTCAGCACGCCGCCCGGATTGCATGTCCGCGCCGAACTTGAAAGGTTCGACGCTACGTGCGACCGTTCAATGACGGGGACACGCGTCGGCCGCCGTTCGGCGGCAGTGCCTCATGCATCCCGTCTCCTTTGCGCGCGGAATGAAGCAGCTAGGCGAGACGTCACCGAATTTCGCCGGGTTGAAATCTGCTCTCACCTTGCCCTCTTCGGGACAGTTCCGACACCCATGCTGGGCGTCGAGCGGGTATTCCTGTCGTTGAACTCGAGATGCCTCGCCAATGCAGGCCGGCACTTTACGAACGAATGATTCCGCATAGTTCTTGATGCGGCCAAGGTCCTGCATCGATGGACTTCAACAGCCTGCTAAAACTGGCCCAGTTGCCCTGCCTCACGCGCTGAATTCAAAGCGTCAGGCCGCTTTTGCGATTGTCATCAACGCGCGAACAGTGAATTCATGTTTTAGGTGTTTACCCTAGATGACATGAGATCTAATATTCGAAGCACAAAGCGAAACTTGGAGGTCGTATGAAGCGAGTCGTTACCAACATTGCCATCGCATCGCTGTTACTAACGGCATCGGCGGCGTCATTTGCTCAGACGAATCAGCATGTAACCCGTGCCGAAGTTCGAGCCGAACTGGAACAAGCACATAAGGCCGGGTATGATCCAAACGACTGGGTTCATTATCCGGAAAACGTACTTGCCCAGCGGGCTAAGCTGCAAGCCGGCGCCAAGAATGATGATTCGCCTACGGCGAAGTAGGCTTACACGTCTTCTTTGCAAAAAGACAGTTTGGATGGCAGCCGCGACGAAAGCTCCCGAAGAAGCACCCCGATGAGCGCACCGAGCCTTCGGGGTGCAATTCATTGCCAGTCCAAGGCCCTGCCAACGCATTCCACATGCATCCGGTAGGGGCGTCCCAGAGTACTTGCGCGCTGCGCCCGCCCTGGGCGGGGGGCGTCGAGCACCAGCCGCCGCATGCCCAGAACAGCGTTAAGCGCGGCGGAATTGAGGTTGCTCTGGCTCAGCATCGCGCCGAGCGGCGTCAAGCGCACGACAGATTACGCGCCGGGACCTGGTTCAGTGAGGTGCGTGCTAAAGACCCACTTCGCAATCTCTAGGTTCGCGGCTTCGAACGCTCTCTTCTCTTGCCTGCGGCAGGTCCCGACCTCTAAGGCTGACCCAGTTTCGCCATGCGCCTAATGCTACGCTCGCAATCAGTGCAGAGAGTTTGATTCTGATCGAGGAGCACCGTGGCGGCACGGAGACTGGATGATGACGAATTCCATGCGCGAGCAAGTCGAGATGCATGTGAATACGTGCCGCTCGCCGTTAACGACGATTCGGCGTCGCAGTTCACGATGTGAGGGGTAGCGGGAAGTTGGACGTTCGGCGCCTGGCCGAACTTAGTGACCGAAATTCCTCGCAGAATCGGCTAGCGACCTGACGCACGGGCAGTTGTTCAGCGGCCGCATCGTGCGTCACGTTGCGGTGATGGCGTAAGGCCCTAACAGACAAAAGCCCCATCCACCGAAATGGACAGGGCTTTTTTGCTTTGCTGCACCACGCTTCGCCACATGGGTAGAAACGTGGGTACTTCATGTTCCGCCTCGATAAGCACTTTAAAATCAAGCACTTAAAGACCAATCTGGCGGAGACGGAGGGATTCGAACCCTCGATCCAGGTTTTGGCCCAGATGCTCCCTTAGCAGGGGAGTGCCTTCGACCTCTCGGCCACGTCTCCCAAAAACTTCGTCGGCGCCGGGAGGCAGCGCGACGAGTCCAAGATGATAACGGGAATGGTTACGCAGGTCAATTCGTGCGATGCAAATTTTCCCCACATCGCATCGCTCTGCAGCGCCTCTTTCGACTCGCCCCCGCCCCATCTTTCATGACGCCGCCGTGACGGCGACATGACAACCGCATACTCAAGCCTGTTCGAGCTCGAACGCCTTATGCAGCGCGCGCACGGCGAGCTCCATGTACTTCTCGTCGATGAGCACCGAAATCTTGATTTCGGAGGTCGAGATCATCTGGATGTTGATCCCCTCTTCCGACAACGTCCGGAACATCTTGCTCGCGATGCCCACATGGGAGCGCATCCCCACACCAACGACCGATACCTTCGACACCTTGGGATCGCCGACGACTTCCTCGGCGCTCACGTGGCCCTTGACCTGGTTGAGCAGAATGTCCATCGCGCGCTGATAGTCGCCGCGGCCGACCGTGAACGTGAAATCGGTCTTGCCTAGCACGCTGGTGTTCTGAATGATCATGTCGACGTCGATGTTCGCGTCGGCGACAGGGCCGAGAATCTGATAAGCGATGCCCGGCTTGTCGGGCACGCCCCTCACCGCGATACGGGCCTCGTCGCGCTGAAACGCGATGCCGGAGATGACTGCTTTTTCCATGGTCTCGTCTTCTTCAAAAGTGATCAGCGTGCCCGAGGTCATTTCCTGTTCGAGCGGGATCATCGGATCGGTCAGGCTCGACAGCACGCGTGTCTTCACGCGGTATTTGCCCGCGAATTCCACCGAGCGGATCTGCAGCACTTTCGAGCCGAGACTCGCCATCTCGAGCATCTCTTCGAACGTCACGCGATCGAGCCGGCGCGCCTCTTCTACGACACGCGGGTCGGTCGTATAAACGCCGTCCACGTCCGTGAAGATCAGACATTCGTCCGCTTCCAGCGCCGCGGCGACGGCCACGGCCGACGTATCGGAACCCCCGCGCCCGAGCGTGGTGATATGGCCCTCCGGATCGACGCCCTGAAAGCCCGTGATGACGACGACCTTACCTTCGTCGAGATCGCGCAAGATGCGCTCGCTTTCGATCTCGCTGATCCGTGCCTTCGTGAATGCGCTATCGGTCTTGATCGGCACTTGCCAACCGGCGTAGCTGACGGCTTCGACGCCCGCTTCCTGCAACGCGATCGATAGCAGGCCGACGCTCACCTGCTCGCCCGTCGATGCAATGACGTCGAGTTCGCGCGGATCGGGCTGGCTCGAGATTTCCTTCGCGAGGGCGAGCAGGCGATTCGTTTCGCCGGACATCGCCGATGGCACGACGACCAACTTATGGCCCGCCTTGTGCCACTTCGCGACACGCTTGGCGACGTTCTTGATGCGCTCCACCGAGCCCATCGAGGTGCCGCCGTATTTATGTACGATGAGTGCCATTGTGTCGTTTTGAACTTGAGGAATAACGGCGCCGACGCGCTAATGGCTCGAAGCTCGGGCATGCCGATCGGCCACGCGGCCTCGTGAGCGCAGGACGACGACGTAACGTGGCGGCGGGGGTAGACGTGAAGCGCACGGTTCGTTCGAATGCGCCACGGCTCAATGCCACATCTGCCGCACAAGCAAAATGCAGCCGACTGCGTCACTGCTGGGAAAAAAAGCGCGCAAACGGCCGCAAATGGGTGCTAAAGCGGGTCGGACAAGCGTTCGAGAGTACTCGATCGACGCTGAAAATACAAGCCGCACGGGCGGTCGGCGACGGGGTGCGACACTGCTCGGAGTCGCGCCACGCCGACGATCGACGCTAGGCGATAAGCATGTCGGCACGCCATTCCAGGCGGCGACGTGGTCCGCTCGCGGCCGCCCTCTCCTCGTCCGCCGCGGGCGCGGCGAACGCGCCGTTGATGCCTAGAAACGGCACGAACAGCAGCCGGTCGCCCAGATAAACGAGCGGCACGTCGCGCTGCCAGGCGGGCACCCCCGATTCCTGGAACAGATTTTTTAGCGTGCGAGCCGGCGCGCCCGGCGCCCGACGCATGCGTTCTCCCCCCATGCGTGGGCGCGCCGTGAGCGGCGAACTCTCGAGCAGCGTTTCCGCCACCGTATCGGCCGGCATCTCGCCGGGCGGCACCGGAACGAAAACGAGCGAGCCGCGCCATTGCGGGAGCCGCCATACTTCCTGGCCGCGCCAAGCGAGCGTCGTCGGCTCCTTGATCACATGCTCCACGGGTTTTTCGGCGGCGGCCCCAGGCGACGAAAGCCGATCGTCGCTCTCCCAATAGACCGAGTCGCGATAGAGGCGCAGGCAGCGCCCCGCGTGCTCGATTCGCAATGCATGCTCGGCGCGCGCCTCGCGCAATTGGCGCAGCATGTCAGTCAGTCGCGCGACGGACGGCACCGGGATCCCAGCCGCACGCATCCATCCGCGCATCGCGTTCATCGCGCGCGCGCCGTCGAGCGCGAGCAGCGCCTCGCGCGACAATGAGCGTCCATCGTCTCGCGCGATCGTGCCCAAATCGATCGCGGCGAGCTCATCGAGCAAGCGCTGAGCGGTCGCCGCATGGGCGGCCGTGCGCGCCAGCGCGTCGCGAAAGCCCGGAAAATGTATCGTCAGCGCCGGTATCACGTCGTGACGCAATGCGTTGCGCGCGTAACGCGTGTCGGCATTCGATTCGTCCTCGATCCAACGCAGGCCGCGCGAGCGTGCATAGCGTTCGAGCTGCGCTCGCAGCAAATGCAGCAACGGACGCACGCGAGGAATGGCGGCCACATTGTCGATGCGATGGGGAGCCATCGCCGCGAGCCCCGCCACGCCGGCGCCGCGCAGCAACTGCAACAGCACGGTTTCGGCCTGATCGTCGGCATGATGCGCCAGCCAGAGTGCGGCCACGCCGTGGCGCGCGCACATGGCGTCGAGTGCTCGATAGCGCGCCTCGCGCGCAACCGCTTCGATGCTCATTCCCATCTCGCGCCGCAAGTCGACGCGCTCGGCATCGAAGCCGGCGCCAAGCGCGCGAGCCGTGGCCTCGCAATGGACAAGCCATCGCTCGGCATTCGGGCTCAACCCGTGATGAATGTGCAAGGCGATGCAGCGGTGCGCTCCCGCCACGCGGACCGCCGCATCGAGCAGCACGCTCGAATCGAGGCCGCCGCTGAACGCGATGGCGATCCGTGCATCGGACGGCATCACGGAAAGCAAACCGCCGAGCGCGTCGAAAATGACGTGCTCGGCGGCGGAGTCGGTAGATGAAATCATGGCTTTCGTCGCTAGCGGAAGGATGCGACGAGACGCACTCGGGCGTGCGCGGCGCGTCTCATGCGCCGGGCATCGATTCCTTGAACTTGCCATAGGACATGAGCCGCTGGTAGCGGCGCTCGCGCAAATCCTGCACGCTCATGCCCTGGAACTGGCGCAGCGTATCCGAAAGCGCGCGGCGCAGCAGCGCAGCCATTCCCTTCACGTCGCGATGCGCGCCGCCGAGCGGCTCGTTGACGATCTTGTCGATGAGGCCGAGCGCCTTCAGGCGATGGGCCGTCAGCCCGAGCGCCTCGGCTGCTTCGGGCGCCTTCGCCGCGCTCTTCCACAGAATGGAGGCGCAGCCTTCGGGCGAAATCACCGAATACGTCGAGAACTGCAGCATCAGCAGGCTGTCGGCCACGGCAATCGCCAGTGCGCCGCCCGAGCCCCCTTCACCGATCACTGTCGCGATGATCGGCGTCTTCAGCTCAGCCATGACATACAGATTGTGGCCGATCGCCTCCGACTGTCCACGCTCCTCGGCGCCGACGCCCGGGTAGGCGCCCGGCGTGTCGACGAACGTAAAAATCGGCAGTCCGAATTTCTCCGCGAGGCGCATCAGCCGCTCGGCCTTGCGATAGCCCTCGGGACGCGGCATGCCGAAATTGCGCGCGGCACGCTCTTTCGTGTCGCGCCCCTTCTGGTGACCGATGATCATGCACGGGTGGCCGTTGAAGCGCGCCATGCCGCCGACGATCGACTGGTCATCGGCGAAAGCCCGATCGCCATGCAACTCGTGAAAGTCGGTGAAGATTTCGTTGACGTAATCGAGCGTGTACGGGCGTTGCGGATGCCGGGCGATCTGCGAAACCTGCCATGGCGTCAGGTTCGCGTACAGATCCTTGGTCAATTGCTGGCTCTTCTTCGAGAGCCGCTCGATTTCTTCCGAGATATCGACAGCCGAGTCGTCCTGCACGAAACGCAGTTCTTCGATTTTTGCCTCGAGTTCGGCAATTGGCTGTTCGAAATCCAGAAACGTCGTTTTCATATGTTCCAATCCTGGGGACTTTCGGCAGCGCGTATTCTAACCGCCGCCACGCGCCGCGGCATCGGTCGAAACTATCAGCCCGCAAACTTAATAGGTCACTGCTCGGGCGCTCCGTCGAGGCTGCGCCACATGTACCAGGTGGCTACCGTACGCCACGGCTCCCAATTCGCCGCCACCTCGCGTGCCTCGCTGCGCGTCACCGGCTCCCCGCTGAAGTAATTGACGCTGATCGCACGAATGAGGCCGAGGTCGTCGAGCGGAAGAACGTCGGGGCGAGACAGGTTGAAGATGAGGAACATTTCCGCCGTCCAGCGGCCGATGCCCCGAATCTGGGTGAGCTCGGCGATGACGGCTTCGTCTTCCATCGACATCCATTTGTCGACGTGCAGCGCGCCCGACACGAAGTGCTGCGCGAGATCGATCAGGTACTCGGACTTGCGCTTGGACAACCCGCAGCCGATGAGCCGCTCCTGCCCTAGCCTGATGAACTGTTGCGGCGCGAGCCTCGGGCACGCCTGCTCGATGCGTTCCCACATGGCCTGCGCCGACGGCACGGAGATCTGTTGACCGACAACCGAACGGGCAAGCGTGACGAATGGGTCGCCACCGTTGATCAAATGGACCGGGCCGAATTTCGGAATGAGGCGCTTGAGGATGCGATCGCGCTTTACGAGGTCGGCGCAGGCGCGATCCCAATAAGTCGGTCGCGCGATCTCCGGCTGCAAGCCGCCGATCTGTACCGGAACAGCGGCCTCGGCACTCGAACCGGCGCGCGTCTTGCGAACGATTTCGCCGTCGCGTGTTCCATCGCGCACGAGCGCCTGGACGCCGCTGCCCGAATCGGGCACCGCCAAACCGTTGCCCTTCGTCTTCGTCGCGCGCGCCGCCGACAGCTTCGGCTTCGGCTCAGCCGCGCCGTTCGGGCTCACCGACGCGCGCGTCTCTTTCGTCACGCGCTTTCTCGCTGCGTTTGTCGTCGCCGCGGCTCGCTGCGGCGCAGCGCGCTTGACTGGCGTCTTTCTGGCCGTTGCCATCATGCCTCCCGGCGGTAGCGCGTTTCGCGACGCACGTTCATACGCGGCGCCACTCCGTGAGCCCGCCCGGTTTGTCTTCGAGCGCAACGCCGGCTTCGAGCAACTCGGCCCGAATCCGGTCTGCCTCGGCATAGTTCTTCGCCCGCTTCGCGGCGGCGCGTTCGGCAATCTTCTGCTCGATCGCCGCCTCGTCGATCACGACCGCGATGTCGCCCGCCCCTTGCTGCAAGAATGCCCGCGGTTCACGGCCGAGCAGCCCGAGCGTCGCCGCCAATGCGCGAAGCTGCCGCGCGAGCAAGCGGTCCTGCGTACGATTCACGACGTTGGCAAGCTCGAACAGCACCGCTACCGCGACGGGCGTATTGAAGTCGTCGTTCATCGCCGCACGAAAACGCGCGGCATGGTCTTCGCTCCAATCGAGCGCGCCGTCGTCGGGGCTCACGTCCTTCAGCGCGGTATAAAGACGCGTGAGCGCCGCGCGCGCATCGTCGAGATGAACGTCGCTGTAGTTGAGCGGCGAACGGTAATGTGCGCGAGCGATGAAAAAGCGAACGACCTCGGGATCGTATTTCGCGATCACCTCACGAATCGTGAAGAAGTTGCCGAGCGACTTCGACATCTTCTCGTTGTCGATCTGCACGAACCCGTTGTGCATCCAGTAGTCGACGAACGTCTCTCCCGTCGCCCCTTCGGTTTGCGCGATCTCGTTTTCGTGGTGCGGAAACTGTAGATCCTGCCCGCCGCCGTGCAGATCGAAATGCTCGCCGAGCAGCACGCAGCTCATCGCTGAGCACTCGATGTGCCAACCGGGCCGTCCCGGTCCGTACTTCGACTCCCAGCTCGCACCCGCCGGCTCGTCGGCCTTCGCGCGCTTCCACAGCACGAAGTCGAGCGGATCTTCCTTCGCCTCGTTGGCGGCGACGCGCTCGCCGGCGCGCAGATCCTCGAGCGACTTGCCCGAAAGCGCGCCATAGCGGGCGAACTTGCGCACGGCATAGTTGACGTCGCCATCCGTCGCCTGATAGGCATAACCGTTCGCCTCGAGCTTCTCGATCATGCCGAGCATCTGCGGAATGTAGGCGGTCGCGCGCGGCTCGATGTCGGGGCGCGCGACGCCGAGCGCATCGGCATCCGCGTGCATCGCCGCGATGAAACGATCGGTCAGCGCCTTGATCGTTTCGCCGTTTTCGACGGCGCGGCGAATGATTTTGTCGTCGATATCGGTAATGTTGCGCACGTATGTCACTTGGTATCCAAGCGCACGCAACCAGCGCTGCACGACATCGAACACGATCAGCATGCGCGCATGGCCGATATGGCAGTAGTCGTATACGGTTATCCCGCAGACGTACATCCGCACTTCGCCTGCACGGCGCGGCTCGAACAATTGCTTTTCACGCGCGAGCGTGTTGTAGATGCGCAGTGATTCCATAGAGACGATGCGTGAGCCCCGAGCATTCCGCACTTGGCGACGTGCGAGGCGCCTCGCGAGAACGCTCGAGCGCCTCCGTTCGCAACGCGCCGGTGCGGGTTCGCACCGTCATGCGCCGCTTCGAGCTGCGATCGAGGCGAAAGACGACCACGACTAGGCGAGGAGTTCGCTCGTTCGAGGAAACGAGCAAACGTTTTGTTAGAATGGGCCGGAGTATAACATCCAGACCTGAGCCTATGAAACCTTACAGCGGCCGCATGCAACGGACAGCGGCCCTCGCCGCGACGGCCGTGCTCGGCTTCGCTCTCGCGGCGTCGCCGAGTGCGCCGGCGCATGCGCAAGCGGCGCAAGTGACGACCGACGACACACCGCAAATCGATGCGTCGATCGCGGCACGGAATTGGAATGCGGCCCTCGCCGATCTCGATGCGCGGATCAAGTCGAACCCGCGTGATGCGCAGGCGAAGTTCAAGCGCGGCACCGTGCTCGCGCACCTCGGCCGCGACGACGATGCGATCGAGCAATTCGTCGAATTGACTCAGGCGTATCCCGAGCTTCCCGAGCCTTACAACAATCTCGCCGCGCTCTATGCGAAGCACGGCCGCTATCAAGAAGCGCGCGCGGCGCTGGAGACGGCCGTGAAGGCGAACCCTTCCTTTGGCCTCGCCTACGAAAACCTCGGCGATCTCTATCTGCGGCTCGCCGCCGCGGCTTACAAGCGCGCGCAAAGCGTCGGCCATACGAGCGTCGCCACGAGCGAGCGTCTTGCCGCCGTCGAGAAGATCGTCGCGCAGCCATCCGCCATCACGACGCGGCCCGCTCAGACGACAGGCGCCTCGGCCGCGCAGCCAGCCGTTCCACCTCCGCCGACGCCTTCGTTCGGCGGCGGCGCGAATGGGGCATTTCCCGCTGCTCCCTACGTCGCCCCTTCGAACTGAGACGGGATTCACTTCTTCCCAACGATGAGGATGTCCATGAAACGCTTCTGGTTGGCGCTCGGCAGCGCCGCTCTGATCGCGAGCACGTCCGCGCTCGCGCAAACGGCCGCGACCGCCGCGCATCCGCAAGTGCTCTTGAAAACCAGCGACGGCGACATTCGCCTCGAGCTTTATCCGGACAAAGCGCCGAAGACGGTCGCCAACTTTCTCGACTACGTGAAGTCAGGTCAGTACAACGGCACGATCTTTCATCGCGTGATTCCCGGCTTCATGATTCAGGGCGGCGGGTACACGCAGGCCTTTCAGGAGAAGCCGACGCGCGCGCCGATCCCGATCGAGAGCCGCAACGGTCTGAAAAATGCAGTGGGTACCATAGCGATGGCGCGCACGAGCGACCCGAACTCGGCAACCGATCAGTTCTTCATCAATACCGTCGACAACGCGGGGCTCGATTATCCGAACCCGGACGGCAACGGTTATGCGGTGTTCGGCAAGGTCGTCTCGGGCATGGACGTCGTGAAGAAGATCGAGGGCACGCCCACTACGACGCGCGGCCCGATGGCCGATGTGCCGCAAAAGCCGATCGTGATCGAATCGGCGAGCGTCGTTTCCCAATAGCGGCCCCTACCCGGCCGGCGCAAGATGCCGGCCTGCTCAATGCCTCTTTTTAACGGCACTTTTCCAGGCAAGGAATTTCATCATGGTCGAACTGCATACGAACTACGGCGTCATCAAGCTCGAACTGAACGCGGACAAAGCACCGAAGACGGTGGAGAACTTTCTAAACTATGTGAGGAAAGGTCACTATGACAACACCGTGTTTCACCGCGTCATCGACGGCTTCATGATTCAGGGCGGCGGCTTCGAGGCCGGCATGAAGCAAAAGCCGACCGACGCCCCGATCGATAACGAAGCCAACAATGGCCTGAAGAACGTCAAGGGCTCGATCGCGATGGCGCGCACGAACGATCCTCATTCGGCCACGGCACAGTTCTTCATCAACGTGAACGACAACGACTTCCTCAACCACTCGGCGCCCACGCCGCAGGGCTGGGGCTATGCCGTGTTCGGGAAGGTCGTCGAAGGGCTCGACGTAGTCGAGAAGATCAAGAAGGTGAAGACGGGCTCGAAGGGCTTTCATCAGGATGTGCCCCTCGCCGATGTCATCATCGAAAAAGCGGTCGTCGTCGATTGAGCACAAGCATCTTCCGGGACGCGGGGATTACGGCGCGCCACGACGCGCCGCCCCGCAGCAACGAAGCGACCGTGCCGCACGAGCACGGCCGCACGCGCGGTCATGCGCCGCGCCCGCTGCTCTTCATCTCGGATTTGCACCTGAGTCCCGCCATTCCGCGCACGGTCGCCGCCTTCGAGCACTTTATGCTCGTCACGGCCGATAGCGCCGATTCCGTCTTCGTGCTCGGAGACCTCTTCGACTACTGGATTGGCGACGATACGCTGAAGGTGGACCCATTCGCCGCTCGCGTCGCGGCCGTCCTGCATACCCTTTCCGAGCGCGGCATCGCGCTTTATGTGATGCACGGCAACCGCGACTTTCTGCTCGGCAAACGGTTCATGCGCGCGGCCGGCGCGATCTGGCTGCCCGACCCATTCGTGATGACGGCATTCGGCTCGCGCATCGTGCTCGCGCATGGCGATGCGCTATGCACCGCCGACCACAAATACCAGACGTTTCGGCGATTCGCGCGCTGGCGCGCGGTTCAATTGCTCTTTCTCGCCTGGCCGCTCAGGTGGCGTCGAGCGCTCGCCGAACGGATGCGCACGACGGGCGACGCCGGCAGGAGCCGGCCGCCTTCCCCGCTTTACGACGTCACGAGCGAAAGCGTCGCCGCGTTGTTCAAGTCGAGCAAAACGACGACGATGATCCACGGGCATACGCATCGGCCCGCACGCCACGATGAACGAGGTGGCACACGCTGGGTGCTGCCCGACTGGGACCTCGATCACGGCACGCGGCGCGGCGGCTATTTGCGCATCGATGCCGAGGGCATCCACGTTCTCCCGCTCGACTGAGATGCGCCGACGGGCATCGACGCCCGATCGGGGATCACCGCTCCGAGTTCCCCCCCTGCTCCGATTGCTCAGCGGAAAGAAGACGCGGCGGCTTTTGTCAATGCTGAGCCACCTTCCCTTCGATCGCCGCCGACAAGCGCCGTAAATCCGACAGCGCGCCGTCGGCGCCATGTAGCGCCTCGAGGCGCTCGCCGAGTCGCTCGAGCGCCGCCACGATTTCATCGACGCGCTGACTCTCTTTGGCGGCGTGATCGATGAGCCCATGCAGCGCAAGTGAAACGGGATCTTCAGCATTCGGCGTGATGCCGTACGCGCAAAACGTCGAGCGATCGCTCTTGCGCTTCGAGTCGGCCGGCATGACGATGCGCGCGGGATTGCCGACCGCCGTGCCACCGGCCGGCACCGGCTTGACGACGACCGCGTTGGAACCGATCTTCGCTTCAGCGCCGACCGTGAAGCCCCCCAGAACCTTAGCCCCGGCGCCCACGACGACGCCGCGCTCCAGTGTCGGATGCCGCTTCGCGCCGCGCGTGAGCAACGTTCCGCCGAGCGTGACGCCCTGATAGATCGTGCAATCGTCGCCGACTTCGGCGGTCTCGCCGATGACAACGCCCATGCCATGATCGATGAAGACGCGGCGCCCGATCCGCGCGCCGGGGTGGATCTCGATGCCGGTCAAAAAACGGCCGAACTGCGAAATTGCTCGAGCGAGCCAGCGCCGTCCGGCGAGCCAGCAGGCGTGCGACATTCGATGAAGCACGATCGCGTGCAGCCCCGGATAACAGGTGAGCACTTCCCACGTGCTGCGCGCGGCGGGATCCCGCTCGCGGATCGAGGCAATGTCTTCGCGAAGTCTCGTGAACATGGTGTCGGCTCGCCTGATGAGCGCCACTGCGGCCCCTCCCGGAGCGGCAGCCTACGCATCGTTATGACTCGGTGTGATTTGCTTATGAGCGTCCGGCCGATTGTAATGGCAACCCGCGCCGGTTGCTTCGCGCGCTTTTTTCGCCCTGTGCTCGACAGGGGCATTCGCGCGGCGTCGATCGCCGGCCATCGGAATCGGCCCGCCGCGCTGAAAGCAGGCAGGACGACCGGAGGGGGCACCATTTGGGGCCCCCGAAGGAAGTCCCTTTAGGGACGAACGGGCTACGGACGGTCGTCGCGGCGGGACTTGAGCAGGATGTGCTTGGCGATGCCGCGCATGATGTTGACTTCCTCGTGCTCGAGCGCCGCGCGCGCGAATAGGCGTCTCAGCCGCGACATCAGCTTCTTCGGATTGGCTGGATCGAGAAAGTCGAGCGCAATGAGCGCGTTTTCCAGATGCACGAACATCCGCTCGATTTCGTCGCTCGACGCACGCTGGGCCAGCGCGTCGCCGGCGCCCGTTGCCGTGCGCTCTCCGAGATAGGCGATGCGCAGCTCGTAAGCCAGCACCTGCACCGCCTGAGCGAGGTTGAGCGAACTATAGGCGGGGTTCGCGGGAATATGCACAAGCGAGCTGCATCGCTCGACGTGCTCGTTGGAAAGACCCGTTCGCTCGTTGCCGAAGACGAACGCAATGTCGCCGCTCGCCGCTTGACGGCACGCCTCGCCTGCCGACTCGCGCGGCGCGAGTTGCGGCGGCCCATACTCGCGCGCCCGGGCCGTCAACGCGACCGACCACCGGACACCGGTCAATGCATCGGCGAGCGTCGGCACGGTGCTCGCCGCGGCCAGCACGTCGTCGGCCCCGCTCGCCATCGCGACGGCTTCCGGGTCCGTTTGCACGTGCGCAACGCGCGGCGCGACGAGCACGAGACGCGAAAACCCCATCGTCTTCAACGCACGGGCGGCGGCGCCGACGTTGCCCGGATGGCTCGGCTCGACGAGCACGAAGACGGTAGACGTGAAGCCGCCGCAAGGCCCGCCGGCTCCGCTGAGTGCGGCCGCTTCGGCGTCGAGCGGCGCGTGAGGGTGATTCGGATTCGATGAATTCAAGATGCTGCGGAACGAGATGCTGCGAGAGTGACGAAGGATGGGTACAGCCGCCTGGTTTGGGCTTGCTCGCGCCAATCGATGAACGGCACGCCCGTATGGTATCGCAACGGCCCGAGGCCGCCCCCGGACGACCGCCCGGATCGGCCCGGCGCGTGCGGGTCCGAAACGCTAAGCTCGCCTCGCTTCCTGGTAAAATCACGCCTTGTTCGCGCGTACGGCAGCGCTTGCCTCTCTGGCCATGTACGCGCATTGCTCTTCTTCAATTCGTCTTCGTCGACGGAATGCGTGCCTCTTCCCCGAGTGGGCCCGCAGTCCGGGCGGTCTGATTTGGCCCATTCCGTGGCGGCACTTGCTGTTGCCGCGGCACAAGGAATCTGCTCATGCATCCCATGCTCAACATCGCTGTCAAGGCGGCTCGCCGCGCCGGACAGATCATCAACCGCGCATCGCTCGACCTCGACTTGATCCAGGTCAGCCAGAAGCAGCACAACGATTTCGTCACCGAGGTCGATAAGGCTGCCGAAGCGGCGATCATCGACACTTTGAAGACGGCCTATCCCGATCACTCGATCCTCGCCGAGGAGTCGGGTCGCTCCGAGAACGAATCCGATTACCAGTGGATCATCGATCCACTCGACGGCACGACGAATTTCATCCACGGCTTTCCCTACTACTGCGTCTCGATCGGGCTCGCGCACAAGGGAATCGTGACGCAGGCCGTGGTCTACGACCCGACCCGCAACGATCTCTACACCGCATCGCGCGGGCGCGGCGCCTACCTGAACGATCGCCGCATCCGCGTCGGCCGGCGCGACCGTCTCGCCGATTCACTGATTGGCACGGGCTTTCCGTTCCGCGAGAACGACCGGCTCGATGCCTATTGCCGCCTCTTTGCCGAAATGACGCGCTCGTGCACGGGCCTGCGTCGTCCGGGCGCCGCCGCGCTCGATCTGGCGAACGTCGCGGCCGGTCGCCTCGACGGCTTCTTCGAGCAAGGCATCAGCGCCTGGGATATGGCCGCGGGCAGCCTGCTCATCACCGAAGCGGGCGGGCTCGTCGGCAACTACACCGGTGATTCGGACTTCCTGCATATCGGCGAGATCGTCGCCGGCAATCCGAAGGTCTACGCGCAGATGGTGCCGATACTCACTCCTTACAGCCGCTTGACGCAAAAAGCTTGATACGCCGAATACGGCAGTGGTGTCCGGGTCGGGCGCACGGTACTCGCTCGACAATTTTCGTCCGTGGCTGGATGAAGATGCCGCGGTCAACGCGGCCGAAAGCGTTCCGTCACGCGCGGCGAAAAATCGATCGAATACTGAGCGCGGGCGCGTGACGGCACGTCGCTGATTTGGGTGAGCGTCCCGGGTCTGCATTAGCCATTGGGACGACTGCACGGATTGCCTGCCGAGGTACACTCTCGCCCTATACTCGCAAGCACCAAGAACACGATGGGCAATCCAACTCCGCAGCAGGCATCCGGCGAAACCGATCAGACGCTCGCGAAGCATACGCCGTATATGCAGCAGTATTTGCGCATCAAGGCTGATCACCCCGGCACGTTGCTCTTTTTCAGGATGGGCGATTTTTACGAGCTCTTCTACGAAGACGCGGAAAAGGCCGCACGTTTGCTCGATCTCACCCTCACGCAACGCGGCGCATCGGCCGGCAATCCGATCAAGATGGCGGGCGTGCCACATCACGCGGTCGAGCAATATCTCGCGAAGCTCGTGAAGTTCGGCGAATCGGTCGCCATCTGCGAACAGATCGGCGATCCGGCCACGTCGAAAGGTCCTGTCGAGCGCAAAGTCGTCCGCGTAGTGACGCCCGGCACACTGACCGACGCGGCACTGCTCGCCGACAAAAGCGACGTCTATCTGCTTTCGATCTGCCCCGCGCATAACAAGCGCGGCGTCGTCAATGCGATCGGCCTCGCCTGGCTCAATCTCGCGAGCGGCGCGTTACGTCTCGCCGAAATCGCACCCGACCAGCTCGGCGCCTCGCTGGAACGCATTCGTCCTGCCGAAATCCTCGTGGCCGACGCTCCCGCGGACTTCCTCCCTGCGGGCCTCAACGGTGCGCTGACACGCGTGCCGTCGTGGCATTTCGACGTCACGTCGGGCAAGCAGCGGCTATGCGATCAGCTCGATGTGGCAAGCCTGGACGGTTTCAGCGCGGAGTCGCTCACGAGCGCATGCGGCGCGGCCGGCGCGCTGCTTCTCTACGCGGCTGCCACGCAGGGCCAGCAGCTTCGCCATGTGCGCAGCCTCAAGGTCGAGTATGAATCGGAGTACATCGGGCTGGATCCGGCAACGCGCCGCAACCTCGAGCTGACGGAAACGTTGCGCGGGGGCGAGTCGCCGACACTCTGTTCACTGCTCGACACCTGCTGCACGACGATGGGCAGCCGCCTCCTGCGCCACTGGTTGCATCACCCGCCGCGCGACAGCGGTCGCGCGCAAGCGCGTCAGCAAGCGATCGGCGCACTGCTCGACGCTTCACCGCAAGCGAGCCTCGATTCGCTGAGGGGGTCATTGCGGCGCGTTGCCGACGTCGAGCGAATTACCGGGCGCCTGGCTCTGCTGTCGGCTCGGCCGCGCGATCTGTCCAGCCTGCGCGATACCTTCGCGGCGCTGCCCTCGCTGCGCGCGCTGGCATCGGACGCCGCCGGCGGCGCCGCGGCGCTCGAACGAATCGCGGCGGCGCTCGAGCCGCCCCCCGAATGCGTCGATCTGCTCGCGCGCGCCATCGCCGAGGAGCCTTCCGCGATGGTACGCGACGGTGGCGTCATCGCACGCGGCTACGACAGCGAGCTCGACGAGCTCCGTGACATTTCCGAAAACTGCGGGCAGTTTCTGATTGATCTCGAAGCACGGGAGCGCGCGCGCACCGGCATCGCCAATTTGCGCGTCGAGTACAACAAGGTGCACGGCTTCTACATCGAAGTCACGCGCGGCCAGACCGACAAAGTCCCCGACGACTATCGCCGCCGCCAGACGCTGAAGAACGCCGAGCGCTACATCACCCCCGAACTCAAGACGTTCGAAGACAAGGCGCTGTCCGCTCAGGAGCGCGCACTCGCGCGCGAGCGCTCGCTCTATGACGCCGTGCTGCAGGCGCTGCTGCCGTTCATCGGCGATTGCCAGCGCGTCGCCGCCGCGCTCGCCGAGCTCGATCTGCTGGCCGCACTCGCCGAGCGCGCGCAAGCGCTCGACTGGGTCGCGCCGACGTTCGCGTCCGAAGCCGGCATCGAGATCGAACAAGGACGACACCCTGTCGTCGAAGCGCAGGTCGAGCAATTCGTCGCGAACGATTGCCGGCTCGACGCCGAGCGCAAGCTGTTGCTGATCACGGGCCCGAATATGGGCGGCAAGTCGACGTTCATGCGGCAAACGGCATTGATCGCGCTGCTTGCCTACGTCGGCAGCTACGTGCCGGCCCGCAGCGCGCGTTTCGGCCCGATCGATCGCATCTTCACGCGCATCGGCGCAGCCGACGACCTCGCAGGTGGACGTTCGACCTTCATGGTCGAAATGACGGAAGCCGCGGCGATCCTTAACGACGCCACGCCGCAAAGCCTCGTGCTGATGGACGAAATCGGCCGCGGTACGTCGACGTTCGACGGCCTCGCGCTCGCGTGGGCCATCGCACGCCACCTGCTTGCCCATAACGGCTGCTACACGCTCTTCGCGACGCACTACTTCGAGTTGACGCAACTGCCGGCCGAATTTCCGCACGCGGCCAACGTCCATCTTGCAGCCGTCGAGCACGGGCATGGCATCGTGTTTCTGCACGCCGTCAACGACGGTCCGGCGAGCCAGAGCTATGGGCTGCAAGTCGCGCAGTTGGCCGGCGTGCCGGCCGCTGTCATCCGCGCGGCGCGCAAGCATCTGGCCCATCTCGAGCAACAGTCCGTCACGCATGCGACGCCGCAACTCGACCTCTTCGCCGTGGCGCCCTGCGTCGAAGACGCGCCTGACGACGACACGGATGAGGCCAACGACGCGTCGCCACATCCCGCGCTCGAGCGTCTGCGAGCGCTCGACCCGAACGACTTGAAGCCTCGCGAAGCACTCGACCTGATCTACGAGTTGCACGAGATGGCGAGCGCCCAACATTCGCCGCGCTGAGGCATAGGTGATTCATCGCGTCACGCGGATCGTCGCACCCGCCCTCGCGGTTTGCCTGGCCTTGTCGTGCGCCGAAAAAACCGCTGCGGCCGAGCCTCGCTTCGAGTTCGGCGTCATCTCCGGCACCATGCGAAGCGCGGCGGACGAAGCGATGACGCAACAGCTTCTCAATGCCATCGGTCTCGAGCCGAATATCGCCTTCGTCGTCTATGACGGCAATCTCAAGAGCGCCTCTGAGCGATGCGACGATGCCGTTTACGAGCAGCGGCAGCAAGTGCTCGAAACGTCGCGCGTCCCACTTGTCGTCGTTCCCGGACAGCACGACTGGGCCGATTGCGACCGCGCGCAAGCAGGAAATTACGACCCAACCGAGCGTCTCGACTTCTTGCGGCAGACCGTGTTCGCCGATAACTCCGCGTCGCTCGGGCAATCGACGCTTGCGCTCACCCGTGAAAGCGAAGTCGCACGATTCCATGCCTATCGGGAAAACGTACGCTGGCAAGTCGACGACACCCTATTCGTCGGCCTCAACGTGGTCAGCGGAAACAATCATTACTCGAATGCCGGCGGCCGTAACGGCGAATACGACGACCGCGCCATCGCGACGGCGTTCTGGCTCGAGCATGCAGCCGAATACGCGCGGCGCCGCCGCGCGCATGCGCTCGTCGTCCTCATCGAGGGAGCGCCCGATTTCGAGCGCTACGAGCGTGCGGATCGATTCTCGTGGCTCAGATTCGACCGCAACAGGCCTCGCGATGGCTATCTGGAATTCAAGCGAAGCCTGGTGAAAGCGGCCCAGATTTTCCGCGGACCGGTAATCGTCATTCACGAAGGGTCGAAGCCCCTGCCCCACGGCTTTTCAATCGATCAACCACTCTTTGACGACAAGGGCGACCGTCTCGCGAACCTGACACGGATCGCAATCGGGCCGCACGAGCCGGTGACGCAGTGGATAAAAGTCGATGTGAATTTCGCGAAGGCGCCGCCACTATTGGTGTCGCTGAGACGGATGCCGAAGACCCCGCCTCAACCCGCTTCGCAACCGCCCGCGGCGCCGCTCGAACCGGCTCCGTGCGCTTCGGGCATCATGCCGGTTCCGCCGCCGATCCCACCGTCGACGCCGGCCGCCGAGCCCCCGCTGCTACCCAGGTCGGCAGAGAGAGAGCCGGCGACGACCCCGCCACTCATTGCGCCCACCATCGCGCCTGAGCTGAGTCAGCCGCCGGCCGGCATGCCGGGCCGCGGTTCAATGCAAGGTGGGAGCTGACGAGTCGTCCTCGTCCTCGTCTTCGTCGTCGAGAACTTCGATGCCTTCCGCGCCGTGGGCGTGCGCATGCTCTATCTCGTCCGCCGTGGCCGGCCGTACTTCCTTCACCGTCAGGGCGAAGCGCAGCGCCATGCCGGCAAGCGGATGATTTCCGTCGAGCACGACTTTATCTTCGGCCAGATCCGTCACCGTGTAGATCAGCGCGTCGATCTCGTCGTCGCTGTCCTCTGGCGTTCCTTCGAACTGCATGCCCACTTCCAGCGGCTCCGGAAACCGACTGCGCGGCTCGATCTTCACGAGTTCGGGATCGTACTCGCCGAACGCATCCTGCGGCTCGAGTTGGATCTGAGTCTGGAACCCCGGTTCGTGTCCATCGAGCTCTTCCTCGATCTTAGGGAACGTGCCATCATAGCCGCCGTGCAGATAGACCATCGGCTCTTCGCTTTCCTCGATCAGGTTGCCTTGCGCATCCGACAGCTTATAAGCGACCGACACAACGGTGTTCTTCGCGATTTTCATCAAACTCTCCCAAAATACGGTCTCATTATACGATGCCGAAGCGGCCCCTCGACCAACCGACCTCCCCCGCCGCTCCCTCCCGTTCCGCCGTTTCACCGCCCGTGCCTGACCAGCCGACGTCCCTTCTCGCCAACCTGTCGCCCTCGCAATTCATGCGGCGCCACTGGCAGAAAAAGCCACTGCTCGTGCGTCAGGCCCTGCCCGGGATCGTCCCGCCGTTGTCGCGCGACGAGTTGTTCGAGCTGGCCGCGAGCGACGACGTGGAAGCCCGACTGATTTCTCATTTTCGCGGCGCGTGGCGTCTGGAACACGGTCCTTTCGGCAGTGACGACCTGCCCGGCCTCAAGCGCCGCGAATGGACGCTGCTCGTGCAAGGTGTCGATCTGCATGACGATCGCGCCCGCACGATGTTGGACCGGTTCCGGTTCATTCCTGACGCGCGGCTCGACGACCTGATGATCTCGTATGCCACCGACGGTGGCGGCGTGGGACCTCATTTCGATTCGTATGATGTTTTTTTGCTGCAAGTGCACGGGAAACGGCGCTGGCGAATCTCCGCGCAAAAAGACCTGGCATTGAAAGATGGATTGCCATTGAAAGTTTTACAGCATTTCGAACCGGAAAACGAGTGGGTGCTCGAACCGGGCGATATGCTTTATTTGCCGCCGCACATTGCGCACGACGGGGTGGCAATCGGCGAGTGCATGACCTGCTCGATCGGCTTTCGTTCCCCGTCGGCCAGCGAACTCGTCGGCCAGTTCCTCTACCATCTTGCCGAGCGAGGCTCGGCGGCCCGGCTCGCTCATCCAGATGGGCGCTACCGCGACCCGGCGCAAGACGCCGCGACGCGCCCAGCGCAATTGCCGCAGGCCATGATCGATCAAATCGGCGCGATCCTTGCTCGCATCCGTTGGGATGAGGGCGACGTCGCATCGTTCATAGGCAGCTATCTCAGCGAACCGAAAGCGCACGTGGTTTTCGACCCGCCGGAAATCGGCGCCAGCATTGCGGCATTCACGCGCCAGGCAACGCGAGCGGGCGTCCGGCTTGATAGGAAGACATCGTTGCTCTATGGCAAGCGCAGCTACTTCATCAATGGCGAGGAACATCGGTTGCCGTCGCGCAAAAAGTGGCTCTTGGAGCTTGCCGACAGACGCCGCCTCGAAGGGAAACGCTTTGTAACACTCTCTGATGATTGGTCAATGACAGCGTTGCTGCACGAATGGTATCTTGCCGGCTGGGTTCGGATCGGCGCATTTGCGTGACAGGGTCCCCCACCCGGAGAAAACGTGAAATTTTGTATGTGAAAGGCAACGTATTGACCCCGGTTTGTCGACGGTCAGTACGAAAGTGCATATAATTTCCGCCCAAGCCGTGGGGAAGATTCACGCTCTGATGTGCGTCCCACCAGCGGCTCAAGGTTGGTGTTGAAGCACATTACCGGTAATATTTCGCGCTGTTGCTTACCTTTAACCATAAAAGGACGTGATCATGAAGAAATCCCTCCTCGTTGCATCCCTGTTGGCTGCCGTGGCCCTGGCTGCGTGCAACAAGAGCAGCGACCAGAACGCTGCCGCGCCGGCCAGCGATACGTCGGCCGCTTCTGCGCCGGCCGCCGCTGCTTCGGATACGGGTGCTGCTTCGAGCGCTGCTGCCGCAAGCGAGTCGGCTCCTGCTGCTGCTCCCGCTTCGGAAGCTCCGGCCGCGTCCGCTGCAGCTCCGGCCTCGGGTGCGAGCCAGTAAGCTCGCCGCCTTCATGGCAAGAAAAAACCGGCCTGTGGGCCGGTTTTTTCTTGGCCTTCACGCCTGATTCCGCTTGGGCTAACCGCCAACCAGTTCAAGCCAGGCGAATCCCTCCTCCTGCGACGCGACGACGACGTCGTCGGCCGGCGCGCCCAGCACCATGGCCAATGCCGAACGAGCCAACGCCGGAAGGTTGTTCTGTTGACTCAGATGCGCGGCGACGAGATGCTTCAAGCGCGTCCGGTCCAACGCCGCGAGAATCTCCGCGGCCGCATCGTTGCTCAAATGCCCATGTTTGCCGCCGATCCGCGCTTTCAACGATTGCGGATAACGGCTGGCGGCCAGCATGCCCAGGTCGTGATTGCATTCGAGCACGAGTCCGTCGCAACCGCTCAGCACCTGCGTGATATGCGGCGTGGAAACGCCGACGTCAGTGAGCACACCCAAGCGATTCACACCGTCCGAAAAGACAAATTGCAGCGGCTCGCGCGCATCGTGCGGAACCGTATAAGGACAGACCTGCAGATCGCCAATGCCGACGGTCTCATCGCCCCAGAGGACATGCAAATCGACGTTGGCTTCGTCCGCACCGACCGCACGCGCCGTTCCCCAACTCGTGTAGAGCGGTAGCGCCCATTTGCGCGCGACCGTCAGCGCGCTGCCAATGTGATCGCTATGTTCGTGGGTGATGACGATCGCATCCAGTTGCTCGATGCAGCGGTCTAGACGAGCAAGGCGCCGTTCGAGCTCTTTGGTCGAGAACCCGCAGTCCAGGAGCACGCGCGTCGTCGTCGCGCCGCTCTGGGCCTCGACGATGAGCGCATTGCCCTCGCTGCCGCTGCCTAAGCTGGCAAAGCGCATCGCACGTTCAGTTCAGCTGCGCGTGCAGCAGCGTCAAAATCCGCTGTGCCTCGGTGGACGTCACGACGTTGCCGCTGGTGTCGACGATCGAGACCTGCGTTTGCGTATCGCTCGTCGGCCGTACGTTGACGAGGAACTGAGGGCCCTGCTTATCGGCCGTCGGCTTGCGGTAGAACAGCTTGCCGAAAAGGCCATCGCGCTTGAGCTCCTCGGCCGAATCCGCGTAGCGGACGTAGTAGATCCCCTTCGCGCGATCGCGGTTGTCGACGGTGAAATTCGTCCGATCGAGCGCAAGCCCGACACGCAGCCACGCCCGGTCGAACGACTCCGGCAGATCGAGGCTCGTCTCGCCCCCGCTCATCTCGATCTTCGCGGGCGCCGCGGCAGGTCGCGCGTTGGCCAGCAGTTCCTTCGACTGCGCTTCGGTCAAACCGAACTTCTGCATCATCTTCGTCAGGAACACGGCTTCGAGCACGGGGTTGCGCGGCCGCTCGACCCAGCGCGAAGAGTCCTTGTCCTGCCCCGTCAGCACTTCCTCGAGCGCGCTATGCGTGATCGAAATGTCGGTCGCCCCATCGGGGCCGCGCGCGACGAGCGTGCGAAAACGATCACGCGTGCCGGACGAATAGGCGAAATCGATCAAACGCCCGACGGTGCGGCGGAACCAGTCGTCGGGAATGTTCGCGCGATTCTCCGCCCAGGCCGTTTCCATGATGCCGGTGGCTGGCGCGTCGGTTGCCAGTGCGAAGCCGTTCTCCTGCCAGAACGCCTGAAGCTGAGGCCAGAGCTGTTCCGGCGAGCGGCCGTCGACGACGAGCCAGCGGCGGTCGCCATCGCGCTCGATATGCATACCATAGGGATCTTGCGCGCTCGGCACGCCTTCCGTCGCATTGCCGGCGACAGTCTTATTGCGCTGCGGCGCACCGCCCAGCGCCGCGCCCACGGGCGGGGCCGTGTACTGCTGCGCCGGCGCGGCGGCAGTCGTCAGATCGCCCGGCACTTTCAGGGGCGGAGCGGACCCCGTCGCCTTGTAATCGACCTTATCGCCGGAGAACCAGTCGTTGAGAGTGTCGCACCCGGCAAGCGTGGTGCCGAACGCAAGCACGAGCGCCGCCGTGCAGATGGCGCGAGTGGAAAATGCGGAACGTTTCATGGAGCCCTTCGTGATTGCCAAGCGCATGCCAGCCGCGGCCAAGCGCGTCAGTCGAGAACGACGTCGGTTAGTTGAATTCAGTTGCGGTTGCCGGCTCGCCCCGAGCGGCCGGCATCGCACCCGACGCTTCAGCGCAGCGCGCCTGCCTCGCGCAATGCGGCACGCACGACTTCGTGGTAGCGCGCATCGAGCGGCGTCAAAGGCAAACGGATTCCCCCCTCGATTCGCCCCATTTCCTGAAGCGCCCATTTCGCCGGAATCGGATTCGATTCGACGAAGAGATTCTTGTGCAGCGACAGCAAGCGCAAATGAATTTCGCGCGCCGTCTTCGCATCGGCCGCGAGTGCCGCTTTGCAGAGCTCGCTCATCGCGCGCGGCGCAACGTTCGCCGTCACCGAAATATTGCCGTGCCCGCCGAGCAGCATCAGCGCGATCGCCGTCGGGTCGTCGCCGCTATAGATGGCGAAGTGGGCCGGTGCGGCCTTGATGAGATGCGCCGCACGATCGATATTGCCCGTAGCCTCCTTCACGCCGACGATGCCAGGAACCTGCGCGAGCCGAAGGATCGTCTCGTTGGACATGTCGGCCACCGTACGGCCCGGCACGTTGTAGAGGATCACGGGAAGATCGACGGCCTCGGCGATCTTCCGGAAATGGCGGTAAATGCCTTCCTGCGTCGGCTTGTTGTAATACGGCACGACTTGCAGCGTGGCGTCTGCGCCGACCGACTTGGCGCGCTCGGTCAACTCGATCGCCTCGGCCGTCGAGTTGCCGCCTGCGCCGGCGATTACGGGGATGCGGCCGGCCACCTGCTCGACGGCCGTCTTGATCATGAGAATGTGCTCTTCGACCGTCAGCGTGGCCGATTCGCCGCTCGTGCCGACGACGACGAGCGCATTCGTGCCCTCTTCGATCTGCCAGTCGACGAGCTTGCGAAATGCCGCCAGATCGAGTCCGCCGTCTTCGTGCATCGGCGTGACGATTGCAGGAATGCTGCCGCGAATCCGCACGCCGCCGGAGGTGCTGCCTGATGTGCCGTTAGCCATGAAACGCGATGAATTCGATTCTAAAAGCGCGATTGTAGCGGATTGGCCGGCCGAAATCGTAACGGTGCCGACCCTGAGTCCTTACGAGTATGCAAGCCCCATCGCCTCTCGCACGTCGCGCATCGTCTCGGTGGCGAATTTTCGCGCCTTGTCGCAGCCGTCGGCGACGATTGCCCGCACGAGCGAGGGATCGTCCATATATTTTTGCGCGCGCTCGAGCATCGGCTGCTGCTCGCGCAGAATGCCCTCGATGACGGGCTGCTTGCACTCGAGGCAGCCGATCCCGGCGGAACGGCAGCCCTTCTGGACCCACTGATGGGTCGCCTCGTCGCTATAAACCTGATGCAGTTGCCACACCGGGCACTTGTCGGGATCGCCCGGGTCAGTGCGCCGCACGCGCGCCGGGTCGGTCGGCATCGTGCGGACCTTCTTCGTGATCGACTCGGCATCCTCGCGCAGGCCGATCGTATTGCCGTAGGACTTCGACATCTTCTGACCGTCGAGGCCCGGCATCCGCGAAGCCTCCGTCAGCAACACCTGCGGCTCGACGAGAATGATCTTGCGTGCGCCTTCGAGGTAGCCAAAGAGGCGCTCGCGGTCGCCCATCGACAAGCTTTGCGATTCCTGCAGCAGCGCGCGGGCTCGCTCGAGCGCCTCGTCGTCGCCCTCCTGCTGATAAGCGTTGCGCAACTCCTGATAGAGCTTCGAGCGCTTGCCGCCGAGCTTTCTGACGGCTTCGATCGCCTTTTCCTCGAAGCCCGGCTCGCGCCCGTACAAATAGTTGAAACGCCGCGCGATCTCGCGCGTCATCTCGACATGCGGCACCTGATCTTCGCCGACCGGCACGAGCGATGCCCGGTAGAGCAGGATATCCGCGGCCATCAACACCGGATAGCCGAGAAAGCCGTAAGTCGACAGGTCCCTGTCCTTCAGCTTCTCCATCTGCTCTTTGTACGTCGGCACGCGCTCGAGCCAGCCGAGCGGCGTGCTCATGCCGAGCAGCAATGCAAGCTCCGCATGCTCGGGAACGCGGCTCTGGATCAGTAGCGTGGCCTGGCTCGGGTCGATGCCCGAAGCGAGCCAGTCGATCAGCACTTCCCAGACGTTGTTCTCGATGATGTCCGGTGTTTCGTAGTGCGTGGTCAGCGCATGCCAGTCGACAACGCAAAAAAAGCACGGGTACTCGGCCTGCAGGCGCACCCAGTTCTTCAACACGCCATGATAGTGGCCGAGGTGCAGCGACCCGGTGGGACGCATGCCCGAGAAAATGCGGTCAGGAAACATGGTGTCAGTTCAGGAACGAGGCGAAAGGGGCCAGGATGGCGGTCAAAGCGTCATAGCCCAGCGAGACGAGCGGCCTCAGCCAGATCTTCGTCAAGAGGCCGGATATGACGAGCACCATCACGATCGCGAAGCCCCAAGGCTCGAGCCGTGCCAAGCCGATCGCCTGGCGCGGCGGCAACAGTGCGACGAGAACGCGCCCACCGTCGAGCGGAGGGAGCGGAAACAGGTTCAACACGCCGAGCACGAGATTGACGCCGACGCCGCCTGCCGCCATTCGAGAGAAAAACGGCTCGTCGACCGAGAAATAAGCGAGCGCCACGCCGATCAGCGCCCAGAGCAGCGCCTGCACGAAATTGCAGGCCGGACCGGCGAGCGCGACCCAGAGGCTCCCCCAACGCGGGTTGCGCAGATTGCGGAATGCGACGGGCACCGGCTTCGCGTAGCCGAACATGAACGCGCCGCCCGTCATGAAATAGAGCAGCAGCGGAATCGCGATCGTCCCGAGCGGATCGATATGGCGCATCGGATTGAACGACACGCGCCCCATCATGTAGGCGGTGTTGTCGCCAAGCAGCCGCGCTGCATAGCCGTGAGCGGCCTCGTGCAGCGTGATCGCGAAGACCACCGGCAGCGCGTAGACCGCGATCGTCTGTATCAAAGAAGAGAAATCCATAGCGGGGCCTATTGTAACAAGGGGGCCAAGGCGTGACGCCTCTCGGCCGGACGGCCAGCGTGTGTGGCCGCGTTATTTCATCGTTTCCTGATCGAAGCCCCTAGCTGGCGCGACAATATCGCCATTCACGCCGCCGTCAGACCGAACGGCTCGAGCGAGCCGCACCCTGCGCGCACGAGCACGGGCTCGTCGCCGGTCAGATCGATGACCGTCGAGGGCGCGCGCAGACACGCCCCTGAGTCGATGACGAGATCGATCTGCTTTTCGAGCCGGGCCCGGATGTCCTCCGGCTCGTTGAGCGGCTCGTTGTCGGGGGGCAGGATCAGCGTCGTCGCGATGAGGGGCTCGCCGAGCGCCTCGAGCAAGGCGAGCGTGATCGCATGATCGGGCACGCGCAGGCCGATCGTTTTGCGCGACGGGTGCGACAAGCGTCGCGGCACTTCCTTCGTCGCCTGCAGCACGAACACATAGGGCCCCGGCGTCACCGACTTGATGAGCCGGAACTGGTGATTGTCGACCATCGCGAACGCCGCGAGCTCGGAAAGGTCGCGCACGAGCAGCGACAGATGCTGACGCTCGTCGAGCCCACGGATTCGGCGCAGACGCGTCACGGCTTCCTTGTCGTCGAGGCGGCACCCGAGCGCATAACTCGAATCGGTCGGAAGCGCGATCACGCCGCCTTCCTTGACGATCTGGACAGCCTGCGCGATGAGCCGCGGCTGCGGGTTGTCGGGATGGATCCGGAAGAATTGGGACATGGTCGAAGGTCGTCGGTAAGCCGGGCGTCGGCACGGGCCCGGGACTGCATTCGATGCCGCGGTGAACCGGCTGGCTCGCCGCTCAAGGGGCCGCGCCGAAATCGAGCATTCGACGGCCGACCCAGGCGTTTTTCCTTTCGTTCGAGGATTGAGCGGACGCTAGAACCAGCGCTCCCAGACAGGCTTGAGACCGGCCGGCAACGGCGGCAACTCGCCGAGCTCCACTCGGCCCTCGCCCGGCGCGTGAAAATCCGATCCGCGCGACGCCTCAAAGCCGAAACGGCGCGCGACGTCGGCGTACTCGCGGTACTGATCGGGCGTGTGGCTGCCCGTCACAACCTCGATGGCCTCGCCGCCCAGGTCGATGAACGTCGAGAAGAGTTCGTCGAAGGCTAGCGGCGTGTACTTGTAGCGGCCAGGATGGGCGATCACCGCGACGCCGCCCGCAGCCTTGATCCAGCGAAGCGCATCTTCCAGGCTCGCCCACCGATGCGGCACGTAACCCGGCTTGCCCTCGCCCAGGAAACGGTCGAAGACGTCGGCCGTCGATTCGGCGAAGCCCTTTTCGACGAGAAAGCGCGCGAAATGCGTGCGCGAAACGAGATCGGGGTTCGAGACGTAACGCAACGCGCCCTCGTAGGCCCCGGGAATGCCGACCGCGTCGAGCGCCGCCCCCATTGCTTCCGCGCGCGTGCTGCGGCCGTTGCGCGTGGCATGGAGCCCTTCGACGAGCGCCGGGCAGTCGGGATCGATGCCGAGCCCGACCACGTGCACCGTTTTCATCGCCCAAGTCACGGAAATCTCGACCCCGGCTAGGTACCGCATACCGAGCGCCTCAGCCGTCCTGCGCGCCTCGGCTTGGCCACGCACCTCGTCGTGATCGGTCAGCGACCAGATCGTCACTCCTCCCGCATGCGCGCGCCGCGCTACGTCGGCGGGCGCGAAAAACCCGTCGGACACGTTGGAATGGCAATGCAGGTCGGCGTTCATGTGGTTCGATGGGGCCCAAAAACCGTCTTCTCATTTTACTGCAATGCGGCGCGCAACTTGAACGCCGCGAAGTCCGGCACCCCGCGCCGACGCGTTTTCGCAGGCGTTCGATCAAGCGCAAAACGCCTCGATCAGCGCCGCGATCCGCTCCGGCTGATCGTGATGAAGCATGTGGCCCGTGTCCTCGATCAGCTTTTCGCGCCAATCGCGGAACGCCTGAAAGCGAGCTTTGAATTCGGCGAGCGGAATCGCGCCCGCCAGCCTCGCGAGGGTCGGCGAGGCAACCGCCTCGACGTGCAGCACCTTCGCGCTGACGTTGGCCCATATCGCCATCACTTCGTCGAGCCGATAAAGGAGCGGGCCGTGCAGCTTGTGCGCCGGATCCCCCAGCAGCATGTAGCGGCCGTCCTCGCCGCGCCGCGACCAGTGCTGCGCCAGAAAAAACGCGCGTTCGGGCGCGAGGCGCGGATTGGTCTTGATGAGCCGCGCCGCCACGTCGTCGAGCGTGCCGTAGGTCTTGAGCGACGGCGGCGCGCGCAGGTCGTCGAGCCATGCGGCAATGCGCCGCGGCGCACCCGCCGCTCGCGCCGGCGCAAGGCCGAAGCCCTCCAGATCGACGACGCGGCGCACGCGCTCCGGGCGTACGCCCGCATAAAGGCAAACGACGTTCGCGCCCATGCTGTGGCCGACCAGGTTCACCTGCCCCGTCGGCGCGTAGTGATCGAGCAGCGCTTCCAGATCGGCCAGGTATTCATGGAACCAGTAATGCCCGCCGCCGCGCGCCGCCACGGGCCAATCCGACAGCCCGAACCCACGCGCGTCGGGCGCGATCACCTGCCAGTCGCCGGCGAGCGCATCCGCGACGAACTGAAAAGACGCCGCCACGTCCATCCAGCCATGCAGCATGAATAACGCGGGGGCGCCGCGATCGCCCCAGCGCCGCACATGGAGTCTGACGCCGCGAACGTTGACGAAATCCGATTGGGAGAGGTTCATGGGAGAAGCGCCCGAAAAAAGAATGATCGTTCGATTATATCGGTGCCCCAATGACGTTGCTCGAGGAAGCGCTCGAGTCACGCGGCGATTCGGAGACCGGTTAGGTCGCGCCCGTTCCGTCGTCCGGATCCGCCTGCGCGGCCAAGGCGGCGAGCTCGGCCTCGTCGAAGCCGGCGTCGCGGCGCGCCTCGAAGTTGAACGGGCCGCGCAAGCGCGGCGCATGGTATTGGTCGGCGAGGCGCAGATAGGTCGGGTGCGGGTCGAGCGAGCGCGTCTCGCAGAGATAGCGGAACCAGCGATTGCCGATCCGCACGTGGCCGACCTCGTCGCGCAATATCACGTCGAGGATCGCGGTCGAGTCGAGATCTCCCGCCTGGACGAGCCGCGCGCGAATCGGCGGCGATGCGTCGAGACCGCGCGCCTCGAGCGTGCGCGGCACGAGGGCCATGCGCGCGAGCACGTCGCCGCGCGTGCGCTCGCACATCTCCCAAAGCCCGTCGTGCGCAGGCAGATCGCCGTAAGCGTGGCCGAACTCCGCAAGCCGCGCCGCAAGCAGCGTGAAGTGATGGGCCTCTTCGGCAGCAACACGCAACCAGTCGCCATAGAACGGTTCGGGCATGTCGGGAAACCGCCAGACGGCGTCGAGCGCGAGATTGATCGCGTTGAATTCGATGTGCGCCAGCGCATGAAGCAGCGCGGCGCGCCCCTCGCGCGACTGCATGCCGCGGTGCCGCAAAAGCCGCGGCGCAACGAGCGTCGGGCGCTCGGGGCGCCCGGGCAGGCCGTCCGGCTCCTCGATCCGCTCTTGCGGCAGACAGACGAGTTCGCCCGCCAACCAGCGCGCCCGCAACGACTGCACCGAGGCGGCTTTCGCGGCGGGGTCGCGGGCCAGGAGCGCCGCGAGCGACAAACGGCGCAGCGACTCGCCGCGACCGGTCCGGGCGTCGCGAAGGTCGGACGAAACGGCGACAGAAGTCGAAGAAGGCCAGTTACCCATTTACAATAGATGGTTCGACACCCGCGTCGCTGCCCGACGCGCACTGCCGATCGGCCAGACGATGTGCCGCGCGGCGCCGGCCCGACAGGAGAATTGAACTGTGGCGATGTACAAGCTGGGCGAACACGCCCCGACGATTCACGAGAGCGTTTTCGTTGCCGACACGGCAACCATTATCGGTCAAGTGACGCTCGACGAGAACGCGAGCGTCTGGTTCGGCGCTGCGATCCGCGGGGATAACGAGCCGATCGCAGTCGGTGCCGGCAGCAATATCCAGGAAGGCGCGGTGCTCCATACGGATCCCGGCTATCCACTCGTTATCGAGACCAACGTCACCGTCGGCCACCAGGCGATGCTCCACGGCTGCACGATCCGCGACGGCGCGCTCATCGGAATTCAGGCCATCGTCTTGAATGGAGCGGTGATCGGCCGCAACTGTCTGGTCGGCGCCGGTGCCGTCGTGACCGAGGGCAAGGTATTTCCGGATCGGTCGCTGATCCTCGGCGCGCCCGCGAAGGTCGTGCGCCAGTTGACGGACGAAGAAGTCGCGCGACTCGAAAGCAACGCCGCGGGGTATGTGCAACGCCGCGCGCTCTTCAAGGAGCAGCTCGTGCGTATCGGCTGAGCCGCGCCGCGCCAACGGCCGCCCGCTCAGGCGGCCGGAGAGCCCAGTATCGATGTTTCGAGGAAAAGCCGTGGAAGATCAGTTGCAGAAGTTCATGTTCAGCACCGCGCCCGTGCGCGGCGAAATCGTATCGCTGCGCAATACGTGGCGCGACGTGCTGACACGCCGCCGCTATCCGGCGCCGGTACGGGACATTCTCGGGGAAATGATGGCGGCTTGCGCGCTACTGTCGGCGAACCTGAAGTTCGACGGCACGCTCATCATGCAGATTTTCGGCGACGGCCCCATCAAGATGCTCGTGGTCCAATGCAGCTCGGCGCTGGCCATGCGGGCCACGGCGAAGTTTTCCGACGACCTCGCAATCGAGGGAATCGCCGCGGAGCCTCCCCCCTTTGCCGAGCTGCTCAACGCAAGCGGTCATGGCCGGTGCGTCATCACGCTCGATCCGCGCGAAAAGCGCCCCGGTCAGCAAGCCTATCAGGGCATCGTGCCGCTCAACGGCAGCGACGGGCCGCTGCAATCGATCGCCCAGGTGCTAGAACACTACATGCATCACTCGGAGCAGCTCGATACGCGACTCTGGCTTGCCTCCAACGACGAGCGGGCCGTCGGCATGCTGTTACAGAAGCTCCCCGGCGACGGTGGAATCGTGCCGCACGCGGGCGAACACGATGCCGACACGTGGGAGCGGGTCTGCGTGCTCGGTGGGACGCTTTCGCAAGACGAACTGCTCAAAGAAGAACCGCAGACGCTCTTCAAGCGGCTCTTCTGGCAAGAGAACGTTCAGCACTTCGCGCCCGTCGCCGCCCATTTCGAGTGCAGTTGCTCGCGAGAGAAAGTCGGCTCGATGCTGAAGATGCTTGGACGGGGCGAAGTCGAAAGTGTGCTCGACGAGCAAGGGCACGTCGAGATCCACTGCGAGTACTGCAATCAGCGATACGAGTTCGACCCCGTCGATGTAGCCCAGTTGTTCGCGGCAGGCGGCGTATCGACAGGTGTCACGCCCGCCACGACCCAGCGCCACTGAGCGGCGCCGTCGCGCTGCTTCTTAGGGAGGCTCAGCATGAACCCGTCGAAACCGGCACGCGCCCCATTCTCGCCGCGCGGCCCGTTAGCCGTTGCTATCATCGGCGCGCTGGTCGTCTCCGCGGCGCTCGCCGGCTGCGTCGTCGCCCCGCCGTCCGGACAGGTTTTGAGCCGGCTCCCGCCCGATCAAGGCGGCGCGTCGCCGTCCGCGCGTCCGCTTACCGACGCGGAAAAAAAGCGTTACGACGAAATCGACAAGCAAGTCCTCTCGGAGCAAAACGAAGCGATGGCGGCCGACGCATGGGCACGCTACTACGCGCCCTATTACGCGCCACCGGTCGTCTACGGCGGGTATGGCGGCTATTACGGCGGATGGGGGGCGGGATACTACAGCCCCGGCTATTATCCGGGCTGGTGGTGGTAAGGACGACCGGAGGGGGCACCCTTTGGGGGCCCCGGAGGAAGTCCCTTTAGGGACGACCGGAGGGGGCACCCTTTGGGGCCCCCGGAGGAAGTCCCTTTAGGGACGACCGGAGGAAGTCCCTTCAGGGACTCGCCGGCGTCCACTGACGCTCGAGCTTGGGCTTGTTCGCCCTCTTGAGCGCCCTGGCTAACGCTTCGGTTTCTCGCCCGCCTGCTTCTTGGCGCCTTTCTCGGCCTTCCCGTGAGCCGGCTTGACGCGAGAGACGGGATTCGGCACGACGGCGACGGGCGCCGCCGACACTTGCCCGCGCGTGGACGTTTCGGCGCTCACGGACGCCGCGGCAACCGTGCTCGCCGCCGAATTCGGCGAGACGAACTGAACGAATACCTCGCCGTCCTTGACCATCCCCATTTCATAGCGAGCGCGCTCTTCGACAGCTGCCGTGCCGGCTTGCAGGTCTTGGACCTCGCCTTCGATCCGCTGATTGCGCAGCTTCTCGTCGGCGTTTTTCTTTGCTTGCGCGTCGAGCGCCTCGCGTAATTCATGCACGCGCAGCCAGCCACCGTGCCCCCACCAAAGCGGAAACTGAATCAGCACGAGCAGGACGACAAGAACGACAGTGACGAGCCGCATGCGAAAAGGCGCCGTATAGTCAACGCCGCCGCGGATGCCCCGAAGGTAATCCCCTGTGGGGACGCCCCGAAGGTAGTCCCCTGTGGGGATGCCCCGAAGGTAGTCCCCTGTGGGGATGCCCCGAAGGTAATCCCCTTGGGGAACGAGTCGCGCGGCGGCGGGCGGAAAGACCGATAAAAAAAACGAGTCAGCTCGTCAACGCAGGTTATAGAACGTCGACTTGCCGGGGTAGCTTGCGATATCGCCGAGATCTTCCTCGATGCGCAGCAACTGGTTGTACTTCGCGATGCGGTCGCTGCGCGACAGCGAGCCCGTCTTGATCTGACCGGCGTTGAGGCCCACGGCGATATCGGCGATCGTCGAATCTTCCGTTTCGCCCGAGCGGTGCGAAATCACGGCCGTGTAGCCGGCCCGCTTGGCCATCTCGATCGCGGCGAACGTTTCCGTCAGCGTACCGATCTGATTGATCTTGATGAGGATCGAGTTGGCGATGCCCTTCTCGATGCCTTCCTTGAGGATCCGCGTGTTCGTGACGAAGAGATCGTCGCCGACGAGTTGGATCTTCTTGCCGAGCCGGTCGGTCAGGAGCTTCCAGCCGTTCCAGTCGCTCTCGTGCATGCCGTCTTCGATCGACACGATCGGGAATTTGTCCGCGAGCGTGGCGAGATAGTCGGTGAACTCGGCCGATGATAGTTGCAGCCCCTCGCCCGCAAGCTGGTACTTGCCGTCGTGGTAGAACTCGCTCGCCGCGCAATCGAGCGCCAGCAGCACGTCTTCGCCGGCGCGATAGCCGGCCTTCTCGATCGCCTGCAGAATCGTCGATAGGCATTCATCGTTGCTGCCGAAGTTCGGCGCGAAACCGCCTTCGTCGCCGACGGCCGTGCTCATGCCGCGGTCGCCGAGGATCTTCTTCAGCGCATGGAAAACTTCGGCACCGCAGCGCAACGCTTCACGAAACGTCGGCTGGCTCACCGGCACGATCATGAATTCCTGAATGTCGAGGCTGTTGTTCGCGTGCGCGCCCCCGTTGACGATGTTCATCATCGGCACCGGCAACTGCATGGCACCGGAGCCGCCGAAGTAACGGTAAAGCGGCAGCCCGGCTTCCTCGGCCGCGGCCTTCGCGACCGCGATCGACACGGCCAGCATCGCGTTGGCGCCGAGGCGCGACTTGTTGTCCGTGCCGTCGAGCTCGAGCAGCGTCTTGTCGAGGAACGCCTGCTCGGAAGCGTCGAGCCCCATGATGGCTTCGGAGATCTCCGTGTTGATATGCTCGACCGCCTTCAACACGCCCTTGCCGCCATAGCGACCGGCTTCGCCGTCGCGCAACTCGATTGCCTCGCGCGAGCCTGTCGACGCGCCAGACGGCACCGCCGCGCGACCCATCGTGCCCGACTCGAGCAGCACATCGCATTCGACGGTCGGGTTGCCGCGCGAATCCAGGATCTCACGGCCAATGATGTCTACGATTGCACTCATGTTTTCCTCTAAAGATGACGTTCAATTCCGCTTATGACGTGGAGCTGCGCTCGCTCTTGGTTGTTCTCGTTGGGTCGCTTGGTCTGCGTCGTCTTGTTCGTATGCGGTTGTTTCGATGAAAAGCGCGAGCATCAATCGAACTCGCGCTCGAGAAACGGCGTGCGCTTCACGACGGCGTCGAGCGCAACGAGCGTTTCGAGCAACTCGCTCATGCGCCGCAACGGCACGGCGTTGGGGCCATCGGACAGCGCGCAAGGCGGATTCGGATGCGTTTCCATGAACAATCCGGCGACACCGACGGCAACCGCCGCGCGCGAAAGCACGGGTACGAATTCGCGCTGCCCACCCGAGCTCGTGCCCTGGCCGCCCGGCAGCTGTACCGAGTGCGTAGCGTCGAAGACGACCGGCGCACCCGTTTCACGCATGATGGCGAGCGAGCGCATGTCCGAGACGAGGTTGTTGTAGCCGAACGAGGCACCGCGCTCGCAGGCAAGGAAACGATCATCGGAGAGCCCCGCTTCGCGGGCCGCGTCGCGTGCCTTGTCGATGACATTCTTCATGTCGTGCGGCGCGAGGAACTGGCCCTTCTTGATGTTGACGGGCTTGCCCGAGCGCGCGCAGGCGTGAATAAAGTCGGTCTGCCGGCAAAGGAATGCAGGTGTTTGCAAGACATCGACGACCTCGGCCGCCGGCGCGATCTCGTCGATCTCATGAACGTCGGTCAGCACCGGCACTTTCAGTTGGCGCTTGACCTCGCCGAGGATGCGCAGCCCTTCGTCCATGCCCAGCCCGCGAAACGATTTGCCCGAGCTGCGGTTCGCTTTATCGAACGAGGACTTGTAGATGAACGGGATGCCGAGCTTCGCGCAGATTTCCTTCAGCGTGCCGGCCGTATCGATCGACATCTGCTCCGATTCGACGACGCAGGTGCCCGCGATCAGGAAAAAACGCTTGTCGAGGCCGACCTCGAAGTCGCAAAGCTTCATGCCTTCACCTTTTCTTCGACGCTCGCTTTGGAATAGGCCAACGCGGCCTCGACGAACGACTTGAAGAGCGGATGCCCGTCACGCGGCGTCGACGTGAACTCGGGGTGGAACTGCACGCCGACGAACCACGGGTGAAGCCGCTGCGGCAACTCCATCATTTCGGGCAGATCTTCGCTCGGCGTGCGCGCGCTGATGACGAGCCCGCCCCCTTCGAGTTGAGGCACATAGCGGTTATTGACTTCGTAACGATGGCGATGGCGCTCGTTGACGTCCTTGCCGTAGATGCGGGCGGCGAGCGTGCCGGGCTTGATCGGGCAGCGCTGCGAGCCGAGGCGCATCGTGCCACCGAGATCGGAAGCCTCGTCGCGCTTCTCGACGCGGCCCTCGCGGTCGTACCACTCGGTGATGAGCGCGACGACGCGATGCGGCGTTTTCGGATCGAACTCGGTGCTGTTCGCACCCGCGAGCCCGACGACGTCGCGCGCGAATTCGATCACGGCAAGCTGCATGCCGAGGCAAATGCCGAGATACGGCACCTTCGCCTCGCGCGCATAACGGATCGCGGCGATCTTGCCTTCCGTGCCGCGCCGGCCGAAGCCGCCCGGCACGAGCACGGCATCGAGATGCGCGAGGCTCGCGACGCCTTCCTCCTCGATCTGCTCGGAATCGATGTACTCGATGTTGACCTTCGTCGACGTATGCACCGAGGCATGCCGCAGCGCCTCGATCAGCGACTTGTACGACTCGGTCAGCTCCACGTACTTGCCGACCATGCCGATCGTCACCTCGTGCAGCGGGCGCTCGAGCTTATCGACGATATCGGCCCACATCGACAGATCGGCCGGATTGGGAGCCAGCTTCAGTTCGTCGCAGATGATCTCGTCGAGCCCCTGGTCGTGCAGCATTTGCGGAATCTTGTAGATGCTGTCGACGTCCCACACCGAGATGACCGCGTCCTCGGGCACGTTGGAAAAAAGGGAGATCTTCTTGCTCTCGTCGTCCGGAATCGGGCGGTCCGCGCGGCAGAGCAGCACGTGCGGCGAAATACCGATCTCGCGCAGCTTCTGCACACTATGCTGCGTCGGCTTCGTCTTCAGTTCGCCGGCCGTCGCGATGAACGGCACGAGCGTCAAGTGAACGAAGCAGGCGCTGTTGCGCCCGAGGCGCAGGCTCATCTGGCGGGCGGCCTCGAGGAACGGCAACGATTCGATGTCGCCCACGGTGCCGCCGATCTCGACGATCGCCACGTCGGGCTCGCCGCAGGTCGCCGATGCGGCGCCGCGCTCGATGAACGCCTGAATCTCGTTTGTGATGTGCGGAATGACCTGCACCGTCTTGCCGAGATAGTCGCCTCGCCGCTCCTTGCGGATCACCGACTCGTAGATCTGCCCCGTCGTGAAATTGTTGGCGCGGCGCATCTTCGTGCTGATGAAGCGCTCGTAGTGCCCGAGGTCGAGATCCGTCTCGGCGCCGTCCTCCGTCACGAACACTTCGCCGTGCTGAAACGGACTCATCGTGCCGGGGTCGACGTTGATGTAGGGATCGAGTTTGAGGAGGGTGACTTTGAGACCGCGCGACTCGAGGATCGCGGCGAGAGAGGCGGCGGCAATGCCCTTGCCGAGGGACGAAACTACACCGCCGGTGACGAAAACATATTTGGTCATCGCTGGATGCTCGCGGGAAAAACGGATTATACCTTAAAGGTCCGCCCGGACCCCTTTCCGAAAGCGCCGGCACAGCCTTTCGAAGGCTCTTGCGAGTCATCCCGATGGAGGCTTCCGACGAGCGCGACGACACCTCGCCCGCTACCGCCGGCGGCCGCTCATGCGACCAATTCCGCGCTCAGCACGCGAAGCATCCGCTGCACGGCACGCGCCGTCTCGATCGGCTTTTCCATCGGAAAGAGATGGCTGCCCTCGAGCCATTCGATGCTGCCGCCCGTTGCCCGCTTCGTGGCCTCGAGCCCGACCTGGCGAATTTCTTTCGAGTGCGTCCCGGCCACGAAGCCTACCGGAACGGGCGCGCCATGCGCGAGCCGCGCGCCGAGCGTGCGCGGCAGCGTCCGATAGATCAGGTATTCGATCTGGCGGTCGAAGGCGAGCGTGCGCGTGCCGTCGGGCGCCGTCTGCGGTATGCCGAAATCGATGTAGTCGGACAACACGCGCTCGTCCCAGCGCGCGAACGCGGGCTTCGCGTGAAAATGCCGCCACGCTTCCTCGCGGCTCGGCCAATGCGTGCGGCGCGTGCGCGTCGCGGCGGCCGGCGAGAGCCGCTCGTCGAGCCCCGTCCATTGCGACACACGGAGCACGCCCGCGCGCCAACCCGCGACCACGGGCGAGTCCAGCATCACGACGCCGCGCACCCAATGCGGGCGCTTGAGCGCCGCCATCAGCGACAGGTAGCCGCCGAGCGAGTGGCCGACGAGCCAGACCGGCTCCTCGTAGCGAGCGCCGATGTCGTCGAGCAGTTCTTCGACGAGATGCGGCCAGTCGCTCGTCACCGGGTAGCGCGCATCGTGGCCGATGCGTTCGATGTACCGGAGCTCGTAATCGTCGGAGAGCTCGGCGAACATCGTCCGGTAAGTCGATGCCGGAAATCCGTTCGCGTGCGAAAAGTGAATGATCTCCTTCAAGCTTCGCTGCCTCCTCGTTTGAAAGCCCCACCAGCCCCGCGGCCCGGCGCTCGACACGCGGCTCACCGATCCATCCAATAGCGGCGATGCGTGTCGCGATAGCGCTCGAGCGTCAATACGCCGTTGCGGAGCGCGATGCGCGCCGCACCGTCGCGATCCGTCCGTGTCAGCTCGACGCCGCGCGCGACGAAGCGCGACCAGACGCCTGGATGAGGGTGACCGAAGCGGTTGCGATAGCCTACCTGAAATACCGCGATGCGCGGACGCACCGAGTCGAGGAAAGACTCGGTCGACGACGTCTTGCTGCCGTGATGCGCAACGAGGAGGACATCGGCTGCGAGCGCGTCGGACACGCCGGATACAGCGGTCGCCTCACGTTGCAGCGCACCTTCGACTGCCGCATCGATGTCGCCCGTCAACAGCGCGGCAAAGCCGTCCGCCTCCACCTTGAGGACGCAGGAGCCCGCGTTCGATGTCACCGGCAGCGGGCCGGGCCGCGGCCATAAGATGGTGAAATCGACGCCGTCCCATCGCCAGCGCTGCCCCGAAGCACAGCGCACCGTTTCGGCGCCCGCCGCGCGCGCCGCGCGCCAAAGCGTGTTCGCGGGCGGCAATCCACCGAGCAGCTGGCGCACGTGTACCGCTTCGAGCACGGCCGGGGCGCCGCCCGCATGGTCGGCATCGGCGTGACTGACCACCAGCGCATCGAGCTCGGGCAGGCCATTCGCCAGTAGATAGGGCGCGACGATACGTTCGCCGGCGTGCGTCGATTCGGGGCCCGGCCCGGCATCGAAAAGCAGGGCGTGGCGCGCCGTCTCGACGACGATGGCCGAGCCCTGCCCCACGTCGAGCGCGGTCAGTCGAAATTCGCCCGGCTCGGGCGATGCAGGCGGGGGGAACGCGAGCGGCAGCCAGGCGATCGGCGCTGCGAAGCGCAAGGGCCAGCCGCGCGGCATAAGGCACCAGACCACACCCGCGGCCGCGCACGCGAGCGCCACGGCAGACGGACGGAGCATGCGCCATTCGGCCCATTGTTCGTCGGAAAGTCGCTGCAAAATCCGCATGAGCGGCTCGAGCAACGCATGCGCGAGCTCGAAAGCGATCGAATCGAACGGTGCGGGCAATGCAACGCCGATGAGCACGACCGGCGTGACGAGCACGCTCACCCAGGGGACGGCCAATGCGTTGGCGAACGGTCCAGCCAGCGAGATTTGCGAAAACCAGAAGGCCGTCAGCGGCGCGAGCCCGATCGTCACCGCATATTGCGCGCGAAGCGCACCGGCAAGTTGCTCGCGCGCGCGAGCGATGCCGCGTCGCACGAAGTGCCATCGTGAGCGGCGCGGCGGGTCGGCAGCCCTCGGGGTCGCAGTGAACGGGTCGAGCAAGTCGTCCGCCATCTCGTCGCCATGGGGCGACCGTATCCGCAATCGCCCGTGCAGCGCCAACGAGATCGCCGCGACCGCGCCGAACGACAGCCAGAAGCCCGCCGCCACCACGGCCCACGGATCGACGATGACGACGAGGGCCGCGGCCCAGGCGAGCACGAGCGACGGCGCGACGCTGCGTCCGAACACGAACGCCAAGCTGACGACGATGAGCATCCACAACGCGCGCTGGGCGGGCACGTTGAAGCCGGCGAGGGCCGCATACGCGGCTGCGCAGAAGGTCCCGGCGACGGCGGCGACGATCGGTGTCGGGACGATGAGCGGCCATTCACGCGAGCCGTCTCGTGCCAGCTTCGCGCCGAAAAAGCACGAGCGCCGCCAGAGCCATGCGGCGAGCGCGGCGCCAAGGCCGGCGACGAAGCCGATGTGGAGCCCCGAAATCGCGACGAGATGGCTCGTCCCGGTGCGGCGCAGAACGGCGCGATCGGCCGAGTCGATCGCTTCTTGCGCGCCGATGGCGAGCGCGAGAACGATGCCACGATGCGGCGCGGCGGAAAGCGCCTCGCCGATGCGCGCGGCGAGCGCGAAGCGCCACCGATCGATCGCCGATGCGAGTCCGCCCGCGCTGCCGGGCAGGCGCCGGGCAGTCGCCGCGCCGGCAACGTAACCGGTCGCCCGTACGCCGCGCGCGAAAAGCGTCGCTTCGAGATTGTGTCCGCCGAAATTGGCATGGCCATGCGGCCGCTTCAAGCGGACCGTCAGCCGCCACCGCTCGCCGGGGACCAGCGTCGGCATGCGGTCGCCGCCGCGCTGAAGCCAGCTCAACTGAACGAGAGGCGGAAAGCGCTCGATGCCGTTATCGCGGCGTACCTCGTCCGTGTCGACGGAGAACAGAAAGCGCATGCTCCGCGCGTCGCGCACGGGCAGCCCGTGCACATGGCCCGACAGCACGAGATCGCGCCCCTCCCACTGCGCCGGCAGCGCGTCGCGCAGTCGCAGATCTGCGCGGCCCGCCGCGTAGCCGAAACCGGCGACCACCGCCGCGAAAAAGCACGCGCCAAGGCGCATTGCCCCTGCCATTCGCGCGATGGGTGCGCCCGCCCCGTTCCCCGGTTCCGCCGGGTTCGCCCGGCAACGAGCGGCAAGCACAGCCGCGAGCGCGATCGCCGCGACCCAGAGCGTCGCACCGAAGCCCCAGCCGAGCGGACCGGGCAAGGCCGGTTGCTGCTGCAATAGCACGACACCGAGCACGAACCCGCACAGGACGAGCCGCATCCATCCTCCATCGCCACCTCCGATTCGAACCCCGCATGCCGTCGATCGGGCGCGCAGTCGGTCCGGCGATTATGAAGAGGAAAGCGCGAGCCGCGGCAGTGCGGCGTGAGCGTTAGCCGTTGTGCCTAGGGCCAATTGGTCGACTTCGATGCCGCGCAATTCGGCCAGCACGGCGCCGATGCGCGCCGTCTGATCGGGCGTATTGCGCTCTTTATAGCGCCAGGACGGGGCAATATCGGGCGCGTCGGTCTCGACGACGATCGCCTCCAGCGGCAGGTCGACGGCGAGCCGCCGAATCTGCCGCGCGCGCTCGAACGTGACATTGCCGCCGAAGCCGAGCCGCAGGCCCTGCTCGATGAATGCATGGGCTTGCTGAAAGCTGCCGTTGAACGCATGCGCGATGCCCTTTTTCACGCCGATGCGGCGCAGGCCCTTGAGCACCTTGTCCTGAGATTTGCGCACATGGCAAATGACCGGTAAATCAAATTCGCGCGCGAGCTTCAGCTGTCCTTCGTAGAAGAACCATTGCCGTTCGTCGTCCAGGTTGGGCACGAAATAGTCGAGGCCGATTTCGCCGATGCCGACGAACCGCGGATCGTCGAGGCTCGCTTCGATCTCGGCGGAAAGCGCATCGAGATCGCATTCCTCGGCTTGCGGTGTAAAGAGCGGATGAATGCCGAGCGCGTACGCGCCACCGGCCACACGATGAGCGAGCGCGCGCACCGCCGCGAAGTTCGCCCGCCCGATGGCGGGAATGACGATCCGTCCGACGCCGGCTTGCTCGGCCGCCCGCGCGACGTCGTCGCGGTCGACGTCGAACTCGGCGGCGTCCAGGTGGCAGTGCGTATCGATCCACATGGCGAATGTCGCTCGATGGCCGCGTGCGCCCGGCCTCAGACCGGTATCGGCGGTTCCTCGCGCAGCACGCCGTCGCGCAGACGCAGGACGCGATCGCAGCGCGCGGCGAGATCGGCATCGTGCGTGACGATGACGAAACTCGTCTCGAGCCTCTCCGAGAGTTCGAGCATCAGGTTGAAAACCGTGTCCGCCGTGGCGCCGTCGAGATTGCCCGTAGGCTCGTCGGCGAGCACGCAGGCAGGCTTCGCGACCAGCGCGCGCGCAATGGCGACGCGCTGCCGTTCACCGCCCGACAATTCGCCGGGCCGATGTTTCGCGCGGTGCTCGAGGCCCACGCGCGCGAGCACCTCGAGCGCCTCACGGCGCGCCTCGTCGGTTGTGAGACGTCGGATGCGCAGGGGCATCGCGACGTTATCGAGTGCGCTGAATTCGGGCAACAGATGATGGAACTGGTAGACGAAGCCGAGCGCGCGATTGCGCAAGTCGTTGCGCTCGCGCTCGGCGAGTTCGGTAAAGGGCTTGCCGAGCAGCGACACGCGCCCGGCGCTCGGCTCGTCCAGCCCGCCCAGCACATGCAGCAGCGTGCTCTTGCCCGAGCCGGACGCGCCGACGACGGCGACTTTCTCGCCACGGCGCACGGCGAGATCCGCGCCGGACAGAACCGGAACGTTGAAGCCGCCCTGAACGAACGCCTTTGAAATACCCGTTGCTTCGAGCACGTACTCGTCGAGCGCCTGCCGCCCGGTGGCAGCGCTCGTCGTCGATAGACCAGTCATGAGCTCACTCATAGCGCAGCGCCTCCGCCGGACGAACCTTGGCCCCACGCCAGCTCGGATAGAGCGTGGCGAGCGTCGAGAGAACGAACGCGATCACACCGATTCTGATGACGTCGCCGGGCACGAGTTCGGATGGCAGCTCGCTGATGAAATACACCGAGGGCGGCAGGAATTGCACGCCGAGCAGATGTTCGATCATCGGCACGAGCCACGGAATGCTCCACGCGATGAGCGTGCCGAGTGCGACACCCGTGGCCGTGCCGACGAAACCGATCGTCATACCCTGTACGACGAAAATCTTCATGATCGATCCCGGCTGCGCGCCGAGCGTTCGCAGAATCGCGATGTCGGCTTGCTTGTTCGTCACCGTCATCACGAGCGAGGACACGAGATTGAACGCCGCCACGGCGATGATCAGCGTGAGGATGATGAACATCATCCGCTTTTCGATCTTGACGGCCGAGAACCAGGTCTTGTTCTGCTGCGTCCAATCGCGGATATAAAGGTCGCCCGACAGCGTTCGCGCCAGTTCGTGCGCCACGCGCGGCGCCTGCTGCATGTCCTTGAGCCGCAGCCTCACGCCGGTCGGCGCGGGTACGCGAAAGAGCGCCTCGGCGTCACGAATGTTCACGAGCGCAAGCGAGCTGTCGTACTCGTAGTGACCGGACTGAAACATGCCCGCGACCGTGAATTGCTTCAAGCGCGGCATCAAGCCCGCGGGCGTCATCGAGCCTTCCGGCGCGACGAGCGTGATCTTGTCGCCTACCGTCACGCCGAGGTTCTCCGCCAGATCGGCACCGAGCACGATATTGAACTGGCCCGGAACGAGGTCGGTCAGGCGCCCTGCTTTCATTTCCTTGCCGATGTCGGAGACCTGCGGCTCGAGCGCCGGGTCGACGCCGCGCAACGCCACGCCGCTCACGGCGTCTTGCCGCGTGAGCAGTGCCTGCGCGTCGACGTAGGGCGCCGCACCGATGACTTCCGGGTTGCGCCGCGCCTCGTTGGCCGTCAGCTGCCAGTCAGGCATGGCGCCGCTCGGCGAAAAGATCTCGACATGAGCGAGCACGGAAAGCATGCGGTCGCGCACTTCCTTCTGAAAACCGTTCATCACGGACAGCACGACGATGAGCGCCGCCACGCCGAGCGCGATCCCCGACATCGAAACGAGCGCGATGAACGAGATGAAACCGTTGCCGGTCGTGCGCTTGCCGGCGCGCGTATAGCGCCAGCCGATTTGCCATTCGTACGGAAGCTTCAAGCGAATCCTTCAATTTGTTACGCGACGGCCGCCGCCGCGGTCCAATTCGCGCCGCGGCCGGCTTTGCCGCCGATCAAGCGCGCAGTTTGCCATACAATGCGCAGCATCATGCACGCCCACCGTCTTCATCTGCTGCTTCCTTTCGCGCTCCCGACGGCCGCCGACGCCTCGACCGCGCTGCACAGTCTGCAAAGCCCCGCCCTCGACAAGCTTTTCGCCCGCGCCACGCTCGTCGAGCGCGTGGCCGGCGAAGACTTCCAGCGTACGCTGCCGCACGAGCGCTGGATCGCGCGTCAATTCGGCGCGGTTGCCTCGAACGCCGCCGACGAGGCGCCGCTTGCGCCGTACATGCTGCTGGCCGACGGCGGCACGCCCGGCAACACCGTCTGGGCCTGCGTCGAGCCGGTTCACGTGCGCATCGCCCACGATCATCTGGTGCTCGTCGACCCTGCCATGCTGGCGCTCGCCGCCGATGAGGCCGCAACGCTGCTTGCCGTCGCCAAGCCGCTCGTCGAAGAGCTGGGCGTACGAATCGAGGCGCCGACAGCTACGCGCTGGTATTTGAGCGGCGATGCGCTCGGCATGCTCGCGAGCGCGTCGCCGCTGCGCGCGAGCGGACGCAGCGTCGAAATCTGGCTGCCCCATGACGCGCATACCGGCCAGCGCTCGCGTGCCTGGATGAAGCTGCAAAACGAAGTCCAGATGGCCTGGTTCGAGCACCCTGTCAACGAGGCGCGCGAAGCGCGCGGGCTGCCGGCCGTGAACTCGGTCTGGTTGCATGCGCAGGGCGCCGCTCAGCCGGTCAAGAGCCCGTTCGCGCGCGTTTTCTCGAACGCTGCCGCTACGCGCGGGCTCGCACTGGCGGCAGGTATCGGGCCATCGGCCGCGCCGCCCGCTTTCGATGCGTTGCCGGCCGCGGAAGGAAACGGCACGACCCTCGTCGAGCTCGAGCCTTTCTCGACGCCGTTCGTGCAACAAGACTGGCCGGCCTGGAGCGGCGCGCTTGCCGCGCTCGAGCGCGACTGGTTCTCACCCGCGCTCGCCGCGCTCGAAGCCGGCCGCCTGAGCGCGCTGACGATGACACTTTGCGGCGATACCAGTTCCGCGACCCTCACCGCGACACGCGGCGACTTGCGCCGGTTCTGGCGCCGCCGCGTGCTGGCGTCGCTGTTCGAATGAAGCTCCCGGCGCTCCCATGATCCGAATCGCGACTCGCGCGCCGTCGCCCGCCGACGAAGCCGCGCTCATCCGCCACGGTCTTCATCCTGTCCTTGCCCGCCTGTATGCCGCACGCGGCGTGCGCTTGCCGGACGAAATCGAAACGGCGCTGACCCGACTCGCCTCGCCGCTCGAGCTGAAGGGCGCCGCCGAGGCCGGCGCGCTGCTCGCGCGGGCGCTCGAGTCGAAGCGGCGCATCCTCGTCGTCGCCGACTACGATTGCGACGGCGCGACCGCTTGCGCCGTCGCGGTCCGCGGACTGCGCATGTTCGGCGCGCAAGTCGACTATCTCGTCCCCAACCGGTTCGAGTACGGCTATGGCCTGACTCCCGAGATTGTCGAGCTGGCCGCGCGACACCCGGCGGGACCGCCCGACTTGCTGATTACGGTCGACAACGGCATCGCCAGCGTCGACGGCGTCGCCGCCGCGCGCTCGCACGGCATCGACGTCCTGGTCACCGATCATCATCTGCCCGGCGACGTGTTGCCGGACGCCCAGGCGATCGTGAATCCGAACCAGCCGGGATGCACGTTCCCGAGCAAGTGCATCGCGGGCGTCGGCGTGATGTTCTACGTGCTGCTCGCCTTGCGCGCGCAATTGCGCGAGCGCGGCGCGTTCGCCGAGGGGGGCATCGCGGAGCCGCGCCTGGACGGGCTGCTCGATCTCGTCGCGCTCGGCACCGTCGCGGACGTCGTCAAGCTCGATCACAACAATCGCGTCCTCGTCGCGCAAGGGGTCGCGCGCATTCGCCGCGGCCGCATGCAGCCAGGCGTCGCGGCCCTCTTCCGCGCCGCGGGCCGCGACGCGCGCACCGCCTCCGGTCTCGACTTGGGGTTTGCACTCGGGCCGCGTCTGAACGCCGCCGGACGGTTGTCGGACATGTCGCTCGGCATCGAGTGCCTGATCACGGACGATCCCGGTCGGGCCTGGGAGCTGGCGCAACAGCTCGATGCGATGAACCGTGAGCGCCGCGAGATCGAAGCCAGCATGCAGGAGCAGGCGCTCGTCGATCTGGCCGCGCTCGACCCGGCGGGCTCGGCCACGATCACGCTGTTCAATCCCGAGTGGCATCAGGGCGTGATCGGAATCGTCGCGAGCCGACTCAAGGAAAAGTTTCACCGCCCCGCATTCACATTGGCGCCTGCCGACGCAACGGGTACGGTCGTCAAGGGGTCGGGCCGCTCGATCGCCGGTTTCCATTTGCGCGACGCGCTCGACCTCGTCGCCAAGCGCGAGCCCGGCCTTCTGACGAAATTCGGCGGGCATGCGATGGCGGCCGGCGTCACGCTCGCCGCGGTGGACGTGCCCCGCTTTGCCGCCGCGTTCGAGGCCGTGGGCCGGGAGTGGCTGACGGAAGATGCGCTTGCGCGCGTAGTCATGACGGACGGCACGCTCGAAGACGCGTATTTCACGCCGCAAATCGTCGAGATGCTCGAAGCGGCCGTCTGGGGCCAGGGTTTTCCGGCGCCGACGTTTTCCGGCGAATTCGACGTGGTGTCACAGGCGCTCGTCAAAGACAAGCATCTCAGGCTTCAACTGATGCGCAGCCGTCAACGCTTCCAGGCGATCTGGTTCAATCGGACAGAGCCGCTTCCGGCGCGCGCGCATATCGCTTATCGGCTCGCCTGCGATTCGTGGAACGGCGTGTCCCGCGTGCAGTTGATCGTCGAGCATGCCGTAGCGGCGGACGGCGCCTAGTGCGTTCGCATTTCGCCAGTACCGGCAATCCATGGAAACCCCGGGCCAAGAGCCCCGATCGGCTATAATTTCTCCTTTTTACGAATCGAAGCTGATCGACATGGAAGCGGAACGTCTGAACGCGATCGAGGGCTCTCTCGCGGACCTGCGCCGGCGCGCGGGCGAGCTACGGGGGTATCTTTGACTACGACGCCAAAACGGCGCGTCTAGCCGAAGTCAACAAGGAACTCGAAGACCCGAACGTCTGGAACGACTCGAAGCACGCCCAGGCCCTCGGCCGGGAAAAAAAGTCGCTGGAGGCCGTAGTCCTCACCCTCGCCTCGCTCGATAACGATTTGCGCGACGCGCAGGATCTGTTCGAGATGGCGCGCGACGAAAACGACGACGACACGCTCGTCGCATGCGAAGCCGATGCCGCATCGCTCGAACACCGCGTCGCGGACATGGAATTTCGCCGGATGTTCGCGAATCCGGCCGATCCGAACAACGCATTCATCGACATTCAAGCCGGCGCCGGTGGCACCGAGGCGTGCGATTGGGCGTCGATGCTGTTGCGCCAGTATCTGCGCTACTGCGAGCGCAAGGGCTTCAAGGCCGAGGTGCTCGAAGAGTCCGAAGGCGACGTGGCCGGCATCAAGAGCGCGACGATCAAGGTCGAGGGCGAATATGCCTATGGCTTCCTGCGCACGGAAACGGGCATTCACCGGCTCGTGCGCAAATCGCCGTTCGACTCGTCGGGCGGCCGCCACACGTCGTTCTCGTCAGTGTTCGTCTACCCGGAAGTCGACGATTCGATCGAAGTCGACATCAACCCGGCCGATCTGCGCATCGATACGTTCCGCGCTTCGGGCGCGGGCGGCCAGCACATCAACAAAACCGATTCGGCCGTTCGCATCACGCACCTGCCCTCGGGCATCGTCGTGCAGTGCCAGAACGACCGCTCGCAGCACCGCAACCGCGCGGAAGCCATGGCGATGCTGAAGTCGCGCCTTTACGAAGCGGAACTGCGCAAGCGCCAGGCAGAACAAGACAAATTGGAATCGAGCAAGACCGACGTGGGCTGGGGCCATCAGATCCGCTCCTACGTGCTCGACCAGAGCCGCGTCAAGGACTTGCGGACGAATGTCGAAATCAGCAACACGAAAGCCGTGCTCGACGGGGACCTCGACGAATTCATCAGCGCGAGCCTCAAGCAAGGTGTGTAAGCCAAGACCATGACCGAACCGACCCTCACGAGTCCGACGTTGGACAACAGCGCCGACGAAAACAAGATCATCGCCGAGCGCCGCGAGAAATTGCGTGCGCTGCGCGAGTCGGGCGTCGCCTACCCGAACGACTTCCGCCCGACGCATCGCGCCGGCGAACTGCAGACGGCGTATGCCGATGCCGACAAGGACGCGCTCGAAGCCACGGCGCTTCCGGTTGCCATCGCCGGCCGGATGATGCTGAAGCGAATCATGGGGAAGGCCAGCTTCGCCACGGTGCAAGACGGCTCCGGCCAGATCCAGTTCTTCGTCACGCCGGCCGACGTCGGCGAGCAAGCGTACGAAGCATTCAAGAAGTGGGATCTCGGCGACATCGTCGCCGCGCGCGGCGTGCTGTTCCGCACGAACAAGGGCGAGCTGTCGGTTCGTTGCACCGAACTGCGGCTGCTGGCGAAGGCGCTGCGTCCCCTGCCCGATAAGTTCCACGGGCTCGCCGATCAGGAAATGCGTTACCGGCAGCGCTATGTCGACCTCATCGTCACGCCCGAAGCACGCAAGACGTTCGTCGCCCGCACGAAGGCCGTCGCTTCGATCCGCAAATTCATGGCCGATGCCGACTTCATGGAAGTCGAAACGCCGATGCTGCACCCCATTCCGGGCGGCGCGGCCGCAAAGCCTTTCGTCACGCACCATAACGCGCTCGACATGCAGATGTTCCTGCGCATTGCGCCGGAGCTCTACTTGAAGCGCCTGGTCGTGGGCGGCTTCGAGCGCGTCTTCGAAATCAACCGCAATTTCCGCAACGAGGGCGTGTCGCCGCGGCACAACCCCGAGTTCACGATGATGGAGTTCTATGCGGCCTATACGGACTACGTCTGGCTCATGGACTTCACCGAGCGTCTGATCCGCCAAGCCGCCATCGACGCGCTCGGCTCCGCGACGTTCACGTACCAGCAACGCGAGCTCGATTTTTCGAAGCCGTTTCATCGGCTGACGATCACGCAGGCGATCCGCAAGTACGCGCCCGACTACACCGATGCGCAGCTTGCCGATGCGGTGTTTTTGCGCGCCGAGCTGAAGCGGTTCGGCGTGGACACGGCGCAGCCCGCGTTCAAGAACGCCGGCATCGGCGCGTTGCAGCTGGCACTTTTCGAGGAAACGGCCGAGTCGCAACTGTGGGAGCCGACGTTCATCGTCGATTATCCGGTCGAAGTCTCGCCGCTCGCGCGCGCGTCGGATACGGTCGAAGGCATCACCGAGCGCTTTGAGCTCTTCATCACGGGCCGCGAGATCGCGAACGGCTTCTCTGAGCTCAACGACCCGGAAGATCAGGCGGCTCGCTTCAAGAAACAAGTCGAGCAGAAGGACGCCGGCGACGAAGAGGCGATGTATTACGATGCCGATTACATTCGTGCGCTGGAATATGCGATGCCGCCGACGGGCGGCTGCGGCATCGGCATCGACCGCCTCGTGATGCTATTGACCGACAGCCCGAGCATTCGCGACGTGATTCTCTTCCCTCACTTGCGCCGCGAGGACTGACCGTCGGACGGCGACTGTCGGGCGTTGCGCGAGCCCGACAGTTTGTAACCGCAGGTAAAAGCGATGCTGCTAGCTGCGACCCGGCGGCGGCGCAGCTCGCTCCGGACCCGATAAGCCGGTGTGCCGAAGGCTTTCTTCCAACGAAACAGATTGTGCGCGGTTCTCGCCGTCCGCAATCAGTTACAAATTGAAACGCAAGCCTGCAGCGTTTCGCAGACACTGGTGTCCAACTAAGTACGAACATTGTACGTCCCGATTATGCACGGGATCGGGCAAGCGCCTTGCACGACGCCCAAATGAGTGCTGAAGCACGAGCTCTGGCCGCCAGCCAAAGCGCAAACTCGGGATAGAACGCTGACACGAGGTCCGTCATGAATCAGCCTACCGCGTCGCCGCGCCGCATGCATCCGCTCGTCGCCACGGCGGCGGCCACAGTCATCGTCGCCAGCTTGGCCGCGACAGCCGCCATTACCGGTCTCTTTCCAAAGGCTTCGAGCACGGGCGCGCAAAACGATCAAACGCAGAGCGCGCAGATCGCGAATCAACCGGTCGTGGATTCGTCGGCTCGCGCGCCGGCCGCTGCGGCAGTCGCGCCCGCACCGCGATCGACGGCGCCTGACCCAACCACTGAAGCGCAACAATCGGCTCAACCGTCGCCCGAGCAAAACGCGGCGCCACCCGCCCAGCATGGGCAGTACGCCACTCAGCCCGCGCCGAATCTCTATGCGCAGCCGGGGCAGCAATACGCTCAGCAGCCCTATTCCGGGCAGCAACCCTACTCCACGCCGCAACAACAACCGCAGCCGCAGGCAGCCGCGTGCGCGAGCTGCGGCACCGTGGAATCGATCGTAACGGTGCGCCACCAGGGTCATGGCACGGGCATCGGCGCCGTGGGCGGCGCTGTGGCGGGTGGGCTGCTCGGCAATCAGTTCGGCGCCGGTACCGGTCGCGCCGCGATGACGGTTCTCGGCGCAGTGGGCGGCGGCTTTGCCGGCAATGCGGTCGAGCGACACCTGCGCAGCACGACGGATTACCAAGTCCGCGTGCGGATGGAGAACGGCCGGCTCCGTTATTTCACCTACCGTCAGGCACCGCCGTTCCAGCAAGGCGAGCCGGTCAGGATCGAGCGCGGTACGCTCGTCGCCCGCTGAGCCGCGCGCCGCGCCGCGCTCGGGAATACAAAAAAGGCGATTCGGCCGACGGATCGCCTTTTTTTGCGGCCGATGAGGCCCGCCCGACCCGGCGGCCTCAGCGGCCGCCCGTCCGTTTAGTCCATCCGGTCCGCTCCCGCCGCGGCTCATTCGGCCGCATCTTCGATCCAGGCTAGCTGGATGGCCTCGAGGATCTTTTCGCTCGACCGGTTCGGATCATCGTCGAACCCTTCGAGCTCCGTCACCCACCGATGCAAGTCCGTGAACCGCACGTATTGCGGATCGATGCCGCTGTGTTTATCGGTGAGGGCCATTGCGATTTCTTGTACGTCCGTCCACTTCATGGCTTGCTCCCTCCTCGGTTCAATGATTTTCCTTCGCATGGTTGATCGAGTAGCGCGGAATCTCGATGACGAGATCCTCGCCTGCGGGCACGACCGCCTGGCATGAAAGCCTCGAAGTGGGCTCGAGTCCCCATGCCTTGTCGAGCAGGTCGTCCTCGTTCTCCTCGGACGGCTCGAGCGCGTCGAAGCCCTCGCGTACGATCACATGGCAAGTGGTGCACGCGCAAGACATTTCGCAAGCATGCTCGATCTCGATCCCGTTCTCGAGCAGCGTCGCACAGACGCTCTTACCCGGCTCAGCCTCGATGACCGCCCCCTCGGGGCACAGTTCCACATGGGGCAGCACAACGATTTGCGACATACGGTTTCCGTTCAATCAGTGTAGTGTGGGCTTGCTTGTTAGACCTCGTCGAGCCGGCGACCCTTCAGTGCCTCGCGAATGCCCTTGTCCATGCGGCGCGCGGCAAACTCGTCCGTCGCCGAGGCGAGTGCTTTCGTGGCGGCTTCGATCGCATCCGCATCGCTGCCACGTGCCGCTTCGCGCAAATCGACGAGCGCGGCGTCGACGAGCGCGCGCTCGGCGGCGTCGAGCAATTCGCCATCGGCCGCGAGCGCCGCCTCGGTCGCTTCGATCAGCCGCTCGGCCTCGACCTGCGCTTCGCGCAGCGCGCGCGCTCGCATGTCCACCTCCGCCGACTTGAAACTATCTTCGAGCATGCGCGCGATGTCGTCGTCGGCGAGCCCGTACGAAGGCTTCACGACGACGGACGCCTCGACGCCCGAATGCTGTTCCCGTGCGACGACGGAAAGCAATCCGTCGGCATCGACTTGGTAGGTCACTCGAATGCGCGCGGCGCCGGCCGCCATCGGCGGAATCCCGCGCAGCTCGAAGCGCGCGAGCGAACGGCAGTCGGACACGAGCTCGCGCTCTCCCTGCACGACGTGGATCGCCATCGCGGTCTGGCCGTCCTTGAACGTCGTGAACTCCTGGGCACGCGCGACGGGAATCGTCGAGTTGCGCGGAATGATCTTTTCGACGAGCCCACCCATCGTCTCCACGCCGAGCGAGAGCGGAATCACGTCGAGCAGGAGCCAGTCGTCGCCGCCGCGGTTGCCGGCAAGCAAGTCGGCCTGAACGGCGGCTCCCAGCGCGACCACCTGATCGGGGTCGAGATTGGTGAGCGGGGGCTGGCCGAAGAACGCTTCGACGGCGCGGCGAATCACCGGCATGCGTGTCGCGCCCCCTACGAGCACGACACCCTTGACGTCGGCGGGCGCGATTTTCGCGTCGCGCAATGCCTTTTTTGTCGGCCCGAGGGTGCGCTGCACCAGATGCTCGACGAGCGTCGCGAATCGCGCTTCGCTGATCGGCTGAGCGATGCGCGTGCCATCGGACAGCGTCGCCTCGAGCAGCACTTCGTTGGCGCTCGACAACGCCTCTTTGGCCGCGCGCACGCGATCGAGCAGCAGCCGGACGTCCTCGGGCGCGAGGCTTTGCGGCGCGAGGCCGGCCTCGGACAAGACGTGGCGAAACAGCACGTGGTCGAAGTCGTCGCCGCCGAGCGCCGAATCGCCGCCCGCGGCCAACACCTCGAAGACCCCCTTCGTCAGCTTGAGGATTGACAGATCGAACGTCCCACCGCCGAGGTCGTAGACCGCGTAGAGCCCTTCCGCTCCGTTATCGAGGCCGTAGGCGATCGCCGCCGCCGTCGGTTCGTTGAGCAGGCGCAGCACATTCAGGCCGGCGAGACGGGCGGCATCCTTCGTCGCCTGCCGCTGCCCCTCGTCGAAATAGGCGGGCACGGTAATCACGGCGCCGACGAGCTCATCGCCGAGCGTATCTTCGGCGCGTTGACCCAGCGTGGCCAGGATTTCGGCGGACACCTCGACGGGGCTTTTGACCCCTGCGGCTGTGCGAATCTGCACCATGCCGGGCGCGTCGACAAAGTCGTACGGGGCATTCTCGGCGCCTTCGACCTCCGCCTTGCCGCGCCCCATGAAGCGCTTCACGGAGACGATGGTATTGCGCGGATCGATCGCGGCTTCTTCCTTTGCCGCATATCCGATCCGACGCCCGTCCTTCTCGAGATAGCGAACGACGGACGGCAGCAGTACGCGCCCGTGCTCATCGGGCAGCGCGTCGGGTACGCCGTTGCGCACGGCGGCGACCAGCGAATTCGTCGTACCGAGATCGATACCGACGGCGACACGCCGTTGGTGCGGCGCTGGCGCCATGCCGGGTTCGGAAATTTGCAATAAGGCCATCTGAGGTTTCTTCGGGGATCCGTGCCCCCGCTATTATGAGTCGGCTGCGCGATGGTCGCCGCGCAGCTTGGCGTCGTCCTAGTTCTCGAGCTTTTCGATCTGCGCGCCGATTTCGGTCGCGACGCGCTCGATGAACATCAATTGCCGCACCGCTTCGGCCGCCGGCTGATCAGCGCCGCCGTCCAGCAATGCGGCGAGTTTGGCGAAGCGCGCACGCTCCTCATCGCGCAGTTCATCGAGCAAGGCATTGAGCGCTTCGACATTCTTCGCGCCCGCGGCATCTTCCACGCGCTCGCGCCATTCCATTTGCTGCATCAAGAACGCCGATTCCATCGCGGTGTTGTTCTCGGCCTCGACGTCGGCCCCACGCAGCGAAAGCAGATAAGTGGCGCGCTTCAGCGGATCGCGAAGCGTGCTATATGCCTCGTTGGCGCGTGCGGCCCACTGCATCGCAATGCGCTTTTGCGCGTCTCCCGCGGCGGCGAAACGATCAGGGTGAACTTGCGCCTGCACCGTACGGTAGGCCGCATCGAGCGCATCGGTATCGAGCGCGAATCGTGCGGGGAGATGGAAAAGCTCAAAGTAATTTTGCTGGATCGAAGACATGAGGCGGTGGTCGTTGAAGGCCTCGGGGGCCGCGATGTTCACTTGTGCGCAACGGCGCGACGGCACGGGCGACTCGCGCATCCCTCGGCGACGCCGCGCCGTGCGAGCGAACAAAAGGCGGCTCGCGCCGCCCTTCTCTCCGGTCGATGCTTGCAGGAAGGAGAACCGCTACGAAACGCTCGCGAGCGTCGTCAGACGCGGAATGACTCGCCGCAGCCGCACTCGTCCTTCACGTTCGGGTTGTTGAACTTGAATCCCTCGTTCAATCCTTCGCGCGCGAAGTCGAGCTCCGTGCCATCGATATACGCGAGGCTCTTCGGGTCGACGATGACTTTGACGCCATTGGACTCGAAGATCTGGTCCTCGGGCTCGAGCTCATCGACGTATTCGAGCTTGTACGCGAGGCCCGAGCAGCCCGTCGTCCGGACGCCGAGCCGCAGACCGATTCCCTTGCCGCGCCGCACCAGATACTTCTGGACTTGCTGCGCGGCCTTGTCAGTCAATGTAATTGCCATGGCTCATTCAAGCAGCTTGCTGGTTTGCATCTACCACTGTCTTTCCAGCCGTGTCGCCCGCCACGCCCGTATGGCGTTGCTTGTAATCGGCCACCGCGGCCTTGATCGCGTCCTCGGCCAAGATCGAACAGTGAATCTTCACGGGCGGCAGCGCCAGCTCCTCGGCGATCTGCGTGTTCTTGATCGTGAGTGCCTCGTCGAGCGTCTTACCCTTCACCCATTCGGTGACGAGCGAGCTCGACGCGATAGCCGAACCGCAGCCGTACGTCTTGAACTTCGCATCTTCGATGACGCCGTCCGCACCCACGCGGATCTGCAGCTTCATCACATCGCCGCAAGCGGGCGCCCCGACCATGCCGGTGCCCACCGTGTCGTCGTCCTTGGCGAACGAGCCGACGTTGCGCGGATTCTCATAGTGATCCAACACTTTATTGCTGTAAGACATGGTCAAAACTCTCCTTGATTCCTGTGTCGTCCGGTGTTTGTCGTCCGATGCCGCTTCAGTGCGCGGCCCACTTGATCGTCGAAAGATCGATGCCGTCCTGGTGCATTTCCCAGAGCGGGGACAGGTCGCGCAGCTTAGCGATCTTCCTCTTCAACAGATCGACCACGAATTCGACCTCCTGTTCCGTCGTGAAGCGGCCCACGGTAAACCGGATCGAGCTATGCGCGAGCTCGTCGTTGCGGCCGAGCGCGCGCAGGACATACGACGGTTCGAGCGAGGCCGACGTGCACGCGGAGCCCGACGAAACGGCCACTTCCTTGATTGCCATGATCAGCGATTCGCCTTCGACGAAGTTGAAGCTCAGGTTCAGGTTGTGCGGAATGCGCCGTTCCATGTCGCCGTTGACATAGACCTCCTCGATTTCCGTGAGGCCGGCGAGCAACCGGTCGCGCAGCATGCGCACGCGCTCGTTTTCGGTCGCCATTTCCTCGCGGGCGATGCGAAACGCCTCGCCCATCCCGACGATCTGATGCGTCGGGAGCGTACCCGAGCGCATGCCGCGCTCATGGCCGCCGCCGTGCATCTGAGCCTCGATGCGCACACGCGGCTTGCGGCGCACATAGAGCGCACCGATGCCCTTCGGGCCGTAGGTCTTGTGCGCGGAAAACGACATCAGATCGACCTTCAGACGATTGAGGTCGATTTCGACCTTGCCCGTCGCCTGCGCGGCGTCGACATGGAAGATGATGTTCTTCGAGCGGCAGATTTCGCCGATCGCTTCGATGTCCTGAATCACGCCGATCTCGTTGTTCACGAACATCACGGAGACGAGAATCGTGTCGGGACGCAGGGCCGCCTTGAACGCCTCGATATCGACGAGGCCGTTCTCCTGAACGTCGAGGTACGTGACTTCGAAGCCTTCGCGCTCGAGCTCGCGGGCTGTATCGAGCACCGCCTTATGTTCGGTTTTCACCGTGACGACATGCTTGCCGCGGCTCTTGTAGAAGTGCGCGGCCCCCTTGATCGCGAGGTTGTCCGACTCCGTCGCGCCCGACGTCCAGATGATTTCGCGCGGATCGGCGTTGACCAGCGCGGCGACATGCTCGCGCGCCTCTTCGACGGCGCGCTCCGCTTCCCATCCATACGAATGGCTGCGCGACGCGGGGTTGCCGAACTGCTCGCGCAGAAACGGAATCATCTTGTCCACCACGCGCGGATCGACGGGCGTCGTCGCGCTGTAGTCCATATAGATGGGCAGATGGGGCATTTCGTTGATCATCAATCGCTCCGGGGGACTCGTTGTTTTGGGTACGGCGCTCGCCTCGCTCCGTTACGCTCGGCTCGATCGCTCGAGCCGGCTCGACGGGCAGCGCACTGAAATCAAATCAGCTAAGAACTCGCGATGTTGAATACCGAGTTCGGGCCTTTCGGTGTGGGACGCGGCGCCTCGGGCGCAGCCGGCTCGGTGCGCCGATCGTGCAGGACCGACGGCACGCCCTCGCGCGAGCGCTGTTGATCGACGAGATCTTGCAACGACACCGAATCGAGGTACTCGACCATCTTCTGGTTCAGCGTCGACCAGAGCTCGTGCGTCATGCAATGGCCGTCGCTTTGCTTCGTGCCCTCGCATGAGCCCTTGCCACCGCACTGAGTGGCATCGAGCGGCTCGTCGACGGCGATGATGATGTCCGCGACCGTCACTTCATTGGCCCTGCGGGCGAGGTTGTAACCGCCGCCCGGGCCGCGCACCGACTCGACGATCTCGTGACGACGCAGCTTGCCGAACAGCTGTTCGAGATAGGACAGCGAGATCCGCTGGCGCTGGCTGATTCCAGCGAGCGTCACCGGCCCCTGATCCTGCCGGAGCGCCAAGTCGATCATCGCCGTGACGGCGAAACGCCCTTTCGTGGTGAGTCTCATGGTATTGGGGGGAAACCGCAATTCTTGACAATTGCGGTCAAGTATAAATACATGACATTTTTAGTCAAGTATCCCCTGCCGCCGAACAGGTCATTAGGGTACGAAGAAGGTCCGAGCACGCAGGTGCGCGATCAATCCGCGGCACGCCTCCTCGCATTGATCGAGCACTTGCTCGAAGCCTTCCCCGCCGCCGAAGTACGGGTCGGCCACCTCGCTGACCGCCGGCTGAGCGGCGAATTCCATCAAGAGCCGCAATTTCGGCTGATGCCGCGGCGGGCAAAGCCGGCGCAACATACGCAGGTTCTCGCCGTCCATCGCGAGCAGCAGGTCGAACCGCTCGAAGTCTTCTTGGGCGACTTGCCTGGCCTTCAGCGCCGAGAGATCATAACCGCGTCGCAGCGCGGCCGCCTGCGCACGTTCATCGGGCGCTTCCCCGACATGCCAGTCGCCGGTGCCGGCGGAATCCACGACGATCCGATCCTGCAGCCCCGCCGCGTCGATTTGGGCGCGCATGACCGCTTCGGCCGTCGGCGAACGGCAGATGTTTCCAAGACAGACGAAACAGACGGAGACGGTGTTCATCATCGGCGGCGATAGAAAGGCGCCATTATAGAGGCGCCCCTCCTACGACGCTTGTGGCTTCCCGGCGCTCGAGGCGCGTTGCCCCACGGTGGCCGCGCTCTCGGTTTCAGTTCCGTCGATGAGCCCATAAGAGATCGTGCGAGCCAGCTCAGCGCTCACTTGCTCCGCCGCCAGCGGCTCATGCCGCGCCTTCTCGCCGTGCGCTTGCATCGCCGCAAGGGCGACCAGGGTCACCGCCACGGCCAGTGGCCAATAGACCGATATTCTCGTTTTCATCTTGCGCCCCTCGTTGATGTGGGCGCGCACACTGCGCGTCCGCGTTACATGAGAGGATTCTATAGATATCGTCTATTGAGACAAAGCCGGGAATAGCGAATTCAGCGTTGCGATACGATAAACAATCGTGCTACGACCCGGCGCTTCGGGGCGCGCGGTCGCCACCATGACTGCGTTGCGCGGCATAGAGCTCGCGGAACGTACGGCCGACGGGAGCCGGCATCTCGCGCGTCGCCGTCCACCCCTGCCCGAACGGCAGCCGCGAGATCGAGCGGCTGCGGCCTCCCATCGTTTCGAGCACGCGAACCGCAAGTTTGGTGACCAGCCCGTAAAGCGCCGGCCGCACGGCGACGAATCCCCAGACGGCAAGCCCGATGCGTTCCGCGAGCGGCCGCAAATGCCGGTCCATTTGCTTTTCGCGCAGCTTGCGCAAGAGGTCCGAAATCGGTATGCCGACCGGGCAGACACTGTTGCACTCGCCGCAAAGCGTGGCCGCCTGCGGCAGGTCGACCGCCTTGTCGAGCCCCACATAGCTCGGCGTGAGCACGGAGCCCATCGGGCCCGGGTAGACCCAACCATAAGCGTGGCCGCCCACCTTCTGATAGACGGGACAGTGGTTCATGCAGGCGCCGCAGCGTATGCAGCGCAGCATTTCCTGAAACTCGCCGCCGATGAGACCGGTGCGGCCGCCGTCGACGAGCACGACGTACATATCCTCGGGGCCGTCGCCATCGCCCTCGGCGCGATGCCCGGTCAGCAGGGAAAAGTAATTCGACATGGACTGCCCGGTCGCCGAGCGCGGCAGAAGCCGCATCGCGACCGCCAGGTCCTCGAGCGTCGGCAGCACTTTTTCGATGCCGGTCACGGCCACGTGCACGCGCGGCATGACCGTGCACATGCCCTCGTTGCCTTCGTTCGTGACGAGCACGACGGAGCCGGTTTCCGCGATCAGAAAGTTGCCCCCGGTCACGCCCATGTCGGCCGACATGAAGTGAGGTCGCAGGACGTCGCGCGCCTCGCGCGTCATCTGCGGAATTTCGGTGAGGCGCGCACGCGCGTGCGTTCGCGCGAACAGATCGGCGATCTCCTCCTTATCCTTGTGCACCACGGGCGCGATGATGTGGCTGGGAGGCTCGTTGTCGTTGATCTGCAGGATGTACTCGCCGAGGTCTGTCTCGATCGATTGCACGCCCATTTCGCCGAGAACCGCGTTCAGGCGCATCTCCTCCGAGACCATCGATTTGGTCTTGATGACCTTCTTGACGTCGTGACGACGCGCGATCTCGGCCACGAGCCGCGCCGCGTCGCGCGTCGTCTCGGCGTAGAGCACCGTCACCCCGCGACGCGTCGCCTCGCGCTCGAACGTCTCGAGCCAGACGTCGAGATCATCGAGCGCCCGGTTGCGGCGCACCTTGAGCTCCGCGCGCGTCGCCGGAAAATTAATCGACTCCATCGCCACCGCGCGCGCCGAAACGAACTTGGTCGACAGCTTCGTCAGGTTCTGCTGCAAACGCGCGTTGGCGAGACTCTCTTTCGCGCGCGCCTTGAAGTGCATCGATTGGACTTGCATGAAAGCACCGTATCGAAAAGACAAAAAGGCAGAGGCGCGTCAGATGTCTTCCGCAAGCACCTGGGCGATGTGAAGCACGCGCGTGACTGTATCGCCCGTGCGCCGCAGACGGCCTTCGATGTTGAGGATACAGCCGAGGTCCCCGAGCACGACCGTGTCCGCGCCGCTCGCACGGATGTTTTCGCACTTTTCGTCGACGATCGCCGTCGAGATATTGCCGTACTTGACCGCAAAGGTGCCGCCGAAGCCGCAGCAGTGCTCGCAGCCCTTCATCTCGTTGATCTCGACGCCCTTTTGCGCGAGCAAGGCCCGCGGCTCGAGCTTGACGCCAAGCTCGCGCAGCCCTGCGCAGGAGTCGTGATAGGTGACGGGGCCCACGAAATGGCCCGGCGACAGCTCGACCTTCGCCACGTTCACGAGAAAGTCCGTCAGTTCATGAACCTTGGCGCGAAGGCGTCCATAACGTCCCATAAGCTCGGGATCGTCGGCAAAAAGATCGGCGTAGTGGACAGCGATCATGCCGCCGCAGGACCCGGACGGAACAACGACATAGTCGAACTGCTCGAACTCGCGCAGCATCTTCTCGGCCAGATCGCGCGCGATGCGCCGCTCGCCCGAGTTGTAGGCGGGCTGCCCGCAGCAGGTCTGGGCGGGCGGCACAACCACCTCGAACCCCGCCTGCTCGATCAGCTTGACGGCCGAAAACCCGATTTCGGGGCGCATGAGGTCGATGAGGCAAGTGACGAACAATCCGACGCGCATGAGGGCTCCGTTGAGACGATCGCTGCCATTATCCGTCGATTGCGGCCGCTCGCGCGGGCAACCCGCCGAAAAACGGTGCCGAACCAGCGTTCGAACAGCGTTCGCTTTTTTCACAATACGAGATACAATGACTTTTTGCTTTGCGTCATTCGATCCACGATGAGCGATACGAACCAGGACACCAAGACGTCGATCCAGGTCATCGAACGCATGATGCGCCTGCTGGACGCCCTTGCCGGTCACACCGATCCGGTCAGCCTCAAGGAGCTCGCCCTGCGCACGGAGCTGCACCCGTCGACCGCGCACCGCATTCTCAACGACATGGTCACCTGCCGCCTGGTCGACCGTTCGGATCCGGGCACTTACCGGCTCGGCATGCGGTTGCTCGAGCTCGGCAATCTCGTCAAGGCCCGCCTCTCCGTGCGCGATGCGGCGCTCGCGCCGATGCGCGAGCTGCATCGTCTCACCGGGCAGACGGTCAACTTGTCAGTGCGCCAGGGCGACGAAATCGTCTACATCGAACGTGCCTACTCCGAGCGTTCGGGCATGCAGGTCGTGCGCGCGATCGGCGGCCGGGCCCCGCTGCACCTGACATCGGTCGGCAAGCTCTTCCTGGCGGCCGACGAGGCCCCGCGCGTGCGTGCCTATGCCACGCGCACGGGTCTCTCGGGGCACACTCAAAATAGCATCACGGACCTCGGACGGCTCGAGCGAGAGTTGCTGCAGGTGCGTCAGCAGGCTTGCGCCCGCGACAACGAAGAGCTCGAGCTCGGCGTGCGCTGCATCGCCGCCGGAATCTACGACGACACGGGCAAGCTCGTTGCCGGCCTCTCGCTGTCGGCTCCGGCAGACCGGCTGCAGGATGCGTGGCTCGGTCACCTGAGCCGCACCGCGCTCGTCATCTCCGAATCGCTCGGATACCACCCCGAAGCGGTGAGCGCGACGGCCGGCAACGGCCACGACACTAAAGCGGCGAAAACCGCTTGAGCCACCGCTTGAGCCACGTCAGCCGGCCGATAAAAAGCCCCGTCACGCGAACGGGGCTTTTTTCTGATCGCGACGGTGAAGCACCGCGTCACGTCCCTCCGCGCGGGCCTGCGTCGGCGCTCGTGATCCGCTGATCGCCGCCGTTGTCGAGCCAGGTGCGCAGGCGCGTGGCGTCGGCGAAGCGCGAGTACTTGCCCGACGAATCGAGCAGCACCATGATCAGCGGCCGGCCCTGGATCGTCGCCTGCATCACGAGGCACTCGCCCGCTTCGTTGATGAAACCGGTCTTTTGCAGGCCGATCTCCCACGACGGATTGCGCACGAGCGCGTTGGTGCTGTTGTAGGCGATCTCACGCCGGCCCGTATCGACCGTATAGCTGCGATCCGTGGAGAACTTGCGGATCAGCGGATACTGATAGGCCGCGTCGACCATCTTCACGAGATCGCGCGCCGTCGAGACGTTATGGCTCGTGAGGCCGGTCGGGTTCTCGAAACGCGTGTCCGTCATGCCGAGCGCCTTCGCCTTGGCGTTCATCGCGGCGATGAACGCCGCGCGGCCGCCCGGATAGTAGCGCGACAGCGCGGCCGCTGCGCGATTTTCCGACGCCATCAGCGCGATGTGCAGCATATCCTCGCGCGACAGCACCGAGCCGACGGCGAGCCGCGAGCCGGTATGCTTCTCGTAGTCGCGATCCTCGTCCGTCACCTCGATCTCGTCCGTCAGCGGCATCTTGGAATCGAGGACGACCATCGCCGTCATCAGCTTCGTGATCGAGGCGATGGGCACGACGGAGCGCGAGTTTTTGTCGAAGAGCGTTTCGGACGTGTTCTGGTCGATCACGTAAGCGACGTTCGAGCGCAGCGCGAGTCCTTCCGGCCCCTCTTGCAGCTTGAACGCCTGGCCGGTCGCCGGCAGGCGCGACTCGAAGGCGACCCGGCGCATCGCGCCGTGACGCCCGTGCGCCCTCAGGGTGTACGAAACGCGCTTCTTGCGTGTTTTCTCGTCCGCGAGGGCGGCGGGCTTTTCGGCACTCGCGGCTTCTTTGGCCGCGGCGTGTCGGATCTTGTGCGCTTTCTTCGCGAGGGAGGGCTTGGTCTGAGCGGCGTCGGTCGAGCTGGGCGCGGCAAGCGCGTCGGTCGGGGCCGCGAAGACCGCGGCGGCGAGCAGGGAAGCAGTCACCGAGACGACTCTGGTAAGCGCCACGTCTTGCATCACTTTGAGCGACGAAAACAGAGCGGTTTTCATTGGTGTTCTTAAAACGGGTGGCGAGAGACGGAAGGTTCCGGCAAGTGTAGTAAAGGTATTAAAAATAAGCAATCTGAAGCACTTACCGGCGGTCCTTGAAGCAAATTGTAGGTGCTGGCAGGCAGAATCGGCTGCCGCGCACGCGCGATTTCAGCATGCGACAAAACGCGGGTTCGCTATGGGGCGATAGCCACATAACGGCGCATTTGACGCAAACTTGAACGAAAAATGACAGCATTGGCCCGCCACGGACGGGCGCCGAGGGGCGGGCGCCACGACGGCGGCGATCGGCCGCGATGCGCCCTTCGAACTGCATTGCGCGTCGCGAGCCGACTCAACGCGCGGCGGCGACCTTGCGTTGACGTCGAGTCGACGCGCGCACAAAGTGCGGCGGGAGCGTGGGCGCGATCGTATCACGAGACTGGTGCACGAGGGCGAAGCACTGCCGCATTTTTTCCCGGAAAGCGAGCGTTTGCTCGGCCAAAATTACCGTCATGCCGTTGTTTTTACGTGGAAACCCTAACATTGTGCAATGCACAAAAATGCGCTTGACATTTGGTCAAGTGAGCCTAAAATAGGATCCGTTGTTGCGACGCACAAAACGCGTCGGCTAGACGACGCGATCAAAGTTTTGCCATTCCACCCCCCGGTCTGCGCCAGACAGGCCGACTATCAGGAGCGAAAACATGACTCTGCTGACACCTGAGCAATTCGCGGCAGCCCAGAAGGCCAACCTCGAAGCGCTGTTCGGCCTCACGAACAAGGCGTTCGAAGGCATCGAGAAGCTGGTCGAGTTGAACGTGCAAGTCGTCAAGTCGACGATCGCGGAAGGCCAGGAAAACGCGCAGCGTGCGCTGTCCGTGAAGGATGCGCAGGAATTCCTCGCGCTGCAAGCGAGCATCGCGCAGCCCGCGGCTGAGAAGGTCCTGTCGTACGGCCGTCATCTCTATGAGATCGCGTCGGCCACGCAAGCCGAATTCGCGCGCGTCGCGGAAGCGCAGTACGAAGAGCAGAACCGCAAGGTGCAGGCGCTCGTCGACAACATCGGCAAGAACGCTCCCGCCGGCTCGGAAACGGCTGTCGCCGTGATGAAGTCCGCGATCACGGCCGCCAACACCACGTACGAAACGGTCCACAAGGCGACGAAGCAAGCCGTCGAGATCGCCGAAAGCAACTTCAACGCGGCCGCCACGGCTGCGCAAAAGGCCGCTCAACAAGCCGCTTCGGCTTCGCGCGCGGCAGCGAAAAAGCCTGTTGCCTGAGAGTCGTGACGGGAACCGAGGGCTGAACTCCGGCCCTCCCCGCACGAAAAAACGGCGCGCTTCCCAACGGAAGCGCGCCGTTTTTGCTTTTATATGCGTTACGGCGGGCGCCGCGATCCACCGAGCGCCCGTCGCGCCGAAAACTTGACGACCCAGTCGGGCGGCCAAGCCTTCGCGCGCCGCTTCACTTCTTGCGCTGCGGCGGCAGGTCGGTGCAGACCCCTTCGTAAAGCTCGGCGGCCATGCCGATCGATTCGCCGAGCGTCGGGTGCGGATGGATCGTGCGGCCGATGTCGGTGGCATCCGCCCCCATCTCGATGGCAAGGCACACTTCGCTGATCAGATCGCCGGCGTTGAGGCCGACGATCCCGCCGCCGATGACGCGATGCGTCTCTTCGTCGAAGATCAGCTTCGTGAAGCCCTCGTCCCGGCCGTTCGCGATCGCCCGGCCCGAGGCGGCCCAGGGGAAGACGGCCTTGCCGAACTTGATGCCCTCGGCCTTGCACTGGTCCTCGGTCTTTCCGGCCCAAGCGACCTCCGGGTCGGTATAGGCCACGGACGGGATCTGCAGCGCGTCGAAATAAGCCTTTTCACCATGCGCAGCTTCCGCCGCGACGTGCCCTTCGTGCACCGCCTTGTGGGCGAGCATCGGCTGCCCGACGATGTCGCCGATCGCGAAGATGTGCGGCACGTTGGTACGCATCTGCTTGTCGACCTCAATGAAGCCGCGATCGGTCACCGCGATCCCCGCGTTGTCGGCACCGATTTTCTTGCCGTTCGGGCTGCGTCCGACCGCCACGAGTACGAGGTCGTAGCGCTGCGCCTGCGCTGGCGCGCTCTCGCCTTCGAACTTGACGTAGATGCCGTCGGACTTCGCTTCGGCCGACGTCGTCTTGGTCTTCAGCATGACGTTGGCGAAATGCCTGGCGCTGTACTTCTGCCAAACCTTCACGAGGTCGCGATCGGCGCCCAGCATAAGGCCGTCGAGCATCTCGACGACGTCGATCTTGGCGCCGAGCGTCGCATAGACCGTCGCCATTTCGAGTCCGATGATGCCGCCGCCGACGACAAGCATCCGCTGCGGAATCTGCGGCAGCTCGAGCGCGCCCGTCGAATCGATGACGCGCGGGTCGTCGGGCATGAACGGCAGCTTCACGGCTTGCGAGCCGGCCGCGACGATCGCCTGCTTGAAGCGGACGACCCTTTTGCCGCTTTCGCCCTGGACTTCCATATGGTGCGGGTCGAGGAACGAGCCGACACCGGTCACGACCTCGACCTTGCGCGCTTTCGCCATGCCTGCCAAGCCCGTCGTCAGCTTCTTGACGACGCCGGACTTGAATGAGCGCAGCTTCGGAAGGTCGATCTTCGCCTCCCCGAACATGATGCCGTGCTCGGCGAGCTCGCCGACTTCGTCCATGATCAGCGCCGTGTGCAGCAGCGCCTTCGACGGAATGCAGCCGACGTTCAGGCACACGCCGCCGAGCGTCGGATAGCGCTCGACGAGTACCGTCTTCATGCCGAGATCGGCCGAGCGGAAGGCCGCCGAGTAGCCACCGGGCCCCGCGCCGAGCACGACCATGTCGCACTCGATGTCGACGTTACCCGTGTAGCTGGCTGCGGCAGGCGCCGCAGCCGGCTGTGAGCGCGGCGGTTCTGCACGCGCGGGAGCCGGGGCCGCGGCCGGCGCGTGCGACTGGGCGGCGGGCGCCGGCTTCGCCGCACCGGCGCCAACGCTTACTTCGACGAGCGCGATGACGGTGCCCTGCGAGACCTTGTCGCCGGCCTTGATCCTCACTTCCTTGACCGTGCCGGCGGCATCGCTCGGCACCTCCATCGACGCCTTGTCGGACTCGAGCGTCAGCAGCGACTGTTCCTTCTCGATGACGTCGCCAGCCTTGATGTTGACCTCGATGACATCGACGTCCTTGAAATCGCCGATATCCGGCACTTTCACTTCGACGAGACTCATTCACGTCCCCTTCTTGTTAGCGCCGGCGATCAAAGGATCACGCGCCGGAAATCGGCGAGCAGCGAGGTGAGATAGGCGTTGAAGCGCGCGGCCTCGGCGCCGTCGATGACACGATGATCGTATGACAGCGAAAGCGGCAGCGTGAGCCGCGGGGCGAACTGCTTGCCGTCCCAGACGGGCTTCATCGCGCCGCGCGAAAGACCGAGGATCGCCACTTCGGGCGCATTGATGATCGGCGTGAAATGCGTGCCGCCGATGCCGCCCAGCGACGAAATCGAGAAGCAGCCGCCTTGCATCTGATCGGGCTTGAGCTTGCCTTCGCGCGCGAGCTTCGAGAGCTCGGCCATCTCCTTGGCGATCTCGATGAGTCCCTTCTTGTCCGCGTCGCGGATCACAGGAACGACGAGCCCGTTCGGCGTATCGGCCGCAAAGCCGACGTGGTAGTACTGCTTGTAGACGAGATTGTCGCCATCGAGGCTCGCGTTGAACGTCGGGAACTTCTTCAACGCGGCCACGACGGCCTTGATCACGAACGCGAGCATCGTGACCTTGACACCCGCCTTCTCGTTTTCCTTGTTGAGCTGAACGCGCAGCGCCTCGAGCTCGGTGATGTCGGCCTCGTCGTTGTTCGTGACGTGCGGAATCATCACCCAGTTGCGGTGCAGGTTCGCGCCCGAAATCTTCTTGATGCGCGAAAGCGGCTTGGCCTCGATCGGGCCGAACTTCGTGAAGTCGATCTTCGGCCAGGGCAGCAGGTTCAGCTCGCCGCCCGCGGACGGCGCGCCCGCGGGTACGCCGGCCGGCGCGCGCTGTCCGGTCATCACGCCCTTCACGAACGCTGTCACGTCTTCCTGAGTAATGCGGCCTTTCGGGCCCGTGCCCGGCACGAGCGCCACATCGACGCCGAGATCGCGCGCGAACTTGCGCACCGAGGGCGACGCATGGCTCGGCCGGCGCACGCCGCCCTCTCCCGCTGGAATCAGCGGAGCCTGTGCGAGCGCGGATGGCGGCGTGGGCGCCTTGTGCGCCAGGTCGGGACGCGGCGAATCGGAGGGCTCTTCCACCTTCCTCTGTGGCGCGGCGGCCGGGGCCGGCGCTGCTTCGGCACCCGCGCCTCCGGATTCGAGCAGCAGAATCACGGAACCTTCGGAGACGGTGTCGCCCACCTTTACCTTCAGATCCTTGACGACGCCGTCGGCCGGGCTTGGTACATCCATCGTCGCCTTGTCGGATTCGAGCGTGATGAGCGATTGCTCCTTCTGCACGCGATCGCCGACTTTTACGGCGATCTCGATGACGGGGATGTCCTTGAAGTCGCCGATGTCGGGCACTTTGACTTCCTGGACCGCGCCGCCGGCCGGCGCGGCGGCCGCCGGAGCCGGCGCGGCGGCCGGTGCCGCCGCCGGCGCGGGGGAAGGCGCGGCCGCGCCGTTGCCTTGCGCGGGCTTGGCGGCCCCTGCCGCGCCGCCTTCGAGCAGCACGATCAACGTGCCCTCGGAGACGGTGTCGCCCTGCTTCACTCGGATTTCCTTGACGGTGCCGGCCGCGGGGCTCGGCACGTCCATCGTCGCCTTGTCCGACTCGAGCGTGATGAGGGACTGCTCCGGCTCGACGGTATCGCCCGGTTTCACGAGGATGTCGATGACGGGTACGTCCTTGAAATCGCCGATGTCCGGCACCTTGACTTCGATCGCTTGACTCATTTGTTGGTGTCTCCAGGGCACACGCGCGTGAAGCCGCCTTTCGGGCGGCTCACGCACGCGTCGGATCGCGCGAAGGCGATGCCTTAAACGGTCATCGGGTTGGGTTTGTTGGGGTCGAGGCGGTACTTCGCGAGCGCGTCGGCCACGACCTTGCGCTCGATGGTACCTTCATCGGCCAGCGCGTTCAGCGCGGCGACGGTGACCCAGTAACGGTCGACTTCGAAGAAGTGACGCAGCTTCTCGCGCGTGTCGGAGCGGCCGAAGCCGTCGGTGCCGAGCACGACGAAGCGCCGCGGCACATAAGCGCGGATCTGATCGGCCAGCGCCCGCACGTAGTCCGTCGAAGCGACGATGGGGCCCTGCGTATCCTTCAGCAGCGTTTCAACGTGCGAAAGCTTGCGCGGCTCCGTCGGGTGCAGCAGGTTCCAGCGCGACACTTCCTGGCCCTCGCGCGCGAGCTCGGTGAAGCTCGGCACGCTCCAGAGGTCGGCGGCCACCCCCCAGTCGTTCTTCAGCAAATCGGCCGCGGCGATCACTTCGTTCAGGATCGTGCCCGCGCCCATGAGTTGCACGCGCGGCGCCTTGCCCGAGCCGTCGGCCTTCTTGAGCGAGTACATGCCTTTGATGATGTGAGCGGCCACGTCGTCACCCTCGGGAATCGCCGGGTGCTCGTAGTTCTCGTTCATCACCGTGACGTAGTAGAACACGTCCTCCTGCTCCTGAACCATCCGGCGCAGGCCGTCTTGCATGATGACCGCGAGCTCGAAGCCGAACGTCGGATCGTAGCTGACGCAGTTCGGCACCGACGACGCCCACAGCAGCGAATGGCCGTCCTCGTGCTGGAGGCCTTCGCCGTTCAGCGTCGTGCGGCCCGACGTGCCGCCGAGCAGGAAGCCGCGCGAACGCATGTCGCCGGCCGCCCAGATGAGATCGCCGATGCGCTGGAAGCCGAACATCGAGTAGAAGACGTAGAACGGCACCATGATCTCGCCGTGCGTCGAATACGACGTCGCCGCGGCGATCCAGTCGCACATCCCGCCCGCCTCGTTGATCCCTTCCTGCAGGATCTGGCCGGTCTCGGATTCCTTATAGAACATCAGCTGATCGGAATCCTCGGGCACATACTTCTGGCCGTCCTGGTTCCAGATGCCGATTTGCCGGAAGAGACCCTCCATGCCGAACGTGCGCGACTCGTCGGGCACGATCGGCACGACGCGCTTGCCGAGCGCTTTGTCCTTCAGCAGGATGTTGAGGATCCGCACGAACGCCATCGTCGTCGAGATCTCGCGGCCTTCGCCCGTGCCCTTCAGGAGCGGCTCGAACGCCGAGAGCGGCGGCACGGGCAGCGACTCGGCCGCCTTTTGACGACGTGCCGGCAGATAGCCGCCGAGCTCCTCGCGCCGGGCGCGCATGTACTCGAGTTCCTTCGACCCTTCCTCGAACTTGAGGTACGGCACGTCGACGATCTGCTCGTCGGAGATCGGGAGCCGGAACTGGTCTCGGAATGCCTTGAGCTGATCCACCTGCATCTTCTTCTGCTGGTGGGTGATGTTCATTGCCTGGCCGGCCTCGCCCATGCCGTAGCCCTTGATCGTCTTCGCGAGGATGACGGTCGGCTGGCCCTTGTGATGCGTGGCCGCGTGGAACGCCGCATAGATCTTGTGCGGATCGTGGCCGCCGCGGTTCAGGTTCCAGATGTCGTCGTCGGACCAATCGGCGACGAGCGCCTTCAATTCCGGCGTGTTGAAGAAGTGCTCGCGCACGAAGGCGCCCGACTCGGACTTGTACGTCTGATACTCGCCGTCGACGACTTCCATCATCCGGCGCATCAGGGCACCCGTCTTGTCACGCGCGAAGAGCGCGTCCCAGCGGCTGCCCCAGATGACCTTGACGACGTTCCAGCCCGCGCCGCGGAATTCCGACTCGAGCTCCTGAATGATCTTGCCGTTGCCGCGCACGGGGCCGTCGAGGCGCTGCAAGTTGCAGTTGACGACGAACACGAGATTGTCGAGCCGCTCACGGCCCGCCATGCCGATCGCGCCGAGCGATTCGGGCTCGTCGGTCTCGCCGTCGCCGAGGAACGCCCAGACCTTGCGGCCCTCCGCGTTGACGATGCCGCGCGCCTGCAGATACTTCATGAAGCGCGCCTGGTAGATCGCCATGATCGGGCCGAGGCCCATCGAGACGGTCGGGAACTGCCAGAAGTCGGGCATGAGCCACGGGTGCGGATACGACGAGATGCCCTCGCCGCCCACCTCCTGGCGGAAGTTGTCGAGCTGCGTTTCGGTCAGCCGGCCGAGCAGGAAGGCGCGCGCATAGATGCCGGGCGACGAGTGGCCTTGCGCGAATACGAGGTCGCCGCCGTGCTTGTCCGACGGCGCGTGCCAGAAATGATTGAAGCCGACGTCGTAGAGCGTCGCGGCCGAGGCGAACGAAGCGATGTGGCCGCCGACGTTCGTGTGCTTGCCCGCGCGCAGCACCATCGCGATCGCGTTCCAGCGCGTGTAGGAGCGGATGCGGTGCTCGATGTCCTGGTCGCCGGGAATCTTCGCCTGATTCGGGACCGGAATGGTGTTGATGTAGGGGGTGTTGGCCGAGAACGGCAGATGCTCGCCATGCACGCGGGCAAACTCGATCTGCTTTTCGATCAGGTAGTGCGCACGGTTCGGGCCGACGGCGGAGATCACGCCCTCCAGTGCCTCGAGCCATTCGCCGGTTTCCTGGGGATCGTCGTCTTTATCGGCGGCGACATACTTCATGACTTCGTCGGGCACAGCGGACATTCTCGTCTCCTGGTAGGAAATGCTCTTCGAACAGACGACGCGAGCCGGTTCGGCCGCGGCAGTTGTGGGCGATTGTAATGACCCCAGACGCCACCGCGCAACGAATTTTTCGAATTACGAGATCATTTCTCATAATGCGGAATATTGTTGCAACGCACATCGAACGGCACGCAGATGAACCGCAAATCGGACCTTTCCCGAGGTAGCCCCACGATCGGAAGACGCTCGAATTGACAGTCGTTGCTTGCTGTTTTACGCCAATTGGCCCTGCGGCGCTGCGCTACAATTCGAGCCATGTTGACCGATCGGCTTTTCGCACGCTCGGCGCGGCCGTCCGGTGCCCGGGCGGACTCGGCGCCGTCCCGCTGGCACCACGGACCGTGGTGGTCCAATTCCTATTTGCTGACGCCGCTCCTCTCGATCCTGGTGTTCCTCGTCGTGATGAGCCTCATCCTCTGGAGCTTGAACCGGCGCGAGCAGCAGCAGCAGGAGGACACGCTCTTTCGCAACGTGGCGTGGGCCCAGCAGCAGATCCGCCTGTCCATGACGGGCGCGCAGGAACAATTGCAGGGCGTGGCACGCGATCTCGCGGCCGGCCACGAGGAGGAACGCTCGTTTCAGACGTCGACGGCCGACATCATGCAGGCGCATCCCGAGATCGTCTATCTGAACTGGTACACGAGCGGAAAGACGCTGCACTGGCCGGACATGGCGCCGCCGCTCGCGGGGCAGCGTTTCGCGCGGCTCACGGACGCGCAGATGGACATGGCCGTCACCGCCGCTTTCGGCGAGGCCCGCAGCACACGGCGCCAGGTCTACTCGCCGCTCATCTACGACGATCTCGGCAACGGCTACCTGACGCTGCAAACGCCCGTTTATCGCGATCGCGAGTTTCTCGGCTCGATTGCCGCCGTGTTCTCGATCGAAGGGATTTTGAAGCACGACATTCCGCCCGAGCTTTCGGCGAAATACAAGATTTCGCTGCTCGACGCGGACAACCGGGAGCTCTCGACGACGTCGACGCGCCCGCGCCTGCCGCGCGACATTTTCTACGATCTGCCGCTCGACCCGCCGGGCCAAGGGCTCACCGTGCGCGTCTACGCGTTTCCGCAGATCACGAACTTCACGAACAACACGCTCGTGTGGCTCGTGGCGGGGCTGTCGTGCTTCGTGCTCTGGAGTCTCTGGAGCCTCTGGAAGCACACGCGCCAGCGCTTCGAGGCACAGCAGGCGCTGTATGCGGAGGCGTTCTTCAGGCGCGCGATGGAGAACTCGGTGCTGATCGGCATGCGCGTGCTCGACATGCACGGACGGATCACGCACGTGAACCCCGCGTTCTGCCGGATGACGGGCTGGGACGAGAGCGACCTCGTCGGCAAGACGCCGCCCTTTCCGTACTGGCCACGCGACTCCTATCCCGAAATGCAGCGTCAGATCGACATGACGCTGCGCGGCAAGGCGCCCTCCTCGGGTTTCGAATTGCGCGTGCGCCGCAAGGACGGGTCGATCTTCCATGCACGGCTTTACGTCTCGCCGCTCATCGACAGTTCCGGGCGGCAAACCGGCTGGATGTCGTCGATGACCGACATCACGGAGCCCAAGCGCGCGCGCGAAGAGCTCGCCGCGGCCCACGAGCGGTTCACGACCGTGCTCGAAAGCCTCGACGCCGCCGTTTCGGTGCTCGCCGCCGACGAAGCCGAGCTGCTGTTCGCGAACCGTTATTACCGGCACCTTTTCGGCATTCGGCCCGACGGGCACCTCGAGCTCGCGGGCGGCGGCGGCTTCGATTCGACGCAGGCGTCTTCGGACTCGATCGATATGGTGGATACCTATGCCGGGCTGCCGGCCGCCGCGCTGACCGAAGGCACGGCCGACGCGCAGGAAGTCTACGTCCAGAGCATTCAGAAGTGGTTCGAGGTGCGCCGCCAGTATATCCAGTGGGTCGACGGCCATCTCGCGCAGATGCAGATCGCCACTGACATCACGACGCGCAAGCAGGCGCAGGAGCTCGCGCGTCAACAGGAAGAGAAGCTGCAGTTCACGAGCCGCCTCATGACGATGGGCGAGATGGCTTCTTCGCTCGCGCACGAGCTCAATCAGCCGCTCGCCGCGATCAACAACTACTGCTCGGGCACGGTGGCGCTCGTCAAGGCGGGTCGCACGACGCCCGATACGCTCTTGCCCGTGCTCGAGAAGACGGCGCAGCAGGCCGTGCGCGCGGGCATGATCATCAAGCGAATCCGCGAGTTCGTGAAGCGCAGCGAGCCGAAGCGCCAGGCCGCTCGTGTCTCCGACATCGTCGCCGACGCGGTGGGTCTCGCCGAAATCGAGACCCGCAAGCGCCGGATTCGGATCGTGACGGAAATCCGCTCACGGCTGCCGGTCATCTATGTGGACCCGGTCCTCATCGAACAGGTGCTCGTCAACCTGCTCAAGAACGCCGCCGAAGCGATGCACGGCGCGCGGCCGAACGCCGTTGATCCGGCAATCCGAATCGTCGTCCGGCTGGATGCTGGGTTCGTCTGCATCAGCGTGATCGATCAGGGCCCGGGCGTGGACGAAGCGGCCATCGAGCGCCTCTTCGAGCCGTTTTTCAGCACGAAGTCGGACGGCATGGGCATGGGCCTCAACATCTGCCGATCGATCATCGAGTCGCATCGCGGACGCCTGTGGGTCGTCAACAACATCGATGCCGACGGAAAGGTTACAGGCGCCACGTTTCACGTTAGTCTGCCGATCGGCGAACCAGCCGATCATAACCAAGGCGGGTCCGAGGCACAGAGACCGCAAACTGTCACGGGAGAACTATGAGCAGCCCAGTCACCACTCAGGAAACCGTCTTTGTCGTCGACGACGACGAGGCCGTGCGCGATTCGCTGCGTTGGCTGCTGGAGGCGAACGGCTATCGGGTGCAGTGCTTCACGAGCGCCGAACAGTTCCTCGACGCCTATCAGCCCGCTCAGCACCCGGGGCAGATCGCCTGCCTGATTCTCGACGTGCGCATGTCCGGCATGAGCGGCCTCGAGCTGCAGGAACGGCTCATTGCCGAGAACGCCTCGCTGCCGATCATCTTCGTGACCGGACACGGCGATGTGCCGATGGCCGTCTCGACGATGAAAAAAGGCGCGATGGATTTCATCGAGAAGCCGTTCGACGAGGCCGAGCTCCGCAAGCTCGTCGAGCGAATGCTCGAGAAGGCGCGCAGCGAGAGCACCACGGTCCAGCAACAGCGGGCGGCCGCTGAGCGGCTCTCGAAGTTGACGGCGCGCGAGCACCAGGTGCTCGAGCGCATCATCGCCGGGCGCCTCAACAAGCAGATCGCCGATGACCTCGGGATCAGCATCAAGACCGTCGAGGCGCACCGGGCGAACATCATGGAAAAGCTCAACGTCAACACGGTCGCCGACCTGCTGCGACTCGCGCTGTCGAACAAGCCGCAGCAACAGTAGGCGCCGGGCGAAACGCCACGCGCGGCGTTTCGCTGCATCGTCTCGCCCCTCCAAGCTTCGCTGCCTCGCCGGTTGGACTGCCAGTCGGGCCAATAGCCCGGCGGTATAATTTTTCCTTTGTCCCGACCGACCATCCATGACAGCCCAATTGATCGACGGCATCGCCCTTTCCAAGACTCTGCGCGCTGAAGTCGCGACGCGCGCCGCGGCGCTCGCGGCGCGCGGACACAAGCCGGGCCTTGCCGTCGTACTCGTCGGGGACAACCCCGCGAGCGAAGTCTACGTGCGCAACAAGGTGAAGGCCTGTGAAGACAATGGCATTCACTCGTCGTACGACCGCTATCCGGCGACGCTTTCGGAGGCCGAGCTGCTTGCGCGCATCGACGAGCTCAATCGCGATCCGCAAATCCACGGGATCCTCGTTCAACTGCCGCTGCCGCCGCACATCGACAGCCATAAAGTCATCGAGGCGATCGCTCCCGAAAAGGACGTGGACGGCTTTCATATTGCGAACGCCGGCGCGCTGCTGACGGGCAAGCCCCTCTTTCGACCCTGCACGCCGTACGGCGTCATGAAGATGTTCGAAGCGCACGGCATCGAGCTGAAAGGCGCAAACGCCGTCGTGATCGGCCGCTCGAACATCGTCGGCAAACCGATGGCGCTGCTGCTGCTCGAGGCCGGCGCGACGGTCACCATCTGCCACAGCAAGACGCGCGATCTCGCGGCGCACACGCGGGCAGCTGATGTCATCGTCGCGGCAACGGGTCGGCGAAACATTGTGACGGCCGATATGGTGAAGCCCGGGGCCGTCGTCATCGACGTCGGGATGAACCGCGACGAGGCCGGCAAGCTATGCGGCGACGTCGATTTCGCGGCGGTACGCGATGTAGCCGGCTTCATCACGCCGGTGCCCGGCGGCGTCGGCCCGATGACGATCACGATGCTGCTCGTCAACACGATCGAAGCGGCCGAGCGCATGGCGGCGTCGGCCGAAGCGAAACGAGTCTAGGCTTTCGAGCGAAAACGGCGCGCGCCGCTGGAAATCTCGCGCGGCGTCCCAAACTGGTGATTCGGGTGCATGATGCCCGTTATCCCATCCACGACAGACAGGAAGCTCCATGGCCCAGCACACGTCTCATCCGACCGAAGCGCAGGAACCGTCGAACGCGTCGGGCAACCCGTTGCTCGACTTCTCGGGCCTGCCGCGCTTCGGAGAAATCCGCCCCGAACACGTCACGCCCGCGCTCGACGTACTGCTCGCCGATGCGAAAGCGGCCATCGAACATGCGGTCGACCCGCAAACGCCCGCCGGCTGGTCCGACGTCATCGACGCCACCGAGTGCGCGACCGAGCCGCTCTCGCGCGCCTGGAGTGTGGTCGGCCACCTCAATGCCGTCGCCGATACGCCCGAGCTGCGCGCAACCTACTCCGAAAACCTGCCGCGCGTGACCGAGTTCTGGTCGAGCGTCGGCCAAAACCTCGCGCTATTCGAGAAGTACAAGGCGATCGCGGCGAGCGCCGAGTACGCGACGCTCAACGTCGAGCGCAAGAAGATTCTCGAAAACGCGCTGCGCGATTTCCGGCTGTCGGGCGCCGAGCTGCCCGAGGAAAGCAAGCCGCGCTTCAGCGAGTTGCAGGAGCGGCAGGCCGCGCTCGCGAAGGCGTTCTCCGATCATGTGCTGGACTCGACGAACGCCTACGCCTATATCGCCAAGTCCGAGGCCGAGCTCGCCGGACTGCCCGAAGACGTCGTCGAAGCCGCGCGCCAGGCCGCGCAGGCGGCAGGCGCCGAGGGCTGGAAGTTCACGCTGCATTTCCCGTCGTACTTCCCCGTGATGCAGTACGCCGCTCACCGCCCGATGCGCGAGGCGATGTACCGGGCCTATGTCACGCGGGCGTCGGAGCTCGGCGGCGCATACGGCGCGGGCAAGTCCGAATGGGACAACACCGAGATCATGGCCGAGCTGCTGAAGCTGCGCCGCGAAGAGGCTCAGGTGCTCGGCTACCGCAACTTCGCCGAAGTCTCGCTCGTGCCGAAGATGGCCGATTCGCCCGATCAGGTGGTCGCATTCCTCGACGATCTCGCGCAACGCGCACGCCCGTACGCCGAAGAGGATTGGCGCGAGCTGCGCGAATTCGCCGCGAGCGAGCTGGGCTTCGCGCAGCTCGAACCGTGGGACGTCGCGTTCGCGAGCGAGCGCCTGCGCGAGAAGCGCTACGCGTTCTCCGAAAACGAGGTCAAGCAATACTTCCCCGAGCCTGTCGTGCTGAACGGTCTCTTCCGTGTGGCGGAGTCGCTCTTTGGCGTCTCGATCCGCCGTGACGAAGCTCCTGTCTGGCATCCCGACGTTCGCTTCTTCCGCGTCGAGAATCGCGACGGCTCGCTCGTCGCCCAGTTCTATCTCGATCTTTATGCGCGCGAAGGCAAGCGCGGCGGCGCCTGGATGGACGACGCGCGCTCGCGTCACAGGACCGAGCACGGCGTACAAACGCCCGTCGCCTATCTCACGTGCAATTTTTCGGCGCCCGTGGGCGGCAAGCCGGCGTGCTTCACGCACGATGAAGTCATCACGCTCTTCCATGAGTTCGGGCACGGGCTGCATCACATGCTGACGCGCGTCGAAGAACTCGCGGTGTCGGGCATCAACGGCGTCGAATGGGATGCGGTCGAACTGCCATCGCAATTCATGGAGAACTTCTGTTGGGAGTGGGATGTGCTCACCGGCATGACGTCTCACGTCGATTCCGGCGCCGCCCTGCCCCGCGAGCTTTTCGACAAAATGCTCGCAGCCAAGAACTTCCAGAGCGGGCTCGGCATGTTGCGGCAGATCGTGTTTTCGATCTTCGATATGCGCCTGCATACGGACTTCGATGCGACCGGCTCAGGTGCGGCCGGCCCAGGCGCGGCCGGCTCAGGTGCGACCGCCGCGCGCAGCGCGAACGATCTCGCACGCGAGATCAACGAACGCTACCACGTGATTCCGCAGGCACCGTTCTCGCGGTGGCCGAACACGTTCAGTCACATATTCGCGGGCGGCTACGCGGCCGGCTATTACAGCTACAAGTGGGCAGAAGTGCTTTCCGCCGATGCTTATGCCGCGTTCGAAGATGCCGCGCGCGCGGCGAACGGCAGCGTGCTCGACTCGGACACGGGCCGCCGCTATCGTCGCGAGATCCTCGAAGTAGGCGGTAGCCGGCCGGCCATGGAGTCGTTCAAGGCGTTCCGCGGCCGCGCGCCGACGATCGACGCGCTCTTACGGCACAACGGCATGGCCGGCGCGCCGTCGGCGCATTGATGGCGGCGCGGCGTAGGCGCACCGTGTCGGCGCACACGGCGGCGCCGGTGCGCGCCTCGCGGCAAGTTCGCGTGGCGCTCAGCGATGCAGCCTGAAGTCGACGTCGGCTGGCCGCCCTTCGATCGATAGCGCGGCACGCGCGGCAGGCGAGCGCGCGATCACGCGGCCACGCCGAATGACGGCGAGCCTCGCCGCGCGCAATCTGATCGCCTCGACCGGATCGCGAGCGTCGAGCAGCACGCAGTCGGCCCGACAACCCACCGCGATCCCATAGTCCTGCAAGCCGAGAATGCGCGCGGGGTTCACCGTGACCGCATCGAACGCGGCACGCATCGCCGCTTGTCCCGTCATCTGCGCGACATGCAAGCCCATGTGGGCCACTTCGAGCATGTCGCCCGACCCGAGGCTGTACCAAGGGTCCATCACGCAATCGTGGCCGAACGCCACGTCGATACCGGCCGCCATCATTTCCGGCACGCGTGTCATGCCGCGTCGCTTCGGATATGTATCGGCGCGGCCTTGAAGCGTAATGTTGATGAGCGGATTGGCAATGGCGGCCACGCCCGATTCGCGCATCAGCGGCAGCAGCTTGCTCACGTAGTAGTTGTCCATCGAATGCATCGACGTAAGATGCGAGCCGGTCACCCGTCCGTGAAGTCCAAGCCGGTGTGTCTCGGCGCATAGCGTCTCAATGTGGCGCGATAGCGGATCGTCCGATTCGTCGCAGTGCATGTCGACCGGCAGGCCTTTGTCGGCGGCGAACTCGCACAGCATGCGCACCGATTGCGCGCCATCGGCCATCGTGCGCTCGAAGTGCGGGATGCCGCCCACTACCTCCACACCCATGGCGATCGCACGCTTGAGGTTTTGAAAGGCGCCTGCGCTACGCAGCAGCCCATCTTGCGGGAATGCGACGAGCTGTAAGTCGAGGTAGGGCGCGATGCGGCGCTTGACTTCGAGCAACGCTTCGACTGCCAGGAGGCGCTCGTCGCAGACATCGACATGCGAGCGGATCGCGAGCAATCCTCGAGCGACGGCCCAATCGCAATACTCGAGCGCCCGTTCGATCAGTGCTTCCTGCGTCAGGTGCGGCTTCAGCTCACCCCACAACGCAATGCCTTCGAGCAAGGTTCCCGATTGATTCACGCGCGGCAGACCGTACGAGAGCGTCGCGTCCATGTGGAAATGCGCGTCGACGAACGGCGGCGTGACGAGCGAGCCCGCGGCATCGATCTCGTCACGGGCCGACACGGCGAGGTGGCGTTCGATAGCCGCGATGCCCCCGCCCGCTATGCCGATGTCGACGAGCGTGTCCCGCCCCGCGACATGTGAAGGTAATGCAGCGCGGCGAATGATCAGGTCCAGCATCGGCGACTCCTCGCTCGTTGATGGGGAATGGCTCGGCGTCGATTGTAGAGCCGCCGTAGGTTCAATCGACGTCGAACAGTGGAAACTGTCCGTTTTTCGCGGCATCGTCTTCCTCTTCCAAACGCACGCCGACACCAAGCAGCCGCACGGGCTTGTTGCGTCGTGCGAAGCCCTTCTCGAGCAGAGAGAGTATCGTCGGCAGGTCCGTCGCTCCGGCCACGCATTCGACCGTCGTCCGCTGAAAATCGGCGAAGCGGATCTTGACGAAGAGCTTGCGCACTCCGGCAGCGGCGCTCGCCCGGCCGATGCGCGTGTCGAGCTGCTCGGCAAGACGCCGGATTTCGCTCGCGCACTCTTCGAGCGTGCGCAAATCCGTCACGTAGGTCGTCTCGACGCTGATCGACTTACGCTCCTGATCGGCTTCGACGGGACGATGATCGATCCCGCGCGAGAGCTCGTAGAGGCGCCTGCCGAATTTCCCGAAGCGGCGATGCAAATCGACGACCGACCATTGCCGCAAATCGGCACATGTCACGATGCCGAGTTTTTCGAGCTTTGCCGCCGTCACCTTACCGACGCCAAAAATCTTGCGCACGGGCAACGCCGCGACGAATGCATCGACCTCCTCCGGCCGCACCACGAAAAGCCCATCGGGCTTGTTCCAGTCCGATGCGATCTTCGCGACGAACTTGTTCGGTCCAACACCGGCCGAGACAGTTACGCCGACAGTCTCGCGCACCCGTTCGCGGATCTCGGCCGCCATCAGCGTAGCGCTGCCTTTGCAGCGTGCGGAGTGCGTGACGTCGAGATAGGCTTCGTCGAGCGAAAGGGGCTCGACATCGGCCGTGTAATCGCGATAGATGGCCATGATCTGGCGCGAGGCCGTGCGGTATTTCTCCATCGCCGACGGCAGGATCAGCAGCTCGGGACACTTGCGCATGGCGAGCGCCGACGACATGGCCGAATGAATGCCGAAGCGGCGTGCCTCGTAGTTGCAAGTGGCGATGACGCCGCGCTGCTCGGGCCGGCCACCGACGGCAAGCGGCCGACCACGCAAGTTCGGGTCGTCGCGCATCTCGACGGACGCGTAGAAGCAGTCGCAATCGCAATGGATGATCTTGCGTGAAAAGTCTGCGCGAGCCGGTACCGCCTGCGCATTCGGTGGCGCCGGCTCAGGCTCGGGGGCAGATGTTGAGGGACGTTCACGCGTGCTCAAGATGAGCGACACTGTACAAAAACACAGTACGAGTTTCAAGCAGTATGGCGCCAGAAGCGGCTACGCATCGAATAACGCACAGTCTGTCTGGTGGGTCAGGCGGATCTACGGCGCGCGTAAACGACAAAACCCGCCACAGAGGACGGGTTTTTCGATTGGTTGCGGGGGTAGGATTTGAACCTACGACCTTCGGGTTATGAGCCCGACGAGCTGCCAGACTGCTCCACCCCGCGTCAGAGAAATGAAACTATAGCGCGAATTTCACATGCCGTCAAACACTCACTTTGCGCTCATCGGTGCATCGCGCCGCGCACCGTCATCCTCTCCGTCGCATGTAACGGACCCGGTCGCCCGCCCCTACGATCGGATGAAACGACTCTGGGAGACACCTCAATGCGAATGACGCGGATCGCCATGCGTTTCGACCACCTTCAGATAGAGCGTCGCAGGCTCCAGACATCCGCCTGTCGAAAGTTGCCCCACGAATTGCCGGTAGATTTCCTGCCACGGCGTCTGCGATGGCGGGACCTGCAGGGTCGCCTCACCGCGGCGGCGCGCTAACTCTGCCTCGTCGACCAGTACATCGACACGCCGCGCATTGAGGTCCACCCGCACGCGGTCGCCTGTGCGCAGCAACGCGAGGCCGCCGCCCACGGCCGCTTCCGGCGACATATTCAGTATCGACGGGCTCGCCGACGTACCGCTTTGCCGCCCATCGCCCATGCATGGCAGCGAGTCGATGCCGCGCTTCACGAGCGCCGCGGGCGGCGCCATGTTCACGACCTCGGCGCTGCCGGGATAGCCGACAGTGCCACAGCCGCGAATGACGAGTATGCAGTGCTCGTCGATTGCGAGCGACGGATCGTTGATCCGCGCGTGGTAGTCCTCGGGGCCGTCGAACACGATCGCACGGGCCTCGAACGCATTCTCCGCGCCGGGCTCGCTGAGATACGTCTTGCGGAACGCGTCGCCCACGACCGACATCTTCATGATCGCGCTGTCGAAGAAATTGCCCGTCAGCACGATGAAGCCGGCACGCTGCTTCAGCGGCTCGTCGAATCGGCGAATGACATCCCCGTCCGCATCAGGCGCCGCGCTGGCGATCTGAGCGATCGTACGCCCCGACACCGTGACGCACTCCCCATGCACCGAACCGGCCGCGTGCAATTGGCGCAGTACCGCGGGCACGCCGCCCGCACGATGGAAACCCTCGCCGAGATACTCGCCCGCGGGCATGCAGTTCGCGAGCAGCGGCACGTCCTCACCGAGGCGCTGCCAATCATCGAGGCTCAACTCGATTCCCATATGGCGCGCGATGGCAATCAAATGCGGCGGACAATTCGTCGAAGCGCCGAGCGCGGAGGCGACGACGATCGCGTTTTCGAATGCCTCTCGCGTCAGAATCTTCGATGGACGCACGTCCTCGCGCACGAGTTCGACGATACGCTTGCCCGTCGCATAGGCCATCTGCCCGCGCTCGCGATAAGCCGCCGGGATGGAAGCGCACCCGGGCAGCGACATGCCGAGCGCTTCGGCCAGGCTGTTCATCGAAAGCGCCGTGCCCATCGTATTGCAATGACCGATCGAAGGCGATGCCGCGACGGTCAGCTCCATGAAGCCTTCATAGTCGATCTCGCCGGCCGCGAGCAAGTTTCGCGCATGCCAGATGACGGTACCGGACCCCACGCGTTTGCCTTGGTACCAGCCATCGAGCATCGGCCCGCCCGAGAGCACGATCGCAGGCAGGTCGACCGTCGCGGCCGCCATCAGGCAGGCCGGTGTCGTCTTGTCGCAGCCCGTCGTCAGCACAACGCCGTCGAGCGGATAGCCGTGCAGCACCTCTACGAGGCCCAGATAGGCGAGATTGCGATCGAGCGCCGCGGTCGGCCGGCGGCTCTGCTCGGCAAGCGGATGGACGGGAAACTCCATCGGAATGCCGCCTGCGTCTCTAATCCCGGCCTTCGTGCGTTGCGCGAGTTCGATATGGTGCCGATTACAAGGCGTGAGGTCGTTGCCCGTCTGCGCGATGCCGATGATGGGGCGACCCGACTGCAATTCCTCGCGCGTCAGGCCGTAGTTCATGAAGCGTTCGACGTACAGCGCCGTCATGTCCGCGTGGGCCGGGTCGTCGAACCATTTCTGGCTTCTCAGTCTTCGTGTCGTCGTCGATGACATGTCATATTCCTTTGCCGAGCCTTTGCCGGGGAATCCAGGTTAAGCACTGTTGCGATTGTTTGCACGGAAATGCGATCGTCGCAACCCGGCTTTGATCGCAGACCAGCGCGTTCGGTGTCAGAGGCCGCCGTACCAACCCGCATCGACAAAGTACTCTCGTCCCGAGCAGCGCTCGGCATCGTCCGATGCGAGAAAGAGCGCCATGCGCGCGACATGGTGAGGCTCGATGCGCTGCGGCAAACACTGATCGGCGACGAGCTTTGCCTCGCTTTCGGGCGACTGCCAGAGCTTCATCTGCCTTGGGGTCTTCACGGCGCCGGGAATGATCGCGTTGACGCGGATGCCAAAGCCGCCGAGATCGCGGGCGAGCCCACGCGTCAGGCCTTCGATGCCTGCCTTCGCTGTCATGTAGATCGCCAAGCTGGGCAAAGCAAGGTGCCAAGAGATAGAGCCGAGATTCAGAATGGCGCCGTTGCCCGCCTTTTTCATGACGGCAGCCGCATGCTGCGCGCAAAAGAACTGATGCCGCAGGTTGACCGCGATGCGCTCGTCCCAGTACTCGGCCGTGACGGTCGCGAACTCGTGCCGATCGTCGTTCGCCGCGTTGTTGACGAGAACGTCGATCGTACCCGCGTGAGCCTCGACTTCGGAGAACAAGCGCGCTATCGCCGCCACATCGCGCAAATCGCAACGGTAAAAACGCGGCGGATGCGCGCAACCGGCAAGCTTTCGCTCGAGCGCGACGGAATCCGCTTCGGCGACGTCGGCGAAGAATACCCGGGCGCCCTGCTGCGCGAACGCTTCGACGATCGCCGCGCCGATACCGCTCCCTCCCCCGGTGACGACGACGGTCTTCCCGCTCAAGCTGGGGTAAATTGCATACGACATGCGAGTTCCGATCAGTTCGTTAGTAGTGCTTGATGTTACGCCGCACCGGGCGCCCTGCCTACGGCGCTATCGGCGCGCGGGGCGACCGGAGGGGCCACCCTTGGAGGCCCCCGAAGGAAGTCCCTTTAGGGACGACCGGGGGGGCACCCTTTGGGGCCCCCGAAGGAAGTCCCTTTAGGCGCGACCGGAGGGGGCACCCTTGGAGGCCCCCGAAGGAAGTCCCTTTAGGGACATCCCGCTTCAGCGCTTATTCGATCCAGATACGACATCGATCCAGACGGCGAGCACGAGGATCCCGCCCTTCACGATCATTTGCCAGTAAGCGTCGACATCGAGCATCGACATCCCGTTGTCGAGACTGGCCATGACGAGCGCGCCGATCAGCGCGCCGTAGACCGTGCCCGATCCGCCGCGCATCGACGTGCCGCCGATGAAGCACGCGGCGATCGCGTCGAGCTCGCCCATCGTGCCCGCCGACGGCGATCCCGCCGCGAGCCGTGCGGTATTGACGATGCCGGCGATCGCGCACATGAGGCCCATCAACGCAAAGACGGCCAGCTTGACCCGATTCGTATCGACGCCCGAAAGACGCGTGGCTTCCAGATTGGAGCCGACCGAATAGATGCGGCGCCCGAACACCGTCTGCGTCGCGATCCATGTGAAGATGCCGAGCAGTGCCAGCACGAGCAACACCGGCACCGGGATGCCGCCGTAGCTGTCGAGCACGGCCACGAAGACGGCCAAAATGACGCCCGCGCCCACGATCTTCATGCCGTCCTGCCACATCGGCAGCACCGGCAATTCGTAGCGGCGCCGGTTGCTACGCTGCCGGACCGTCAGAATCGCAAGGAGTACGAACAAAACGACGGCGAGGGCGTCGCCGGCGAAGCGGGGCAAGTAGCCCTGCCCGATGAAGACGAAACGGTCCGACACCGGTGCGATCGTCGAGCCGCCGGTCAGGCCGAGCAATACGCCGCGGTATGCGAGCATGCCGCCGAGCCCGACGATGAACGAAGGCACGCGCCGATACGTCGAGAGCCATCCGTTGAACATGCCCGCCAGCACGCCGAGCGCGAGCGCGATCGGCACCGTCAGCGCGATCGGCCATTGCCGGTTCACGTCCAGGATCGCCGCGATGCCGCCCGCCAGACCGAGCAGCGAGCCCACGGACAAATCGATCTCGCCCGCGATGATCACGAAGACCATGCCGCAGGCGAGCATGCCGCTGATCGACATTTGCCGCAGCAGATTGGAGAGATTGCGCGGTGTCGCGAACGCCCCATGCGTGAGGATGGAAAAGAAAAGCCAGATGGCCGCGACGGCAAAAAGCAGCGCGAGGATCTTGTAGCGTGCAAAAAGTTGCTGAACGCGCTGCGTGCCGGCGAGGCCCGCGGGCGATGCGCCGCCGCTTGAGCGCGAAGAAATCGTATCGGGTGTCATGCATGCGCCTCGTTCAAGTCCACGGCGTCCCCGACGGGCTGAATCGCGGCCGTGAGTATCTGTTCCTGCGTGAGACCGTCGTTGATGAAATCGCCACGCAGCTGGCCTTCGCCGATCACGAGCACGCGATCGCTGATGCCGAGCACTTCGGGGAGCTCCGACGACACCATCACGATCGCCATGCCGGCCTTGGCGAGTTGGAAAATCAATTTGTAGATCTCGTACTTCGCGCCGACATCGACGCCGCGCGTCGGCTCGTCCAGTATCAGCACCTTCGGCTCGGTCAGCAGCATGCGCGTGAGAACGGCCTTTTGCTGATTGCCGCCGGAAAGGCTCGCGATCGAGAGCATCGGGTGCGCCGCCCGAACCGATAGCCGCTGCATCTCCTTGCGGATCGTATCGAGCTCGGCGGCCGCGTCGATCGCGCCGCGCCTGGCGAACCGCTTCAGCACGGCGAGCGTGATGTTGTGCCCCACGCCCAGCTGGGGCACGATGCCGTGGCGCTTGCGATCCTCCGGCACCATCGCGATGCCCGCGCGTATGGCATCGGAGGGTGAGCGGATCGTCAGAGGCTTGCCCTCGAGCACGACGGCGGCGGAACTCGCCCCGGGACAGGCACCGAAGATCGCGGACATCAACTCGGTCCGCCCCGACCCGACGAGCCCGGCCACACCGACGATTTCGCCGCGGCGCACGCTGAACGACACGTCGTCGACGCGTTTGCGCCGCGGATTCGTCACGTCGAAGCAAGTGACGCTGCGCGCTTCGAAGACAACCTCGCCAATCTCATGCGGTTCGCGCGGAAAGAGATTCTTGATCTCGCGGCCCACCATCAACGAGATGATTCGATCCGTCGAAAGCGCGCGCATCGGCTCCGTCGCCACGTGCCGGCCGTCGCGGATGACGGTGATCGTGTCGCAGACGGCTTCCACTTCATCGAGCTTGTGCGAGATGTAAACGCACGCCACGCCGCGCCGCTTCAGGTCGCGGACGATGTCGAGAAGAATCTTCGTTTCGGAGGCCGTCAGCGACGACGACGGCTCGTCGAGGATCAAGAGGCGCGCTTTCTTGTTGAGCGCCTTGGCGATCTCGATCAACTGCTGATGGCCGCCGCCATAGTTCATCACAGGCTGCGCGGCATTGATGCCATGAATGCCGAGTCCGTGCAGCAGCTCGTCGGCACGCCGATACATCGCGGCATAGTTCATCCGCCCGCCGGGCAGCGTGATTTCGTTGCCGAGAAAAATGTTCTCCGCCACCGAAAGCTCGGGCACGAGCATCAATTCCTGATGGATGATGACGATGCCCGCCCGCTCGGTATCGCGCACGCTCGCCGCCTTCAGCTCCTCCCCTTCCCAGAGGATCGTGCCTTCCCACGTGCCATGCGGATAAACGCCCGAGAGCACTTTCATCAGCGTCGATTTGCCCGCGCCGTTCTCGCCGCACAGGCCGACGCATTCACCGGGGGAGACGCTCAGGTCGATGCCGTCGAGCGCCTTCACGCCGGAGAATGCTTTGACGATGCCCTTCATCGTCAGCAGAGGTTGCGTCATTCGATCTGTCTCGCTCCAATGCGCGGGGCGTGCGCGCGCCCCGATCCGTCAGGACCAGGACGCCGGGCGACGCCGCGCGCAGTATCAGCCTCCCGCGTTGCCGGGGCTCACTGGCTCGCGAGCTGAGCCTGCGTGTAGAAACCGTCCTTCACGACGACGTCGGCGTTTTTCTTGGTCAAGAGGATCGGCTGCAGCAAGATGGTGTCGACCTTCTTCTTGCCATTGTCGTACTGCGCGTTATAAGCCGGCTTCTCGCCCTTCGCGAGCTCGACGGCCAGCTTGGCCGCTTCGCTTGCGATGGTCTTGATCGGCTTGTACACCGTCATCGTCTGCGTGCCCGCCATCACACGCTTGACCGCCGCGAGATCGGCGTCCTGCCCGGAGATCGGCACCTTGCCCGCGAGATGCTGGGCCGCGAGCGCCTGGATCGCTCCGCCGGCCGTGCCGTCGTTCGACGCGACGATCGCGTCGATCTTGTTGCCATTGGCCGTCAATGCGTCCTCGACGATCCGCATCGCCGTCGAAGCGCTCCACTCGGGCACCCATTGCTGACCGACGACCTTGATCTCGCCGCGATCGATCGCGGGTTGGAGCACCTTCAGCTGACCTTCACGCAGCATTTTCGCGTTGTTGTCGGTAGGCGCGCCGCCCAGCAGGAAGTAGTTGCCTTTCGGCTTTGCATCGTAGACGCCCTTCGCCTGCAGCTCGCCGACCTTCTCGTTGTCGAAGGAGATATAAGCGTCGACATCGGCGTCCAGAATCAGCCGGTCATACGAGATGACCTTGATGCCAGCCTTCTTGGCCTCGGCAACGACATTGCCGAGCGTTTTCGAATTGAAAGGCACGATGACGATGACATCGACGCCGCGCGAAATCAGGTTTTCGATTTGCGATATCTGACGCTCCTCGCTCGCATCGGCCGATTGAACCGACACGGTCGCACCGAGCTGTTTCGCCGCGGCCACGAAATAATCGCGATCTTTCGACCAGCGCTCGACGCGCAGATCGTCGATGCAAAAGCCGATCTCGGGATGGTCCTTGCTCGCGTGCGCGAGCGGCGCGGCAAAGGTCAGGCCCGCGAGTATCGCTGCACTGACGAGCGAACCCAGGAACGAACGGCGTGCAGTCAATTTCATGTCTCACTCCTTGCTTGTTGGTATTGGCGGCCCCGAAGAAGCGGCTTGTTGGGGCTCCCGATCGAAGTCACCCGGGGGCGCCCTGGAGAGAGAGCCGTTCGGAGACTCCCGAAGGATGTCCCCTTGGGGGACGCCGGCCATACTGCCGCGCACACCGTCGAGCGACAATTGCGAAATTGCGCAGCACCGATAATGTTTCTTGCCGGTGCGCGCCACACGGCTCGCGTGCATCGGATTTCCCGCATAGAATCGCTACCAACGCCGAACGGGCCGCCGATCAAGCATCGGAGCGCGCCCGCGCCAGACAAGGAGACGAGCATGCATGACGCCGGACGTGCGCTGCCGCACATGGCCCTGGGACGAGGGCGCCGATGACGAAGCGCGACGCTCCGCAGCGCGCGCAAAAGGCCCACCGCATCGCTCTGCTTTTCAACGCAAACAAGGTCTACGACCGCGAGATCATTACGGGCGTCGGCCACTATCTGCTCTCCACCCGGATCGGCTGGGACGTCTTTCTCGAAGAGGACTTCCGCTGTCGTCTCGGGGGCATCGAGCGTTTCGACGGCGACGGCATCATCGCCGACTTCGATGATCCGGCCGTCTGCGAGGCGCTCAGCGACTGCCCGCTGCCCGTCGTCGCGGTCGGCTCTTCGTACGAAGACGCATCGGACTATCCAGCGGACGTCCCATATATTGCAACGGACAACACGAAGCTCGTCTCGCTTGCCTATACCCATCTGATCGGCGCCGGGCTCACGAACTTCGCGCTCTACAGCCTGCCGCTCTCACAGAACAACCGCTGGTCGCACCAGCGCGAGTTGGCGTTCGCTCGCTTGCGGGCCGCCGACGGCCGCGCGCCCGAAGCCATCGACGCCGAGATTTATCGCGGCCTTTCCACGAGCGCGCCGACCTGGAATCAGGCAATCGATCAGTTGACGCAGTGGCTCCATGCATTGCCGAAGCCCGTCGGTATCATCGCGGTGACGGACGCGCGTGCGCGGCATCTGTTGCAGGCCTGCCTGATCGCCGGCATTCCGGTGCCCGAGGATGTCGCGATCATCGGCATCGACAACGATCCGCTCGCGCGCACACTGACGCGCATCCCGCTTTCGTCCGTGGCGCAAGGCACCGAGGAAATGGGACGCACGGCCGCGCATGTGCTGCATCAGATGTTGCGCGGCGCACGCTTCCCCGGGCGGCGCATCCTCGTGCCGCCCGTCGGCATCAACGTGCTCGAATCGACCAAGCACAGGCCCGTTGCAAGCCCGTATGTCGCGCGTGCCCGGCATTTCATCCGGCAATACGCCTGCCGGGGGATCCGGACGGAGCAGGTCGCCGACTATGTCGGCGTGTCGCGCTCGTCGCTCGAAGAGCATTTCCGCAGGGAGCTCCAGTGCACGATCCACCAGGAAATCCTGCGGCAAAAGCTCGATGCGGCCAAGGCGCTGCTGGCGAAGGGCGATACGTCGAGCGCCGACGTCGCGATTCGCTGCGGCTTCACTTCGTTGCAATATATGTATGCTGTCTTTCGCCGCGAGCTGGGCTGCACGCCGCGCGAATTTCAGGATCGCGCGAAAATGGCGGTCCAATGATCCGCGCGCCGGCGGCTTTCTGTTTCGTGGCCTGACCTCCCGCCCTTTCTTTCGAATTCCTCGATGATGAGCACCGCAAGATTGTCTTCCGAGCCCTGGGGCACCCTTCCCGGCGGCGACCTCGCCCGCCTCTTCACGCTTCGTAATGCTCAGGGCATCAGAATTGCCATCAGCGACCTCGGCGCAACACTCGTCTCATGGCATGCGCCGGATCGCGCGGGCCGGCTCGGCGACGTGCTGCTCGGGCATGACTCGCCCGCCGACTACCTCGAATCGACGGCCTACATGGGCGCCATCGTCGGTCGCTGGGCGAACCGAATCGCCGGTGCGCGCTTCGAGCTCGACGGCATCGAATACACCCTCGATCGCAATGAGGGCGACAATTTGCTGCATGGCGGCGGCGCCGGTTTTCATCGAGCGCTCTGGGATGCCGAGGAAGATGACGGCGCGCTCGTTCTGCGCTTGAACTCGGACGAAGGAGAGGCCGGCTTTCCCGGCAACGTGACCGTGTCGGTCCGTTATGCGCTCGACGACGATGGGGAACTGACGATCGACTACGAGGCATACACGGATTCGCCGACACCGCTAAACCTGACGAACCATGCCTATTTCAATCTGACGGCCGAACCGAACGCCGATATTCGCGGGCATTTGATGACGATCGACGCCGACCGCTTTCTCGAAGTCGACGCCTCGCTGATTCCGTTGCGCGAAAGTCCCGTCGCGGGAAATGCTTTCGACTTCCGCCAGAGCGCGCCGATCGGCGCGCGGCTCGAATGGCCGCATGCGCAGCTTTCGCTTGCGGGCGGCTTCGACCATTGCTACGTGCTGTCGCTTGGGCAAAACAACGGCGAAACGAGTGGCACGGCAGGTACCGCTCGACCGGTCGCGCGGGCGTACGATCCCGGCAGCGGCCGGGAGCTGACGGTATCGACCGATCAGCGCGGCCTGCAGTTCTATACGGGCAATTATCTCGACGGCGTGCGCGGCCGCAACGGGCATCGCTACGCGCGTCACGCCGGGTTCTGCCTCGAAGCGGGGGCGTTTCCAAACGAAATCAATATGGCGAGCCGCGATCATCTGATCGTGCGTCCCGGCAAGCCATACCGGCAACTCACGAAGTACCGGCTCAGCGTGGCCGAGTAAGGGCTCGACGGCTCAGTATCCGAAGAAGTCCTCGCTGTGGATCGAGCTCTCGGCGATGCCCATGTCGGCAAGCGTCGCGCGCATCGCCTCGACGAACATCGGAGGGCCGGCGACATAGTAGACAGGCTCGGGGAAATGGCCCGCCGCCTGCTGCAAGAGATTTTCGTCGACGGGCCCCGTCTTGCCGTTCCAATGGATATTGGATTTGCTCGCTTGCGTCATCGTTGCGACGAGGCGGAAATTGACATTGAGCCGCTCCAGTTGCGTCAGTTCCGAAAGAAACGGTGCGTCTTCCGGCCGGCGGTTCGAATAAACGAGCATGAGGTACTGAGAGGATTGGTCGTTCGCGGCCTGGCGCGCCATGCTGAGGAATGGGGTGATGCCGATGCCGCCCGCGATGATCACGGCGGCGCGCCGCGAGTTGTCGCGCAGCGTCAGCGAGCCATATGGCCCTTCGATGCGCACCGGCGTGCCGACCATGAGCCGCTTGAGCGCCAGCTTGAACGTGCTCGCGGCACGCATGCGCGTGGCGATGGCGAGCTTATTTTCGAACGGCGCGCTGACGATCGAAAACGTATGACGGGCGCCTTTCGCCTCGGCAACCTCCGTCTCAACGAGAATCAAGTCGATCGCTTGCCCGGCTTTGAAATCGAAGCCCTGGGGCCGCTCGAACTCGAAGATCATCGTATCGGCGGCGACGATGTCGCGCGCGATCAGCTTGGTCTCATAGGTGCTCATGGCAACCCCCAGGCCAATAACGACAATCGCATCATCCTGCAATGTGGCGGATTCGTCCAGGGGGCGGTCAACGCCGCGCTCCTGCATCAATCATGCCGGCCGGCTTTCATCGGGCCTCGTCTCGCACCGCAGCCTTCGCCGCTCAATCCCAACGCGCATCGCGCACCTGCACGACGCCGGCCTCGAGGCGAACCGGAAAGACGGCAACGTCCTCATAGGCTGGCGGGCTGAGCGCTTTTCCGGTTTTCACGCAAAAGCGCGCGCCGTGTCTCGGGCAAACGACGACATCGCCGTCGAACGTCCCACCCGTCAGCACGCCGCCATCGTGCGTGCAGAGATCCTCAATCGCAAAATACTCGCCGCCGACATTGAACACGGCGACTTGCGTGCCGTCGATGTTGACGCTGCGCACGGATCCCGGCGCAAATTCATCGAGCTTCGCTACGTTGAACCAGTCAGACATGAGGTAGTTTTCAGACGAGCCCCAATTGCAGCCGAGCGGCTTCCGACATCCGCTCCCTGGACCAGGGCGGATCCCAAACGAGCTCGACCACCGCATCGTTGACGCCATCCACCGAGCGCACCGCGTCCTCGACGATCGAGGGAAACGTCTGCGCAACGGGGCAACCGGGCGCGGTCAGCGTCATGCGCACGCCGACGCGGCCCTCGTCTTCGTCGACGGCGAGCTCATAGACGAGCCCCAGATCGTAGATGTTGACGGGAATCTCGGGATCGAAAACGGTCCGCAACGCCTCGATCACACGCGTCTGCAGATCGCCATAACCGTCATCATCGGCCTTGTTGGAACGCCGCAACCAATCCATCGCCTTCATCGCATTCGCCCATCATTCCGTGGAGACTGTTCCTGTTTCGTCGCGCAACGCCGCATGCAGCGTATGCCAAGCCAGCGTCGCGCATTTCACGCGCGCCGGAAACTCACGGACGCCCGAGAGCGTCGCGAGCTTGCCGAGCGCCGCCTCGTCGGCGACAGGCTGGCCCGGAGGCGTCGTCACCATTTCGTGGAAACGCCCGAACAACGCTTCAGCCTCGGCCTCGGTCCGCCCCTTGAGCGCTTCTGTCATCAGCGACGCCGAGGCCGTCGCGATGGCACACCCGGCGCCTTCGAACCGCGCATCCTTCACGATGCCCTCTTCCACGAGCAGATAGAGCGTAATTCGGTCGCCGCAAAGCGGGTTATAGCCGTCCGCCTTGTGGTTCGCGTGAGCCAGCACGCCGCGATTCCTCGGCTGCCTGTAGTGGTCGAAGATCACTTCTTGATAAAGGTCGCGCAAATCGCTCATCGCCCGAAGACCTCCTCCACCTCCGTCATTGCCGCGACTAGCGCGTCGATGTCCTCGCGTTTGTTGTAAAGCGCGAACGAGGCACGCACCGTGGCCGGCACCCCGAAGCGCTGCATGACCGGCATCGCGCAATGATGCCCCGCGCGCGCCGCGACGCCGTGGTGATCGAGAATCGTCCCCACGTCGTGCGCGTGAACGTCCTCGTGAACGAACGACACAATCCCGGCCTTGTGGTCGGCCGTGCCGATCAGCCGAACGCGCGGCAACGCACGCATCGCGTCCGTCGCATAAGCGAGCAGCGCGGCCTCGTGCGCACCGATGACATCGACGCCGATCGCGTCGACATAATCGAGCGCCGCCGCGAGCGCGATCGCGCCGGCGATATTCGGCGTGCCCGCCTCGAATTTCCATGGGATCGCGTTGTATGTCGTCCGCTCGAACGTCACCGAGCGAATCATGTCGCCGCCGCCTTGCCACGGCGGCATCGCTTCAAGCCGGTCCGCTTTTGCGTACAGCACGCCGATGCCCGTGGGACCGTAAACCTTATGCCCCGAAAACGCGTAGAAATCGCAGTCCAGCGCCCTGACGTCCACCGGCAGATGCGCGATGGCCTGCGCGCCGTCGAGCAGCACCGGCACGCCGCGGGCGTGCGCGATTTCGATGAGCCGCGCGACTGGGTTGATCGTGCCGAGCGCGTTCGACACATGGGTCAGAGCGACGATACGCGTACGCTCCCCAATCATTCGCTCATATGCGGCGATGTCGAGCACGCCCCGGTCGTCGATCGGCACGACGACGAGCCGGGCACCGGTTTGCTCGCAGACGATCTGCCACGGCACGATGTTCGAATGATGCTCCATCGCGCTGATCAGGATCTCGTCGCCGGGTGCGACGCGCGGCCGAACGTCGCTTTGGGCGACGAGATTGATGGCCTCGGTGGTACCGCGCACGTAGACGATCTCTTCCGGCCGCGCCGCGTTGATGAAGCGCGCGATGCGCGCGCGTGCCGCCTCGTACGTTTCCGTTGCCCGCTGCGAGAGCAGGTGCACGCCGCGATGGACATTCGAATTCGTATGCTCGTAATAGCGGCGCTCCGCTTCGATGACGGTCGCGGGCTTTTGCGTCGTTGCACCGTTGTCGAGGTAGACGAGCGGCTTACCGTGCACGCGTTCGCTCAAGATCGGGAAATCTTCACGCCAGCGCGCCACCGCGTCGCGGTCTGGAATCGTCGTCACGGGTTCGATCAGCTTCATGTCAATTCGCGGATACGTTCGGCTTCAGGCGTGCGGGCCAGCAGCAGCTTCGCGAGCCGCGCGCGCACCGAATCGGCGCCGACGCGATCGATGACATCGCGTGCGAACGCCCAGACTAGCGTTGCGCGCGCGACAGGCTCGTCGATTCCGCGCGCCCGCAGATAAAAGAGCTGGTTGTCGTCGAGCCGGCCAACCGTCGCGCCGTGCGTGCACTTCACGTCGTCGGCATAGATTTCGAGCTGCGGCTTGGTGTCGATCTCGGCATCGCGCGAAAGCAGCAGGTTTTGATTCTCGAGATGCGCATCGGTCTGCTGGGCGCCCTGATGGACGATCACGCGTCCATCGAACACGCCGTGCGATGCGCCGTCGAGTACGCCCCGGTAGTGCTCGCGGCTCGTGCAGCGCGGCAACTCGTGGTCGATGCGCGTGTGATGATCGAGGTGCTGGCGCGAACCGGCGAAGTAGAGCCCCGTCAAGTCCGTGCGCGCGTCGGTTCCGCGAAAGCGGACATCGATCTCGATTCGAGAGAGCGTGCCGCCGAATGCGAAAGAATGCGATACGACGTGGCTTGCGCGCTCCTCGGCGATGTCGACGCGAGCGACGTGAAAGGCGCGGCGCGCCTCTTCCTGGACACGGCAGTGCTCGACGTCGGCGCCGGCGGCCGCCTCGATATGCGTCACCGCGTTCGTCAGATAGCTGTCGTCCGCGATGCCGACGAACTGCTCCACGATGGAACAGCGCGAGCCTCGCGCGGCGAGAACGACATTGAAGGGATGCGTGGCGAGGCCCGCTTCGTCCGCGATGAACAGCATCTGCATCGGTCGCTCGATCCGGCAGTCCGGCGGCAACACGACGACGTAGCCGTCGCTGAGAAAGGCGGTATTGAGCGCGGCAAATCCGTCATGCGGCATCACGCGCGCGATCAACGGCTCCATGCGCTCGGGGAATTCACGGAGCGCGCGCGTGAGGCTGCCGACGAAAGCGCCTTCGGGCAAGCCTTGCAATTGCGAAAGCTTGGGCGCGTGCCGTCCGTTGACGAACACAAGGCGTACCGCTGATTTATCCAAGACCAGATCGTCGACGATCGGCGATACGTCGACATTGTCGCCGCGCGGAGACGCGAAATGCCATGCGTGCTGCTCGATCGGCGCGACGTTCGTGTACTTCCATTCCTCGGCGTGCGTGGTCGGAAAGCGCAGCGCCTCGAACCGTTCGAACGCGTGGCGCCGCGCGCTGCGCAGCCACCCGAGTTCCGCGCCCGGGAGCGTCTTCGCGAGCGTGCGGAACGCGTGGCGATAGAGGTCGAGGGTCGAGTCGGTCATTGCGATGCCCCTTCTGTCACCCAGCCGTAACCCTTACTCTCCAACTCGAGCGCGAGCTCGCGCGTACCCGACTTGACGATGCGGCCCTGCGAAAGCACATGGACACGATCGGGCACGACATAGTCGAGCAGCCGCTGATAGTGCGTGACGATCACGATCGCGCGCTCCGGACTGCGCATCCGGTTCACGCCGTTCGCAACCGTCTGCAGCGCGTCGATATCGAGACCCGAGTCCGCTTCGTCGAGGATCGCAAGCTTCGGCTCGAGCACGGCCAGTTGAAGAATTTCGTTGCGCTTTTTCTCTCCGCCCGAGAATCCTTCGTTGACGGCACGATAGAGCAGACTCTCGTCCATCTGCATCAGCGCCACCTTCTCCTTGACGATCTGCAGGAATTCCATCGCGTCGAGCTCGGGCTCGCCGCGATGCCGGCGCTGCGCGTTGAGCGCGGCCTTCAGCAGATAGACGTTGCTGACACCCGGTATTTCGACGGGATACTGAAATGCGAGAAAGAGCCCCTCTTTTGCACGCTCTTCGGGCGCGAGCGCGAGCAAATCGCGCTCGCGATAACGAATCGTTCCGCCCGTCACGACATAGTGATCACGCCCCGCCAGCACATGCGCGAGCGTGCTCTTGCCCGACCCGTTCGGGCCCATGATCGCGTGCACTTCGCCTGCGCCGACGCTGAGGTCCAGGCCGCGCAGGATCGGTTTGCCTTCGACTTCGACGTTCAGGTTGCTGATCTCGAGCATCATTGTCGTCCTTTCAGCCACGTTCCATCTCACCCGACGCTGCCTTCGAGGCTCACGCCAAGCAGCTTCTGCGCCTCGACGGCGAATTCCATCGGCAACTCTTTGAACACTTGCTTGCAAAAGCCGTTGACGATCATCGACACGGCGTCTTCCTCGGAAAGGCCGCGCTGTCTGCAGTAGAACAGTTGGTCTTCGCCGATACGTGAAGTCGATGCTTCGTGCTCCACGTTGGCAGTCGGATTCTTGACCTCGATGTACGGAAACGTATGTGCGCTGCAACGCTCGCCCAGCAGGAGCGAATCGCACTGCGTATAGTTGCGCGCGCCCTCGGCCCCGCGTCCGATTCTGACGAGGCCCCGGTACGCATTCTTACCGCGCCCGGCCGAGATCCCCTTCGAGATGATCGTGCTGCGCGTATTGCGTCCGAGATGCACCATCTTCGTGCCGGTATCGGCCTGCTGATGATGGTTCGTCAGCGCGACGGAGTAGAACTCGCCAATCGAGTTGTCCCCGCGCAAGATGACGCTCGGGTACTTCCATGTGATGGCAGAACCAGTCTCGACCTGCGTCCAAGAGATCTTTGCGTTGGCCTCACGGCAGTCACCGCGCTTCGTCACGAAGTTGTAGATGCCGCCACGGCCCTCTTCGTCGCCCGGATACCAGTTCTGCACGGTCGAGTAACGGATCTGTGCGTCCTCGAGCGCGACGAGTTCCACCACCGCCGCGTGCAGCTGATTTTCGTCGCGCATCGGCGCCGTACAGCCTTCGAGGTAGCTGACATACGAACCTTTGTCCGCGATGATCAGCGTGCGCTCGAACTGGCCGGTGTTGCGCGCGTTGATGCGGAAGTACGTCGACAGCTCCATCGGGCAGCGCACGCCGGGCGGGATGTAGCAAAACGAGCCGTCGCTGAAGACGGCCGAATTCAGCGCGGCAAAGAAGTTGTCCGTGTGCGGAACGACAGAACCCAAATACTGGCGCACCAGATCGGGATGCCGCTCGACCGCTTCGGAAAACGAACAGAAAATAATGCCGAGCTCGCCGAGTTTTTCTCGAAATGTCGTCGCGACCGATACGCTGTCGAACACAGCGTCGACTGCCACGCCTGCAAGCATTTCGCGCTCCGCGAGCGGCACGCCGAGTTTTTCGTACGTGCGCAGCAACTCCGGATCGACTTCGTCGAGGCTCTTAGGGCGCTCTTTGCCCGAGAGCGGCGAAGAATAGTAGGCGATGTCCTGATAGTCGATCGGCGGGTGGCGAACGGTGGCCCAGCCGGGCTCCTTCATCGTGAGCCAGTGCCGGTAGGCCGCGAGCCGCCATTCGAGCATGAACTCGGGCTCGTTCTTCTTCGCCGAGATGAGCCGGACCACGTCTTCCGATAGTCCGCGCGGCAGCGTATCGGACAGGATGTCGCTGACGAACCCGTGCCGATATTCGCGACGAATCAATTGATCGATGCTGGTCGAGGGTGAAGTCATCGGTGAACTCATGCGTGACCTCCGCTATGTCAACGAGCGCGCGGCATCGCGCGCGACGTCGAGCGTGCGTCTCGTGTGGACTTCGGGTTGCGCGCGGGCTGCGCGACAACCTGAACGCCTTCGTTGCGAGGAGCCCGTGTACGAATGGCGCCGAGGTCGGCCTCTGACAGCACCGGGCCGGCCATGTCGGCAAGCGATACCTGCCTCAACGCTTCGAGCACGACACGATTGACCTTTTGCCAATTCGCGCGTGCACCGCACATCGCCTCCTGCATGCAGAGGCCCGGCGCCGCGCTGCATTCGGTCATGCCGAACGGCCCGTCCATCGCGGTGATGACGTCGGCGAGCGTAATGCTCCGCGGCGCGAGCTGAAGCAGATAGCCGCCGCTCGCGCCCCGCAGCGCTCTCGTCAGGCCGCCGCGCGTGAGAATCTTCATAACTTTGGCGACGGTCGGCAGCGGGATGCCCGTGGCGCCCGCGAGGCTGCCGGCGCTTTGCACGACCTCGGCGTCGCGCGCCATCGCGACCAGAACCACCGTGCCGTAATCGGCAAGCTTGCTCATTCGCAGCATTACGTAGTACTCCTAATCAGTACCCGCAGGGTCCTGATTGAGCTGCCGACGATCCGCACCCAAAAACAAAAACCGACAGGGGTCACACGCGGTGCAGACTTCCGCGTCTTTCGGGCGGCAATGCAGCCTTTGAATCTCGTGCTCGTCGCCCCGATTCGCGCAACATCGGCGTCACGAACCCATTGTAGTCCCGACTTCAAAACCTTGTTGGCTCAAGGGACTGTGATACGCTTCTCGCGAAAATACGACCCGTCGCGGCTCGCCGACAAGACCGACCGCATCACTCAAAACATGAAAATCGCAACTTGGAATGTCAATTCCTTGAAGGTGCGCCAGCAGCATGTCATCGATTGGCTCGAGTTGAGCCATACCGACGTGCTCTGTCTGCAAGAGCTGAAACTGCCCGACGACAAATTCCCGCACGCGGAATTCGCGGCGAAGGGATATCGCAGCTGGTGTGCCGGACAAAAGACTTATAACGGCGTAGGTATTCTCGTGCGCGAAGGAATCGAAGTCGACGAAACCGATATCGTGCGCAACATTCCGGGCTTCGATGATCCGCAGCAACGGGTCATCGCCGCCACCGTCGGCGGCAAGCGGATCGTGTCGGCCTATTTCCCGAACGGCCAGGCACCCGGCACCGAGAAATTCGCCTACAAATTGCGCTGGCTGGAGGCGCTGGCCGGCTGGCTCGCCGGCGAACTCACGCGTTACTCGTCGCTCGCGCTACTGGGCGACTACAACATCGCACCCGAAGATCGCGACGTCCACGATCCGCAAGCATGGCAGGGGCAGAATCTAGTCTCGCCGGACGAGCGCGCGGCATTCTCGAAGTTGATCGAGCTCGGCTTCGTCGACTCGTTTCGCCAATTCGAGCAACCCGAGAAGACGTTCACTTGGTGGGACTATCGAATGCTCGCGTTCAGACGCAACGCGGGCCTGCGCATCGATCATATCCTGCTGTCTCCAGCGCTCGCCGCCACCTGCACGCACTGCGAAGTCGACAAGACGCCGCGCAAGTGGGACCAGCCGTCGGACCACGCCCCCGTGATCGCGCAGATCGGCTAACTAACGCAGGGGAAATAACGAGCGGCTGGACCGGAGCAACGCGCGCGCAAACGCAGCTCCGGTAGCAAATCAACGATGCCTCACGGCTCGAGGTGCAGCTCCTGGATCTTGCGCGTGATCGTATTGCGCCCGATGCCGAGCCGCTCGGCCGCCTCGACCTTGCGGCCGCGTGTGAAATCGAGGGCTTCGCGAATGACCGCGGCTTCGAATCGCCGCGCCAGCTCGTCCATCACGTCTGCGGTGTTTTCGCGCAACATCCGCGCGACCTCGGCGCGCAAGCCGCTTTCCCAGACGCTCACGGGCACTGCAGTCGATACGCCGCCCAAGGCGCCGGCCGATGGAGGCGCCGCGATGGCGACACCGTTGCTCCCGCCGCCATCGAACGACATGACGCCCGCGGCAGCCTGCGGCACGGCGGCAGGTCCCGCGACGATCTCGCCGGCCCCCTCTCCCGCGGGCGGCACGAGGTCGGGCGGCAGGTCCTTGATCTCGATCGTCTGCGCGGGCGCCATCACGGTCAGCCAGTTCGCGAGGTTCTCGAGCTGACGCACGTTGCCCGGAAACGGCAGCGAAGCGAGGTAGGCGAGCGTCGCCTCTGAGACGCGCTTGGGCTCGACGCCGAGATCGCGCGCGCTCTTTTGCAGAAAGTGCCGCGCGAGCAGCGGAATGTCCTCTTTGCGCTCGCGCAGCGGCGGCAGGCGCAGGCGGATGACGTTGAGCCGGTGATAGAGGTCCTCGCGAAAGAGCCCTTGCCGGACGCGCGACTCGAGGTTCTGGTGCGTGGCCGCGATCACGCGCACGTTCGCGCGCAACGGGTTGTGTCCGCCGACGCGATAGAACTGCCCATCCGACAGCACGCGCAGCAGCCGCGTTTGCAGATCGAACGGCATGTCGCCGATTTCATCGAGAAAGAGCGTCCCGTTCTCGGCCTGCTCGAAGCGGCCCTGCCGCATCGCCTGCGCGCCCGTGAAGGCACCGCGCTCATGGCCGAATAGTTCGGACTCCAGAAGATCCTTCGGAATCGCGGCCGTATTGAGCGCGATGAACGGGCCGTTTGCGCGCGGGCTGTGTCGATGCAGCGCGCGGGCAACGAGTTCCTTGCCTGTTCCCGACTCGCCCGTGATGAGAACCGTCGCCGACGAATGCGAGAGACGGCCGATCGCGCGAAACATGTCCTGCATCGCCGGCGCCTGGCCGAGCATCTCGGGCGCATCGGCCAGCAATACCTCGGCCGCATGCGCGCCGCGCAGGCTTTCGTCGACGGCGCGATGAATGAGCTCGACGGCCCGATCGATATCGAAAGGCTTCGCGAGATATTCAAATGCGCCGCCCTGAAAGGCCGCGACAGCGCTGTCGAGATCGGAATAGGCGGTCATGATGATGACGGGCAACTCGGGCAACCGCTCGCGAATCGACTGCAGCAACTCGAGCCCGGAGGCGCCCGGCATGCGGATGTCCGACACGAGCACCTGAGGCGTCTCGTGTTCGAGTGCGCCAAGCGCCTCGCGCACATTGGCGAAACTGCGTGTAGCGAGACTCTCGCGCGCGAGGGCTTTCTCGAGCACCCAGCGGATCGATTGATCGTCGTCTACTATCCAGATCGGCTTCATAGAGTGGTCGTTAGTCAATTGTCGAGCGGCAATAAAATCTGAAACTCCGTGTGTCCGGGCCGGCTTTCCACCTCGATCATCCCATCGTGCTGCTGCACGAAAGTCTGCGCGAGCGTAAGACCCAATCCGCTGCCGTCCTCGCGCCCCGAGACGAGCGGATAGAAGATGCGATCGCGAATCTCTTCGGGAATCCCCGGACCGTTGTCGATCACACGCAAGTCCAATGCCAGTTTGCAAAGTCGTTTCGCGATGGTGACCTTGCGGGCCACGCGCGTACGCAGCGCGATGCGCGCATCGCCTTCGCTGATGCGTGCACGCAGGGCTTGCGCCGCGTTGCGCACGATGTTGAGCAGCGCCTGGATCAACTGCTCCTTGTCGCCGCGCAGCTCGGGCACGCTCACGTCATAGTCGCGCTCGATCGTGAGCCCGCGCGGAAACTCGGCCATGATGACGGCGCGCACGCGCTCGCAGACTTCATGAATGTTGACGTCGCCGACGATATGCGGATGCCGGTGCGGCTCGAGCAGACGATCGACGAGCGTTTGCAGGCGGTCCGATTCCTTCACGATGACCTGCGTGTACTCGCGCAGCTCATGACGCTCGCGCGCGCCGAGCTCGAGCTCGAGCAGTTGCGCGGCGCCGCGAATGCCGCCGAGCGGGTTCTTGATCTCGTGCGCGAGGTTGCGAATCAGTTGCTTGTTCGCGGTCGCCAGGTCGTGAATGCGCTCCTCGCGATCGGTGCGCAAGTGGCGCTCGTTCTCGAACAGCTCAAGCAGGACGTAGTCCGACGCGCTCTCGAGAAATCCGACGACGACATGCACGTGCAGTGCTTCGCGTCCCGGCCGCTCGAGCACGGCATCGAGATGCGTCGCGTGAAAACGCTGCTCGGCGATGGCCGCGATTGTTTCGACGAGCTCGTCGCCGTTCGCGAAGATGTCGGGCCACGACATCTGCATCAGCTGACGCCGCGACAAGTCGAGCATCGACTCGGCCGAAGGGTTCGCGAATGCCACGCGCAACGTGCGCTTTTCCAGCACGAGCGCAACCGTCGGCAACGCCTCCAGCCCAGGCAAGAGCCCCGATGACGCGAGCGCCGCATCGTCAGTGAGGCGTTCGGCATGCCCCTTCTTCGGCTTGATCAGATTCTTGAGAACCATCGTGGAGTCCGGCCTATCGGGCAGGGGCTGCAATGAAGAGCAATGAGCGGGGTGCACAAAAAAGGGACGGCGCCGCCGTCCCTTCGAGACTACCGTTCCTAAGCGGCGTATCCGCTCCGCCGACTATCGAAGGCGAAGCGCATCGCACGGCTTAGAGCGAGTAGTACATGTCGAACTCGACCGGGTGGGTCGTCATGCGGAATCGCTGCAGTTCGCCTTCCTTGAGTTCCAGGTAAGCGTCGATCATGCCGTCCGTGAACACGCCACCACGCGTGAGGAACTCGCGATCCTTGTCGAGTGCGTCGAGCGCCTGATCGAGGCTTGCGCAGACGGTCGGGATCTTCGCGTCTTCTTCCGGCGGCAGGTCGTACAGATTCTTGTCGGCAGCTTCGCCCGGATGAATCTTGTTCTGCACGCCGTCGAGGCCGGCCATCATCAGCGCCGAGAACGCGAGGTACGGATTCGCGAGCGGATCCGGGAAGCGCGTTTCGATACGGCGACCCTTCGGATTCGAGACGTGCGGAATGCGGATCGAAGCCGAACGGTTACGCGCCGAGTAAGCGAGCTTCACGGGCGCTTCGAAGTGCGGCACGAGACGCTTGTACGAGTTCGTGCCCGGGTTCGTGATCGCGTTGAGCGCGCGAGCATGCTTGATGATGCCGCCGATGTAGAACAGCGCGAACTCGGAGAGGCCTGCGTAGCCGTTGCCCGCGAACAGGTTCTGGCCGTCCTTCCAGATCGACTGGTGCACGTGCATGCCCGAGCCGTTGTCGCCCACGACGGGCTTCGGCATGAACGTCGCCGTCTTGCCGTACGTGTGCGCGACGTTCTGGACGATGTACTTGAGCTGCTGCGTCCAGTCGGCGCGCTGCACGAGCGTCGAGAACTTCGTGCCGATTTCGTTCTGGCCGGCGCCGGCCACTTCATGGTGATGGACTTCGACGGGAATGCCGATCTGCTCGAGCAGCAGACACATTTCCGAGCGCATGTCCTGGAACGAATCGACCGGAGCGACGGGGAAGTAGCCGCCCTTCACGGACGGACGGTGACCCGGATTGCCGCCTTCGAATTCCTTGCCCGACGACCACGATGCCTCGTCCGAGCCGATCTTCACGAAGCAGCCCGACATGTCGGCGCTCCACTGGACCGAGTCGAAAATGAAGAACTCGGGCTCCGGACCGAAGAAGGCCGTGTCACCGAGGCCCGTGCTCTTCAGATACGCTTCGGCGCGCTTCGCGAGCGAGCGCGGATCGCGTTCGTAGCCCTTGCCGTCGGACGGCTCGATGACGTCGCAGGTCAGAACCAGCGTGGGCTCTTCGTAGAACGGATCGATGAATGCCGTGTTCGGGTCCGGCAGGAGCAACATGTCCGAGGCTTCGATGCCCTTCCAGCCGGCAATCGAGGAACCGTCGAACGCATGGCCGCTTTCGAACTTGTCTTCTTCGAACGCCGACAGCGGAACGGAGACGTGCTGCTCCTTGCCGCGCGTATCGGTGAAGCGAAAGTCCACAAACTTGACGTCCTCGTCCTTGACGAGCTGCATGACGTCGGCCACGGTTTTACTCATATCCTCTTCTCCATTTGATAGGTTCGGCGGTTCTTCGCTTCTTCGTGCCCGCTTCGACTGACTGCCGATGCCGCAAGCCGGCGTTCGAGCGAAACGCGGGCGATTAGAGCATCTTTCATGCCAGTTGCTCAACCACCCGCGTTCGGGGTAGCAGGCACTCTCGAGCGTCGGCGAGCGCGCGCCCCTCAGTGGAACGCGGCCGTGCACCGCCAGGCATACCGGCTCCGCCGCTTTCACGCGAGATGCACATAAACGGTGCACGTCAGCTGCGAATCGACTGACTGCGAGCCGAAACAGTGCACCGGAAGACATTTTGCACCGTTTTGGGACGTCGGCGCGATTTCATGCATCCCGCTCGTGCCGACGGTCCGCCTTGAAAGGGTGGCGCTAGAATGTGTCTTTCTTGTGGAGGAACCCGTAGGATGAGCACGCTCGAACAAATCCTGGCGCAGGCCGACAAGCGCCGCACCGAAAGCCAGTTGCCCTACGCGGGGGCGCTCTCGCCCGCCGAAGCGTTCGAGCTCATGCAACTCGATCCGGCGGCGCGCCTCGTCGACGTACGCACGCGCGCGGAACTCGACTGGGTAGGCAGGCCCATCGTCGGCGACGGCCAATACGTTCACGTCGAATGGACGCGCTACCCCGGCGGTATCCCGAATCCCGAGTTCATCGAGCAACTGCGAGGCTTCGCATCAGCCGATGCTCCCGTACTCTTCTTGTGCCGCAGCGCGGCCCGCTCGAAACTGGCCGCCGTTGCGGCGCATCATGCCGGCTTCACGAAAGCATTCGACATCCTCGAAGGATTCGAAGGCGGCAAGGACGGGAGCGGCCATCGCAAGACGTTCGAAGGATGGTGCTACCGCGGCCTGCCCTGGATCGGCGCGTGACGGCGCGCCTTGCCGGGTTAATGCCCTTCGAACCGCGGCGTTTCCGGCTCGACGATATCGCCGCCGAGCAGATGGACGCCCTCGCGTAGCTTGACGTAGGCGGCCGCCACGGCCTCCGGCTCGCCTTTCACGCCGAGATCGATGTGCCTGCGCGCAAACACGCCGCCGCGCTCGGCGTCGCCGACGCTCGGCAAGCTGAACACGCGCACGCCCGGAAAGTCCGTCTCGATCTTCTCCATCAATGGTGTGAGCGTCGATTCCATCAGCTCGAAGACGAGCAGCGAACGCTCGGCGCGCGGCACCTGATGATGCAGGTGCGCGTACTTCGTATCGAGCACCCATTCGATCATCGGCCAGGCCATCACCGGAAAACCCGGCACGAAGTGGTGATCGCCGACGGAAAACCCCGGGATCTTGTTGTAGCCGTTCGGAATGATCGACGCCCCGCGCGGAAACACGCCCATGTTGAATCGGTGTTTGTTGTCGGGCGCCTCGAGATCGGCGGGCGTTCCCGCCGCCGCATGCATCTCGAGAATCCGTTGGCGAATGAGCTCCGCCGCCTCCGGATGAAGCTCGAGCGGCACGGAAAGCGCCTTCGCCGCGCATTGGCGCGTGTGGTCGTCCGGCGTCGCGCCGATGCCTCCCGTCGAAAAGACGATGTCGCCCGAAGCGAACGTGCGTGCGAGCGTGGCCGTAATCCGTTCGGGGTCGTCACCGACATACTCGGCCCAGGCCAGCGCAAGCCCGCGAGCGTTCAAGAGCTCGATGACTTTCGGCAGATGCTTGTCGCTCCGCCTGCCGGACAGGATCTCGTCGCCGATGATGATGACGCCAAATGCCATGGCCGCCGCCTCAAGAGGAATGAAGATCGTCCATGGTCGTCGATGATTGTGACGACGGCAAGTGCCTCGTGGGGCCGGACATGCCCTGACCGGCTTCGTCGCGCATGAGCTGCAGCGCGTGCAGGCAATAGTGTCCGAACCAGAGTGCCGAAAACACGAGGATCGCCGCATAGATCCAGATCGTCGCCGCCGCGATCACGGGAAAGAGCACGATGAGCCAGAGCGACCAGGCCCAAATCAGTGTCGGCAACGTGCTCATCAATCCGCTCGCGACGCCGATCGCAAGGAGCGGCCACCGGTGGCGGCGCATCAACGCGATGCGCTCCGCGCGGCTCGCATGCAGCGCGAGGGCGTCGTAGGTCATCACCCGGTAGGTGAGCCATCCCCAGAGCAGCGGAGGAATGAAGGCGAACAACGGCAGTATCAGCCAGAGCGGCAGCGTGACAATCGTCAGCGTGAGGCAGATGAAAGTCGTCGCGAGCGCGTAGACGAGGCTGCCGTACCAAGTGCCGCCCCGGCGCTGCTCGAGCGAGGCGAAACGGCGCGCCGACAACTGGCGCACCACGAGCGGCATCGAGATCGTCGCGATGAGAAGCAGCACGGTCACGACGATCAGCGGAATCGCCATGGCGATGACGATGAACGGCGCGATCGCCGCATGAAGCGCCGTGAATCCCACCCAATCGAACGCGTGAAAGAGCGTCGTGCCGAACGTCGAGCCGGCGAGCCAGGCGCGCACCGTCCCAACCAGGTCCTGCCACGCGAACCAGAAGACGACGCCCCACCCGAGCGCCGCGACGAAAAACGGCATGAAGGTGAGCCAGAGCATGCGGGGATGGAGCATGCTCGCGACGGCCCGAACGAATGCGCGCAGCAGGTCGTTCATCGGCGTTTCCAGCTGGCCGGCCCGGGGGCCGTCAACGGGTTCTTCAAGCGGTTCTCGAAGCCGCTCTCAAAGCGCCGGCGCGTCGCCGCCGCGCGCGGAAGAAAGCCGCCGGGCGATCCGCACGAAAGCAAGCCAATGCTGCGACAGAAAACCCTCTCCATACGATTCACCTTCAATCTGCTGGCGAATACCCGTCGGCTCCGGCGTGCGATTCCACGAGGCCGTCTTGAACAGCATATCCCACCACGGGAAGACGACGCCGAAGTTGCAGCCATACGCGGTGCCCTCATGCCCGTAGCCTACGGCATGGTGGCGCCGATGGAACGTCGGACTCACGATGAAGCGTTCGAGCAGCCACCCGTATTCGAGCCGCGCGTTGACGTGCTGGATGCTCTGCAGGAAGTTCGTGACGGCCGAGAGCACGACGAACTGCGTCGGCGCCACGCCGATCGCAAGCGCGATCGCGGCGAAAAAGCCGGCCTGGATCACATCGTCGAGCAGGTGATTGCGATCGTCGCACCAGAGGGACATCTGGCGCTGGCTGTGATGCACGGCATGCAGTTCCCACCAGACGCCGAATCGATGCTGCCAGCGGTGATACCAGTAGCCGGCGAAGTCGAGCACGACGAAGTAGATCGCGAACGCGACCAGCGGCTGCGAGGTCACGCCCGGCCACAGATTGTCGAGGTTGACGTTATCGATGTTGCGGTAGCGCAGCCAGACCTGCAGGTTGTCGAAAAGGGGCTGGAACGCCAGAAAGAAAAACAGATTGAAGAGACCAAGCTTGCTGATCCACGTATAGAAGATGTCGACACGCACGGCCCTGCGGGTTTGCCAACGCTCGACGGGCCGTAGCGCCTCGAGCGGCCTCAGCAGCAAGTACATCGCGACGATGGTCAGGAAACCGACGATGACGGGATAGAGCGCATCGTAGGAATCCTCGTCGTAGTCCATCCAGCCGAACTTGAAAAGAAGCGGCTGCACAACATGAATGTAGACCCAGGTCTGCAGCGTCGAGACCAGCGTATCGAGCGGAGCCGTGATCAGATGAAGCATGGAATCGTGCGCCTCTTATCCGTTTTTCTCTCGTCGTTCGTCTTTCGATCTTGCAACCTTCGATCTTCGACTTTCGACTTTCGACTTTCGACCGTCTCGACGCTACGCGCCGTTGGGTGCCGTCACCGGTGCGCGATCGAAGAAATAGATCCCGTGCGGCGAGCGCCCGACCGCGATCGTCTGCACGAGCTTTTTCGTCGTCAGGTCGATGATGCCGACGTGTTTCGCGAAGCGGAACGTGACCCACAGATAGCGCTTGTCGGCGGAAAGCTCCATGTCGTCGGGACCGGGCAAGAGGCCCGTGATGTCGCCGACGTTCGTCAGCGTGTCTTCGTCGAGGATGCTGATGGTACTCGCGACGCGGTTCGTCACGGCAATGTGGCGGCCGTCGTCGAGCGAGCGGAAGTTGTGGGCGCCGGCACCCGTATGGATGCGCTTGATGACGGTCTGGTGACGCCAGTCGACGACGGCGACATCGTCCTCGCCCGTCATGCCGACGAGCAGATATTTATCGGCGGGCGTCATCCAGAGTCCCGCCGGCGTCTTGCCGACGTGCATCTTCCAAAGCACCGTCTGCGTCGGCAGATCGACGGCGGCCACCTCGCCCGAAATCTGAAGCGTGACGAAGACGGTCCGGCTGTCGTTGCTGAACGCCATGTGGCTAGGCATCGTCGCGAGCGGCAGGCGCTTCGCGAGCGTCAGCGCGTTCGTGCGCGGGTCGCGGTGATAGACGTCGAGCCGATCGAGCCGCAGCCCCGTCGTGACGAACCAGTTGCCGTCGGGCGAGAAACCGAGCTGATAGGGATCCTCGATTCCTTCCAGCCTGCTTTGCACTTTGCCCGTCTTCGGATCGAGGAACATCAGGTCGTTCGAGACGGAATCCGCGACGATCAGCAACTTGTTGTCGGGCGTCGCCATCAGATGGTGCGGCTCCTTGCCCGTCGGAATCGTGCCGATCACCTGGTGCGTCGCTTCGTTCACGAGCGAGAGCGTCGCTTCGGCCGAATTGAGCACGATGACATTATCGGCGCGTGCGGCCGGAGAAAAACCGACGGCGAGCGAGGCAAAAAGCGCCGCGGCGAGCACGCCGCTCGCGCCCTTCGCGCGGGAGAGGAAATTCTTGTGCATGTGAACTCGATGAGAAGGCCGACGCTCATGCTAGAACGCTTGCGTACTCCGGGCGGTTGACCGCCGCGCGAGAAAAACGCTGGCGCGGGCAACGGCGAATCATAAACGCAAAATCGAGCGCCGATATGACCCATATCAACGCTGCATCGATTCCCAGACTTTATGCAGACGTTTGACAGAGACCGGCATCGGTGTCCGCAGTTCCTGCGCGAACAGCGAAATACGCAATTCCTCGAGCAGCCAGCGAAATTCCGCGAGCCGCGCGTCGGCCACGCCGCCACGCGCCGACTGCGCTCTCTGATACTGCGTGAGCAACGGCTGCAACTCGGCGAGCTGGCGCGCGTCGCGGGCCGGGTCCGCCTTCAGCTTGTCGATGCGCAGCGCAATGCCCTTCAGGTAGCGCGGGAAGTGCGCAAGTTGCCCGTAGGGCGTGTCGACGATGAAACGCTTGCCGATGAGGGCCTGAAGCTGCTGCTGCATATCGGCGTGCGCCGCGGCTTGAGACTTCGCTTGGGCGAGCTTTTTCGTCGCCGCCGAATACTCGGCGAGGATCTGCCCGACGAGACGCGCGATCTCCTGCGCAAGCAGCGACAGCCGGCTTTTGCCCTCGTCGCGGCGCGTGTGAAAGCTCGTATCGTCGTCGGGCAGCGGCTCCCGCAGGCACGCGCGATCGAGCGCGGTGTCGATCAATTGATCGCGCAGCATCTCCTGCGTGCCGAGCGGCATGAACTGCAACGCCATTTCACGCAGGCCGGGCAGGTTCTTCTCCAGATACTTGATCGGCTCGCGCAACTGCAGCGCGAAGACCCGCCGCAGGCCGGCGCGATGGATGCGCGCCGCCTCCTCGGGCGAGTCGAATACTTCGACGTCGCAGTGCGTCGTCCGGTCGACGAGGGCCGGATAGCCGAAAAGCGTCTGGCCGCCGCGCCGGATCTCGAGCAGCTCGGGCAGCGTGCCGAAGTTCCAGGTCGTCAGGTTCTCGTAAAGCGCGGTCGCGGCGCCGCCGCCCTCGCCGACTCGCGTCGGCTGCGCTCCGGGTGCCACGCGGCCCGGCGCCGCTTCGGTTGCGGCGCCTGTCGAGCGCGCGGCGCCGCCGGCCGCTTGAACGGCTGCCGCCGTCCCGCCGGCTTCCGCGCGTGCGCCTGGCTGGGAGGCCGCAACGTCTGCCCCGGCCACGACCGAGGCTCGCGCCGCCAGCTTCTGGAACTGCCGCTGCGCCTCGCCGCCGAGCTCGCCGCGCAGTTGCGCGAGATTGCGCCCCATCGCGAGCTGCCTGCCGTGCTCGTCGACGACCTTGAAGTTCATGAAAAGATGCGCGGGCAGCGTCTCGAGCTTGAAGTCGGTCGGTTTCAGCGCAACTTGCGTCGTCTCTCTCACGTCGGCGATGAGCGCATCGACGAGCCCAGCCACTCCGAAACGCGTCTCATTGCGCTCGACGAAACCCGCCGCGTACTCGGGCAGCGGCACGCAATGCCGGCGCAGCTTCTGCGGCAGCGACTTCAAGAGCAGCTGCACTTTCTCCTTCACCATACCCGGCACGAGCCATTCGGTCCGCCGCGCGTCGACTTGATTCAGTGCGTAAAGCGGCACGGCGAGCGTCACCCCGTCGCGGGGGGAGCCTGGCTCGAAATGATACGAAACGCCCATTTCGATGCCCGCCATCGCGAGGCGCTTCGGAAAAAGGTCGGTCGTGATACCGGCCGCTTCGTGCCGCATCAGGTCGTCGCGGGACAGATACAGCAAGCGCAGCTTGTCCTCGGGCTGCCCGCTCTTCTTGACCTCGTTGCGATACCACCGCTCGAATGCCGCGCCGGTATAGATGCCGGCCGGAAGCACCTCGTCATAGAAGGCGAAGATGAGCTCGTCGTCGACGAGGACGTCCTGGCGACGCGATTTGTGCTCGAGCTGCTCGATGTCGGCGAGCAGCTTGCGATTGTGCGCGAAGAAAGCCAGCTTCGTGTCGAACTCGCCTTCGACGAGCGCCCCGCGAATGAAGAGTTCGCGCGCGCGGGCCGGATCCTGCGCACCGAACGCGACACGCCGGCGCTGGTAGACAGGCAACCCATACAGAGTCGCCCGCTCGAACGCGGTCACCTGAGCCGCGCGCTTTTCCCAATGCGGCTCCGAGAGCGACTTCTTCAGCAGGTGCGCGCCGACTTTTTCGATCCATTCCGGCTCGATCTTCGCGAGGCAGCGCGCGTAAAGACGGCTCGTCTCGACGAGCTCGGCCGCCATGACCCAGCGCCCCGCCTTCTTCGCGAGCGTCGAGCCGGGCCAGAGGAAAAACTTGATGCCGCGCGCGCCGAGATAATGCGCCTCGTCGTCCGCTTTCAAGCCCAGGTTGCCGAAGAGCCCCGTCAGCAGCGCGAGGTGCACTTGCTCGTATGTCGCTTCGCTGTCACCGATGCGCCAACCGTGCTCGCGCACAACCGTCAGCAGTTGCGAGTGGACATCACGCCACTCGCGCAGCCGCACGTGCGAGAGGAAATGCTCGCGGCAGGCGTCCGCGAGCTGGCGGTTCGACTTCTTGTGCTCGACGGCTTCGCCGAACCAGCGCCAGATCTTGAGCCATTGCAAAAACTCGGAGCGCTCGTCGGCAAAGCGCTTGTGGGCCTGGTCCGCCTGCTCCTGCGCGTCGACGGGGCGTTCGCGCGGATCCTGCACCGACAGCGCGCTCGCGATCACGAGCACCTCGGCCAGCGAGCCGAGATCGCGCGCGGCGACGATCATGCGGCCGACGCGCGGATCGAGCGGCAGCCGCGCGAGTTCCTTGCCGAGCGGCGTCAGCGCGTTCTCATCGTCGACGGCGCCGAGCTCGTTGAGAAGCTGATAGCCGTCGGCGATGGCGCGTCCCGGCGGAGGCTCGATGAAAGGGAACGTCTCGATCGCCGTCAGGTGCAGCGACTTCATGCGCAGAATCACCGATGCGAGCGACGAACGCAAAATCTCGGGATCCGTAAAGCGCGGGCGCGCCTGAAAATCGGTTTCGTCGTAAAGGCGAATGCAGATGCCGTCGGCCACGCGGCCGCAGCGCCCCGCACGCTGGTTCGCGGCCGCTTGCGAAATGGGCTCGACCTGAAGCTGCTCCACCTTGTTCCGGTACGAATAGCGCTTCACGCGCGCGAGCCCCGTATCGACGACGTAACGGATACCCGGTACCGTCAGCGACGTTTCGGCGACGTTCGTCGCCAGCACGATGCGGCGCACGTTCGACGGCTTGAACACGCGCGCCTGCTCGGCGGCCGACAGCCGCGCAAAGAGCGGCAAAATCTCCGTATGCGGCGGATGGTGCTTCCTCAGCGCCTCGGCCGTATCGCGAATCTCGCGCTCGCCCGGCAGGAAGACGAGCACGTCGCCCCCTCCCTCACGAGTGAGCTCGTCGACCGCATCGACAATCGCTTCCGTCGCCTCGCGCTGGGCTTCGCGAGCCGCCGCACGCTCGCTTCTCGCGCCCTCGGCCGCTGCCTTGGCCGCGCGCGGCGAGCCGGCATCGGCCGTTTTTGTCGATGCCGAGCCATCGTCGATCGGACGGTAGCGAATCTCGACCGGGTAAAGGCGCCCGCTCACCTCGATGATGGGGGCGGACCGGTCCCCCGCGCCGAAGTGGCGCGCGAAACGCTCGGCGTCGATCGTGGCCGAAGTGACGATCAGTTTGAGCTCGGGCCGCTTCGGCAGAATCTCCCTCAGATAGCCGAGCAGGAAATCGATGTTGAGACTGCGCTCGTGCGCCTCGTCGATGATGATCGTGTCGTAAGCCCGCAACAGCGGGTCGGTCTGCGTCTCGGCGAGCAGAATGCCGTCGGTCATCAGCTTGACCGAGGCGCCCGGCGCCAGATTGTCGGTGAAGCGGACCTTGTAGCCGACCACCTCGCCGAACGGCGTGCCGAGCTCTTCCGCAATGCGCCTCGCCGTCGCGGACGCCGCGATGCGGCGCGGCTGCGTGTGCCCGATGAGACCGGCGCCGCCCGCGCCGCGCCCGCGCCCGAGCGAGAGACAGATCTTGGGCAGTTGCGTCGTTTTGCCCGAACCCGTCTCGCCCGAGACGATCACGACCTGATTGTCGCGGATCGCGCGCGCGATTTCGTCGCGCCGCGCGCAAACAGGCAGCTCGGCGGGAAACTCGATCGGCGGAACGGGGTTGGGCGGAATTTGCGCGGCGCGCGGGCCGGCTGCGCGGTCCGGACGCGAACGCTGCGCAGCGCGCGGCGGTTTCCCGTCGGCGGCGGCCGGACTATTGGGTACGTTCGACATGGGGGCGCATTATAATCCCGGCATGAATGCTCAAACCGACCTCGTCTCCCCGCAGGACGCGCCGCAGGAGCCCCTCGCCAACCGGCCCGCGGCTGCGCAGCCCGATTCCGACCACGCGCAGTTCGTCGACTGGATGCGCTCCGTCGCTCCATACATTCACGCGTTCCGCAACAAGACGTTTGTCGTCGGTTTTGGCGGCGAGGTCGTTCATCAGGGTCTCTTGAACGCGCTCGTGTCCGATGTCGCCCTGCTGCAGGCGATGGGGATCCAGATCGTGCTCGTGCACGGATCGCGGCCGCAGGTCGAAGAGCAGATGAGCCTGCACGGCGTGAACTCGGAGTTCTCGCACGGCATGCGCATCACGGATGCGCGTGCGCTCGAATCGGCGAAGGAAGCCGCGGGCGAAGTGCGGCTCGATATCGAGGCGGCGATCAGCCAGGGGCTGCCGAACACCCCGATGGCTCACGCGCATATCAGCGTCGTGTCGGGCAACTTCGTCACGGCACGGCCCGTCGGCATTCTCGACGGCGTCGATTTCGCTCATACGGGCCTCGTTCGCAAGATCGATGCCGAATCGATCCGCCACTCGCTCGCGAGCCGCAAGATCGTTCTGCTTTCGCCGCTCGGATTCTCGCCGACGGGTGAAGCGTTCAATCTGTCGATGGAAGACGTCGCGTCGGCCGCCGCGATCGCGTTGCGCGCCGACAAGATCATCTTCCTAACCGAAACGGCCGGCATTCTCGACGAAAGCGGCGACCTTGTGCGCGAGATGTCGCTCGACGAGGCGTACCGCCTGAACGACAGCGGCGAAATCAAAGGCGATGCGGCGTTCTATTTGAAGCACGCCGTGCGTGCATGCCGCGGCGGCGTCCCGCGCGCGCACCTGATCCCCTACTCGCTCGATGGCAGCTTGCTGCTCGAGCTCTTCCTGCACGACGGCGTCGGCACGATGATCTCGTACGAGAACCTCGAGAGCCTGCGCGAAGCGACACCGGACGACGTCGGCGGCATCTTGACGCTGATCGAGCCGCTCGAGTCCGACGGCACGCTCGTCAAGCGCGGCCGTCACCAGATCGAGCGCGACATCGACCACTTCTCGGTCATCGAGCACGACGGTGTGCTGTTCGGCTGCGCGGCGCTCTATCCCTATCCGCAGGAGCGCATCGGCGAGATGGCGTGCCTGACGATCGCGCCGGATGCGCAGGGCCAGGGCGACGGCGAGCGATTGCTCAAGCGCATCGAGCAACGCGCGCGGGCACGCGGCTTGACGCGCATTTTCGTGCTGACGACGCGCACGGAACACTGGTTCCTGAAGCGCGGCTTCATGAAGGCCAGCGTGGACGATCTGCCCGAGGATCGCCGGCGCCTCTACAACTGGCAGCGCAAGTCGCTCGTGCTGATGAAACAGCTCTGACACGCTGCGCCCGCCCCACAATCGACTATCAGGATCAGGAGAAACTGACGATGACCCGCATGGTTCAATGCGCAAAGCTCGGCAAGGAAGCCGAAGGCCTCGATTTTCCGCCGCTTCCGGGCGAACTCGGCAAGCGCATCTATGAGAACGTCTCGAAAGAGGCGTGGCAGGCCTGGCTCAAGCATCAGACGATGCTCATCAACGAAAACCGGCTGAACATGGCCGATCCTCGCGCGCGACAGTATCTGATGAAGCAGACCGAAAAGTTCTTCTTCGGCGAAGGCGCGGACCAGGCATCGGGTTACGTGCCGCCGACCCAAGGCTGACAGGCAAGCATCCATCCGAACGCATCAGATCGAGATCGCATCAGACCGAACGTAAGCCGGTTCGCGGAGCCTCCGCGCACCGGCTTTGCTTTTTCGCGTTTACCCGACGAGCGTTCGCAGCTCGGCGCGCGGCCGCCCGCTTTCGACGAGCAGCATCCCGGCCGATATCGGCAGCTTGAAGCGGCGCGGACCCGCACTGCCGGGATTGACGAAGAGCACGCCGTCGTGCATCTCGACGCACGGCTTGTGGGAATGTCCGGTCACGACGACGTCGATCCCTTCCGCGCGCGGATCGACGCTGAGATCGGCGAGGTCGTGAACGATATGGATCGCGATTCCGGCAACCGCGAGGGTCGTTTCGCCGGGCAGGACATCAGCCCAGGAGCCGACATCGTTGTTGCCGCGCACGGCCGTCACAGGCGCGATGGAAGTCAGCGCCTGCAGAACGTGGGGCGCGCAGACATCGCCGGCATGCACGATCGCCTCGCAACCGGCAAGCCATTCCAAGGCTTCCGGCCGCAAGAGGTTGTGCGTGTCCGAGATGAGACCGATCCGGACCGTGGCGCGAGCGGGGTTCATGCCAATATTATGGCGCCGCCGTTGCCACGGAGTACATGTCGATCGATCAACGACGCATCGAATCACTCGAGCGGCGTGGCGACGAAAGCCGGCAACGCCTCGGCGCGCCCGGAAAGCCGGGCCAGCGCCGGATAGCGGGCAGGATCGACCTTCCCCGGCAGAATGAACTGCGTAAAGCGCCAGACCACGGCCACCGTCACGTCCGGCTGCATGATCCGTTCTCCCATCAACCACTCCGTCGCGCTGCCGGCAGCCACTTCGCGCTCGAGCGTGTCGTAAGCGGCGGCAAGCTGAAGGTTGACGCGGTCGAGCCACGGCTGGTGCTGCTTGTCGGCGGGCCGCAGCTCCTTCTCGTAGACGATCTGGACGGTCTTTTCGGCGGCGGCAAGCGCAAATCCGATCAGATGCAGGGCGCGCTGGCGTTCAGCCGCATCCTGCGGCATCAGCCGCTTTTCGGGCGCGACCTTGTGATCGAGATGGTCGAGGATCAGGCTCGAGTCGATGAGCAACGGACCGCTGTCCTCGATTAACGTCGGCGCCTTGACGACAGGATTCACCGCCGCGAATTCATCGAAGTGCCGAAATACCGACACGGATCGATGCTCGAACTCGATGCCGAGCAACGCCAACGAAATCGCCACGCGGCGCACGTAGGGGGAATCCAGCATGCCAATCAGCTGCATCGATAGCTCTCGTCGGAAGAAAAAGGGATATCGACTCTAGCAGCGGATCGGCGACTTGTGAAACGCATTTTTTGCGCCGATCGATGATGGGCGCAACGCCGCATCTCACAACGCAGTCTTTCCCAACGCGGCGCAATCGGGCTGGCGGGCCCGGGTCTAACCGATGCGTATCCACCATCAGGAGGACGCATCATGTCAACTCGATCCTTGACTCTCTTCGCCGCCGCTGCCGCTTTCGTCTGCGCTGACGCGAATCTCGCGTTCGCCGAGACGCCCCCCGCTTGGACCTATACCGCAACGGACCCGAACTTCGCCTTCACCGGACCGGCGCCCGATTCCGTCTATACGACGACGGTTCAGCTCCCCGACGGCAAAAACCTCTCTTGCGCCGTCAATGAGCCGCTGCCCGAAGGTGTCCCCGCTGCCGCGCTCAGCACGACCGAGCAGCGTCAAGCCGAGGTTCTGGCCACACAGCCTCTGCGCCTTGTAAGCGGCCCGACATCGGGCTACCCGACCTCTTACACCGCGCCGCACGTGGTCTGCGCGGCGGCCTGATCGGTCTTGTCAGCGCTCTCGCTGCCCGCCCGATGACGCGTTTGCACGGGCAATGCGTTGTCGGCGGCGAATCGAATGACGAAATCGAACGCTTCCGGGCAGACCGACTCCAGCTCCGGGGCCACACTCAAGCATCTGACGCCCTCCTCGACGAGCGGCACGGCGAACGAATAGGCCGCAAGCCCGACGGCGGGCTTTTTCTCACGGACGAACAGCGCAATCACACCGGCGAGACGCTCCGGCCAGTCGCTCGGGCGAAATACCTTGCCGCCATGCGTCACGCCGCGTATGAGGTGGAAAGCGGCTCGGCCATCGATCGTGCTCGTGCCCACGCTCACGCTCATCCTCGTGTTCATGCGTGCGCCACCGAGGGCGCGATCGTGAGCCGCTCTTCTGACGGATGGTCGGCGGTCCCGTCGCTGCCGTCGGCGTGCAAGCGGAAAACGGCCACCGTTTCGTCGAGCAGACGAGCTTGCTCTTCGAGCGATTGAGCCGCCGCAGCCGCTTGCTCGACGAGCGCGGCATTTTGCTGAGTCGCGCGATCCATTTGCGCGACGGCGCGATTGATTTCCTCGATGCCTCTCGATTGATGTTCGGAAGCGGCACTGATTTCGCCGATGATGGCCGTCACCTCGCGAGCGGCTTGCACGATCTCGTCCATCGTGACGCGTGCGCGCGCCGCGAGCTCCGTGCCGTTTTGCACCTTCGAGACGGACCTGCCGATCAGCGCGCGAATCTCCTTCGCCGCGGCCGCCGAGCGCTGCGCCAGTGCGCGCACCTCGCCCGCCACGACGGCGAAGCCGCGCCCCTCCTCACCCGCGCGCGCAGCTTCGACCGCCGCGTTGAGCGCGAGAATATTCGTCTGAAACGCGATGGCTTCGATCGCCCCAATGATGTCGACGATGTGCTCGGATTCGGCGGCCATCTCGGCGATCGCTTCGACGACTTCCCCGACCACCTCGCCGCCCCGCGCCGCCGTTGTCGATGCCGTATCGGCGAGCGCGCTCGCATGATGGGCATGTTCCGCGTTCTGTCGCACGGTGCTCGTCAACTCTTCGAGGCTTGCCGCGGTCTCCTCGAGGGTGGCCGCCTGCTGCTCGGTTCGTGCTGAGAGATCCGCGTTGCCGCTCGCGATATCGTGTACGCCGTGCCGAATCTCCGCGGTCCCCTCGCGGACCCGCTTGACGGTCGCGACAAGGCTTGCCTGCATGCGTGCCAGCGCGGCGAGCAGCCGGCCGGTCTCGCCGAATCGCGAGGTTTCGACCGTCGACGATAGATTGCCTGACGCGATTCGCTCGAAATGAAGAATGGCCCCGTCGATCGGTTTGATGACGGATCGGCTCAGAAGGCGCAACGCGACGCAGCCGATAGCGATCGATGCGGCGCCGACCGCGGCGAAGAGCCACAGCAACGCGCCGAAGCGCCGCTGCGCATCTTCGAAATGCACGCGCTGCTCATTGACCTGAAACGCCTGCATGGCGTGCACCGCCTTCTTGTAGTCGGCAAAGAGCGCCTCCGGTTCCGCGCGTTCGACTGACCGAAACGAGGCAAAGTCATCCTGATCGAGCGCGGCGACCTCCGGCTTCAGCACCTGCCGCATCCACTGCTCGCGCGCGGCGGCAAGCGCCTTTGCGAGCGAGGCCTCGGCGTCGCCCGAGATCGGCTGCGAGCCATAGGCCGCATATTCCCGGTCGCTGTCGGAAATCAAGCCATGGATCCGCGCGAGAACGGCGTCCGTCGGTTTGCCCTGCGCGACGAGGGTCTCGTAAGCGCCGAGGTCCACGCGCGCCTGCAGCAGCGCCTCGTTGCTGTTGCCGAGATGCGTGAGCGCGGCCGTCTCGTCGCTGTAGATCTTTTCGAGCGCGCTGTTGGACTCGTTCAACACGGTAACGGACGCCGCGATCACGAGCACGAGCGCGCCCGTGTAGCCCGCGATCGTCGAGGCCAATGCGCTCCGAATGCTGATATTGCCCATCATGCCGCTCCCCGAAAAAAAGGCGGCGGGCGAATAGGTTCGCCGCCGCCTGTCATTGCCGTCTTGCGACGGCTCGTCTCGAAGTCTGCCTGGCCGGTTAGAACCGTGTACGGATGCCCGTCGTGAGCTCGACCTGGTTCGTCGCGCCGTTCGTCGAGCTGACCGTGTAGCCGCCGTGCAGCCTCATGTAGTCGCCTGCAAGATAGAGCTCGGTGCGCTTCGAAAGGTGATAGAAGATCGAACCGTAAAGCGTTTCCTTGAAGCCGTTATGGAGGCCCGTGGTCAGATCGGGCGTGCCCATGTTCGCGTTCGGGATGAAGCCGTCGCTGGTGTAAGCGGCGTCATGCACGCGCATCTGCTGGTAGCCGAGCTCGTAGTCGAGCGCGCCCTTCGGTGCAATCTTGAACGAAACGGTCCAGGCGTCATCGTGTCGGTCGGCAAGCGCGCCTTGCTCTCCGAGGTAGTGGAAGTAGCCCGTGTTGAACCGGAAGATGCCGAACGTATAGTTGCCACCGATCGACCAGGTCTGATTCGTGAACCCGAGGTGATTGACGTGGTTATAGAAGCCCGACACGTTGAAAGGGCCGCCGTTGTAGCCCAGTGCGACCTGATAAGCCGAACCGTTGGCAAACTGCGTCGAGTTGCTGAATTGGTAGTCCGCGCTCGCAAAAATGCCGTTGTTGAACAACTTCTTCCACGCGATGCTATTGCTCGTGCGAGTGCCGGTCGGCCCCGCCGCGTAGAAGATCATCTGCTTGAAATTGTTCGAGTTGGTCCAGCCGCCCTCTTCGTACCGCAACGCTGCGGAGCCGTAAGGATCGCCATAGATCGCCGCGGCGTCGCGCGCGATCGTATTCTGGAAACCGGCCGTCAGCTTACCGATCGTCGGGTTTTCGATACCCACCCACGCGTCGCGGTCGAACAGCTGATTCTGGTCGAGGTCCTCCCCTTTCCCGTTCGCGACGACGTATTCGCTTTCGAGGGTGAAGATGATCTTCGAGCCGCCGCCGATATCCTCGGCACCCCTCAAGCCCCACCGGCTGCCGCTGAACCAGGGCTCACCGCCGAACCCCATGCCGACAACATGATTGCCGTTCGCGTCCGCGTGCGACTGATAAGTGGGGAAGCTCATATCGATGAGCCCATACAACTGCACGCTCGACTGCGCGTGCGCGACGCTTGCCGCCGCCAACGCACCCGCTGCGACCGCCAAAGTACGATAGGTCTTTTTCACCTTCGTCTCCTCAACCATTCGATGGAAACTTCTGTTTGTTTGAGCGGCGGCACTGAGCTTCGAGTGACCGCCGGTCCCGGCTAGGAACGGAACGGAGACGATGCTACGGGGGTGAATCCTTCACGCCGCTTTCGCGGATCGTTAGTACAACTAAGTGATATCACTGATGTCGCTAACGGCGACGTTCGACTACGCGTCTTCCTTCGCGCGCAGGATGTAGCCCAGCCCGCGCAGCGTCATGATCTGCGCGGAGGACGACGCGAGGTGCTTGCGCAGCCGATGGATGTAGATATCGATCGCGTCGGCGCTCGCCTCGTCCTCGAGGCTGTACACGCTTTCCATCAGATCGGACTTCGACACGGTCTTGCCGTGGCGCAGCATCAGCGTCTCGAGGATCGCGTGTTCGCGGCGGCGCAGCACGAGCGGTACGTCGTGGTGGCTGAATTCGCGCGTATCGGTGTTGTAGTGAAGATCGCCGCAGACGAGCGCCTTCGATTTGCCGCCCGACTGCCTGCGGATCAACGCTTTGATGCGCGCGACGAGCTCACGCGCATCGAACGGCTTGACGACGTAGTCGTCGGCTCCCGCGCTGAAGCAATCGACCTTGTCGTCGATCGAGCCGTGCGCCGTCAGCATCAACACCGGCGCATTGTCGCCGCGCCGCCGCAAACGAGCGAGGACGTCCTTGCCGCTCATGCGCGGCAAGCGCATATCGAGCAGCACGACGTCGTAACGCTGAGTCGAGAGGATCGCGTCGGCCGTTTCGCCGTCGGGCGCGCAATCGACCGCGAAATTCTCGCTGCGCAGCAGGTTGACGATCCAGTGCGCAAGCTCGGCGCTGTCTTCAACGAGTAGAAGTCTCAAGCCGATTCCTCCGACTCCGCCGTCGCCGCGGCATCCGCCTCGCGCCACGCCGGCAAGCGGACCGTCGCGACGAGTCCGACACGTGCCGGTCCCGGCGCGAGCGTCACAGTGCCCCTATGCGATTGCGCGATGTGCCGCACGATCGCGAGCCCGAGCCCCGTGCCTTCCACATCGGTCCGGCCGCGATAAAAACGCTCGAAGACATGCTCGCGGTTCTCCGCCGGAATGCCGGGGCCATTGTCGATCACTTCCAGTATCACCGTATCGTCCTCACGTCGGCAGGCCGCCGTCACGCGACCGCCCTCCTGCGTATAGCGAACCGCATTGTCGACAAGATTCGCGACGAGCGCCCCGAGCAAATTTTCGTTGCCGGCGACGAGCAGCCCCTCGCCGAGCTCGGCGCCGAGATCGATGCCGCGCCGCAGCGCGGCCGCCAAGAGCTCCTCGAGCGCCGCGGAAACGACGGCGGCCATATCGACAGGCTGCTGCGCGGCAGCAGGCGCATCGGACTCCACTTGCGCGAGCAGCAACAGCTGGTTGGTCATATCGATCATATTGCGGCTCGTGCGGCGAATGCCCGAGAGGGCTTCGGCGACGGCAGGATCGACGGGTTCGCGCTGACACGCGTACTGCACCTGCGTTTCGAGCAGCGTCAAGGGCGTGCGCAATTGGTGCGCCGCATCGGCGATGAACTGGCGCTGCCGCGCAGCATGCAGCTTCAGCCGCGCAATGCATCGATTGATGGCATCGACGATCGGCCGCAACTCTGAATGCAGATGAGCGACGCGGATCGGCTCCAATTCCATCGGTTCGCGATCCGCGACATCGTCCTTCAATTTCATCAGCGGCCGCAGTTCCTTCGTCAGGCCGATCAGCACCAACGCGACGGCGAGGGCGAGCATCGTCGCCTGGCGGATCAATTGCGGACGCCAGAGCGTTCGCACCATGGCTTCGCGCGAGGCCTCCGTCTTGCCGACGACGACCGTCACCGGGTACGCCCTCCCCGAGTCGTAAAGATGCCTCTGGTAGGCCACGGCGCGAATCGGCTCACCGTCTATCGTCGTGTCGTAAAATACGGGAAAGCCCGTCGCGCGCTGCGGCAGCGGCAAATCGGGCGAGCCGCCGAGCAGCCGGTCGACCGTGGCCACTTTATAGAAGACCCGATCGCCATAGGGCGATTCGAACATCTCGAGCGCCGCGGGCGGCATGTCGGAGACCAGCACCCCGTCCTGCCAGCCGACGTCTTCGCCGATCGTCCGGGCGGAGGCGAGCAACGCATTGTCCTGAACGAGGCTCGCGGTTTCGCGCGCGGCTTCATACGCCTGCGACGCCGTCAAGAAAACGAACGCGGCAAGCGGCAGCAACACCCATAACAGCAGGCGCGCGCGCAGGCTCGGCATCATCGTGCCCTCCTCGCGCGCATACGCAAACGGCCGCGCGCGTGGCCGGCGGGTTGCCGTGATGCCATCGCGCGCGGGCCGATCGTTTTGTGAGCGTCGCCGGACAAACTCAGAAGGCGGCGGGTCTCCATTTCAGCAGGCGCTTCTCCAGTGCGGTCAACAGATAGTCGGTCGAAAGTGCGACGACGGCAAGCACGATCATCGCCGCGAAGACGCCGCTCGCGTTGAAGGCGCCTTGCGCCGTCGAGATCAAGAGGCCGATACCCTGCTTCGAGCCGAGGAACTCGCCGACGACGGCACCGACAAGCGCGAAGCCGAAGCTCACGTGCAGGCTCGCGAGAATCCACGACAGTGCCGAGGGGATGACGACCGACGTCGTGAGCTGCCGCTTCGAAGCACCGAGAATCTGCGCATTCGCGATCATGTAGCGGTCCGCTTCGCGGACGCCCTGGAAGGCGTTGCCGAACACGACGAAGAACACCATGACGACGGCGAGCGCCACCTTCGAGGCCATGCCGAGGCCGAGCGCGATCACGAACACGGAGCCGAGCACGACGCGCGGAATCGAGTTGGCGATCTTGATGTAAATGCTAAATACGTCGGACAGCAGCTGATTGCGGCCGAGCACGACGCCGCAGACAATACCACCCACCGCGCCGATCAGAAAGCCCAGCATCGTCTCTTCGAGCGTAACCCAGACTTGCACCAGCAAGGGCCCCTGCGAGGTGCCGTTGACGAACCAGTCGATGATCTGCGCAAAGATCAGCGAGGGCATCGAGAAAAAGAACGGGTCGATCCACTTGAAGCGCCCACCCAGTTCCCAGCCGCCGAGCACGACGACGAGCACGAGAATTCGCAGCGCGATCACGAGCGCATGCCGTTGCTTGAGCTTGCGTTGCGCGATGCGTTCCACTTCGGCGAGCGATGCATCGTTCTTTGCCGGCCGAGCATGATCAAGGGTTGCCATCTTCAATGTTCCAGTTGAGTCGAGTCGGGTCATGCGATCTGCACCTCTTCACGCAGATCGTGCCAGATGTCGCGCGAGATTTCGATGAAGCGCGGATCGTAGCGGATCTCCGAGGTCACGCGCGGACGCGGCAGATCGATCTCGTAGACCTTCTTGAGCGTCGCGGGGCGCGCGGTCAGCACGAAGACGCGGTCGGCGAGCGCGATCGCTTCCTCGAGATCGTGCGTCACGAAGACGACCGAGCCGGCGTTGGCCGACCAGAGTTGCAGCAATTCGTCCTGCATCAGCGTGCGCGTTTGCATGTCGAGCGCCGAGAAAGGCTCGTCCATCAGCAGGATTTCGGGCTTGTTGATGAAAGTCTGGGCGAGTGCGACGCGCTTTCTCATGCCGCCCGACAGCTGGTGCGGATAGTGGCGCTCGAACTTCTCGAGACCGACGCGGCGCAGCCAATCGCGCGCCTCGTCATACGCGGCGGCCTTGGAGCGCCCGCGAAAGAGCGGGCCCGCCGCGACGTTGTCGAGCACCGAGCGCCACGGAAACACGGCGTCGGCTTGAAACACGAAACCGATGCGCGGGTCGATGCCGTTGACGGGCGAGCCCATGACGCGCACCTCGCCGGAGGTAGGCTTGAGCAAGCCCGTGATCATGCTGAGCGTCGTGGACTTGCCGCAGCCCGTGGGGCCGACGATGGCAATGAATTCACCCTTGGCGACGGACATGCTGAAATCGCGCAGCGCGATCGTCGCTTTGCCGTCGGGCGAGATGAACCGGCACGAGACCGAGCGGAACTCGATGACCGGTGCGTCTTTGGTAACGTGGTTCATATAGAAAACCCAGCGAAATAAGAGGTGCCGCGAAACGCGGCACCGCGGCGGCGACGCGGGCGGGACGCCCGCGCCACCCTGTTACGTCACTTCGCGATCACGAACTCGTTCGTGTACGTGCGCGCGAGGTCGATATGCTTGCCCTTGACCGACGGATTGAAAGCCGACAGCACCTTCAGCACCGTCTCGGGGCCGTCGGCGGGCATCTTGCCGTCGGCGGTGTACATCGGCAGCGAAGCCTTCAATGCGCCAACGTAAAGTTCCTTGTCCTTCTGATAGTCGGCCGGCATCTTCGCGGCGATTTCCTCCGCGCTGTGCGAATGGATGAACTGCATCGTCTTCACGAACGCATGGGCGAGCTTCTTCGCGTCGTCGGGGTGCTTCTTCACCCATTCCGACTGCACATAAAGGCTCGACGCGGGATAGCTACCGCCGAGCGCCGCTTTCGTGCCGTCGACGCTGCGCATGTCGACGAGCACCTTCGCGTCGCCCGTCTTTTCCAGCTTCGACACGGTCGGCTCCGTTGTCATGCCAGCATCGATGCGCCCTTGCTTGACGGCCGCGATGAAGCTCGCGTCGGCGCCCACCGGCAGCATCGTGTACTGCGAGGACTCGATGCCGTTCTTGTGCGCGAGGTACTGCGTGAGGAAGCTCGTCGAGGAGCCGAGGCCCGTCACGCCGAGCGTCTTGCCTTTGACGTCGGCCATCGACTTGATCGAATCAGCGGCCTTCGTCGAGACCATTTCGACTTCGCCCGGCACCTGGCCGAACACGACGATCGCCTCGACGTCCTTGCCCTTCGTCTGCAGGTCGATGGTGTGGTCGTAGAAGCCGACGACGCCCTGGACGGCGCCCGCCAGCAGTTCGTTCTCGGCATCGACGCCGGCCGGCTGAGAAAGCAGTTCGACATTGAGCCCCTCGTCCTTGAAGTAGCCCAGTTGCTCGGTCAGCTTCGCCGGCAAATAGATGAGCTTCGTAATGCCGCCGACCATGATCGTGACCTTGCCATCGTCGGCCGCGGCGGCGTGCTGCGACGCAAGGCCGGCGACGACCATCGAGGCGAGAGCGAGGGTGCGCATTTTCTTGAAGGTCGGATACATCTAACGTCTCCTTTGTTATCGAGGCCTTGAGCGTGCGGCCGGGGATTGATGGCTGGATTCTAGAGAGCCGAATCCTTCTTCACGCTTTCACATGAAGCGCCTCGTCATCCGGGATTTCCATGACTTGACGCCTGCGCGAGGCGAGGTGCTTCCGATCAGGGACCGGGCGCGGCGGTCGGCCCCGCACGCCGCCACGGCCTCGTCTCGTGACATTGCTGACACCATGTTGTCAGCAGCCGCGGAGTATAACGACTATCCGTCTGGAGCTTCGCGGGCTGGGAGGCGATCACGCATCTGGCGGGCGAGTTCCGCCACCCCGCGCGCGACTTGCCGCTCCCCGCGTCCGGCATCGCGCTCGTCGTCGTCAGCATTCTTTATCTCGGCGTGGCGCCACCGCCTGGTTCATTCCGTGGCCATTGGCGATCGGCGCATGCGCCCTTCTCTCTCTGCGCCTGCAGCGAGAACGAGCGAATCGGCGAAGCGCGCAATGCGACTTTAGTTAGCACGCCAGTTCCTTGCGTTCGAACCGCTTGCCGGGAAAACCCGGACGTCGTCGCGCTTGACACCCAATGCTTCATCTATAAATATTTTGTTTATATTTGAACCGACGACCTAACGCCGCAAAACGGGGTCCGCGGTCGCCAACGCCAAGTCTTCGTGGGGCACAACACTAGTGGTAATCCTAAGTCGTGGAACGTTGACATCGACAAGCGCGCCATCTAGTCTCACGCCGGAACGTTTGTTGAAACGTTTCATCCAAACTCTCGGATCGCACTGAATACGATCCCGAACAGGAAGAGAGAGATGACTGAGGAGGCAGTAAACCGCGAGGGCGATCGCTCTCGTCACCCGTTGGTGTCGATCCGCAACCTGAGCAAGTCGTTTCCGGGCGTGCGTGCGCTCGATAACTGCCAGTTCGAGCTGCGTTCCGGCGAAGTCCATGCGCTGATGGGCGAAAACGGCGCCGGCAAATCGACGCTGATGAAAGTGCTCGCGGGCGTCTATCAAAAAGACGAAGGCGAGATTCTCGTCGACGGCAAACCCGTGGACATCCCTGATCCGCGCAGCGCGCAGGCGCTCGGCATCGGCATCGTTCATCAGGAACTGAACCTGATGAACCATCTCTCTGCCGCGCAGAACATCTTTATCGGCCGCGAGCCCAGAGGACGCCTCGGCGTCTTCATCGACGAGCGCGAGCTCAATCGCAAAGCCACCGAAATTTTCGAGCGCATGCGGCTGAAGCTCGATCCGCGCACGCTGGTCGGGGATCTGACGGTGGCGAAGCAGCAGATGGTCGAGATCGCGAAGGCGCTCTCCTTCCACTCGCGCGTGCTGATCATGGACGAGCCCACCGCCGCGCTCAACGATGCCGAAATCGAAGACCTCTTTCGGATCATCCGCCAACTCAGATCCGAAGGCGTCGGCATCATTTACATCTCCCACAAGATGGACGAGCTCAAGCTGATCTCGGACCGCGTCACCGTCATGCGCGACGGTCAGTACGTGGCAACCGTGCCCGCCGAAAGCACGCCTGTCGAAACGATCATCAGCATGATGGTCGGACGCCAGCTCGATACCGCGCCGAGGCATCCAAGCCATGTCGCGGAAAAGTCCGACGATGCGATCTTGCTCGAGGTCAAGGGAATTACCCGCGGCAGCACACTGCGGGACGCAAGCTTCCGCTTGCACCGCGGAGAAATCCTCGGGCTCGCCGGCTTGATGGGAGCGGGCCGCACCGAGCTTGCGCGCGCGGTGTTCGGCGCCGACCCAAGGGACAGCGGCGATATTTACGTGCGCGGCCGCAAAGTCTCGATCGGCTCGCCCAAGGACGCCGTCCGTCACGGCATCGGCTACCTTTCCGAGGACCGCAAGCAATTCGGACTCGCGACGGGCATGGACGTGAAGGCCAACGTCGCGTTATCGAGCATGAACGAGTTCGTCTCGCTCGGCATGTTCCTTGATCAGCGGGCGATTCAGCAAGCGGCCGAGCGCTACGTCAGCCAGTTGCGCATCAAGACGCCTTCGATTCATCAGCAGGTGCGGCTGCTCTCAGGCGGCAATCAGCAGAAGATCGTCATTGCCAAATGGCTGCTGCGCGACTGCGACATCCTCTTTTTCGACGAGCCGACGCGCGGCATCGACGTCGGCGCGAAAAGCGAAATCTACAAGCTCATCGACGCCCTCGCGGCGGAAGGGAAGGCCATTGTGATGATTTCGTCGGAACTGCCCGAAATCCTCCGCATGAGCCACCGCGTGCTCGTCATGTGCGAAGGCCGCATCACGGGCGAGCTTGCGGCCGGCGAGGCGACGCAGGAAAAGATCATGCAGCTCGCCACCCAACGCGAATCATTAGTCACCGAGTAACTTGACGGTATCGAACATGGGAAACACACCGAATCCGCTGCCCCCCGCCGATCAGACTATGCCGATCGGCCGCGGGCGAAGCGTCACGGCAATTGCCGGCAAACTCTTCCATGCAGGCGCGCGGCAAAAGCTGCTCGCGTTCGCGAGCCTCGTCTTGCTGATGGTCTTCTTCGGCATAGCGTCGCCCGACTTTCTGCAAACCGACAACCTCGTCAGCATTTTGCAGGCAACCGCCGTCAACGGCGTGCTCGCGATCGCTTCGACGTTCATCATCATCACCGGCGGCATCGACCTATCCGTCGGCACGCTGATGACGTTTTGCGCCGTCATGACGGGCGTCGTTTTGACCAATTGGGGCATGCCGTTGTACCTCGGCGTGCTCGCCGCGCTGTTCTTTGGTGCGCTCGTCGGCTCGACATCGGGCTTTCTCGTCGCGAAGCTCAAGATTCCCCCCTTTATCGCGACGCTCGGCATGATGATGCTGACCAAGGGCCTCGCGCTCGTCATCTCAGGCACGCGGCCCATTTACTTCAACGACACGCCCGGGTTCACGAGCATCTCGCAGGATTCGCTGATCGGCATGCTGATCCCCTCGGTGCCGATCCCGAACTCCGTGCTGATTCTATTTCTGCTTGCGATCGCCGCCTCCGTCGTCCTCAACAAGACGCTGTTCGGCCGCTACACCTTTGCGCTCGGCAGCAACGAAGAAGCGGTGCGACTATCGGGCGTCAACGTCGACGGGTGGAAGATCGCGGTCTACGGCGTGGGCGGCTGCATTTGCGGCGTCGCGGGTCTGCTCATCGCGTCGCGGCTGAACTCGGCGCAGCCCGCGCTCGGACAGGGCTACGAGCTCGACGCGATCGCAGCCGTGGTGATCGGCGGCACCTCGCTTTCGGGCGGCACGGGCACGATCACGGGGACGATGATCGGCGCGTTCATCATGAGCGTGCTCGTCAACGGTTTGCGCGTGATGTCGGTCGCGCAGGAATGGCAAATCGTCGTGACCGGTGCCATCATCATCGCGGCCGTCTATATGGACATGCTGCGCCGGCGCAAGCAGCGGTAATGCGAAATTCGTTTTAACCAGAGGAGACATGAAGATGAAGAAGCGAACACTCATTGGCGCGGCGGTCAGCGTGGCGCTCGCGCTTGGCATGACGAGCGGCGCGTGGGCACAAACGGCCGGGGGATCGGAGCCCTATGTCGCGTTGGTCTCGAAAGGATTTCAGCACCAGTTCTGGCAAGCCGTGAAGCAAGGCGCCGAAAAGGCCGGGCAGGAATACCACGTCAAAGTGAGCTTCGAAGGCCCCGAAACTGAGGCAATGGTCGACAAGCAGATCGATATGCTGTCTGCGGCACTTGCGCGCAAGCCGAACGCGATCGGCTTTGCTGCGCTCGACAGCCAGGCCGCCATTCCGCTTTTGAAGAAAGCGCAAGCGCAGAAAATTCCGGTAATCGCATTCGACTCGGGTGTCGACAGCAATATTCCGCTGACCACCGCCGCCACGGACAACAAGGCAGCCGCCGCATTGGCCGCGGATAAGATGGCTGCGTTGATCGGCAACGAGGGCGAGGTCGCCGTCGTCGCGCACGACCAGACGAGCCGCACCGGCATCGACCGTCGTGATGGCTTCGTCGAGGAGATCAAGGCGAAGTATCCGAAGATCAAGATCGTCACCATCCAGTATGGCGGCGGCGATCAGTTGAAATCGGACGATCTGACGAAATCGATCCTCGCTTCGCATCCGCATCTCAAGGGCATCTTCGGCACGAACGAAGGGTCGGCCATCGGCGTCGTCAAGGGCGTCACCGAAATGAACATGAAGGGCAAGGTCGTCGTGATCGGCTACGACTCCGGCCAGCAGCAAATCGATGCCATCAAGGACGGCGTCGAAGCCGGCGCCATCACGCAAAATCCGATCGGCATCGGGTATGAAACTGTGAAGGCGGCCGTCGAGGCGCTGAAGGGAGAAAAGCTGCCGAAGAAGATCGATACGGGCTTCTACTGGTACGACAAGTCCAATATCGACGATCCGAAGATCGCGGCCGTTCTCTATAAGTGATAGGCGGGCGGCGGCGGCTCACCACAGCCGCCCTGCCCTCTTCACTGCAACGTCGCGGCAATCCGACTCGCCACGCGCGCTATCGCCGTGGCGATTTGCTTTTCGCGGCGAGCATCGAGCCGCTCGAGCGGCACACTGGTGCTGACCGCGACCCGCTTCCCGAGCGGCGTCACGCCGACATAGGCCGCAAAGCACGCGAGGCCGAGGCTGACCTCTTCGCGTTCCGTTGCAAGCCCGCATGCGCGGATACCCGCGAGCTCGCGCAGTAATGCGCCGCGGCGAGTCGTCGTGTTCGGCGTCATCGCCGCGAGGCGATCCGGCAGCAGTGAACACACTTCCTGATCCGGCAGGCTCGAGAGCAACGCCTTGCCGAGCGCACAACAATGCGCGGGCAGCCGCGAGCCGAGATCGGAGACGAGCCGCACGGGACGTTGCGCGTCTTCGCGCGCGATATAGACCACTTCGGCGCCGTCGAGCACGGCAAGTTGCACGACCTCGTTATGGGCCGCGACGTAGGCGCTCGCCTCGTCTCTGAACGCGGCCTGCAGCCCGTCGTGCCGTACATAGGCGCTGCCGAGCTCGAATAGCTTCACGCCGACGATGTAGCCGTCGCCACGCTTTTCGACCCAATGACGGCTCTCGAGCGAATCGAGCAGCAAGTAGAGCGTGCTGCGCGACAAACCCGTCGCCTGCACGAGCGTCGAGGCGCGCACCGGTTTAGACGCCTGCGCGAGCACCATCAGCACATCGTGCGCGCGCCGCAGCGCCGGGACATCATAGGTATTCCTGGTCGTCATCGTTTGCTCTCGCACGCCTCTTGATTGCGTTAGTGTCCAGCATATTGGATAACTCATCAATATCATGGACACCGTGCATTGGCCTGGCTAGGATCGTCGAATCTCCTTCATTTCGATTGCCGACGCCATGCAACCCGCACCTCTTTCATGCCTGCCCGACGACCTCGACCAAGCGATTTTGGTGGGGCGCGCCTGGCGTCCCTCCCCTGTCGATGGTCCTTCCGTCGTGGTCGTCCGCAACGGCGAAGTTTTCGACATCACGGCCGTCGCGCCGACCACCGCCGATCTCTTCGATTGCGATGACGCGCTCGATATCGCGCGTAACGCACCGGGAGAAGCGCTTGGCCCCGTGACCGACTGGGTCAACGCGAGCTTTGCCGCTGGCGCGACGCAGGAAGGCCTGCGTCTGCTTGCGCCCTGCGACGTGCAAGCGATCAAGGCCTGCGGCGTGACGTTCGCCGTCAGTCTGCTCGAGCGCGTGATCGAGGAGCAGGCAGGCGGCGATCCGGCCAAGGCGGAAGAGGTTCGACGGCTGCTCGTCGAGCTGATCGGCACCGATCTGGCGAAAATCAAGCCAGGTTCCGACTCGGCCATGAAGCTCAAGGCCGAGCTCGAACGGCGTGGCGCATGGTCGCAATACATGGAGGTCGGGATCGGCCCGGATGCCGAAGTATTCTCGAAATCGCAGCCAATGTCGTCCGTCGGACTCGGCGCAGCGGTGGGGCTTTATCCGACATCCGTATGGAACAACCCCGAGCCCGAGATCGTTCTCGCCGTCAACAGCGCGGGCCGAATCGTCGGCGCGACGCTCGGCAACGACGTGAACCTGAGAGACATCGAGGGCCGCTCCGCACTACTGCTCGGCAAAGCGAAGGACAACAACGGTTCGTGCGCCATCGGCCCGTTCGTTCGCCTCTTCGACGAGCGGTTTACGCTCGATACCGTGCGCCATGCGAGCCTATCGCTGCGCATTGAGGGCGAGGATGACGGTTTCGTGCTGGAAGGCGTGAGCCATATGACCGAGATCAGCCGCGATCCGGCCGACCTCGTCGCGCAAACGTGCGGCCCTCACCATCAGTACCCCGACGGCTTCATGCTGTTTCTCGGCACGATGTTTTCGCCGATCAAGGATCGCGACGCGCCCGGCGCCGGATTCACCCATCATCTCGGCGACGTCGTGACGATCTCCACACCGACGCTCGGCGCACTCGTCAACACCGTGCAGCGCTCGACCGAGATCCCGCATTGGACGTTCGGCGTCAGAGCGCTTTATCGGAATCTGGGTCGACGGGGCTTGTTGCGCGGCTGATTCCCCGATTGCAAGCACCGAACGACTGCGGCCCGGACACAGCTACACGTGTTTTCGCGCAGGGTGTCGCAGTCGTTCGGTCTCATTCACATATCGCGAGCGGCCAGCCACGAGCGCATCGAGAGTAACGCCGGTCAACCGCGCCTGGGGATGTCGATCGCTCTCGTCACGGCGGGCCGCGCGACGAATTCATTCAGCGCGCGCGTCACGTTCGGGAAATTGGCGATGCCGACGAGTTCGCCCGCTCCATAAAAACCAACGAGATTCCGCACCCACGGGAAGATCGCCATATCGGCGATCGTGTATTGATCGCCCATGATCCACGCGCGCCCCTCGAGCCTGCCTTCGAGCACGTTGAGCAAACGGCGCGACTCGGCGACGTACCGATCGCGGGGACGCTTGTCCTCATACTCCCTGCCCGCGAACTTGTGGAAAAAGCCCACTTGCCCGAACATCGGGCCGATACCGCCCATTTGAAACATCAGCCATTGAATGGTTTCGTAACGGCCCGCATCGTCCCTCGGAATGAACTGCCCGGTCTTGTCGGCCAGATACAGCAGAATGGCGCCCGATTCGAACAACGCGAGCGGCTTGCCCCCGGGACCATTGGGATCGATGATCGCGGGGATCTTATTGTTCGGATTGAGCGAAAGAAACTCGGGCGACATCTGATCATTCGTGTCGAAGCTGACCAGGTGCGGCTCGTACTGCAGTCCCGTTTCCTCGAGCATGGCCGAAACTTTGACACCGTTCGGCGTGGGCAATGAATAAAGCTGAATACGGTCAGGGTGCTGCGCAGGCCATTTGCGCGTAATGGGGAAATCGGACAGATCACTCATTGTTGACTCGGTTCACCGCAATTCGAAAGGCTCCATCGTGCAACATTGTGGTGCGGAGGTAAAGCGCGGTGCGCCGCGGCACGCCGAGAGCATTGGCCTAAGGCTGCCCCGATCCGCCGGCCGCGGTTGGATAGCAATCCAGCTCAACGCTTTACGTCGAACGCATATTCGCCGTGCGTGCGATGACCGTCGTCGGCCACTGCGACCCAATGTACCGTGTAGTGCCCGGCCGGCAGAGCGGGCAACGCGACCGACATCACCGCCGGGTGCTCGCTGTCGACCTTGGCCTTTCCGGCACTGACCGTGTTGCCTTTCGCATCGGTCACGCTGAGCGACGAGAACGTCGGCTCGAGCGGACCGTCGAAAGTGATTCGCACCTGCGGCGGCGACGCCACGGTCGCACCGGCGCCCGGCTCCTGCGTCTTCGGGAATACATGCGCCAGGGCTGTCCCCGTAACGAATGCCGTGACCGCGAAAACCGTCAGTTTTCGGACATAGCCCAAGCGCGCATCGTTCATCAGTTTCATTGCGATTGCCTCGATTCAGTTACTAAAAAAGCGGCTTGCCGAGAGAAGTCGGCAACAGATCGTCGAAGAAGATGTGCGCTTGCACGAGAATGCCGACACGCGAACCGCTGGCGCTGTTGATCGGTATCTGAGCCTCGACGCCGAATTGCCCATATCGGTTGATCCAGATGACGCCCGGATCGATTGTGCCCGTGGTCTGCCCCTGACTGCGCGAAAGCGGAACCTCGACGATCGGTACGAGGTTCGCGAAAGGCCCGCGCAATCCAATGTCGCGCACGTGCTGCTGCAAATACGGCAGGCTGTATTGCAAGGTGAAGCCGTAATTGAAAGCGTTGGGCTGCCCCGCCCCTGTCGTCAACGCGGGCGCGGCCTCGGCGGTCACGGCGATCGGGCGCAGGTAGGCCAGCGAATCAGGCAAGTCGCCCAGACCCTTGCCCATATAGATCGTCGGGGAAATCGTCGAGAAACTACTGGCGATCGCTTTGCTGCCCGTGCCTCCGAGTTCGGCATGCACACCCACCGACGTCATGAACTCGTGGCGCTCGCTGACGTATAGCAGATATTTCACGCCGACGCCGAAGTTGTCCCAGCCGCGCGCCGTCGGATTGTTCTGCATGACGTAGACGCCGTCGACGGAAACGGCAAGCCTCGAAGTGACCAGCTTGTCGTACTCGAAGCTGAACGTATTGATACTTTGATCGCCGTTGTCGCCCGGAACGCGTACGTGACCATACTCGAGGTTGGCCTCGTCACCGACGCCCGGATCGTCCACCGCCATCGTCGAGGGGAAGATGCGATCGCCCGCGACGGCGTGCGCGGTTGCCGCGGAAGGCGTAAGAAGCGAGACAATCGCTGCGTAGAGGGCAAGCGCACTCAGCGGCGATTTAGCGCCGCGTTTTTCAATGCTTGTCATGGTTGTCGTCCTTGTTGAGTCGTGCCAATGCCATCCCGCGTCCGCGCTCGGGCGCGAGATTGCCGCTGCCTCGCGTCAGACGCAGGCAGGTATCGATTAACGACTGGAATCAGGACGAAGCAGGAGGTGCGCGCGGTTGCGAAGACGTGAGCGGCTCATGTCGGCGAATGCTTTCGAAGCTCACCGCCTTGCACTGTTCGATGGCCCACGCGATGGCGGAGAAAGGAATGGGTATCGTCGGTACCGCGGGCGTATGCGCGAAAAGGCTGCAGTAGCCGCAGTCGTCGCCATGAGTCGTTGCCGAATGTGGCGTCGAATCGTTCGTGCAAACGTTGCTCTCGTGCATCATGTGCATCATATGCGCCATGTGCATCCTGGCCATATCGTGCATCGGCCCCATCGACTGCATATGCATCGAATGCACGGCGCAAGCCGTATCCGCGCGGCGGCTCGCGGCGACGATATGCGAGATCGTCGGCGCGAGCGTCGCCATCAGGATCGCGAACAATCCGATCAGGCTGCCAATTTTCGAATGAGTGCGCGCGAACATGATCAGAGCGCAGGAGTGAACCGCGGACAATGGCGCCAATTATGACATGGCCCCAATGGTCAGTTCACCTAACGAGCGAGCATTTTGGCGCGGGAATGTTGCCGCCTGCACTAAGCCGGCAGCGCCGCGGTGACACCGCGCGCGCGACGCCGGCCGCGGCCGGCCGCACTACCCCTTCAGCGCCTTGCCACCCGTTTCTTCGAAAAGCGACACCGCTATCAGCGAAATAACGACGCAGATCATCATGTACCAGGCGGGCGCCATGACGTTGCCGGAAACTCGGATCAGCCAACCCGCCACGAGCTGCGATGTTCCGCCGAAGAGCGAAACGGAGATCGCATACGCGCTCGACATGAAGCCCGCGCGAATCGCTTTCGGAAAGCTCTCCGGCATCAGCGCATAAGCCGGCGCCGAGCCCATCGTATAGCAGAGCATCAGCACGAACATCATCGCGAGCACCGCGGGCAGCGTCGTGAAATGATTCATGCCCCAGAACGCCGGATAGATGAGCACAAGCAGCGCGATACGGCCGATCACGGTGAGCGGCTTGCGCCGGCCGAGGCGATCCGACCATGCGCCATAGAGCGGACACATGACAAGCGACGTGAGGCTCGCGCCGACGCCGACCAGCATCGACAATTTGGCGGGAAGCTTCAGGTACTGAATGCAATAGGTCGGCAGGTAGTACATCAGCAAGTAGGACGCCACCGACATCCCCATGATGGCGAAGATCACGAGGAACCAGTTGCGAACATCGACCGCCCGCCAATGGCGCACGCCTGCGTCGGCTGACGACGGCTCCTCCGCGATGTGCCTCCGGAGATAGATGCCGACCGGGGCGATCAATGTACCCATCAGGAACGGGATGCGCCAACCCCAGCTATGCAATTGGGCGTCGTCGAGCAAAAAGGAAAGCAGCGCGGCGGTACCCGAGCCCAAGAGCGCGGCCGCGCCTTGGCTGGCGAGCTGCCAACTCGCGCGAAACCCGCGGCTGCGGTCATCGCCGGTTTCGAGGAGCGTGGCCGTCGCCGCGCCGAATTCGCCGCCTTGCGCAAAGCCCTGCGTCAAACGAGCGACGACGATGAGCACCGGCGCCGCGATGCCGATCTGCGCGTACGTCGGCGCACAGCCGATGATGGCCGCGCCGAGTGCCATCAATGCGATCGTCAACGTCAGCGCCGGGCGCCGGCCGGCGCGGTCGGCATAGCGACCGATGACGATCCCGCCCAACGGTCGCATCAGAAAGCCCACTGCAAAAACCGCGAACGAAAGCAGCGTCGAGGTGACCGCGTTTTGCGCAGGAAAAAACAGCTTACCGATCGTCAGTGCAAAGTAGCTGTAGACGGTGAAATCGAAGAATTCGAGCAAATTGCCGATAACGGCGGCCACGACAATTTTGGGCGCAGAAGCCGCTCGTGAACGTCCGCTGCCCGATGGTTCGACGAAGCCGGCCGTTCGCGTCTGCGCGTCATATTCCTGCGATGGTTCCTGAGCATGTGGTTTCAAGTTGATCTCCCTGCTTATTGTTAGTGCGGCTTTGTCGATCGGATGCCGCCGTCAAGCGGCAGCCCCCTTCAGCGGAAGGTAGCGCTCCACGAGTCGAGTCCAGAAGGCAGCGCCGATCGTCAGATTGTCATCGGCGAAGTCGTAGTGCGCGTTATGCAGCATCGGCGCGTGGGCGCCGTTACCAATGCGCAAAAAGCAGCCCGGCTTTTTCTGCAGGAAGTAGGCGAAATCTTCACTGCCCGCGATCGCCGGGAAAGGCGAAACGACATTGCGCTCTCCCACGAGCTCGACAGCGACCTGACGCGCGAACTCAGTTTCCGCTTCGCTGTTGACGAGAACGGGATAGCCGCGCAGCACTTCGATTTCCACCTTCCCGCCGTACGCCGCGACATGGCCTTCGGCCAATGTCCGGATACGCGCTTCGAGCTTTTGCCTCACTTCGTCGTTGAACGAGCGCACGCTCAACTCGAGCGTCGCCCGATCTGGAATGACGTTCGCGACGTGCCCTGCATGCATCGACCCTACGGTGACCACGGCCGTTTCCGTGGGGTCGACATTGCGCGAGACGATCGTTTGCAGCGCCATCACGAGGCTGCTCGCGATCACGATCGGATCGACGCTGAGATGGGGGCGCGCCGCGTGACCGCCTTTGCCGTGAATCGTGATCTTCACGGTATCGCAAGCGGCCATGAATGGGCCCGGGCGAAAGAGAAACGTGCCCGTCGGCACGCCGGGATGATTGTGAAGGCCGAAGATCGCGTCGCAGTCGAATCGCTCGAAGAGACCGTCGGCAATCATGCGTTCCGCGCCACTGTTCGAGCCGGCCTCTTCGGCCGGTTGGAAGATCAGATGGATCGTGCCGTCGAATCGGCGCGTACGGGCGAGCTGGCGGGCCGCGCCGAGCAGCACCGTGGTATGACCGTCGTGGCCGCACGCATGCATCTTTCCATCGTGCTTGCTTGCGTAGGGCAGGCCCGTAAGCTCACGAATCGGCAGCGCGTCCATATCGGCACGGATGCCGATCGATCGATTACTGGCACCCTCTTTCAACGTGCCTACCAGCCCGTGGCCGCCGATATTTCTGGTTACTGCATAGCCCCATTCTTCCAGCTTAGCGGCAACAAATGCCGCAGTGTCGGCCTCCTCGAACGAAAGTTCGGGGTGCTGATGAATGTGATGGCGAATTGCTTTCAGCTCTTCGCCGAACGCTTCGAGTTCAAGTTCGGCGACGCGAGAAGGCTCGGCTTGATGGTCCATCGTATGAGTATCCGTTTTGACGCAATGGGCCGAGTATTGCACCACCAAATTTCCGCTGAAATGCATCTGCCCGTGCAAGAATGTTGACTTTAGGTCAACGAAAGAGGGGCGAAATCCATGATCAACAAGGACCCCTTGGACTCTCGGGCGGTCGCTTATCTGCATGAGGTGGCGACCCATGGCGGCGTACGCGCCGCGGCGGACGCGCTCGGCGTCAACGCTTCGGTCGTCAGCCGACAGATTGCGATGCTCGAACGAACGTTGCGAATGCCATTGCTCGCCCGGCAAGGCCGCTCCGTGAACGTGACCGAAGTCGGCCGCATGCTCGTCGAGTTTCATCGCGAGCAAGCGCGGCGCATTCGCCAATTGCGCGTGCAACTCGACGAGTACCGGAACCTGGAGCGCGGGCGCATCGCCGTCGGCGTCGGCGAAGGGTTCGTCGAAGGATTCATCACGGGCGCGTTGCGTCGATTCAGCGTCAAGCATCCACATATCACGATCGATATCCGGTCGGGCACCACACCGGCGATCGTCGCAATGGTGCGCAACGACGAAGTCGATATCGGCCTTTGCGTGGACGCCGGTCGCGAACCAGGCTGCAAGATCCGCACATTCGCTTTGGGTCCACTATGCGCAGTCGCCACACCGGACCATCCGATCGCTGCGTTGAGCAAGGTGCCGCTAGCCGCATTGGCGCAATATCGCCTCATCTTCATGGCAAGTCACTTCACGGTGCAGGAGCATATGCAGACGATGCTCGACGCCGAGGGATTGACGCTTGTGCCCGCGTATCGCTGCGACCTCTTTTCCGCCGCGCAGGCCTTGGCTGCGGCTGGACTGGGGGTGGCGTTCATGTCCGCCGCGGCTGCGCGCCGGCGCATCGAGCAGGCTCAGCTCGTTGCCGTGCCGCTCGATCACCCCATCGCGCGGAATTTCCGCAGTCAGCTCATGACGCGCAGTACGCGACGGTTGTCGCCGGCCGCCGATCATCTCTGGAAGCAGTTGGCACAGGCGATGACGGGGACATGAGTGGCTGCGCGCAGGCCATAGCGACTGCGGCGAGCGTCATGCCGTTGCTACAATCGATCCGTTAAGGCAGCGACGACAAGGAGCCCGTCATGACCGACGATGAACGCGCAATTCGCGATCTGGTGGACGCCTGGATGACCGCGAGCAAGGCCGGCGATACGGAAACTATACTTAGTTTGGTGGCCGACGACGTAGTGTTCATGCTTCCCGGCCACGAACCGTTCGGCAAAGCGCAATTCGCAGAGATGTCCACGAGGCAGCAAGGCATGCAGATCGAGGGTACGAGCAAGATCATCGAGATTCAGGTGCTGGGAGATTGGGCGTTCATGCGCAACTATGTGGATGTGACGGTGGCGCCTCCCGGTGCGGCGCCGATACGGCGTGCAGGCCATACGCTTACAGTCGTCCGCAAGAATGAGGACGGCCGTTGGCAACTGGCGCGCGACGCGAATCTGGTGGTCTGAAGTCGGAGAGCGAGGGCTGAGCGCGGTGGGCATTCGCTCATCGCCTACCGCCGAAGCAGCCAGATGAGAATCGATAGTGCGATCGATATCACGATGCACGTGACGATCGGAAAGTGAAAGCTGAACCCCTGCCGAACGATGTGGATGTCGCCTGGCAGATGCCCGAAGGGAATACGCGCGAGCCAGCGCCATCCGAGGCCGGCCGCGATAAGGATCAATCCGCTGACCAAAAGAATGAGCTGCATGGCAAAAACCCCGAGTGCCCGCTGACGGCTAAACACCTTGTCAGCGTAGCGCGTTTGCACGAGCACGTGCCGGTCACCCGTTTTGTACTATGCAGCACTCCGCGCCAACCGACCAAGCCACCAACATGATCATTCAACTCGCCGAACCTTATCTACTCGTCGAAACGCGCCACGGCCCTATGCTCGTCAACCGGCATGACATTTATATCGGCCGCGCATTAATCGACTATGGCGAATACTCCGAACTCGAGACGCGGCTCCTTGTTCAACTGATCAAAGACACGCGGACGGTTGTCGAGGTCGGCGCGAACATCGGCAGTCAGACCGTTCCGTTAGCGGCGGCGGCACGAGGGGCCGGCGCCGACCTGATCGCGCTCGAGCCACAACCGTTCCTATTCCAGAACTTGTGCGCGAATCTGGCGCTGAATGCCGTTCCAAATGTGCTCGCATGGCCGATGGCGTGCGGCGCGCAGCCCGGTGTGCTCGGATTCTCCCGCCCCGACTATCATCAGCCCGGCAATTTCGGCTCTGTATCGATGCAGGCGGACGTCTCGGCGGCCGACATCGAGGTTCCCTGCATCCGGTTAGACGACATACTGAAGAACAAAGACGTTCAGCTCATGAAAATCGACGTGGAGGGTTTCGAATTGCAGGTGCTGGCGGGCGCTCGTGAAACGATCCTGCGAAGCAGGCCGACGATTTATGTCGAAAACGATCGCGTCGACAATTCGGGCGCACTCATCGAGCATCTTTGGGAGCTCGACTATCGGCTTTGGTGGCATGTCACGCCGCTATTCAACCCCGAGAATTTTCGCGGCAACGCCGATAACCTGTATCCCGGCATATCGTCGTTCAACATGATCTGCTTTCCGCGCGAATCGGGCATGAATGTGATCGACAGCGACGAAATCAAGGATTCGAGCGCTCACCCGTTCATTGCCCGGTAGGATCGCCATACGCAGGCGTCGTTGCGGATGTCCGCCAAGGCTTTCGCGTCTACTTCGCGCGCGATGGACGCAAGACTTATATGTTGCTGTGCGGCGGCGATAAGAGAACGCGGGCAGCCGATATCAAGGACACAGTCAGGCGATGGAACGCTATACGGATACACCGCCAGCAAGGAGAAGTATATGAGCAAAGTTCAGGTCTCTCGCTTCGACGTCTCGGAGCACCTCGACAGTGAGGAAATCATCGCGGAATACCTCAATGCCGCGCAGAAGGAAGGAGATCCAGATCTCCTCATGCGTGCGATTGCGGACGTAGCGAAGGCTCGCGGCATCGCTCAGATTGCGGCTGATGCCCGTCCAGGGCGCGAGAACCGGTACAAGACACTAGGCGGCGTTAGTGAGGACAAACGGACAGATCTTTCTTAATGCACTGTTTCCTCAGCTACTGCCAATATTCGTCGCGCTCGATCGTACGGTCGCGCCACAGGTCGCCTTGTGACCATCGAAGGCAACCGCTCGGCCCTGCGTCACGAAGTCCGGGTTCCCTTCCGCGATGGTGCAGTCCTAAGTCAATAGCGCTCCGTCGCAGCCGCATTGCCGCCCGTGGGATCAGGTTGCGCTGTCGGCACGTCGTCACCGTCTGCCGCCGTATACGCCCCGACGCCACCCGGCTGCCTGCCGCCCGGCGGAAAATCGGAACTCCAGTCGGCAACCTGGAATAGTAATACCTTCGGCATCCAGCGGCGCGAACAACCCGCAAACGAAGGCTCACTGGAGAAAGGCTGATTGTGTGCACATGTCGTCGCCGTGGATGCGCGTATGCACCGATCCTATTCCCCCACAAGAACGTCGGCGGGCAACCGGTGTTGCGCGTCATGGAGGCAAGCTGAGTCAGCGCGCGGTCCCGCGGCCGGTTGGACGGAATAAACGCGACCGCCAGACGTTTCTCTCTAGTAGAGCGCATAAGAGCAGCAAAATTCTGGAGCGCCGCGCCGACGCGGTGATACCCCGCCCGACGCCTGCTCCGGCAGGTCACATCATGTGCAACACAGTTGGACTCGCGTCTGCCCTACTCGCCGGCCTGGTCTGCGCCGCCCCCGTTATCGCTCAGACTTATGAAGGCCAGCCTCTCGACACTTCCGTGTGCCGCGACGTGTCAGGCCAGGAGGAAATAGACGGCGTCATGCAGCCGTACACCGGGCGAGCTTGCCAGCAGCCTGACGGCACCTGGGTAGTCGTGAACAGCGATGGCCAGTCTTGGCTCATGCCGGACTACGCGTACGATTACGGGCCGTACTATTACGGTCCCTGGTACTTTGGGCCGCCGGTATTATTCGGTGGATCAGTCGTCTTCTTGGATTTCCACCGCCACCACCATCACCATCGTTTCGACCACGATCGCTTCGGCCACCATTTCGACCATGACTTCGACCGTGATCGGTTCAGCCCCCAATTCGATCACGCCTTCGATCGTGGACGATTCGACCACCGTCGGAATCACATCGCAGCCATGCCGTCCGGCGTGCCGCCTGCTCAGCGGGCGCCTAACGTAGCCGCGCCGCCTGCCGGCGCTGAAGCGCGTCACGTGTTGGTGGTGCCGCCAAGCGTCCCGGCTCAAGCGCCGCACGTGGCAGTGATGCAGCCAAGTCCCCCTGTTCAAGCGCCGCACACGGCAGTGATGCGGCCGAGCGTTCCTGTTCAAGCGCCGCACACGGCAGTGATCCGGCCGACTGTTCCCGCGCAAGCGGGGCATATGTGGACCGGCGGATTTGGCGGGGTCCGCGAAGGCGGACATGTCTCGGGTGGCGCGGGCGGTCACTTCACGGGAAGAGGCGTTGGCGGTGGCATGCACGGGCACTGATCGATGCCCGCGCTCATGAGCGTGCTCAACCTCGCTCGTACCAGTCTTTCGACTGCTTGACGATGTGCACAACCAGCAGCATGACCGGCACTTCAATCAGCACGCCCACGACGGTTGCCAACGCCGCGCCAGAATCGAAGCCGAACAGGCTGATTGCCGCTGCGACCGCCAGTTCGAAGAAGTTCGATGCGCCGATGAGTGCCGACGGACATGCGACGTTGTGCTTTTCGCCGACCGCGCGATTGAGCCAGTAAGCGAGCGCCGAGTTGAAGAACACCTGAATTAAGATCGGCACCGCGAGCAATGCGATCGCCACCGGTTGCTTGAGGATCGCTTCACCCTGGAAGGCAAACAGCAGCACGAGCGTCGCCAACAGTGCGGCGATGGACCACGGGCCGATCTTCGCCATTGCAACGTCGAACGCCACCTGCCCCTTCGACAGCAGCCGCTTGCGCCATATCTGCGCGAGGATGACAGGGATGACGATGTAGAGCAGCACCGACGTAAGCAGCGTCGCCCACGGCACCGTGATCGCGGAAATGCCAAGTAGCAGTCCGACCAGCGGCGCGAATGCGACCACCATGATGCTGTCGTTGAGCGCGACCTGCGAAAGCGTGAACAGTGGATCGCCGCCCGTTAGGCGGCTCCATACGAATACCATCGCTGTGCACGGCGCAGCGGCCAACAGGATGAGGCCGGCGATGTAGCTGTCGAGCTGTGCAGCGGGCAGCATCGGCGCGAACACATGCTTGATGAACAGCCAGCCAAGAAATGCCATCGAGAATGGCTTGACGAGCCAGTTGACGAAGAGCGTGACGCCGATGCCTTTCACATGCTGACGGACTTCGTGCAACGCACCGAAGTCGACCTTGACGAGCATCGGGATGATCATCACCCAGATCAACAGCCCGACGGGGACATTGACCTTTGCGTACTCGATCCGGCCGATCTGCTCGAACAGGCGGGGCAGCGCCTGCCCGAATGCAATGCCCGCGACGATGCATAGCGCCACCCAGACGCTCAAGTAGCGCTCGAAAAAGTTGATGGCATGCTTCGCGACGGCTTTTTGCGGTGGGGCAAAGTTGGACGTGTTCATTGGAGAAGTATTTGTCTTGTCGACGCAGGCGGCACCTGATTTCCCGAGGCTTCAATGCAAACGATCAGCTCCGCGAGATGTCTGTCAGCGCCTTCTGGAGGTCAGCGTTGTCGTAGCTACCAAGCGGAAGCGCCAGCAATTGAAGCATCCGATAGCCGATCGCCTGGCGCGTGAGTTCGAACGCGAGTCGCTTGCCGTCCTCGCCGCCCAATGCGTTCGACGGATCGGCGTAGCCCCAATGAACTTTCACCGGACTGCCGGGCCAGTGCGGGCATGCCTCCGACGCCGCGCTATCGCAGACGGTGATGACGATCCGCATTTCCGGCGCGTCGTCGCCGACGAACTCGTCCCAGCTTTTGCTGCGATACCCGCTGACATCCACGCCCGCACCCATCAACGCTTCCAGCGCGAAAGGATTGAGCCGGCCGCTCGGCGCGCTACCGGCGCTGTACGCGCGCACGTCCTTGCCGAGCTTGGCGGCCCAATGATTGAGCATTCCTTCCACCAGCACACTACGCGCCGAGTTGTGGGTGCAGAGAATCAATACGTTAGTGCTCATGCGGATGCCCCAGCTTTGCCTCAGCAACAGGTGGAGTTCACCGGCACGCCAATCGCTTTGCCCCGGGTGGGCGAACACCGAGCAGAAACATCGGTATTCGGCTCGATCGCTGGCGCACCACGGGATTCCCCAAAGGTCGGGACCTCGGCGAGCGTTTGATAGGTCTCCCACGCAAGTCCTTGCGGATCGATCGTCCAGTATTTGTCGGAGCGCGCATAGCAGCACGCTGCTCCGACTTGTGCATCGACGGGCAAGGCAGCGCCACTGAGGCGCTCATGCATCTCCGCAAGCTCTGTTTCATTCTCGACCTGCACGCCGAGATGATCGAGCCCTGGGCTCGCGCCGCGCTGCGAGATCGCGAAATTGATGCGCGGGTCCTCGAGCATCCACTTAGCGTAGTCGTCCTTAACCACAGTCGGCTCGGCGGCGAACAACGCGGAATAAAAGCGAATGCTGTCCGACAGATTGGCGACGCTAACGTGAACGTGAAAGCGTTTCATGATCGACGCTCCTTGGACGTTGAACAGGAAGCTGTCGGCGAGCAGGGGTTGCCACCACAGCAGTTCTCCGTGAGGTAAGCGAGCAGGCCGTTCATCGTTGGGAAATTTGCGCAGTAAAAGATAAAACGGCCTTCCTGGCGACTGGTCACTAGCTGCGCGTGGGCCAGTTCCTTCAAATGGAACGAGAGTGACGACGGGGGCACGTCCAGCAGCGTGGCAATCTGGCCCGCAGGCAACCCCTGCGGTCCCGCCTGCACCAAAGCGCGGAAAACGGCGAGCCGGGATTCGTGCGCGAGTGCCGCAAGGGCGACAATGGTTTGGTTCACCTCCATTCTTCTATAATAGTCGAAATATCGAATGAAGCAAGCAGACCGCTTGCGCAGCGCAAACGCCGGAGGTTTCCCGACGCGAATGCCAGAATCGATGCCGAGACCAAGAGCCAGCAGATTGCACAGATCTAGGCATCAAACGATGCTAATATCGTGCCTTACTGACGGAGGTTATATGCGAACCACAATTGCTTTGGACGATGATTTGATCTCTCGTGCCCAGGACTACACCGGATTGAGCGAGAAATCCGCTCTTGTGCGCGAAGCGTTGAAAGCGCTTATCGAGCGCGAAGCCGCGCGCAGGCTCGCTGCCTTGGGCGGCAGTCAACCGGGCATCACTGCTGCGCCGCGCCGCCGGCAGGAGCTTGAATGATCCTCGTCGACACTTCTGTGTGGAGCGATCACCTCGATCATTCAGAGCCGATGATGGTCGACCTTCTGCTTCACGACCGTGTCCGGATCCATCCATATGTAATTGGCGAAATTTCGCTAGGCAGTTTGCGCGACCGCTCTACCGTGCTTCGAGCTTTGAACGATCTGCCGCGCGTGCCCGTGGCTACGCCGGATGAAGTCTTCTATCTGATTGAGCAACAGCAGCTGTTTAGCCGGGGGATCGGCTACGTCGATGCGTCGTTGCTCGCATCCACGAAGCTACAGCCTGGCGTGACGATTTGGACGCGGGACAAGAGGCTAAAAAAAATCGCCGACGAGCTTGCGTTGAACGCGGTTCTGGACCACTGAATTCAGCTCACGACCACGCCCGAGCGGTTGTGAGCTACCCACAAGCTGACCTTTGCGGGTATCGAACCAGCAACATCAACCGTCTTTGTCGTTTATCCCCCCGGGGACATGGCGGGGCACCAGCGCCCCGCTACCTCAATAAGTCAACACCTTTTAGCGCAAATCGGCTGCTCGGCGCCCTCCTTCAATTCAGAAATTGGTACTACTGATATTTTTGTCAATTGAAGATGCTCGAATCCGTACCTAGGAAAAACCCGAGAGCTGGACGATGATGAACGGCGCCGAGAACCTTTGAGAGAGAGCTCGCGGCGGCAGACGCCTCGAGTACTGTCGCTGCTGAGCGGTGCAAGCTATGCGCCGCTCGATGGAAGTTCGTTGTTGAGAAGGAAAGCGTTCGTGCGACTGTTGCGGAGCACGTACCCCGCGGCGCCATCTTTCAGTTCACAGGCCCCGTGGCCCCACTGTTTCATCGTAATCGGACCTTGCATTCAGCTCATGACCTCACGAGCTTCGAGCGTTGTCAGCGCACGTTCATCCGCGGCCAGCATCGACGGCACTTCTTCGCGAAGCAGGTCAATGAACGTCCGAATTTTTGCGTCGAGAAAACGACGCGAGTGATACAGCACATAAACGTTCACGGGCTGTACCTCATACTCGCGAAGAATCCGTATCAATGCACCCGAGCGCAAACCCGGCAGCGCCACGCCAACCGGCAGCATGGCGATGCCGAGTCCCCTCGTGACCGCCGGCTCCAGCGCTTCCATCGCGTTGACCGTCATGCGAGCCGAATTGACATTCACCACATACCGCTTCCCTTCGCCTTTGAATATCCATTGGTCGAAGGGAAATATGGGCGTGGCTAATTGCAAGCATTGATGGCTGCGCAGGTCTTCCGGCGTTTTCGGCACGCCGTGGGTCGCCAAATACTGCGGGGAAGCGCACACCACGCCACCAATGCTTCCGAGCCTTAGACTCACCAACCTAGAACTCGGTAGTTCAGGGGCGACGACGATCGATGCGTCGTAGCGCTGCTCGAGCATGTCAGGGATCGCTCCCGCCATCGTGACTTCGACTCTCAGCGACGAAAACCGCAGTTGATATTCCAGGATGGCCGGCACCACGAGCTGATGGCCGAAGCTCGAAAGCGCGTGAACGCGCAGCAGCCCGGTCGGATAGGCTGTCGCCGATCGCGCTTCGGCTTCCGCGTCATCGATGTTCAAGAGAACCTCCTGGCATCGACGCAAGTAGCGCTCGCCAGCCTCCGTCAGGGCGACGCGCCTCGTCGTCCTGTTCAGCAACCGGCTACCCAGATGCGTTTCCAGTTGGGCGATGGCGCGCGAAACGGCGGCCACGTTCAAGTCGAGCCCTCTGGCCGCCAGCGCGAAGCCTCTGCCGGTCGCGACCTTTTCGAAGATGCGCATGCATTGAAGAGTGTCCATTCCTCATCCCTGACAAAAGAATACGTCCGTCGAATGCCCACTCATCGGCACGACTTGGGCCGACAGGTCGTGAAAAAACGACGCTCGCTCAACCCGAAAACACATCGGGAAGTCGCGGCGTTTTTGCGCACGCGGCGCGGCGCCCAGGGGTCGAGCAAGATTCGCTCGATCCGGCCACGTAGGGAGCATTTACTCCGCGAACGTTGGCGGCGCGCACGCGCCGCAGGCTGCCACCGCGATAACGAAGTGCCGTGCTCGCTTTTCAAGGAAGGCTCCCGAAGGTTGTGCCGCCGGATGCAAGTTACGCTGAGCGTGGTACGCGCTCCATTGGACGATGGTGTTGGCGATACTTTCGTATCGGCGGAAATAAGCGGTGCCGACGTGCCGATGCCACGAGTGGGGAGCGGCCGTCAGCGATCGACAAGGACCGATACCAAGGTATCTTGACTATCCGTCCGCGAGGGACGATTGTTGTTGCGTGATGTAGCGCCGCAGGAGCGGACCGCGATGAAAAACGAACTGAGTCGCACGGTGGATGCGCTCCCCGGCCTGGTATGGACCGCCTTTCCCGACGGTCGCATCGAGTTCGTCAACCGACGGTGGTGCGAATATACGGGGCTTTCCGTGGAACAAGCGTCGGGCGAGGGTTGGCAAAGCGCCTTCCACCCCGAGGACCGACCCGAGCTGCTTGAATTCTGGCGGGCCAGCCTTGCTTCGGGGCAGCCGGGTGCGGTCGAAGCGCGTATGCGTCGCTTTGACGGCACCTATCGCTGGTTTCTTTGCCGCGCAAGCCCGATCACCGACAACTCCGGCACCATTGTTAAATGGTGCGGAATCAACGCGGACATCGAGGACCACAAGCAGGCCGAGAATGCGCTGCGGGCGCAACAGCAACGCTTCGAACTGATCGTCGATGGCCTCCCCACCCGCGTCGTCCTCTTTACGCCCGAGGGCGACGTTTTGCACGCCAACCGCTATACGCTCGACTACGCGGGCGTAACGCTCGACGATCTGAAGGCCTGGACGACGAACGGCCTGACCCATCCGGACGATAGAGAATTGGTCATTGCCCGGTTTCGTGCATCGATAAGCACGGGAAAGCCTTATGACGCGGAGTCGCGCCATCGCCGTGCAGACGGCGTCTACCGATGGTTTCGCGTGCAGGGCTTTCCGTTGCGTGACGATGAGGGCCGGATCGTCCTTTGGTATTTCCTGCAGACGGATATCGAGGACCGAAAGCGGACCGAAGCACTACTTGCAGCGGAAAAGCGTTTGCTCGAAATGGTGGCGCTAGGGCAGCCGTTGTTCACGGTGCTAGAAGAGCTATGCCAGCTCCTCGAAGACGTCTCAAACGGGTGCCTCTGCAGAATTTCGTTCATAGATGGCCACGATACGGCGCTCCGGCACGTAGTATCGCCCGGCCTCCCTTCTAGCTACCGTCGATCCGTTGGTGACAGCAGCGACTCCCCCGAGTCATACCCTTGCACGATGGCGGCGTCCCTCAAAACGCTCGTGGTCGTGCCCGACGTCGCCTCGGATTTACGTTGGGCGCCAATGTGGCGGCAACGCATGCTTGCGCATGGACTGCGATCATGCTGGGCAACGCCGATCCTTTCGCGCGCCAATGAGGTCCTGGGAACATTCACCATCTTTCAATCGGAACCCGGGGATCCCTCTGCTTTCCAGTACGACTTGATCGGACAGTTCGGGCGCATCGCGGGCATCGCCATCGAACGCGCACGGAGCACCGATGCGCGCAAGCGGGCGGGCGAGCAGTTACGGAAAAGCGCGGCACTGATGGCCAAGGTGGAGCGGCTTAGCTCGAGCGGGAGCTTTTGCTGGCGCCCGACGACCGGCTCCATCATCTCGTCGGATGAGTTCTATCGCATCTTCGAGATCAACGCAGGGGTGCCGATTACGATGGATATGATTCTGGCGCGCATCCACCCTGCTGACCTCCATTTAGTGCGTGAAATGATCGAGCAGGCGAAGGACGGCAAGGACGTCGAGCTCGATCACCGGTTGCTGCTGCCCGATGGCTCCGTCAAGTACATGCACGTACAAGCTCACGCTACACACGATGCACAGGGCTCGCTCGAGTACATTGGAGCCGTGCAGGATATGACGGAGCGTCGGCAATCCGAGGAAGCACTTCTCGCTCTGCGCGCCGAATTAGCCCACCTGAGTCGCGTCAACAGCTTGGGGGCGCTCACAGCGTCGATCGCGCACGAAATCAATCAGCCGCTGGCGGGCGTCATGACGAATGCCAGCACGGGTATGCGCATGCTGAGTGCAGAGCCGCCCAATATCGAAGGGGCGCTAGGAACCGTACGACGCACGATTCGCGATGGGCAGCGCGCCTCGGAGGTCATTACACGGCTGCGCGCGCTGTTTAAAAAGGAAGTCGTCATAACTGATGCTATCGATCTGCGCGTAGCCGCTTGCGAGGTCATCGAGTTGCTGCGGTGTGAAATTCACAGAAAACGAATCTTCCTGCGGCTGGAAGCTGCCAGCGACCTGCCGCCGGTCACAGGCGATCGAGTGCAGCTCCAGCAGGTTGTATTGAATCTGCTTCTGAATGCCATAGAGTCGATGGAGGGGGTCGAGGACCGCCCGCGGCAGATACTGCTCAAGATCGATCGGGGCGATGGCGACCATTTGCGACTCGCCGTAACCGATACCGGAGTAGGCTTTGACCCCGAGCGCGCCGGCAAGCTCTTCAATGCGTTCTATACGACTAAGAGAGACGGCATGGGTGTCGGCCTCTCCGTGTGTCGCCGCATCATCGAGAGCCATGGTGGCCTCCTATGGGCGAATGCTAACGACAACTTTGGCGCCACGTTTTCATTCTCAATTCCGTACCGCGGGCAAGGCATGCCGATCGCCACGCCGTCCGGAACGGCGCGCCAACCCGCGCGCGCGAACGCCGCGTCGGCAATGAGAACCCCATGATGGCAGATCGCTCGCTTATCGCAGTCGTCGATGATGACGAGTCGGTGCGCGAATCGCTGCCCGACCTGTTGCGCGAGCTCGGGTTTGCCGCGCGAGCGTTCTCATCGGCAGAGGAGTTTCTGGCATCTGGCTGTGTCGACGAAGCGAACTGCCTGATTCTGGATATCGCAATGCCTGGCATGTCCGGCGCAGATCTGCAGGTGGAGTTGCAGCGGTGCCACCGGACCGTCCCGATCGTTTTCATCACAGCGCACGGGGACGAAGACCTGCGCCCCCGCATGCTCACACGCGGTGCCGTCGAATTGCTCTTCAAACCATTCAGTGACACGGCGCTGCTCGTCGCGGTCCAGACAGCGCTCAGTGACAACTGAATCTATCACGATGCCTATGATCGGAGTGGCTGATGACGTCCGCCCATGCAGTTGTACCTAAAACCGAATCGCTGTCGGCAAACCCGATACCGGTCGTACTTGTCGTCGACGATGATGTCTCGGTGCGCGAGTCGCTCGAGTCGATGATCCGCTTCGCCGGTCTAAGGGCGGAAACGTTCGCCTGCGCGCACGACTTTCTCGAACACCCACGCGCAAGGGTCCCGAGCTGCCTCGTGCTGGACGTCAGCCTTCCCGATCTCAGCGGCCTCGACCTGCAGAACCTCATCGCCTCAGAGCGCGCTGAAATGCCGATTATCTTCATCACCGGTTACGGCGACGTACCAATGACTGTGCGCGCCATGAAGGCCGGAGCTGTGGAATTTTTTACCAAGCCTTTCGATGATGAAGTTCTGCTCGAAGCAATCCGGCAGGCCATCGAGCGAAGTCGCGTGGCATTGAGCGAGTCAGCCGAGGTCCAGGCTATCCATGATCGCTACGCCTCACTGAGTCGACGGGAGCGCGAGGTCATGGCGCTCGTGGTTTCCGGCCTTCTAAACAAGCAGGTAGGAAGCGAGCTTGGCATCAGCGAAATCACGGTGAAAGCGCACCGCGGGCAGGTCATGCGCAAAATGAACGCCCGCTCGCTTGCCGATCTCGTGACCATGGCTGCGAGACTTCGCGCTGCATACGTGCCTACGACACCACCGCTCCAGTCAGCTTGAGCGATGATTCATCCAGATGCCTGCGAATGGGCTTCGGAAGGCCAGCAGCCCATGCGCTCGAACGTGAATTGAGATTGTCGCCAGCGGAAACGCCACCGGTTGTCTTGTTAGTCGTCGTCGACGATACACGTCACCTTACCCTCAGCTCAACAGGCGCATCATCGCGATACCCGCCGCCGAGCGCCTTTGACATTGCGATGTCCTGACTCAGGCGCTGCCCGTCGACTTCCAGCATGGAGATGCGTTCGAGCAACACAGGCTGACGGGCGTCCATCGCCGTCAGCTTGCTGGCGACGCCCCTTTCGTAGCGCGCTTGCGCGCTCGCCTGGGCGACCGACACCGCATTGATCTTCTGTGCTTGCAGCTCGGCTTCTTCGTCGAGGTCTTGAAGTCTGCTACCCGTCACCGCCACATCGCGCACGGCGTTCAGCACGGCTTGGTTGTACTGCGTGATGAGAGCGTTGCTAGCCGTACGCGCGCCGCTCAGGTTGACGTTGAGCCGGCCGCCATCGAAGACCGGCAGATACAGGCCAGGAATCAGGTTGATCTGCTGGCTGGCATGGGTAAAGAGGTCTGCAAGATGCAGTGCGTTGACGCCGAAAAACGCCTTGATGTCGAAGCTCGGATAGAAGGCGGCTTTTGCAGCATCGATCCGGTCGAACGACGACTGGACATACCAGCGCATGGCTTGGAGGTCGGGGCGACGTGCCAGTAGTTCATATGACAGCGTAGTTGGCAACGCGGCCTGCGGCGACGGCAACGGTACAGCCTTGATGTCGACAAGGTCGTCCGGTCCTGCGCCGAGCAGCGCGCGCAACGATTCGCGAAATTGCGTGATGCTGGCGCGTGCCGCAGCGATTTGACGCTTCGTTGCCAGCATTTGCGCGCGAGCGAGCTCGGTCTGCGTAATCCGTTCGAGGCCGCGTGCGGCACGAGCGGCGTGCGCATCCACGTCGAATGCCGTAATAGAGTTGAGCAACGTCTGCCGACAGCTCGAGCTCAATCGCGGCGACTTCCGCTAGCCGCGCGTTGTGCACGCCGATTGAGGCCGCTACCTCCGCGCGCTGCTTGCCCCAGATATCGACGTCCAGGCTCCCGCCGAGCCCTACGATGCCCTCCGTGTACCACGGCCCCGTCGCACCGATCGCTGGCTGGCCTGTCGAATATGCACCCAGGAAGCCGTTCGACGACACACGTTCTCGATCCACGGCGGCGATTGCCGTGAGCTGCAGATTCGTCCCGGCGCGCACCAGATCGATGTCCGATTTCGCCTGCGCGACGCGCGTTCGCGCTACGACGATCGTAGGCGCGGAGGCCAGTGCGCGGGCAATCAGCGAATTGAGCTGCGGGTCTCCGTACACGCTCCACCACTGCTTTGCCGGCCAGCCGTCTCGTTCGAGATGGATGTCGTCGGCGACGCGGATTTGCTCCACCGAGATCGTGGAATACGGCTTTCGATCGTGCTGGATCAGCGCACAGGCCGACAGCGCGCACGTCAGTGCGACCATTACACCACAGGGCAGCCAGCGACGCGAAAGCGGATCGGAAGAAGCAATCATGGTTGCCTTGCTCATTCGATAGTGCCAATACGCCTCGAACCAACACTCCAAGCAGGCAGCGTTGACACTTGCTCGATCAGGCGCCTGGCGCACACGACCAAACTCTCAGACGCGCCCTTCGCTGCATCCGTGCTGGACTCCCCCGAGTCGACGCTCCGATTTGTCGCTAGCAAATCGAAAGCAACGGGAGCCGGTGCGCGAACTGCTTGCGGGCGCTCGATGAGATCGCTGGCGTAAGCTTCGAGCGATACACCGGCCGTTTCAGCCCATATCAGCGCGGAGCGACGCGCGCGACGCTCTCCAACTGGCTGCGCTCGAATTTCCGCGTCGAATATTTCCACTGCGAGAAGGATCTCGCGTAATTGTGCAAGCATCGTCTGAACGTAAAGCTGGAAGACTTCCTGCTGCCCTTCGCCCAATTGCCAAGTGGGCTCCAGTGCAACCCGGGCGGCCATCGCCTCACAATCTGCACTCTCAGCCCAGAGCGCCGTCGGCGTCGTACTTGCGTCGCCCTGCTGTCTCAACCGTGCCGCAATTCCGCGCAGCAGACGCGCGACACATTGACGGAGCGCCTCACCTTCGGCCTCCGGCCATAGCGACGCATGAACGACGACGGATATGGCCACTCCGAGGAGAATGCCGACCATTCGATCCCGGATCTCGCTAAGGTTCGTCGTCGGCCCGAACTGATCAAGCAATGCGAGCGCGAACGTGAACATTAGTTGCGTGCCGGCATAGCTGATTCGCTCCGATCCCGCGCTTACCCATGCGCCGAGCGCAATCACCGGCAACGACATCATCAGCAGGCCGACGATGCCGTCGATGCGCGGCACCACCCATACAACCATCACAAGCGCAACCACGCTGCCGAGCGCCGCGCCGCCTATACGCAGGATTGAGCGCCGGGTCGTCGCGCCGAGGCTCGGCTGCGCGACGATCAGTGATGAGAGCATGATTGTATGAACGCCCTGCCAGCCTGTCGCCTGGTAAAAGAGGTAACCGACCATCGCCGCAAGCAGCGTCTTCAGCGCGAACTGTATGTAGACGGAATTCGAGAACGCGTCGGGGACAAAAAAGCGCTCGTTTTCCCTTGTCGTCTCGGCCGACTCAGGCGCGGCCGATCGCACGGCGAATGCATGAAGCGCTTCCCGCATCCGGTGCAACACTCCGGGCATACCTTCGTGCGGAACATTGGCAAGCATCCCTCCGACAGTGAAGCGCTCATTCGTCCGGATGACATGGCCGAGGTGCCCGCACGCGCAGCGAAGCGTACGCAGGACGCCCGTCGGCACCTCCGCTGCGCTTTCGGGCAGATTCGCCATCGCCGCATAAAGACGCGACACGGTTGTCACGCGTGCCAGATGAAACGCCTGGCGCCGGCGGTAATCAGGGTCGCGCATCGTCGCGAATCGCAACAGTCTTTGGAGCGTCAGCGTTCCACTTTGAACTTCCCGCGCGGCCAGCCTGCCCGCGCCACGCGTGCCGCGCTCGAGATGTGCGAGCCTTGCATCCACCGCCGCAAGTTGCCCGAGCATCGCGCTTTCAAGTTGCCCCACCGGCTCTGCAGGAAGGAATAAGGAGTTGATCAACAGCGTGATCGCAATCGCGTAGTTGATAGCGACCCAGAGCCACAGCGCGATGCGAACGAGTGCTTCCGCGTGGTCGGTCAGGTCGACGAACGACTGAAAATAGATGACGACCAGGCCGACGAGGAAGAAAGCGGCGCCGATTTTTGCTACCCGCATCATGTATGCGCTGAAGACAAACAACGCTGCGGACAGCAGGATTCTCAGCAACGGGTAGTCGTATGTCAGCTTCAGCACGAGAATCGCACTGCCGACGGCCAACGTCACTCCGACGATGAACACCATGCCAACAAGACGGGTCATCACCACGTTCGATTGCGTGACATAGAACACGGCGAGCAGCGAGAGCGCGAGAAAAGGCACCTGCAATGTCATGGATACCGCAATGACGATCGCGCTTGCCAACACGCAACGCAGCATCACGTTCGCACGCCCTGGGTTAGCGCGGATCTCGTCGCAGAGGAAGCAAGCCAATCGCCGCAAGCTCTGCGGGAGATAGTCGGTCAACGCCATGGCCATCCTCATCGTGTCGGTGCTACCGCGTCGCCGCGCTTAAGGATTGCGACCGCGGAGGTGCCGAGGCGGAACAATACGGGATCGGGATTGCGCACCGCAATCTTGACAGGGAAGCGTTGCGACACATGCACCCAGTTGATCGTGCGCTGCACACTTGCGAGTCCCTCGTGCACCACTCCACCGTCATCTGGCAGCACGCCGTAGCTGATCGAGTCGACCACGCCTGTGAAGCGCTTGGCAGTATCGCTCATCAGGTACACCATGGACGGCGAGCCTGCATGCACATTCTTCAGCTCCGTTTCCCGAAAGTTGGCGATGACGTACCAATGCCGTGTATCGATCAAGGTAAAAACAGGCGTCAACGCCGAAGCGAACTGCCCGACTGTCGTGCGTAATGAGACAACGCGACCGTCGAAGGGCGCGCGGACCACGGTGAATTCGAGATTCAACTCGGCAATGGCAATCTGCGCCTCGACTTCGGCGCGCTGCGCGACCAGCGCGTCGACACCGCTGACTGCCGCGCTAGCCTGCTGCGCCTGAAGTGCCGCCGCGCTAAGCTCCGCTTGCGCGGAGCGCTGCGCGGTACGTGCGCGATCGACTTCCTCGGCGGAGACATAGCCCTGCGCGAGCAAGGGTTCGGTACGGTGCAGTGTGTCCGCAGCCTGATTTGCAACCGCACGGGCCCGTTCGACGGCCGCACGCGCGGAATCCGCGTTGTACCGCTGGGCGTCGACCGTGCGTTGCGTCAAAACGATCTGCTGATTGAGCGCAACGAGCCTGGCTCGAGCCTGATCCAGTGCGGCCTGATATGGACGCGGGTCGATCTGCAACAACAGGTCCCCTTTTTTGACGGCCTGATTGTCCCGAACCGGAAGCTCGGTGATCCGACCGCTGACTTCGGGCACTACGTTGATCGTATCGGCGTACACGTAGGCATCATCAGTGCTTGGCGCGCGATCGAGCCGCCACGAGACGATGAGCAGTAACACAATGGCAATCAGCACGATCGCTGCGGCGGGAAGTCTTTTCATGCGCCCTGCTGCGCGAGCGTTGTCATTCGTTTGAGCCACGATCGTCACCGAGAAAAGAATGCCAGCCACGCAGTCAGTGCAAAGAGCGCAGAAAGCGCCGGGTAGCTGAGCGCATGCGGTGCGAGCGCGGTGTTCGCACCACGCCGGGTCAGCGCGAGATGGACCGCGACGGTTGCGGTGACGCCGCCCACGACGCAAAACAACCAGTCCGGAAAGGCTGCGCCGAACAGCGGGATGGACGGCGCAAATGAGCAACCACTGAGTAGCAGACCGGCCGTTGACAGCGATGCCAAACTCGAGACGCTTAATGAGCTCATTTTTGGTCGACGGCCGTGCGGCTCCCTGCTATCGGAGAGCCACTGCCTTTGGCTCCCGTCCAGGACGCGATTGCGAACGATGCCACGCATGCTGCTTTGGCAAGGCACTCAACCATCGAGAAAAGACCAATAGCAACGCAGCGCGCGTACTCAAGAGGAAGTGCTGGCGCTATAGCGAATACGCTCGCTGCGCAGATGAACGTAAAGGCTTGACGGGCAAAACGCACGTTGGCGATGGCGGCCGCGCCAATAACGCCTATCAGTATCTTCGACGCCACCACCGCGAGCAGCCAGGTGAGATCGATCGACCCGCCGAGTTCCAACCGCGCCTCAATCAGTGCCCAGCCACAGACCGCAATGACAGATGCTTTGAACAAGCGCTCTGATTTGGGCGCCGATTCGATGGCATCCATCGAGGCGCGTTGCGAATAGCGCTCCATGTAGTTCCTCGAGTTGATCAAGCCGGCCGTTTTCCTGGCATCCACGAATGCTTCTGGCGTGTGAGGCGATTTGACGGTAAACCCAGCGCAGCCGCAATTAGACTTTGGTCGCAGGATGAGATGGCATTCCTTCCCACCGATACGAAGGTCTCACACACCCTCGTGCAACGGCGCGCAGCGCCGCTTGCGGCCTAAAGTTGATTTCAGGAGCAACGCCTCCCCAACGCTGGTGTGCTGCTCGGAATACAGGGCGTACTGACGACGAATATCGTCACCGCCGCATTTGTTCCGCTTTCCAGGAGGCAGTGCGCCGCGCCCGCATACAAGGCGAACCCTAGGGCGTCGGTTTGTCGCACGCATGGAGCCGTCTCGGCGAGCCAGTGCGATGAGCGCGCTTGATCATGGGCCGATCGAGACGCTCCATGCGAAAGTCAATAAGCGCGCCCGCGAGGCAGTCCTTAAGATAATGCCCGGTCAACGCCGCAAGGGTCGTGCAAGTGAGCGCCGACACTGCGTGCGGTAGACCGCAACCGTGACGCGCAAGCTCGAGGTAGAAGTCAGGCGCGGCCAGCCATGCGCGCTGAAGTCGTGGTTACGTAAGCGACTTTAGCGGCTCGCGGCGCCCTCGCGCGCGGTACCGGCTTCCGGTGCGCCCCGCCTGAGTGGCAATGCGGAGCCAAGAATGTCGCGGATTCCGCCTACGCTGCCAACAAGCAGGTCGCGAGCGGTGGTCACCACGCCATTGCCGAGCGAGCTTACCGCGCCGAGCGTTTCGGCGCCGACTTCTTCGGTGGCGTGCACCGCACCGACCAGCACGTCGCGCACCACCTCGACGGCGTCGTTCGCGATGGCACCCGTGGCGCGTAGTGTGCCCGTTACCGTATCACCCGCGAAACCGATAATGGGGCCGCTGAATTCCTCGGTCGCCGTTTCCGCCGCACCGCGCAATCCGTAGTTCCTCCCGCCTTCCGTCCTGGAATCGGCGCCGCGTTCAGACCGGGATCGTTCCCACCGAGATTCGGCGCCGCGTTCCGACTTGGATTGGTCTGCAGCGGTTTCCGATTGCGTGGTTTTCTTTTCGTCTGCCATTTGAGCCTCCTTCACGGCTGTGTCCGGTCGTGCGGCGCCATCGCGCCGTCATGCGCACGACAAACATCGCGCAAACGGTAACCGATGCGCCCTCGAAACGACCGGCGTTAGAACAAACATAGGGCAAGCTTAGGCGCGCAACCATTGTTCCTTCCTATCGCTATACGCCAGGAATCGCCATGTGCGCCCGGCCGATCCGTCCGGCGGCGATCGGTCCGACGAAGCGGGTGCCCCTTCATGCAACAGGCTCACTCAGCTTGCGCGAGCACGGCTTTAAGATTGGCCTTTGCTGTTTCCGCTGTTTGCGCTCGGCCGCTTCCTGTTCGCCGGAAAGCCTATCACCGACGCTCCGCACAATGGCACGAAAGTCAGTCTTTTTGGCCGCTGCGGCGGTAGACGCGCTCAACCCGATTAATAGAATGAATGCCGTCGCGCCCATCGATTGCCCGCGGGGCGCTCGCGCCTGCCGGCATGGCTCGCGCCTCCTAAAGGGCAGAGGAGACCGCGATGGCCCACGCCGCATGGATAGGACAGTCACGCCCCTTGCGGCGCGCGGCGCCGCCCGCATTCGCACCGATCTTCATCGCTTTGTCGTTCGCCCTGCCTGGACGCGTCCATGCGGCCGGCCCGTTGCCGAGCGGCGGGCAGTTCGTCGCCGGTACGGGCTCGATCAACGGCAATCCCACGTCGCTTACGATCAACCAGACGTCGAGTCGCGGCATCATCGACTGGACGAGCTTCTCGATCGGCAATGGCAATCACGTCAGCATCACGAACGGCACGGGCGCGACGCTGAACCGCGTCACGGGTGGTGATCCCTCATCGATTCTCGGCACGCTCTCGGCGACGGGCAGCGTCTACCTGATCAATCC
>NZ_PTIR01000017.1 GCF_002934455.1 Trinickia symbiotica | reverse complement strand
CGCAGCATGCCGTGTGCGATGTCCCACGTTCCAAAGTATTGACCGTAGCTGCCGGCAGGGATTTCCATCTCGCCAAGGCGCAAATCGGCAATCTCTTTGGGCTCTACGGTCATCATGCCATCGGTCAATGCCTTGAGCTCGGCCACGAATTCTTTCAACGTTTTTTGCTTCTGGGACATCAGGTTTCTCCAGTGGTGACTGAGGTAATCCGGTTTAACACCACTTCATTAGTAGTACGAATTACCAGTTAAAAATCAATTTACTTCTGGCGGCCAGGAATTTCGGGCTGCGCGGCCAGGTTCGTCGTGAATGAAAAAGTAAGGGCAGATGTCAGTTCATACTGCTGTACATCATCGTTCCGCCAGTTATTGGCATCTGGCTACCGGCAAATTCAGCTTGCTGTCTCCGGGTGGGGATTCTTCCCAACGCGTGTTTCAGGTCTACGCCTGGATCGGAGATGCCTCGACAGCCGCTTTTCAATGAAATGCTGGACCAGGGTCCACAAGCCAGTGAGCGCAAGGTAGTACACCGAGACGCCCAAGTAGACTTCAAACGTCATGAAGGTAGCTGCTTGCAACTGCTCAGCAACGCGGAACATTTCAGCGACACCGATCACGCTAAGTAACGAGGTCGTCTTCAGCATGTTGTTGAACTGATTTCCCAACGCCGGAACCAGCAGTGGCAACGCCTGCGGCATGATGATCCGATGCATTGTCATACCCGGAGTCATCCCAATCGCCTGCGCAGCTTCCCACTGCCCTCGAGGAATGGCCGTAATGCTGGCCCGCGTGATCTCGCTCATGTATGCACCCTCGTGCATCCCGAACGCGAGAATGCCCGCGATCAATGCACCGCTGATCTCGAACGGACCGATATGCATCACAGCCGGAAAAAGATCGAATCCAACAAGATAAGGAAGGCCGAAATAAATCAGGACCAGCTGAACGAGAACAGGCGTGCCTCGGAAAAACCAGATATAAACTTGGTTGCCCCCTCTGAAAATTCGACTGGGAGCCATGCCGGCGATGGCCAGGACGAAGCCAATCACTGTGCCGAGAAACTGCGCGATCGCTGCTGCTACAACCGTTGCCACCAGTCCTTTGAGCAACGCGGGACTGGGCGAAAACACAAACTTCAGGAAGAAGCTTGGATCGAATACGACATGAATATTGGTTAACACAATTGCTTACCTCTCTCCTTGACCCCGCTTACGTCATGTCCGAGAGCGTGCCGTCAGTTCGAAGTGCGCCAACTATCCCGGATTTGTCTCTGTCAGAAGCAGGATCACGATCGACATGAACTGATCGGCGCCGGAATACCACGCTATGACCGTCTCTCACACGCGGACCGCCCTTTGCTTTCTTCACTACATACAAAGCCCGCCAGCAAGACCGTCAATGCAGGACGCTATCGCCCGATAGCCGAGCCGTCTCCTCCGTAATGGCGCGCTGCAACGCCTCGTCCGTAACCGTTTCGCCAGCCGCCGTCAAACGCTTGCGCACGGCATCAACCAGAAGCTGGCGATGCGCTTTTGGTCCTTGCAGCGCGGCCGTGGCAAAACGGGCGCGCACTGCGTCAGGCCAGATTGCGTCGTACACCTTGCGCTCCGGTCCCATATCGAAGGCTGCTGGAGCGTTTGTCGAGCGACGCTCTGCCCGCGCGACTTCCGTAGCGCCGTAGTTGATCGAACCGTCCGACTCAAAAACGACCCCATAGTCCTTAAAGGCTGCCTCGGCGGACAGCATGCCGCGCTGCATGTCGTTCCGTATCGCGTCAGGATCCCGGTCAAGGGGATCGCCAAACCCACCGCCGGACGGTGTAATGAGGCGCAGGACATCGCCGCGTTTGAGCTTGAGTACTGTTACGCGCTCAAGTACCTCCTCATCATCCTTGCCTGGATTCAATACAACCTCGGCCATCCGGCCAGGGTGCCCACCGTGCACGCCCCAAGGGCGAAAAGAAAATCGATTCATGCCGCGAATCGTCATGGTCGCTTCGGCATCTGTGTTCTCCATCTCCATCAGGAGTGCAGCACCGCTGCGCCAGCGGCCGGGCGAATAGCTGTCTTCGAGAAGACGCGTTGCGTGAACAAACAACACCGTCTCAACTTCAATGACCTCAGTCGGAACGCTTTTCAGATATCCGGAACGCGAGTCGATTGCATCAGTGCCATCGCTTCCAGCGCGCCCCCCGCCACCGCCACACAGCGGGTTGATGACACTGACCCGTCGCTTTCCGCTGCGCGGGTCTCGTGCGCTCAGCACGATCACCGCCGACATGCCCGGACCCGAAGCCGTCAGCCCACCCTTCACAGCCTGCTGCAGACAGCCAAGCAACGTGTCATAAACGCGCGTGCTCGCCGCGACCCGCGAGCCACCTGCGGCAGGAAACTCTGCATTGATGACGGTGCCTCGCGGCGCATGCATCGTGATTGCGCGCAGCAAGCCGGCGTTCCGGGGCGCATCCGGTTCTACGGTGAGCAGGTAGTAAAGGAATGCCTGGACGGTGTATGGATGCGTACGATCGCCACTAACGAAGTTGTACGCCGCTGGGATCTGTGGGTCTGTACCATTGAAGTCGAACGTGACGCCGTTCCCATGGACGCGCATTGCGCAACGGATATAGGTATGCTGCCCCGGCTCAATCCCCTCCAGGTAGTCACCGAACTCATAGATACCGTCAGGAATCTTCGCAATCACTGCTCGCGCTTTCATTTCCGCAAACGAGAGGACGTCACGCATACCCTGCTCGACCACGCTTCGTCCATACGCCTCGCACAACTGGTGAAACCGTCGGTCCATGCTCTGTAAAGCCGACAGCATGGCTTTCATGTCGCCCCAGAGATCGTCCGGAATCCGGCTGTTATCGAGCAAGAGACGACGAACGTCCTCGTTTATCTCACCCTTCTTGTAAAGCTTGACGGGGCGGATGCGGATACCCTCCTGGAAAACTTCGGTGAATGCAGGCGAAATGCTTCCGGGTACTGCGCCCCCGATATCTGATGCGTGAACAAAGCCCCATGAGAACGCGATCAGTTGTCGTTCGACGAAGATCGGGCGGACCATCGTAACGTCCATCATGTGAGTGACGAGACCATCGGTCGAGAATGGATCGTTCGTGAGGAAGCAGTCGCCCTCGTCAATGCCGAGCTCGTGCAACTGCTCGATCGTCTTCTGAAGAGGAACGCCGATGAACGAACTCACACCTGATTGACTCGGGTACGCAAAGATTTCTCCCTCAGGCGTGGCGACTGCGCACTGATAGTCCTGCACCAGCTTGACGAACGTCGTGTGAGCTGTGCGATACATGACCGCTGACGCTTCCTCGACGATCGCGGTGAAACGGTTATTCATTACTGCTGTCCGGACCGCATCCATCTCAAGACTCCCTCGTCAACAGGATATTGCTGTGTGAATCGACAGTCGCCAGATAGCCGGGCGGCACAAAAATTGTCGTGTCGTTCTGCTCAATGATCGCTGTCCCTTGCAGCGAGTCTCCGGCACACAGACGTTCCCGAGCGTAGACTTTGCACGCCCCCGCCGACCGTCCCGCAATCTGGATATCCCTCAGCCCAACAAGCGCGTCAGCCGCGCGATCCTGGCGAGACGAAACCACTTCAGGCGTCGGGATGGGCAGCATCCCCCTGATGCGCACGCGGAACTCGGTAAATTCCACAGCCGCCGATGGGTCGGAGTGCGCGTAAAGTCGCTCGTGCTGACGATGGAACTCCTGCTCCATTGCTGCGACATTGCCCGTCTTCGCCGCGTCAGCCGGCACATTCACCGTCAACTGGAACGACTGCCCGCAATATCGGGCGTCCGCACGATATTCGAGAATGGTTTCCTGAAGGCCCGCGCCAACGTTCTGGCCCGTCAACCATTGATGTGCACTGGTCTCGAGCGAAGCGAATTCCGCTCGCGTTGTTTCGGCATCGACAGCAATGCCCTGCATGCTTTTCACGTTGTCGTGCGTCAGCCCTGCTACCAGTCCGCCAAACGCGCAGAAGACCGATGGCATGCCAGGGACGAGTACGCGACCGATGCCAAGCTCCGCCGCCAGCAGCGGCCCGTGGAGCGAGCCGGCACCACCATAAACAACCAGCGTGACGTCGGCCGGGTCGAGACCATAGCGCGCAAGGTAAGGCAGGACACTTGCGACCATGTTCGACGTAGCAACCGTGAGGCATGCCTCAGCTGCCATCACCACGTTCATACCGAGCGCTTCCGCTATCGGCCGCATCGCTGTTTGCGCCGCTGCCAAGTCCAGAGTCATCCGCCCGCCGAGGAAGTGGTCCGGATGGATCAGGCCACAAAGCAGGTATGCGTCGGTCACCGTGGGCTGCATCCCACCATGTCCGAAGCAGGCAGGACCCGGCCGCGCTCCGGAACTGCGCGGACCAACGCGCAACACACCTCCATCCACCCAGCAGATTGAACCACCACCCGCTCCAATTGCTTCGATACCGGTAACCGGCATCATCAACGGGAAATCACCGACTTCTGCTTCGCCAGTAATCGACGGTTCCCCGTCCTGAATAAGCGAGATATCTGTGCTGGTTCCGCCCATGTCCATGGTGAGCATGCACCGCTCATCAAGAGAGACACCAAGGTACTGCGCCGCGGACACGCCGGAGGCCGGGCCCGAGAGCAGGGTATGCACGGGCAGCGCCCGAGCCTCTGCGGCAGCCAGCGCGCCACCATTCGACTGCATGATGAAAAGCTTCGAGTCGGGCAAACGCTCGCCAAGCCAACGTTCAATTTCCGCGATGTAAGCGGTCATCCGAGGCTTGACGTAGGTATTCAGCACTGCAACGATGGCGCGCTCGTATTCACCAATCTTTGGCCAGATGTCGCTGGAAACCGATATGTTCTGGATACCTGTCGCCGCAATGATTGCGTCGCGGGCGGCATGCTCATGCGACGGGTTACGGAAGCTGTGAAGAAAAGCGACGGCAATGCCCTCGACCCCAGCCTCTTTGGCTTGCAATGCAGCTCGTTTAACGGCGTCCAGGTCGATTTCCTTGCGCACACGACCTGCTGAGGTCATGCGCTCCGGAATTTCAAAAACCAGCTCGCGTGGCACGAGAGGCTGCACGCGATCCCCGAGAAGATCGATCGCGCGACGCAGGCGCAGGCGCTGCAGTTCGAGAATGTCGCGAAAACCCTCCGTCGTAAACAGCGCAATCGCCGGTCCGTTTCGCTCAATGACGGTGTTGGTAGCGACGGTAGTACCGTGCACAACAACGATCTGCTCCTCAGCGCGAGGTTTCATGCGTTTGAGCATTTCCTCGCAGCCAGTCTTGAAGCCCTCTGCAAAGTGAGGCGGCGTCGAGGGGACTTTCAACGTCTCAACTTTCTGCTCTCCTCCTTCGCGCCATGCGGCGAAGTCGGTGAACGTCCCGCCGATGTCTACTCCGATCTTAAGCATCTTATCTCCGTGTCTTCTCACGACAAGGTTCGCTACGTTGCATTAACCGCGTTTCTCCAGACACGAGGCGCGGTTGCCGCGCACCACTGGGTGAATCTGGACGTATGACGCTCAGTCCATGCATCGGGTGAATGCAGGGCAAGGCACTTCCAGGCTTCTCTTCCAGGTTGTTCACCAGCGAGGCTGCAAAGCCTGGCACCGGGGATCACTGGCCGTCTGTTCACGATGGATGTAGCTTATGTTCAATTCGCGAAATGTACAATATGTTTTTTGTTATTGAACTAACAGCGCAACCAATCTTCCGCAGGGCACCCGTTCGCTGGCAGGTTTGAGAACTGATTTCGTCGGGGCGCCCTTGGTCGGAAGGCTGCCAATGGTTGCTTCACGATGCGACTCGTCAATCTACGGGGTCAGATACCAAGCGCCGCACAGCGCAAGTCGTGACTGGAGCGTCGTCGAAGGCTGCTTCACGCCTGACCACCGAGCGTCCAGCCTTCGTGACAGCGAAGCCAGGCATACCGCGTGAAGCAGTTGCTGACCATCGGATGGGAGGAAAGAAATGTGGGAGATCAGAGAGCGCCACTCATGTGGGCTTTATCCTCGGGATGGCCACCTACCTAAAAAGGGCCGACACAATGATTTGCCTACTCCCCGGTCTCCATTCTAGTTTCACTTAGGGGCAGGGATGGGCCGAATTACATGCAACGACGCCGTTTTCGATCCCCCAGCGCTTGATCAACTGCGTCATCCCGCCACTGGCGTTCATCTTGTCAATCGCGGCCTGCACCGCATTTTTCAGATCGACATTTCCCTTCGGGATCGCAATGGACATCGTTTTCGGCGGCACCGGCACTCCACCAATCGAAAACCGCCCGCGAGAGCGCGACATGTAATAATTCATAACCACCGTATCGCTCACCAGAGCGTCGACCCGTCCAAGGCTCAAATCCTGGAAGGCGACGGCATTTGTTCCCAATTCGACAATGTCGATCGGAGGTCTTCCACTTACTTTCAAATCGTCGCTGATCTTGTGCAGTGCCTTCGAATTATTGCTGCCAAGCAGTACAGCAACGCGTTTCCCCGAGAGGTCTTCGAATCGGGTCAAATGTTTTGGATTCCCAGTCGGAACCAGTAGGCCGGACCCAAACCTCCAGTAGTCAACCAGCTCATACCGTTGCGCGCGCTCTGGCGTTTTGCCGAGACTGGCAACTGCCAGATCGCACTTTCCGGTGTCGAGTGCAGCAAAAAGACCGGAGAACTGATAGTTGTCTATCTTCGCCGCGACCCCCATCGATGTCGCAATATCATTCATCATGTCGACGGCCGCACCCTTCGGTGTCACACCATCATCTGCGATACCCTCTGCTGGTGGGTTCTCAAGATCCGAACAGAAGGTCAAGATCTTCTTCGCCTTAATCGATGCGGGCGCCTCAACCGAGGCTGCCGCCGCCGCCCAGCTTTGAGCAGTCAACAACACAGCAGCCCCGACTACTGCCATACCTTTGATCCAGCGCATACAGACTCCTACATGTGTTAACCAATGTGCTTCGTTATCCCCACCGAAGCTTTCGGCGGGTCGAAGGTCGCTCGACGCTTTTCACCGCGTCGAGGTGTCTCTCTCGCCCGGTGCCGCGATAACTGTTCGCCCTTGCCGGGTATGACTTAAAAGCGCACTGGCCAGGTGTGGCAGCCCCCGTCAGAACTTATGGGTGATGCCGACGCGTACGTCGCCCTGCGTGCTAGCCAGCGACGGCGTTGTGTACCAGCCCAGTTCTGGATTAACCCCTGACGAAGCCTTCACGAAATCGCCCGATAGATACACTGTGGTACGTTTGGACAACGAGTACTGAACGCCTGCCGAGACCTGATTCCACGTATGTCCTTGGAGGGTATCGTGCTGATAGCCTGCGGCCACCAACCACGCCGGAGTCAGTTGATACGTCGCCCCGCCTTCATAGACATGCATATACGACGTCATATTCTTGTGGCCAAGTTCGGTATTGGTGAAGTTGGCCATCATGGTCAGCTTGCCGATCTGGTAACTGCCACCGATCGCGAAAATCTTGTACGTATCGAGCACAAAGTTCGAAACGAGGTCCGTCTCCACGTTGTTCGACACTGTCGCCACCGTTTGACCAAAGAAGACTGGCGTACCAAGGCGGTTATAAGGATCGATAGCATATCCGGGCAAGGAGGCGTACGCGACACCCAGACGGACGGGACCATTGGTGTAATTACCACCCACCTCCCACGCACTGCCTGTGTGGAAACTGCCCGCAACGTTGCTGAACGAATACATCACACCAGCCCTGAACCCAGCAAACTTGGGCGTTGTGTACTTCACGGCATTGGGCAACCGTGTACAACTCATCCGGTCGATGTCACCCTGATGAATGCCGTATCCGCTTGCAATGAAGCTCACGTTGTAGTCGCAGACATAGTCCGAAATAATGTCGTACTGGTCACCCATCTGCAGGGTGCCCCACGTCTGGTTGTCGAGGCCCACCCACGATTGACGGCCGAATACGGCCCCGCCGTTCGCTGCCTTTCCGGTATTGACGTTGAAGCCGCCTTCCAGGGCAAAGATGGCTGCAGTGCCGCCACCGAGATCCTCCCGGCCTTTGAAGCCCCAACGGTTACCGTGTGCAATCCCGCTATCCATCTTGATGTTTTTGTGTCCGCTCTCGTTGGACACATACGTGATGCCATCGTCGATCAATCCGTATAAGGTCACCGTGCTCTGTGCGTGGGCAACGCCGACCGTCGAAGTCAATCCGCCAAATGCAAGCATCATTGCAACCTGCTTTTTCATCGCGACAATCCCTTTATCATTTAGTATTCCTAATTATTTGCTTAATACCCCACAATCGGTGGATGAACTTCCGCATCGATACGGTGCACCCTTGTGGAACTGCGCCGCTCAGCTACGTTGACGGCAGCTTATGTTCGCCAAAAAAAATGTACAATGTGTATTTTGTTATTGAACTAAAATCTAGGGGAAGTCCTGAGCGGTCCTGTCGAATCGCGGATGGCCGCCCGCGCGGGTGGGTCCCCAACGTTGCGGCAGCTCCTCGCACATCAGTTGCGTCAGAGCAACGCCTGAACGAAAGGCGTAGTCGTCCCGGCCGTCGGCTTGCGCCGCTCGAAGCTGTACACTTCGCACTATGTTATTGAACATAAGAGAAGCGAATGGACGTCCAGTCATTTGTTGAGCAAGTCAGCGCGAGGACGATGCGCGGCATCGCGTTAGAGGTTGCGGAACTGATCCGCAGTGGCGCAATCCCGGTCGGCACTCAGTTACCGCCGGTGCGCGACCTTGCCGAGGCGTTTGGCGTGAGCCCGGCTACCATTTCCGGCGCGTGGAAACAGCTTCGCGCGGTGCGCATGGTGAGCGGCGGGGGTCGTACCGGTACGTGGGTACGCGGTGACCAGACGTCCCTCAGACCGGCGCGCTATGAAGACTTCGCGAACTACGGCGAGAACATCCAGGCTGATCTGCGTTTTGCATCACCCGATCCGGAATTGCTGCCTGATCTCCAACATGCATTGGCTAAAGCGCATTTGGCCCACAACCTCCACAGTTACGTCCGCGAGCCGATTTCGCTCGAGTTGAAAGCCGCCATTGCCGGCGATTGGCCGTACAAGGACTGCACCTTTACAGCGATCAATGGGGGGTACGATGGACTGCATGCGGCGCTGCAAATGGTCATCGTACCCGGTGCCACGGTAGCAATCGAAGACCCGACCACCTTGCGTGCGTTCGATATCCTTGAAAAACTCGGTGCACGGGTCATCGGAGTGGATTGTGATTCACAAGGCCCGCTTCCTGAATCGCTGGCTGCCGCGTTGCAACAGCGTCCTGTGGCTTTCGTCTATCAGCCTGGATCGCACTCGTTGACCGGGAAGCGAGTCAGCCCGAGCCGGCTGAACCAGTTGCGCAAAGTGCTTACCGGCAAGTCAACACTGATCATCGAGCTTGATGGCCTCGCGGGCTTGGCCAGTGCGCCCCCGCTGACCCTGGGTTCCGCATTTCCTGAGCGGACTGTACATATTCGTACTTTCTCAAAGTCCCTGGGAACCGACTTCAGGCTTGCAGTGTTCTCAAGCACCGAAAAATTCGCGGACCAGGTTCAGGCATATCGGAACTTCCGCGAAGGCTGGACCAGCCGGATTCTGCAATGCATTGCGGCAACACTTCTCACGGATCCCGAGTCACTGCGTGAGGTCGCCACTGCTCGCGAAACGTATGCAAAGAGGCGTGGCGTTCTGACTGATGCACTCGCGGAGCGAGGGATAACCGTGTCGGGGCAAGATGCGTTGTGCATCTGGCTTCCTGTATCCGACCAGCAATACGCTTTGGTAACGCTCGCTGCACGCGGGATTGCCGTACAGCCAGGTTCACGGTTCCAGGTCACACCGAGACCGCATATCCGTGTCGCCACGAGCTTCGGGATGGACCAGGTAGATACGATTGCCGACGCTCTGGCGCAGGCAGTCGGCGCACTCGATGGCCCGATCTTGCGCAGTTGATTACTTAAGCCGGCGACCGTTCGGTCGTCTGCTCGTCTCGACTGGAAGCGACAAGATCAACTGGGCGAGTCGCAAGGCCCCGTCAACTGCTGGCCTTCTCCTTTGGGACTGGCTGAACCAAGCATCGCCGCGCCGCATCAATGACCAATGCGCTAATCGTCGCGAGCGGCTCGGGCTCCTGCTCCCAGTGATGCCAGTACAAATCGATCATCAAATCATGCTGAGGAGCGAGCGCAATCAGTCGGCTGCTCCCGATCAGCGGCTCGGCCTGCATTGCGGGTACGAGTCCGTAACCGAGGTCGTCCAAGATCGCATTGAGCAACGCCGCCGGCGAAGGAAAATAGTGCCTGGGATATCTGGCGACCGTCACCCCGAAATGCAACTCAAAAAACAGATCGTGCAGGGCGTCCTTTCGGTCGAACAGGATGGCGGCCGCCTCTAGTACGCTGGGCAACGTCAGGCCACCGGCGAAATGTTCTCGGGCGAATACGGGTGTGGCGACACACTGATAGCGCATCTGCCCGACCGGCTCGGCCATGAAACACTCGACAACCGGCTTCCGTTGAGTGGATAGGAAGCCTTTGACGTCGCCGCGTGCAAGCGCCTCGAGCGTATGGTCCTGATCATCCACGACGATCTCGAGGGCCACATGGTGTTGCGCCAGCTCACGCGTTACCGGCTCGAACCAGGTGGCAAGGGAATCGGCATTGACGGCAAGCGCAAGGGCTGTAGTCGCGGCTCGCCCTGGCGTGACACGCCTAAACAGGTCATCCTCCTGAAGCCGGACAGTCATGAAATGATGAAAAACCTGTTCTCCCGCTTTTGTAGGCATCACATTCGGTTCGCGTATCAGGAGCAGTGCCCCGATCGACTGTTCGAGCCGTTTGATCCGGCGTGTCACTGCTGCAGAAGAAACGTTCAGTGCAGCCGCCGCTTGCGTGAAACTGCGGTACTCGACCACCGCGGCAAACGTCTCCAGCTCGATCATGTTCAACATTGCGCCCACTTTGATCGGCACTCCTCTGTATTCGATAGCGCGCGTGACCACGGGACATCAACGCCATGCAGCGGCTATACCTATGAGATGCTGACGTTCCTGCGTATTCAACTGGCAGGATCGGTGCACGGCTTGGGCGAGCGAAGCTCAAGAACTGCGGCCAGCAGCCTTCGCCTCCCAGAAGGCGTATATCACCGATTTAATGGGTCCTGCCTAGCTCTTTTTTCACAGCCCCGACCCATTCATTAGGTATCGTCACTAAGGCCAAAACCAAACGCCATACGAGATTCAGGCCTCGTCCTTCCCTTCCTATCTCAATAGAGGCCGGTGGGATTTGGATCGTGGCTGACAATCACATTCTTGATGTTTTGGTAGTGATTCAACATCATCTTGTGATTCTCTCGTCCAATGCCCGATCTCTTGTAGCCGCCGAACGCTGAGTGAGCAGGATAAAGATGGTAGCAGTTGTTCCATACGCGTCCAGCCTGGATGCCCTTGCTCATACGGTGAGCAACCGAAATATCTCGCGTCCAGACAGCTGCAGCGAGGCCGTATTGCGTGTCGTTAGCGATATGCAACGCCTCTTCCTCGGTCTTGAAAGTTGTTACCCCTGCCACCGGACCAAAAATCTCCTCTTGGAAGATGCGCATATTGTTTTCGCCGCGGAACATCGTCGGCTCGATGTACCAGCCCCCTTTCAGGTCGCCCGGCAGGTCAGAAGTGCGACCGCCACTGAGACACGTTGCCCCCTCCTCAAAGCCGAGTTTGATGTAGGACATGATCTTATCAAACTGTTCCTTCGATGCTTGGGCGCCAATCATAGTGCCTATATCAAGCGGGTTACCAACCTTGATACCCTTCACACGCTTGATTGCACGTTCGATAAAGCGCTCGTAGATCGACTCTTGCACCAGGTACCGCGACGGACATGTACACGCCTCACCTTGATTGAGTGTAAACATCGCAAAGCTCTCGACTGCTTTCTCAAAAAGAGCATCGTCTTTTGCCGCTATGTCATCAAAATAGATACTGGGTGACTTTCCGCCTAGCTCCAAAGTCACAGGAATCAGATTCTCCGCTGCATAGCCCATGATGAGTTGCCCCGTCGTTGTCTCTCCCGTAAATGCAATCTTGGCGATACGGGGACTACTCGCGAGCGGCTTACCTGCTTCCAGTCCGAATCCGTTCACGACATTCAGAACCCCAGGCGGCAAGAGATCCTGGATCAGCTCTACTAGCACCAGAATCGAAGCTGGCGTCTGCTCCGCCGGCTTCAGGACGATACAGTTACCCGTGGCCAATGCGGGCGCGAGCTTCCAAGCCGCCATCAACAGCGGAAAATTCCAAGGAATGATTTGGCCGACTACCCCGAGCGGCTCTTTGTAGTGGTACGCGTACGTCGAGTTATCGATCTCCGAGATCGTCCCCTCTTCCGTGCGGATGCACGAGGCAAAGTAACGGAAGTGGTCGATAGCCATAGGGATGTCGCCGGACATCGACTCGCGCAAAGGCTTACCCTTTTCAATAGTCTCCGCTACTGCCAGTAGTCTGAGATTTGCTTCCATGCGGTCTGCAATTTTAAGCAAAAGGGACGCACGTTCCGTCGGCGATGTTTTTGCCCAACTAGCCTTTGCTGCGTGTGCGGCATCCAATGCCGCCTCGATGTCACTCGCGTTTGAACGCGGAACTTCGCAGAAAACCTCCCCGGTAATCGGAGTCGCGTTCTCGAAATACTGACCGGAGAGCGACCCTTGCCACCTTCCCCCAATGTAGTTTCCATAGCGTTTCTTGAATGGGTTCTGAACCCCAAGATTGGATGCATCGAGAAGCCTCATGGTGATCTCCTAATTGTTTAATCCACTTAAACACCAGTGTCGCCTGAATTTGGATCCCATCGGATCCGACTAGCCACGCTATTTACTCTTTTTAAGACGCAAAGCAATGGTTTGCTTCAGCTGTCACCAAAAGCGTACGTTCCGTCTATCGAACGTTCTAGGACTTTTCCGCCAATCGCATCGAACGGCAAAAGTGAGTGATTACCATTCCACGAGCAAAGCTTCGCTAAGGATCGATTCGGAAATTGCCCCCTCACACTTGGTCAGTCCGGCCGACCTTAGTCCATCAGTGAGCGCCGGTGCGCAAGCAGAGCCATCAGACGGCGATCGCGCCAGCGACTGCGTTCCTCGATATGATCCAGCGAGAGCACTCTGCGGCGCTCGGCATCGAGGTCCTCCATAGTCTCGGCCGGCCAGTCGAACGGCACGCGCGTCGCGGCGATATCGCGATAAGTGCCCCTGTAGCGCGACGCGTAATCGGCGACGCCACCCGGAGCGTTCAGATCGATGGTCTCGAACGGGCCCATAAAGCACCAGCGCATCGCCAGCCCGTCGCGCATCACGGTGTCGAGGTCGGCAGCAGTGGCATAGCCCTGTTTGTAGAGGCTCAGCGCTTCATCGAGCACAGCGCCTTGCAGACGGTTGAGCAGGAATCCCGCGATTTCGCGCCGGACAATCACAGGCTTTTGCCCCACCTGTTCGTAGAACGCAAGCGCCCGTTCCAGCGCCCCCGGCGAGGTCCACGGCGCGCCGCACAACTCCACAAGCGGCACGAGCGAAGGAGGATTCACCGGATGCCCGACGAAGCAGCGCGCGCGGCCCGGCAAACCCTCAGTAAACTTCGATACGGGCAAGCCCGAGGTCGAGCTGGCAAGTAGTGCGTCGGGCGGGGTCAGCCGATCCAGTTCTGCGAACAGCACACGCTTAGCCTCGACGACTTCGGCGATGTTCTCCTGCACAAACGCGGCGTCCCTGACTGTTTCTTCGAGCGTGCCGCATGCGGTGATGCGCGCGACGATCGCATCGACCGGTTCCTCGATGAGACCAAATGACGCAAGATCTTCGACGCTCTGGCGAATGGCGGGGAGCGCTCCCCTCAGCATCTCTGGCGAGGCATCGTGAATTCTCACAGTGGCGCCATTGCGCGCGAAGACGATTGCCCACGCGCGGCCGATACGCCCGGAGCCGATTACTGCTGTTTTCATTGTCTGCATGCGATCTAATCCTGACTATAGCGGGCACTCCCCATCACGATGCGATGTAGAGGCCACCATTGATATGAATGGTCTCGCCTGTCAGAAAGCCCGCTCCATCGCTGCACAGAAAAGAGACCACAGTAGCCACTTCGCGTGGCTCGCCCATGCGCTTGAGCAGCGTGTTGGCGAGCCACGTATCGCCATCGCTTTCCATGATTGCGCGAACCATCGGCGTATCGATGATCCCGGGTGATACGCAGTTCACGCGCGTACGCGGTGCAAGTTCTTTCGCGAGGCTACGTGCAAACGCGAGCACGCCGCCTTTGGCCGCGCCGTAATGCGAATGCCAGATGACGCCGGCGTGCCCCGCGAGCGATGCGACATGGACCATTGCGCTGCCCTCGCGCAGATAGGGCATAACAGCTCGAGAAATATAGAAAGTGCCGTCAAGATTGATAGCGATAATGCGGTGCCACTCCTCGTCCGTCATGTCGCGCGTGGGACTCTTCGGAAAGTGGCCCGCCGAGGTCACCAGGAAATCGATGCCGCCGAAGCGCTCATTGCAAAGCCGAGCAGCGGCGTCGGCCTCTGCGGATTGCGTCACGTCCACCTTCGCTACCGCGATGCGCTCGCCCGACGGATCGAGCTCCCGCGCGAAGTCTCGCAGCGCCTGCTCGTTGAGGTCGGTAAGCACCATGTTGGCACCGCAAGCATGGAACTCCACCGCGATGGCCCGAGAAATGCCGCCGTTGGCGCCGGTCATCACCAGCGCACGCCCGTTGAAGTCATACATTTTTCGTCTCCATACTTATTGTTCACCACGACGTATAGCCGCCGTCTACCGTGAGGATAGTGCCAGTGCAATAGCTCGCTGCATCGCTCGCGAGGAACAGCACCGCGCTTGCGATCTCGTGCGTGTGGGCCAGGCGGCCCATCGGCGTCATCTCTTCCCAGCAAGCGAGCCAGTCCGGATTGCTGTCGCGCAATGGCCGTGTCATCTCTGTCTCGACGTAACCCGGTGCGACCGCGTTCACGCGCACGCCGGTCTTCGCCAGCGCGCAAGCCATCGCTTTCGTCGTCATGTGCATCGCGCCCTTGCTCGCCATGTACGGAATCGGGTTGTGCGGCTTGGTCACAACGTACCCACACATCGAGCCGATATTCACGATGCTGCCGGCGCCGCGCTTCGCCATGTGGCGGCCGAATTCGCGGCCGCACCAGAAGGCGGCGTCGGAGTTGACTTGCATTGTGCGGGTCCAGACGTCGTCAGGCGTGTCGAGGAAATCGGTAACGATCGCTATGCCCGCGTTGTTGACGAGAATATCTACCGCGCATTCTTCGTTCAGCTCGCGCGCCAGCTCGGCTACGGCGTCCGGTTGCGTAACGTCGATCTGACGCGCCATGGCGTCAATGCCGAGGCTCTTGAGCCTATCCTCGGCGGCACACCCCGTATCGCGATCCAGCTCGGCGATGACGACACTCGCACCCGCCTCGCCCACCGCCTTGGAAATCTCGAGCCCGATACCGCGTCCCCCGCCGGTCACAACAGCGCGTCGACCGTCCAAGCGAAACTTTTCCAAATACATGATTCCTTCTCCTATCGTCTTTACGATCGCGAGTTTCGCTGGCCCTCCTCACGAGAGATGATGGACGTCCTCGATGCCGTACACGGGCGTGTCGATGCCCTCCATCCGCGCTTTGAGCTGAATGGCGAGATACTTCGAGTAATGTCGTGACTGATGCAGATTGCCGCCGTGGAACCAGAGCGCTTCTTGCTTTGTCGGCTTCCACATGTTGCGCAACTCGCCCTCCCACGGCCCAGGATCGCGAATGGTGTCGGAGCCGAGCCCCCACACTTTGCCAACCTTGTCCGCCACCTCCTGCGAAATGATTTCGGCCGCCCAAGCGTTCATGGATCCGTAACCGGTCGCGTAGACGATCAGGTCCGCGCATAGTTCGCTGCCGTCGCTGAATACCACCGAATGCGCTTTGATCTGCGTGATGCTTACGCCAGACTTGAGCTTGATCTCTCCGTTGGCGATCAGTTGCGACGCGCCGACGTCGATGTAGTAGCCCGAACCGCGCCGCAGATACTTCATGAACAGGCCAGAATCATCTTCGCCGTAATCGAGCATGAAGCCAGCATCTTCGAGCGAGCGATAAAACGCCTCGTCTTCCTCGCGGATGCGCTGCATCAGCGGTTTGTGCATTTCGCCAAGCAGCCGATACGGAATCGAAGCGAAAATCAGATCGGCCTTTTCGACATCGACGCCACGCTGCACCGCGCTTTCCGAATAAAGCGGCTCCAATGCGTGCTTCATCTGCGTGGCCGAGCGGACCACCAGCGTGCTGGAGCGCTGCACCATCGTGACATCTGCGCCCTCTTCCCAGAGGGCAGCACAAATGTCGTGCGACGAGTTGTTGGAGCCCACCACGATCACCTTCTTGCCATGCCACCCTTCCGGCCCGGCATGCTGCGACGAATGCTGCTGCACGCCTTTGAACAAGTCCTGCCCCGGATAAACCGGTACGTTCGGCTTGCCAGATACACCCGTCGCGAGCACTAACTGCTTCGGATGCAGCATGATCGCTTCGCCTTTCCGCTCCACGACGACAGTCCATTCCTGCTTGGCCTCATCGTAGGCCGCCGAGCGCGCCGTCGTTGAACCCCAGAAGTTCAGCTCCATTACGTTCGCGTACATCTCGAGGAAGTCGGCGATCTTGTCCTTCGGAGAGAACACCGGCCACGTCTTTGGAAACTCGATGTACGGCAAATGGTCGTACCACACTGGATCGTGCAGGCAGAGCGACTTGTAGCGCTTTCTCCACGAATCGCCTGGCTTTTCGTTGCGCTCGACGATGAGCGTCGGCACGCCGAGGTGACGCAACCGTGCCGCGAGCGCGATGCCGCCCTGACCGCCACCGATGATCAGCGTGTACGGCTGTGTTGAAATTCCGAGCTCGTCGACTTCCTTCTGTCGTTTCTCGCGCCACGTCTGCCGATCCTCGCGCGCGCCGTGCTCCGCTCCGATCGGTCGGCGCGCGCCCGATGCTTCCTCGTGCCCCTTCAGTTCGTTGACGAGAGTGAGCAGCGTCCAGGCCTTTCCGTCTTTTAGCCGCACGTGGCCGATGCAGCGCGCCACCGGCGTCTCAAACGTGAGCCATGAGTCGATTACGCCGCCCGTGTCGACGGGGTCCTCACTCGCGGCGAAGCGGTAAGGCTGCGCCGTGCCGAGCGTCGCGGTAAGCATGTGCTCGATGGCCGGCCTTCCTTCGACTGTCTTGATGTTCCACGTGAGCGCGAGCATGTCGCGCCAGAAACCATGCTCGGTGAAGAGCCCCGCGACCTTGGCAGCATTACCGCTGGCAAGTGCATCGTTGAATTCGGCAAGCCACGCGCTCAGCTCGATGCGGGCTCGTTCGAGCGACGTCGCACGTTCGAAGTCGGTTACTGCATTCATATCATCTCCGTTGCTCATGGATGTCGGAAAATGGTTTCAGCCAGCGACCGGGTTCTCTGCATCGCTGACAGTGGATCGCTCAAGCGGCGCCACATTTTGCTGATCGCCCGCTCTCGCGAGGGCGAGGCGTCGGTTGCGGCGCAGGATCAACACGCGCGCAAGCGTCACCGCGCCCACCAGCACGACGCCGTTGAAGACCGGCTGGACGTAGGAATCCGCGCCGAGCATAAAGAGACCTGTCGTGCCAGTGCCGACGAGATAGACCGCGAGAAACGCGCCCCAGATGTTGTAGAAGCCGAGCCGGAACGAGGTTGCGCTCAAAAAGGCCGCTGCGAACGCGGGCAACAGAAACGCCTGCGCGGCGGTTGGGTGTCCGGCGCCGAGCCTTGCCACCTGAACGAATCCCGCCAACGACGCAAGCGTACTCGACACGACGAACGACATAGCGATGTAGCGAGAAAGATTCACCCCGATGAGCTTCGCCGCGTCGGGGCCCCCGCCGACCGCATAAAGGCGCCGTCCGGCCGGGCGATAAGTGAGCACGAACCACATTACTGCCGCAATCGCCAGTGCATAGAGAAACGGCAGCGGCACGAAGCCCAATAGCCGCGTTTGCCCGAGCGCGAGGAAATTAGGCGGAATGCCTTTGTAGATCACTTGTCCACCGGAATATACGAGCACGATGCCAGAAAGCACGCTACCCACACCGAGGCTCACGACCAGCGAATTGAGTTGAAGGTAGCCGACTAGCACGCCCATCAAGAGACCGATCAGCGCGCCGATTGCGAGCACCGCGACCAGCACGAGCGGCCATGGCCACTGATTATTCGATTGTAGCCCCGCCGTGAGCATCACGCCGAGACTCGCGATAAAGCCCGGCGCGACATCGAACTGTCCGACGATCATCGGCACCATCACGCCCACGGCGATGAGGCTGAGTACTGCGCCGTCGCTCATGATGGAGCCGGCGTTTTCCAGCGTGGCGAACGAATCGGGCCGGATGAGAGAAAAGAAGCCGATCAGCATGAGAAGCGCGATCAGCAGGCTAAAGCGGCTGAGAAAATGATTGATGCGACGCATGTTGACTTCCTGTCAGCAATGAAAACTTATCTCGTGAACCGCGCGGCAGTGTTTTAACGCTTGTACACAGCGCGATTGATCGTTTCGTGCGTAAGCTCCGCACCGTGGTATTCGCCGACCACCTGACCGTCGCACATGACGATGATCCGATCGCAGAAATCGACAAGGATGTCGAGATCCGAATCGAACACAAGCGCACCGATTTTTCGGGTCTCCACGACGCCCCGAATTGTGTTGAATATCTCAGTGCGTGCGCCGATGTCGATTCCCTGCGTGGGCTCATCCAGAATCAGCAGTTGCACTTCCCGACGCAACCACTTGCCAAGCGATACTTTCTGCTGATTACCACCTGAGAGATTTTCGATGGGCGTGCCGGCGCTTTCGGTCTTCACCTTCATGCTGCGCACGACCTCGTCCGCCGCGCGCCGCTCCCGTGCAGGCACGATACCGATGCGGCTCATTAGCTGGCCGAAGTCCGCCAGCACCGAGTTCTCCGCGACGCTCAAGCCGTGAAACACGCCGCTGCGGCGCTCCTGCGGCACATACGCGAGGCCCATATCGACGAGCGCTCGTGTCGAAAGATTCGTGATGTCGGCATGGCGCAGGCGGATGCTTCCGGCCCGTGCCTTTTGCAATCCAAAGATCAGCCGACCCAATTCCGAACGTCCGGATCCGACGAGTCCCGCGACACCGACGATCTCGCCGCGCCCGACATTCAGATCGACACCACGAAGCCGGATGCCCGACAGGCCACGTACCGTCAGCAGCGGCTCAATCCCGCGCGCCGCCGTCGCCAAACGGGCCGCGGGCGGTCTGATTGCTTTATTGACGATCAACCCGACGAGCTTTTCCTTGTCGATGGTAGAAGTCGGTCCATGGAACACCATCGCACCATCACGCAATACGGACACTTCATCTGCGACTTGCATCACTTCTTCGAGCCGATGTGTGATGTAGAGAATTGCGACGCCGCGCGCCTTCACGCGTCGCACCATCTGCAATAGATGATCGACTTCGGAGACGGGCAGGCGCGCCGTCGGCTCGTCCAAGACCAACACCCCACCGCTTTCCGGCAGGCTGTTGAGCGCGCGCGCGATGGCGATCATCGACTGATGCGCGGGGCCGAGCGACCCTACCGCCTCACTCGCGAGGGTGGCAATGCCGTAATCGTCGAGCAACTTCTGCGCACGGCGATGCTGCTCGCGCCAGTTGATCGCGCCCCGGCGTATCGTGAAGCCACAGGCGAGGCCCAGGTTCTCGGCAACTGACAGCGAGGGTACGAGCCCCAGGTCCTGATGCACGAATGCGATGCGCTCGCGCGCCCCGTGCCCGGTCGGCGAAATCTCGCCGCTGTCCGGTTCGTGATAGCCCGAGAGAATCTTGACGAGGGTAGACTTGCCGCATCCATTCGCGCCCAGCAGCGCATGCACGCGGCCCGCGCGAAAGTCGATGCTCACGTCCTTCAGGGCGCGAGTGGCGCCGAACGATTTATTCAGGCCGCGAATCCGGACGCGCACTTGCTGGTCATCATCGAGAACGTCGCTCATTTCTGCACTCCCCACAGCTTGCGATAAGCCGCCCGGAAGTCGTAGCCGCCCTGCCAGCCGTGTGACATCTCGTAGTCGCTGAGCGTACTGATATTGGTCTTGTCGAACAGCCGCACCGGAATGCCCTGATTGACGGTGGGCTGGCCCCGCATCAACCGGTCCAGGTTGTCGATCACTGCGTACGCATCCCATTCGCGCGGATCGGCCGCGCACACCGCTTCGACTTGCCCGTCCTTGATGAGTTGAAGACTCTCGGCATTGCAGTCAAAGCCCGCGCCGCGCATCTTCGACGACAGCCCCGAGGCGATCAGCGCGCGCGACACTCGGCTCATGCAAGCATCGAAGCACCACCCCCAGTTGATCTTCGGATTCGCCTGCAACGCCGCCGTGGCGATCGAACCGGGCTGCGTGTCGATGTTCGCCATCGGCCATTCCTTGACTGTGACCTTGCAGTTCTTGCATTTTTTCGGGTCGGTCAGGACATTCTTCGTGCCAACCCACTGACCGTTGCGCGTGACATAGAGATCGGTATTGAGCAGAATCAGCGCGTTCACGTTGCCGTTCGACTTCCAGATCATGTAGTTCGCCAGCGCCTCGCCGTGCCTGGCGTAATCCCACGACACATCCGGTATCGTGTCCGGCGTGTTCTTCAATGTGCCGAGCGTGATCAGCGGAATCTTCGCTTTGACTGCACGCGCCACACCATCCGAGACGGTCGTCGTATCGACGAATTCGAGCACGATGCCGTCGTACTTCGCATCGATCGCTGAATTCAGCGCCTTGTTCTGCTCCTGCGGATCGCCCCGCCCATCGAGCACGTTGACCTGCCAGCCCAGCGCCTTGCCCGCCTCGACCATGGCGCGCGAAGCGCGCGCCGCACCATCGGCTGCCTCGCAGCACGACACGACCGCGATGCGCTTGCCGGCAAGCGGCTTCGGACTCGATGACGGGCCTCGCCATTCGATCTTCGCGGTCATCACCTGCTCGGCGGCCATCTTCGCCGCCGACGCTTCCGGCGTCAGCGCGGCATCGGCCGCGACCGCATGCACCACCGGAATCAGCGCGGCGAACAACGTCGCCGCGCCCCACGCGTGCTTCAACGTCACGGCACAGCGCGTCCGAGCGCTTTGACTCCAGCCGCGCATCGTCATCAAGATTGCCTTCATGTTTGTCTCCGTCAATTTATGATCGTCGCAACGCCTCTGAGAGCACGTGACGATTGTTTTATGCACATTTGTAATAACCGGGTTTTGCTTAACTGCTTCGCTTCTGACGATCCTCAAGGGCGCCCCCCACTCGTCTTAAGCTTTTGCTACACAATTTCGCCACAGCAACGCATCGGCAACGTCCGAGTCATTGCAGCTAATCTGGCACCAAGCCTACTTAGGCCATTTCCAATCGACTAGGACTTTTGCGCCATCCTTGTGACCACAGAATCGATCAATCCAGCCGCAGCCGCTGCGTCTTACGCAGCGGGTCTCTCGGTACTATCCCCGAGAGGGGAAGGACCAATGGTTGATGGATAATAGTTTTGCTAGCGTTCATTCCGAATTGGAAAAATTGATTAGCGCTTTTGCCCTTTACATCCCCGTTCGCCGCTCCTAGTACGCCGCTCGCGGTGCATCAGGTCGGAGGCCGCGAAAGCTAGGAGGAATAGGAATCATGCAATTCGAAGCGTGGAATGCCGCGCTGCGTCACAACTGTGGTCATTTTTTCGCGGTACCGCGCAGGGGGCAAAAGGCCATCGAAGGCCACTTTTGCCCGCATGACGTGGCTGGGTTCAGCATCGTAGACATCGCCTGCAACATCGAGGGGATCGATCGTCCCATCGAGGGCGTTCGTAGAGATGGGAGAGAGTATCTTTTTCTCCTCGCGCCAATCTCCGGCCAGATGCAAATGGAGCAAGACGGCGAGCGAAACGTCTTGAAGCCCGGGGAGCTCTATCTTCTTGATTCAACGCTTCCAGCGAGTATTGGCTTTGGCAACGCCTTTTGTCGCTACATTGCCGTGCATATTCCTCGTGCGCTGCTGCTACTGGACGCGCCTGCAGGGCCTATCGGCGGCTCGCCGAATTTCGCCGACCGAACCGCTCTCCTGCGCTTGTATCGTTATGTGATGACCTTGAGCGATATGAAGCGAGGTGGTGACGCAAACCTCCTGCTTGGACTCACTCGAGCAACGTTTTCCCGCAACGACGCCTCTCGCCCCGCGCACGCGATGCGGACGCAACAATCGCGCTTCGCGTTGGCCGTCCGAGAAATTGAAAGCTTCTTGAACTCTGATGAGCTTTCGCTTCCCTGGCTAGCTCAACGCCTCGGCATATCGACGCGTCAGCTCGACCGGGATTTCGAAGCACACGGGACCAGTTTTATCCAGACGCTCCGCACCAAGCGCTTAAAGCTCGCCGCAGAGTATATGGATGTTGCGGCTCGTTCTCGTCGTGCTATCAGGATCAGTGACCTAGCTCAAGATTCCGGCTTTCGAGACTTGTCGAATTTTAATCGCGCTTTCAAGGCCGAGTTCGGCGTTACGCCAGGAGATTATCTTCGCGGAGGCTGTCAAAACGTACTGCAAGAGGCGGCACATTCTCTCTAAAATTTTGTCTCGGAAGAAACTTTAAGAATCCGTAATGTGCTCTGATCGAGCTTACCCAGAGCGACGTGGGAGTGCATTGCTGTCTAAGTAACGGCCAGCGAAACAGAGCAACTCGTTGCGATGAGCCGCTCTCGTTTCAAACAGCATTATCGACAGGCGCACTCGAAACGAGCGCCCTCGCGCGCAGCGCCGACGTAACAGAGTCGATGAGTCCATCTGGCGGTGCAACACCGATTCGGGAAAGTGCCTGCTGCACGCTGATCACACGTTCGGCGTCGTAGGACCTTCCGCTTTCGATAGCCCGCTCGAAAGCATTGGCGAGCCGGTTGATCTCCTCTGGATCAGCACTGACCAGCAGCACCGCATGAGCTAACACTGCATGCAGCGGGGCGTGCGATCCGCGCGCGTCCGATCGCACGGCACGCCAGTATTGCGCGGTACCAGCGATCTTTCGTGCATCGCCCCGAGGTCCCCACGCAAGATTGAAGCGTCCGTCGCAGAAGGAGCCTTCCACCGGCTGCCAATGAGTTTGAAGCCCGAATGTGCCCAGCGCCTCGCGCAGGATCTCACACAGATGCCTATAGACCACCTCAGAAAATGCGCCCACGGTGCCCCGCACCGGATAGGCCAAGCTTAGGTTGACTATGCCCGGCCCCTGCGGCACCAGCCCACCGCCAGACATGCGCAAAAATACCGGGCAGCCGCGCCGTGCGAAATCAGCTCGAGCGCTTTCCAGGGTAGCGAAGCGTCGGTAACTACGCGGCACCACCAACGACATCGGCGCCTGCCACAGATGCGCGACGCACTTGCCCGCAGCGGCCAGCGACAGCAGCGATATCTCCGCCGCGAGGGGATCGGCGGAATCTGCATCGACGTCGATGATGTGAAATGGCATATGCACGTGAAGCGGCTTGGGAAGAGAGGAACCGGATCGACGCTTAGCAACGTAGTGGAAAGCGGCGCCGCCGTTCGCGTTGACCGATTGACTTGTGACCAGCGTCAATGACTTGCACCTACTCGTTTGTCGTGCGAGTAAAACTCGCCGCGGCGCCCGCCGCGGCGGTGCGGTCTGCTGCTCGAGCGTCAGCCTGCGGACAAATGCCGTTGCAATGCGGCGTTCACCTCGCCGGCCTTTTCAAGCATGGCCATATGGCCAGTGGCGTCGAACAGGACCACCTGTGCGCCAGGCGGTGCGTTGGCCGCCTGGTCTGCGGGAATGACGCGATCGTCCTTGCCCCAGAAGACAACTGTGGGCTTGCCGAATGTCCGCAGATCGCCGACCAGAACGGCCGACTGCTTGCCGTCCTTGAACAACGCGGCGCCCAATTCGGCCAGCAACGGCTCGACCCCGTCCATGCGTTTGAACTTGAGCATGTCATCGATCATGTGGCGACTCACCAACCCCGGATCGGCGAACAGTTGTTCCAGCACCGGCTTGAGGTCGCGGCGAGACTGAGCCTTGACGAAGCCGTCGGTATAACCCGTATTGATGGCAACGTCGAAACCGGCCGGGCTGACCAAGGCCAGGCTGGCGACGCGTGCTGGCGCGTCGAACGCCATCTGGAGGGCGATTGCGCCGCCCATCGAATGCCCCACCAGATGAACCGGTCCGCTCTCGCCCACAGCATCCAAGAACTTCAACACGAAGTCGGCCAGCGCCGCGATGGACGTGCCAGGCAGCTTGGGCTGGCTTTGTCCGTGCGCCGGCAGGTCCAACGCGATCACCGGGTGTTGCTCCGCCACTGCGTCGAGATTGAACAGCCAGTTGTTCAGGTCGCCACCGAAGCCGTGGATGAACAATACGGGCCGGCCCTCGTCCGGTCCGCGCCGCGCGTAACGCACGCGGATACCATCGACGTTGGCATAGTCGAACGTCGGACCCGCCTTCTCGTCTTCGCTGTCGATCGCCGGCACCTCGAACGCGGCGATGTAAGCTTCAATCTCGGCATCGCTGACATCCGTCTCTGCCAGCACGCCCAGCAACGCCTTGACGGGCAGTGTCTCGCCGCTCTGCGCGACAATTCGGCGCAGCAGTCCGGGATCCGAGGCTTCCACCGCGTTGGAAATTTTATCGGTATCCACATCGACCAGCGCCTGCCCGACTTCGATGCGCTCGCCTTCCCGAACCAGCCAATCCTGCACCGTGCCTTCGGACATCTCCAGCCCCCACTTGGGCATCACAATCGGGATAATGTCGGCCATCAGTGCTGCCCTCCGTTCATCGTGCGGCGCGCTGCTTCCGCGATCTGTCCGGCGCTGGGGATGTACAGGTCTTCTAGCGTGGGCGAGAACGGCACCGGCGTATGCGGCGGGCAAACCATCTCGATGGCCGCCTTCAGGGCACCGAACGCGCGCTGAGCCACCTGCGCCGAGATATCGGTGGCGATGTTGCAGCGTGGGCTGGCCTCGTCCACCACCACCAAGCGGCCAGTGTTCTCGACCGTTTCCAGCACCGTGTCGATATCCAGCGGCGACAGCGTGCGCAGATCGACTATCTCGGCCTCGATGCCCTCCTTGGCGAGCGCCGCGGCCGCCTCCAATGCCCGATGAACCATCAGGCCGTAAGTGACGATCGATACGTGTTTGCCGTCGCGCACGATGTTGGCCTCGCCAAACGGAATCGTGTACGAGTTCTCCGGCACCTCGCCTTCGAGGCCGTACAGGTTCTTGTGCTCGCAAAAAATCACCGGGTCGTTGTCGCGGATGGCCTGGATCAGCAGCCCCTTGGTGTCATAAGGCGTGGACGGGCACACCACCTTGAGGCCGGGAATGTGGGTAAACAACGGTGTCAGCATCTGGCTGTGCTGAGCGGCGGCCCGAAAGCCGGCGCCGACCATCGCGCGGATCACCACTGGCGTTTCGGCCTTGCCGCCGAACATGTAGCGAAACTTCGCAGCCTGGTTATAGATCTGGTCAAAACACACGCCCATGAAGTCGATGAACATCAACTCGGCAATCGGCCGCATGCCACACGCGGCTGCACCAATGGCCGCCCCGACGTAGGCTGACTCGGACAACGGCGTGTCAAGCAGTCGATCGCCGTGCTTGGCATACAAGCCTTTGGTCACGCCGAGCGCACCACCCCACGCGTCTTTTTCGCCGTTTGCGCCGGCACCGCCGACGATATCCTCGCCCAACATGATCACGCTCGGATCACGGCTCATTTCCTGATCGATCGCTTCATTGATCGCCAGCTTCATACTCAATTTGCGGGCCATGGTTAAGTCTCCTGATTTGATTATTGGATCGTTCGTCGCAAAATGATTTCAATAGCTGACGTAGACGTCCGTGAGCAGGTCTTCAGGGCCCGGCAGCGGCGCCGCCTTGGCCTCCTGCACTGCATGCTCGATCAACCCCAAGACTTCATGGTCGATTGCGTCCAGCTCATCGCGCGAAATGAGCTCTGCACGCGTCACTGCGTGCGTGAACTTCTTGATGCAATCCTTGTTGGCGCGAATGTCGTCGAGTTCGCCGGGCGCACGGTAAGTCTGCGCATCGCCTTCGAAGTGGCCATAGAAGCGCACCATTTTGCATTCGAGCAACGACGGCCCGCCGCCCTCGCGTGCGCGCCGGATGACTTCGCCCGCAGCCTCATGGACGGCGAAGAAGTCGGTGCCGTCCACTGTCACGCCAGGGATACCGAAGCCGGCGGCGCGATCGACATAGCTATCCACGGCGGTGCCATATTCGCGCGCGGTCGATTCGGCATAGCCGTTGTTCTCGATCACGAAGATCACCGGCAAATTCCAGACTGCCGCCAAGTTCAGGCTTTCGAGAAAGGTGCCCTGGTTCGACGCGCCGTCGCCGCAGAAGGTGATGCCGACCTCGCCTTTGCCGCGAAACTTGGCAGCCAGTGCCGCGCCACAGATCAGTGGCGCACCGGCTCCGAGAATGCCGTTAGCCCCCATCATTCCCTTGGACAGGTCGGCTATATGCATTGAGCCGCCCTTGCCATTGCAGGAGCCGCCCTTGCGGCCATAAATCTCCTTCATCATCGCCACCGGATCCACGCCTTTGGCGATGCAATGACCATGTCCACGGTGCGTGCTCGCGATACGGTCGCCGTCATTCAAGTGATGCAGGATGCCGACCCCCGCCGCTTCCTCGCCAGCATAGAGGTGGACGAAGCCGGGAATGTCCCCGCGGCCGAAGTCGACGTGCAGTCGCTCTTCGAATTCACGGATCGTCCGCATCTTGCGATAGACCGCGAGCAGTGTTTCCTTGTCGAGCGGTAGCCGAACCTGCGCTGCGATGTCTGCTTCCACGTTTGTCTCCTTTTTCAGGTTTGAGTGGTAGGGGCGTCGAACTGGGGATTGGGCAGGCGTGCACCTGCACCGCTGCGCATCAGCTGCGCGCCCGCCGCATAGCGCATGCAGGCGGCCACGTCGATGCTGCGAAAGGCCTTCTCGTGCAAGGTGACGACGACTTCGTCGTGCGGGCCGAAAGCCAGCTCGCGCTCGCCGTCGAGCGCGACGATGCCGGCGTGCTGTTGCACGCGATGCGGCACGGCATGCTCAAGGCGCTGCCAGTTAGCGATCGGCACCGGTTGCATCAGGCCGGGCGCGATCGGCGCAATCAGCTCGAACGCGCAACGGCCGGGCCGACCCAGTTCGATCGCCAGACCGCCGCGTTCATGTCGGCCGACCGGTTCCAGCAGGCCCGCGATGGCAGATAGGCCAATCGCCTGCGGACTGGCGTATGACACGTAGACTGCTGCCAGCGTGTCGGTTTTCCATACGGCGCGCGCGCCGATGTATTGCTCGCGAGAGATGACGGCGTCCACTAGAGCGATATCGCGCCGCACCGCTCCGTTCGGCTCGCGAATCGTCACTTCCAGGCGCTTGTTATTCGCGAGCGCGCACCATGCCGGAATGCGGCCGGTTGCAAACAAGCCGGTCGCCAGTCCGGTGATCGTGGGCTCGCGCATTTCGGGAAAGGCATTGTTGGTGCCGGTGGAAAGCCCGACGATCGGTACCTTGCCGCACTCGCGGACAACCGCACGATGCGTCCCATCACCGCCGAGCACCACGATGGCGGCTAGGCCAGCCTCGCGCATCATTTTTGCGGCGCGCAGCGTATCGTCCACGCTACCGGTGACCGGCATGTCCAGGAAATCAACTGCCGTCAGCGCGGCGCCGGGCCCTTGCGGGCGTGCCAGATGCCGCTGCAGCATCACCCGCAGCCCCTCGCGGTCCGGCATCATCAGGATGCGGCTAACGCCGCCTGCGGCCAAGGCGGCCAGTAGGCGCAGGACGATATTCACGCGGTCTGCCAACTGAAGGCTGTTCGCGTTGGCGATCACGCGGCGGATATCGCGTGCCGAAACCGGATTGGCGATGATGCCGACTAACGGCGCGCGGACTGAGGAGGGCTCGCGCACGTCAGCCTCCTAGTGTCCGCCGCCACGCGGGCGGAGCGATGAAGGCGGGCTCGTGCAGAAGCTGCTCGCGGCGCCATCGGGCAACGGTACAGGTCGGCATACGATTGCGGCTCACCATGTCAGACGGTGCCTCTAGTATATGTTCCGGGGTATCTGCTTGATGCGCTCTTGTAGAGCTTGATTCATCATTTCTGGAATGCTGCGCGGCGCCATATTGACCGCGCAGGCAGGTAAGAGCGATCGATTTCCCATTAAAGTGGGCGCCCCCCCCAAAATGTCGGATCAAAACCGTTCATGCTTTGTCTCATTCGTCACGGCGCGGCCAATGAGCGTTAAGCGGCACGCATAGACGGACCCTTTTGGCTCGGCGGGAAGACACACCATGATCCATCGTCGTGGCGAAAAAAGAACATAGAAACATGGCCTGCCACGTTGTCAGCTTCGACACAAACGTAGGCCCCATTTCTGGCGCGTTTGAACTGACTGACTCTTACGCTTTTGCCTGGGGCTGGTGCCAACCAATCTTCAACCATCGCTCTCAGCGACTTTCCACCGCTTCCCATCAACGTCCCCTCAATGCAGTCGTTGCGCTCCGATAGCGTTCGTGCAGGCCTGACGGCCGAAGCCAGTGTCAACGGCGCCATACAGCGTAACGCTGCTTTGCGCGTGCGCGGCGCCAGCCATCGCCAACCCAATACTCCAACGCCTAAACTTTTCGTTGCTATCCATCGTTCTCGATTCATTTTGCTGCTGTCTCAATCGATACCATCTCGGGCGAACGGATTTGTCATGTCCGGATATGGCATTATCGACTTTATATTTAGGTATCGTAAGTAAATAAACGCTCCCGAAGTAACGACTTTGCAACGACTGGACTGCTATCGGGTCCGAACGGTGTACAGCACCGCATGCCACGATACCTCTCGGGGGCTATCTCCAAACGGACCGCGCCGAGGTCTCGCCCCCGGGGCACGCGGCGCGCGAGCACACCGCTTTCTTGCGTTAGTATCTGAGCCGAACCTAGCGCCCTCGCCGTCGATCGCCGGCAACTTGCACTCACCTGTGGCTTCACATCGGCGTGCACCACAGCACTGCGTGCTTTAACACGCGGCACAGCGCGCCGCAGCGCTTTGGCTCCAGCCGCGCATCGTCCCCAAGATTGCCTTCACGTTTGTCTCCGTCAATTTATGATCATCGCAACGCCTCTGAAAGCGCGTTACGATTGTTTTATGCGCATTTGTAATATCCTGGTTTTGCTCAACTGCTTCGCTTCCGACGATGCTCAAGGGCAGTTCTCGCTCGTCTTAAGCTTTTGCTACACAATTTCGCCACAGCTATACATCGGGAAAGCTGGGAGTCATTGCAGATAATCTGGCAGCAAGCCTACTTTGGCCATTTCCTATCGACTAGGACTTTTGCGCCATAGTGACCGCACGTTGGATGAGCGCACGAGCGCAGCCACGGACACGGATGCTGAGGACAGCGGCCTATGTCAGCACTGCTCTTCGCGAGTGTCGAATGGCCCCTGTACGCCGGCGTCCGACGTTTCGGCCGCCGGCAGAGGAGCGCCGACCTACGATCCTTGGAGGGGGGGGCCGCCCGCGGCCATTCGGTCGAACGCCTCGGTCGGCGTTGGGATGTTTTCGGTGCGCACATCGATCACCACGGCCGTTCGTGCCTGCAGCGCCTGCTCAAACGCATCCTCGAGGTCCGATGCGTCGTGCACGGTCATGCCTTGTGCTCCGAGGGATGCGGCGAATTTCGCCCAGTCGTGCGTCGGCAGCTCATGTAATCGCCCCAACTCCGGGCTGACCCGGTCAGCACGTAGTTTCGGATTGCCGTGCGCCGAGTTGTTCAGTACTACGCAGACCAGCGGAACGCCATAGCGAGCAGCAGTTTGCATTTCGATGCCGTGCATCAGCATGCAGCCGTCGCCGGTCACGACCACGCACGGATCGTTAGGACGAGCCAGCTTCGCGCCGATCGCCGCGGGAATCGCCCACCCCATCGATCCCATGTACCTAATCGACGTAAAGAACCGCCGCGGTTCGTATGCGGTCCAGTAGTGAGCCGCGAAAAAAGCATGCGCGCCGCTGTCGATGAACAGCATCGTTGAGCGCGGCATTACGCGGCGCAGCACCGTGATTGCTTCGGCCGGGTGCACCGCCCGTGATCCAGATGCGCTACGCCGGAACGGATCGGTCAACCTGCCGTCCGGTTTCAGCGACAAGAGCCAGTCCAGCCGGTCTTCCCGGCTCGCTCGCAGGCGCGCGGACAGCGACGGCTTTGCGTAGTTCAGCGCGTCGAGGCAGCTGCGGGCGTCGCCGAGTATCGGTAGGTCCACAGGATAGTCCTGAAACACACCGCTTGCGTTGATGTCGTTTGCGATCAGCGCATGCCGAGGCCTGAATCCAGCCGTCCAGATCAGCGTGTCCAGCATGTTCAGTCGCGATCCGAGCACAAAAAGCACATCGAGATTGCCGGAAGTGAGCGCATCGATCGCCGGTCTGTTACCCGGCCAGCCCATTACACCGAGACTAAGGCGATGATCCTCGGGAAATACACCTTTTGCTGGCAGGGTCGTAGCCACCGGTATGTCAAAGCTTTCCGCAAACCGAACGAGCGCTTCGGTGGCGTCCGACTGCACGCATCCGGAACCGGCAAGCACAGCCACCTTGGCCTTGGTCCCGATCTGCTCCCAGAACTCGTCGCAACTGCCGGTGTCCACAAATCGGGGCTGATACAGCGACGAAGGAAGTCTCGCCCACTCACCCGTGATCTCGGCTTCTTGGACGTCGAACGGAATTGACAGATGTACTGGGCCGCGTGACGAGTGATCCAGCATGCTGCGCAACAGGCAACCGAGGTGATGCCAGATGAGCGATGGCGAAGTGAGGTCCCGCTGCAATGCGGTGATCGAACGCGCCATATCGGCACTCCGGATTCCTGTAGCACTGGAGTCTTGGTAAGCGCCCCGTCCTGCCCGGTCCTGCTTCACTTCTCCAGAGATGGCCAGCAGCGGTGATCGATCCGTATGGGCCGTTGCGAGGGCGGTCAGCGTATTCGTGAAGCCTGGCCCGCTCGTCGTCGCGCAGACGCCGAAGCGGCCACCTGCACGTGCGTACCCGTCGGCCATATAGGCTGCGCCTTCTTCATGCGCGCAAACGACGGGTTGCACTTGCTGCTGGCGCGTCAGGCTTCTTAGCAGCTGGTCGATCATTTCACCCGGCACGCAGAAGAGGTGCCCGATGTTTTCCTCGCGGAGAGCGCAAACGATGGCGTCGACAACGTTCACGCGACCTCCGCCAGTTCTGATCGAACGGTCTGGATCGCACTCAACGTGCGAGGGACTCCGACATAGACCGCGAGCAGGACGATGCACTCGAGAATCTCTTCCAACGTCATGCCCCGTTTCAGCGCGGTGTGCACGTGCTGACGCAACTGGATCTCCGTATCGCCCTGCGTAATCAACGTCGAAAAAACCACGAGTTCTTTGTCGCGCGCCGTCAAGCCCGGCCGTTGCCACAGGTCGCCGAGCCCGAACTCCTCGATAATCGAAAAATAGCTCGGGCAAAATTCCTTCAACTCCATCAGCCACGCGGCGTGCGCCGGATGATAGATTTCGTTCAGTTCCCGCTGACCAGCACTCAGACCGCTTTCCTTTCCCTGTTCCATAAATCATTTCCTCTATCACGTGAAAGTACCGCTTTTGACGATTCCCGCGGCACTGCGGTCAATGGTTTCGAAAATAGTCGTCACCACTTCGTTTAGTCGGTTGGTTGCGGCGAGCAATTGCCGCCTCGTGCCTGTCTTCCGGGTCCATACGCTATGTGGGACGTCGCGCGAAGACTCACCATCTCCCAGCGCTCGCCGTTAAATCTCGCTCCAGTGCTTGGGCATACGGAATGCCAGCGCGCCGCGCATCCCTTAATTCAACGTCCCCGTATCGCAACTCTCGCGAATTCAACTAGCGAAATCCACCTCCAACGCGCACGTTGTCGCCCGTAATCCACCGCGCGTCATCGGACGCAAGAAAAACCGCCACAGCAGCAATATCATCGGGCTGCCCAAGATGACCTAGCGGCGTCTGGCTGAGCACCAGTGCATCGAGATCCGATCCGACGATGCCAGCAGTATGCGTACCTTCTGTTAGGACTATGCTAGGGTTGATCGAATTGACGCGAATGTGGCGTGATCCGAGTTCGCGAGAAAGCACCCCCGTAATGGAGTCGATCGCGCCCTTCGTGCCCGCGTACACGGCCGTTCGTGCTAGTGCCGCGCGACTTGCGGCGGAGCTAACGTTGATGATGCTACCGCCGCCGACCAAATGCTCGATCGCAGCTTGCGTGACGAGGAGCGTTCCTAGCACATTGACATTGAACTGCTGATGAAAACCCTCTTCCGTCACGTCCTCTATCGAAGCTAGTTCGTAGACGCCCGCGTTGTTGACGACGATGTCAAGACGACCGAAATGCTCGATCGCTCTGTCGACGATAGCTTGCGCGTCCGCCAGTTTCGATACATCGCCTCGGACGGCGACGGCTTTTCCTCCAGCATCTGTAATTGCATCGACAACCGCATCCGCTCCCGTCTTGCTGTTTGAATAATTGACGACGACGGCGGCACCCTCAGCCGCAAGCGCCTTCGCAACGGCAGCGCCAATGCCCTTCGATGCGCCCGTAACGACTGCTACTTTATTTGCAAGCTTGCTCATTGCTCTCTTCCCTGTAAGAATTCATGACGCGATACGCCCTGGCAGACGCTGCACCGGCGCTGCGCATGTAACGCAACCAGATCCATGTTCTTCAAACTTCCCTCCCGGCACGGACGGCAAATGTCTGAGCTTGCCGTCCCCGCGAACGCAACTACCTGACCGCGACGCTTTACGCGTTCATTGCCGAAAGGCGGTGCGCTTCTTCCACAATCACGTCCTCTTGCCCCGCCACCAGCTTTCGATGCGCAAGCGCCTGGCACAACTCGAACGAATCGATCTTGAGCTCGGACGCAAGGCGCTCGATGTGCGGAGCGAAGCCCGAAAAGAGGCCGAAGACGCCTGTGATGATGTTGGCGATGGCGATGTGAGGGGTGCAGATCGGCAGGACTTCGTCCGTGCGCGTCGCGAGGCTGACGATGCGCTCGAAGTCCGTACCTGTCCGGTATCCATAGCGCTCGAGAACCGGAACCAGCGTTTCCAGCTGCGTGTTGCCAGCGCCGGCGCCGATGCCGCGCACGCAGGCGTCCAGTAGCGTCGCGCCGCTCTCCGCCGCGGCAATCGAGTTGGCTATCGCGAGCCCCAGGTTGTTGTGAGCGTGATACCCGACCGGTATCGACAGACCGCCAATCAGGCGCTCGACCTTTTCCTTAACGAGATCCGGGGTCGAAAAGCCCGCGCTGTCCATCAGGACGATCGCGTGCGCGCCGTACGATTGCATGAGGCGGGACTGATTCAAAATCTCGCCGGCATCGGCCATATGCGACATCATCAGCACGCCATAGGCGGTTTTCCCAGCATGCCTCACATACTCGATGAATTGCCGCGTGATGTTGGCCTCGGTGCAATGCGATGCCAGCCGAAACACGTCGACGCCCGCTTCGAGCGCAACTTCGATATCGGATAGCTTACCGGTCCCGGGGATAAAATGAATGCCGAGCTTCGAGCGCCTGAGCTTTGCGCGCACAGACACCAGCATCTCCGCATCGTTGCTCGCCGCTTTACCCAGCAGGGCCGATGAGGCACCCAGTCCGTTACCGTGGCCCACCTCTACGATATCGATGCCAGCCTCGTCGGCGGCCTGCGCATAGCGGGCGATCTGCCCAATCGTCAACTGGTGCCGCACCGCGTGATTGCCGTCGCGCAGGGATGCGTCGGTCAGAGTGATGTAGCCTTTCACAATTGCATGCTCCTCGTCGGACGGCCCTTGTACGCCGCCACCGCGACAGCCGCGCAGTTGATGATGTCGAGATTGCCCGCATAGCTCGGCAGATGATGTCCGCTGCCGTGCACCTTCACGCTGAGAGTGATTAGTCCTCCATCGAGAACCGGCGCGAGAATGATCTGAAATCCCGGGACGTATTCCTGTACGGAAGCGACGGCCTTCCCGATCGCATCCTCGATCTTCGAAAAATCGTCGAACTTCGCGTACGCAAAGATCGTCGTTTGCATCGAGACGCCCGGTTCGGCGGGGTTGATGTTCAGAATCGCCTTGACCGCGTTCGCCCCCGAAAACTGGGACAAGGCCCGCTCCGTCGTCGTGAGGTAATTGTTGATGTTCTCTCGTGTCGCCACGCCGGCGCTCGCGGCCGCAATCGTCGAAACGACCTCGAGGTAGGCGATCTGCTGCGTCGCCTGCCTGAGTGCATGCACGAGTGGCACACTCGCCTGTCCGCCGCAGGTAATTAGGCTAACGTTTTGCTGCCCGGCGACGTCGACCAAGTTGACTGACGGCACACACGCCATACCGATGCCGGCAGGCGTCAGATCGACGGCAAATTTCCCCGAAGCGGAAAAGAATGCATTGTGCTCGACATGCGCATTGGCGGAGGTCGCGTCGAAGACGATGTCGTACGCATCGCTGTGCGCCTTAAGGAATTTAAATCCATCCGCCGACGTCTCGATGCCACGCTCTTTTGCAATGGCGAGCCCGCGGCTCTTCGGATCGCGGCCGGCCACGAATGCAAGGCTCAGGCCTTCCGCCTCAAGAACCTTGCACATCAGATCCGTGGCGATCTTTCCAGATCCAATGATGGCTACGTTCGTGCGTTGATCATTCATATTGAATTCTCGTTGGGCTATAAACCGTAAACATTTGTGCCCTCCAGTTCAGAAAAAATCAGAAATCGGGGTTGCGAATCGCGGCTGCAAGTCCGCTCCATATCCTCCGTCTACCGCAGGCATATGGTCTCTGTCGATTCCAGGATCGGCCAGACGTCACCGCGGACCGCTCTCATGCAGATTCCGCGCCATGTCGCCCCCGCCCATGAAAATCCGATAGACGGGCTTCTGGGGCACTTGCGGAAATCGCGCTGGCTGAATGAGGTCGGCTTCCCGACAAACCGCGTACGTTTTGTATCAAACGTAAGGCCGCAAATTGCTCACCACAGATTCCCGGTAGCCGCCGGAGGCGCGATCAATCGAAAAGCCGCGCACAATGAACTGGCGATGCTTAAACCGTTCGTGACGGACGTGATGCGCTGCTCCTCGATCCGCAACCGCTCAGCCACCTGTGGAAAGCGTATTTCCGTTTGCCGCAAACGACCCATTGTTTGGCGAGAGCTGAATGGTGGCGCCATCTGCTGCGAGCGCCTCAGCTCACGCAGTTGAAGCGCGGCAAAACGATATATCGCGAACTGCGCAGCTCGGCGCCGGCATCGAGACTGCAACGGGCGGCGCGGCTCAAGATTTTCGGCGTCGGCGCGCTCTGGGCGATTGACCGTCCAACCTCGGCGCTACGATCAACGAGATGGTGTCCGTGACGATCTCCATAACTAAACAGCCCGATCAGCGTAAGCCGATGGGGCTGTTCCGGTCAGGCTGACCATTCCATTAAACCCGCTGCGGTCAACGAGGCCTCGGACAGCCATATGTCCTCGATCGCTCGATGAATGCCCAAAAGCCGCGCGGGAGCTCGGTGAAGCGTCTGAGCGCAATGTCGCCTTCGCACAGCCGCTGCGCCGATCGCGCGTTCGGGGCTCGTCAGAATACCGAAGTAGCGGCGGGCATGTGCGTACACCTGGGGATTGAGCGCAGCCTCGGCGAAGATCGGTCTTGCCTTCTACGTCGAACAGTAAAAGCGTGTCCGATTTGAACACTATGCGACGTCAGCTTCCCGACAAACCGAACGCATTCTGCGGCGCCAACACCGGAGCGGCGCCGGTCCGCCCGCACCCTTCCGTTCTCATTAGCAAAACGTTTGGCCACTTCATCACTGGTACAGTTATTGCACTAAACACTAGTAAAGAAAAAATTTAGTTCAATCAATTCTCGACAGCCAAGGAAGGTATTGCGATGAATTTCTTTTCAATCCAGTTGCGCCGGCTGCTTGGCGCTGTTTTTTGTACAATTGCAGCGCTTTCTGATACTGCCCTCGCAGACGGCCCACAGCACTATGACCCAGAGCGCATTCTCGAAGCGTTCAGGAACCCCTATACTGGTCCTGACGAAATCGACAGAACCATAGGCATCGTTGCTCACCGTGGCGTCGTTAGCAGTGGTTGTCCCGAGAATTCGCTTTGTTCGATTCAAAATACCTATAACAACGGTATCGAGGCCATCGAACTGGATGTGAAGCAAAGCAGCGAGGGAACTCCGTATCTCTTCCATGATAACAACGTCGGGCGCGTTGATGCCACCTCCGGATTTGATATCTATACAGGCAAAGGATGGAATGCCGATGTCCGTTCGCTTCCCGATGCAACGCTCGACAAAATTATGTTGCGCGATAAGCAATTCAGAATCACGGGATACAATGCGCTCTCGCTTGAGGAAGCTTTGGATAGGGTGAAGTCCGACTACCCCAACATGTTAGTGATACTCGACATCAAGACTCTCGATGCGATTTCCCGCGCGGCAGATATCGCCCTCCATCGAGGTATGCAAAATATGGTGGTTCTCAAGTTCTTCGCCACATTAGCGGCAGCCGAGCCGGAGAATATCGTGAAATACACGAAAGGCGTTGCATTTGCGCCAATGATTTACGCCAGAGACGAAGATGAGATTGCCAACCGGTACACGGACTTGGGCTGTGAACAAGCCATGGCCCACTTTCCAGTCATAACCGTAGTCCACTATCACCAATGCTTGGTAAATTCCTGGTTGGATAAGGCCAGCGAGCAGAGTAACTTTGCTTGGATTGAAGTCGGCAACAAGAACCCCGTAGACGGCGATCCCACATACGACCTAGTGAAGGATCTCCGCGACGGGCGCAAAGCCATGGGAGCCTTCAATCCGGTGAAGGAGTACCGCCAAAACGCGAACGACGGCAGATGGTACATCCGCAGCAATGGTACTTGTTGCGCTAGCCTCGACGACTACCTAACAGATACTATGCATTTCGGTAATGAAACAGCGGATAGGCGCCCGAACGTTGACCTGCAACTTGAGAACGGTTTCACGTCGATCACTACAGACGATCCAGTGGGGGCCGCAGCTGCCGCAAGCCGCTCTGGAATGCGTGACACCAGCCGGTATTATTAGCTAGCCGGAACAGCAGTCGAAAAAAATGACTTTCGGGCAGCTGAACCAAGTAAAGTCTGGAGAAGTCCGAGGGTTGACGACGCTGTAAGTTAAATGCTGAGTCACACACCCCGCGATCGGCCATGGCTATTCAAAGAAGCTGTTTTTTAGCAACACGAGCGCCGCGCCATTTGCCGCAGCATCACCATTCGCCTCTGACAGAACCAACTTTGGCCGCGGCGGTCCAACGCCGTATCGATGCACATCCCAGAAGCGGGCGCGCTCGATCAACATGCGGCCGAGCGCTGCGGGCAACTGCCCACCGAATACGATGGCCTCCGGGTCGAACAGGCCAGCGATGGCGTTTATCGTTCTGTCAAGCACGGGTAACGTGCGCGCAACCCACGTCTCGACGCCGGGCCAGGCCGGATCGAAGCGCATCCTTAGGTCTTCGACAGAATCGATATCTATACCGTTGGCGCGCAACTCGCCGATCAGATAGCGCAAGGCCGGACGGTTTTCTGCTTCCGCGGGTGTGCAAAGCGTCATTTCACCCGCATTGCCATGCGCACCGAAATAGGGCTTTCCGTTAATGATGACGCCACCTCCAAAGCCGTAATTGAACGATAGATAAAAAAAGCTCTTCGCCCAGCGCCCCGCCCCGAGCAGGCTTTCGCCAATCGCAGCTGTTGTCGCGTTATTATCGATCCACACAGGCAGTCCGAACGAGCGCTCAAGGATCGGTGCAAGGTCGACAAGCGACCAGTCCTGAAGCGGTTCGGGCGCATTCATCTGCCGGTCGTCGGCGACGAAATAACCGGTCATGGCGAATCCGACGCCGATCAGACGGTCGCGCGACACGTGGTTGCGCGTGAGAATCCGGTCGATGGCATCATTGATCGCCGCAAGTGAGGCATTGCGGCTCGTTGGCGTCGTGCGGAGCTGCACCTCTTCGAGGATATGGCATCCAAGGTCAGCGAGACACACCGACATGGAATCCGTGTTGATCGACACGCCGAGCGAGTACGCTGCCTCACGAACCAGTTCGATGCGCGGACTCGGCTGGCCGCGCCCGTTCCTGATCATTTCGCCGGTCCTCAGCAGACCGCGTTCAATCAGTTGCTCGATGAGCCGGTGCACCGACTGTTGTGCGAGTTCACTCTGGGCCGAGATCGCTGCACGCGTGATCACACTGGAGCGTCGAACGAGGTCGAGAACAAGCCGCTCGCTCGCAATTAGCGGGCCGATCCGACCGCGTTGCCGCGTCGCGCCTGTCTCAGAATGTGGTGACACGAACTCTCGCGAAACCAGGGACATGGGTCACGCTCCGCCTATACACGAAATCGAAAATGGTAGCAGACGGGTCCGCTACCGAACCGCTGTCATAGTTGGCCGCGCCGATCATCGGCTAGGCCGCGAGTGCCGACCAGAATGGCAGCACGACATCCGTCAGCGCTGACGTCCCGACCGCGATTCGCATCCCGTGACGTACGCGAGCGCCGTCGAATGCGACCCGAAGACCAGCCTCGCGGCACAGTACCGCGCCGGCAGCCAGATCCCAGAAACTCGTGTGGCACTCGAAATAGCCGTCGACATATCCTAACGCCGCGAAACCCAGGCCGATGGTCGCGCAGCGGTAGCCCGTCACCGCCCATTGATGACGCTTCATCTCCGCTTCGAGCGTCGCCGTTTCGGCCGTGGTCCAGTGCGGGTTGGTGCCAAGCGCCGCGACGCGCACATCGGGAAACGGCACGCCGCGCGTAAAGGGCTGACCGTTGAGAATCACGCCGTGCCCCGTCGCTGCCCCAAGGGTCATGCGCAGCACCGGGTAATGAATGACGCCGATTTCGGGCACGCCGTCCGCCACGAACGCAAGCGCGATCCCCCACAGTGGCGAGCCGCGCAGGAAATTGGCTGTCCCATCGATGGGATCGACGACCCAGAACCGCGATGCCATCTCGCCGCCCAACTCCTCGCCAACGACAGCTTCAGCAGGCCATATACCGGTGATCCGCTCCCTGATCTGCTGCTCGACGGCCATATCGGCTTCGCTGACAAAATCCATCGGCCCCTTGCTGCTGGTGGCGAGCGCTGCGCGCTCCATGAAAAACCCAAGCGCCCTCGCCCCGGCTTCTTCGACGATCGATGTCGCCGCCTGCAGACGACTCTCCAGATTGCTCAACACACTGCTCCATAAGATGGATGAGGGGCCATTGCAAAGCACGGCCGTCAGAACGTCGCACCTGACCACAGCGACTCACACCGTTGCCCCGGCATATCAGGCATCGCCACGCGCCTGCCGGTCGCGGTGTCAAACAGTGTCACATGTTCCGGCCGATAACCGAGAGACAGCCGGTCGCCCGTCCGGTAGTCCGCTGCGTCCCGCTGTGTCGCGATGATCCGCTGGCGGCCAAGCCGGCAATACAGCAGCCGATGACTGCCCATATCCTCAACCGCTTCAACCGTGCACACCAGACCGCTCATGTCGTGCCGCACCACAAACGCTTCGGGCCGGATGCCGACAAGGATGCGGGCACCACCCGCCTCGCCGTGGCCTGGCAACCCCCGCTCTGCAAACAGTAGCTCAATCCCATTCGCCAACACCACGCCACCGTCCGACGCGCACGTCGCTTCGAGCAGATTCATTGGCGGACTGCCGATAAAGCCCGCGACGAACGGCGTGCGTGGTCGATGATAAATGTCGCCCGGCGGGCCGATCTGTTCGATGTGTCCGCGATTCATCACGACGATGCGATCCGCGAGCGTCATCGCTTCGGTCTGGTCGTGTGTTACGAAGATCGTCGTTCCGCCGATTTCTTTGTGTAACCGCCGTAGCTCCAAACGCATCTCGTGCCGCAGTTTCGCGTCCAGGTTCGACAATGCCTCGTCGAACAACAGGATCGCGGGCTGACGTGCAATCGCGCGCGCTATCGCCACCCGCTGCCGCTGACCGCCAGACAGCTGGTCCGGGCGCCGCTTGAGCAGTTCAGTCAGCCCGAGCATGCTGGCCGCATCGCCAATACGCCGTCGGCGCTCCGTGCGCGGCAAGCGCGCGAGCCTGAGAGCGTAGCCGATGTTCTCCTCGACATTCATATGCGGATATAGTGCGTAATGCTGAAAAACCATCGCGCAGCCGCGTTCGCCGGGCGCGCGCAGTGTGACATCTTCGCCGCCTATCAGGACGCGTCCGTGCGTGACCGACTCGAGCCCCGCCACGATACGCAGCAAGGTCGACTTGCCGCACCCCGATGGACCGAGCACGACCGTCAGCTCACCTGGCTCGAACACAATGTTCAGGTCGGCCATTACCGTGTGACCGTCATACAGCTTCGTCACGGCCTCGACGGCGATACCGGCCGGCCGACTGCTTGCGCGATCACTCATCATTTCCCGATTCCCGTCACACCTTTGACAAACCAGCGCTGCATCAGCGCGATCGCGACCAGCGGCGGCGCCATGCCGACCAGCGCAGCGGCCATCATCAGACTCCATTCAGGCGCCTGGCTCGCTTCAGTCGGCACGAAGCTCGCGACACCAAGTACGATCGTGCGCATGTCCTGCCGGCTCGTCATCAACAGCGGCCACATATAATCCTTCCACGTCGAGATGAATACGATCGTGCCCAGCGCCGCAAAATTGGCCCTCGAGAGCGGCAACAGGATGTCAAAGAAAAAGCGCACGGGCCCTGCACCGTCCAGGCGCGCCGCCTCGGACAGCTCCGCGGGCACTGTCTGATAGAACTGCCTGAAAAGGAACGTCCCCGTGGCCGACGCGACCAACGGCAATGTGAGGCCCGCGTAGGTATCCAGGAGGTTCAGTGATGCCGTGAATTGCAGCCCCGTCAGCGTGGCGAGCACGGTATCGAGGTGGGTGGCGCGGAGGATCGTCTTCAAGGGCTCGAAGAGATCGGAGGCGACCGCATAGGTCGGTACGATACGAACTTCGACAGGCAGCAGCAGGGTTGCCAGCACGCCGAAGAAGATCACGTGCCTGAACCGCGAGCGGAAGTATACGACGGCATATGCGGTGATCGACGACAACGCGAGTTTGCCGATCACGACAACCGACGACACCACAAAGCTGTTGAACAGCATGCGTCCGAGGTCCGTACGGCGCGCGACCTCGTGCAGATTGTCGATCAGGCGGTCGCCCGGTACCAGCGCGATCCCTTCGCCCAGCAGCGATGTATTCGAGACGGAGGCCGCGCAGATTGCCAGATAGATGGGCGCGAGCGCGAACGCGATGCCGACCAGCAGCACGGCATAGGCAACCAGCCTGAGGACCGGGTGACGTTCGACCATGACTAGTTTCCCCCGTCGAGTCTGCGTTCGAATACGCGGAACTGCGCGAACGTCATCGCGAGGATGAAAAACATAAGGATGACGGAAAGCGTCGAGGATCCAGACAGATCGAGCCCGACGAAGCCGTCCGAGTAGATCTTGTACGCGATGATGTTGGTCGCCCCTGCGGGACCACCCGCCGTCAACGTATCGACGATACCGAAGCTATTCGTCATCGCCTCGATCATGCTGGCGACCGTCACGAACAGGATGAACGGTTTAAGCATGGGCAGCTTAATATCGAAGAAGCGCCGCACGGGGCCAGCGCCATCGATGGCGGCAGCGGCCAGATAGTTTTGCGGGATCGAGCGCAGTGCGGCAAGGAAGATCACAAAATTGAACGGAACCTGGGTCCACGCGAACGCAAGTGTGATGACGGCAATCGCTTCTGTGCCGTTGGACTGCGGCGCCCACAATCCTGGGTGGATCGCGTTAAGGTGCGCGAGCGGACCGACGATGGGATTCGCGATGAAGCGCATGATCACGCCCAGCACCGCGCCCGCAATCGCATACGGCCAGATCAGCAGATTGCTGAATACTGCGCTGCCGCGAAGGTTCAGATCCGCGAAGCCGGCGAGAGCAAGTGCGATCAGCCCCCCGGAACCGACACCCGCGACCGCGAAGATCGCCGTAATTCGCAGAGACGCATAGAAAGTGGCGTCCGAGAGGATGCGAACATAGTTGTCCAAACCAACGAATAGCGAGCCGTTGCCGAACGGGCGCACGAGGTTAAAGGACCACCAGACGGCCTTGCAGGCCGGCCAGTAGAAAAACAGAGCCACCAGCAGAAGCTGAGGCAGTGCGAGCATCAGCGGTATCTGGCGGCCTGGGAATCTGGCGCTTGGTTTCATTTGGAATAGAAAATTTGCATGTCGGGCAGTCAGCGGCAAGCGCGCTCGCGTTTCGTCAGGGCAGGCACATGCCCCTGTAGGTTGCCTCAAAGCGTGCGAGCAACGCATTGCCATGTGTTTGTGCCTCGCGCAGCGCATCATCCATCGATTTGTCACCGTGGAACGCATGCTGCACCTCTTCGAACCAGATCGAGCGGAACTGCGGAAAGAAGCCGAGCCGTTCGCCCGTATTGTTTTCGTTTCCCGGCTCGTTGAGCGACATCAAGCCTGCCGTGATTGGCAGCAGAGCCACGTCCCTTTGATCGGACGTTGTAGATAGCATCGCTTGCGCGTCCCGCGTAACGGGCAGATAGCCTGTCTTTAGTGCAAATGCGATCTGGTTTCGCCGCTCACGCACAAAGGCGAGAAACGCTGCGGCGACGCGATAGCTGGCCAGGTCCTGACCTTTCATCACCCAGATCGAACTGCCACCAATCACTGTGTGGTAACGTAGCGTGCCCGCGTAGACAGGCATCATGCCCACTGCCGGGCGCACCTTGCCGACGCTCATGATGACGCCCATCGCTCCCGTTGAATCTATCGACATCGCACACTCACCATTCGCGAAAGCGATCGCCTGGCTGCCCGTGCGCGTGTCGGCCGCATCGAGCAGCAACCCCGCCTTGCGCCAACGCAGCAAGTCGTGCATCCAGCGGTTCAGCGGACTGTCCGCGAACACATAGCGCGCGGATAGCCCTTGTCGTCCGTTGGCACCACTCGCAAGCGGCACGCCCTGCACGGCCGCCGGCTGCTCGAATAGTTTCCACGGCGAATAATCGCTGACAGCGGGGCAAGTGGCGCCCGCGGCCCGCAGCTTGCGCGCCGCGGCCTCGAACGCTTCCCACGTCGACGGCGTGCTGGTCACGCCGACTGCGGCGAGTCGCGCAGAATTTGCGTACAGCACGAGCGTCGACACTCCGAACGGTTGCGAATAGAGCCGCCCGTCCGACGATGCGTAGTACCGTCGCACCACATCGGCATAGAGAGATGCATCAACCGGCTTGCCCACCGACGCCGTCATCTCATCCATCGGATAAATGGCGCCGCTTAACATCATGTCCGCCGTGCCAACGTCGTAAATCTCGACGAGCGCTGGCTGCCTGCCCGCGCGATACGCTGCGACCGTCTTGCGCATCGTCTGCTCGTACGCGCCCTGCGACACACATTGCACCTTGTCCACCGGCGACGACGCATTGAACCCGTCGCACAGGGTCTGGATCGCGGTGGCCACGGTACCCGTATGACCGTACCAGAACTGGATGGTTGTTGCCATCGACGGCGACGCACCGAGCGCGAGCAGTACAGCCACAGCAACGCTTGGCATACGCATCATCGCGCACCCCCGTTCGATACGGCGAGACGATGCCCGACCGTGCCGCTCATTGCGATGCGATCCGGCGCAGGAAGAACTGGTTGTCGAACGCATACATGTCATTGAACACGCAGAACTCGGGCGCGCCCAATTCGATGACGTCAAACAGCATGCCCACACCTGCAAAGCAGCCGCTGACGAGATCGAGGCACGCACGCGTGACGTCGGGCGTCATCGGGCGGATCAAATACGACAGTGTGATGTGAAACTCGTAGTGATCGTGCCATGCCGTCCTGAGTGACAGACACTCGGCGAGCCGCGTGCGCAGGTCACGCAGCTTGCGCTCTTCCGCCGCATCAACGGGTACGAGCTTGATGCAGCCAATGTGCGTCTGATTCGCGCGTTCGGCCACCCTGAGACGCAGCGGCAACGCGCATCCCAGATCGAACGATTCGAGCTTCGCCGCGAAGTGACGCGTGCACTCGAGAACGCTCGCGTCATGCGGCAGATCCATCGGCCAGCGGCCGTTGTCGCGTTCGCGGTCTGCGACGCCCTCGAACACGGTCATGTGATAGCTCTCCGGTGGCAGAAAGGTCAGCGATGACGCAAACAGACTCGATCTGATCGTATCGCGCACAGCGACGAGCGCATCGGATAGCGGTGTAAAAAGAGGCACGTGACACACCAGCGTATTGCCGGGATAGCGCAACACGTTGCCATTCGAATCGAACTTCTTTCCGATATGGTCCAGCGAGATGGGCGGTACTTTAGAGACGTCGATAGTATTCATGCCTGCTGTTTTCATTTGTTCCTGATGTTTATGTCTGTTCAGTGCGTCATTCGCTCAGCGAAAAACGCAGTGCGACTTCCCCGATCACATCGGCGTCGCCGGGAGAAAACTTCCAGCGCATCAGCGCGTTGATTGCAACCTGGTCGAAGATCTTCGGCGGATCCGAGCGCACGATACTCACAGCGCTCACGCTCCCATCCGGCGTGATCGTGACGTGCGCGATCACCGACCCTTCGATGTTGCCGGCCATCGCGCGCGGCGGATAATCCGGCTCGACCCGCACCAGCGGCACGATGCCTTTGCGGACCTTTGGTGGCTGCGGCGCGGCGGGCGGTGTCTGATGCGTCGGCTTCTCCATGTCCGGTGCGACGGCGGGCGCCGCCTGCGGCACAGTCACGGGCCCCTGACTGACGACGGGCGCGGGTGTCACGGCCGGCGCAGGCGCCGCGCTGCGTGTGGGCGCTGCATGCCGCACCGGCGTGGGACGGTGCGGCACAGGCGCGGGCTTCGGCGGTTCGGGGGGGGCATTCCGGGCCGGCTGCGGCGGTGCGGGATGGGCGGGCGCGTCGGCGATCGTCACAATCTTCATCACCTTCGGTGGCGGAGGTGGTTCGGCAACAGGCTGCACCGCGATGCGTCCCAATACCGCAACCAGCCCACCTTCGATGACAAGCGCAATCACAAACGCAGCGGGCCAACGCATCCCAGACTTCGGTTCGGGCGGCACGAGCGTTCCCAGAACGACTGTCTTCATGAGTGCACCTCAGCGCACGGCCGCGACGCCGACATCGTCGACACCCGCCGCGTGCGCGAGGTCCATCACGTGCAGCAGATCCTGCAGCGGCACTTCCCTGTCGCCCGCAATCAGCACGTCGACCTTCGCGTCGTGCGCACGTGCACGGATCGTCTGCGTCGCCAAGTCAGCGGACACCGGTTTGCCTTCGAAGAACAGGCTGCCGTCCTTCTTCACCGTGATCGTGAGCGTCGCCTTCGGCAGCGGGGCGGCCGATGCGGCGTGCGGCACGTTGATCTTGACGCCGCTCGCATCGATCATCTTCAACATCGTGACCATGAAGAAAATCAGCAGGAACATCATGATGTCGATCATCGGCACAATTTCGATGCGCGGTTCGTGCGACTCGACGTAACGAGTGCGGCTCATGATTATGCTCCCGACGCATCGGAGGCCATCGTGCGCGACATCGCCCGTACGCTCGCGACGTGCTCCTGACGCTCACGCGTATCGGCGGCGCCCGCGATACCCGCAGTACCCGCCGTGCTCCTGCCGACCAGATGGGTGCGCTTGACGCTTGCGAGCTTGATCAGATCGAGGCACAACATCGCAAGCCGCACCCGCTTGGCGAAGTAGCCGTTCGCCGCGACCCCGACAATGGCCACGAGCAAACCACAGCCCGTCGCGATCAGCGCATGACTTATGCCGCCCGTCACAGCACCCGCGCTAGGCCCTGCGGCGCCAAGCACGTTGAACGACTCGGTGATGCCGATGATCGTGCCGAGCAACCCGATCAGCGGTCCGAGCGTCACAGCTGTATCGAGCATCCACAGGTGCCTGTCGAGTTGCGGCAACGTGCGTACGATCGCTTCGTCGATATAGCGGTCCATCTCGTCGGGATTCAGCGAGCGCGCCTCGACGACAGCCTGCAACGTCGCACCGTAAACCGTGGAACGGTAGCGCGTCGCAACTTCGTTCACCGAGCGTTCATCGTGGAAGTCGAGCGAGTTGAGGCGATGATCGATTTCTGCGCCCGAGGGTGCCGCCTTCGCGAAGAACGCCACGCGCTCGATCGCGACGGCCAGCACCACGATAAAAAGCAGCGCGAGGATCGGGATGATGCCCGCCGACTGCGTGCTCAGACTGAGAAATTGCTGCAGGATGTTCATGTCATGTCCTTGATGAAATAATCCCGTGTCCGGCCGGTCACCCGTGGGGCAGCCCAGCCGTCCTAGGTCAAAGATGCTTCGGGGTATAGGTCAGACCGAGCCAGAAGGTCCGCCCGATGGAGAACTTGTCCTTCAGCAGATTACGGTTTTGACCGGTGACGGCGACCACGGGCGATCCCGTCAGGTTCGCGACTTCGAAGAACGTCTGCCAGCCCGAGCCGATGTCATAGCGTGCCTGCAGATCGATTTCCTTGCGCGCCTGCCAGTACACGTCCTGGCGCGGCAGGCTGGCATCAACCGCACGCAGGCTTGTGCCGATCCAGTTATACGCGACCGTGATGCCGAATTTGCGATAGTTGTAGAAGATACTGAGGTTACGGATCTGATCTGGCTGGTTGACGAGGCGGTTGATCGTGCGCGTGCTGCCCGATGACGTGATCGCATTCAGGCGACCGCTTAGCAACGTGAGGTTTCCGCTGAAGCCGAAGCCCTGCAGGTACCGCGTAAGCCAGCCGAGCGAACTCTGCACGAAGTTCAGTTCGATGCCGTCGAGTTTCGAACTCGACGAATTGAGTGGCTGTGTGATCGACGCTGTGCGGGTCAAGCCATCGTAAAACAGCGTCCCCTGGCGGGTCAGGCTGTAGATCTCGTTTTTGATCTGCTTGTGAAACGCTGCGAGCGAGACGAGGCCCGAGTGCGGCAGATACCATTCCGCCGAGAGATCGAGGTTCGTCGATTCGCGCGGTTTGATGTTCGGGTTGCCGGTGACAACGGTCAGCGACCCGTCTGAGCTTTCGGAGATTGACGTGTTGGGCGCGTAGTCGTCATAGGTCGGCCGGCCGATGGTTTTGCTGGCGGCGAGCTTCAGGCGCACTGCGGGTGTCGCATCGAAAACCAGCGATGCGGCCGGCAATGTGAAGTTGTACTTCGAATCGTTAGTGACGGACTGCCATGTGGTCGTGCCTCCCACCGTATTGCGCACATTGCCTGTCGTCGACAGACGCGTGTTGTCCTGGCGCAGTCCGATCATCGCGCTCAGACGATCCGTGCGCCATGACGCCATCGCGTAGCCGGCCGCCGTCTGTTCCGTGTGCGAGTAGTCGTTCTGCAAACTGCTCGCGAGATTGTTGACGTTCGCCGCAACAAGGCTGCCATTGCTCAACAGTTGCTGCCAGGCCTTGTTAAGGTCGATGGTCATGAACGGCAGACCATTGGTGTACGGCAGCGTGGTCCCCGACGCACCGCCCACGCCCGCCATCGTCATCCCGCTGCCGGTCGGAAAGTAGGCGTTGAACGCTTCGTTGTAGTTGTGGCCGAGGCTGCGATAATCGACGCCGATGGCATAGCCCAGTCCGCGCGAATCGGGGTCCATGTTCTGGCGGAAATCGAGCTTCAGGTCGCCCACCCTGTCGTCGATCCGGATGTTGTCGGTACGCCAATAGAGCGGCTGCCAATTTGCGGGATTCACAAAGCCGGAGGGATTCACAACGCTCACGGCGGGATCGAATCCGGATGTGTCATAGGTCGTCGCCATGCCCGGTATGCCGACGATAGATGGCTGCGTGCCGGACGCACCGTACTTCAGGTTGCCGTAGATGTACTTCACAGCCGTCTGTGGATTCCACTGACTTGCCTTCGAAAACGAGGAGCGGAACGACAATATCCGATCATCGCCAAGATGCCAGTCGAGACCACCCTGGACGTTCTCCACGGTACGGTCGATCTTGCTTTGCTGTACACCTGCTTCCGCTTCGCCGAGTGCGAACTGACCCGACGTCGCCGTTTGGTTGATGACGGGGTTGCTAGAGACCCCCGTCGTGCGCCCGACGTCGATGATGTTCTCGTCGCGCAACTCATGCATATTCTCGACGTTGTAGCCGAGCGAGACGAAACCGTATACGTCCGGCGTGAACTTCGCTTCGAGTTTCGCATCGACGCCCTGCCGCTCGAGATTCTTGCGGTACTGCCAGTATTTGAACTGCTGGGGTACGGGGAGGCCGTTGCCTAGATTCGCCCCGCCCGTCGCCGCGGGGTTCGCGAGCGAGCCGTTCGCGTTGTAGAAGTTGTAGAAGATGTTGTCCGTGGTCATGTGACCCAGCGAATACGTGTTCTGTTTCTCGTAGTTCGCTGCGATCACGAGGCCGACGGCCTGGCTCGGGCCAAATGTGGCGCTCCATGCCATATCCGCCTTGCGCGCGAGGCCCTCGGCCCCCGACAGAACCTTGCCTGTTGCGTCGGCATGACCGAGTGCTCCCGTCGCGCTGAAATACGGCTTGCCGCCGTTGTCGAACGCGCTGCGCGTGACGATGTTCACGGACCCGCCGACCGCATTCGGGTCCTGATCCGGCTGCCAGGTCTTGAAGACCTGCACCTGTTTGACGAGCGACGACGGCAGCATATTCGTGCGTACGCCGCGGCTCGTCTGGTCGGTTGAGGCCATCGGCGCACCGTCGAACGAGATATTGTTGTAGCTCGCGTCGAGGCCACGTATCGCGACGAACTGCGCCTCGTCGCGACCGTTCACGTTGTCCGAGTTAAAGCTCACCGATACGCCGGCGACACGCTTCACCACCTCGGTGACGGTCGCATCCGGCAAGGTTTCTATCTGCTCCTTCGTCAAAACATCCATCACCCGGTCCTGCGTCTGCTTCGTCGCGACGGCCGCACCGCTCACTGCGCGCTTGCGCGTGACGTCGACATGACCGAAGCGCTGGACCTGCTGGTCCTTATCCGTGGTCTGCTCGCCCGCTGCACTAGACTCCGTCTCATCCGCCGGAACCTGCGCTGCGGCGCAGGCCAGCGATGACCACGCTGCCGCTGTCGCGAATGCAAGCGCAGAAAGGCGCCAGTAACGGCGGCCGACTTGCTGATCGAACATGGTTCTTCCCGAATGTGTCATGTATGTGGTCAGTCGCGAAACTCCGACGAGCCTTCGCTGCCTCGGCGGCCGTCCAGCGCGACCAGAGGGATATTACTACTCTTTGTGTGTACTATTAGTGACAGTTATGGGAAGCGGTTCGTCGCCGGACTCCTCGCCCAAGAAAATGCGTTGAAAGCGCTTTTCTATAGGTAACCCGGCAGACTTGTGACAGGCGACCCTAAAAAATTTTGATGTATCGCGTGCAATTGTAATCATCAAGTGTAATATTCGCAGGCCAGCCACTGCGTCGAACGACCGGCGCGCTTTCTGGCGCTGATATTCGCGCCAGACGGCGCGCAACCCGGCATGGCCCACATCGCAACAACCGACCGTGTCGCCAGATAGGACAGCAGCGATGGCATTTCGCCTTGAGGACCGTTGGGTTTGGGATTTCTGGTTTGCACAGGAAAGCGGGCTCACCCACATGTTTTTCCTGAATGCCCCGAAGGCGATCGGTGACCCCGAGCAGCGGCACTGGAACGTATCGATTGGCCATGCGGTCTCCAGCGATCTGGTCAACTGGACAGAACGCGGGACCACGCTGCATCCAGCGCGCTCGCCCGCATGGGATGACTACACCACGTGGACGGGATCGGTCGTACGCACGTCGAAGCAGCGCTGGATGATGTTTTACACTGGCACGAACCATGCGGATCGTGGTCTCGTGCAGCGCATCGGTGCCGCTGTATCCGACGATCTGCATACGTGGGAACGACTTGCGCACAATCCGATACTGGAGATCGATCCTTCTTGGTACGAGCCGCTCAATACAGATATGTGGCACGACCAGGCCTTCCGCGACCCCTGGGTCTTCGCCGCCCCGAACGGCGACGGCTGGCACATGGTGTTCACCGCTCGAGAGCCCATAGGCCCGGCGCTCGGACGCGGCGTGCTCGGGCATGCGGTGTCGCGGGATCTCGAACACTGGTCGCTGCGCCCGCCGCTGTTCCGCTCGAAGGTGTTCGGGCAACTCGAAGTACCGCAGATCTTCGAGCACCAGGGCCGCTGGTACTGCCTGTTCTGCACCGCGAAGAACCATATCGAGCCGACGTATTGCCGCGAGCGTATGTCCGAGCCCATGACGGGCACGCACTATTTGATTGCCGATCATCCGCTTGGCGAATGGAGGCTGGTCGAGGAAGACTTTCTGGTCGGCGATGCAGCAGGCTCGCTCTATTCCGGCCGGGTGGTGCACGCACCGGACGGTACCTTGCGCTTCATGGCCTTTCTGAAATTCGGCAAGGACAGCCAGTTCATCGGGGAGATCTCGGACCCGATGCCCGTCCACGTACTCGACAATGGCCGGTTGCTAGTTGATGCGTCGCCCTACGGGGTCGGTGCCCCCGGCAGGTTGGCGGGAAAGCGGCAAGAATGCGACACGCGATGAGACCCAAAGATCTTGCCCACAAGCTTGGGATGTCGTGAACCACGGTCAGCCGTGCGCTCAATGGCTACCCGGAGCGTAACGCTATTCGATGACATCTCCGACCGAACCCTTTTGAGCCGGTCGCTGTGCTCGGGCGTTGCGCGGTTCAGCGCGCGTGCTGCATATGACCTAGTTAGTCCGCACGTTCACGATCGGAGGTGTGCAGTTCTTCCCCGTGCGCACCACCTGGATGTCCAGCCCAACCAAGGGCGCGTGAACATTGTTGCGACGCTTCGCTCGCCCGCTAACCACCGATTCTTGAGGTTTTCATCGGCGATCAGACGGGCAAATTTGTCGCATCCCTTGGGGACGTAGCCGAGGCCAGCCGGTGCCCGATGCGGGCGTGCGTATAGTTTCGATGCCTCCCGGCGCGATCCCGCCAGCCTTGATGGGCAATAAGCCGACGAGACATTTGAGCCGCGTCGTCTTGCCTGGCGCCGTTGCGCCCAAGCACGACCGTGCAAGCCTCGTCCGCCACCCTGAGCGGCACATCGCGTAACGCGTGGCTGCTGGCCGTAGTACTGATCGATTCGCTGAACCTCGAGCATTGGGGACTCGCGCCTCATTGGCTGCTTAAGCTCGAGCCCTCAGTCTGTCATTCAGGGCAGTCATTCGTGGAACGAATGGATCTTATCCAAACAATTGATTTTTTCGATTTCTGGAAATGTCGCATAGTACATCCTGCAGTGCGCGCTGTGCCGGCGATACGATCACCGTTTGAATGCGCCCCGAAAAGGAAATTTTTCTTGACCTGCAAGACGCAATCCGACGTTATTGCTGCCGATATCAATCTGGATGCCAAACCGAATTCATCGGGCTGCGTTGGAATCAATAAGTTTTGGACCCATGAGCTCCGTGAAGAAGACGCCGCGTTGACGCGGGTCGCTCCGACCTGATGTTGGCGCATTTGACCGATTCGCCGGAGAAGAAAATGCACATTCTTGATGTTAATGAGATGGCTCTGTCCTATGTGAAATCATTCGAACTGATTGCGATCTTCGCTACCGCATGCGTCGCGCTCGAGCTAATCTTTCCGGCTTATCGAAACAGTTTTGCCTCATACGTTCGCGGCGTGCGGATTTGGATTATTCGCATTGGATGCGGCGCGGTAATCTGGCATTTCTACGCTGTGAGTTTGGGCTGGCTAGGAATTAAGCCGCTCGTAACGATCAATTTCGGCACGTTGCTTCACTCTGACAACATAATCATTAACAAGGGCTTGACCGTCCTTTCAGCTGTCTCGGTGGCGATTGCCGGCGACTTCTTTTACTACTGGATGCACCGCGCTCAGCATGCGGTTCCATTGCTGTGGCGCATGCACGCCACTCATCACTCGATCCGCGAACTGACAGCATGGAATTGCAATCACCACGTTTCCGAGCCACTTGTTTACGCAGTATTTGTAGCACTACCACTGGCGCTGATCCACTTTGAATCTGGCGTCGTGCCCGCGGTTGCCATGACGCTGATTACCTTTCAGGCCCATCTTTCTCACTCTAGCACGAGCATCAATCTGGGGCCGCTGCGATACATCATCGGCGACAATAAGTTCCACCGTATTCACCACTCTTCGGAAGCGCATCACCGGCACAAAAACTATGGGTTCTTTACGACGATCTGGGACACCATTTTTCTCACGGCACACTGGCCGAAAAAGAATGAGTGGCCGGAAGTCGGCCTCAAAGGCCAGTCCGAACCGCTCACCGTGCGCGACTACCTTGTGTTTCCGTTTGATCGACGCCGCTGGTGTAGAGCTAAAGTCGGAAGTGGTGCACAAGCGAGTTGAAGGTATGTTGGATGCAACGGCAGGTGTACGCTGAGAATCTGATCGTCGAGGTCGGCGTCGCTGACACATGCATTTCATCCTGCGCCGATAGTTCATCGTGACTGAAGGTCGGGCGTTTCGAGAAGCGCTGAACACCAGGGCGACGGCGCTCACGCCTGGCCCGTCTTTCGCTCGTTGCGCGGCCGCTTCCTTGAACTTCGCCGTGTACACCCAGTTCGGTATCCGAACATCTCTTTTTCGTTCCGTTGGCGGACTTTATACGCGGTCTGCTGCAAGGCGAAATCTCAGGGGGAGACTCAGCTGTGTCTGGAGGTTCCAGGGCAAAAAACATCTAAGCCCCTCGCAAAGTCGGTATCAAATCGGCACCAGCTTTTAGATGATCAAGGTAGTCCGCCCACCACTGCATCATCTTTTTTCGTTCCGGCAGGTATTCCGCATAGTTATAGGCGGCTCGAACCTCGTCACGCTCGCCGTGCGCCAATTGACGCTCTATGGCGTCGCGATGCCACAGATGCGATTCGTTTAGCAGCGTGGAAGCGATCTTGCGGAAGCTATGCCCCGTGAATTCGTCCTTGGCATATCCAAGCCGACGCAACGCCGCATTGATTGTGTTCTCACTCATCGGCCGCTCCCGCGTTCGCTCTCCTGGAAAGACGTACTTGGCAGCGCCGGTCAGCGGCTTCAGTTCGCGTAGGATACCGATCGCCTGCGTCGGCAATGGAACGACATGAGTCGCCCTGGATTTCATCTTCTCCGCCGGGATACGCCATTCGGCTTTATCCAAATCCATTTCCGTCCATTCGGCGTGACGCAGTTCACCGGGACGCACGAATACTATCGGCGCTAAGCGCGCGGCACACCTGACCACCAACGTTGCTTGGAGACCATCCAGCGCACGGAGCAGTGCACCAACCGCGACCGGATCGGTGATCGTGGGAAACGGCGTCATCGTCGGTCTAGATAATGCGCCCTTCAATAGTTCGGCCGGATCGTTCTTCGCTAAGCCGGCGGCGATGGCATAGCGAAACACCTTGCTACATGACCAACGCACGCGGCCAGCCGTTTCAATCGCGCCTCGCGCCTCAATGCGGCGCAAGCACTCCAAGATTTCTGACGCCTCAATTTCGTTCACAGGGCGCTTCCCAAGCCATGGGAAGATATCTGCCTCGAGGCGGTTCCAGATGCGCTCCTTATGGCTCTCGGAGCGCCCGACCATATGCTTTGCGAACCAGTCCGTTGCCACCGCTTCGAACGAATGGAACGCCGCGAGTTTAGCCTGACGCTTAACCGCCCTCTTAGCCTGTGCCGGGTCTGCACCAGCCATCAGGGTCTCTCGTGCTCCCCGATGGCGTTCACGTGCCTTCGCCAACGAGGTCTCAGGATAAACCCCCAAGGCCATCGTCTGGCGCTTGCCGAGATACCGGTAATCCCATCGCCAATACTTTCCCGCCTGGTTGACCAGCAGGTACAAGCCCCCACTATCGGTCAATTTGTACGGCTTGCCCTTGATTTTGGCTTGACGGCAGGCGGTGTCGGTAAGCGGCATGTCTCGGCCCTGACGGTATTTTTTCGCGGACGCGCAGCACAGTCTATCGTATACCGTCGAAAATACCGTCAGCTGACGGTAGCTGGCAATGGACATTCGCGGACCAAGGCGGTCATAAAAAAACCCGCAACGCCTTACACGATGCGGGTTTTCAGACTTTCTCGGAACATCCGGGAAGACATTTTGGTGGGCCCCCCGGGAGTCGAACCCGGCACCAACGGATTATGCGTACCACTATGGCTTTCGCCACCCCTTTCGGGTTTGTGGTCTGGACTGTCTCTTGTCTTTACGACCTGCCCGTACAGTCTCTACACGTTCTCTCGAAGAAATATCGAGAGCTTCGCTCGGGATCGCCACGTTGCCCGCCAACTTGAGCGGCAAGCCGACAACAGAGGTTTCCCCGAATTTGAGCAGTTCTACCGAAGGACAGAGTCAACTTGCCCGACGGCAACCCGTTCTGATGATGTCCGTACCCTCGCGGGCCGTAGGACACCACACATCAAGTCCGCTGCTCTAACCAAGCATGAGCTAGAGGCCCGAAACTTCGCGATTCTACCTAAAAAAAGACCCGGCATGGCGCCGGGTCTCGAGTGAAACGCACGCCTCGATCAATTTCCTTCGAGGAACGACTTCAACTTGTCAGAACGGCTCGGGTGGCGCAGCTTGCGCAGGGCCTTCGCCTCGATCTGGCGGATACGCTCACGCGTGACGTCGAACTGCTTGCCGACTTCCTCGAGCGTATGATCCGTGCTCATCTCGATGCCGAAGCGCATCCGCAGCACCTTCGCCTCGCGCGGCGTCAGCGAATCGAGCACGTCCTTCACGACGTCACGCATGCTCGCATGCAACGCCGCGTCGGCCGGTGCGACCGTGTTCGTATCTTCGATGAAGTCGCCCAGATGGGAATCGTCGTCGTCTCCGATCGGCGTTTCCATCGAGATCGGCTCCTTCGCGATCTTCATGATCTTGCGGATCTTGTCTTCCGGCATTTCCATCTTCTCGGCCAGCGTCGCCGGATCCGGCTCGAGACCGGTCTCCTGCAAAATCTGCCGCGAAATACGGTTCATCTTGTTGATCGTCTCGATCATGTGGACCGGAATCCGGATCGTGCGCGCCTGGTCCGCAATCGAACGCGTAATGGCCTGGCGAATCCACCACGTTGCATACGTCGAGAACTTATACCCGCGACGATATTCGAACTTGTCCACCGCCTTCATCAAACCGATGTTACCTTCCTGAATCAGATCGAGGAACTGCAAGCCGCGGTTCGTGTACTTCTTCGCGATCGAGATCACGAGACGCAGGTTGGCCTCGGTCATCTCGCGCTTCGCCTGACGCGCCTTCAACTCGCCGGCGGCCATCTGACGGTTCGTTTCCTTCAGGTCCTTCAGCGGCAGCACCACGCGCGCCTGCAAATCGATGAGCCGCTGCTGCTGCTCACGAATCGCCGGAATGTTGCGCGATAGCACGGCGCTGTATGGATGGCCTTCGCCAACGATGCGCTCGGCCCAATCGAGGTCGGTCTCATGGCTAGGGAAACGCGCGATGAACTCGGCGCGCGGCATCCCGCACTTGTCGACGACGATATGCAGAATCTGACGCTCGACCTGACGCACTTCGTCCACCTGCGCGCGCAGCGTGTCGCAAAGCCGCTCGACGGTACGCGCGGTGAAGCGAATCGACATCAGCTCGTCCTGGATCGTTTCCTGCGCCTTCAGGTAGGACTTCGACTTGTAGCCCTCCTTCTCGAACGCACGACGCATCTTGTCGAACCACTCGCTGATCAGCGAGAATTTGTCGAGCGACGTGCGCTTCAACGCCTCGAGTTGCGCCGCGTTGGCCGTGGCCTGCGCGGTGCCGTCGTCTTCTTCCTCTTCTTCCTCGTCTTCCTCTTCGACTTCTTCGTCGTCAGCCTCGATCGCTTCGGCTTCCTGAGCCGAGAAGCCGTCCGTATCTTCGGCATTCGGATCGATCAGGCCGTCGACGAGCTCGTCGATGCGGATTTCGTCGTTCGCCACACGCTCGGCCATCGCCAGGATGTCCGCAATCGTCGTCGGGCACGCCGAGATCGCCATCACCATGTGCTTGAGGCCGTCCTCGATCCGCTTCGCGATCTCGATCTCACCCTCGCGCGTCAGCAGCTCGACGGTACCCATCTCGCGCATGTACATACGCACCGGGTCGGTCGTGCGACCGAACTCGGAATCGACCGTCGAAAGCGCGACTTCGGCCTCTTCCTCGACCTCGTCGTCCGACGCCACGTTGGGCGCGTTGTCGTTCAGCAGCAGCGTCTCGGCATCGGGCGCCTGCTCGTACACCGCCACGCCCATGTCGTTGAACGTGCTGATGATGCCCTCGATCGCCTCCGTCTCCGTGAAGTTGTCGGGCAGGTGATCGTTGATCTCGGCATAGGTCAGGAAGCCCCGCTCCTTGCCGAGCTTGATCAGCGCGCGCAACTTCGAACGCCGTTCTTCGAGCTCCTCGGCGGTGCCGGGCTGCGTCGATGCGAACGCGTCCTTCAGGAGCGCCTTCTCCTTCGCGCGACGATCGCGCGCCTTGGCCTTTTCGGCTTTGCCCGAGGCAGCGTGCTGCTCGTCAGCTTGGGTTGCGTCGTCATCGACGGAAACTTCGTTCAGCTTTTTCGTCATGGAGTTCGCCGTACCGGCAATATTCTCGACTCGCGGCTGCTGGACTTCAGCCGGTTGCACCGTGGATACCTGGGTTTCGCGCACTGCCGAATCGTCCGGCCTGGCAGCCGCGCCCCTCCCGCTTTTCGCGCCCGTCTGCTTCGCGACGGGCCTCGTCTCCGGTTTGGCGGATGATTTCGCCGCCTTGGTCACATCGGCCGCTGCCGCCGAAGCCCGCGCAGCCGCCTTGGTCGTCGATTTCCCGCCGGCCGCCAAAGCACTCGCGGAAGCCTTTCTGGCCTCGGACACGTTGCGCACCGTCCGCGGCGGAACCTTGCCGGCAACGCTCTTCGCCTTGCCCGTCCCCGTTGTTTTCGCCGTCGCCTTTGCGCCTGTCGTCTTTGCCATCGCTATCTCGCCTCGCCTGTCTGCCTTCGCGCCTCTTGCCAAGAAAACCTGAAAAATCAAACCGCTGGAAACCTTTTATTATAGCACGCGTGCCCTTACCCGCCCGTCAAAGCCCAAGGCGGCGCTTCATCTCGGCCCGCTGCCGGTTGAGCTCCGCGACTTCCGCAATCTCGTCCGAGGTGTGCCTCGACTGCCGCGACAAGCGCTCGAGCCGTTGACAGCAAGCGTCGTAGCGCATCTTCAGGATTGCCGCCTGGAGTTCTTCGCCAGCGATGCGCTCTCGCTCGCGCTGTTGTTCGACGGCGGCTTCGTCGTTTTCGGGGCTATGTAGCAACAAATCCCGCACGTTTTCATCATAGACCAGAATTTCCCGAAAAATTTCTTCGAAGGTCGAGGCGTTCGCCCCCGTACGCAGCAAGTCGGACAGCAAGCGGAATTCTGCTGCACTGCCCAATTCGCGCGCGTGAGTCGCCACCTCCGCGAACAACTCGCCATGCGCCTGCGCGAAGAGACTCTCCTCGGCCTCCTCGTCCAACGTTGCAACGATGCGCGGGTACATGACCAGATTGCGCAACGCGCGCTCCTCGATTCCCGTCACGCGCCGACGATCCTTGCGCGCCGGTGCTGAGCGAGCCGCAACGACAATCCGCGCGTCGACCTCCGAGAGGGCCGCCACTTCCTCGAACGGCACGTCGAGCCGGTCCGCGAACATGTGCATGATCTGGGCGCGCAACGCATTCGGCGGCAGCGCTTGCAGCAGCGGCTTCGCATCGAAGAGCGCTCGGGCCCGGCCTTCGGGCGTATCGAGTTCCTTGCCGGCAATCACCTCGCTCAACATAAACTGCGAGAGCGGCGTCGCTCGCTCGATCTGCTCGGCGAACGCCTCCTTGCCGAACTCGCGGATGAAGCTGTCCGGATCGTGCTCGGGCGGCAGAAACAGAAACTTGATCGTCCGATTGTCCGCCGCATGCGGCAAGCACGCATCGAGCGCGCGCCGCGCGGCGCGCCGCCCCGCGGCGTCGCCATCGAAGCTGAAGATGACCGTATCGGTCTGCCGCAACAGCTTCTGCACGTGGATCGGCGTGCAAGCCGTACCGAGGGTCGCAACGGCGTTCGGAAACCCGAGCTGCGCCAGCGCGACGACATCCATGTAACCTTCCACCACCAACACCGAGCGCGCCTCACGAATCGCAAGTCGCGCCTCGAAAAGACCGTAAAGCTCGCTACCCTTGCTAAATAGTGGCGTTTCGGGCGAATTCAAATACTTCGGCTCTCCCGACTCGAGCACGCGCCCGCCGAATCCGATCACCTGTCCCTTCACGTTCCGGATCGGAAACATGATCCGTTCGCGAAATCGGTCGTAGCGGCGCGGCTGGCCTTCGCTATCGAGCTTGTCGCTGACGATGACGAGTCCCGCCTCGACGAGCGCATCGCTGCGATAGTCGGGAAAAGCAGCCTCCAGGTTCTGCCACCCGTCGGGGGCGAACCCAAGCCCGAAACGCGCCGCGATCTCGCCCGTCAGCCCCCGCTTCTTCAAGTAGCGGATCGCCTCGGGCGAGCCGCGCAGCGCCTTGCGGTAGTAGTCGCAAGCAATGTGCATGAGGTCCGAGAGCGCAGCCGCCGTCTTGGCGTTCGCCACGCCCGCGCCGGCCTGCCATGCCTCGCCGTTTGATCCCGCCGCGCCGGCGCGCCCGGGCGCCGGTTCCTGCGGCACCGTCAGCCCCACCGATTGCGCGAGCTCGCCCACCGCTTCCGGGAAGGCCAGGCCGGCGTGATCCATCAGAAACCCGATCGCCGTGCCGTGCGCACCGCATCCGAAGCAGTGATAGAACTGCTTCGTCGGACTCACCGTAAACGACGGGCTTTTCTCGTTGTGGAAAGGGCACAGGCCGACAAAGTTCGCGCCGCCCTTCTTGAGCTGGACGTATTTGCCCACCACATCGACGATGTCGACGCGGTTCAGCAAGTCCTGCAGAAACGAGTGCGGAATCACGTTGCTGGTCGCCGGCGCAGCCCGCCCCGCGCGTTCGCGCGGCCGCGAGCACGCATTTCGCTATTTGGCGAGCGCAGCTTTGACGAGCGCCGATACGGCCGTCATGTCGGCACGCCCCGCGAGCTTGCCCTTCAGGACGCCCATCACCTTGCCCATGTCCTGCGGACCGGCGGCACCCGTTTGCGCCACGGCGGCCTGGACTTCTGCCGCGATTTCGGCTTCCGAAAGCTGCGCCGGCATATAACCTGCGAGAACCGCCAGCTCGGCCGTTTCCTTGTCGACGAGATCGGTGCGGCCCGCGGCTTCGAACTGGCTGATCGAGTCCTTGCGCTGCTTGATCATCTTGTCGATGACGGCCGTGACGGCCGTGTCGTCGAGCGTCGTACGCTCATCGACCTCACGTTGCTTGATCGCCGCGAGCAGCAGGCGAATCGTCGCGAGACGCTCCGATTCGCGCGCGCGCATGGCGGACTTCATGTCGTCGTTGATCCGATCCTTCAAACTCATCATTCACCCGAAGAACGCGTTGAAACAGAAGGAAAACGCTTACCGAGCGCAAAAACCCGCTTGGGATCCGACCTCAAGCGGGTTTTTGCGCGACGCACGGACTGATCCGCACGGCGCGGCTAAATCGTTAGAGCTATCAGTAGAACTTCTTCGGCAACATCTGGCTGCGCAGGCGCTTGAAATGGCGCTTCACTGCGGCAGCTTTCTTACGCTTGCGTTCAGCCGTAGGCTTTTCGTAAAACTCGCGCGCACGAAGCTCGGTCAGAAGACCGTTCTTCTCGATCGTGCGCTTGAAGCGGCGCATGGCGACTTCAAAGGGCTCGTTTTCTTTAACGCGGATGATCGTCATGTTCCTAACGGAAACTTGGCAAAGGTCCGGGAGTATAGCAGACGATCTGCATTAATGCCAGCCAGCTTCAAGCGTCAGTTTTGCGAGCGTATTCCGCCGCAGCCTCGCCCGCCGCGACCCCCGATGCCCACGCCCACTGAAAGTTGTAGCCGCCGAGCCAGCCCGTTACGTCGACGGCTTCGCCGATGAAATAGAGCCCCGGAACGCGCTCGCTCATCATCGTGGCCGACGACAGCTCTCGCGTATCGACACCGCCCTTCGTCACCTCCGCCTTGCGGTAGCCCTCCGTGCCGCTCGGCACGAGCGTCCATACCGAAAACGCCTCGCCGAGCCGGCGCAGCGTCTTGTCGGGAAGGTCAGCCACGCGCGCTTCGGGCGAAAGTCCCTGCGTTTCGAGCCAGGCGTGCGCCAGGCGTGCCGGCAGCCACTCGGCGATCAGATTGCCGATCTGGCGCTTCGTTGCGCTCTTGGCCCGCAGCAACTCGGCGACAGGCTCGCGATCGGGCAGCAAATCGATCCGGATCGGCTCGCCCGGCTGCCAGTAGCTGGAAATCTGCAATACGCCCGGTCCGGATAGACCGCGATGGGTGAAAAGCAGGTCTTCGACGAACGACCCGGCTACCTTCGTCTTCTTTTCGCCGGTCGCCACGCCGACTTCCAGGGAGACGCCCGACAGGACCGTGAACGGCGCCCAAACGTCTGACGAAAACGTCAACGGCACGAGGGCCGGACGCGGCTCGACGAGCTTATGCCCAAACTGCTTCGCCACCCGATAAGCGAAGTCCGTCGCGCCGATCTTCGGGATCGACAGTCCGCCTGTGGCAACGACGAGCGCGCGCGCCGCGATCGGGCCCGCGCTCGTATCGAGCGCAAACCCACTGCCGTTCGCATGACGGACCGCATCGACGGCCACGGGGCGCCGCCACGCGACCTTGCCCGTGTCGCATTCCGCCTTGAGCAGGTCGATGATCGCTTCGCTCGAGTGGTCGCAGAACAGCTGCCCGCGGTGCTTCTCGTGCCATGAGACGCGATGCGCCTTCAACAGAGATAGGAAATCGCGCGGCGTATACCGCGCAAGCGCAGAGCGGCAAAAGTGCGGGTTGGCCGAGAGAAAATTGGCGGGGCTCGCCTGCAGATTCGTGAAGTTGCAGCGGCCGCCGCCGGAAATTCGGATCTTCTCCGCAAGGCGCGCCGCATGGTCGATGAGCACGACGCGCCGACCGCGCTGTCCCGCCACCGCCGCACACATCATCCCCGCCGCACCGGCGCCGATCACCGCGATATCGAAATCTTCCATGGCGCGCAGTGTAGCGTGTTCGATCCATTCGAGCGGCTGTCAATTGTCGGATTACCGCTCGAGAACCGTTAGTTGCCCCGCCAACTCACCCCAGGAGACCGCCTACACTGAGCCAACTGTCTGCACTGAGCCGGATCGATCGCAATCCGCCTCACAGCCCTGCAGCATCAGGACCAGAAGCCATATGACGTTCACATTTACGCTGATCGATCTCGCCGGCTCCATTGCGTTGCTGATGTTGGCCACCCAAATGGCCCACACTGGCGTCCAGCGCGCATTCGGAGCAAGTCTTCGCTCGCTGCTGAGCCTGACGCTCCGCGGGCGGCTTGCGGCATTTTTCGGCGGACTCGGCGTAACAGCGGTCTTGCCGAGCAGTACGATCGCTTCGAGCATGACGGCGGAATTCACGAGGCAAGGGATCGTGGAATTGCCCGCCGCGCTCGCCGTCGTATTAGGCGCGAACGTCGGTGCGACATTGGCGGTGCAAGCGTTGTCGTTCAATATCCCCGCCATCTCGCCCGCGCTGATACTGATCGGCGTGATGATGTTTCGCAAAGCATCGAACACGCGCGCGCACGATTTGGGCAGCACGCTGATCGGGCTGGGCCTGCTGTTGTTGGCGGTGGACCACTTGCAGGAGCTGATGACGGATTACGACGATGCGCCGAATCTTCGGATGCTGCTGGGCGCCGCGTCCACCGTACCCGCCGTCGACGTCCTATTGGCCGCCGGCTTGGCCTGGGCGGCCGATTCCAACGTCGCGATGGTGCTTCTCGTTGCAACGCTTTGCGCGAAGAATGTCGTCCCCCCCAATACCGCCTTCGCGCTCGTGATGGGCGCAAATCTGGGTGCGGCAATCAATCCCGTGTTGGATGCCACCGCGGCGCACGATCCCGTATCGCGACGATTGCCCGTCGGCAATCTGATCATTGTGATTGTCGGCGCCGCCGCGGCCCTTGCGGTCCTGACTCCGATCGGCTGTGTCATGGTCAGAATGGAGCCCGACAACGGGCGCGTCGTTGCTGACTTCTACACGCTGTTCAATTTAGTTCTCGCGAGTCTCTTCTTCCCGTTGCTGACTCCTTATGCGAGCCTGTTGAGCCGGCTATTGCCGCCGCTTGCGAAGTTCGCCGATGCGGCACCGCCGCGCGACATGAATCCGCTCGCGACAGGCTCTCTCAGTCAGTCCACCAACAGCGCGTCAAGCCCCGCGCTCCGCGCAAAGGAGACGCTTGGCACGGTGCTGTCAGGGCCGCGCTCGGCCTGCGCCGAACGTCGTGGAACGCAGGCGCCCGTGGCTTTGCCGCGGGGCGATGTCCTCGAGATGTTGGTGCCGGAGTGGCGGAATCATTCGACCGTTGTCGATGCCGCCCGGCTGACCGAAAGCGATCGACGGTCCTCGGATGAGCAGACTCGAATTTTTCCCCTTCAAATCAGGGAATGCGCTAACCATAGCATCCAGTTGGTCGATCCCGACGGAAACGCTTGGATGTACTACCCGGCCAGATCCCTCTGGCTAACCTTGCAAGACATCAAGCTCATCCGGCAGCTAGAGCCATCAGGCAATCCGGAGCGATCGATCGTGTCGACGTGCGTGCGCGGCACGGCATGCCTCGACGACTGCGAGCTATCGATCATCGGCCAGCCTCAGAAGAGCACGCGCACGGTCTTGATCTCCTTCGCCGCTCGTGAGATAGCCACGGCTGACCGCCTGGCGCTGCGCGAGTGGCAGGACGATATGGGAATATCGTTGTCCGACGAGCCTCTGGGCGTGGCCAGGCTCGGATTTAACGCCTCCGAGGCGGAAACGGAGGAAGTGGACCAGTGGTGGGTCGAATGCCATATCCCCGAGAGCAGCATGCAGGCGCTCGCCGATGGCATCGAGGAGGGGCGGATAACAGCTGTCAGGCTTGCCGTCTTCCTGCATGGGCTTTATACGACGGCCGCGTCGGGGATCGGCGAACCATCGATTTTTCTGAGGCCGATGCAGGATGACCAAGATGCCGAATCTCCGGTGATCGCGCCCGGCTATGTTGTCCACCTCGCATTCGATCTATCCACGCTGGACCTGCGGCCCGACGATGAAGAAAAACGACCGCGCCCAGGACGATCGCCCGGAACGCCTTCAATCGCCAGCAGCGCTGATGCGGTGGCACCGCTGGCGGCAAGACTCGATAGGTTGGTGAACAACCTGAAGTGGCTCGCGGCGTTGATTGCTGTCTTGGTGCTCGTCTTTGCGATTAAGGGACGCTGACGGCTCTCCGCTCGAAAGAATCGCAGCACCAATCGCCGTTCACACGCACTCGATGTTTAGCGGACGGGTGCAATTCGACCCAATGCCAGCAGCCGTGCTCACTCCCGGCGATAGCCAGCCGCCAATCGCTGCGCTGGTATAATTCTATGTTTCCATTCGAAAGGCTCGACGGGCGCACCACGTCGCCGGACATCGGCCCCATCGCACCACCCGCCGCCTTTTGCATCACCCACCATGCTCGTCCTCGGCATCGAAAGCTCCTGCGACGAGACCGGTCTCGCACTGTATGACAGCGAGCGCGGTCTCCTCGCGCACGCCCTTCATTCGCAGATCGCGATGCATCGCGATTACGGCGGCGTCGTGCCGGAGCTCGCTTCGCGCGACCATATCCGTCGCGCCCTACCATTGCTCGAGGACGTCCTCACACGCGCGGGCGCGCGCGGCACCGATGTCGACGCCATCGCCTTCACGCAGGGCCCCGGCCTGGCGGGCGCGCTGCTCGTGGGCGCGAGCGTTGCCAATGCGCTCGCCATGGCTTGGGACAAGCCGACGATCGGCATCCATCATCTCGAAGGTCACTTGCTGTCGCCGCTGCTCGTCGAAGCACCGCCGCCGTTTCCGTTCGTCGCGCTGCTCGTTTCGGGAGGACATACACAGCTGATGCGCGTGACCGAGGTCGGTATCTACGAAACGCTCGGCGAAACCGTCGACGACGCGGCCGGCGAAGCATTCGACAAGACGGCAAAGCTCCTGGGGCTCGGCTATCCGGGCGGCCCCGAAGTCTCGCGCCTTGCCGAATACGGCACGCCGGGCGCCGTGGAGCTGCCGCGGCCGATGCTGCACTCAGGCGATCTCGATTTCAGTTTCAGCGGACTCAAGACCGCCGTCCTCACGCAAGTGAAGAAGCTCGGCCAGAACGTCTGCGAGCAGGCGAAGGCCGATCTCGCACGCGGTTTCGTCGATGCCGCGGTCGACGTTCTCGTCGCCAAGTCGCTCGCCGCGCTGAAGAAGACGCATCTGACACGGCTCGTCGTGGCGGGCGGCGTCGGCGCGAACCGGCAGCTGCGCGACGCGCTTTCGCAAGCGGCGCAAAAGCGTCGCTTCGACGTGCACTACCCGGACCTGTCGCTTTGCACCGACAACGGTGCGATGATCGCGCTCGCCGGCGCTTTACGTCTGCAGCGCTGGCCCGAGCAGGCCAGCAGGGACTACGCGTTCACCGTCAAGCCGCGCTGGGACCTCGCCTCGCTCGCGCGCTAACGGCGCACCCCGTTATGCGGCAGGCTGGCGCTTGTCGTGCTCAATCACGGCGTAAGCGCTGTGGTTGTGGATCGACTCGAAGTTCTCGGCTTCGAGCGTGTAGGCGACGATCCGCTCGTCCGCGTTGAGCCGCTGCGCGACATCGCGCACGAGATCCTCGACGAACTTCGGATTCTCATAAGCGCGCTCCGTCACGAACTTCTCGTCGGGGCGCTTGAGCAACCCCCAGAGCTCGCACGACGCCTCATCTTCAGCAATCCTGATCAATTCCTCGGCCGACATGTCGCCCGTGAGCTCGGCGCGAATCGTCACATGCGAGCGCTGATTGTGAGCGCCGTATTCCGAGATCTCCTTTGAGCACGGGCAAAGGCTCGTCACCGGCACAAGGACCTGCACGAACGTGCGCAGCGCCCCGTCGCGCATTTCGCCCGTCATCGTCACTTCGTAATCGAGCAGACTCGAGACGCCCGACACGGGCGCCGTCTTGCTGACGAAGTACGGAAACGACACCTCGATGCGGCCTGCCGGCGCTTCGAGCTTCGCGAGCATCGCGGCCAGCATCGCGCGGAATGTGGCCGACTCGAGCGGTGCCTTGCTTTCCTCCAGCAGAGCGACAAAGCGCGACATGTGCGTGCCCTTCTGATCGGCGGGCAGATGGACGTCGAGGTTCCAGGTGCCGACCGTCGCCTGCGCGTCGCCGTTTGCCGTGCGCACCGAGAGCGGGTGACGTACGCCTTTTACGCCGACACGCTGAATGGAGATTTGCCGCGTATCAGGCGAGCTTTGCACGTCGGGCATCGCGAAGGCTGGATTCATGAGATTCATGGTTCTTTTGGTCCTTGAAGGCGCAGCGGCGAGAAACACCGCACACCTATCCGGCGCCGGCCGTGCAGATCACTGCATATAACGAAACATGGGCCGAGGGGCCCATGCATGAGTACGCTACGGAAAGAACGCAGCCGCCGTGAAGCGGCGGCCACATCGTTACGCGACGCGTTGCGCAAGCTTCGCGGCAGGCTCGACGAAACGCGCGCGGATCGATTTTTCGATGCCCGCGCCGTCGAGACCGCACTCCGCCAACAACTTGGCCGGATCGCCGTGATCGATGAAGCTGTCGGGGAGGCCCAATTGTAGTACGGGCCGAACAACCCCATTGGCGAGCAGGGTTTCCACGCAAGCGGATCCAGCGCCACCCATGATGCAGCCTTCCTCGACCGTCACGAGCGCATCGTGGGTTTGCGCAAGCTCGAGCAGCAACGCGGCATCGATCGGCTTCACGAAGCGCATGTTGGCCACTGTCGCATTGAGCGCCTCGGCCGCCGCGAGCGACGGCGCGACCATCGTGCCGAACGCGAGGATGGCGATGCGGTTGCCCTTGGCGGCCGTCGATTGTCGACGAACCTCGCCACGACCGACCGGAATCGCCGACATCTGCTTGGCCGTCGCGACGCCGATGCCGGCGCCGCGCGGATACCGCACCGCCGTCGGATTCGACTGCTGCAGCGCCGTGTAGAGCATCTGGCGGCATTCGTTCTCGTCGGACGGCGCCATGACCGTCATGTTCGGAATGCAGCGCAGGAAGGCCAGATCGTAGGCGCCCGCGTGCGTCGCACCGTCGGCGCCGACGAGCCCGGCGCGGTCGATCGCGAAGACGACGGGCAGATTCTGAAGTGCCACGTCGTGAATGAGCTGATCGTAGGCGCGCTGCAGAAACGTCGAATAAATGGCGACGACGGGCTTCATGCCTTCGACGGCCAGGCCGCCCGCGAACGTCACCGCATGCTGCTCGGCAATGCCGACGTCATAGTAGCGGTCCGGAAAACGCTTCTCGAATTCGACTAGACCGGACCCCTCGCGCATCGCGGGCGTGATGCCGACTACACGCGAATCGAGCTCAGCCGCATCGCAAAGCCACTCGCCGAAAACCTGCGTATAAGTCTTCTTGGGCGGTACCGCAGGCGGCTTGATCCCTTCTGCCGGATTGAACTTGCCTGGGCCGTGGTAGAGCACCGGATCGGCTTCCGCGAGCTTGTACCCTTGCCCCTTCTTCGTGACGACGTGAAGGAATTGCGGCCCGCGCAACTCACGGATGTTCTGCAGTGTCGGGATCAGGGAATCGAGATCGTGTCCATCGATCGGGCCGATATAGTTGAAGCCGAACTCCTCGAAGAGCGTAGCCGGCACGACCATCCCTTTCGCGTGTTCTTCCAGCTTGCGCGCAAGCTCGAGCATCGGCGGCGCAACGCGCAGTACGCGCTCCACGCCCGCGCGAGCCGCGGCATAGAAACGGCCCGACATCAGCCGCGCGAGGTGACGGTTCAGTGCGCCGACGGGCGGCGAAATCGACATGTCGTTGTCGTTGAGGATCACGAGCAAGGGCACGTCGTCGCACACGCCGGCGTTGTTCATCGCTTCGAACGCCATGCCGGCCGTCATTGCGCCGTCGCCTATGACGGCGATCGAGAAACGGTTGTCGCCCGCGAGCTTGTTCGCGATCGCCATGCCGAGCGCGGCCGAGATCGACGTGCTCGAATGGGCCGTGCCGAACGTGTCGTATTCCGATTCCGAGCGGCGCGGGAAACCCGAAATGCCATGGCGCTGACGAAGCGTGTGCATTTCGTCGCGGCGCCCGGTGAGAATCTTATGCGGGTACGTTTGATGGCCGACGTCCCAGACAATGCGGTCGTGCGGCGTGTCGAACACGTAATGCAGAGCGATCGTCAGCTCCACCGTGCCGAGATTGGACGACAAGTGCCCGCCCGTCTGCGACACGCTGTCGAGCACGAACGCGCGCAGCTCGTCGGCAAGCGGCTTCAGTTGACGACGGTCGAGACGGCGAAGGTCCGCCGGGTCGTCGATAGTTTTGAGCAAGTCGTACATCGTCGTTCCATTGTAGGAAAACTTACGCGCCCGCTTTTTTCTCGCGCTCCCCGTGGCATTTGCGCGGCGGCGGGCTTAGCGTTCAACTGACCCGGTTCACCACCAGGTCCGCCAACTCGGCGAGACGTTGCGCACGCCCGCCGAATGAGCCTAGTGCCTCGTGCGCCTCGCGATGCAATTGAGCCGCAAGCGCACGCGACGCCTCCAGACCGAGGATGGACACGTAGGTCGGCTTGCCGTCCTTCGCGTCCTTGCCCGCCGTCTTGCCGAGCGTTGCGGAATCCGTCGTCACGTCGAGAATGTCGTCGACGACCTGGAAGGCCAGCCCGATCGCCGCGGCGTAGCGGTCGAGCGCACTCATCGCGTTCGCATCGGGCGCCTCGCCCGCGAGCGCGCCCATCCGTACGGCCGCGCGCAATAGCGCCCCGGTTTTCATCCGATGCATCGTCTCGAGCTCGCTACGCGTCAGCATCAAGCCGACGCTCGCGAGATCGATCGCCTGGCCGCCCGCCATGCCGAGCGACCCGCTCGCCAGCGCAAGCTCGCGCACCAGCGCGGCCTGAGCCGGTACGTCGAGCGCCGCTGCGTCGGTCAGCGCGATGAACGCCTGCGATTGCAATGCGTCGCCGACGAGCAGCGCCGTGGCTTCGTCGTACTGGACGTGCACCGTCGGCTTGCCGCGCCGCAGCTCGTCATCGTCCATACACGGCATATCGTCGTGCACGAGCGAGTAGACGTGGATCATCTCGATGGCAGCCGAGGCTGCTTCGAGGGCCGCCGCGCGCGCGCCCGTCAGTTCGCCGGCCGCATGCACGAGCAGCGGCCGCACCCGCTTGCCGCCGCCGAGCGCCGCGTAGCGCATCGCTTCGTGCAGCCGGGCAGGCTCGATCCGCGGGCCCGGCAGATATCGCTCGAGCGCCGCCTCGACGCGCGCGAGCACCGCGCGCATCCATTCTTCAAAGGTCATAAGTCGTCTCCGCCTTCCGCGGCAGGGGTGCCGGCGGGCAGAGGCTTCAACGTCTCGCCGTCGAGTACGCGCACTTGCTGCTCCACCTTTTCCAGTTGTTGCTGACAGTAGGCCACGAGCGCCGCGCCGCGCCGATATGCGGCGAGGGACTCCTCGAGGCTCAGCGCGCCGCCCTCCATTCGAGCGACGAGCTGCTCCAGTTCCGCGAGCGCCGCTTCATAGTTCTCGGGTAGCGGCCCCTCGCTGTCGGGCCCGCTTTGTGCGGGTGAGGCGGCGTCCTCGGGTGCGGTTTTCGCCATCGAAATAGGGTGAATTCAAAAACAAGTCGGACATTCTACGGCAAAAGCCGGTAGTCGGCCCCATCCGGCACCTTTTGCCGTTCGCATCAACACAACGTTTGCGCAACTATCCTGCCCGGCGTCGCCGCAAGAGGGACATGGTAACGAAGGGGAACTCAATATGAGCTGCTTCCAGTCAATACTGATATCCGACTGTTGCGCGCGCGCCAAAACAACAGACAAAAGGGCCGCCGTTTGGCCGATGGATCCGCCCGGGCGGCGGGCCCGGACGCCCTGTTGCCGTCGAATCGACGGACAAATCATGGACTTAGGTGCCCCACGGAAAGGGGAAAGGGTATAATCGCGGGCTCCCCAAATCGAATCTTCGATGGTTGGGTTGTTCACTGCTTTCACGTCTTCACGGGAGTGGGAATGTCCAATCTGAGCAATGCATTGCAGCTGAAGGCAATCTCGAGTCAGCTGCCAGTCACGGCTTACTTTGACGAAGCGCTTCTCGAGCGCGAACTGGAAGTACTTTTCAAGAAGGGTCCCCGTTACGTCGGGCACGAATTGATGGTGCCCGAGGTGGGGAGCTATTTTGCGCTGCCCTCCGAAAACGAGGGCCGCGTCCTCGTTCGCAACGAGCGCTCGGAGATCGAGCTGCTCTCGAACGTGTGCCGCCATCGTCAGGCCATCATGCTGGGCGGGCGCGGCCAGACGCAGAACATCGTCTGTCCGCTGCATCGCTGGACCTACAACCTCGACGGCGAGTTGCTCGGCGCCCCGCACTTCGCCGACAACCCTTGCCTGAATCTCGGCGCCACGAAGCTGCAGAACTGGCACGGCCTCCTTTTCGAGGCCGGGGGACGCGACGTGGCCAAGGATCTCGCGAAGCTCGGCACGCGTAATCACTTCGATTTCACGGACTACATGTTCGATCACGTCGAGGTGCACGAGTGCAACTACAACTGGAAGACTTTCATCGAGGTCTACCTCGAGGACTATCACGTCGTACCTTTCCACCCGGGCCTCGGCAGCTTCGTCAATTGCGACGATCTCACCTGGGAATTCGGCAACTGGTACAGCGTGCAGACCGTCGGCGTTCATGCGGGTCTCGCCAAGGCGGGCAGCCCCGTCTACCGCAAATGGCACGATGAAGTCCTGCGCATGCGGGACGGCCAGCCGCCCGAGTACGGCGCCATCTGGATGGTCTACTACCCCGGGCTCATGATCGAGTGGTATCCGCACGTGCTGGTGCTGTCGTGGCTGATCCCGCGCGGCCCGAGCAAGACGACGAACATCGTCGAGTTTTATTACCCCGAGGAAATCGCCCTTTTCGAGCGCGAGTTCGTCGAAGCGGAGCGCGCCGCCTATATGGAAACGGCCCGCGAGGACGACGAGATCGCCGAGCGCATGGACGCCGGCCGGCTCGCGCTCATGCGGCGCGGCGAGTCGCAGGTGGGGCCGTATCAGAGCCCGATGGAGGACGGTATGCAGCACTTCCACGAATTCCTGCGCCGCGAGCTCGGTACGATCTGACGAGCAGCGGGCGAGCGGCTTCCGCCGCAGCAAGGCGGGCAAGAAGGTTTTCCTTCTTGCCCGCTTTTTCGTGCGAGCATGCGGCAGTGAACGGCGGCCACGGCGACACGCGCCGACATCGGCTGAAATCGTCGTGAACAGGCCCTAAACTTTGAGCATCACTCAGCCTTCGCTCCCCACGAGGACCATCATGCCGCACACCCATTACACGACGCTGATCCTGGCCACCAATCTCGCCGAGCGTCTCGAGCACGCGCCGCAGTCCGTGCTCGTCTTCGATTGCAGCTTCGATCTCGCCGATCCGGCCGCAGGCGTTGCGGCCTATGCGGCCGGCCATATCCCCGGCGCGCACTACCTGCATCTCGAGCACGACCTGTCGGGGCAAAAGACCGGGAAGAACGGGCGGCACCCGCTGCCCGAGCGCACCGCGCTCGTCGATACGCTCGCCGCGCGCGGCTTGATGCGGAACCAGCAGGTCGTCGCTTATGACGCGCAGGGCGGCGCTTACGCCGCACGGCTCTGGTGGCTCTTGCGCTGGCTCGGACACGATTCGGTCGCCGTTCTCGACGGCGGCCTCCAGGCCTGGCAACGCGCCGGATACAAGCTGGATACGGCGACGCCGGCCCGCGTGAAGGGTGACTTCAAGGCGGGAGCGCCGCTCGCGGTCACGATCGATGCGCATGCGCTCGAGCAAAACCTGTCGACGCACGAGCGGCTCGTCGTCGATGCGCGCTCGCCGGATCGCTACCGCGGCGAGAACGAGACGATCGACCCCGTCGCCGGCCACATCCCCGGCGCCGTGAATCGCTTCTTCAAGGACAATCTGACGGGCGACGGGCGATTCAAGCCCGCGCATACGCTGCGCGACGAGTTCAAGGCCGCGATCGGGGCGACGCAGCCCGAACATGTCGTCCTGCAGTGCGGCTCGGGCGTCACGGCCTGCCACAACGCACTGGCGATGGAAGTGGCAGGCTTGCACGGCTCCGCCCTCTACCCCGGCTCGTGGAGCGAATGGTGCGCGGAGCCGGCGCGTCCGATTACGGTGGGAGCTAAGCCCTAGTCCTGGGCCTGTATGCACGAGCCGCGAGCGGACTTCGTTGCCGCCCGCGGCCGACTCGCCAGCCGTCCCGGTACTAAGCCACGCCGTGCTCGCGCAGCCAGGCGATGGTGCGGCGCCACGCGTCTTCCGCATCCTCCTTGCGGTAGCTCGGCCGATAATCGGCGAAGAACGCGTGGCCGGCATCGGGATAAACGACGAACTGCGAACCGCGGGCGACTTCCGGGCCTTTTGCGATCGCAGCCTTCATCCGCTCGATCACATCCTGCGGATTGCCCTGGTCCTGAAGCCCGTAAAGCCCGAGCACGGGCGCGTGCAGTTCGGCGACTCGGTCGATCGGGTTGAACGGCTTCGTGTCGGTCGGCTTGCCTTCCAGAAACCCGTAAAACGATACGACCGCCTTCAACTTCGGGTTGTGCTCGGCAAAGAGCCACGCCTGCCTGCCGCCCCAGCAGAACCCGACCACCCCGACCCGCTTCAGATCGCCGCCGTGCTCGCCCGCCCATTGAACGGCGGCGTCGAGGTCGGCCATGACGGAGGCGTCGGGCACCTTGCTCACGAGCTCGTTGCTCAACTGCTGAATCGATTTGTAAGCGTTCGGGTCGCCTTGACGCGAATACAGATTCGGCGCGACCGCGAGGTACCCGAGCTTCGCGAAGCGCCGGCAGACATCGGCGATATGCTCGTGCACGCCAAAAATCTCGTGGATCACGATCACGACGGGAAGGTGGGTCTTGCCCTGAGGCTGCGCACGATAGGCAGGCACCAGCGTGCCCTGCGATTGGAACCCAACTGCGCCGGCCTCGAGGCCGGCAGTGTCGGTATGGATGGTCTGCGCCGAGACGGGCAGCACGGCCGCCGCAAATCCGCTGCCGATCGTCGCCTTGAGGAACGTGCGGCGATCGAAAGGCACATGCGGCACGAGGGTATCGATATCCGGTGACAACATTTTCGCTCCTGGTTTTTTTTGGGCCACCCGCCGCGGACCGACCGGCGTACCGGCGCATCAACTCAATGCAGCTTGACGCGCGGCAACGTCGTGCGCCGCAGCCAGTGCGCGACGGTATCGAGCATCATGCGCGGATAACCGTGCAACGCGGCAATATGCAGCCTGTACAGCGACATGTACATGAAACGCGCAAAAAGACCTTCGACGAGCATGCTGCCGCCGATCACCCCGCCCATCAGATTGCCGACTGCGCTGAAGTGACCGAGCGAGACGAGCGAGCCGAAATCGCGGTAAGTGAACTCGGGCAACGGCCGGCCGTCGAGCCGGTTGGCGAACGCACGCAGCAGAAAGCTCGCCTGCTGGTGCGCGGCCTGCGCGCGCGGCGGCACCTTGCGGTCGTTGCCGTCGTGGCTGGGCCATGGGCACGCGGCACAATCGCCAAGTGCAAAGATATCGTCATCGGCTTCCGTTTGCAGCGTGCGCCGCACGACGAGCTGACCGAGCTTCGTCACGGGCAGCCCGTCGAGCCGCGAAAGCACGGACGGCGCCTTGATGCCGGCCGCCCAGACGGTCAGATCGGCACGCACGGTCTTGCCGCTAGCCGTGCGCACGAAGCCGGGCGCGATCTGAGCGACCCTCTCGCCTGTCATCAGCTTGACGCCTAGATTTCTCAGTAGTTCCGCCGTTGCGCTCGAGACACGCTCCTGCAACGCGGGCAAAATTCGCGGCCCTGCCTCGATGACGACGAGGCCGATATCGTGGCTCGGATCGAGCTTGTGCAGCCCGTACGCGGAAAGCACCTGTGCGGTATTGCGCAACTCCGCCGAAAGCTCGACGCCCGTCGCACCGCCGCCGACGATTGCGATCTGGATGCGCGGCTCGCTTTCAGGCGACGTGTCAGGCCCATCCTGGACGGTCACATGCACCTGATGCTCGGCGCGCATGCAAGCGGCGATGAGCTTCTTGCGAAAGCGCTCCGCCTCTTCGACGGTATCGAGCGCAATCGAATATTCCTCGGCGCCGGGCACGCCGAAGAACGCGGTGGTGCTGCCGATGGCAATGACGAGCGTGTCGTACTCGAGCTCGCGTGCCGGCAAGATTTCGGCGCCGTCGTCGTCGATCACGCGCGCGAGCATGATCCGCTTCGCTGCGCGGTCGATGCCGATGAGCTCGCCCTGCTGAAACTCGAACCCGTGCCAGCGCGCCTGCGCAGGGTATTCGAGCTCCTGCGTGAACGGATCCATGCTGCCGGCCGCGACTTCATGCAGCAACGGTTTCCAGATATGCGTCGGATAGCGATCGACCAGCGTAACGAGCGCGCGCTGAGCGGATTTTCGCTTGCGCCCGCCATACCGATCGCCAAGCCGCGTTGCGAGTTCCAGCCCCCCTGCCCCACCCCCTACCACGATGAAACGATGCATGCCTGATTCTCCGTAGTTGCCGTTGCTGATTCTTGTTGCCGGCATCACGATGTGATGCGCACCGCTGAGCGCGGGGGGCAGCTACCGCCAGTTTTCAGTGCGCCTCTTCCCAATTCGCTCCCACACCGACTTCGGCGACGAGCGGCACCTTGAGCTCCGCGACGCCGCACATGAGCTGAGGCAGCTTCTCGCGAACGGTCGGCAATTCGTCTTCCGGTACTTCCAGCACGAGCTCGTCGTGAACCTGCATGATCATGAGGCTCGCCGCGTTCTCGCGCTCGAGCCAGTCCTGCACGGCAATCATCGACATCTTGATGAGATCGGCGGCCGTGCCCTGCATCGGCGCGTTGATCGCGGCACGCTCGGCCGCCTGCCGGCGCGGACCGCTCCCGCCGTTGATCTCCGGCAGCCAGAGGCGGCGGCCGAACACGGTTTCGACGAAACCCTTCTCCTTCGCGCTCATGCGCGTGTCGTCCATGTACCGCGCAACACCGGGGTAACGGGTGAAATAACGGTCGATATAGAGCTTCGCCGCATCGCGCGTGATGCCGAGGTTCGACGCGAGGCCGAACGAGCTCATCCCGTAGATCAGGCCGAAATTGATGACCTTCGCGATGCGGCGCTGATCGTCCGTCACTTCGAGCGGCGTCACGCCGAACACTTCCGACGCCGTTGCACGATGGATGTCTTCGCCTTTCGCGAACGAGGCCAGCAGCGACTCGTCGCCGGAGATGTGCGCCATGATGCGCAGCTCGATCTGCGAGTAATCGGCCGAGACGATCTTGCGCCCCTCGGGTGCGATGAACGCTTCACGGATGCGGCGACCCTCGGCCGTGCGCACCGGAATGTTCTGCAAATTGGGATCGTTCGAGGCGAGCCGCCCCGTTACCGCGACGGCCTGCGCGTAGTTGGTATGAACGCGCCCCGTGCGCGGATTGACCATGCGCGGAAGCTTGTCCGTATAAGTCGACTTCAGCTTCGACAACCCGCGATGCTCGAGCAGCAGCTTCGGCAGCGGATAGTCTTCGGCAAGCTTTTGCAAAACATCTTCGTCCGTCGACGGCGCGCCGCTCGGCGTCTTCTTGATGACCGGCAGCTGCAGGCGCTCGAAGAATATCTGTCCGATCTGCTTCGGCGAGCCTAGATTGAACTCGCCGCCCGCCAGCTTGTAAGCCTCGGCTTCGAGTTCGATGAGGCGCGTGGCGATTTCGTTGCTTTGCCGGCGCAATCGCTCGCTCTCGATGAGCACGCCGTTGCGCTCCATCTTGCGCAAGACGCGCGACGTCGGAATCTCGATATCGCGATAGACCCGCAAAAGGCCCGGCTCGCACTCGATGCGCGGATAGAGCGCCTCGTGAAGTTGGTACGTGACGTCCGCGTCCTCGGCCGCATACTCGGCCGCGGTCGCGACGGGAACCTCGTCGAAGCACAGTTGGCCCGCGCCCTTGCCGCAGACGTCCTCGTACTTGATGGTCTCGACCCCGAGGTGGCGCATCGCGAGACTGTCCATGTCGTGCGAACGGTGCGATTCGAGCACGTACGATTGGAGCAGCGTATCGTGCTCGACGCCGTTCAATGCGATGCCGTGGTTGAGCAGCACCTGCTCGTCGTATTTGAGGTGCTGGCCAAGCTTCTTTTTCTCGGGGTTCTCGAGCCACGGCTTTAGTCGCGCGAGCACTTCATCGCGCGGCAACTGCTCGGGATGGTCCGGGCCGCGATGCGCCACTGGAATGTACGCGGCGCAGTTGGCCTCGACGGCGAGCGAAAGGCCGACGATCTCGGCGACCATCGGATCGAGGGAAGTCGTCTCGGTATCGAACGACGTGATCGGCGCCGCGTCGATTCTGGCTAGCCAGGCGTCGAATTGCTCCCTCGTCTGCACGGTTTCGTAGTGGCGCGGCGCCTCGATCGTCGGAGCCGGCGCGGCCGCGAGCACGTTGGCCGCTTCGGGCGCGACCTCCTGCGCCGTTTCGACTTGCTCGATCAGCGTTTCCACTTCGCGCAGCCATGTGCGGAAGCCGTAGCGCATGAACAGCTCGCGCAGATCGAGCGGCGATTCCGGGCGCGTCGTCAATGTCTCTTCGATCGACGCGACGTGGTCCTTCAGGTCGCATGCGCGCTCGACCGTGACGAGCTTCTTGCCGAGCGGCAAAAAATCGAGGGCGCGGCGCAGATTCTCGCCGACGGCGCCCTTGATGTCCGCGGCGTTCGCGATGACGCCCTCGAGCGTCTCGTATTGCGAGAGCCACTTGACGGCGGTCTTCGGACCGCACTTGGCGACGCCGGGCACGTTGTCGACCGTATCGCCGATGAGCGAAAGGTAGTCGATGATTCGCTCGGGCGGCACGCCGAACTTTGCGATCACGGCCTCGCGATCGAGCGTTTCGTTCGTCATCGTGTTGACGAGCGTCACGTGCGGGCTCACGAGCTGAGCGAGGTCCTTGTCGCCCGTCGAGATGAGGACGTTCATTCCCTCGCGCTCGGCCTCGGCGGCCAGCGTACCGATGACGTCGTCCGCCTCGACGCCGTCCACCATCAGCAACGGCCAGCCGAGCGCGCGCACCGCGAAATGGATCGGCTCGATCTGTTTCGCCAGGTCGTCGGGCATCGGCGGACGATGCGCCTTGTACTCGGGGTACCACTCGTCGCGAAACGTCTTGCCCTTGGCGTCGAACACGCACGCGCTATACTCTGCCGTGACATCCTTGCGCATGCGCCGCAACATGTTGACGATCCCATAGAGCGCACCCGTCGGTTCGCCGTCAGGACCGCGCAAGTCAGGCATCGCGTGGTAAGCCCGATAGAGATAGCTTGATCCATCGACCAACACCAGGGTCTTACCTTTTAGGTTTCGTTCCAAAAGCATTATGAACAAGACTAGAAAAGTGATTCCGAGTCTGCGATCGCTCGCAGATCAAGAACGCGCAACGGCCAAGAAGGCCCGCGCATCGTGGCAGATGTTCACGATTATGGCAGAGTTCATCGAGGCGACCGAGTACCTCTCGGAGATCCGCCCGGCCGTCAGCATCTACGGCTCGGCGCGCCTGAAGCCGAACTCGCCGTACTACAAGCTGACGATGCAGATCGCGCGCAAGCTGTCCGACGCGGGCTTCGCCGTCATCTCGGGCGGCGGCCCCGGCATCATGGCGGCCGCGAACCGCGGCGCGCATGCGGGCAAGGCCCCATCCGTCGGACTCAACATCGAGTTGCCGCACGAGCAGTCGGGCAATCAGTGGCAGGACATCTCGCTGCGCTTTCGCCACTTCTTCACGCGCAAGGTCACGTTCGTCAAGAACTCGGACGCCGTCATCGTGATGCCGGGCGGCTTCGGCACGCTCGACGAGCTCGCCGAAGTCCTTACGCTGATTCAGACGAAGAAGTCGCGCCACGTGCCGATCATTCTCGTGGGCGGCGAGTTCTGGAAGGGGCTACTCGACTGGTTCCAGAATTCGATGGTGCCGATGGGGCTAATCAGCCCCGGCGACATGAACCTGATGAAGGTCATCGACGATCCGGACCAAGTGCTCGAGGCGGTGCTCTCGTTCTACGAGGATCGTGAGGAGCCGCAGCCGCAGACAGTCAAGGCGGAAGAGGATCGGATGTTCTATCTCTGAGGCGCGAAACGGGGGGTGGACGGCGGTCAGCGCCACTCTCTTCACGCGCCTGCAATTGCTCGCCAAGCGTTTTGGCGGAATCGACCCGCGTCATTTCACGGTGCGCGGACGCCGCAGCGACTTATGGAATTCGGCCTCGGACTGCACGCGTCCTCTCAGCGCGTCCGTCAACCCGCTCTCTGCATCGCCGAGCATGACCAATCGACCATGCTCCGCCTCGAGCGCGTGGTAATAGTCGAGCTGACGGACGTCGACTAGTGCGACGTCGGCTGCGCCGTTTCTCGTCAGAATTTTTTCGGCGCCCGCAACTACGTCCGCGGCCAGTTCTGTCAGTCGTGAACGGGCATCGCTAATTGGAACACATCCTGAGCACGGATCATATAAATGGATCCTTTAAGGGATAAGACACCGACAACTGCCTCAAGCATTGAGGAGGTCGGCCTACTCACTAATCGCGATGATCTGATTCAGCTGCTCGCATGCCGCTGTGAAGACTTCATCGGGCGCACGCTTCCACGGATGCGCCTTGGCACCGCGCGCGCGCCAGTCGAACGACTTCGGCTGGTGTCCAAGCACGTAACTGGTAACGTTCTTCGGCCCGCGAAACTTGATTGCAAACGGGTTCGTATCGTTGAACGCCGCTGTAGTCATCGGGAGACCGATCACGATTCCGGTTTTTTCGTTGAACGGTTTCGGCGAGAGGACCAGCATCGGGTGGAAATCTCGCATCTCGCGGCCAATCTGAGGATTGCAATCGATCCAAATAATGTCGCGTCGGTCCGGCACCCATGCACCGCCCGTCATCAGACCACCTCCGCGCCGACTGCGCCAGTCGCCATTGCTTCGCCCCCGTGTTTCGCGGGGTCGAACTGTGCCAGCTTCTCCGCGAGTGTGAGTTTGCGAGGGCCCACCGGCTTCACCGTCACGCCCACCTCGTCGGTCGTCACTTCGACCTCCTGCCCCACCTCGAAGTGAGCAGACCGTGCAACGGCCGCGGGGATGCGAACAGCCAAGCTGTTCCCCCACTGCTGAATCCTGAGCGTGGCCGATTTTGCCATGGCGCAATCCCCTTTCGTATAAACGAGTATATACGGTCGAGCACGACGTTTCAACACGTAGATACGCCGCGAGCGCGACCGCCAGCAACGTCTCCCTACTGGAACGCCACCTCGGCAAAACTGCGCAACTTGCGACTGTGTAGACGGTCGAGCCCGTTCATCCGCAAGAGCTCCATGGCCTTCACCCCGATCTGCAGGTGCTGGTCGACCTGCGCGCGATAGAACTGGTCCGCCATGCCGGGCAGCTTCACCTCTCCGTGCAACGGCTTATCCGATACGCAAAGCAGCGTACCGTACGGCACACGGAACCTGAAGCCGTTCGCGGCAATCGTCGCGCTTTCCATATCGAGCGCGATCGCGCGGCTTTGCGAAAGCCGCCGCACCGGCTCTCGATAGTCGCGCAGCTCCCAGTTCCGATCGTCGACGCTCGCGACCGTCCCCGTGCGCATCACGCGCTTCAGCTCGGCACCCTCGAGCTGTGTCACCTGCGCGACGGCCCGCTCGAGCGCGACCTGCACCTCCGCAAGCGCCGGAATCGGCACCCAGAGCGGAAGGTCGGCATCGAGCACGTGATCCTCGCGCACGTAGCCGTGTGCCAGCACGTAATCGCCGAGCCGCTGCGTGTTTCTGAGGCCGGCGCAATGCCCGAGCATGATCCACGCGTGCGGACGCAATACGGCGATGTGATCGGTAATCGTCTTCGCGTTCGAGGGACCGACGCCGATGTTGATCATCGTGATGCCGCTGCCGTCGGCCCGCTTCAGGTGATAGGCGGGCATTTGCGGCAGCCGCGCCGGCGCCGTGCCTTCGTCCGGCTGCTCGCCGAGGTTCGCGTTGTAGGTGACGACGTCGCCAGGCTCGACGAACGACGTGTACTGGCATCGGTAGGCACGCAGCTCCTCGTCGTCGGTAGGCGACATCAGCGCGTGCCCGAGTTTCGTAAATTCGTCGATGTAGAACTGATAGTTCGTGTAAAGCACGTAATTCTGAAAATGCGTGGGCGACGTCGCCGTGTAGTGCTTGAGCCGATGCAGCGAAAAGTCGACGCGCGGCGCCGTAAAGAGCGCGAGCGGATGCGGCTCGCCGGGAGCCGGCTCGTACGTGCCGTTGACGATGCGATCGTCGAGCTGCGCGAGATCGGGCGTATCGAAAACGTCGCGCATCGCCATCAGCCGATCGCGCCCGAGGTCGCCTTCGAGATGGATACCTTCGGCAAACGCGAAGTGAATGGGGATCGGCTGCTGAGATACGCCGACTTCGATCGAGACGCTGTGATTCTTCGCAAGAAGCCGCAACTGCTCGCGGTAGTAGTTGCCAAAGAGATCGGGGCGCGTCACCGTCGTTTCATAAACGCCAGGACCTGCAACGAAGCCGTAGGAGCGGCGCGAATCGACGCGTGTATTGACTTCAGTCTGAACCCGCACGAATGGGTAGCAGGCGCGTATATGCTCGGCGAAGGCTTCGTTGCGGCGGTAGCGCGCGAACGCGTCGCGCAGGAACGCGGTGTTGGCCTCATAGATCGCGGAGAGCCGCGCGACGGCATCGGCCGCGTCGGTGAAGGCTTCGGTCGGAAAGTCGCTCGGGTGCACTGCCCGCGCATGGTGAGTCAGATCGTTTTTCATGTTTGGATTTCGCCTCGTCGAATGCAACGACATTACCACGAAGTATGTGGCTAAACGGTGCGCGGCCCGTCACCCTGGCCGTTCGGCCATCGAGGCGTGGGGACGTGCGCCACGGCGCTCAAAAAAATGTGTCCCGGTGCGTGTGCAAGCGAAGCCGTTTTGGGGGACGCATTTGCTAGAATCTAAGGGTTCCCTTGGAGAACCACTATGAAGCCGTATCTCCCCGCCGCCGTTGCCGTTTCGGCGATGCTTGCCGTGTGCAGTGTGTCCGCCGCCCAACCGGCCGACAACGCCCAGGCGCACGCGGCATCGCGCGCCGCCAACGAAGCCGCGGGTCTGCCCGATCTCGACGCCATCAATCGCCCGGCGGCGGAAGTCTCGTCGAAAGTCGATATCAACGTGCCGCGCACGCCGAGCTTCTACGAGAGGAGCGGCAACGGCACCGAGATCACCGAGTACCGCGACAAAGGCAAGCCCGTCGAGATCGACGTTCGCTCGAACTTCGGGACGCGCTATCAGATGAGCGCGTCGCCCGATACTTCCCCGAAACCTCACGACAGCGGTCAGCCAATTACGCGCCTGCCGTCGATCAACTTGCATTACTGATTTTAGGAAGGGACCCGTCACCCGGGCCGTCACGCATGAGCGGCCGGCCCGCCGTGGCGCTGTGTCAGCCTCACCAACGTTCATCGTCGCGCCGCCGAACGCCGGCTTTTGCCGGCGGGTGCGTTGCAAGGCGCGCCAAGCGCACTCCCTTGCCGTTCGTCAATCCGATTTCGAAGCTCTCCGCATGGCCGTATTCACTGTCGTCAATGAAACCGACCTCGCGCAATGGATGCGCCACTACGACCTCGGCGAGGTCGTCGATTTTCGCGGCATCAGCTCGGGCATCGAAAACAGCAACTACTTCCTCACGACGACGCGTGGCGCCTTCGTCCTCACGATCTTCGAAAAGCTGACGGCCGAGCAGCTGCCGTTCTACCTCGATCTGATGCGCCATCTCGCGTCGCACAGCGTGCCGGTTCCGGATCCTGTGCCGCGCGACGACGGCGCCCTCTTCGGCATCCTGCACGGCAAGCCCGCCACCATCGTGACGAAGCTCGATGGCAAGGCCGAACTCGCGCCCGGCCCCGAGCATTGCGGGGAAGTGGGTCAGATGCTCGCGCGCCTGCATCTGGCGGGGCGCGATTTCAAGTCGCATCAGCCGAATCTGCGCAGCCTCGCCTGGTGGAAAGAAACGGTGCCGCGGATCGTGCCGTTCGTCGACGGAGCGCAGCGCGAGCTTATTGTCGGCGAGCTCGCTCATCAGGAGGCATTCTTCGAATCGGCCGATTACGCAGCGCTTCCGGGCGGCCCCTGCCATTGCGATCTTTTCCGCGACAACGTCCTTTTCGCTCCGGCGGCGCCGGGAACGAATCACCAGGTGCGGCTCGGCGGATTCTTCGACTTCTATTTCGCGGGCTGCGACAAGTGGCTCTTCGACGTGGCGGTGACGGCCAACGACTGGTGCGTCGATCTTGCGACGGGACGTTTCGATGGCGCCAGGCTCACGGCGCTGCTGCGCGCGTATCAGACTGTGCGGCCCTTCACGCCGGAAGAGAACCGGCATTGGCGCGACATGCTGCGTGCGGGCGCGTACCGTTTCTGGGTCTCCCGCCTTTACGATTACTACCTGCCGCGCGCGGCCGCAATGTTGCAGCCGCACGACCCCACTCATTTCGAGCGCATTCTGCGCGAACGCGTGATGCACGCCGACGCTTCCCCGCTATGCAACTGATCGAAGTTCCCGCAAAGACCGGCTACGTCTGGTATCGGCAGGGCATATGGCTCTTTCGCCGCAACCCGCTGGCCTTCCTGACGATTTTCTTCACCTACCTGTTCGCGATGTGGATCGTCTCGCTCGTGCCGATGGTAGGCGGCGTCCTGCCGCTCGCGTTCATTCCGGGTGTGGCGGTCGGGTTCATGGCGGCCTGTCGCGACACTGTGGCCGGCAAGCCGGTCTTCCCGACCATACTGGTGGACGGATTCCGTTCGTATGGAGGGCTCGCCGCGCGGCGGCTGGTCGAGCTCGGCGGCCTCTATGTCGCGGCGATCGCGCTCGTGTTCGCGGGCTCGGCGCTCGCCGATGGGGGGATCTTGTTCAAATTGATGCTCGGCGTCTCGGGCGTGTCACCGGAAACGCTGGCAAAGACGAAATCCGTGCCGCTCGCCGGGCTCGTGGCCCTGGCCTGCTATGTGCCGGTGGCGATGCTTTTCTGGTTCGCGCCCATTCTCGCCGCGTGGCACGGTGTGCCGCCCGCCAAGGCAATGTTCTTCAGCCTCGTCAGCTGCTGGCGCAACCGCGGTGCGTTCATCGTGTACGCCGCGCTATGGTTCGCGACGGCAATCGTCGTATCGATCGGGCTTTCTTTCCTTATGGACGCGCTCGACGCGCACGACTATGCATTCGCCGTGCTTTTTCCGGCGACGATCACGCTGACGACGATGCTCTACTGCTCGTTCTACGCGACCTACCGCGGTTGCTTCGGCACGCAGGACGCTGAAAAGCCGGCCAGGCAATAAGGCCGGGCCGGCTGGTCAGCGCTGGCTTTGCTCAGTACTGGCCGAGCCACGCCGCGGAAGGCGTCGCCGCGTCGCGGTCGAGCTTGCGCATGCGGTACTCGAGATCGTAAAGATCGGTGGCTTCCGCCAGATAGGCATCGTCGCGCTCTTTCTTGCGCTCGTCGGCGGATTTCGTCAGGAACAGAAACAGGCGGCTAAGCAGGAACATGGTGGACCTCTCGACAGGGTTGACCCCTAGGTATTTACCCGTATTATAGGGAAAACCCTGATCGCCTGCCAGTCCTTTGTCGCAATGCGTCAAAACTGTCGCGTTAACGCATCACTCGTACACCTTGGCCGCCGACCCGGGGCTCAGCGGCCGGACGCCGCGGCTCGCCTGACCGCGGCGCTGACGACACGGCTACGTCTGCGCTGATAGCGGAAAAACTCCCACATCAGCGCGCTCGCATCGGGGCCTTTGCGCGAGTGGAACGGAATCGCGTCATCGCCGCCGGCCCAAGCATGGCCGAGGTCGGCAACGCGCACGAGCCGCACGACGCGGCGTCCGCCCGCCGAATAGTCGCGGATCATCGTCCCCGCCTCCCGCGTTTCACGAACGGTGCCCGAGACCGGCGCACCGCTCGCGTCAACGAGCCCGTTCGCGCGCAGAAACTCGATCGCAAGCTGTTCGGCGTTTTGCGGCGCGACCACCGCATCCTGGTCACCTTGCACGATGACCGCCGGCATGCCCGGGTACGATGCGGCGTCGATGGCCGCATCGACGAGCGCAACCGGGTCGTGTCGCGCGCCGCGCCGCATGACGTCCATTGCCGTCATGCCGGAATGGGCCTCGCCGAAGGCCGGTGCCGAGTGAAGCCCAACTGCCGCGAAGCGCTCCGGGTAGTGGATCGCCAGCAGTGAAGCGAGTCCCGCGCCGGCCGAAAGACCCGCGACGCAGACGCGCTCCGGGTCGAATCCATACACCTCGACGAGTTCGTCGATGAGCGAGACGATAGCGCGCGCTTCCCCGCGTCCCGCGGAATCCCGGTCGTCATACCAATGCCAGCATCGGTGCGCATGCGCGTGCTTCGACTGCTCCGGATAGACGACGGCGAATCCTTGCGCATCGGCCACGAGGTTCATCCGCGTGCCCGCCGCGAATTCGTCGATGGTCTGCTTGCATCCGTGCAGCATCACCACGAGCGGCATCTGCAACGTCGAGCGCGTGGGCGGCACATAGAGGCCATACGACAGATGATTGACGAGGCGGCCCGGCATCGGTGGCGCCGAGTGATACGACCGCGTCCATGTTCCCTTTGCCCATGCCGCCGCGCGCGGACGAACGCGAGACTCCGGCGCTTCGCGCGCCTGCCGTCGCTTCGCCGAGCGTACGCTATCGGCGCGCGCCTTCCGCTGCTTTTTCGTGACATCCCGCAGGTAGTCCGCCTGCACCTTGGGCAGGCCCGTCATTAACCGCTTGAAGCCGTGTAGCCAGATTTTCGTCAGACTTTTTGTCATTGAGCGAACTTCCTTTCATGACGCACTGCACAATACTACCCCTTCGTCGATGTTCGAGGCATGTCAATCCGTTGCGCACCCGTTTAATCCGTAAATTCTCGTTTCCCCGATTTCTTATCCACAGCCCCGATCGCAGTGCAGTCGCTATACTGTGCGTTCGCGCACGTTTTTCCTGTCGTCCGGTCCGGGGGCTTGCGCGTTCTTACGTATCATCAAGCCGAGCGCCCTCGCGCACGGCCCGCCCCGAACGGCGCCCCTGAGGGGATCCCGTTGGGGAGTCCCTCTCGGGAAGTCCCCCTCGCGCGTACTGACATGCACGACCTTCCGCTTCACCTCTGGTATACGATCACGCGCCTCGGCGGCCCGGGTCTCACGCTGCCTCTTGCACTGACCATTGCACTGTGGCTCGCGCTCGGCTACACGTGGCGCCTCGCGGCGGGATGGCTCGCCATCGTTGCCGGGGCATCCTGCATCGTCGCGCTGACGAAGATTGCCTTTCTCGGCTGGGGGGTCGGCGTCCGCGAATGGGACTTCACGGGAGTGAGCGGCCACGCCATGCTCTCGACCGCTGTTTACCCCGTCGGATTTTTCCTGACGCTGCTGCCGGCGCGGACACGGATCCGCGTGCTCGGCGTCGCGCTTGGCATGGCCGCCGGCGTCGCGGTCGGGCTCTCCCGCGTGGTGCTCGAGGCGCATTCGCCGTCGGAAGCCATCGCCGGCTGCATCATCGGCGCGCTCGCCGCCGTGCTCTTCGTCTGGTGGGCATGGGACGCTCACCCGGGCAAGCTCTCGGCCGTGCCCGTGGCGGTGAGCCTGCTGATGCTGGCGGTGGCGTTGCACGACGTCCGGGTGCCGACGCAACGTTGGATCACGCACGTCGCACTCCATCTCTCCGGCCACGAGCGCCCCTACATTCGCGCCCGCTGGAAAGCCGGAGTCGAACCGTCGCACCGTGCGCCCGTCAGCTCAGCCCCGCATAGCGCCGCGCTCGGGATCGACCTGGCCTGAAAAACGATGCGCTGCTAGTCCGTGGTACCGAGGATCACGCTCGACGCTTTGAAAACCGCGATAGCCGGCGTACCTTCGCTCAGGCGTAATGCCGAGACGCTCTCATTCGTGATGATGGCAGTCATTACGGCGGGCGACGCCGTGCCGGCCGTGGTAGCGCTATCGAGTTCCAGCGAGACTTCGGAGTTGACCGCCCCCTGAGTCACGTGCTTGACCGACCCGGGTAGCCGATTGCGCGCGGAAATGCGCAACGGCGTTGCGCCCTTCGAATCATCGACGGCCAGCATGATCCAAGAAGCCTTCACGAGCGCAAACGCCGGCTTGCCAACGGCGAGCCCGAGCCCTTCGACGCTCTCGTGCGTCACGACCGCGACGATCTGCTGCCCGCCCGGCAACTTCAGCACGACTTCGTCGTTGACCGCTCCGCGCGTGATCGATTCGACCGTCCCATAAAGCTGATTGCGTGCACTCGTCTTCATGCCGATTCTCCCGATCATTGCCCAGTCGCCCGCGAAATCGTCGATCGCCGCACTTGCCCGCTCGATGAACTTGCGATGCTCGTGCTCGAGCCCGCGATAGGTTTCGATGAGGCGCTCGGCGCGCGGCGTGAGCGTCGTGCCGCCGCCGCCCTTGCCGCCGGTCGAGCGGACGACGAGCGCGACGCCGGCAAGGTTGTTCATCGCGTCGACGGCTTCCCACGCCGCCTTGTAGCTGAGGCCGACGGCCTTTGCCGCGGCGGTGATGGACCCCGTCTCGCCGATCGCCGCGAGCAGCGCGATTCGCGCGGCGCCGGCCAACGTTTCGCCGTCCGCGCGTAACCAGAGCGACCCGGCGAGGCCGAGCGGCTTCTCGTCCGAGGCGTGATCGGGGTCAGTCGAAGCGGCTGGAGTCGACGATAGTGGAGGGACGCTCATGTGCAATGCGAAACGTGGCGCAAGTCGCGCCATTATCCTTCACGCTGCCACTTCACGCGCGATCTTCGGCTTCGGAAGCTTAGCTAGCAGACCGTCGGCCTCGTGCGCCGCCGCACGCGTGGCAGCCTCGCACCAGCCGCGCGCAAAGCCACGCTGGTATTCGGTTACATCGAGACGTTCTTCCTCGAGAAACCGAAGCGCGGCAGCAGCGTCGTTCGCGTCGCCGAGCACGGATTGGATCCGGCTCACCTGCTTCGCTATTTTGCGGCGCCTGCGAGGCGCGACGAGCGGCTCGAAGAACTCGAGCGTATAGCGCAAGCGCTTCGCCTCGATGCGCCGGCGGTGCCGTCCCGCGGCATCGAGCGAGGTCAGCGGCGGCTCCGCCGTCAATCGCTTGTAATGGCGGCGCGCGCGTTTCGCGGCATATTCGCGCAGCGCGCGCCCGGCATGTTTCGGCGGGCCTGACGAAAAATGCTGATTGGCCAGCCACTCGAGCCATGCGAGCGAAAGTTGCGCATACCGGCGCGAGCGCATCGCCTGCTGCAGACGGGCTCGCGCTTCGAGGCGGCGCGCATCGGCCGCGGCAATGACGCCCGACCATGCCGACGGATCGGCATCGGCGGCGGCGAGCGCCGGCAGTGTCGAATCGACGAGCACATCGAGGTCGCGAGCTTCGCCGAGCATCGCGCCGACCCACTGCAAGCCTGGTTCGACGTTCGTTCGCCATGCATCGTCGACCCAACTCGGAAACGTCTTGATGAGCGTCTTTGCGCGCCGCAACGAAACGCGCATTTGATGCACGAACTCGATCTCACTGCTCTCGCGGACGCCGCGTTCGTTGCCGAACCATTGATGGGCGATATTCGTGGCTATCGCGATCAAAGCTTCATGCGGCGTGCGGGCACCGGCAAGATCGATGCGCGAGGCGCGCACGGGTTCGCGGGTCTTTGTTTTGCAGGCGCTGGCGGCTGCCGCCTCCGTCGATTCGGGGAACGCGGGGAGATGGTCGAGCAGCATTCGGGCAGCCGCGAAGACCGCTCGCGTTGCGGACAGTCGAGCCGCATCGCTGCGCTCATCGGAGACGGAATCGGCTCCGGCATCGATAGCGGATGCATCGTCGTCGTCAACATCGCAAGACAGGCGCAGTTCGCAGAACATCGATGCGTCTGGCGGTTGGCCGGCGTCGGAGCGTGCAGCCGCCGGCTCTTCCGCGGACTCGATCGAAAGCGCATTGACGAATTGGATTGCGACCGGCCTGCTGTCGGATGTCTGCCAGCGAAAAGCCATGGGATGCGACGGCAACGACTCGCACTGCGCGCGCGCTTTGCGCTCGTCGGCCGCCGCCGTCTCGATGCCGGGCAAATGCTCCAGCACATCGACGATGGCGCGGCTGATCGACCGCGCTGCGTCCTCGCCTTCGGCGTCGCGAATGTTCTCGGCCCGTTCGCGAAACCATTGTCCAGCAGCCTTTGGCTCGACTGCGAGCACAATCTCCACGGCGTGCCGTGGCGGTCCGCTGGTGTTCGTGGGCTTGGGCATGCCGTCAATATTACACACTCATCGCGATCTCGCGCACGGTGCGGCCCGGCGCGGGGTTCAGGCAATCATCGCGCCGCCCACGAAACCTCAGGCGTTTCGCTTACTTTTTTACGTACTGCGCGTCGCCAAGACCGAACGACCAATTTTCCGGCAGGACTTCGACGAGATTGACGAAAACATCCTCCTTGCGCAGGCCGGGACGCTCGGCGAGCCGTTCGACGATGCCCTTATATAGCGCCCGCTTTTGGCTGAGCGAGCGCGTATTGCTCACCGTCAGCTGGATGACGACAAAGTCGTCGCTGCGTTCAATGCCGAAGTAGCTGCGGTTATAGACGAGCGTTCCCGGTTGGTGCTCCGTCAGCAGCATGAACTGGTCGTCGGGTGGAACGTTGAATGTCTCCACGAGCGCATGCTGGATGCCTTCGGTCAATGCTTGGCGGTATTCGGCGGACTTTCCCGCGGCGAGGGAGATACGAGCGAGCGGCATGTCAGCCTCCTTTTGAACGATTCTGGAGCTCGCAGATTACCCTTCGCATGCCATAATGAAAACTCATCGTCGGATATTTCATTAATTCACATCGCAAATGATTGAGGTCCTCGATCTCGACGCGGTGCGCGCGTTCATCCACGTTGCCGATTTGTGCAGCTTCACGCGGGCCGCCGACGCGCTCGGCACGACTCAATCGGCCGTCAGCCTGAAGGTAAAGCGCCTCGAGGCGCATATCGGGAAACGGCTCTTCGAGCGCACGCCGCGCTCGGTGCGGCTCTCGGCGGCCGGGCACGCATTCCTCGCTTCGGCGCGCGACCTGCTCGACGCGCATCAGCGCGCCCTCGCGTCGCTGACGGCCGAGCGGCGCACGCTGAAGATCGGGATCAGTGAGCACGTCGTCGGCTCGCAGCTCGTACGGATCGTCGAGAACCTGCACCGGCACGATTCGCGGTTGATCCTCGAGGTGCATCTCGGCTCGTCGTTTCCGCTCCTCGCGCAATACGACGAGCGGCGGCTCGATGCGGTCATCGTCCGCTACGAAGCCGACGAAGCGCCTGCCTGGACGGCACGAACGGATGCCGAGCCGCTTTTCGCAGAGCCGCTCATCTGGCTCGCGGCCGGGGGCTGGCGTCCCGAACCCGGCGAACCGCTCCCGCTTGCCATGATCGCCCCGCCGTGCGGCGTGCGCGGCGTGGCGATTCGCGCGCTCGAACGCGCCAACATCGCTTGGCAGGAGACGTTCGTGGGTGGCGGGATCGCGGCTGTCGGCGCGGCGCTTGCGGCCGGCCTCGCCGTCTCCGCATTGGCGAAGCGCGTGGCGCCGCCAGGCCTCGTGGAAGTGAACGGCAAAAATGGCCTGCCCGCGCTGCCGACGCTTCCGAAATCGCAGATCGTCATGCATTCGCGCATGCGCGACCCGCGCGCCGCCGCCGCGCTGCGCATTCTCGCGGCATCGATCGAGCGCGGGTAAGGGCGTTTCGGCGCGCACGTGCACAGGCTACACTGAAGCCTCGTCCCGACCATCGCATCGTCAGTCATGGCGCACCTCTTTTTCGCCCCGTCGATTCAACGGCACATCGTCGTTCCCGAATGCGAGATTGCCGCTAAATCCGTCGATGAAGCGCTCGCGGCCGCGTTCGCCGGCGAGCCGCGACTGCGCGGCTACATTCTCGACGATCAAGGCGCGCTACGCCGCCACCTCGCTGTCTTCGTCGACGGCCGGCCGGTGCGCGACAGACGGCGTCTTTCCGATGAAGTCGGCGAAACGAGCCGGATTTATGTCGTGCAGGCGCTGTCCGGCGGGTAGCGGCCGCACGAACACCGCTGGCCAGATGGCAGATAGCAGCTACCAGAGGAGACATCGAAAATGAGCGATCGGCTGATCGTCGGTACCCGCAAGGGCTTGTTCGAATTCGCATGGAACGACGGGGCGTTCGGTATCGGCCCGGGTACGCCGCATTTCCTCGGCGAGCCCGTCACGATGGCGCTGCTGGACCCGCGCGACGGTACGCTCTACGCCGCGCTGAACCTCGGGCACTTCGGCGTGAAGTTGCATCGTCGGCGCGCCGGGGCGAGCGAATGGGAAGAATGCGCGGTGCCCGTCTATCCGCCCCAGCCGGAACGCGAGGCGGTTGCGCTCGTGGAAGAGCAATCCGCCGACGCCCGAGGCGACGCTCTGTCACAGTCTCAATCCCAGTCGTCCGCGGACAACCGAGGCGCCGCGGACGGGCCGTCCTGGACGCTCGAGCAAATCTGGACGCTCGAGCCCGGCGGCCCCGAAGAGCCCGGTGTGCTCTGGGCCGGCACGATCCCCGGTGGCCTGTTCCGATCGGACGACGGCGGCGATAGTTGGACGCTGAACCGCCCGTTGTGGGACCGTCCTGAGCGCAGCGAATGGATGGGCGGCGGCTACGATCATCCGGGCATTCATTCGATCCTCGTCGATCCGCGCGACAGCCGGCATGTGACGATCGGCATTTCGTCCGGCGGCATCTGGCAGACGAACGACGGCGGCGCAAGCTGGCGGCCGACCGCGGAGGGGATGGAGGCCGACTATATGCCGCCCGAGCGGCGACACGATCCGAACATTCAGGACCCCCATCGCGTCGTGCAGTGTCCGGCCAAGCCGGACGTGCTGTGGGTGCAACACCATTGCGCGATTTTTCGATCGATCGACGGCGGCGCGCAATGGACGCGCGTCGAAGCGAAGCCGTCGAGCTTCGGCTTTGCCGTCGCCGCCCACCCGCGTGATTCCGATACGGCCTGGTTCGTCCCGGCCATCAAGGACGCGTGTCGCGTGCCCGTCGATGCGCGCTTCGTCGTGACGCGCACATGCGACGGCGGGCGCACCTTCGAGTCGTTTTCGGCGGGACTGCCGGACATGCCCGCCTACGATCTCGTCTATCGGCACGGGCTCGCCATCGATTCGACGGGCAAGCGGCTCGCCATGGGCTCGACAACCGGCGGCCTCTGGACCTCCGAGGACGGAGGCGAAAGCTGGCGTCAGGCCTCGGCGCATTTGCCGCCGATTTACTGCGTGCGGTTCGCGTAGAGAGATGAACGGTCGCCGCGGACGAGCGGTCATGTCGCCGGCGGACAACATTACGGCCGGACAACTACGACATGGCCGCTCAAGATGCGGCATTCTCGGCTGTGAGGGCCCGTTCGCGCCGATCACGGGCCCCCACAGTTCAGAGCCTCATGGCAATCGGAAACTCGATCTGGTGCCGGTGCGGATCGATTCTCAATGCACATCACTGTGTCCAAGCACGAAAGGAACAAGCAAAACAACCCTGCACGCGCGAATCTGCTGATGCTGTTTGCCGCCATGATCTGGGGCTCGGCGTTCGTCGCCCAGCGGCTGAGCCTCGACGTGATCGGTCCGTTTCTGTTTACAGGCCTGCGCTTCCTGCTCGGCTCGGCGGTCGTCCTCGCGTTGTGTCTGCGGCCCTCGGCGCGTGCCTCGCGCGGCGAGCTTGCCGCGCTCGTCCACGCCCCTGCGCGCGCATGGCCCGGCGCGCTGATCGGCGTCGTGCTGTCCATCGCTATCGGGCTGCAACAGGTCGGCCTGCAATACACCAAAGTTGCGAACGCCGGATTCATCAGCTCGCTCTATGTCATCGTCGTCCCGATTCTCGGCGTCGCCCTCGGACACCGGACCCGGGCGGCCACATGGCTCGGTGCGCTGCTCGCCGTCGTCGGCATGTATCTGCTAAGCGTCAACGAATCGTTCGTCGTCCAAAGCGGCGACTTCTATCAGCTCGGATGCGCCGTCATCGTTTCGCTGCAGGTTTTGCTCGTCGGCCGCTACGCGCGCTCGATCGATGTACTCGCCCTCTCCTTCGTCCAGTTCGCGACGTGCGGTTTCATTTGCGTCTTCGTCGCGCTGCTGATCGAGCCGATTCGCGGATCCGCGATCGTCGACGCGCTGCCGACGATCCTCTATAGCGGCGCGTTCTCGGTCGGCATCGGCTACACGATCCAGGTCGTCACGCAACGTGACGCCGCGCCGGCTCATGCGGCCGTTATTTTCAGCATGGAAGGCGTGTTCGCGGCACTGGCAGGGTGGCTCGTACTCGACGAAACGCTGTCGTTGCGTGCCATCTACGGGTGCGCGCTGATGGTCGCCGGCTTAATCGTCTGCCAGTGCCTGCCGGACCGGGGGCAGCGCCGCGCCGCAGGCTCATCAGTCGTCGCCGGCCCGCCACAGCTCGGTTGTAAAAATCCAGAAATGGACTAATATCGGCGTAGAGACCGTTTCTGGATGAACCAGATGCCTGCCGCCGCCGCCCATCGCTTTCCGTCCACCGCGCGCGCCGTCAAGCCTTCGGGCGCGACGGCTTCGGTCGCCGAAATGTCGGCGGCCGGGTTGCGTGCGTTCTTCAATATCGCCCGCGATTGGGATCTTTCCATCGACGAGCAGCTCGTCCTGCTCGGCTCGCCCGGCCGTTCGACGTTCTTCAAGTGGAAGGCCGCCCCTGAATCGGCGCGCCTCACGCGCGATACGCTCGAGCGCCTGTCGCTGCTGCTCGGCATTTACAAGGCGCTGCAGATACTGCTGCCGGAACATGCCGCGGCCGATGCCTGGGTCAAGCGCCCGAACAGCGCTCCGCCGTTCGGCGGCGCCCGCGCACTCGATCGGATGCTCGCCGGCAATGTCAGCGATCTCGTCGCCGTGCGGCAATATCTCGACGCGATGCGGGGCGGGTGGGCGTGACGGCTCCCTGGCGTCTCACGTTCATCGACTGGTCACCCGCGTATCGCGTCATTCCCACGCGCTTTCCCGCGGTGAACCTCTTCGATCGCGTAGCCTCGCCCGAGGATTTTGACGCGCTCTATGCGCTTGAATCGTTGACGAACGATCGACTCCGCACGGAGATCGGCGATCTCGATCTCGTGCCGCGCGAGGAACGCCGCTTCGGTCCCGGCACCGGGCCGATCATGGCCGCCTTTACGCATCTGAACCCGCTCGGCAGCCGATTCTCGGACGGCAGCTACGGCGTGTTCTACTGCGCACGCGAGGCGCGCACGGCCATCGCCGAAACGCGCTTTCACTCGGCGAAGTTCCTGGCGGCCACGAACGAGCCGCCGATACGCCAGCAGATGCGGCTCTATACGGTGACGGCGCAAGGCGAGGTCGCCGATTTGCGCGGCGACGAGACGATCGATTCGGCCATTCTGTCTCCCACCGACTACAGCGCGGGCCAGACGCTCGGGCGCGCCGTGCGTGCGGCGGCTGTGGCGGGCATCGTCTATCCATCCGTGCGCGATACGCGTGGCGAATGCCTCGCAGCGTTGAAAACGACTATCCTGCGCGACTGCCGCCATGCGGCGTACCTCGAATACAACTGGAACGGCAGCGCGATCGACAGCGTCTTCGAACTGAAGCAGGTCGGTTAGCGCTGCGCGGCCATCAGGGCAGCGCCATTTGCGCCGCGCCTTCGGAAAGGGCGGTTTCGAGCGAGACGGACCATGCGCGTGGCGTCAGCGCCTCGGTGATCGTCAGCTTGCCCGTCAGCGCGAACGCACCCGTATCGACGAATATCTGCGAGCCGATGCGCCCCATCTCGCGCATCGGCGTATGGCCGCAGTACGTCACCGAGAGCCCCTCCTGCCGAGCCGGGTCGCCATTGCCGAACGCGAGCTCGCGCCCCCATAGCATTTGCTGCCGCACGCGTTCCGTGAAAACGCCGGCGTCGAGATCCGCGTCGCTGCCGAAGAATTCGGCGTGCACGATGTTGAAACGATCGGCACCGCTGCCCACGACGCGCGCGAGCGGCAACGTCCGCAAGCGCTGCGCGTAGTGCAGCAACGCTTCGTCCGAGAGTGAATCGGCCCACTCTCCGCCAATGCTGTACCACCAGTTGCGGCGCATGCTGCCCTCGGCCACTAGGCAAAGCGCTTCTTCATGGTTGCCGAGCACGGCATGGAACCACGGCTTGTCGAGCAGCGTCAGCGCCTCCTCCGATTGGCTGCCGCGATCGATGAGGTCGCCTACGGAAAAGAGCCGGTCACGCGTGCCTTCGAACTCGATTTCGCGCAGCAGGTAGCGCAGGGCGTCGACGCAGCCGTGCAGATCGCCAACGATGAAATCGCGGCCAACGGTGTTGGCAGCGTGCCGGCAAACGATGGGGAAGTGTTCGGGGCTCGTTTCCATATCGCGATCATAGCCCTGTGCCCGCAGGCGGTCCTGGCTTTTCCCCCTCGCGCTGATTTCGCATCACTGCTGCCTCGCGCGCAGCTTGGCAACGTCTGCGGCCGTCATGGCCGCCCGCGGGTTGCCGAAGTGCTGCGTCACGTAGTTCGCGATGGCGGCGACCTGCTCGTCGTTCAGCTCGTCGCCAAACCCCGGCATCATCACATCGGCGTCCTTAGTGCGCCGCGCGACGCCGTGCAGAATGACCATCGTCAAATTGTCGGCGTTGCCGGCGCCGGTCGCGCTGTTATGAATCAGCGACGGATAGGCGAGCGGCGCGTTGCCGCCAACGCCCTGCCCCGACCAGTCGTGACAGGACGCGCAGTTGGCGACGAAAAGCTGCGCACCGCTGACGCCCTTGACGGCCGTGCCGCGCAGCGCGGTCACGTCGTCGGCCGGCTTGCCCCATTGATCGCGCGAGCGCGTCGCCCCGCCCGAAACCGGCGGCACCGAGCGTAGGTAGACACCGATGGCGCGCAAATCGTCGCTCGTCAGATATTGCGTGCTGTTGGCCACGACGTCGGCCATCGGTCCCGCCGCATTGGCGCGGCCGGGCGCGACTCCCGTCGACAGGTAGCGGACGAGATCGTCGTCGCTCCAGTTGCCGATGCCGCCGGCCTTGTCGGGCGTGATGTTGAAGGCGCTCCATCCGGCCTGCTGCGCGCCGGAAAAGCGATCGCTCGTCTTCAGTCCCTGCATGAAGTTGCGTGGCGTATGGCATTCCTCGCAGTGCGCGAGCCCTTCGACCAGGTAAGCACCGCGATTCCATTGAGGGCTTTGCTTCGGATCGGGCACGAAGCGACCGTCGTGGAAATTGAACAGGTTCCAGAAAAACATCAGCCAACGTTGATTGAAAGGGAAATTCAGATCGTTGCGCGGCGGCGTGTAGTGGATGGGCACGAGCGTGTTCAGATAGGCGCGGATCGCGAGCACGTCGCGTTCGGTGATGCGCGTGTATTCGGTGTAAGGAAATGCCGGATAGAGCCGCTCGCCGCTCTTGCCGATTCCTTCGTGCATCGCACGGACGAAGTCCGCATCGGTCCAGCGGCCGATGCCCGTGTCGGGGTCAGGCGTAATGTTCGGCGTGTAGAGGGTGCCGAACGGCGTCGCGATCGGCAGGCCGCCCGCGAACGGACGGCTCTTGTCGGCCGTGTGACATGCGATGCAATCGCCGGCACGCGCGAGGTAAGCGCCGCGCTTGACGAGGTCCGGATTGTCGACGTCGCTCGCCTGGCTCTCTTGCGCCAGGCCAGCCGTCGGGCCCGGCGTGGGCGACGCATCAGGGCTCGTCGCGGAGTTCGATCCGCCTTGCGCGAGCGCGGCGGAGAGCGGTATTTCGTCGGCCGGCGCGCCATCGGCATCGCTCGCCGCGTGCCACGCCAGATAGAGCGCAAACAGCGCGAACGCGGCGGCGACGCTCGCCATGCGGACGGGACGAGGCAGAGAACGATGCGAGGGTGAGGATTGTCTCGTCATCTCAGCCTCCCGTCCCCCAAGGGGACTTCCTTCGGGCGCCGGTTCCGCCCCAAGGGAGGCTGAGACCCCCTCGCGACCTGCAGGTGCGCCGCAGGCGCGCCAAGGAAGTCCCCTTGTGGGAGGGGGCAGCGAACGATAGTGAGCGTGGGGGCCGTTTCATCTCAGAGTTCATGCTTGAGCTTGTCGGCCAATCGTAAAGCGAGTGCGGCAAGGGTCAGCGTGCAATTGACCGAAGCCGCCGAGGGCATGACACCGCTCGTCGCGAGAAACAAATTTCGATGATCGTGCGTGCGGCAATCCGCATCGACGACCGAATCGGCCGGATCGCTTCCCATGATCGTCGTGCCCATGATGTGATTGTTCGGGGCGAAGTGATCGTCGAACGTCACTTCCATGCCGCCAAAAAGCCCGGCGATCTGCGCATAGAGCTCGTGAGTGTGGGCCGCGCTCTTCTTCACGTAGTCGCCGATCGAGTAGTAAATCTCCGGTTGCGGAATACCGAGCGCGTCTTTGTGATCGGCCGACGGCACGATTCTGTTGCGCGGCTCGGGCAGGATCTCGTGAAAGCTGTTGATCGTCAGCGTGCGCGAAGCCCGATCGCGGATCTCGCGATCGAGTTCGCCGCCGGTCACACCTCTTTTGAGCAGCGCCGCCGTGATCGCCATCGTCGGCACGCCGTTCGACAGGTGCAGTTTCTTCGCGGCGTAGTCGGAGCGGAATTTGCCGTCGCGGAAATTCACGACTGAGGTCATCTCCATCGGCCCGCGGCCAGGCCAGAGCGCTTCGTTCGCCAGGAAGCTGACGCCGGTGCCGGGATGGTCCATCAGATTACGGCCCACCTGATCGGAGCTGTTGCCGACTCCGCGCCGAAACTTGTCGGACGTCGACATCAGCATCAGCTTCGGCGTCTCGATGCCGTTTGCCGCGAGAACGAATAGCTTGCCCGTCACGCGCGTGCTGCCACCCGACGGATCCTTGTAGTGGACGGCCGCGACGAGCCCTTTGTCGTCGACTTCGATGCGATAGACGATAGCCTGCGGCACGAGCTGGGCGCCGGCCTGCTCCGCCTTCTCGACATGGACGATCCCGTTGTACATTGCCGCGATCGGGCAGATCGGCATGCAATTGTTGTTGCCGCAGCACGTGGGGCGTTCATCGTATGGAAGGCTGTTGCGCGCGACAGGCTCGGGCACGACCTTGAAGCCGTTTGCATTCAGTGTTTCGGTGAAGCGCGCGTCGAGATACGAGAGCGGCAGCTGCGGCATCGGATAGGGCTTGGCGCGCGGCGAACCGAGATCGATCGATAGATCCGGGCCGGAAACGCCGAGTTGCACTTCGGCCGCGTAGTACCAGGGCTCGAGCGTGTCGTAGGGATAAGGCCAGTCGCTTCCCACACCGTAAAGGCTCTTCAGCTTGAAGTCGGACGGTACCAGCCGCCACGTCGCGGCGGCCCAGTGCCAGGTGGTGCCGCCTACCACGCGCAGATATTGCGAGTCATACGGATAGTCGCCCTTTTGAACCAAATAGCCGTTCGGCGGCGCGTACTCGGGGTGCGGTGCATACCGCATGGACGGATATGGCGTCGCGAAGTCGGCCTTCGCGGGCGAATTGCGAAAGTTCTCGACGATTTGCCAGCGCGGAATGCGCGGGCCCGCTTCGAGCACGATCACGGACGCGCCGGCGAGTGCGAGCTGATGAGCGACGAGGCCGCCCGCCACGCCGGAGCCGACTACGACGACGTCGGCGGAAGTGTTGTTAGCCATGTGCGCAATGCCAAGCCAAATCGATCGACCGTGACGTTGTTTTGAAGGCCGCGTCCGCAAGGCATATGCCATGCGCAAACACGGTGCATTGCCGGGCCTTCGACCGCCGAGTCGGTGTCGGCGGCGAGCATTGCCCCAGTTCATCTCCTGCGGGAGACTATCCGCCTCCGGGCTTCTTGCTCCAGTAGAACGGCACGTCGCGGCAATACGACGGAATCGTCAGCACATCTTTGACGGGATCGAACATGAGGGCGCTTTCATAAGCGACGACCTTCGTCATCGGCGTCTCGCCGATGAGCCCGAGATACCAGGCGCGCATGACGTCGCCGACGGTCTTGGCAAGGCGTGGATTCTCGACGGCGAGGGCGGCCGTGACCGTATCGCTCGGCACACCGCCGTGAGACTTGAGCCACGTGTTGAGCGCGGCGACGCTTTGCGGGAAGCCGCTGTCCGATTGCGCGAATGCCTCGTAGATTCGCTTGCCGAGCGTCGCATTGAGGCTCGCGCGTCCTGTCAACTGCTGAGATAGCGCGACGAACGCGTTCAGCCCGCCGCCCGCGGGCGGCTCGAACGCAAAGGCGGAAGCAGTGCCGATGGGAAGGCCGAGCGTCGCGGCGAAGGAGAGCGCCGCCGCCGACGCGCACGCGCCCAGGACGAACTCTCGGCGGGCGAAAGCCGCCGGTACCTCGCTCGGCCGATTCTCTCTGGCATCTGCTGTCATGTGGGCTCCAAGGTCGTATCGTTGACCCTGCCGGCACGTGCCGGCGGCGAGTCGCCCCGAATCCGGTCTTGAACGCCGCCCTTCCGACCGGCGGTCTTTCACTTTCATTATGCGAGAGGCGCGGGCGGGGCCCACTGCGACGAAATATAGCTGCGTCCGCGCCGTTAGACAATCGTTGGCACGACGATTGTCGGCAGATTGGGCACATACGATGTAAAAATCGACCGCGGCACGGTGTCAGATTTACACCATTCAGTTCGACGCGATGCGCCGCCACCCTGTCCGTGTCGGAAACCGCTCACGGTCCGCCGCCGATACGCGCATACTTGTTTTTGTCCGATGGGCGTCAGCCGACGGGACCTCAGCGGCCGGCGCGGCATGCAACCTGCTTAGCAGATTCGCGCGCTGAAGGTCGCCGCCAACGTGGACCGACGCCGAAGGAACGTCACCGCACTGCGCGCCATCAAGCGCCGCCTTGTTCGGCGATGCGATCGCGCGCAGTGCGTGCCATCCACATCGCCGTCCGCCACCGGGGGCTGTTCACCTATGGAACGACCACAAGCGTATGCGCCGCGGATCTACTTCATCCATCCTCTGCTCGTCGGGCCGCTCGACGCCTGGTCGGCCCAACTCGAGCACGCCGCCACGCTCGGCTTCGATCATGTCCTGATCGGCTCGCCGTTCGCGTCGGGGGCTGCGGGCCATTTGCAGCTCGTGGCCGACCATCGCCGGCTCCATCCCGCTCTCGCATCCGAGCGCGATGCCGACGAGACCTTGCGTCGGCTCGCCGATGCGGCACGCGAGCAAGGGCTTGCGCTGCTCGTCGATCTTGTCCTCGATCGCGTGGCGGCCGACGGCGAACTCTACCGCGACCATCCGCACTGGTTCAGACCGTTCGAGCCCGAGCACGCGCGCCTCGACCCACGCCACACACGCGGCGAAGACAACGCGGCCTATGCGAACTTCGACGACCCGGCGGCGGCCGCTCAACTCGGCGCCTGGTGGAGCGAACGACTCCTGGCGCTCGTGCAAGCGGGCGTCGCCGGCTTTCGCTTCGATTCTCCTCATCACGTACCCATCGACGTCTGGCGCGAACTCGGCGCGGCCGTGCGCACGCGTCATCCGGATGCGCGCTTTCTCGCCGCCACGCCCGGCCTCGCGCGAAGCGAGGTCAGCCGACTCGCGGAGGCTCGTTTCGACAGCGTGTTCTCGTCCGTCCGCTGGTGGGACTTCCGCGAAGATTGGCTCGCCGACGAGCACGCCGCACTCGTGCAGGTCGCCGCACCGATCGCGTTCCCCGAAGCGCCTTATGGTTCACGTCTCGCATCGGAGCTCACAGGGGCAAGCGATGCCGTCGTCGTCGAGCGCGCCTATCGCCGTGCCATCGCGGCCGCCGTTGCGCTCGGCACGGGATGGCTCTTGCCAATGGGCTTCGAATACGGCATCGCGGAACCGCTTTCCTACCGATCGGGCAGCCCCGAGCAGTACCGCAAGGCATGCGCGGCGGCACAATTCGATTTGGGCGCCGAAATCGCGCAGGCGAACTCGTTGCAGCAACACACGCCGGTGTTGCGAACGACGGGTGAGCTGCGTGCGCTGTCGGGCGCGGGCGCGAACGTCGCGGCCCTGCTGCGCGGCGAATGCCGCGACCTGCGCAACGCGCGCGAAGCCGCGCTGCTGATCGCGAATCCCGACCTCAACACGCCGGCCTTCGTGGACCCGGCTCGCTTTCTCGACGGCGTGCCTGGCAGCTTCACCGCGTTCAAGCCGATGACGAGCGCCTGCACGACGCCGGCCGAGCCGCTCGAACCGTTCCTGCTCGCCCCCGGAGAAGCGCGGCTTTTTCGCGCGAGCGCGAATCCAAGCGTCACGATGCGGCATGGCTCGAAGCGCGCCGCGACGGCGGCCATCCTCGAAGCGATCGCCGCGCCGCGCATCGCGATCGAAAGCGTTTCGCCATCGATCGATGGCGGGCGCTTCGTCGCCAAGCGCGTCGTCGGCGAAGAAGTGGAGATCAGCGCCGCCATCTTCGGCGAGGGACACGACAAGATCGCCGCCGCCGTCATCTGGCGCGCCGTCGATGAAGTCGCGTGGCGTGAGACGAGCATGACGCCGGCCGAGCCCGCGGGCCTGGATCTCTGGCATGCGCGCATCACGCCGACTCGCGTGGGGCGCTACGAGTTCACCGTGATCGCCTGGCGCGACGATTTCGCCTCGCTCGTCGATCACGTCCGCAAAAAGCTCAACGCAAATCAGGCCGTCGATCTCGAGCTCGAGGAAGCGCGGCATTTCATTGCGCGCGTGCTGGCCGAAGCCGAGACGGCCGACGCCACCGGCGAGCACCAGGAGATTCGTCATGAGCATCGCGCGCACGAGGCTCAGCGAACGGCGATCGATCGATTGAAAGAGCTCGCCACGCAGTTCATGCACGCCAGCTCGCCGGCACGACTCGATCTTCTGCTCGCCCCCGAAACGGCGGAAGTCGTCGCGCTCGCGCGCCATCGCCCATTCCTCTCGCGCGATGCGACCGTCTACCGCATCGACGCGGAACGCAGCGCCGCTCGTTTCGCAAGCTGGTACGAGATATTCCCGCGTTCGATGAGCGACGATGCGAACCGCCACGGCACTTTCGACGACGTCATCGCGAAGCTGCCGCGCATTCGCGACATGGGCTTCGACGTACTGTACTTTCCACCGATCCATCCGATCGGCAAAGTCAATCGGAAGGGGCGCAACAACACGCTCAACGCGCAACCTGGCGACGTGGGCAGCCCCTATGCCATCGGCAGCGAAGAAGGCGGCCACACGGCGGTGCATCCCGAGCTCGGCACGCTCGACGATTTCAAGCGAATGCTGCGAGCGGCCCACGAGCACGGCCTCGAGATCGCGCTCGACTTCGCGATACAGTGCGCGCCCGATCATCCGTGGCTGAGCGAGCATGCATCGTGGTTCGCCTGGCGTCCCGACGGCACGCTCCGCTACGCGGAGAACCCGCCGAAGAAATACCAGGACATCGTCAACCCCGAGTTCTATGCGCATGACGCGAAGCCCGCGCTGTGGCTCGCCTTGCGCGATGTCATCAGCTTCTGGATCGACGCGGGCGTGCGCATCTTCCGCGTCGACAATCCGCACACGAAGCCGTTGCCGTTCTGGGAATGGATGATCGCCGACATTCGCGCGCAGCACCCCGACATCATTTTTCTTTCGGAGGCTTTCACGCGCCCGCGCCTCATGTACCGGCTCGCGAAGCTCGGCTTCTCGCAGTCGTACACGTACTTCACATGGCGCGAATCGAAGCGGGACTTCATCGACTATCTGACGGAGCTCACGCAAACGAACGCGCGCGAGTATTTCCGCCCTCAGTTCTTCGTCAATACGCCCGATATCAATCCGCGCCATCTGCAGGCTTCGGGCCGCGGCGGGTTCATGATTCGCGCGGCGCTGGCGGCGACACTGTCCGGGCTATGGGGGGTCTACTGCGGCTTCGAGCTTTGCGAGTCGACACCGCTGCCGAACAGCGAGGAATACCTCGACTCGGAGAAGTACCAGTTGCGCGCGTGGGACTGGAATCGGCCCGGCAACATCGTCGACACCATTACGGCGCTCAATCGAATCCGCAGGTCCAACCTAGCTCTGCAGACGCACCTGGGCCTCACGTTCCTGCCCGCTCACAACGACAGCATTCTCTTTTTCGAAAAGGCGACGGCGGCACGCGACAACGTAATCCTGGTGGCTATCAGCCTCGATCCGTCCGCGCCGCAGGAAGCCGATATCGATCTGCCATGGCAAACGCTCGATCGCTGGCGCATGCACGACTGGGATGCGCTCGCTGTGACGGATCTCATGAGCGGCGCGCGCTCTGAATGGCGTGGACGCCGCCAGCACATTCGCCTCGAGCCGGATACGCGGCCTTTCGCGATATGGCGCATTGCGCCGGCGGCGGGATTGCCGCGCGACGCACGCGCTCACGTGGAGGCGGGCGCGGCGAGCGTCGGCACCCCGGGGGGAGATTGACCATGAAGCGAGAAGAGCAACACATCGATACGCCGCCGGCACACACGCCGTCCGCCCCGCGCGGGACCGAAACGGCAAAAGCCGAAAGCGCGGTGCATGCCGCCCGGGTGCGAGGCAGCCGCCGCTTGAAGCGCTCGCCGCTTGCCGACGATCCTCTTTGGTACAAAGACGCGATCATCTACCAAGTCCACGTGAAGTCGTTCTTCGACGCAAACAACGACGGCGTCGGCGATTTCCAGGGCCTCATCGCGAAGCTCGACTACATCGCGGAGCTCGGCGTCGACACGGTCTGGCTGCTCCCGTTCTATCCTTCGCCGCGCCGCGACGACGGCTATGACATCGCCGACTATCGAGGCGTCCATCCCGATTACGGGACGCTCTCCGATGTGCGCCGCTTTATTCAAGGCGCGCATGCGCGCGGCATCCGCGTCGTGACCGAGCTCGTCATCAATCACACGTCGGACCAGCATCCGTGGTTTCAACGAGCGCGGCGCGCGAAGGCGGGATCGAACTATCGCAACTATTACGTCTGGTCCGACACCGATCAGAAATATCTGGGCACGCGTGTCATCTTCATCGACACCGAGCCCTCGAACTGGACGCACGATCCTGTCGCGGGCGCCTACTACTGGCATCGCTTCTACTCTCACCAGCCCGACCTCAACTTCGACAACCCGGCGGTGCTGCGCGAAGTGCTCTCGGTCATGCGCTTCTGGCTCGACATGGGCATCGACGGATTGAGGCTCGACGCCGTGCCCTACCTCGTCGAGCGCGAGGGGACGAGCAATGAGAACCTGCCCGAGACCCATGCGATTCTGAAGAAGATTCGCGCGACGATCGACGCGGAGTATCCGAACCGGATGCTGCTCGCCGAAGCCAATCAATGGCCCGAAGACGTGCAGGAGTATTTCGGCAACGAGGATGAATGCCACATGGCGTTCCACTTCCCGCTAATGCCGCGCATTTATATGGCGATCGCGAGCGAGGACCGCTTTCCGATCACCGACATCATGAAGCAGACGCCGGAGCTGCCGCCGAGCTGTCAATGGGCGGTCTTCCTGCGCAATCATGACGAGCTGACGCTCGAGATGGTGACGGACTCCGAGCGCGACTACCTCTGGAACGCCTATGCGAGCGATCGGCGCGCACGGCTCAACCTCGGCATTCGCCGGCGGCTCGCGCCGCTCATGGAGCGCGACAGGCGCCGCATCGAGCTCATCAACTCGGTGCTGCTCTCCATGCCGGGCACGCCCGTCATCTACTACGGCGACGAGCTCGGCATGGGCGACAACATCCACCTCGGCGATCGAGACGGCGTGCGCACTCCCATGCAGTGGTCGTCCGATCGTAACGGCGGCTTCTCGCGCGCGGATCCGGAGCAGCTCGTTTTGCCGCCGCTGATGGGCACGCTTTACGGATTCGACGCCGTCAACGTCGAAGCGCAAACACGCGATCCGCATTCGTTGCTGAACTGGACGCGCCGCATGCTCGCCACGCGTCGCTCGACGCATACGTTCGGCCGCGGCAGCATTCGTTTTCTGAAGCCCTCGAATCGCAAAATTCTCGCGTATCTGCGCGAGCTCGATGGCCATCCGCCCATCCTTTGCGTGGCCAATCTCTCGCGTGCGCCGCAGGCGGTCGAGCTCGACCTCTCCGAGTTCGCCGGCCGCGTCCCGATCGAAATGACGGCGGACTCGGTGTTTCCGGCCATCGGCCAGCTCACTTATCTGCTGACGTTCCCGCCTTACGGCTTCCTCTGGTTCCTTCTCTGCAGCCGCGAGGATCGTCCCGCCTGGGCTCAGCCGGGCCCCGAGCAATTGCCGGAGTTCGTCACGCTCGTCATTCGCGCCGAGCAGACGGGGCCGACGCCCGAGAACGTGCGGTTGCTCGAATCGGAAGTGCTGCCCTCGTATCTGAGCCGGCGCCGCTGGTTCGCCTCGAAGGACCAAAGACTGAAAGCCGTGCGGCTCGCGGCGTTGACGACGATCCCCCAAGCGGGCTTCGCGTTCACGGAGATCGAGGCCGACGTCGGCACGCATACCGAGCGCTATGTGCTGCCGCTCGCGATCACCTGGGGCGCGGACACGACAGTGCCGCTCTTCACGCAGCTCGCGCTCGCGCGGGTACGGCGCGGACGCACGATCGGGCACCTGACGGACGCATTCTCGTTGCCGCAGTTCGCGCACGGCGTGCTGAAAAAGATGCACGAGCACGCCGCGATACAGACGGTGCAAAAAAGCGAGATCCGCTTCATCCCGACCGCGCGTTTCGGCGAGCTCGACGACCTGGGCGAAACACCGGAAATCCGCTGGATCTCCGCCGAACAGACCAACAGCTCGCTCATCGTCGCCGAGCGCGCGGTTCTCAAGCTCGTGCGGCGCGTAGTCGGCGGGATCCACCCGGAAGCTGAAATGAGCCGACATCTGACCGAGATCGGCTATGCCAATACGGCGCCTCTTTACGGCGAAGTGGTTCGCGTCGATCCGGCCGGTGTGCCGCACACGCTCGTCCTGATTCAGGGCTTCATCGACAATCAGGGCGATGCCTGGAACTGGGCGCTCGATTACTTGCGCCGCGTCATCGAAGAAATGGTGCTGGCCGCGGAGACGGACGAGCCCGATGCGGAAAAGATCCTGGGCTACTGCGCCCTCACCGGCACCATCGGCCGGCGGCTCGGCGAGTTGCATGCCGCGCTCGCCGCGCCCAGCGACGATCCCGCCTTCGCGCCGGAGGCCGTCACGCCGACCGACGTGCGCGACTGGATCGACGGGGCCCAATCGATGCTCGCCGGCGCGTTCGACGTGCTCGCCGCGGAGCTCGCGAAGCCGGGCGAACATCTGCCCGAGCAGACGCGCGCGCCGGCCCAACGTCTCATGCAGATGCGCGAGCGTCTCGTGCAGGCGCTCGAGACCCACGTGCCGCTCGAAATCGATGCCCTGCGCATCCGTGTTCACGGCGATTTTCACCTCGGTCAGGTCCTCGTCGCGCAGAACGATGCGTATCTGATCGACTTCGAGGGCGAACCGGCGCGCCCCCTCGAGGAGCGGCGTATGAAGCGAAGTCCGCTCGTCGACGTGGCGGGGCTCCTGCGCTCGCTCTCGTATGCGAGCGCGGCGGCCCAGCCGACGCTCGAAACCTTGACGGCGCAGGCGGCTGACCGCAAGCGCACGCTCTATGAATACTTCCGCGAGCGCGGCGAGGAGAGCTTCCTCGCGGGCTATCGCGAGGCCGTGAGCCGGGCGGTCAAGCCGCTCGTCTCGGTGGAAGCCGAGGCGGCGCTGCTCGACCTTTTCCTCATCGAGAAGGCTGCTTACGAGGTCCGCTACGAAGCCGCGAACCGGCCCGCGTGGCTCGGGCTTCCCGTGCGCGGGCTCGCGGCGCTCGCGAGCCGGCTGCTCGGTGAGCCGGCCGCGCCTGCCGACAACGGAGAGGAGGGCGGCGACAGCGGCGGTAACGGCAGCGATGGCAAACGTCAAAACGGCAACGACGGCGCCGGTACGCCTTCCCCATCGCCTTGATTTCCATGGGTTCGCGCCATGAACGAGCAATCCACCCTCTCTCGCATTCATTCGATCGCCGAGCGCGACCCCACCGCCGGGCTCGACAAGCTCGACATTCAAGCGCTCGTCGACGCGCAGCACCCCGATCCGTTCTCGAAGCTCGGCCTGCATCGCACGACGGACGGCTACGTCGTACGGGCGATGCTCCCGGGCGCCGCCGCGGTCGCCGTCATCGAGCGCGATAGCGGCGCGATCCTCGGTCGGCTAGCCTCGATCGATCCGTCCGGTCTTTTCGCCGGATTCGTCGAGCGTGCGGCGCCCTATCGGCTGCGTATCGACTGGCACGGTGTCGAGCAGGACATCGAGGACACCTATTCGTTCGGCCCCGTGCTCGACGAAGACGCGCTCAACCGACTCGCGCGCTCCGATCCCTATGCGGTGCTGCAATGTCTCGGCGCCCGCCCCTGCACGATGGACGGCATCCCCGGCGTACGCTTCGCGGTGTGGGCGCCGAACGCCCGGCGGGTCTCGGTGGTCGGCGATTTCAACACCTGGGACGGCCGCCGGCATCCGATGCGTCTACGGCACGTCGCGGGCGTCTGGGAGCTCTTCGTGCCGCGGCTCGCTGCCGGAGGGCGCTACAAGTACGAAATCGTCGGCCACGACGGCCGTACGCTCCCGCTGAAAGCCGATCCCTGCGCGATGCAGACGGAACGCACGCCGGCAACGGCATCGATCGTCGCCGAGGTAAGCCGCATCGAGCAGTTCGCCTGGACCGACGGCGAATGGATGACGAAGCGCGCGGCGCTGCAGACGCCGCATGCGCCCATCATGATCTATGAAGTGCACGCAGAGTCGTGGCTGCGTGTCGAGGAGGAAGGCCGGCGCGGCCTGAATTGGTCCGAACTCGCGGATCGGCTGATCCCGTATGCACTCGGCATGGGCTTCACCCATGTGGAATTTCTGCCGATCGCCGAGCATCCGTTCGGCGGATCATGGGGCTATCAGCCGCTTTCGCCTTTCGCGCCGTCGGCTCGCTACGGTCCGCCGGAGGGCTTCGCCGAGTTCGTCAACCGCGCGCACGAGGCGGGCCTCGGCGTGATCATCGATTGGGTCAGCGCGCACTTTCCGAACGATGCGCATGGCCTTATCCAGTTCGACGGCACCGCGCTCTACGAGCATTCCGATCCGCGCGAGGGGTATCACCAGGACTGGAACACGATGATCTACAACCTCGGTCGCAACGAGGTCAGCGCGTTCCTCATCGCCTCGGCGCTCGCATGGCTTTTGCGCTATCACGTCGACGGACTGCGCGTGGACGCCGTTGCCTCGATGCTCTATCGCGACTACTCGCGCGCGGCCGGCGAGTGGGTGCCGAACATCTACGGAGGCCGCGAGAACCTCGAAGCGATCAGCTTCCTCAAACGCGTCAATCATGAAGTCGCTTATGCGCCCGGCGTGCCCGGCGCGATCACGGTGGCCGAGGAATCGACGGCATGGCCTGGCGTCAGCGCGCCGGTCGAGCAAGGCGGGCTTGGATTCAACTTCAAATGGAACATGGGGTGGATGCACGACACGCTCAACTACATGCACGAGGATCCGGTCTACCGCCGCTATCACCATCACAGCATGACGTTCGGGATGATCTACGCCTACTCCGAACGCTTCGTGCTGCCGCTCTCACACGACGAAGTCGTCCACGGCAAGGGTTCGCTGCTCGGCAAGATGCCCGGAGATCGCTGGCAGCGCTTCGCCAATCTGCGCGCCTACTTCGGCTTCATGTGGACGCATCCGGGCAAGAAGCTGCTTTTCATGGGCGGCGAGTTCGCGCAGGACGCGGAGTTCGATCACGACGGCTCGCCGCGCTGGCATCTGCTCGACGATCCGATGCATCACGGCGTGCAAATGCTCGTTCGCGACCTCAATCGCATCTATGCGAGCGAACCGGCGCTCTATGCCACCGACTCGGAACCTGGCGGCTTCGAATGGCTCATCGGCGACGACAGCGCCAACAGCGTCTTTGCCTATCGACGCTGCGACGGCAACGGCGCGGAGTTGACGATCGTCTGCAATTTCACGCCCGTGCCGCGCCACGGCTACCGGATCGGCCTGCAACGCGCGGGGCACTGGGCCGAAATTCTCAATACGGATGCAAGCGTCTATGGCGGCTCGAACGTCGGCAACGGCGGGACGATCGTGACCGAAAGCATTGCGAGTCACGGTAAGCCGCAATCGGCCGTGCTCGTGCTGCCGCCACTCGCGACAATCGTGCTGCGCGCGCCCTGAAACGGGCGTGCGGTGACGTCCATATCAACGAACAAGGGACAACGGGGGCAAGCGAATGGCGAACTCTTTACCCGACCGGCTCGAAACCGGTACGCCGCACCCGCTCGGCGCGACGTGGGATGGTCTCGGGGTGAACTTCGCCGTGTTTTCCGCGAACGCGCAGCGCGTCGAACTCTGCGTCTTCGATCCGACCGGTCATAGAGAGCTTGGACGGCTGCCTCTTCCCGAGTGCACCGACGAAGTCTGGCACGGCTACCTGCCCCGCGCGCACCCGGGTACCGTGTACGGCTATCGCGCGCATGGACCCTATCAGCCGCATCACGGGCATCGCTTCAATCCGCACAAGCTGCTGCTCGATCCGTACGCGAAGAAGTTGACGGGCGGGTTCCGCTGGTCGGACGCAATGTTCGGCTATCGCGTCCACTCTAGCCGGCTCGATCTTTCCTTCGATCGCCGCGATTCAGCGCCGGCCGTGCCGAAATCTGTCGTCATCGACGAAGCATTCGACTGGTCGCGCGACGCTCGACCCGACGTGCCGTGGTGCGAAACGGTCATCTACGAAGCGCATCTGCGCGGCGTCTCGATGATGAACGGCGAGCTGCGCCCGCACGAACGCGGCAGCTTTGCGGCACTCGCCTCGCCGGGCTTCGTCGATCATCTGGTCAAGCTGGGCATCACCGCGATCGAGCTGTTGCCGGTACACGCGTTCCTCGACGAGCGCTTCCTGCTCGAACGGCATCTCACGAATTACTGGGGCTACAACACGGCCGCGTTTTTCGCGCCGCATCCGACTTACCTCTCGACTCGGCGTCTTTCCGAAATGCGCATTGCGGTTCGTCAGCTCCATGCCGCCGGCATCGAGGTCATTCTCGATGTCGTCTACAACCACACCTGCGAGGGCAACGAGCTCGGGCCGACCGTCTCCTGGCGCGGTCTCGACAACGCAAGCTACTACCGGTTGATTCCCGGCGACGAGCGTCACTACATCAACGACACGGGATGCGGCAACACCGTCAATCTCTCGCACCCGCGCGTGTTGCAGATGGTCATGGACTCGCTGCGCTACTGGACGACCGCCTATCACGTCGATGGCTTTCGCTTCGACCTCGGCGCGACGCTCGGGCGCGAAGGCCACGGCTTCGATCCTGGTTCGGGCTTTTTCGATGCGATTCGCCAGGACCCGGTATTGTCGCTGCGTAAGCTCATTTCGGAACCGTGGGACGTCGGGCCCGGCGGCTATCAGGTCGGCCGGCATCCACCTGGTTTCGCCGAATGGAACGACAAATTTCGCGACTGCGTGAGGCGTTTCTGGCGCGGGGACGCGGGCATGCGCGCCGAACTGGCGGCACGCATCACCGGCTCGGCGGACCTGTTCAATCACCGCTACAGGCGGCCGTGGGCCTCGATCAACTTCCTCGCCTCGCATGACGGCTTCACGCTCGCCGACCTCGTTTCGTACGAGCAAAAGCACAACGAAGCGAACGGCGAAAACAACGCGGACGGCCACAACGAGAATTGCAGCTCGAACTGGGGGGCCGAAGGGCCGACCGAGGACGCGACGATCAACGAAACGCGCCGCCGCGTCATGCGCTCCATGCTCGCCTGCCTCTTCACGTCGCTCGGCACGCCGATGCTCACGGCAGGCGACGAGTTCGGGCGCACGCAGAAGGGCAACAACAACGCTTATTGTCAGGACAACGAAACATCGTGGCTCGACTGGGTCCAAGCCGATACGGAAGAGGCGCGATCGCTCGCTTCGTTCACCGCGCGCCTCATCGCCTTGCGCAAGAATCATCCGCTCTTGCGCGATAGCCGCTTTCTGCATGGCGACAACGAAGTGCTGGCCGGCATCAAGGACGTCGGATGGTTCGACGAGCGAGGCGAGCCGCTCACGAGCGAAGTGTGGCAAGACCCGGAAGGCCGCGCGTTGGTACTGCGTCGCGCGGGCGCGGGGCTCGACGGCGCGACCGAGGTGCTGCTGATGATATTCAACGGCGCCGATACGCCCCTATCGTTCCTGCCGCCGGCTCCCCGTCTGGAATGGAACGTGCTGCTCGATACGACGGCGCCCGGGGCCGAGCCGCATCCGCTCGAGAGCGACGCGCTCGAGCTCGGTGAGCACGGCTTCGCCGTCCTTGTCGCCCGATCGCTCGGAGAGCACGTTCAACCCTAGAGCCAGGACGACGCTACGGCCGGCCTCAGACCGACCTACACTTTTTATCGGTGACGACGCAAAGACAAGGATGAGCCCCATGTCCGAACATCCGCTCGATCGCCGGCAGCAGCGTCACGCGCACTGCCTGCCGTTCGGCGCCCATCTGATCGATGCCGCTTCCGGCGCGCCGCCACACACGCGGTTTCGCTTCTGGGCGCCAGCGTACTCGGCGGTCAGCGTGGAAATCGAATACGCCTCCACGACGGTCGCTGTCGAAATGACGCCGGCGGGCAACGGTTGGTTCCAAGCGCAAGCCCAATGCGGTGCAGGCGCGCGCTATCGCTATCGGCTCGGCGGCCCCGACGGGCCCGCCGTTCCCGATCCCGCCTCACGGTTTCAACCCGAGGACGTGCATGGGCCGAGCGAGGTGATCGATCCGCGCGCCTATGTCTGGCAGCAATCGCAGTGGCTCGGTCGGCCATGGGAAGAAATGGTCGTCTACGAACTGCACGTCGGTACGCTCGGCGGCTACGAGAGCGTGGCCAAGCGCCTGCCCCGCATCGCCGAACTCGGCGTCACGGCCATCGAGCTGATGCCGATCAACGATTTCCCTGGCCGCCGCAACTGGGGATACGATGGAACACTTCCGTTCGCGCCTGATTCGGCCTACGGCCGCCCCGAAGACCTCAAGTCGATGATCGATCGCGCGCACGAGCTTGGACTCGCCGTGCTCATCGACGTCGTCTACAACCATTTCGGCCCGGATGGCAACTATCTGCCTTCGTACGCACCCCAGTTCTTTCGCGAGGACGTGATCACACCGTGGGGTCCGGCCATCGACTTTCGCCGCCTCGAGACGCGCGAGTTTTTCGCCCAAAACGCGCTTTACTGGCTCCAGGAATATCGTTTCGACGGCTTGCGAATTGATGCCGTCCATGCCATAGGCGACGACGAATGGCTGCGCGAGCTGGCGGACCGCATACGTCGCACCACGGAGCCGGGGCGCCACGTGCATCTCGTGCTCGAAAACGAGCACAACACGGCGAGCCTTTTGCAGGGCCATTTCGACGCTCAATGGAATGACGATGCGCACAACGCGTTACACGTGCTGCTGACCGGCGAGCACGAAGGCTATTACCGCGCGTATGCCGACGAGCCGATCCGCAAACTCGCGCGCGTGCTGGCCGAGGGTTTCGCCTACCAGGGAGAGCCGTCGCCGATCCACGACGGCGCGCCGCGCGGCGAGCCCAGCGGCCACCTTGCGCCGACTTCGTTCGTGATGTTCCTGCAGAACCACGATCAAATCGGCAATCGCGCGTTCGGCGAACGGCTGCGCACGCTCTGCGCGCCGCAGGCACTGCTGGCGGCGACAGGGCTCATGCTGCTGTCGCCGCAAATTCCTCTCCTCTTCATGGAAGAAGAGCACGGCTCGACGCAACCGTTCCTTTATTTCACCGACTACGACGGCGAACTCGCCGATGCGGTGCGCGAGGGACGCCGCCGCGAGTTCGCGAAATTTTCTGCATTCAGCGATGCGGAGCGGCGTGCGCGCATTCCCGATCCCAACGCCGTACAGACGTTCGCGCTATCGTCGCCGCCCGCCGAAAACGGCAGTTGCGAAGCGACGACGACGGGTAACGGCAATGCCGGCGGCGAGCGCGATGCATGGCTTCACTTCTACCGCTCGGCGCTTGCCGTGCGGGCCAAGCTGATTGCGCCACGCATCACGCAAGCACGCTCCCTCGGCGCCTCCGTGCTCGCTATGCGCAACGGCCACGAAGCGAACGCGCTTGTTGCGCGCTGGCGGCTTTCGGACGGCGAGACGCTCGCCATCGCGCTGAACCTGACGCCGGATGCACTGCCGTTCGCTGAGCGCCCCGACGGCATGGTCGTTTTCGAAACGCCTCCGCGTTCGCGCGATACCGTGGAAGCGGGCGACTTGCCCCCCTATGCATGCATCGCGTGGCTGACCGGCGACGTCAACAGCTACGCATTGCGGCACGATTCGCGCGTGCTTCAGCCGCGGGAGAACAACGCGTGAATGCGCCGACGCAACCGCCGACACCCGCGCCGTCGCCCGAGTCGCGGCGCTCCGCTCGTTCCGCGCGTCAAGCCATCGAGCGCGTCGCCACGCGAGCGGGATTCTCGGTGCATTGGGAAGACGCGCATCGCCGCAAGCGCCGCGTGCCCTCCGAAACGCTGGCCGCCCTGCTCGCCGCGCTCGGACTGCCCTGCGCCACGCGCGAGGAAGCCGCCGAGAGCCTTGCCGCGCTCGACGCCGAACACCAACATGGCGCGTTGCCTCCGCTCGTCACCGCCGAATGCGATCGCGCAATCGCGCTGCCCGCCGCAGCCATCGAAGCGGGCACTCGATATCGAATCGAGCTCGAGAGCGGCGAAGTCATCGACGGCCGTCTCAGCGCGCCGAGAGCCCAATCGGCACTGCTTGCGCCGATCGCCGAGCCGGGCTACCACCAGCTCGTGCTCAACGATCGCCACATCACGCTTGCCGTTGCGCCCTCGCGGTGCCACACCGTCAGCGACGCGTGCCTCGCGGCAGGCGTGGAAGGCGGCGAAGCGCCGGCGCTATGGGGCATCGGTGCCCAACTTTACGGGCTGCGTCGCGCAGGCGATGGGGGCATCGGCGACTATTCGGCGCTCGCCGCATTCGCGGCCGAGAGCGCGCGCCGAGGGGCGCACGCGCTGGCGATCAGTCCCGCGCATGCGATGTTCAGTGCCGACCCGGGCAAGTTCAGCCCCTACTCGCCGTCTTCACGTCTTTTCCTGAACGTGGCTCACATCGACCCCGCGGCCGTGCTCGGCGACGAGGCTCTGCGCGAAACGCTGGACGCGCTCGGCGCCGGCGCGGCGTGGGCCGCGCTCGAGAGCGAGCCGCTCGTCGATTGGCCTCGCGCCGTTACGCTGCGGCTCAAGGTTTTGAGGGCGCTGTTCGACCGCTTCAGGGCTCACGATTGCAATCAACGCAGCCCACTGGCAGCGCAATTCGATGCCTTTTGCGCGCAGGGCGGCCGAGCGCTCGAAGACCACGCGCGTTTCGAGGCGCTCGACGCGCGCCAGCGAGCCGAGCACGGACAAACGCATTGGCGCCGATGGCCGGCTGAATTGACCGACCCGCGACGAGCCGAAGTCGACGCGTTTGCGCGTGAACACAGACAGGAAATCGACTTCCATCTGTTCATGCAATGGCTCGCGGCGGCAGGCCTCTCGGAGGCTCAGCGGGCCGCGCGCGATGCCGGCATGGCGATCGGGCTCGTCGCCGATCTCGCGGTCGGTTGCGACGGAGCCGGCAGCCACGCCTGGTCGTACCGCGACGACATGCTGGAGGGCGTCTCCGTCGGCGCCCCGCCCGACCTCTTCAATCAAGCCGGACAAGCGTGGGGCTTGACGACGTTCTCGCCACGCGCAATGCGCAACCAGGGCTTCACGGCATTTATCGATATGCTCCGTGCCACGTTCGCGCATGCGGGCGGATTGCGCATCGATCACGTACTCGGTCTGCGGCGTCTGTGGCTCGTTCCCGAAGGCGCGTCCCCGGCCGATGGGGCTTACCTCAGCTACCCCATCGACGATTTGCTGCGACTTATCGCGCTCGAATCGTGGAGGCATCGAGCGATCGTGATCGGCGAAGACCTCGGCACCGTGCCGGCGGGCCTGCGCGATCGCCTCGCGGAGCATGGTCTGCTCGGGATGCGCGTTCTTTGGTTCGAGCGCAACGAGGAGGACGGCGGATTCCGCGCGCCCGAGCAATGGGGAGCGAGTTCGGTTGCAATGACAACGACGCACGATCTGCCGACCGTTGCCGGCTGGTGGGAAGGACACGACATCGAGTGGCGCAGCCGCATAGGCCAGACCGCGGCGCGCCCTGACGGCAAAGACCCCGTCGCCGTAGCGCAAGCCGAGCGTGCGACGGACCGCGAGGCGCTCTGGCATGCGTTGCAGCAGGCCGGCATTGCCGCGCGCGATGTCGGCGCGCCGCCGCTCGAAGAGCCGCCCGTGGACGAAGCGCTCGCGTTCGTCGCGTCCACGCCGACGCCGCTCGCCCTGTACCCGCTCGAAGATCTGCTCGGACTCGCCGAGCAGCCGAATCTGCCCGGCTCGATCGACGAGCATCCGAACTGGCGCCGCCGCGTGGGCGCCCCTGTCGACGCACTGTTCGCCGACGCCGCGTTCGCCGATCGCCTGCTCGCGATTGCGCGCGTCCGGGCGAGCGCGGCGGGCGGCCCCGCGGCGCCCGAGCCGCCCCGCGCATCATGACGCTGCCGCGCTCCACGCTCAGGTTGCAGCTGCATCGCGGCTTCACGTTCGACGATGCTGCCGCGCATGTCGACTACTTCTCGGCGCTCGGCGTGAGCCATCTCTATCTGTCGCCGATCACGACTGCCGTGCCCGGCTCGATGCACGGCTACGACACGGTCGACTACGGCAACGTCAACCCCGAGCTCGGCGGCGAGCCCGCATTGAAGCGACTCGCCGCTGATTTGCGCGCCCGGCAGATGGGCATCGTCGCCGACATCGTGCCGAACCACATGGGCATCGCGGGCAGCCATAACGCGTGGTGGCTCGACATCCTCGAATGGGGCAGGCACAGCGCGCATGCGCGTTACTTCGACATTGACTGGCACTCACCCGACCCCGCGTTGCGCGGCAAAGTGCTCGCGCCTTGTCTCGGTGCGCAGTACGGCGAGGAGTTGATGGCCGGTCGCATCACGCTATCGTTCGACACGGAGCTCACGCGCATTGTCGCGCGCTACGCCGAGCACCTGTTTCCGATCTGTCCCGTCGATTACGCGACGATCTTGCGGACCGCTATCGATGGAAAGGCGCTCAGGGATGACGCTAAACGCGCCGAGGCCGGCAAGGCTCGGCCGACGGCGGAGCAAGACCGCGAACGCGAGGCGCTGAAGGTGTTGGCCGCGCATTTCGACGGACTCACGGCGCAGCCCGACGAACGGCCGCGCGCGCAAGACGCGTTGGAAGCGTTGCACGCGTTCGTCGACGCGCACGGCCGCGCTGCCATCGACAACGCGCTCGCCGCCTATTCGCCCGATACGCCCCCCTCGCGCGAGCGCCTCCATCGGCTGCTCGAGAGGCAGTACTTTCGCCTGGCCTGGTGGCGCACCGCCGCCGACGAGGTGAACTGGCGGCGCTTTTTCGACATTTCGACGCTCGCGGCCGTGCGGGCCGAACGCACTGAAGTGTTCGAGGCCGCGCACGCGCTCATCTTGCGGCTTTTCGCCGAAGGCGTCATCGACGGCGTGCGCATCGACCATATCGATGGTCTGCTCGATCCGCGCGAGTACTGTCAACGCTTGCGCGAGCGACTCGCCGAACGTGAAACGCAGCGTCCGCCCCAGCTCGACGGCACACGCGCCTATGTCGTCGTCGAAAAGATTCTTGCGCGCGGCGAAGCGTTGCCCGCCGATTGGCCGGTCGATGGCACGACGGGTTACGACTTCATGAACGATGTCGGCGCCCTGCTGCACGATCCCGAGGGCGAGGCCGCGCTGACGGCGACATGGAACGAATTGGCCGCGAGCGAAACGACCTTCGCCCAGGAAGTGCTCGCCGCGCGCCGGCAGGTGCTCGCCGAAAACCTCCCGGCCGAGCTCGATAGAGCAACGCGCGCCCTGCACCGGCTGGCGCGCGAGCAGCCGGCCACGCGCGACTTCACATTCCTTGCGATTCGTCGCGCGCTGATCGAGCTGGCCGTTCATTTCCCGGTGTATCGGTTCTACCCGGTCAACGGTCTCCGTACGGAGGCCGATGAGCGCTACTTCCGCACGGCCTACGAAGCCGCACGCGCGGTATTGCCGGCGGCCTATCACGGCGTGCTGGCTAAACTCGACGAATGGCTCGGCGGCCCTGGGCCGCAAGCGCAGGCGCCGGCGCCGGCAGGCGCAGGTACGAGCGCCGAAGCGGCGAGCGGAGCGGATGCCGCCAGGACGTCGACCCCGAATCGCGAACGGCGCACCGCGTGCGCGCTCTTTGCGCAACTGACCGCGCCGCTAGCCGCGAAGGCCGTCGAGGACACCGCATTCTATCGATATGGCCGGCTGTTTTCGCGCAACGAAGTCGGGGCCGATCCGGGCGACTTCTCGCTTTCGGTCGAAGCGTTTCACGAAACCAATCTCGCCCGCCAGCAACGCTTTCCGCATGCGCTCGTCGCGACGGCCACGCACGATCACAAGCGCGGCGAAGACGTTCGTGCGCGGCTCGCGGTGTTGAGCGAAATCGCAAGCGAATGGGGTGCCACCTTGCGTGCCTGGTCGACATTGAATGCGCCCCATCGTCGCGAAGCGCCAGGGGCACTGGCACGGGCGGCCGCGGAGCCGCCGGCGGGCGACGTAGCCTACCGCCTCTCGCACGGATGGGCTCCCGGCGCCGCGGCCGAGGCGATGCTCTATCAAACGCTCGTCGGTTGCTGGCCGTACGATCTTGATCCATCCGACGCCGCGGGCGTCGAAGCGTTCGCCGAGCGCGTCGCGCAGTGGCAGTTGAAAGCGCTGCGAGAAGCGAAGCTAAGGACGACTTGGTATGCGCCCGACTTGGAATACGAAGCGGCATCGCGCGACTTTCTCTTCGACATACTCGCGCCGCAGCGGCGCGACGGTTTCCTGCGCGAGCTCTCGCAGTTCGTTGCTCGCGTGAGCCGCGCGGGCGCCGTCAATAGTCTGTTGCAAACGATGCTGCGCATCGCGGCGCCCGGGGTGCCCGATCTTTTTCAAGGCACCGAGCTTTGGGACTTCAGCCTCGTCGATCCCGACAATCGCCGGCCTGTCGATTTCGCGCTGCGTCGAGCGATGCTCGTCGATACGCCGCCGAGCGAACAGCTTTCGAACTGGCGCGACGGGCGCGTGAAGCTTGGCGTCATCCATCGCGCGCTCACGCTGCGCGCCGTATCGCCGGCGCTTTTCCTCGAGGGGTCGTATATCCCGCTTTCCGTGCAGGGGACTTACGCACGGCACGTCGTCGCGTTCGCGCGTCGGCACGGGGATGCGTACGCCATTGCCATCGCCACGCGGTTTGCCTGTGGGCTCCTCGCGCCTGAAAGCGATGTACCGCTCGCCGATCCAGCGGTGTGGCAGGACACACGCGTCGAACTGCCGCCGGCGCTCGCCTCGCGTGCCCTGTTCGATTGGTTGAGCCCCGGTGCGCCGAAGGTCGATGACGACGGAAATCTTTTCGTGCAAGACGTATTGACCGCGTTGCCCGTCGCACTACTCGTCGAGGAGGGCGTGCCGGGGCGGTGACGTTGTGAGCTATCCGCTTCGCCCTGCCCGCGAACATCAAACCGCCACGAGCGGCACGCGTAGAGAAAGCGTCGACGGTTGCCCGTCGAGCGTGTCGCCTTGCTCGAACATCCCGCCATGCGCCGAGGCTACGCGCTGCGGCAGCGCAAGCACCCAGGCGATGCGCCCCGCTTCGCGCGCAAGCATCGCCTGCTTGCGGGAGAAAGCGTCGAACGCGTGCGGCAGCTCCGCATCGCTCAACGCGGCGAAACTCGTCGTATAGGCGACGTCGACACGCCACGAACCGGACTCGACACTGCTCGCGAGCGCCACGGAGCTCCCCGGCGCGCTGGCTTCGACGGCAAATGCCAGCATCACCCATATCGCCTGCGAAAGCCGCTCGCGGTCGCCATCGCACTGCTCGGCATCGAGCTGCGAATCGAGCTTGATCGTGACCCCGCGCGCATCGGCCAGCGCGCGCCGGACATCGTCGAGCGAGCGGTCGAGAGCCTGCCTCATGGCGAACGGCGCACGCGTGAGCGGCAGCGCTTTCGTCTCGGCGCGCGTGCTGTCGACGGCTTCCTCCAGCAGCTTCACTTGTTGATCGACGCCCGACCGGATGCCTGCCAGCGCGCGTTGCGCCGCGGCGTCGTTCGGGTCCAGCTTGCGTTCGAGCACATACGCCCAGCTATGGATTGCGTTCAGAGGACTCCGCAGATCGTGGGATACGATCGACAGCACGTGGTCGCGCATAAAAAGCGCCGTCTCGGCGCGCATACGCGCAAAGCGTTCGTCGGATGTGGCAGCGGCAACGGCACTGAAAGACGTCGACACGATCGGCCCCTCGTATGAAGCGCTCGACGGCCCATTGATCGCCGCGCCGTCGGGGCACGGCATTTGCTCAGCCTCGCGGCGATGGGCAGGACCGGGTAGCACGTTGATGAGACTGACATTATAGGCACCGATGCCAACGGTGAGCGCCTACAATGGCGCTTTTAACCGTGATTCGAGGAGTTCTCCCATGTCGATCGTGACAACCGCTTCCGGCCTCAAGTATGAAGACCTGACCGAGGGCGCCGGCGCCGAAGCCACCGCCGGCCGCACCGTCAGCGTCCACTACACGGGCTGGCTCACCGACGGGCAGAAGTTCGATTCGAGCAAGGACCGCAACGATCCGTTCGCGTTCGTGCTCGGCGGCGGCATGGTCATCAAGGGCTGGGACGAAGGCGTGCAGGGCATGAAGGTGGGCGGCGTGCGGCGGCTCACCATCCCGCCTCAGCTCGGGTACGGTGCGCGCGGCGCGGGCGGCGTCATTCCGCCGAATGCGACGCTCGTGTTCGAAGTCGAATTGCTCGAAGCGTGATTGAGCACGCGGGGCCGGAATGCCAGCCGCGCGTGAAGACGTAACGTGAAGAGACTGAGAGACGCATGAGCAGGCAGGCGATCCGTGCGCCGAGCGTGACGCTGCGCTGCTTCGAGGAAGCGAGCGCGGCTGACGAGCACGATTTCCATCAAGTCGTGCTCGGGCTCGACGGCGCAATGGAGATGGCCGTGGACGGTGTTGCGCAACGCATCGACAAGCGCTATGCGTGGCTGATACCGGCGGGTTCGCGGCACGAATACGCGGGAATCGGCGAGAACCGACAAGTCGTGCTCGATTTGTCGCCCGCCTCGCTCGCGATACCCGAGCGGCTTTTTGCTCGCCCGCTCGTGGTCACCCTCGATGACGCGTTTGCCCGACTCGTCATGGACGTGGCAACGGGCGGTGCGCCGATGGCGAAACCCGCGTCGACGCTCGGGGCGTCGCACGCCCGACAATTCGCGTGGGATACCGCGACGCGTCTCGCTGCCGCACTCGCCACGGCAATCGGCATCGAACCACCCGCTGTCGGGCTCGATTTTCCTCGTATCGACAAGTGGCTGCGGACGAATTTGTCCGAGCCATTGCGGGTGCCCGATCTTGCGGCACATTGCGGATTCGGCACGCGGCGCTTCCATCAGTTGTTCGAAGAAGCGTTCGGCACGACACCGCATCGCTATTTGCAGCGCCTGCGGCTCGACACGGCCCTCGCGTTGCTGCGCGATCCTCGCAACACGCTGACTGACGTCGCGCTGGCCGTCGGCTTTGGCGATCAGAGCGCGTTCACGCATGCGTTCACGCGTCGATTCGGGCTTGCACCCGGGCAGTGGCGGGCGATGCGCGCTCATTGAGCGCGCACGCGTCGCTGTGCGCTCCTTTGTTGACACCGAGGCTAATCGGGGCCGGTTGACACAGCGTCGTCAGCAGTCCAAATCAGCGGTTCAGTCCTCGACCGAGGTCCGCGCAGATATCGTCCGCATCCTCGAGCCCCACCGCCACGCGCAGCAGCGCTTCGGTAATGCCGGCCTGCGCGCGCGCTTCCGGGGTGATGCGGCTGTGCGTCGTCGTTGCCGGATGCGTAATCGTCGTACGCGTATCGCCGACGTTGGCCGTGATCGAGCAGAGCTTCGTGTTGTCGATCACACGCCAAGCATTTTCACGTTGTTGCTCGGGTGTCTCGCCGACCACCTCGAATGCCAGCACCGAACCGCCCGAGCGTTGCTGCCGCTTTGCCAGTTCATACTGCGGATGCGATTCGAGCCCGGGATAAAAAACGCGCTTCACCGTGGGATGCGCCTCGAGCCACCGGGCGACGGTCAACGAGGAGGCGGAATGGCGCTCCGCACGCAGTGCAAGCGTCTCCATCCCTTTGAGCAGGATCCATGCGTTGAACGCGGACATCGTCGGCCCAGCGGTGCGGACGAACGGGAACACTTTCTCGATGATGAACTGGCGCGTGCCGACGAGGGCGCCACCCAGCACCCTGCCCTGCCCATCGATGAGCTTCGTGGCCGAATGCATGACGACGTCGGCGCCGAGCTTCAACGGTTGCTGAACGGCCGGACTGCAAAACGTGTTGTCTACCACGTAAATCGCGCCCGCCGCTTTCGCGATCTTGCCGACGGCTTCGATATCGCAAAGCTCCGTCATTGGATTCGAAGGCGTTTCGACGAAGAACATCTTCGTTTCAGGCCGTACGGCGGCTTTCCATGCATCGAGGTCGACGGGGTCGACGTACGTCGTTGTAATCCCGAAGCGCGAGAAAATCTGCGAGAACATGCCGAGCGTCGAGCCGAAAAGCGCGCGCGAGCTGACGATATGGTCGCCCGCCTGCATCGCGGCCATGACGACGGAGAGAATCGCGCTCATGCCCGAGGCGGTCGCGATGCAAGCCTCGCCGCCTTCAAGCGCGGCGAGGCGCTCCTGGAACATCGTGACCGTCGGGTTCGTGAAGCGGGAATACGTGTAGTAGTCCTCGGAATGCTTGAAGCGCTCGGCAGCTTCGGCGGCGCTTGTAAAGCAAAAACTCGAGGTTAGAAATAGCGCTTCCGAGTGCTCGTTGAAGTCTGTCCGCACCGTGCCGGCGCGCACGGCAAGGGTGTCGAAATTGAAAGAGTCGTCCATGTTCTCAATGCCTGCGAGGTCCGTTTGGTTCGGAGAGCGAAGTGCCTTGCCGTCCGGCAGCAAACCCGAAATCGCTCAATGCGCCGATTTTGACACAGTCCGCGCTTGGATCGTGCCGCTAAACGTACGCTCGCTCCCGTACCCACTTCGTCATGATCCATTTTTCGCCGGCAATGACGGGGGCGCCCCCGTGCAACGTCGTCGGATCGACCTGCCGCGAGCCGTTCGCATACCGGAAATAGACGGCGCAGCCGCGGCGCGGCGCCACCGATAGTCCGACTTCGGGAAAGATCGTTTCCCCGCCGGCTTCGACGTCATTCAGATAAACGATGAGCGTGGCGACACGCTGCCCTCCGTGAGCCAGGTGGACGTTGCTGCCTGCTTGCCCCGGCGGGAAATAATCGAAATGAGGACGATATTCGTCGCCGATGCCGTATCGGAGAACCTGCAGGCCTTCGCCGTTCTCGACGGGCCAATTCATCAAGCTGGCGAAACGCTGCTCGATTCGCGAGATAAAGGCGTCCTCCCCGCGCTGAAAGCAAATTCCCTTGCTCGACCGATTGGGGATGACGTCGAAGGTGCCGGTCGTGGGGTTGACCGTTGTCGAAGGTCGCAGGCGATCGCGCGAGCGCACAATCAATTCTTCGCATTCGTCATCAGCGAGCAAATCTGCAAACGTCATCAGCTGCGGTCGCTTGCAACGCATCAGCACTTTGACGTCACGATCGCTCGCGCGGACAACATTGCCGCTTCCAACGGGCGATGGGTCGTATTGATACTCGGCCGAAACCAGCTCCGCGGGCAATGAGTCGGTATGGTCTTCGCGACCGTGCAAGTCCATGAGCCGATGCACCGCCGCATTCGCCGCATTGGGATCGAAACCGGCCTGCATCATGGCCTCGATCATCGATTCCGGCGTGCAGCCACGATTCTTGTTGAGCGTCAGCCAATTTTTCCAAGTCTCGTCCAAAACGGCCATATTTCCTCCTTTTCCACATCGCATGCTCGCAGCGCTATCTTCAGTGCTGCCACCGTTATGCCTGACACCACGGTAGCCGTTCAAAAAATGCGCGCTCGTTGCCCGAATAATAGTGCGCCAGCACGGCATCATGTGGTGCCAGACACTCGCCACCCTGAACGACATCGCTTGGCGAAAAAGTATCGTGCGTCAAACCGCGGACGCCCCCAAGCGTCAACCAAATCGCGACCTGCTCGACAATCCACGCGTTACGCGACGGATACGGCAAGGCTTCCCGCCAGTCGTTGGAAGTGACGTGTGCGCGCAGAATCGACAGCGGCAACTCATACTGGCACTCGTAAGCTCGAGGCCAACGACACTGTCCCAACAAGAGGCGCCAAGTGAAGGCGAGGATGTCGTTCGCATGCTCGAGAAGGGATTCCCATAGCCGGTGGTTCATCAGGAAGCAACCCGTGCTGTACGGCATGACGGGCTCGCGAAGTACGGTCCGCGCGACTTGCTCCAGCAGCGATTCGTCGACATAGTCGCGATCGTAGCCGAACGGGCCGCGCGACGAGCTGGGTTCTTCACGGGCGTACCACTGCGCTCCCGAATACCGATCGAAAAGCTGCGCCACGTCGCTAAAGAAATATGTGTCGCAATCGAGGTAAAGAATCTGCTCGGCGTTTTCCAGCGGACAATGTCGCAGCGACAATATGCGCTCGTTATAGCGCCGCAAACTGCGAATGCTTTCCATGCACTGCGTCTCACACCGGGATCCCGCCATGCAGGCGATCGAATAGTAGACGAGTCGCATCGTTGTGTTGTGCAACCAGTATGGCAAATGCGGTATCGATTCGCGTTTCGCTTATCATTGGCTTCGAGCTCGAATGATGCCAGTAAACGACGCGCGCTTGCCTATCAGTTCTGATAGGCAATTAGCGTCGTCGGCTCCGATAGAGTCATCAATGCGAACTCACACCCAATGGACGAAATAGATGCCGCACGGGACAGTAGATGATGAGTGGCGGCGTTGGATTGCCGAGAACTTGACGCTCGGCCGCTCGGAAGAGTCGATCGTCCGCGAGATGGTTTCGAATGGCGTCGCTTCCGACGACGCACGACATGAAGTCAGAGCGGCGCTGATACATCCCTATGTGCAGGGGAGCAGGCGTTTGCGCGAGCGCTTAAAAAAGCGCGACTGGATTCTCGGCGTGTACCGTAGGCTATCGGTGATGCACAGGGAGGCCACCGATATAGAGCGCCGGGACGGGCTTGATCGGGAGGAGTTCTTCGAGCGCTTTTACTATGCGAATCGTCCCGTGATTATTGCCGGCATGTTGGACGAATGGCCTGCGCTCAGGCGGTGGAGCTGCGCCATTTTCCGCGAGCGTTGGGGCGAGCGGGAGGTGGAAGTCCAATTCGGTCGGGAAAGCGATCCCGACTTCGAGATCAACAAAGGCTTATTGACGAAGAAGATGCGCTTTGGCGATTACGTCGATCTCATCGAGCGGTCATCGCCCACCAACGATTTCTATATGACGGCGAGCAATCATTCGCTTAACCGCCGAGCGCTCGCCGAGCTTTGGGATGACCTCAAGCCGCTGCCGCCTTACCTGGATCCAAGGTCGCCCGACGATGGCTTTCTTTGGTTCGGCCCTGCGGGAACGATCACGCCGTTCCATCATGACCTGACGAACAATTTACTAGCGCAGGTTGTGGGCCGCAAGCGCATTCTGCTCGTGCCGCTTCACGATACGCCGTTCATGTATAACCATCTGCACTGCTTTTCAACGGTTGACGGCAAACGGCCGAACCTCGAGGTGACACCCGCGTTCGCCAATGCTCGATTCATGCAATGCACGCTCGAGCCGGGTGAACTGCTGTTTCTGCCCATCGGCTGGTGGCACTATGTGGAGGCGATTGAAGTATCGATAACCGTGGCCTTTACGAACTTTGCCGCACCGAACGATTTCTTTGTCGACTACACAACGTTCGGAGGTGTTTGAATCCGTCGTCGGCCTTCGCATTGAGAACGCGTTTCGCGTGTTGGCGCTATCGGGCCACTAAACGATCAGCATGCTGTCGCCGAACATATCGAACTCGTAGCCGCCCGCGGCAATCATCTCGGCATAGCTTTTCATCACCAGGTCGTAGCCGCCAAACGCCGCCGTCAGTACGAGGTGAGTCGACCTGGGCCGGTGAAGATTCGTGAGCAATGCATCCGCGACGTTGAAGCGAAAACCGGGGTAAATGTAAAGACCGGTCCATCCCGTCTGCGGTTCTATTGCCGCCTTTGACGTGTTGCCGACCGCCAATGTTTCCAGAGTCCGCAAAACGGTCGTCCCGACCGCAACAACGCGCCGCCCTTCGTCCATCGCCCGGTTGATCTGAGCCGCGGCTATTGGACCGACAGAGAAAAACTCCGGTCTCACCTGGTGCTGTTCGATTTCAGGCTCGCCAATGGCACGCACGGAGAGAAGTTCAGTCGCGCCCACGTGCAGCGTGATGTACGCGATTTCGACACCCTTGCCCGCTAAGCGCCCCAGCAACGCCTCGGAAAAGTGAAGGCCCGCCGATGGAATGTGCAGCGAGCCCGGCGTCTTCGCATAGACCGAACGATATGCAGCGGGCGTCGAACGCCAGGACGACGGCACGGGGCTTGTATCCACCATGCCGCGCTCCGCCGGCAAGGCCGAGCGGTAAAAGCGCTGCCCGTACTGCTCCAACGTCTGCGTCAGTCGGTCCATAGGATCGAACGTAGCCCTCCAAAGCCCACGCGGCAGCGGCGCGGTCAAAGTGCATCGAAGCCGGTCGTCGTCCGCCGACACCAGAACAAGGCCGGATTCGGGTACGTCGATCGGCCGGATGGCGACGATGGCCGTAGCCTCCGGCTCATGACCGCAGATGATCACCCACGCCGCATGATTGCCGTTCTGGAACAAAAGCATGTTCGGCAATACGTAGCTGTCGTTCAGAACGAGAAGGTCGCCACCGCGAACATGATCGCAAATGGACGAAAACACCTCATGCGCGATTGTCCCGCATTCCCTGTCGAGCACGATCATCCTCCCGCTATCGCGCTGGTGGCCGCGCAATTCGACAGGGAACTCTGGTACGAGGGCCGGCTCGAGTGTGAAGTAGAAGTCCTCGGTTCTCACAATGCACCCCTCTCTATCGTCCGCAGCCGATCATTCGCGCAGGGCACAGCGCGCGAACGTGTCGCGCGCTGCCCGCCCTTCACCACGCCCGGATACGACGTGGTTGGGCGGTGGAGCGCATCAGCTCGAAGATGTTGCAGCATCTTCGTCAGTACAAGACTGCGGTTTGCGAAGCATGTGCCAGCACCGTGTGCTGACCGTCGTCAGGCGGATACGACACAGTGATGTTGCATGTCTCCCCATCGCCCTTGCTATCGGACACGTCCGAAGGGTTGTAAAAGATCGTAAAGGACACCTGTCCTTTGTCGTCGGTCACCTGTTGCGGTAGCAGACATTGCAATGGGCTCTCGTAGTGAATTCCGCACAAAACGCCCTTCACAGGATCACCGAAAAGCCCCCCGTCCTTCAAAGTCGCCGTCACCGTGTAGCTATGGTTTTCATCAAACTGCGGAAAAAGCGGCCATAGCGTCAAGGAATAGCTTGGCGTTGGCGTTGGCGTTGGTGTCGGCGTTGGTGTCGGCGTTGGTGTCGGTGTCGGTGTCGGTGTCGGTGTCGGTGTCGGTGTCGGTGTCGGTGTCGGTGTCGGTGTCGGTGTCGGCACCTCCGTGAACGCGAAAGGTTTTTTGTCCGACACCCCTGTTTGCACCCATACGCCCTTTACATTTACATCATTTCCGTCCTCTGCGGTCCGACTGCAAAGCAACACATCGGGCTTGACAGTAGATCCAGTGGCGCTGTCGCAATCCCTTGTTGCAGTCTTGCTAGGTCCCCCGTCCTCGTTGAAGTATGCGAACCCCGAGTCTTCGATGGTGAACTGAACTTGCTGGCCGTCCCCCGGTAAATTAAGCACGCCGCCGTCGTCATACGCAATTTTGGCACTGACGACGATCGAGCTATTACCATCCGCTGGCTGTGGACTGCCCTTCACCTTGACGACAATCTCAGGCGTCTGGTTTTTCTGGTTCTTCTGATTCTTCCCCATGGCAATCTCCCAGCAGTATGCGGTCAATCACAATGTCAAAACGAAAACCTGCTGTCTGATGCGCGACGACGCCTGTCACCTACCTCTTCACCACGCGCCGCTCACCTTGGGAGGGGAGACAAACGACGGATACGCATAGATGCTATCTTCCTGTCCCGTCGGATCTGAAATCTGCACCTCCACCGCGCCCGGCAACTGACTGCCATCGCCTTTCACGCCAACAATTACCCAACCCGAGGGGTTTAGCTGCGGGGTAAAGGATTTCTGTCCGTTTTCGAATACGCCCGGGCCTGAGTTGATTGCCATCTTGACTGAGCCGTTCTCCGGACCGAAGACGCTGATTTGGCATTGCGATGTGCCATCGCATGGTGCGGCACGCGTATAGCCGTAGCTCAAGACGTAATCCACATCCATACCCGCAGACTGCATCGGGAGGAAGGGCACCATTTTTTGCACTGGCGTGATCGACCCCAACATCGCCAACGCGTTTTTATCTGCGCTGCCCTGATAGAACGGCGCAACGGCAACCGTTGCGAGCCAGCTCTTAGCGGTACCAGGCATCTGAATACTGCGTTGCCAAGTCCCATCGTCACCGATCGTGAAGTTCTCCTTGGTCGGCTCGACGTCCTGCCCGACAATTGTGGCGCCGTTGCCGACCACCAGCACACAGCGCAACTTGGGCGGGCCATACACCGTCAGCACACTCGATGGTTGCCAGTCCGGATGATGGGCTTCGTCGAGCGGAGGACTGCCGTAAGCAGCCACCACGTCGAGCAAAAGCGCCGTCTGCGTGGACGCATGGCTGTCGACATACGCCTTGGAGACCAAGCTGTCGGAGCCCGACGGGTTCGAGGGATTATCGATGCGGCCGATTAGGTTTCCATCGACATAGAAGTCGTAAGTGAATCCGGTCTGTACGGCCCAGTTGAGCGCAGAGCTGGACAGGTTGAGTCCGTTCGTGTTCTTCGTGGGCGGTTTCCATGGAGTCTTCACCGAAAAATTGACATCGCTCTTGAAGTTGACATCGCTCTTGAAGAAATGTGGATTGGTCCACTGCGGCGAAATGCTCTGATCCAAGCCCGGCGTCGCATCCGAGCGCATGTACGTCGTCGCGCTACCGTCTTTGGGCTCCAGGTTCACGTAACCTGTCGGAGCGCCGGGTTTGACGCTGCCCCCGCTCGACCCTCCCTTGACATGCAGTGTGCCGTCGGGGTCCATGGTGAAGTCATCACTTAGCTTGATGGCACCCAAATCTTCGTTCGTGGCTACCGGCAACATTTGCTTTCTCCTTGAATCGCCTCTGGCTGTTAAGCGTTAGAACGTATAGCGCAACCCCAGCGTCGCTCCGATGCTGTCGAAGCCATGACCGAGCCGCTGTTTTCCGCTCACTTCTCCATACGCCGACAGATTCGGCGTAATCATCCCGGCGGCGCCAATACCGAGTTGCACGGCACTGCCCGGCGTGGCAACCTCGAACGTCTGACCCGACATCGTTAGATTGGGCGAGTTCATCCAGGTGTGCAGGAAATCGACGCGCATGTACGGCTTCCACGAAACCGTCCAAGGAACAGGCATCGACATCCGCACTCCAAGAAGCCCCGTGAAAGCGAACAAGTCGCCTGTATTGACGTTGATGCCGTCGTTGTCTTGCCTGCCCTCGAAGTGCAGCAATTGCGCGAGCACCTGCGCATGCGGCTCAATCTCGAGACCATTGTTGAGCGTGATGCTGCGGCCGCTCTCCATCGAAACATCAAAGCCGTTGGCTGCGATGCGACCTATCTCTCCACGCTGCGATGTACTAATGGCCCCGCTATAACGCCCTGCCGAAACGACGCCATCGACGTACCAGCCATTGCGGTTCTGCCACGTTCCCGTCAATGCGAGGTTGTAAGTGTCGATCGAGGCGGAGCTCGACTCGACGGCAGCCGCCTGCGGATCCACCGATGTGTGCCCCAGCGTGACCGCGCCTCCGAGACGCAGCTCGTGATCTCCGCTGACTCGCTTCAGCCAATTGCCGCCGAACTGAAGTGCTTCGATGTCCTGATTGAAGTCGTAGCCGTAATTTTGAAAACCGAGGTTGCTGTGGTAAAAGCTGCGACTGTCGATCGTTCTCGCAAAGACCTCCTCGGTCTGCCCCGATGAGTCCGAGATGCCGTGACGAACATCGCCGAGGCGGCGATAGAGATTGTCGATTACCGTTGCTTCATAGTTTTGCAGAGCCAACGGAGCAGTCAGATAGGTGCTGCCTTGCGGAACGATCGCGGGGCGCCCACCTCCGCCGCCGTCGGGCTCTCCCGGGTGCGGCAGCCCGCTCGAATCAATGTAGGACGTCTGAAGACGATAGTCCCATTGCGGCGTCTGCCCGTTCGGCAAGAGGCTTTGCGAGGGGTCAGGCGTCGCGTTGCTGCCAGGACCGTATGCAAAGAGTCGATACTGATAGGGACTCCCAGACGCAACAACGTACCCCCCGGCCAGCGAAAACGCAATTGCCGTGGATTGTGCGCCTACCTGCACCAACGAAATCCCCTCGGTCGGAATAGGCTGATTGTTGAGCGCCGTGTTGGTGTTCGCGCCGGTGCCGGACGTCGTCAAATTCAATGACGTCTGTCCGCTAGCATTGCCCGTAACGAGGAGACGATCGGTATTCTGATTCGCAAGAGCGCCGCCGACATTCAGTTCGGTACGCATCTTCACTGTGCCGCCGCCCTGGTAATTGCCGTTGACCGTCAGCGTCTGGTAGTTGGTCACACCCGCCGCGCGCGCCGACACGCCGCTCGCGGCCTGCGACCCGAAGACGATCGTTCCTTGGTTAGTCAACTGGGTGAGCAACGCATCGCCCGTCATGTTCCAGGTGCTCGTGCTGTCAGTCGTCAGCGCCGCCGTTGCGCCGCCCTGCAGTTCGGGCACACCGGTATAGGAACTGCCGTTCGACAAGTTGACATTGAGCTGCGTGCCTGCACCATCCGCGCGCAAGCCGCCCGACAATACCTCCTGCGAGGCATTGAGCGTACCGGTACCGTTAATGACGTGATAAAGGGCGCTGCCTGCTCCTACCGAGACACTCGTTCCGTTCGCGAGGTTCAAGGTACTCGTATCGTTCGCGAGAATGCCGTCGCCGTTGCTCGACACCGCACCGCCCGAAAGACTGACAGTCGTGCCGACTTCCTGCGTGATTGCCGGCGCAGCCGTAGTAGTCGTCGTTGCGTCGACGGTCGCGCGACCCAGATCGAGCGTGCCTTGCTTCACGTCGGCGCCCGCCAGCTTGCTCACGCCCGTGAACGTCAGCGAACCGTTGCCCAATTTCGTCAGCGTGGCGTTAGCACCCGGCGATTGATCGACGATGCTGTCCCACGTCGTCGAAACACCGTCGTCGACGATCACCCCGCCGCTCGTCGGCTGAGTGCCGTTGGCCTGTAACTGAATCTGCCGGTGCGAGGCAAAGCTGCCGGCAACCTCGAGGTTGCCGCCGTTGAGCACCACTTCACGCTCACAAGCCGAATGTCCGGCGCAGTCGGTCTCGCCGAGGTTGCTATCCTGGGAGACCTTCAAGGTTCCGCCTAGAATGCGCGTCGATCCCACGTAGTGATTGACGCCGGTCAACCAGAGTGTATTGGTGCCTGTCTTTACGACGTAGACACCTTGTCGACCAACAACGGTTCCGTCTCCGCCTATCTGCGCCTCTGCAGTTTGATCGTCACCGTTCTCGCCGAGCCAAATGCCGTCGTCGCCGCCGATGATGCCGCCGTTTTTCGCGTCCTTTCCGTACTTCAAGTGCAGTTGTTGCCATTGATTCGCCGAAGCACCCGTCGAATCGAACGCTGTCGGATCGGAAAGATCAAGCCAGCCGCCGTTCAACTCGAAGTCATGGTTGAACTGCGAAGCGTCTCCCATATTGCGGATCAACAGCGTTCCGCCCTCGATGAACGTTGTGCCCGTAAATCCGAATGCCGAGGTACCCGACAAGGTCTGATTACCCGCGTTTTGCTTGATGACGTTGCCGTAACCCGAGATCGAACCATGAAAGACGTAGGTCCCGTTGCCGGCGAGTTTGAGATCGGCCGTCGATCCGCTGCTGGTTCCGAGTCGAACGGCCGCAGTCGTCGTAACTGGGTTCTGTGCGATGAGGCCTGCCAACGTAAAGCCGCCGTTGCTGACGTCGAGCGTGCCGCCGGTGTGCGATCCGTCGTCGAAAGTGAACCGATCGTTGTGAACGTTGCTTCCGCTCGCTCCGCCCACCGCCAACGTGCCGGATGAAATCGTCGTATCGCCCGCGTAGTCGAAGACGTTCGAGCCGGACAGCGTCTGCGTGCCGCTGCCGACCATCGTCAGACCGCCGCTGCCCGTAATGGAGCCCGAGAATGTCTGCGACCCCGAGCCTTCCAGGACGAGGTCCGAACTCGAGCCGCTGCTTGCGGTCTTGACCGTGCCGCTTCCCGAAATGCCGCCCAGCTGAAAGCTGCCGCCGTTCGCGCTGATATCGAGGGTGCCGGACGCGTCGATGGTGAAGGTCTTCCACGTGCTGCGAACGTCGCGCCCGACAGCGCCGCCGGCGACAGCCAGCGTTCCGCCGTTGACATTCGTCGCCCCCGTGTAGTCGAAGACATGCGCGCCCGATAGCACCTGCGTGCCCGTGCCGTTCAGTGTGAGTCCGCCCGATCCTTGGATATTGCCGGAATAGGTCGTGGAGCCTCCGCTTGCGCCATCGAGGATGAGATCGTTCGCACCAAGATTGACCGTGCCGGCATTCGTACCGCTGCCGCCGGACTCGAGCAATCCCGCCGTCAGTGTCGAGGTCCTGCCGCTCAGGTCGAGCAATCCTCCGGTCGCGCCGGCGTCGATCCTGATGATCGATCCTGACGCATCGGAGGTGCTGTCGTTGAAAGTGCGCGCCGACGCCGTTTGTCGTAATTGAGTTCTGCTGCGGTATGCCCGAGGTCGGGTCGCACGCCGTCGGACTAGCGCCGCCATTGGTTCCGCAAAAGAGCACGGGACTGCTCGACGGATTGTCGTCGATGAGAAGACCATACACGTTGTCGCGATTGGTTACGATCTGGACGCCGGAGGCCTTCACGCTACCGCCGCTGGTATCGATGGCCGCGGCGTAGTTTCCGGAACCGCTGTGCGGAGGCGCGCTCGTGTTTGTGGAGTTGTCGGAACTCAACTGCACGTCGTCGAGCACGACAGCGCCAGTCGTATCTATGCTGAATGCGGCTGACGCCGCGCTCGGGCCCGAATTCTGCAACGTGACCGTCGCATGCTTCAGCGTCAACGACGCATCGTTGATGACCACAAATACCGATTGAAGGCGATCTGCTCCCAGCGGGGTATTTGCCCCCTGCGAGACAAAGTGACTGAGACTTCCCGCTCCGAGACCGCTCCCGTCGAGCGTCACTGTACCGCCTTGCGCCAGAACGCTCACGGCACTCGTGTAGAGAGAGACAGGGCCGGTGAGTGCCACCGAGGTCGCGATTTGCGTCCAAATACCAATTCCCTGCGAAACGTCGCCGGCGGATACTCCAACATTCAGCGCCCCGCTTCCGGAAACCTGGGCTCCGTTTTGCACATAGAGCGCGATGCTTGGACTTGCCGTTGCGCTTGGCGACGCCAACTGGATGCTCAACGTTCCGTCCAATTGCAGCTTCGCCAGCGAGCCAGTGGCCGCTCTAATGAGCGTAATGCCCTCCTGATAGGCGGCTTCTGCAGGACCGAAGATCGCCACGTTTGCCTGAGAATCGATGGTGAATTGCGCCACGGCCTGCGCGGAGTTCGACGACTGGACCAGCACTCCTCGCCAGTTGTTCTTGTACGCACCCGTCTCCTGTATCGTCTGGTTTCCGTCGACGGCGAACACAAGTGTGGATGGCTGCGCATTGCCGATCACAATGGTGCTCATATTGCTGCCATTTCCGTGATCGTCATAAGCGTTATCGCCGGCGGCTGAGACGGTTACGTTCGATGACTGCCCTTGCAGATTGACGACCGGATTGCCGCCGAGCGTGTTGCTCCCATCGATATTGGTGCATGTGGGGATGTTGTTGCCTTGGGCGGCAATCGTCCACGGCGCAGTGACCGAGTTCGGCGACGTGCAAACCGCGTGTGCGGTTGCCGGTACCGCGCCGCCAAAGAGGATAAGGAGCGCGCCATAGACCGCTTTCAGGCGCGCAGGAGGTAAGTCAAGATCGGAAGACAAACAACGAATTGCCATTCTATGGAATTGGTTATAACGAAACTGAGAATGCAAGCCACGCGGGCGGGCCCGGTGGCACTTCGATCGAAAGGAGGTCTCCTGTTTGGAGATCGACATCGTCGAAGATATCGATCTTCCATTCATGGACATCCGCGTCGAACGTGATTTCGCCGATTTGCGACGTCTGATCCGTCGGCGTTCGCCTTCCGATCGGGAGTGTCGGGGGATTGGAAACGCGTGCCGCGGGACCCATGGTGCGAATGACGGGCGCATCCCTCAGCAGACGGCAATCGGTCGGCAACACCCATGCATCTAGGAAACCGGAAACATACGTCCCGTAGAAGCTGCCTGCATGCATGCACGAAGCCGATGCCGACGAAGAGTCGCGCAACGCAATCGTCACCTGCGACGAAAGGTCCCGGAATGAGCACGACACGACGCACGAATCGGAAAGCGCCGGCAGTTCGTTCCTTTGAAAAAGGACATCGTTGACAAAGCGACGCGCACTTCCCGCTTTCGCATCTTTCTCTGTGTCTCCAAACGTCACGACGAAGTGCTCATCGGCGACGGCATCGGGCAACAGCACGCTGACCACAACCGGGTCGCGAGGATCGATATTGATCAAGTCGAGCACCAGGTCGGGCGCTTGAAACAGCCATGGGGACACAAGCGTTTGCGCTTGATTCACTGCAACGTTCAATCGCGTGCCCTCGAATCGCGTGCCCTCGGGCAGCAACGAATGGCTGTACTTGCCGCTTACATTTCGCATATGGAAGCCTCGGAAAACCTCTGACTCCTGCCGTCATCCCAACCCGCCGGCGCAATGGTGTCCAAAGGCAGCAACAGAATCTCCGACGTATAAAGCGGCGTTGCTGCATCGACGCTGACCAACGCCGGCTGCGTCAAGGAAGACTCGTATATTCGGTATTGCGCCTGAAATGTCCCCAGATCACCCTCACTTGATTGCCCGTAGCCCATCAACGTGCGACTGGGAAACCACCATTCGGCATAGCCGAGCTGCAGCATCTTTCCATTCAAACGCCATCCAACCGGTCCGTTGGCGATGGCGCCCCTCGGCTGATCGTCGAAAGGATCCGGGCGGGAGCCGTTCAGGTAGACCGTGAGCCAAACGGTATAGCCAAGCCCGACATTGAGGCCGCCGAGCGGTATCCGCAGTCGTATGCCTTTCGATACGCGGTCACAATTGAGCGGGAGCCCCAATTCGTCTCCAACCACGTATGGAGCAGGCGCCGTGAATATGGCCTCCGGCGGCGTAGCGCAAGGTAGCGGTCCCTTTGCTCGGAACCAGTTAGTCATCGAATAAAACGCTTGGTCAGCTTGCGAGACGACGTAGGCAACGCTGTTTTCCGGCTGAACCTCGTCGTAATCGATACTCCTCAAGGCAAAACACCCAGCTTGGATCTTCCCAACAGGATCCTTGGTCGCATCCTGCACGAGCAGGTCCCCCTGATATTCGCCATTGCAAAACAGATAGACATGGTCGTTCTTATTGACTCCTTGATAATGCGGAATCTGCACGTCAAATGTCGTCGAGGTGCCGTCGAGCGTCAGCTCGTCGCCGTCCTGTAAAATCGGCTGGGGGCCGGCGACGGTGCCGCCTCCACCGTCTGGCACGTTGGCAACGACGAATATCGTCAAGCTGTTCATACCGTACGCTCCGACGGTGGATTGCAACGTGCCCAACGCAGGCAAGCTCGCCTTTGCACATACGAAGACGTCCGCGCATCCGAATTCGTCAGTGCATATATCGGCGCCCCAGCCGAGTGCCGAGTCTTTGTAGACAGGCAGCGCGTGCGAAACATCGGCATCGTATTCGCGGTATAAAAGCAGTTGTGTCACCCACCATGCGTCGATGTCATCGCCCCGTGCGCCGAGCCGTACACGCATGTTCGTCAACGGACCGCCATCTCCGTCGAGTACGCAAACCGAGCAATAGGCAAAGCTCCCATCGGACGGGACGGTATTCCTCTGCGACAATGGCACGAAACGCCCCGAGCGACCGGTCGTGGCGAACACGATCGGCTTCGATACAGTGAACTCCAGCGGATCGGAAGTCACATCGCCTATCCACGTTTTCGCGGAGACCTGATACGGCCCGCCGGTCGCGCCGCCCACCCATACGCTCAACTGAGCCACGCCTCGACCGTAACCCGTGCGCTGCAATGTGACGGAGACGCTCCCCGTCTTCGAATCTGGCGCGCAATTCTGGTCAGCCGGAAAAACGACAAACTCGAAAGTCGAGTTCTGAATCGACTGCTGCGGCGAAGCGATCTTGGAGAAGACGATTTCTTGTCCATTCAGCACATCCGCGCCGCCCCCCTTCGTCAGCGTCGCCGTAAGAACAACAACCTGGCTGGAGTAGAACGTATACGCGCCGCCCTCTCCAGACGTCGCCCCCACATCGGCCGTAAGCGTCAAGGTGTCGCCCGACATCCCATTACCTCCTTTCGATTCAAGCGCGGAAGCGTCGGGCAACTCGCGAAGAAAGACTAACCGCTACATCGCCAGTGCCACATAGATTGCCGCGTCCTTCTGGTTCTCGAGCCTGACGGTAACGAGATCGGAACGCTCAAATTGCATCGTGCCGTTGCGATCCGGTGTCCAGTGCGCGCCATCGGCCGAACTGAAATTCGCGAACAACTGATCACCAGCATTGGGCGGCGTTCGATAGACGCCGAGCGTGACATTCGAATCGGATCGCTTATCACCAATCGACCGAATAATGAAGTCGTTAGGAGCCAGCGTCCGCTCGTTCGCCACCACCCCGCTCGCAATCACTCCCGGCACATAGGTCCCATAAAAGCCCGCCTGGAAAACCCATCCCGCCGCGCCCGGCGTACCTACAACTTCGACGGGCACCCGTTCGGACAACGACGAATTGCCAGACCGACTCGTGACCATATAAAAAACCTCGTACTCGCACGACGGCAGCGACTGAAGCGGTTGTAAGAACACCGAATACTCATAGTCGGGTGGATCCGCCCGCGGGTCCGCGAGATATCGATACCTGTGGATCTTGTGCGCCAAGCCCTCGTTTGCCTGCGCATCCACGCGGTCGAAAACGACCGTGATCGAATCGCCCAGGCTACGCTCGCTGTACCGCGGGACCCGTATCTCCACCGCGCCTGCGGAGGCGACAGCCTCCGACCCGAGATCGAGCCTATACGTGCCACCGGCCTGCTGCTCTGCTTGCGGCAGACGAGGGCCTTTGAGGACCGCCTGCCCTGTCTCGCCCACCGCGATACCCACACTCTTCAGCGACATCGACCCGCCTCCCGTCGCGCGGCATGCAAAGCAATGACTTTCGTTAGGGGACCTTGCGTGACTGTCGCATGCCGGATAGGACTGATTTCTCAGCCAATCCCTGTTCCCACCGAAATCGTGTTGAACTGAAATTCAAAGACACCCGAGTACACGGCTGTACTCGGAGCAGCGCCGTCATGGACTACGCTGTATTGAACGGACATCGTGGGTTCGTCACCGCTACTCTTGAAATCCTGACCGTACTCGGCAAACCGGTCCGGAGGAACCGGCAGCGTAATGCTTCTCTTGTTGCCATCGATGTCGTTGGTCTGATCCAGAACATGAGATAACGAAGGCGTTCCCAGCGGCTTTGGTGCACCGGTCGCATCCCACCCGTTCAGGTAGAAGGTCACGGTAATCTGATCCTTGTCCTGCGGTGTCCAGTCGCTTCCATCGGTGCTCCACGGCACCTCAACGTTGAGTCCCTGCGCGATGATGTTCGCGGTCAGGATGGCAACCGAGGCAGTCTGGGGAATCTTGGGCGCTCCGTACTTTGAATTGGTTTGAGGCGGTATGCCCTGCGTAAATCCCGGGTCAATGGAGTACCAAAGCGTGCTCGGCGTCGAGAGAACCGGGGCCGACGGCAAGCCAGCTTGATTACGCCATGCGACGTATTGAACGGTGTTCTCCGTCGGTTGATCCGATGTTGGAGGGATCAGTCGGAAATCATTCGACGGAATGGTGAATACAGTAACGTAATCGTTTGGTGTATAGCTAATAGTTGGCACCGTGGAAGGCGACTGGCCATTCACGAGCAACACCAGACTGTCGCCGCTTTCGAGCGCTCCCTGCTCGGGGGTCGGAATATAGAAGTGCAAGTAGTACATATCCTGTGTGACATGAACGACCTCGTCCGACGCCTCTTTAACTTTTGGCCCAGGCAAATACCCAGAAGCCTCCCCGGTGATGAGATCCGCAATCACTATCGTCCCGACTGGCGCATCGACATCATTGCCCAGCTTCATATTGAGTCGATAGACAGCGTTATCGTTCGTCGCAGCAACTACCCAAACTTTCAATTGTTGGTTGTCGCTAGTCAAGGTGTCCAGCGCGATGGTTTTACCATCCGATGAAACTGTGGAAACTTGCGTGGATGCCGTTTCGTTGTCGCCCGAGTAAAATGCGACGCCGGACAACGCTTGGCCATTCTGATCGGTAACCAAGGGGGCGAATTTGCCGGTAATTGCCGTTGCGGAATTGGCCTTGTCCTGGATCCTGGCACTAATGCCCAACTGTTGGGTACCATCTACGGTTGGCTGCGACGGTGACGAGACGCTTTGCAACAGGACCGTTCTTGGAACTACGGCGTCCTGGAGCTTGACTGGCTTGCCCCTTCCGACGTCAGGCAGCGCCCCCCTCGGATTGCTCGAATCTTGGAGATTGCTGTCATAGATCATGCCTCGCATGGTAATCGAATCCTGGCCATTCGGATTGACGATGCCATCACAGGTCCAAGGGCCAGAGAGGTTCGAACTGATATCCTGCGTGAGCTGACTTTCCGCGGATGGATAGGCGATGATTCCAACAAACGGGGAACTTATTTGGAACTGCAGATTTTTTCCGTATGTCGGCAAATCGACCGCCTTGCTCGGCGTAATGGACATCTTCACCTTTTGGCCACTGTAAGGTGTGGATTGATCCAGCGATGCAGTGATTTTCAAGTCACCTTTCACAGGCTTCGGATTTTCTCTCACGTCCATACCCACCTCCGCGTTCTCATTCAATCAGTAAGCGCACGCACACCGAGGGGCTCTATTGTAAAAAATCGCCCAGCACCCATAAAGCTGCCCCAAGAACTCTGGCCTGCGCCGCTCGGCGCATACCGCCAGAAAAAAATATCACTCCATAGAAAGGATACCAATCCTAAATCAATCATCAAAAAACGATACGATCGATAGACATTCCGAGCTCATTATTGCATTGCATCAATTATCTGGGAATGCGAAAGTTCTCATCATGAGTTTCGCAATTCACCGTCCTGCGATAAAGGATACTACCGGCTCGCTTGGCAATACCTGATAGTTCTGATAGTGGGAGGCAGTGGAGCCGCGTGTTAATGCGACTCCGGAGGAGTGGGATTCGCCTTAGCGGGTGCGACGATCCCGCCGTCGAGTCTCGCCGACTGGGCGCCGCTGAACAGATCGGAATGGAATACCCACCCCCGATTGGCTCGCTTGGATATCATGGGTACCGCATCGAGCATAGGCACGTAGCTCAACGAGGATGCCCGAATAACGACAAGCCCGCTCGGCATAAGCCGAAGCGGGCTTGCAAAAAAGACAGCGCCTGATTACGCGCGCTCGGTTGCGCTGCTAAAAGCTGCCAACTACTCCACCGACAACTGCAAATGCAGCTGAGACCGCGTCACCGTACTATCGGTGACATCGCCGGCCGAATCACGATCGGCTTGAGAAGCCGGCGCTGTACGGGCGCGTTCGATGACGTCGAGATATTCAGTCGTCACGTCGCCAGTGATGTAATCGCCATCGAAGCAGGACGCCTCGAACCGCGACAGCGACGGATTGATATCGCGCACCGCCTGCTTCAGCGCATCGACGTCCTGATACACGAGGTAATCGGCGCCGATGATCTTCGCGACCTCATCATCCGTCCGCCCATGCGCGACCAGCTCGCCGCGCGTCGGCATATCGATGCCATAGACATTCGGAAACTTCACGGGCGGCGCCGCCGAAGCGAAGATCACCTTGTTCGCGCCCGCATCGCGCGCCATCTGGACGATCTCGTGCGAAGTCGTGCCGCGCACGATCGAATCGTCGACGATCAGTACATTCTTACCCTTGAACTCGATCGCCATCGCATTGAGCTTCTGGCGTACCGACTTCTTGCGCACAGCCTGTCCCGGCATGATGAACGTGCGGCCGACATAGCGGTTCTTGAAAAACCCTTCCCGGTATTCAACGCCAAGCTTCGCCGCCACCTGCATGGCAGCGGGACGCGATGAATCGGGAATCGGCATCACCACATCGATCTTCACGTCGGGCAGCTCACGCTTGATCTTCTCGGCGAGATAGTCGCCCATGCGCAGCCGCACGTTGTAGACGGGCACGCCGTCGAGCACCGAATCGGGACGCGCGAGATAGACGTACTCGAAGATGCAGGGGTTCAGGCTCGGCTTCTCCGCGCATTGCTGGCTATGCAGGTGGCCGTCGTTGTCGATGAAGATCGCCTCGCCCGGCGCGACGTCGCGCACGAACTCGAAACCGATGCCTTCCACGGCCACCGATTCGGACGCCACGATCCACTCCACGCCCTCGTTCGTTTCCTGCTTGCCGATACAAAGCGGCCGGATGCCGAACGGATCACGGAATGCAAGCAAACCGTAGCCCGCAATCAGCGAAACGATCGCATAGGAGCCGCGCACTCGCCGATGAACACCGGCCACCGCCTTGAACACGGTCTCGGGATCGAGTTGGAGACCCGAAGTCGCAAGCTGCATCTCGTGGGCGAGCACGTTCAGCAATACTTCAGTGTCCGAATCGGTGTTCACATGACGGCGGTCGATACGGAACATTTCGTCCTTCAACTGCCGCCAATTCGTGAGATTGCCGTTATGCGCGAGGATGATGCCGAACGGCGCGTTCACGTAAAACGGCTGCGCTTCCTCTTCGCTCGTCGCCGAGCCAGCCGTCGGGTAGCGCACCTGGCCGATGCCCACGGTGCCGGGCAGGCTGCGCATGTTGCGCGTGCGGAACACATCGCGCACCATGCCGTTCGCCTTGTACATGTGGAATGTGCTGCCGTTCGCCGTGGCGATGCCGGCTGCATCCTGACCCCGATGCTGCAACAGCAGGAGGCTGTCGTAGATCAGCTGGTTGACCGGGGAGTGGGAGACTACGCCTACGATGCCGCACATGGCAGGTCCTTCAAGAATACGAAAATCAGGTTGGCGCACGCGCCTCGGAGCCCTGAGGCCCGGAGGGCCCGCCCGTCACCGCCTCAGATCCGCACGTACTCGGCGAGCGCCTGAGGCAGGAACGGTTTCAGCTTGTGCACGCCGTCCACGGCATAGGGCCGCAGCAGCGCGTCACGCCAGAATTCCTTTGTCGGCAGCTCGGTCAGCCCCGCCAGCGCGACGAGCACGAGCACCATCGCCACGCCGCGCGCAAAGCCGAACATCAGGCCGAGCGACCGATCGACGCCGTTCAGCCCGCTAGCCGCCACGACGCGCGTGACGAGCGCGCCGAGCACGCCCGCGACGATCACCACGCCGACCATGACCGCGGCGAAAGCCAGCAGCCACTGCGTCAACGCACCGCCGGGCCAGTCAGCTGGAATATAGGGCACCAAACGGTCGACGTAACGGCACGCCACAAAAAAAGCCGCGATCCAGCCGATCAGGCCAAAAATCTCCGACAGCAACCCGCGCCAGGCTCCGCGCAGCGCCGAGAGCAAGATGACGGCCAGTGCGGCGTAGTCGAACGCGGTCAGCATGCTCACGCGTTACTGCGCCGCATTGGCCGTGAGCCCCGCCTCGCGCACTTTGGCGATGGCGGCCGAGGCCGCGGCGCGGTCGGGGAACGGCCCGGCGCGCAACAGTGCGCGCGTGGATCCGTCGGCTTGCTTGCGGTTTTCGATGTATGCCGGAACGCCCGCCGCCTTCAGCTTGCTTTCCCAGCGGCGCGCGCTTGCGTCGTCGGAGAAGATACCGAGCTGAACGGCAAAACGCGCGCCGGGAGGCGCCGCCGGCGTGCCCGAATCGGCATTTGCCGCGCTCGGCGCGGGCATCGGAGTGGGCTTCGCGGTCTGCGCTTGCGTCTGAGCCTGCGGTTTCGCGGCCGGCGCAACGGGCGCCTGCTGCGCGGGCTGCCCGGCTCGGGCAGTGGCACGCGGCGGCGTTGCCGCCTTGGCCGATTGCGTCGATTCAGTCGATTTGGTCGATTGGGCTGCGGAGTGCGCTGACTGTTCCGCCTTCGATTGAGTCGATGCCTGGGCTTCCGATGCCTTTCCCGCATCGGCGCTCGGCGGCGTCACGCCTGCCGCGGCCTGCGCGCCGGTATCGGAATCGGGCGCGACGCCTGCCTGCGTGTCGGCCTGGTCGTCCGCCGCGCGGCGCGGCACGCTGATGGGCCGGTTTGGAATATCGATGGCGATGTCGTCGGTTACGGGCTTCGGGTGCGAATCGAGCACCATCGGCAGCACGACCACCGCCGCAATCACGAGCGCGATCGCGCCAACCAGCCGGCGGCGCGCACGCTGCTTTTCAGGCAGCGTCGGGTCGAGCAGCATCGCATCGGCGTCGTAACCGGTATTGCCCGAGGCGCTCTCGCCGCTGCGCTCCGTGCGGCGACGACGCGGCTCGCCGCGCGCGGAGGATTTGGCATTGCCGCCGCGCCGGCGCGGCGCGTCGTCTTTATTGCCGAACGAGAAAAATCCCATGAATCGCTGAATTCCTGGCGCGCCTCGGAACCGTCAATGTTGCCGCGACTTGCGGTAGGCCATCACGCCGCCCACCGTATAGAAACTGCCGAAAACCAAGATTCTATCATCGTCTGTCGCTCGGCTCATGGCATCCTGGAAGGCGTCGGCGGGGGTCGCGAAGCGCGTCACGCTGCTGTCGGACTCATCCGTGACGCCGGCGCGGCGCAATTCGGCCTCGAGCAGCTCCGCTGAAGCCGCGCGCCCGATCGGCAAATCCGTCACACACCAGTGATCGATTTCGCCCTTCAACAGTCCGACGATACCCTCGATGTCCTTGTCACGCATGGCGCCGAAGACGGCGTACGTGTACCGGTAAAAGCCCATGCTACCGAGGTTCTGGGCAAGAACCGCGGCCGCATGCGGATTGTGGGCCACGTCGAGAATGATCGCCGGTCGGCCCGGCAGCACCTGGAAGCGCCCAGGCAATTCGACATTGGCAAGACCCAGCCGCACGTCCTGCGCGGAAACCGGCAGTTGCCCGCGCAGTGCTTCGAGCGCCGCGAGCGCCGCCGACGTATTGATGAGCTGGTTCGCGCCGCGCAGCGCCGGATAAGCGAGCGACGATCGCCGCAGACCACGCCCGACGTAGCTCCATTGTTGCCGCTCGCTGCCGGCCTGGCCTTCGTAGCGGAAGTCCCGTCCGAAGAGCCACAGATCGGCGCCGATCGCGTCAGCGTGGTCGACGAGCGTGTGCGGGGCGGCGGGATCGGCGCAAATCGCCGGCTTCCCCGACCGGAAAATCCCGGCCTTCTCGAGCGCGATCTTTTCGCGCGTGTCGCCGAGGTACTCGGTATGGTCGAGATCGATGCTCGTCACAATCGCACAGTCGGTATCGATGACGTTCACCGCATCGAGCCGGCCGCCCAAGCCTACTTCGAGAATGACCGCGTCGAGCCCGCGCGACGCGAAAAGGTGGAGGATCGCCAGCGTCGTGAACTCGAAATAAGTCAGCGAAACGGGCTCCGGCAGGCTTCGGCGCGCGGCTTCGACGGCTTCGAAATGCGGGAGCAACTCGGCATCGGTGGCGTTTTGCCCGTCGATGCGCGCGCGCTCGTTGAACTCGAGCAGGTGCGGCGAAGTGTGGCAGCCGATATGGTAGCCGGCGGCGAGCAGGATCGATTCGAGGATCGCGCAGGTCGAGCCCTTGCCGTTCGTGCCGCCGACGGTGATGACCGGACATGGGAGCGTCAACCGCAGCGCATCCTTCACCTTGCCGATGCGGGCGAGCCCCATGTCGATGCCGACTGGGTGCGCCGACTCGAGATGCGCGAGCCAGGCGTCGAGCGTCGAAAAAGTAGTCACAACGTCGTCGATTTACGCCACTGCGTCGGCCGGCTGCCGTGTCATCAGCGCGATGAGTCTGGCGATCTCTTCGCGCAGCTTGCGGCGATCGACGATCATGTCGATCGCTCCCTTTTGCAGCAGGAATTCGGCGCGCTGGAAGCCCTCGGGTAGCTTCTCACGCACGGTCTGCTCGATCACGCGCGGTCCGGCGAAGCCGATCAGCGCCTTCGGCTCGGCGATGACGACATCGCCGAGGAACGCGAAGCTCGCCGAGACACCGCCCATCGTCGGATCGGTCAGCACGGAAATGAACGGCAGCTTCGCATCGGAGAGCTTCGTCAGCAACGCCGTGGTCTTCGCCATCTGCATCAGCGAAAGCAGGCTTTCCTGCATGCGCGCGCCGCCCGAAGCCGTGACGCAGATAAAAGGCACCTGTTGCTCGAGCGCATTCGTCGCGCCGCGCACGAAGCGCTCGCCGACCACCGAGCCCATCGAGCCGCCCATGAACGAGAATTCGAAGCAGGCCACGACGACGGGCAGCGTATGAATCGCGCCGCCCATGACGACCATGGCGTCGGTTTCTCCCGTCTCGTCCATCGCATCCTTGATGCGATCGGGATATTTGCGGCTGTCCTTGAACTTGAGCGCGTCGACGGGCACGATTTCCTGGCCGATCTCGTAGCGTCCTTCTGCGTCGAGCAGCGCGTCGAGCCGCGCGCGTGCGCCGATCCGCATGTGGTGGCTGCATTTCGGGCACACATGCAGATTCGCCTCGACGTCGTTGCGGTAGAGCACCGCCTCGCACGACGGACACTTGACCCACAGGCCCTCGGGGATCCCCTTGCGGCTTTTCGGGTCGGTCTGCTTGATCTTCGGCGGCAGCAGTTTATCGAGCCAGCTCATCGTCGTTCCTTTTAATTGGTCTTGGAAGTCACGCCCCGTCGAGCGCACGCCGCACTTCGGCGATGAATTCCGTCAGCGTCGTCACGGCCGCTTCGGGCGGCGTTTCTTCCAGCAGCTGCACGATACGGCTGCCGATCACCACGGCATCGGCCACTTCGGCCACCGCGCGCGCCGTTCGCGCGTCGCGAATACCGAAACCGACGCCCACCGGCAGGGGCACATGCGACTTGATGGCCGGGATTTTACTCGCGATGCTGGAAACGTCCAGATGCGCCGCGCCCGTCACCCCTTTGAGCGACACATAGTAGACGTAACCGCTCGCCACCTGGCTGACGGCCGCGATGCGCGCGTCGGTCGACGTCGGCGCGAGCAGGAAGATCGGATCGACGCCGGCCGCGCGCATGCGCTCGGCGAAATCGGCCGATTCCTCAGGCGGATAGTCGACGACAAGGACCCCGTCGACACCCGCGTCCACCGCCGCGGCCGCGAAGGCGTCGATGCCCATGCATTCGATCGGGTTCGCATAGCCCATCAGCACGACGGGCGTCTTGTCATCGCGCTCGCGAAAGCGCTTGACGTCGGCCAGCACCTGGCGCAACGAGACGCCGCGCGCGAGCGCCCGCTCCGACGAACGCTGGATCACCGGACCGTCCGCCATCGGATCGGAAAACGGCACGCCGAGTTCAATGACGTCGGCGCCGCCCGCGGCGAGCGCGTGCATGAAGTCGACCGTTTTCGACGGGTCCGGATCGCCGGCCGTGATGAACGGGATCAACCCTTTTCTCTGTTGCGCGGCGAGCGCCGCAAAAGTCTTTTCGATACGGGACATGATTTTTTCTCTTGAATCAAGATTGCATCGGCCGAGCCTTCGGTCGTCGGGCTCTTTGCATCGAGCCCGCGTCCAGTTCAGGCGACGGCACTCGCGCCGGAGCGCTCGCCGCAGGCCGCGGCCACGCGCTCGCGCGCGATCGCGCAATAGCTTTCGTTGATCTCGTAGCCGACGAACGCGCGCCCATGACGCGCGCATGCGACAGCCGTCGTACCGCTGCCCATGAACGGATCGAGCACGCGGCCGCCCGGCGGGCAGCTTGAGAGCACCATCCGTTCGACGATCTCGAGCGGCTTTTGCGTCGGGTGGTCGACGCGCTCGGCATGTTGCCGATGCAAGCGCGAAACCGACCAGACGTCCTTCGGGTTGTAGCCGAGCTCGAGCCATCTGCTGCCCTCGAAGAGCTTGCGCGAGCGCGCCTTCTTCGTTGCGGCGTCGTACGGGATGCGCACCGGATCGAGATCGAAGTAGTAATCCCTCGAAACCGCGAAGAAGCCGATGTTGTCGTGCACCGACGTGAAGCGGCGCGTCGTGCCACCCATGCTCGGCACGCGACGGTCCCAGATGATCTCGTTCACCATCTTCAGCTTCGTCTTCAGGAACGAGAAGATCTCGGGCGCGTACTGCCACGTGCAGAAAACATAGAGCGACCCGCTCTCCTTCAGCTTCGGAATCGCCAGCTCGAGCCATTGGCGCGTCCACGACAAAAACGCCTCCCCTGCCAGCATGTCCGAATCGTTGCCGTAGTCCTTGCCGAGCCCATAGGGCGGGTCGGCAACGATCAGGTCGATCGAGGCATCGGCGACGTTCGCGGCATCGGCTAGAAAATCGCGATGACGCAAATCGATCCGGGCAGGCACGGCCGCGACCCGCGCGGGCGCACTGCCCGCGGCCGGCTGCGGTTCGTCGAAGTCGTCGAGGACGTCGCGCATCGCGGCGAGGCTCAGAAGTGAATACCCGAACGCTCGGCGACGGTATGCATGTCTTTGTCGCCACGCCCCGAGAGGTTCACGAGCAGATGCTTGTCGCGTCCGAGCGTCGGCGCGAGCTTTGCCGCATACGCCAGCGCATGGCTCGACTCGAGCGCTGGAATGATGCCCTCGATGCGACAGCAATCGTGAAAAGCCTTCAGCGCCTCTTCGTCCGTGATCGTCACGTACTGAGCACGCCCGCTATCCTTGAGCCACGCGTGCTCGGGACCGACGCCCGGATAGTCGAGCCCTGCCGAAACCGAATGCGTCTCGATGATCTGCCCGTTCTCGTCTTGCAGAAGGTACGTCCGGTTGCCGTGCAGCACGCCAGGGCGGCCGCCCGTCAGCGACGCCGCGTGACGCCCCGTCTCGAGCCCATCCCCGGCCGCCTCGACGCCGACGAGCTTGACCGCCTCGTCATCGATGTACGGATAGAAGATGCCCATCGCGTTCGATCCACCGCCGACGCAGGCAATGACGATGTCGGGCTGACGCCCCGTCATCTCGGGCATCTGCACGCGGCACTCGTCGCCGATCACGCGTTGGAAGTCGCGCACCATCATCGGATATGGATGTGGTCCCGCCACGGTGCCAATGATGTAAAACGTGCTTTCGACGTTGGTCACCCAGTCGCGCATCGCTTCGTTGAGCGCGTCCTTGAGCGTGCGCGAGCCGGACTCTACCGGTACCACCGTCGCGCCGAGCAGCTTCATCCGGTAGACGTTGGCCGCCTGCCGGCGCACGTCCTCGGCGCCCATGTAGACGACGCACTCCATGCCGAAGCGGGCGGCGATCGTCGCCGTCGCGACGCCGTGCTGGCCCGCGCCAGTCTCGGCGATCACGCGCGGCTTGCCCATGCGCTTGGCGAGCAGCGCCTGACCGATGACGTTGTTGACCTTGTGCGCGCCCGTGTGATTGAGGTCTTCACGCTTCAGATAGACTTTCGCGCCGCCGAGCAGCTCGCTCCAACGCTGCGCGTGATAGATCGGCGACGGCCGGCCGACGAAGTGCTTCAGCTCGCGCTCGTATTCGGCGACGAACGCCGGATCCACGCGGAACTTCTCATAGGCGAGGCGCAGTTCGTCGAGGGCATGGACGAGCGTTTCCGCCACGAACGTGCCGCCGTAGGGGCCGAAATGGCCTCTTTGATCGGGAAGGTTGTACATATTCGTCACTCCGATGAGCGGCGGCGCCGGCGCTCTGCCGGGACATCCGTGCCGCGCCGCCTTCGATTCATCCGGCGTCCGCGTCGCGCACCGCGCGTACGAACGCCGCCATCCGGGCGGGATCCTTCACGCCCTTGGCGCCCGGCACTTCGATGCCGCTCGAGACATCGACAGCGAACGGGCGCACGCGACGAATCGCGTCACCGACGTTTTGCGCGTTCAAGCCACCACTCAAAACGGCCCGACGCCCGAGCTCTTCGGGGATAAGTGACCAATCGAAAATCTTCCCGCCGCCGCCGTACCCTTCGACGTGCGTATCGAAGAGCAGGCCGCCGGCTGCTGAATAATTAAGCGCCGATTCTACCAAATCGGCGCGCTTCGTATCGGCGCCGACGCGCAGCGCCCGCAGCCACGGCAGGCCGGCGAGGTTGGCAAGCGCCTCGCATTGCGCGGGCGTCTCGTCGCCGTGGAACTGCAGCATCGCGAGCGGCACGTTGCTCGTCACCTCGCTCATCCATTCGGGCGATGCGTTGACGAAGAGGCCGACCGCGGAAACGAACGGCGGCAGCCGCTTCACGAGATCGATGGCTTCGGCCACGCCGACGAAACGCGGGCTCTGCGGATAGAAGACGAGGCCGATCGCATCGGCGCCGAGCTCGACGGCCAGCTCGACATCGGATTCGCGCGAAAGGCCGCATAGCTTGACCCGCGTGCGGTGCGGGATGTCGCCGGCAAACGGCGACGGTGAGGGTGTCGATGAGGGGGCGGTTGCGTTCATGGTCTCGTCTTCGCGGGCTTCAGATTACCTTGCTTTCGATGGGATTGCGTCAGCATCAGTCGGTCCAAACAACGCTCCACGGCACGCTGCCGAGGTTCGCGGCCGGCACGCCGAACGTTTCCGGATAGCCGACGTGCGCGAGATAGAGCCCCTCGGGCATGAACGTCGGCGCGGCGCGGTCCCGGTCGCGGCTGGCCAGGACCTCGGCGAGCCACGACACGGGGTAGCGCCCTCGGCCCACCGCGACGAGGCATCCCATCAGGTTGCGCACCATATGATGCAGGAACGCATTGGCCCGGAAGCGGAAGTGGATCAGGTCGCCGGCACGACGGATGTCGATCTGATACAGGTGCTTGACGGGTGTCTTCGCCTGACATTCGGACGAGCGGAACGCCGAGAAGTCGTGCTCGCCGATGAGGCAGGCCGCCGCCGCGCGCATCGCGTCGATATCGAGCGGCGTATGGACCCAGCCGGCGCGGCCCGCGAGCATCGGCGAGCGGACCGGGTGCACGTGCAGCGCGTAGTAGTAGGTCCGCTCGAATGCCGAAAACCGCGCATGAAACGTCTCCGGCATCGGCTTCGCCCACTGCACCGCCACCTCGGGCGGCAGGAACGCATTCGTTCCGCGCACCCACGAAAAATCGGCGCGCTCAAGCTCGGTGTCGAAATGCACGACTTGGCCAAGCCCGTGCACGCCTGTGTCGGTGCGTCCGGCCACGATCGTGTGGATCGGCGTGCACGCGAAATCGGCGAGCGCGCGCTCGAGCACATCCTGCACCGTCTTGCCGTGCGGCTGCGATTGCCAGCCGCAGAACGCCGTGCCGTCGTATTGGATGCCTAAGGCGATGCGCATCGGGCGGCCGTCTTTGCCGATCAGGACAGTGGAGCGAGCGTGGCGAGCAGCGCATGCGCTTCGGCGCGCGTGCCCGCGTCGTTCGATTCGATCACTTCGTGGATCAACGTCCGCGCGCCGCCCACGTCGCCGAGCGCGATGTACTCGTGCGCCAGCTCGAGCTTATTGCGGGCGATTTTGGCGATCTCCTCGGCCGAGAACATCGGTTGCGCGGGCGTGGCCACCGTCGTCGGCGAGCCCTGCCCGTCACCGGGCAAATCGAGGTCGAACGCCAGGTTCAGGCCGCCGAAGCGTGCAGCGCCGAGGCCCGCTACCGCGGGCGGCGGGGGCATCGGCTCGCCTTCAGGCTCGCCGTGGGGCTCGTGCGCCTCGTGTACCTCACGCGCCTCGTGCGCATTCTGGCCATCGTGCATCCGGTTTACGTCGGGCGCCTCGTGTGCGGGAGCGGCGGCGTGATCCTCGCCGGAATCGGAGGCTCGAGCCCTCTCGATCTCACTATCGCCAAGGTGCGACTGCTCCTCGGGGAGCGGGCTATGCAAGAACTCGTCGAGCTCCAGCTCCTCGTCAGCCGAGTCTGCCGCACCGGCGCCAGCTGCCGGGTCCGGCGCCGAGGCAACATCGTCTACCTGAGACCGATCGTAGCCTTCAGCGCGAGGCGGCAAGGCCATATCGAGATCGTTCAGCGCATCGACGGCCTCCACAGGCAGTACAGTGTGCGGCGGTTCGGATTCGCTGACATTTGCGACCGGCGGATTGTCCGCCTCGGCTTGCGCGGCGTGCTCCGTCGCGTCGCGCCCGTCGGGCGTCACCGCTGCCGCCTCGGCCCCTGCCGCGGCATCGGCGGTTGATGCATCGACGGTTGACGCGTCATCAGCAATGGCAGCAGCACTCGTCTCGTGCGTTTCTTCACGTACAGGCGACCCCTGCTCATCGCGCTGCGCAATGGCTTCGCTTGCACGCGCAGCGGGCGGCTCGTCCTCCGCCGCCGGCGGCGTTGCGCGAACCTCATCTCGAACCGGCGAATGAGACGTCTGCTCATGCGAGGTCGAAGTATCGGGAAGGCCTTCCTCGGCGACGGGCGGCCCTGCGTCCTGATCGGCGGACTGACGTTGCACGGCGGCGGCCGAATGCTCGGGCAACGCACCTTCCTCGCGCTCATCGAGCACTGCCGGCGCAGCCGCTTCCCGCCCCTCGTCCGAAGGCGCGAACAGTGGGTTGTCGGGGTCGAGCTGGCGCCCGAGCAAGGCAATATGCAACCAATTGGGACCCTGACCGCCCGACAGATGCCAGATTCGCTGTGCGATTTCGTCGAAGCCCTTGATATTGCGACGCTCGGCGTAATGGCCGGCGAGCCCCATCAGCGCGCGTTTGCTCGTCGGTGTCCGCGCTAGAGCGGCGAGGTACTCGGCTTCGACGGGATCCTGGCTCGATGTATCGGCCACGAAGGGCTTCGCGGCGTCGCTTCCTTGCGGCGATGCTGCGCCGCCGGCGGCGGCCACTTCCGCCGACGCTGCCGCGCGTGCCGCTCGGCGTTTGCGGCCACCGATCGAAAAGCCGACGGCGAGCACGAGCAACGCCGCGACGACGGCCGAAGCCACGGCTGCGACGACCGGAATAGAACCGTGAGGGACGCGGATGCCGTAGTCCCCAATGCCGATGAACTGCTCGCCAACGGCCGACCCGCGAGCATTCGGGACATGAACGGGCGCCGGCGGCATGCCCGCCTGCGGCGCCGAGCCGCCTTGCGGCGCGCCTGTTGCTCCGCTCGCCGCATTCTCGCTGCTCGCCGATGATTCATGGGATTGCTTGGAAGCAAATCCATGCCGCTGCAGGTCCATCAGCACGCGGTTCTTCAGCGCGAGCAACTGCTGCAAACTCGAAAAACGCGGATGCGGCGTGCTGGCGGGTGATGCACCCGAGACTGGCGCGGCGGCTGCACCTGTGGCGGATGACGCCGCTCCGGGCGTCGGCGCAACGGCGGTGCTGCCTGTTGCACTAACCGGCGCTGGCGCGGCGACCGCGGGTGCTTCGCCGGTTCCGCTTGCTGGGGCCTGCGCGGAAGTGGCGGGCGCCGACTGGATCGTGCCGGTCCAGGCATGTCCCGTTGTGCCACTTGCTGCCAGCGGCGCGCTTGCCGAAGCAGCCGCCGCTTGCGAATGCGGTGTCGATTGCGCGGCGCTGCTGGCCGCCGCGGCAGTCGTCGCCGCGGCCGTAGTGGAAGCCGGCGCAAGGCTCGCATCCACGGATTGGCCTGCCGATGCCCCCGCGGCTTTCTGCGCTGCGCTCGCTGACGCGCCAGCGGCCACACCCGCGGACGCCGGATGCGAGGCGGTAGCCGAGGCCGTGCCAGCCGCCCCGGCACTCGCGCCTGCCGCCGCAGGCGCCGATGCGCCGCCAGCCACGGGTGCGCCCGACGCATCGAGCGGCGGCACGTTGAGCACGGCGCCGAGCTTCATGAGGCTCGGATCGCCGCGCATGAACGCGGACGGATTGGCGTCGAAAATCGCTTTCGCGGCGCGTGCGAGGATGGCTTTGTCGTGCGATTGCGTCGCGGCGATGGCGACATCGTTGAGCGATTGCCCGGGCTTGACCGTGTATTGCGTCGTGGCGGTGGCGGAGGCTGCAGCAGCGGCGCTCGCCGCATCGTCGGCGCGCGCGGCCGACGCGCCGAGCGCGCCCAAGAGCGCGCACGCGGCGACAGTCGAACGGCCAACAACACGCACGGCCCGCAGGCGGAGCGTCGAACGTACCGTCATGAATGCATTCCGCGCCACGAAGCGCGGCCTTGATTGGCGTTGTGGGAAGACAAGATTCGGTTCGGAGCGGCATCGAAAAAGGCGCCGCGGTGCGGCGCCTTTGCGGCTTTACGCGCCAGTCAGCGCGTAGTTTACGCGAGGACGGCCGGCAAGGCCACGCCATCGCCTCACTTGTCGAGCAGGATGCGCAGCATGCGGCGCAGCGGCTCGGCGGCGCCCCACAGCAATTGATCGCCGACGGTAAAGGCGGACAGATACTCGCCGCCCATCGCGAGCTTGCGCAACCGGCCGACCGGCACCGTCAGCGTGCCCGTCACGACGGCCGGCGACAAATCACGCATCGAGGCTTCGCGTTCGTTCGGCACGACCTTCACCCAATCGTTGCCCGAGGCGAGAATCGCGTTCACTTCGTCAAGCGGCACGTCCTTCGTGAGCTTGATCGTGAGCGCCTGCGAGTGGCAGCGCATCGCGCCGATCCGCACGCAGAGGCCATCGACGGGAATCGAGCCCGGCGCGCCCATAGCCGGCCTGCCGAGGATTTTGTTCGTCTCGGCGCCGCCCTTCCATTCCTCCTTCGACATGCCGTTGCCGAGGTCCTTGTCGATCCAGGGGATCAACGAGCCCGCGAGCGGCACGCCGAAGTGCTCGGTCGGCATCGCATCGCCATTCATGGCGGCGAGCACGCGGCGGTCGATATCGAGAATCGCCGAGGACGGATCCTTGAGCTCGTCCTTCACGGCGCCGTTGAGCGTGCCCATCTGCGCGAGCAGCTCGCGCATGTTTTGTGCGCCGGCGCCCGAGGCCGCCTGATAGGTCATCGCCGTCATCCACTCGATGAGGTTCTCGCGGAAGAGCCCGCCGAGCGCCATCAACATCAAGCTGACCGTGCAGTTGCCGCCGATGAAGTTCTTCGTGCCCTTGACGAGCGCGTCCTTGATCACGTTCAGGTTGACCGGATCGAGCACGATGACCGCATCGTCCTTCATCCGCAGCGACGAAGCTGCATCAATCCAATAGCCGTTCCAGCCCGCCGCGCGCAGCTTCGGGAACACTTCGTTCGTGTAGTCGCCACCCTGGCAGGTGATGATGACGTCGCACTTCTTCAGATCGTCGATGCTGGCGGCGTCTTTGAGCTTGGTCTCGTTCTTGGCGAACGACGGGGCGGCGCCGCCCGCATTGCTCGTGCTGAAGAACACCGGTTCGATCAGGTCGAAGTCGCCCTCCTGCTGCATCCGCTGCATCAGGACGCTGCCGACCATGCCGCGCCAACCTACGAGACCTACATTCATGATTTACCCTTCGAGTGGACGCTTCCCCGCAATCTTGCCCGGCGTGACCGCGCGGGGAAGACGGGCGGGCACGGCGGTCGATCAGCGTTTCGTCGTGATCGTTTTGGGGGTAATCGATTTGATCGAAATAATGCCGGCCGCGCCGATGGCGCCGGCAATGGCGAACCCGCCCGCACGAACAGTCATGCCGTGCAGGTTTGAAATCGAGGGGATTTGGGGGATTCGCGCCATCGCGACAGTCTACACGAAAATGCCGATTTTGCGTCGATTTTACGCAAAATCGGCATTAGATTCCGATCATCCGGCGCGCACCCGCACCGGTTTCGACTGGCGTCGGCTCCTACAGAGCAGCGAGAACAGCATCGCCCATTTCGACGGTGCCGACCTGCTTGCCTCCGGGCGTCGCGATATCGGCCGTGCGGTAGCCCGCTTCGAGCACTTTTTGCACCGCTTTCTCGATCCGATCGGCCTGCTCGGCCTTATTGAGCGAGTAACGCAGCATCATCGCGGCCGAGAGAATCGTCGCGAGCGGATTCGCGATGCCCTTGCCGGCAATGTCGGGCGCGGAGCCGTGCGACGGTTCGTAGAGGCCCTTGTTATTCTTGTCGAGCGAGGCCGACGGCAACATGCCGATCGAACCCGTCAACATGGCGGCTTCATCGGAGAGAATGTCGCCGAACATATTGCCCGTCACGATGACGTCGAACGATTTTGGCGCCTTGACGAGTTGCATGGCCGCGTTGTCGACGTACATGTGTGAGAGCTCGACGTCGGCGTACTCCTTCGCCACGTCGATCATCGCCTCTTTCCAGAGCTGCGACGTTTCGAGCACATTCGCCTTGTCGACCGACGTCAACCGCTTGCCGCGCTTTTGCGCCGCCTGGAAGGCAACGTGCGCGATACGGCGCACTTCAGGCTCCGAATAGCGCATCGTATCGAATCCTTCGCGCGCGCCTTCGAAGGCGCCGTCCGGCGCCTGGCGGATTCCACGCGGCGAGCCGAAATAGATGTCCCCGTTCAGCTCGCGCACGATCAGAATGTCGAGCCCCGAAACGATCTCGGGCTTCAACGACGAAGCGCCCGTCAACTGCGGATAGCAGATCGCCGGACGGAAGTTCGCGAAGAGCTGCAGATGCTTGCGCAGGCCAAGAATGGCCTGCTCGGGGCGCAGTGCGCGCTCGAGCGAGTCGTACTTCCAGTCTCCGACGGCGCCGAACAGGATAGCGTCCGCTTCCTTCGCGAGCGCGAGCGTCGAATCGGGCAGCGGGTGCCCCTTCGCTTCATAACCGGCACCGCCGACGGGCGCCTCCTCGAGCTCAAACTTCTCACCGAGCGCGTTGAGTACCTTTACCGCTTCCTTGACGATTTCGGGGCCGATGCCGTCGCCGGGCAGCACTGCGATCTTCATGCGTAATTCCTGTATTGCGTTGTTCGTTGAGATTCCGTAGTCAATCTCGAACCAGAGACGGCAGCAGCGGAGCAAGTAACGACCGCTTCGATCCGAGCCGCGGACATCGACCGACGAGCCCGCCGAGGATGTGCGTCAGCGGACGATCCGATGGCCGAGCCACGGCTGCTTCGCGATCCGCTCCGCTTCGAAGGCGCGAATCTTGTCCGCGTGCCGAAGCGTCAGGCCGATGTCGTCGAAGCCGTTCAGCAAGCAGTACTTGCGGAATGCGTCCACTTCGAACGGGTATTCGCGACCATCAGGACTCCGAACGACTTGCGCGGCGAGATCGATGGTCAACTGATAGCCGTTGAAGGCATACGTCTCGTTGAACAGATGATCGACCTGCTGCTCCGAAAGCACGATCGGCAGCAAGCCGTTCTTGAAGCAGTTGTTATAGAAGATGTCCGCGAAGCTCGGCGCGATCAACGCGCGAAAGCCATACTGCTGCAGCGCCCAGGGCGCATGCTCGCGCGAGCTCCCGCAACCGAAGTTCTTGCGCGCAAGCAGCACCGACGCGCCTTGGTAGCGCGGCTGATTGAGCACGAAGTCGGGATTGAGCGGGCGACACGAGTTGTCCTGGCCCGGCTCGCCATGATCGAGGTAGCGCCACTCGTCGAAGAGATTGGGGCCGAAGCCCGAGCGCTTGATCGATTTCAGAAACTGCTTCGGAATGATCGCGTCCGTATCGACGTTCTCGCGATCGAGCGGCGCGGCAACGCCGGTATGCACGATGAATTTTTCCATGATCCGTCATCCAGATGGATATCGCCTCGGTTATGCAAGGCACCGCCAGCCCGGGCGTTGCCGGACCGGCGCGAGAATAAGCAACGTCAAATCGGGAACGTCATAGGGCGTGCTGAACGGTGCGGGCCGAATCGTGGATGTCCTGGCCGAAGCCCGCCACGGTATTGCAGCCCGCCATCGACATCAACGCTGCCAGCAGCAGAATCAGCGCTGCGCCGCGACCGAAAACACGAGCCTTCATCTGTCACCCCAGCCTGCGAATGTCGACGAAATGCCCTTCGATCGCCGCTGCCGCCGCCATCGCCGGGCTCACGAGATGCGTGCGCCCGCCCGCGCCCTGGCGCCCTTCGAAATTGCGGTTCGACGTCGATGCGCAGCGCTCGCCGGGCTCGAGCCGATCCGCGTTCATCGCGAGGCACATCGAGCACCCCGGTTCGCGCCATTCGAAGCCCGCCTCCGCGAAGACCTTGTCGAGTCCTTCGCGCTCGGCCTGTGCCTTGACGAGCCCGGAGCCCGGCACGACCAGCGCGAGCCGAATGTTCGAGGCGACGCGGCGCCCCAGCTTCTTCACGACGTAGGCCGCTGCGCGCAGATCTTCGATACGCGCGTTCGTGCAGGAACCGATGAATATCTTGTCGAGCTTGATCGACTCGATGGGCGTATTCGGCTCGAGCGCCATGTATTGCAGCGCGCGCTCCATCGCGCCGCGCTTGACCGCGTCTTTCTCGCGCTCGGGATCGGGCACGCGGCCATCGACCGATGTGACCATTTCCGGTGAGGTGCCCCAGGTGACCTGCGGCACGATCTCAGCCGCATTGAGCTCGACGACGCGATCGAAATGCGCATCCGGGTCGGACGTGAACGTCTTCCAGTATTCGACCGCCTGATCCCACTCGACACCCTGCGGCGAGAACGGACGCCCCTTCAGGTACTCGATCGTCGTATCGTCGACGGCGACCATGCCTGCGCGCGCGCCCGCTTCGATCGCCATGTTGCAGACGGTCATGCGGCCCTCCATCGAGAGCGCGCGGATCGTCGAGCCGCCGAACTCGATGGCGTAGCCCGTACCGCCGGCTGTACCGATCTTGCCGATGATCGCGAGCACGATGTCCTTCGCCGTACAGCCGCGCGGCAGCGAGCCCTCGACCTTCACGAGCATGTTCTTGCTCTTCTTCTGCAAGAGCGTTTGCGTGGCCAGCACGTGCTCGACCTCGGATGTGCCGATGCCGTGCGCGAGCGCGCCGAAGGCACCGTGCGTCGAGGTGTGGGAATCGCCGCAGACGATCGTCATGCCCGGCAGCGTCGCGCCCTGCTCGGGACCGATGATATGGACGATGCCCTGGCGCATGTCGTTCATCTTGAACTGCGTGATGCCGTAGGCGTCGCAGTTCGCGTCGAGCGTGTCGACCTGCAGCTTCGAGATCGGGTCGGCGATGCCGTGGCTGCGATCCGTCGTCGGCACGTTATGGTCCGAGACGGCGAGGTTTGCGCTGACGCGCCAGAGCGGCCGCTCGTTGAGCTTCAGGCCTTCGAACGCCTGTGGGCTCGTGACTTCGTGCAGGAGATGGCGATCGATGTAGAGCAACGTGGTGCCGTCGTCTTCCGTGTGGACGACGTGCGAATCCCACAGCTTGTCGTAGAGGGTCTTTGGCATGGCTATGCGGGGTGGTTATACGACGGTTCGACTGTGGTCGATTATGCCACCGTATTCGGCCACATGCATCCCCGACGCGAAAAAACCCTGAAAAAACAGAGAGTTGGGTGGTAGTTTCACTACCTGGATATGGTGACTGGTGATGATTAGTCGCACCCAAGTCGATTGCAGTGATGCAGCGACCAGATCAGGTTGACACCCAAAACTGTTCGCGCCAGAAGCTAGCCAACTGTAGCGGCCGCGAGCGCTTGCGTCGACTAGTCGTCCTCATGTTCCATAGCTTCTTTAACCCTTCGCTGACGCGCTATTGCGTAACGCGCGTCCTTGAGGAGTGCGTCATACAGGTCAAAGGCAGGCTCGGCTCTCTATTCCGGTCTGTGACCTTCGATCGCTGGAGGCGCCATGGCGCACAACTCACGCTCGAACCGCGGCAGAGGGGTGTCAGGCCGCTCCTCGCCTGACGACCCGTATTGCGGTTTTACTGATGATCGTGAGCGCCGCCATGCGCTGGTGTCCCGTGACGTCCGCATCGTCGGTTGCCGATTCGTCACCGTGGTCGGGCTCGTTACGCTCGCGCTCTACGCTCCAGCCAGCAGCATTGTCGCGCTCATTGTTCGTCTGCTCGGGCGCTTCTAGCCTAAACGCCCTGCCGCTCGGTGACACCGTATGGCAACTCGTTCTTCTCGGACGCCCACAGGGACAAAGTCCTTCGCAACGCAATCGAAGGTTACGTCCGCCTGCTCAATCACGACGGCCTAGTCAAGACGTGTGGCATGCCGTGGAAAGATCCACGCCTCTACTTTCGCGGCTGAAAGCAGCCGGGCTTTGTGCTCCGGTCCCGGTATCCACAACTGATCGCGCATGCAGCGGCGGGGCAGGCTGCCATTGCCCCAATTTCGCCTTCGTTCCTTGACCTAGCGGTCACCGCCAGATTTCCTTTGCAAGTGAAACGCTTGCGCCAATGCATCTACACGTGAATGCGGCTTGTATCCGGATCTGATCTGTTCGAAAGGGCTGGCCCCGCTTCGCGCGAAGAAGCCCCCTCCCGAGCGCCGTCATCGTTTTACCCCACTAAGCCGTCCTGATGTCGCGCCAAATTTGTCAGCATGTCGGCCGCGACCTCGCATGTCGTCGGTCTGCGTCTATCGAGACCGGGTTCCCTTCCTCTTCCGTTGGTCCGAAAAATCGCGTCAAGAGATCGCCGCCCTGGAAGGCCGCCATACCTTCCGACGACGGGCGAAGCTGGCACGCATCTCTCCGCGCTTCCGCCCGTGAGAGGCCTTCAGCGCAACTGGTTGCTTCTGCTGTTTGGAGCGATGCGGGAACCGCTGCAGACGAATTAACGCAGACCGTCCTGGATCCTGTCCAACAGAGGATAAGTAGCGGTCGAATCGAGGAATGCGTATGAACATGGACGTCACATCCATTTCTGCCGAAATGGAAAACCTCCAGTTTGAGGTAAGAGATACGGTCTTGACATTGGGCGGCTATTGGCGCCCATTATCAGCCGTTGCCCGACTGCTCGAAGAGCTAGGAGAGATCGGCGAGATTCTGACCAACGACGATCTTGACCTCAATTCCCTAAACATGGAATTGGCGGATGTCTTTATAATAGCTACTTGCATCGCTGATCAATATTGCGCAAATCTAGCCCGCAGCTACCGGCATCTAGATTTTGATGTAAGCGAGGCCGCCCTGTCGCATGCATGCCCTGCAACACTTCGCATCACGCTATCCCGACTGATCGACCGCGCAGGCCATTTGGCGCGCCTAATAAACCATCTAGAAGGAGATAAACCGATCAAGAAAACTGAGACCGTCTCTAACGTGGAAGCTGAAGTCACCCGTATTCACGCTACGTTGCTTCATGTTACTACCCTGATCGGCCATGACCTATTCCGCGCGGTCCGCGACGCGCTGGAAGCTAGCGCTCGACGAGATTGCAACAGGTTCAGCGTGTGCTGGGACCCCTCGACCGCAACATCGTTGATTCGATTTCGACAAGTCATCAGAGTCACGCCGTGCCCATTTTCAGAGAGGGCTCGCGTCTGGGGCGCCCCAGACTATGACAACTCAAAATCAATCCATCAAAATGCTTTTGCCATTTCGAATGTGTTGGCGAGGTTCTGTAGAGTCGCCCCGTACGAGGGACTCGATGGTTACGTAATAGAGCTCAACGAGCCTAGTCAAATCAATGATGTGCGATCACTGTCGCGCACTCTACTGACCGTGCTGACAGTTCTCGGCGAAATCGACAAAGCGGCTGGTCGCATCAACTGTATGGAAGGTGATTTGCTTTCCCCCGATTGGCGGTTCAGTTTCGCAAACCTAACATTCTTCATCTCCACCTTTGCGCCGTTCTACGATCCTAAGCATCCCCGTTATTCTCAGATGGCCGACGCGGCCTTTATCTTTATGCAACCCGAATTCTCTTTTTATCTGCACGGCATCCATCGTGGAAACTCAAATCGAGATTCGATAAAGATCGCGATTCGACATGCGTTCGACAGGCATACCTTGGGCTACTCGACCGCTCTCGTGGAGCAACCTGTCGAAGCGCTCAAATACATCAAGCCTCTTGACAAATACGCTGCCCCGGTGCGGTGGTGGCAAATGGATGAACTGTCCTCTTCTACCAATCCTCCCAAACAGGTAGACAGTCCCTCCGGCAGTCGTCAAAACTGAGCCCACATCTATAGAGGGGCACTGGCGTGCACATACTTCGACATCGACCGGCGCCCCTTCGTTTGGAAATCCCAGACTATGAGAAGGAGCAATAGAGATGCAAGCAGTTAAGCAAATATTATCGGTGATCCGATTAGCCGAGCAACTGAAACGGACGTTACGACATAGCTGGTTGTCAGATGGGCGCGCAGAGAGTGTTGCCGAGCATACGTGGCGTGTATCGTTGATGGCGCTCCTCGTCGCTCCGCACCTTGACGAGCAGGTCGATGTTGAGCGCTTGCTCAAGATCGTCATTATTCATGACCTCGTGGAAGCTATCGCAGGAGACATTCCGGCATTCGAACTTATGCGTAGCGCAGAAAGCCGTACCACAAAGAGAGATGAAGAACAAGCGGCGATATCCGCAATTGCTGAAATGCTACCCGATGTCAACGGCATTGAGATCCTCTCACTTTGGAGAGAATTCGAGTCAAAAAACACTCTCGAATCAAAGGTGGCCAATGCTCTAGATAAGTTGGAGGCACAAATTCAGCATAATGAGGCTTCTCTCGCAACGTGGCTAGACATTGAGAAGGGGCTCATGCATCTTCTCGATCAACATACATTTTTTGATACTTTTCTCGACGAATTGCGGAACCAGGTGGTGCAGGAAACGACGCGGAAGCTCGCATCCGAAGGACCAGCTACTACCTTCCCGGAGGATCGAAAGATATGAGTGGCACCGTCACACACTGGGAATCTGGATATGCACTTCCCGTCGAGGACATTCCATGGGAAATAGGTACGCCCCCGCAAGAACTGCTGGACCTCCTGAGCGATGCAGACTGTCCTCAATGCGGGCGCGCCTTAGACGTGGCGTGCGGCACTGGAAATTACTCGCGGTATCTGGCATCTCGCGGATTTGATGTAATTGGGGTGACTTCTCGTCGCGAGCATTGAGTATCGCTCGTGCGAGAAGTACGGAATACCTATCGAGGGTAAAATTCATCGAAGGCGACGTGACGCGATTATCCGATCACATTGACGATGAGTTCAAGTTCGATTTGATACTTGATTACAGCTTTCTTCACCACCTCCCGCCTGCGTCGATAGTGGACTATGCAAGTCAATTCCGCGCTAAGTTGAGTCCTTTGGGAAGATTATTGCTCGTGTGCTACTCCGAGAATGACCCCTTCGCGCGTGGTCAAAAGAGTGCGAGAGGCACGTTAGGGAACGAAATGTTTTATCGGACGAGACGATGCATTGAGGAGGCCTATTCAACGCTCAAGGTGGTCTCTTACCGCGAAACCACCCTTGGGAAGCAACGCCATCACCTCGGACATTGCTTCGTCTTCCGAAGGTAGTGGCTCAACGGCCGTCCTATCGTATGAACCGTTGACTTGCTGACTACGCGAACGAACTCGCAAGGAGGTTGGCGTTCGTTCGCATGACGCTGGCGCATACGTCACTACCGCCGCTTCTATTGACGTTCCAACTCAAGATATACCCGCTGCACGTTTTGCGGATGCACTGTCGAATACAGCTTCCACGTGCGGAAATCCGGGGTCTCGGCATGCTCTCTCGCACTGACGAGTCCCCTGCCCGACGCGTACGCGCGGCGTACCGACGCATCTAGCGCGCGCAAATAGTCGCCCGTCGCACCGATGCGCTCCAGTCCGACGACTGGACCGAACCCCGGCACGACCTTCGTGATTTCGAGCCCACCGAGTCGGTCGAGCGCCGCGATCCAGCCGTGGATCGACTCATTGCGAAGCTCGGGAATGCGTCCGATGCTGACGAGCGCGCCCGCGAACAACACACCCGTCCGCTCGTCGCGCACGGCAAGATCGCCGGGCGTCGCGGCAACACCGAAGTTAAGCAGTTCGATCGCACGGCCACCGGCTTCGATACGCGTTGTGCCGTCGACCGTGCGATCCGGCACGGTCACGCGCGAGCCGCTCATCTCTTCCTCGCCCAGCGTGCGACGCAGGTTCGCGAGGCAGATCGAGCAGCGCTCACGGATCAATTCAGCCGTGCGCCGATGCGCGAGAATCGGTATCCCCGCGTCCCGGAACGCCGATGCGCCAAAGACGAACTCGGGCGCCTGGTGCGTGAGGATGACAAGCTCGATCGGCAGAGGCGTCACGCGATGAATCGTCTCGATCATCGCGCGACCATAGCGATAGGACGAGCCTGTGTCCACGACGACGACGCCGCTCGTTCCAACGAGAAACCCGCTGTTGGCGACGATGCCATGATTGCACGGCGCAACGGCATCGCCATTGCCGAGCATGACGTAGACGCCGGGCGCGACTTGCAGCGGATGCGGAATGTCCTGCTCCGTCGCTACCGCGGGTAACGTGGCAATGCCCGCCGCATTTCGGGTTGCCTGCGCCGTGGCGGATGCAACGCGGTCAGTCGCGATCGGCGCCTGAGCCGCCCCGAGACGGGGTGCGAGCAGCAAAAACGCCGCAAGCAAGGCAAGCAACGATCGCGTCGCGCACGCGCCCCCGAGCGAGGCCCTCGCGCCATACTTGCCAAGCGCGGATCGAGATCGAGCCAGGCGCGTTTGCGGGCCTTCGTCCATGCTCGCCGATCACTTCGGCGCGGGCGCCTGCGATATCGTCGCCCCTTGCCCGGGAACGCTGATCGCACTTTCGAAGAGGTGGTTCTGCGAATCCTCCACGGTCGCCTTGAGCTCGCCGCTGCCGCGCGGCATGAAGAAGAACCGGAAGTTCGGATTCTCGCTGATAGTGAAGTTGACGTTCGCCGTCATTACCGGCTTGCCAGCGTAGGTCACCTCGACCTTGCGAACGAAGTACGCCGACGCATACCTCCGCGTGATCTGGTTCATCGCCATGCCGGTGCGGTTCGGATGGCTGATCATCAATTGCGCGAGCTGCGGTCCGCCCGACTGCGCTTGGCCTACGGTGGCAAGGCGCATCTTGCCCGCGTTGGCGGCAGCCGCTTCGTCGTCTTTGCCGGCCGGCGCGGAGCAGCCGCCCGACGCCTTGATGAAACGCACCGCGCTGTAGAGGCGGCCGTCGTTCGTTTCCGCGATGACGCGCATGAACGTGTAGTCCTCGACCCGAACGCGCGTTTCGATGCTCGCGCGCCCCGAGTCGGGCGTGAACTCGAACCAGCCGGCGTACGGCTCGGGATTCTGGTCGATGAAGAGATAAATCTTGCGGATGTAGTGCGTCGGCGTTTGCGGGAACTGCGCGGTAATGGAAATAGGAACGATGGCCGCATCGGCCGCTCGAGCGGGCGCATCCAGCTTGATCACTGCGTCGCCGTGCGCTTCGATCGGTCGGTTCTGGAAGAGTCCGGCGCGGAAATCGGTCCAGCGCTCGACCTTGTTCGGATCGTCGTCCGGGGAAGCCATCGCCGCTCGGGCCAGGTTCGCCCCGGTGAGCACGCCGACGAGCGCGATAGCGACCCATGTCGCCATACGAATCGTCTGGAATTTCATCGGATTGAGGTCGTTCATGACCCTTCCCTCCATCGAGTGACATCCGCGCGCATCGTCCGGCGCTACGGCTCCCACTCGAGCTCAGCATAGGCCGCCGTCACGTTACGGCGCTGGTAGACGTCGAAGAGCCGCCATCGGCTGCGTTCGTCGAGACCGATCGTGTCCACCGCCTGCTGCATCGTTTTCCCCGCGCGAATAGCCGCACGTACATCATGCGCCAGTCGAGTCAGGTAGGCATTCTCTTTATCGAGCGTCCTCGGCCACGGCACGCGAAGCGGGCCGTGCCCCGGCACCGCGCGCCGCACGCCCGGCAGCGCCCGGATCGTCGCGAGGTCGTCGATCCAGCCGAGTACGCTGCCGTCGATGACCGGGAGGCAGCCGGCGAACAGGAGGTCGGCAAGCCACAAGGTACCCGTGTTTACATCGTAGACCGTCAGGTCGTTGTTCGTATGTGCCGTTTTCCAGGTGCGCAACGTCAACACGCGTGAACCGAGGTCCAGGTCGAGCGTGCCGTGAACGAGCAACGTCGGAGGAATGACGCGGCTGCCGGCGGCGACGTCGCCGAGCTCTCTCGTCAGCACGCGCAGGTAACTTTCCGAATGAGAAAGCTCCGCTTCAGGCAGTTTGGCGCTGCCGACGAATTGCGGATGATCGTCGACGAACGCCGCGTTGCCGAAGATGTGATCCGGATGCATATGGGTATTGATCACATAGCAAATCGGCAACGGCGTAACGGCACGAATCGCGGCACGCAAGGCGCGCCCCTCGGCGAGCGTGCCGCCCGTATCGATCACCGCGACGCATCGCGCACCGATCACGAAGCCGATGTTGGCAATGTCGCCGCCGTTCTGACGCGTCGCAACGTCGTCGTGGCCGCGATGGGCGAAGAGGCCCGGCGCAATTTCAGTCACGCTCAACGGCTGCGCGCGAGCCGCGGATGAGCCGATGGACGAGGCCGGCTGCGCGGCGCTCAACGCGGCACACCATAGCAGCCCCACGGCAAGCAACCGCTTGCTCGAAAGAACAGTCACGCAGCGTGGCGGGATCGACATCGGCACATCCAGGCAACGGAGGAGGAAGTCGGATTCCAATCAGCTTGAGCGTTTCGTTCGGCGAAGGCAAGCCAGGCTCGCTCCGAGACGGTTTCGCCACTATTTGGGAATTGCCTAGCAAAAGCGACAGGTTTTAAAGCGGTTTGGGGCGACCTATCGTATGAACAATCAACGCACAGAGCACGGCTCGATCGACGGGTCGAGGTGCGCAAGGAGCGCCAGCCATGACAGAGATCGAGCGGCACCCACGTTGCGCAGTGGTCGGTGGTGGCATTTCGGGCATCGCCGCCGCGCATTTTCTGCGCTTGCGCCATTTCGACGTCGAAATCCTCGAGCAAGACGACTCGCTGGGCGGCCGCGTCGGATCGGCGAGGCTCGGGAATCGAACCATCGATCTCGGCGGCAAGAACATCGGGCACAAGTACGCCGTGTTTCGGGCGTTCGCCGCATCTCTCGGCCATTGCGATTACGAACCGTTCGGCATCAACACCTCGCGCGTGCGTGAAGGCCGTATCGTCACACTCGACAGCTCGCGCCGCTGGCGCTCGACCATCGATTTTTTTCGGGATTGCCCAAAGGCCGACGTTCTCCGGTTCGCACATCTGTGCGCGCGCGTCCTGCTCCGAGATCGAAACCGATACCTCGGCTCCGCGTTTTTCAATTCGCTCGCGCGGCGCCTCGACGATGCTCCGCTCGGCCCGCGGTTCAGCCCACATTTCCGCAACGCGGTGCTGCGCCCCATGTGGGTTCGAATGAACGGCGCGGAGCCCGACGAGGTCTATGCGGGCAATATCGGCACGAATCTCGGGATGTGGCTCGACAGCTACGATCAGCTTCGCGGCGGCATGGCGGCGCTACTGAGCGATTTCGCGCGAACGATGCCGGTGCGGCTCTCCTCGCGCGTCGATGCATTGATCGTCCGCAACGGTCGCATCGCGGGCTTGTGCGTGACTGATTCCGACGGCAAAACGAGCACGCGCCACTACGACGCCGTCGTGCTCGCCACGCCGGCCAGCGTGTCAGCGTGTCTAATTCGCGACGCATTACCGAAGACCGCCGCGCTGCTCGATCAGGTGCGTTATTTTCCGGTCGCGGTAGTCGTCGCCGAGTACAAGCGGGAAATTTTCTCGGAGACGGTGCGTGCATTGACGTTCGGGCCCGAACAACCGCTCAGCAACGCCGGCGCCTACGGCATCGACGATCGTCACATCGTGCGCTATACCTTCAGCGGCCGCGCGGCGCGGCCGCTGATCGAGCAACGGGTAACCGCCGAAGCACTGCTCGATACCGCTGAAAACATTCTCAATCGTCACATCGGCGTCAGGCGAAATGAACGCCGCGCATTCGTCGCCCGCACTTTCGACCCGGGGCTGACCGCCTATGCGCCGCATCACGAACGCGTGCTCGAAGCAATCGATGCGGTACCGCACTCTATAGGAGGCCTTCACCTCACGGGAGATTACGTGCGGGGCGCATCCATCGAAGCGTGCCTGCGCGCGGCCCGCGAAACCGCCGCGCAGATCGTCGACGCAAGTCCCCGCCGTCAGCGTCGATCTACGTCGCCGGGCGAGCACCCCATTGAAGACATCGCCTCACATTAGAACGAACACGTCGGCGTCTTCTCGCCCCCATCCTCAGACGAAGTAAGAGGAAACACCATGAGCAGTCTCGAGCGATCGCTCGAATTCGGAAGCGAATTCGACGCAGACAACCGCAAGCACATTCATCGCAAGCTCGTGCACAAAGCCGAACTGGCACATGTCTTCGTCGAGCACATCGAGGCCTTGCCGCGAACCGACGACGGCTTCGACCGCTTCCTGGCACCGCTCGTCATCGACAGCCGTCATCCGTTTTTCTTCGAGCACCCGCTCGACCATGTGCCCGGGCTCATGCTGATCGAAGGCACGCGCCAAGTCGGGACCGCGATTTCGCATCTTTTCTATGACGTCTCGTTCGACCTCAGCTTCGTATTGAATTGGCTCGAAGTGCGCTTCACGAACTTCGCGGAGCTGACGAGCCCCGTGGCCGTTCAAATGACGATTACCGAGAAGGCCTACCGGCATCGGCGCCTCAACGGTCTCGCGTGCAAAAGTCAATGGCTGCAGGACGGACGATCGCTCGGAACGATGGATGCCGAGTGGAGCTTTTCATCGCCGGCCATCCTTTCGCGCTTGCGTCATAGCGCGATTTTTGTGATGAAGCGCGAATTTCGTCGTGTACATGCCCGTTTGAAGGAACATCAGTAGACTATCACGTCATCCGGATCGGGCTGAAACACCGTCATCTTCTACTTCAATGCGCGCTGCAGGTCGTGTCGACCTACGCCGTGGTCGCGGCGCTCATCTATGCCAAACCCGTTTTCACGGCCATCATCAGCATTACCGCAATCCCAAGCTCGATCCGTCCACGTGGGTGAAGGCGGACGGCGCTGCAATGTCGCGGCTGGTCTATATCGCGCACTACTTCTTCAGCTACAAAGCCGCCCGCTTCGAGCCTCGCCCGAATCGATGCGGCACTCGTCGTCGACGCCAGCGGACGATCGTCGCATATGCCCGTCTGGCTGCGCGATCTCGGCTGCGAGACGCCGCAAGAAACCGTCGTCAATGCATTCGTCGGCTATGCAAGCCGCATTTATCGCATTCCGTCGAAGCGCGCGGATGCGGCTTGGAAAGCGCTCGTCGTTCACAGCCGACCGCCGCTCTGCCTGCGCAGCGGCACGATCTTTCCCATGGAAGGCAAGCGCTGGATCGTCACGCTGACAGGCGCCTCGAGGGACTACCCGCCCGCCGACGATGCGGGCTTTCTCGAGTTCGCGCGCAGCCTCCGCTCGCAAGCGCTCTACGAATCGATCGTTGCCGCCGAGCCGCTCAGCGCCGTGCATCACTATCGGCGCATGGAAAACCGGCTACGCCACTACGAGCGCGTCGCACGCTGGCCCGAAGGAATCGCCGTCGTCGGCGACGCGGTCTGTGGATTCAATCCCGTCTATGGTCAAGGCATGACCATCGCGGCGATCGACGCACAATTGCTCGACACGCATCTGAGGGAGGCCGCGGGCAAGCACGCGATCGGGCATGCGTTTCAACGCGAGGTGGCCGCCGCGCGTCGCGCCGCGTGGACGCTTTCGACCGGCGTCGACTACCGATACGACAAAACGCAGGGACCGAAGCGCGCCTGGCACATGCGTGTCATGCAGCGCTATATGGATCACGTCGTCGCGCTCGCTGCCGAACGCGGCGACGTTTACCGGCGACTGCTCCACGTCATGCATATGCTCGCGCCGCCGTTCTCTCTGCTCGCGCCGGACATTGCGACGCGCATCGCGCTCCGGTCCATGCTCGGAACGACGTCCCGATAAACAATGCGCCCCGACGGTTGTACCCGCCGGGGCGCAATGTGCTTCAATCCGTCGCCGCCACCGCCGAAGCACGCGGCGGCTACGAACCGACCATTCCGATCAACGCTGCGAGATCGGCTTCGCCTCGCGAGCCGTGTGGCCGACGAAGAGCTGACGCGGACGACCGATCTTTTGCTCGTCGTCAGCGATCATCTCGTTCCATTGCGCGATCCAGCCGACCGTGCGCGCCATCGCGAAGATGCAGGTGAACATCGACGTCGGAATGCCGAGCGCGCGTTGCACGATGCCCGAGTAGAAGTCGACGTTCGGGTAGAGCTTGCGTGATACGAAGTATTCGTCTTCGAGCGCGATCTTCTCGAGCTGCATGGCGAGCGCGAAGAGCGGATCGTCGTGCAGGCCGAGCTCCTCGAGCACTTCGTGGCATGTTTCGCGCATGAGCTTCGCGCGCGGATCGTAGTTCTTGTAGACGCGGTGGCCGAAGCCCATCAGCTTCACGCCCGAGTTCTTGTCCTTGACCTGCTTGATGAACGAGCTGATGTTGTCCGGCGAGCCGATCTGCTCGAGCATGTTGAGCGCCGCTTCGTTCGCGCCGCCATGCGCAGGGCCCCACAGACACGCGATGCCGGCCGCGATACAGGCAAACGGATTCGCACCCGACGAGCCGGCGAGACGCACGGTCGAGGTCGACGCGTTCTGCTCATGATCGGCGTGCAGGATCAGGATGCGATCGAGCGCGCGCACGAGCACGTCGTTGACGTGATAATCCTCGCACGGGTTCGAGAACATCATCCGCATGAAGTTCGCGGTGTACGAAAGGTCGTTCTTCGGATAGACGAACGGCTGACCGATGCTGTACTTGTACGCCATCGCCACGAGCGTCGGCAGCTTCGCGATCATGCGAATCGCCGAGATGTCGCGGTGACGCGGATCGGTGATGTCGAGCGAATCGTGGTAGAACGCCGACAGCGCCCCAACGGTGCCGACGAGCGTCGCCATCGGGTGCGAATCGCGACGGAAGCCGCGGAAGAAGTACTGCATCTGCTCGTGCACCATCGTGTGACGCGTGACCGTATCCACGAACTCCTTCTTCTGCGCCTCGTTCGGCAGGTCGCCCTTCAGCAGCAAGTAGCAGGTCTCGGGGAAATCCGCGACCTTGGCGAGTTCGTCGATCGGATAGCCGCGGTAGAGCAGCTCGCCCTTGTCACCGTCGATGTAGGTGATCGCGGAATTGCACGACGCGGTCGACATGAAGCCGGGGTCGTACGTGAATTTGCCCGTCTGCCCGTAGAGCTTGCGGATGTCGATCACGTCCGGGCCCATCGTGCCCTTGTAGATCGGCAGTTCGACGCTCGGCGAGTTGTCGCTGAAGGACAGCGTGGCTTTAACATCTGACGGAGTCATAGCATCCTCAATCGAAGTTGGAACGGGTTTCCGTGTCATGCGCGCGCGGCGCCCGAGATGCGCCGCTCAAACGGCGCGCAACAGCCCCAGCACCCGGACAATGGCCGGGTCGGAAAGCTCGCCTTCCGGTTCCTTGCGAGCGAGAAGCAAGTCCATCAGGTCGTTATCGCTCAGCTCGAAGAGGCGCGTGAGCGCCCCCACGTCGTCATCGCTGAGGCTATCCTCGTAACGGCTGAAAAAACGCTCGAAGATGAGGTCGTTTTCCAGCAAGCCGCGCCGCGCGCGCCAGCGCAGACGCGCGCGGCGCAGCGGATCGGACTGATGCGAGGTTTCCATACGTCTAAAGCGTCAAACGGTACGGCGTACCATCAGTTCCTTGATCTTGCCGATCGCCTTCGTCGGATTGAGCCCCTTCGGGCACACGTCGACGCAGTTCATGATCGTATGGCAACGGAAGAGACGATACGGGTCTTCAAGGTTGTCGAGACGTTCGCCCGTCGCGGTATCGCGGCTGTCCGCAATGAAGCGATAGGCCTGCAACAGCCCGGCCGGTCCGACGAACTTGTCCGGGTTCCACCAGAAGCTCGGGCACGACGTCGAGCAGCTTGCACACAAGATACACTCATAAAGCCCGTCGAGTTCGTCGCGCTCTTCGGGCGACTGCAGACGCTCCTTCTCGGGCGGCGGCGCATCGTTGATCAGGTACGGCTTGATCGAGTGGTACTGATTGAAGAACTGCGTGAAATCGCAGATCAGGTCGCGTACGACGGGCAGGCCCGGCAACGGACGCAGCACGATCTTCTGGGGCAGCTCGTTCAGATTCGTCAGACAAGCCAAGCCGTTTTTGCCGTTGATGTTCATCGCGTCCGAGCCGCAAACGCCTTCGCGGCACGAGCGACGGAACGACAGCGTCTCGTCGATCGACTTCAACTTCACGAGCGCATCGAGCAGCATACGCTCGTGTTCAATTTCGAGCTCGTAAGTCTGCATGCGCGGCGCCGCGTCCTTGTCCGGGTCGTAGCGGTAGATTTCGAAAATGCGTTTTGCCATTTCTGCTGTCCTTGGAATGCCGTCCGTCTCAGAAAGTACGCGCCTTCGGCGGCACCGATTCGACCGTCAGCGGCTTCATGTGCACCGGCTTGTAATCGAGGCGATCCCCCTCGCTGAACCAAAGCGTGTGACGCAGCCAGTTCTCGTCGTCGCGGTGTTCGTAGTCGCTTTGCGCGTGCGCGCCGCGGCTTTCCTTGCGCGCTTCGGCCGAGACTATCGTCGCGCGCGCCACCTCGATCAGGTTGGCGAGCTCGAGCGCCTCGACGCGAGCCGTGTTGAACACCTTCGACTTGTCCTTCAGATGGACATGCTCGACGCGCTCGCTGAGCTCCTTCACCTTCGTGACGCCTTCGGCGAGCAGCTTCGACGTGCGGAATACACCGGCGTGCGACTGCATCGTGGAGCGGATATCGCCGGCGATTGCCTGCGTGTACTCGCCCGAGCTCGAGCTGTCGAGCTTCGCCAAGCGCGCGAGCGACAAATCGGCCGCATCGGCCGGCAGCGGCTTATGCTCCTTGATGTCCTTCACGTGCTTGACGATATGGTTGCCGGCCGCGCGGCCGAAGACCACGAGGTCGAGCAGCGAGTTCGTGCCGAGGCGGTTCGCGCCGTGCACCGAGACGCACGAGCACTCGCCCACGGCGTAAAAGCCGTTGACGGGCTCTTCGTGATCGCGCGACGTCCCGACGACCTGGCCGTGCATGTTCGTCGGAATGCCGCCCATCTGATAGTGGATGGTCGGCACGACGGGGATCGGCTCCTTGATGCAGTCGACGTTGGCGAACTTCAGCGCGATCTCGCGGATCGACGGCAGACGCTTCATGATCGTCTCGGCGCCGATATGCGAGAGGTCGAGCAGCACGTGGTCCTTGTTCGGACCCACGCCGCGGCCTTCCTTGATTTCCTGGTCCATCGAGCGCGAGACGAAGTCGCGCGGCGCGAGGTCCTTCAGCGTCGGCGCATAACGCTCCATGAAGCGCTCGCCGTTCGCGTTGCGCAAAATGCCGCCTTCGCCGCGCACGCCTTCGGTGATCAGCACGCCCGCACCCGCCACGCCCGTCGGGTGGAACTGCCAGAACTCCATGTCCTGCAGCGCGATGCCCGCGCGCGCCGCCATGCCGAGGCCGTCACCCGTATTGATGAACGCGTTCGTCGATGCGGCGAAGATGCGGCCCGCGCCGCCCGTGGCGAAGAGCGTCGTCTTGCCTTCGAGGATGTAGACGTCGCCCGTCTCCATTTCGAGCGCCGTGACGCCGAGGACGTCGCCGTCCGCGTCGCGAATCAGGTCGAGCGCCATCCACTCGACGAAGAATTGCGTCTTCGCCGCGACGTTCTGCTGGTAGAGCGTGTGCAGCAGCGCGTGACCGGTACGGTCGGCCGCCGCACAGGCCCGCTGCACGGGCTTTTCGCCGTAGTTCGCGGTGTGGCCGCCGAACGGGCGCTGATAGATCGTACCGTCGGCATTGCGGTCGAACGGCATGCCGAAGTGCTCGAGCTCGTAGACGGCGTTCGGCGCCTCGCGGCACATGAATTCAATCGCGTCCTGATCGCCGAGCCAGTCGGAACCCTTGATCGTGTCGTAGAAGTGGTAGTGCCAGTTGTCTTCGCTCATGTTGCCGAGCGAAGCGCCGATCCCGCCTTGCGCGGCGACCGTGTGCGAGCGCGTCGGGAACACTTTGGAGAGCACGCAAACGGACAGGCCCGCGCGCGCGAGTTGCAGCGAAGCACGCATTCCCGAGCCGCCCGCGCCGACGATGACCACGTCGAAGCGGCGACGCGGCAGAGAATTCTTGATTGCAGCCATTCTTTTACACTCTCCAGAGAATCTGTGCGGCGTAGCCCGCGCACGCGAGCAGCCAGGCGATCGTCAGCGCTTGCAGGAAGAGGCGCACACCGACGGGCTTCACATAGTCCATCCAGATGTCGCGCACACCGACCCACGCGTGATAGAAGAGCGACAGCAGCGTGACGAACGTCGCGAGCTTCATCCATTGCGTGGCGAAGATCGACGCCCAGCCTTCGTAGGAGAATGCCTGCGCGCCGAAAAACCAGACGAGCAGAATGATCGTGTAGATCGCCATGATGGTGGCGGTGACACGTTGCGCGAGCCAGTCGCGCAAGCCGTAATGCGCGCCGACGACGAGACGCTTCGGGCCGATTCGATTGTTGGCTGCCATGTTGTCAGAAAGCTCCGAACAGTTTGAGCGCGAAAGCGATCGTCAGCACCGAGGACACGACGAAGACGACGAGCGACGTTTGCCGACCGCCTTCCTTCGTCACCGAGTGGTGCAAGTCCATCAAGAGGTGGCGGATGCCGGCGCAAAAATGGAAAAGGAAAGCCCACGCGAGCACGAGCGTGATGAGCTTGACGACGATGTTGGAGAGGAACGCCTTGAAGACCTCGAAGCTCAATTCGGAAGTGAGGCTTCGATCGAAGAGGTAAAGCAGGAACGGAAGAAAGAGAAAGAGCAGCGCGCCGCTGACTCGGTGGAGGATGGACACCTTCGCCGCCAGCGGTAGGCGATACGTCATCGTGATGTCACCCAATCCGATGTTCCGGAACTCCGGCCTCGGCTTTCTTACGGCTTCTGCCATGCTAGACCCCTACTGTGTAGTCAACTAACCCGCGATTTTAGCGCCATTTCATACCGCAGCGCAGCGAATGAAGTGCAAAGACCGTTGCGCAGTCAGCAAAAGAAACGCTTCTGTCATATTCCGGCGCGGCGCTCGCGGACGCCTCCCCGCCGGCTTTCAGCTCAAATCGTTCTGATAGTAGTACCCGGTTGTGACATACCAACCGCGGCGCACTTCGACGGGCCGATCGCCGTACGTGTAAGACACACGGTCGACCGACAACAACGGAAATCCCTCGGGCACGCCGAGCAATTCGGCGACGGCCGGCTCCGCTGCGATCGCCCGGATCTTCTCGGACGCGCGAATCATGCGCGTGCCGAACTCCGCTTCGAACATCGCGTACATCGGCCCCTTGTACTCCGAGAGCCGCTCGAACGTCAGGCCGCGGAATATGGCGCCCGGCAGCCAGATCTCGTCGAAGACGGTCGTGACGCCGTCGAACTGCAAGAGCCGCTTGATCTGCACCACCGGGTCGGCCGGCTTCAGCTCCAGCTGGCGCGCGATCTCGGCCGGCGCGCGCAGCCGCTTGCATTCGAGCAGCTTGCTGACGTGCGGATGCTCGATTCCGTCATCGGCCAGCAATCTGAGGAAGCGAAACTGGGCGCGATCCTCGTTGTGCGTTGCAACGAACGTGCCTTTCCCCTGACGGCGCACGAGCAGGTTCTCGGCGGCGAGCTCGTCGATCGCCTTTCTGACCGTGCCCTGGCTGACTTTATAGCGCGCGGCGAGCTCAAGCTCGCTCGGTATGATCTCGCCCGGCTTCCACTCGCCCGACACGAGGCTTTGCGTGATGAGCCCCTTGATCTGCTGGTAAAGCGGGCTGAACGTCGGCGAAGGCGCGCTCCCAGCCGTCCCGTCGCCGGTCTGGCCGTTCGGATTCGCGTTGCTCGCCTGGTTCGCATTCATGGCGCGCATTTCAACACAAACGCGGCTCGCGCGTCCAGATTTTCCCGGCCAATTCCTGTGTCTTATATAAGACATAAGATACGGTTGACTTTTGTAGGGACGCGATCCTAAACTCCGTCGCGAGCAACGGTTCCGGGCCGGCCTCGCACCCGCGGGCGCGCGAGCTTCGCATGATTTATGCAGATCATCGCGAAGCAATGCCAGCCGGGTCCTCGCGGCACTCCGCCGAGGTGGCCGCCGGTCCCGCTTCGGCCCCACGTTTCGCGTAACGCGCATAAAATGGCGTTTCCCCTAGCGTAAGACTGCACCAAACGCATCAACGCATCGTCCTGGAGAGTTCTCAATGGCTAAGCCCGCAAAGCGCGTTGCCGTCACCGGCGCCGCAGGTCAAATCGGTTACTCGCTGCTCTTTCGCATCGCCAACGGCGATCTGCTCGGCAAAGACCAGCCCGTCATCCTGCAACTGCTCGATCTGCCGCAAGCGCAAGCCGCCGTCAAAGGCGTCGTGATGGAGCTGGAAGATTGCGCATTCCCGCTTCTTTCCGGCGTCGTCGTCACGGACGATCCGAAAGTCGCCTTCAAGGACGTCGACTACGCCCTGCTCGTCGGCGCTCGCCCGCGTTCGAAGGGCATGGAGCGCAAGGATCTGCTGTCGGCCAACGCCGAAATCTTCACGGTGCAAGGCCGCGCGCTCAATGAAGTGGCGAGCCGCGACGTGAAGGTGCTCGTCGTCGGCAACCCGGCGAACACGAACGCCTATATCGCGATGAAGTCGGCACCCGATTTGCCGAAGAAGAATTTCACGGCGATGCTGCGCCTCGACCACAACCGCGCACTCTCGCAGCTTGCGGCCAAGTCGGGCAAGCCCGTCGCCGCGATCGAGAAGCTTGCCGTCTGGGGTAACCACTCGCCGACGATGTATCCGGACTTCCGCTTCGCCACGATCGAAGGCCAGTCGCTCACGAAGCTCATCAACGACGACGAGTGGAATCGCAACGTCTTCATTCCGACGGTCGGCAAGCGCGGCGCGGCGATCATCGAGGCGCGCGGCCTCTCGTCGGCAGCGTCGGCGGCCAACGCGGCGATCGATCACGTGCGCGACTGGGTGCTCGGCACGAACGGCAAGTGGGTCACGATGGGCGTACCGTCGGACGGTTCGTACGGCATCCCCGAAGATATCGTCTACGGCGTGCCGGTGACTTGCGAGAACGGCGAGTACAAGCGCGTGACGGGGCTTGAAATCGACGCTTTCTCGCGCGAGAAAATGGACTTCACGCTGCAAGAGCTGCTCGAGGAGCGTGACGGCGTGCAGCATCTGCTCGGCTGATGCATCGTATGCCGGCCGCCGTCGCATCGCGCTAGCGCGGCGGCCAGGCCGGCATGCCCGTCGACGCCGAACATGCGCGCCCTCATTCCCGCCGAAGTCCTGTTTGACGGCGAAGCCCCTCCCACCGTTCTGCCCGTTTGCGATCACTACGCGGGCAGCGAGAAGCTGATGTCGAAGTCGCTCGCGCTGCAGGCGCAGCTCGGGCCCGTCTTCGACGTCACGCTCGATTGCGAAGACGGCGCGCAGGTCGGCCGCGAGCAAGAGCATGCCGAGCTCGTCGCCTCGATGATCGGCGGCGAGCACGATCGGTTCGGTCGCGTCGGCGTGCGCATCCACGGCTTCGATCACCCGCATTGGCGCGACGACGTCCGCCTGATTCTGCGCGCCGCGAAGCGCGCCCCCGCCTACATTACGCTGCCGAAGATCCGCCGCACGGCCGACGCGGCCGAAATGTGCGCGTTCATCGAAGGCATGCGGCGCGAGCTCGGCATCGCTAAGCCGATACCGCTGCAATTGCTGATCGAGACGCACGGCGCGCTCGCCAATGTATTCCAGCTCGCGGCACTGCCAACGGTCGAATCACTTTCGTTCGGCCTCATGGATTTCGTTTCGGCGCACGACGGCGCGATTCCCGACACGGCGATGCGCTCGCCGGGCCAGTTCGATCATCCGCTCGTGCGGCGGGCCAAGCTCGAAATCGCGGCGGCGTCTCATGCACATGGGCGCGTTCCTTCGCACAACGTGAGCACGGAAGTGCGGGACATGGAAGTTGTCGCGAACGACGCCGCGCGCGCACGCGATGAATTCGGCTATACGAGGATGTGGAGCATCCATCCCGCTCAGGTGCCCGTCATCGTCGCCGCATTCGCCCCACGCGACGACGCGATCGCGACGGCTTCCGCTATCCTGCTCGCCGCTCAAGGCGCGCAGTGGGGTCCGATACGCCACGGCGACACGCTGCACGATCGCGCGAGCTATCGCTACTACTGGTCCGTGCTGCGCAGGGCGCGCGCCACAGGCAAGGCGCTGCCGCCCGAGACGGCGCCGCTTTTCGGCATGGGCTCGTCCGAATAGCCGAGTACGAGGAGACGGTCAAACACCATGAGTGAAGCCGATAACACGACACCAAGCCCGTCAGGCTTCAAACCGAAGAAATCCGTCGCGCTTTCGGGCGTGACGGCCGGCAACACGGCGCTTTGCACGGTCGGGCGCACGGGCAACGATCTGCACTATCGCGGCTACGACATCCTCGATATCGCCACCACCTGCGAGTTCGAGGAGATTGCCTATCTGCTCGTGCACGAAAAGCTGCCGACGGCCACCGAGCTCAGCGCCTACAAGACGAAGCTCAAAGCGCTGCGCGGGCTGCCCGCGAACGTGAAAGCGGCGCTCGAATGGGTGCCGGCAAGCGCCCATCCGATGGACGTCATGCGCACGGGCGTCTCCGTGCTCGGCACAGTCCTGCCCGAGAAGGACGACCACTCGATCGCCGGCGCGCGCGCGATCGCCGATCGCCTGATGGCCTCGCTCGGCTCGATGCTGCTCTACTGGTACCACTACTCGCACAACGGCCG
>NZ_PTIR01000016.1 GCF_002934455.1 Trinickia symbiotica | reverse complement strand
AACAAAGAGGTGGTGATCGGCTTCGGCCATCCCGTCTACACCGTTGCCGATCCGCGCAACAAGGTGATCAAGGAAGTGGCGCGCAAGCTCTCGAAAGACACGGGCGACATGAAGCTCTTCGCCATCGCCGAGCGGATCGAATCGGTGATGGCGGACCTGAAGAAAATGTTCGCGAATCTCGACTGGTTCAGCGCCGTCTCTTATCACCTGATGGGGGTGCCGACGGCGATGTTCACGCCGCTCTTCGTGATCTCGCGCACCTCCGGCTGGAGCGCGCACATCATCGAGCAGCGCATCGACAACAAGATCATCCGGCCGAGCGCGAACTACACCGGCCCAGAAAGTATGAAGTTCGTCCCGCTAAATAGGAGAAAATAGCGACCGCCGCGCGCGCCCCAGCCAGATGGACGGCACACGCGGCACCCCCGCCCGGCGCCCCACGGCTCTCGCGCGGCGCCGCTGCAACCAAGGGGCTCGGTATTTGTCTCTGTCATCTATTCCAAAATCGAAAGGTCCGCCATTCCCATGAAAAAATTGCTGATCGCAACCCTTATCGGCACGATTTCCGCCACGATGTCGCTCGCAGCAGCGGACGCGGCCGCCCAAACGCAGTCGACGCAATCGACGACTGCCCAAAAGAAGGTAGGCAAGGCGCCCGCGCCGAAGCACCGGCTCGTGAAACGCAAGTCGCGCGAAACGACGGCTGCCGCCAAGACCGACCCGATCCCCGAAGGCTCCGTAGAGTGGAAGTGCAGTGAAGGGCTTTCGTTCGACCTGAAGGGCGACATGAAGAAGGACCAGATCGTCACCGTTCACTGGGCGAACAAGAACTACAACCTGCCGCGCGAATCGACGACGACGGGCGCGGACCGCTTCCATGACGCGGCGACAGGCCTCGACCTCGTCGTGATTCCGGGGAAGGCGATGCTGTTCTCGGATCACGACGGTGCGCGTCTCGCCGACGAGTGCCAGACTGCCGCGATGGCGCAAGGCGCGCCCGCTCCGACGCAAGCGAACGCGTTGAAGAAGGGCGACTGATCGTTTTTCTTTCCTGCACGAGCCGACCACCATGTCCGCCTCGACTTCGAACGTAAGGCCAGAGCCTGATCGAGTGCTCGTCGATATCGTCGATTACGTCCTCGGCTTCGAGGTGGACAGCGCGCTCGCGCTCGAAACGGCGCGCCATTGCCTCATCGACACGCTCGGTTGCGGCTTGGAAGCGCTCTCCTATCCCGCATGTACGAAACTGCTCGGCCCTATCGTGCCGGGTACGATCGTGCCGCACGGCGCAAAGGTGCCCGGCACGCCGTTTCAGCTCGACCCGGTACAGGCCGCGTTCAACATCGGCGCGATGATCCGCTGGCTCGATTTCAACGACACATGGCTCGCGGCCGAGTGGGGTCATCCCTCCGACAACCTCGGCGGCATTCTCGCGACGGCCGATTGGCTTTCGCGCGTTGCCGTCGCGTCGGGCAAGAAGCCGCTCCCCATGCAGGACGTGCTGATTGCGATGGTGAAGGCGCACGAGATTCAGGGCGTCATCGCGCTCGAGAACTCGTTCAACCGCGTCGGGCTCGATCATGTGCTGCTCGTGAAGGTGGCTTCGACGGCAGTCGTCGGCTGGCTGCTCGGACTGTCGCGCGACGAACTCATCAACGCTGTTTCGCTCGCGTTCGTCGACGGACATTCGCTGCGCACCTATCGCCATGCGCCGAACACAGGCTCGCGCAAATCATGGGCGGCGGGCGACGCCACCTCGCGCGCCGTGCGCCTCGCGCTGATCGCGAAGACGGGCGAGATGGGCTACCCGTCCGTTCTCACGGCTCCAACTTGGGGCTTTTACGACGTGCTGTTCAAAAGCCGCCCGTTCAGCTTTCAGCGCCCCTACGGTTCGTACGTGATGGAGAACGTGCTGTTCAAGATCTCGTTTCCGGCCGAGTTTCATGCGCAGACCGCCGCCGAAGCGGCGATGACGCTGCACGGCATCCTGAAAGGGAAAGGGAAGACGGCCGAAAACATCGCGAAGATCACGATTCGCACGCACGAAGCGGCGATTCGCATCATCGACAAGAAAGGCCCCCTGAACAATCCGGCCGACCGCGATCATTGCATTCAGTACATGATCGCCGTGCCGCTGCTTTTCGGACGACTGACCGCGGCCGATTATGAAGAGGCCGTGGCGGCCGATCCGCGCATCGACGCGCTGCGCGCCAAGATGCAGTGCGTCGAAGACGCGCAGTTCACGAAGGATTATCACGATCCGGACAAGCGCTCGATCGCCAACGCGTTGACCGTCGAGCTCGACGACGGGACGACGCTCGATGAGGTCGTCGTCGAATATCCGATTGGCCATCGGCGTCGGCGCGCCGAAGGTGTGCCGCTGCTCGTCGAGAAGTTCAGGACGAACCTCGCGAGGCGCTTTCCGGCCAAGAAACAGCAAGCGATCCTCGACGTCTCGATCGACCAGACGCGGCTCGAGGCCATGCCGGTCAACGAGTACGTCGATCTGTACGTCATTTGATCGAGCATCGAATCGGATACAGTAGTTCGTTACAAGGTTCAAGTAAGGTTTCAGAAAGAAAGGCAACAAGATCGTTGTTTCCTCGCTCCAAACCTAGGACAAACCATGGCCCACAACCTCCACAACACGCTCAAGGAATTCGATAGCGGCTCAGGAAAAGGGAAGTTCTACTCGCTGCCCGAGCTCGGCAAGGCATTGAACGTCAAGATCGAGCGCCTGCCCGTGTCGATCCGCATCGTTCTGGAATCGGTGCTGCGTAACTTCGACGGCAAAAAGGTCGCCGAAGAGCACGTCGCACAGCTTGCCAACTGGAAGCCGAATGCACCGCGCGTCGACGAGATTCCGTTCGTCGTCTCCCGTGTCGTGTTGCAGGACTTCACGGGCGTACCGCTGCTCGCCGATATTGCCGCGATGCGCGGCGTGGCGCAGCGGATGGACAAGAACCCCAAGCTGATCGAGCCGCTCGTACCCGTGGACCTCGTCGTCGACCACTCCGTGCAGGTCGACTACTACCGCCAGAAGGACGCGCTCGATCTCAACATGAAGCTGGAATTCCAGCGCAACAATGAGCGCTACCAGTTCATGAAGTGGGGCATGCAAGCGTTCGACACGTTCAAGGTCGTGCCGCCCGGCGTCGGCATCGTGCACCAGGTCAACCTGGAGTACCTCGCGCGCGGCGTGCACAAGAAGGCCGAGAACGGCGACACGGTCTACTACCCCGACACGCTCGTCGGCACCGATAGCCATACGACGATGATCAACGGCATCGGCGTCGTGGGCTGGGGCGTGGGCGGTATCGAAGCCGAGGCCGGCATGCTCGGCCAGCCCGTCTACTTCCTCACGCCCGACGTCGTCGGCGTCGAGCTCAAGGGCAAGCTGCGCGAAGGCGTTACGGCGACGGACCTCGTGCTGACGATCACCGAGCTGCTGCGCAAGGAGAAGGTAGTTGGCAAATTCGTCGAGTTTTTCGGAGAGGGCACGGAATCGATCGCGGTTCCGGATCGCGCGACGATCGGCAACATGGCGCCTGAGTACGGCGCGACGATGGGCTTTTTCCCCGTCGACGAAAAGACGATCGATTTCTTCAGGGGCACCGGCCGCACCGATGCCGAAATCGCCGCTTTAGAGAACTACTTCAAGGCGCAGCAGCTCTTCGGGATTCCGAAGGCAGGCCAGATCGACTTCACGAAGGTCGTCACGCTCGACCTCGCAACCGTCGCCCCGTCACTCGCCGGTCCGAAGCGTCCGCAGGATCGCATCGAAATCGGCTATGTGAAGTCGACGTTCGCCGATCTGTTCTCGAAGCCCGTCGGCGAAAACGGCTTTGCGAAGAAGCCGGCCGAACTGGACGCCGTGTACGAGACATCGAACGGCATCAAGCTGAAGAACGGCGACGTGGTGATCGCCGCCATCACGTCGTGCACGAACACGTCGAATCCGAGCGTGCTGCTGGCCGCCGGCCTGTTGGCGAAGAAGGCCGTCGAGGCCGGCCTGACCGTGGCGCCGCATATCAAGACCTCGCTCGCGCCGGGATCGCGGATCGTGACCGAGTACCTGACCAAGACGGGCCTCCTGCCCTACCTTTCGCAACTTGGCTTCGAGCTCGCGGCCTACGGCTGCACGACCTGTATCGGCAACGCGGGCGATCTCACGCCCGAGATCAACGAGGCGATCACGAAGAACGATATCGTCGCGGCCGCCGTGTTGTCGGGCAACCGCAACTTCGAGGCGCGCATTCACCCGAACATCCGCGCGAACTTCCTCGCCTCGCCGCCGCTCGTCGTCGCTTATGCGATCGCCGGTACGATCACGCGTGATCTGATGACGGAGCCCGTCGGCAAGGGCAAGGGCGGCAGGGACATCTATCTCGGCGACATCTGGCCGTCGAGCGAAGAGGTTCATGCGTTGCTCAGATACGCGCTCGACCCCGAAGCGTTCCGCAAGAACTACTCGCAGCTCACGCAAGAAGGCGACCTCTGGAGCAAGATCCAGGGCGAGGAAGGTCAAGTCTACGACTGGCCGAAGTCGACCTACATCGCCGAACCGCCGTTCTTCGGCGAGCAGTTTTCGATGCAGCCGACCGACGCGATTCCGACGATCAAGGGTGCGCGTGCGCTCGGCGTCTTCGGCGATTCCGTCACGACGGACCACATCAGCCCCGCGGGTTCGATCAAGGAAGATTCGCCGGCCGGCAAGTGGCTCAAGGCCAACGGCGTGCAGAAGGCCGACTTCAACAGTTACGGCTCACGCCGCGGCAATCATGACGTGATGATGCGCGGCACGTTCGCGAACGTTCGGATCAAGAACCTGATGATCCCGCCGAAGGCCGACGGCACGCGCGTGGAGGGCGGGCTGACGATTCATCAGCCTAGCGGCGAGCAACTGTCGATTTACGATGCCGCGATGAAGTACATCGATGCCGGCACGCCGACCGTGATTTTCGCCGGCGAGGAGTACGGCACCGGATCATCGCGCGACTGGGCCGCGAAGGGCACGCAGTTGCTCGGCGTGAAGGCTGTCATCGCCCGCAGCTTCGAGCGGATTCACCGCTCCAATCTGGTCGGCATGGGGGTCTTGCCGCTGCAGTTCAAGGGCTCGGACAGCATCCAGTCGCTTGGCATCACCGGTGAAGAGACGTTCGACATCGAAGGCCTCGGCGACGACTTCAAGCCGCAGCAAGAAGTCACGCTCGTGATCCATCGCAAGGACGGCAAGGAGCAACGCGTACCGGTGTTGTTGCGCATCGATACGCCGATCGAAGTCGACTACTACAAGCATGGCGGGATTCTGCCGTTCGTGCTGCGGTCGTTGTTGGCGGCGTAAGCCGTTTGGCGCGTGGCGCGGGCGCCGGCGCGCTCTGCCGTCTGAGGTAGTCATTGCCGCGCTTCGATCGTCGAAGCGCGGCCGTTCGAAGGCCCGGCTGCCCTGCCGGGCCTTTTCATTGAGGTTGGCGGCAAACTTGACGGTCGCGTGCGTGTTGCCGACCGGAATATCGGCTCATCGGCTCACGAACCGGCTCATTGCGGGCTGAATCGGCTCAAAGCCTTGCGAATCGGCTCAGATCGGCTCAAAATCAGCTCAAACGTGAGCCGATATGAGCCGATTTCCATGAGCACTGGACTACTGCCCGCCGAAGACGTCATTGAAGCCTTGCGCCGTTTTACGGCACAGGGCCATAGCCATGTCACGTCTTCCGAACTTGCCAACGCCACGGGGAAAAGTCTCGCGACGATAAAGCGGCTTCTTGACGACCTGCGCGCGGCAGGCCGAGTGAACCGCCACGGGACGGGTCGTGCAACGCGCTACACGCTTGCTTCGGACATACCTTCGGCGGAACTGGCGCTCGGCACGCTCAGTCCGACAGAGATGCAATGGTCTCCTGCGAGCGTTGCCGTGCGTCGGCGATTGGCCGCTCCATTGGCGACCCGCGCCCCCGTTTCTTACAAACGCGATTTTGTCGACCACTACGAACCGAACAAGTCATGGCTGATCCCCGAGCCGCTCGCCATCCAGCTGGCAAACGCCGGGCGCATGCAGGGGCAACAGCCGGCGGGCACCTACGCTCGCAAGGTGCTGGAGCAGCTGCTGATCGACTTGTCATGGTCGTCGTCGCGCCTTGAAGGCAATCGGTTCACGCTGCTCGACACACGCAAACTGTTCGAAAGCGGCATAGCCGACGGCGATTTCGATGCCGTCATGCTGCTCAACCACAAGAGCGCTATCGAGTTCCTTGTCGACGCCGTGCCGACGGAAGGCCTGTCCACACCCGTTATCCGCAATCTACACGCGGTGCTGATGCAGAATCTGCTCGTGGATGAAGAAGGTCTTGGAACGATCCGCAAAAAGGTCGTCAACATCAGCGATACCACCTACCTGCCGATGCAGGTGCCGTCCGTCCTGGAGGAAATGCTCGACCTCATCGTCACCAAAGCTCGATTGATCAGGAACCCTGTCGAAGCGGCGTTTTTCCTATGGACAAACCTTGCTTATCTGCAGCCGTTCGAGGATGGCAACAAGCGTACGAGCCGCCTGGCGGCGAACATTCCGCTGATGCTATACAACTGCGCGCCGCTATCGTTTCTGGACGTCGACATACACGATTACGCGCTTGCGATGATAGGCGTCTACGAACTGCGCGACGTCTCGCTCGCTGTCGATCTGTTCGAATGGACCTATCGGCGTTCGATCGATAAATACAAGGTCGTACTCGAATCGATGGGAGTCCCCGATACGATGCGCCTGCGTTATCGGCAAGCACTGAGCGAGGCAATCGGACTCGTCGTGCGCGGTCGGAAAGCCGCGGTCGAGGCGGCGTCCGAGCTTGGACTCACCGAGGAATCCGCGCCGGGGTTCAGCGCCATACTCGCCGATGAGTTGGCGAAGCTGGAAGTTTTCAATTGTGCGCGGTATCGGTTGACGATGGCGGAAACGAAGGCATGGATCGAAGCCGGGCGGCCAGGCTAGCCGCGATCACTTGAAAAGATATCGGCGACCGGCGCGCTGCAGGCTAACAGCAGCGGCGGCGCGACAGCCGACACACCTCAGCCCCGACATTCCTCGAGCATCCACGTTCTGAAGCGTTGCAACCCGGGTCTGGTAGCGAGACGCTCCCCCGAGTAGCAGAGATAGTGGCCCTGGTCATCGACGTCGACTGGCGCATCGATCAGCTCGACGAGCGCCCCCGAGCTGAGCAGATCGCGAATCAGGAACGCCGGGACGAGCGCGAGACCGAGCCCCGCGCACGCCGCCTGTATCAGTACGGCGTATTGCTCGAAGCGTGGTCCCGCGAGGGCTCGCATCCGCGTCACGCCATGCCGCTCCGCCCACTTGATCCATGCTGTTGCGGCTTGCTCATGCACGAGCCGAGGCGCGTCGGCAACGTCGGCCGGCTCGCGGACCGCATGCCGCTGCGCGAACTCGGGCGAACAGACAAGCGCGAACGTATGTCCGTCCAAGTAGTCGCTTAGCACTCCTTCCCAACGGCCGTCTCCGTAGCGAACGGCCGCATCGAGCTCCGGCGGAAACGCATCGCCGTGCGCCAGATGTCGCCGAAAGCTCAGTGTGACGTTCGGCGCGGACGCGAGGAAGCGCGGCAGACGCGGCACGAGCCATCTTGTCGTGAAGGTAGGCACGCTCGCGATCGTGAGCAAATCGGCTTCCTCGCGTGAGGCGAGGAGTTCCAGCGAAGCGTGGCAGATTTCACGCAGCGGCTCCTTGATTCGTGCGTGATACGTGGCCCCGGCCGGCGTGAGCGCGAGCTGGCGGCCGTCGCGTACGAAAAGCCGGACGCCGACCTGGGCTTCGAGATTCGATACCTGTCGGCTGACCGCGCTCGGCGTCAGTCCCAGCTCGCGTGCCGCGCGCGAGAAGTTGAGATGCTTCGCGGACGCCAGGAACGTGAGCAACTCCACGGTACTCGGGCAAGAAGACTTCATTCGAGCTTTTCCAAATCCGCACAGTACATTGCGCGCTTTTTACCCTCGTTTCATGACGATGCAATGTCCGCCCCGCAGACTGCGCTTTGCGTCGTCGCCTCCGGCAGCATTGCTCAGCGGGCCGCCGCGAGCCATTTGTCGAACACACGCGAGAAAGACTTGCCATCGAACACCGCGCCAGCCCCCACTGTGCCGTTTCCTCAAAGGAGCGCCCAGCCGTCCATCGGACGAATCGCGGTTCGCGCCGTCGTCGCGCTGTTCGCGCTCTATCTGCTGACGCCGATGGTATTGCTGCTGATCGGCTCGGTCGGCAAGACCTGGACGAATACGTTGCTCCCGAGCGGCTTCACCTGGCGCTGGTTTGCCGAGTTGGCAACGGATGCCAGTTTCCGGCGAGCATTCGGCGTGAGCTTCGTCGTTGCCCTGGCTTGTTGTGCACTCGATGCCTGCATCGGCTTGCCGCTCGCCTATGCGTTGAATCACCGCGCGCGGAGAGGGCGAGGAGCCGCTTCGCGCGTCGTCATGCTGATGCCTGTCGCCGTGCCGGCACTCACGCTCGGTTTCGGCTATATCGCCGTATTCGGCGGCGATACGCTGCCGTGGCTCGGGACGCTGCCGTTGATGATCGCCGCGCACGCCGTGCTGACCCTCCCCTACCTCGTGCAGACGCTGCTCAGCGACTTGCGTCACCTCGATCTGGCAAAACTCGAAGACTGTGCCGCGACGTTAGGGGCCACGCCTTCACGTCAGTTCTTCTCGCTCGTCGTGCCTAACCTGCGGCAGAGCCTGTTTTCCGGCCTAGTGATGGTCTCGGCACTCTCGATCGGTGAGTTTCAGATATCCAATTTGATCGCGGGCTTTCGCTACCGAAACTTTCCGGTCGTGTTGCTCCAAGCGTTTTACGGCGCTTCCGGCTTGGCTTGCGCCGCAACCGTCGTCCTGCTCGTCCTGGCCGTGGCGGCCACGCTCGCGTCGATCAACACCATCAACAGGCTGTAATCAGCATGAGCCTCGATTTCGACAACGTCAGCTTCAAATATCCGCGCGGCGGGCACGGCGTCGATGCCGTCACCCTCGCAGCGCAGCCCGGCGAACTGCTCGCCGTCATGGGCCGCAGCGGATCGGGCAAATCGACGCTGCTGCGCCTTGCCGCCGGCCTGCTCGACGGCTACGACGGGCGCATCGCGATTGGAGGCGACGACATGGCCGGCGTGCCGGTCTGGCGTCGAGAGGTTGGCATGGTGTTTCAGCAGTACGCGCTGTTTCCACACCTGTCCGTCGTCGAAAACGTCGCCTACGGCCTGCGCATGCGTGGCGTGCCGGCCGCGCAGCGGCGCGTTCACGCACTAGAGATGCTCGAGCGCGTCGGACTCTCGTCGCATGCGGACCGCGGCACGACGATGCTATCGGGTGGGCAGCAGCAACGGGTCGCGCTCGCTCGCGCGCTCGTGATCGCGCCGCGCGTCTTGCTGCTCGATGAGCCGCTCGCCGCCCTGGACGCCGGCATTCGCCATCAACTCCGTGATTTGATTCGTGCGTTGCAACGGGCAAGCGGCGCAACGACGCTGCTCGTGACACACGATCAGGAAGAAGCGCTCAGCATGGCCGATCGCGTTGCGGTCGTAGACGGCGGCCGCGTGCTGCAGGTCGACACGCCCTGCAACCTTTACGAGCGTCCTGTTTCGGCGCAGGTCGCGCGTTTTGTCGGCCATTCGACGATCCTCCCTGGCCGCATCCGCGCCAAAGATATGGTCGACGTGGGATTCGCGTTGCTGAATGTCGATACGGGCATTCGCCGCATCGGCGATGACGTCGAATTGCTATTGCGACCCGAGCATATCCAACCTGATCCGCCTGTGGGTACCGCCAATCGCATTGATGGCGCACTCGGCGAAATTCGGTACTTCGGGGCTACTCAACGCTACGACTTTTTGCCGAACGGCTCATCGCAGCCCCTGTTATGCGAAGGCCGATTGCTTCCGACAAGCAGCATCGCCATCGATCCGCGCCATCTCGTTACGTTGAATGCGACGCCCGACACCCAATCCATCCCTTTGCCCAACGGAGAACCCGAATGTCTGCAGTCCTGACCCTCTCGACCGCCTTGCGCCGTATCGGCGTCTTGCTCGGCGCCTGCGCAGCGCTTGCAGCGACCACGGCGCATGGCGCATCGCTTTATCCCGGCGAGGATGCGCTTTACGCCAAAGCCGCCGATGAGGGAATTGTCGTCTCGTTCGATACCGGTCCCGAATGGGCGAACTGGAAGTCACTCTTTGCCGAATTTCGCAAGCGCTATCCGAAGGTCGAGATTACCTACAACGACATAGGTTCGGCCGCGACGGTCGTCGCCCTCGACAAGTCGCGCCATCGCCCGCAGGCCGATACGGCCTATTACTTCGCGGCATCCGCGCTCGATGCGGTGAACAAAGATGTTGTGGAACCCTTCAAGCCCGTCAACTTCGACAAGCTGCCCACGGTGTTTCGCGAGACCGACGGCCGCTGGTTCACCGTGCATTCGCTCAACATTGCCTTCCTCGTCAATAAGAAACTCGTGAAGGACGTGCCGCAGCGATGGGCCGATCTGCTGAAGCCTGAATATCGCAATGCGGTCGTCTACCTCGATCCGCGCTCGACAGGCCAGGGACAAGTCGACGTTTTCGCGGCCGCCTACGCGTTCGGCGGCAATATCGACAATCCGAAACCCGGAGCGGACTTCTTCGGGAAGCTGACGTCGGCGGGCAACGTGTTGCGCGTCGAAGGCACGACGCCCTACGCGAAGTTCGTCAAAGGCGAAATTCCGATCTTGATCGGCTATGAAAACGACGGCCTCAAGGCGAAGTACACGGACGGCATGGGCGACGCAGTCGATGTCGTGATTCCGCAGGACGGCAGCGTCTCGGCGCCCTATGCGATGAGTCTCGTCAAGAAAGGTCCGAACCCGGCCGCTGCGCAGTTGTGGCTGAACCTGGTGATGAGCGACGTTGGTCAGGCATTGTTCGCGCAGGGCTACGTGCGGCCGGCGGTGCCCGGCGTCACGCTCGCCCCCGAGATCGCCGCGAAAATGCCGAACGCGCCGCAAGTTCACCCGCTCGATGTCGCGAAGGCAGCGGCGCACAAGGGCGAAATCGATCAGCTCTGGTCGCAGGCCACGCTCGGCAAGTGAGGATGAAGCGATGCGCGGCTCGTTACTAGAGCGAGAGGGCCTCATTCGGCGCTTCGGCTCGGCGCCGGCAGGCGTTCTGTTGGCGGTGTGCTTCGCACTGCCGCTCGCCGCGCTCGTCGTCGCAGCCTGCGGCAACGGTGGTACTGCGTTCGCCGTCATTGCGCGCGACCCGCTCGTCGTGAGTGCGATCGCGCATTCATTCGCGCTGGCGCTCGGCGCCGGTACGTTGTCGACCGGCGTCGGTCTCGTGCTCGCCTTCGAGCTTGCGGGACGATCTCCTGGCGAGCGGCGCTGGTTGCTGGCCATCCTTGGCGTGCCGCTCGCGTTTTCGGGGCTCGTGATCGCCTACGGCTTCATTCTGACGTTCGGCCGCGCCGGGTTCGTGACGATGCTGCTCGCTCGTTTCGGCGCCGATGCGGCGAAATTGGGCGGTTTGATCTACACGATTACAGGCCTCGTCATCGCATACGCCTATTACCTCATCCCGCGCGTTGCGCTCATGCTCTTTCCAGCGTTCGCGAATCTAGACCGGCGGCCGCTCGAGGCGGCGATGACGCTGGGCGCGCACCCCTGGCGAGCATGGATCGACGTCGCATGGCGCGAGCTTTGGCCGTCGGTGCTGTCGGCCTGGTGTCTCGTCACCGCGATCGCGCTCGGGACGTACGGGACTGCCCTCGCATTGGCCGGCACGCAGATCGATATGTTGCCGCTCTTGATGTATTTGAAAATGTCTGACGGGCAGACGGATTTTTCACAGGTGGCCGTGCTGTCGATCATACTGACCGCGTTATGCACCTGTGTGCTTGCAATCGGAGAAGGCATTGTCAGACGTCGGTAGGGATGAGGGGACTACGGTCGCGGCGGCACTTGAACGCGTGGCGTTGCGTCAACGCGGACCGGATCGGCTCGCGATGCCGATGGCGATGATTGGGCCGCGCGTTGCTACTGAGGAGCAGCTGAGCACTGCCGAAGCGGTTGCGCGTGCGTTTGCAGGCGCAGGCGTCGCGCTTCTCTGCGGAGGTAAAGGCGGCGTCATGGAAGCGGCTGCCCGCGGCGCACGCGAAGCAAATGGGCTCGTCGTCGGCTTGCTTCCCGAAGACGATGATGGTCAAGCGAATCCCTATCTCAGCGTAGCATTGCCGACGGGACTCGGCATCACGCGTAATGCATTGATCGCGCGAGCATCGCTCTGCCTGGTTGCCGTGGGGGGAGGACTCGGCACGCTTTCCGAGATCGCACTCGGTCTGCAATGGGGCAAGCCGGTGTTCGGAATCTGCGGCGCGCCGCAGGTGCAGGGAATCGAACAATGTGAAGATCAGTCGGCCTTGCTCTTGCGTGTCGCGCGATGGCTCGCCGATGTCGGCGTGACAAGCCGCGCGTAGCCGTTCGACGCAGGACCGGGCCGCTCGAAGAAAGGCTTCGCTGTATCGGAAGCCTCGATCCTAAAAGAAGACAAGGCGTTATTTTAGGACCCGGCCTCATCCTAAATTGCGGAAGCGCAAAAGATCGGTCAGCGCTGATCTGGGCCGGGAATGAATTGCCTCAGCCTCTCTCAATGAAAGACCTCCTCGGCTTCGGGCTCTCAAAGCTCGGAGAAATTGGCGATCCTCACATCACCGTCCGGGAAGTGAGCAATGATTTCAAGCTCGCCTCCCATCGCCTTTATGTGCGAGCGGAGCGTCGAGATGTACATGTCGGTGCGTTGTTCCAGCTTCGCAATGCTCGGTTGTTTCACATTCAGCACCGCCGCCAGAGCCTGCTGCGACAGACCACGCGCGCGCCGCAACTCGCTCAAGGCCATCTCCGCGATCATTTGGCGCGCCTTTGCGTCCGACCGAGCCCGCGCCTCGGGCGACATTCTCGCTCTTAACTCGGAAAACTTCCTAGCCATCGTCGAAACACTCCTGTTTGAGTTGCGCCAGATGTTCCTCATACAGCGCATCGGCACGCGGGATGCTTTCGTCGTACCAGCGGTCATTGCCCGTTTTATCGCCGCCAAGCAAAAGAATCGCAGTACGGCGCGGATCGAACGCGTACAACACTCGGTAGGGGCGGCCTTCGTGTTGCACTCGTAGCTCGCGCAGGTGGCCATGGCGAGAACTGGTGATCCCGCTTGAGTATGGATGACGCAAGTTGGGGCCGTAGTTTTCGAGCAACCGAACGGACGCCGCAATGGACTCCTGTTCTGCCTCGACTAGCTCGTCCCACCAAGCACCAAAGTGATCGGTATATTCAACGTCCCACGTCATGAGAATATAGCCGGCAGGGTGTATTCCGTCAAGGGAATAGCTTTTGATCGAAACCGATGACCACACGTGCCCTTGGCTACGGCTGTCAGCTAGGCCGCCGATAGGACGGCCTGTCGTCCTTCCCATCTCTGCTCGCAAGATTGCAGGACGAAAGTCGTGGACCTGACCGCTTTTGCTTCGAAGGGAGCGCCGATCATCGAGGCGCTTTCGCACGCAACTGTCGAGACGCATCTCGAGAGCGTGGCCCCGATGCGATCGCATCATGCACAAACTGATCGGAGCGCGGCGAAACCGCAGTCCGAGCTTGCACGGGAAGCCGCACGGCAGAATGGCCGGCTACGCGCGATGCCAGCGATAGTAGGCTGGACGACTAGCGACTCTGCTGAAGGGCTCTCTTTTAGGACCGAGTAACTGGCGCCGCCTTTCGAGAGGTGTCGAGGCCTTTTATTTTTTGCATTCCGCCGCCTGTGGTTATGCGCGCTGTTTCGCGAAGCTTGTCGCACACTTTTGTCAGCGCTCTCCACCTTGCGCGTGCAACCGCCTTTGGCGGCGTCAAGTCGGCCATAACGAGCCAGGACCCGTCGAGATGTCCGAAAAGAAATGGGCCAACTAACAGCGGAGATCTCTGCCGAGGTACGCAGCGACCGCCCCTGTCAGCGCGACGCTGTGCAATTCTTCCGGCGATGCCAGCCGCGCGGCAATGATCTCCCGATTATCAAGCCGCAGCGCGGGTATGCAATCGAGATGCAATTCAAATAAATGCACCCGGTCCCTTCGCCCGTCCCAAATGCCGCAGACGGTGCCCGCGGGGCGTAGTGGGTACGAGGAGAGACCAATCTCCTCCTCCATTTCGCGCTGTGCGGCTGCATCAGGCGTCTCTCCGGGCCGGATACTACCGCCAGGAAAACTCCACTCGGCCCGGTACGATGACTTCACAAGCAACAGCGCCCGCCCGACGTAGATTGCTACTAGCGCTCCCTCATGGCGAGGGCGTCGAAGGCGCCACCAGACGCGAGCCAGCCGAAATCCAAGACGAAGCACCATGCGCCAGGCACAGTCGATAACCACAGTCGATCGCGCTCGCCCAACGCTCGGCATGACGTCTCTCCTTTCCTTTCACGGTCCGAGGATCTAACGGTCGGCCGCATTTGTGCGGCGGGCTTCGCTCATTCAACGCCTTTGACATCCGCCCTGGCCTGAAGGCCGGAGAACAGGCTCGGGAACGGTAGTTTAGCCGGAGGCTGCTCTCCGCTCGAGATAGCGATTGCCAACCATTCAAGGGGGTATATCGATCGGCCGTTCATGGCCGATCTCTGCCTCGAGCTGCTTCGTGAAATCCGCACCCCATCTACCCGGCTACCCATTTGGGTGGTGTGCGCCCCCTGCCCTTCTGTCATTGTGAACCCGTCGTCACAACGCGCTTCCCACATAAGGTAAGTGAGCAATCGACGATGACGAGAAGCACAGGCAGCTCGCATGCAATTGGCAGGAGACTTGAAATGGAAACCACATCCTCGAGCGGAAATCCTTTAATGGATCTGTCGGACAACCTGGCAAACATTGTCGCGCGAGTCGGGCGAAGTGTCGTGGCAGTACACGGCCGACATCGCATGCCGTCGAGTGGGGTAATCTGGCGAAATGGCGTAGTCGTGACGGCTGCACACACGATCAGGCGTGAGGACGGGATCGAGGTCACATTGACCGACGGCCGCACAGTCGCCGCAGTCCTCGCGGGCCTGGATTTGGGCTCCGACGTCGGCGTGCTGAAACTGGACGGCGTGGACCTGGACCCAATCGATTCGGGCGATGCCAGCTCACTGAAGCCGGGTCATCTTGCGCTCGCCGTCGCGCGGGCGGACGAGTTCGGCACCAGCGCGGATTTTGGCGTGATCGGCAGCACGGGTGGTCCGTGGCGCACCTGGAGAAACGGACAGCTCGATGCGTTCGTGCGCCTGGACGGCGGTCTACGTCCGGGTTTCTCCGGGGCGGCCCTCGCGGATATGCGCGGGCAGGTCATGGGCATCTGCACGTCGGCGCTGATGCGCGGCGCCGGCGTCGTGATTCCCGCGGTGACCGTGGAGCGCGTCGCCGATGAATTGTTGGCTAAAGGGCACGTTTCACGGGGCTACCTTGGCGTCGGCACACAGCAGGTCAGCCTGCTGGACGCATGGGTCAAAAAAATGAACCTGCCGTTCAGTAGCGGATTGCTGATCAATTCGCTTGCACCGGGCGGTCCTGCGGAGCAGGGTGGCGTGCTGATAGGCGATGTGATGATCGAACTGGACGGCAAGCCTTGCAGCGACATGAATGACTTGCATGCCGCGCTCGGCTCCGCAAGCATTGGGCAACAGTTGCAAATCGCGTTGATCCGAGGTGGCGAACGCCACGCGTGTGCGGTAACAGTGGGCGAACGCCCCCAACGGAATTCGTGCAGGTGATTTCCGGGAAGCGACGAAATGTCGGATGGACAAACGGTACACACGGCGCCGGTTCGGGTCCTGGTGTTTGCGGCATCCTCGCAGGTGCGCGCTAGCCTGCAATCGCTTGTCGAGGAGCACCCGGCACTTGCGTTCTTAGGTAGCGCAGCCGACGCTGAAACGCTCGTCGATTGCCTCGCCGGGTCGGTGCCGGATGTGATCGTGACCGACATCGAGCCGGAAGCGAGCGATGCGATCAAAACGCTATTCGAACTCGGGCACGCGCCACCGTCGCTCGTTCTGTTGAGCGACGATACGGACAGCGACTGGCTCCTTGATGTGCTGCCCGCCGATGCGGCGGCGATCCTTCCGCGCAACGCGATGCCGGCCGAAATCGTTATGTCCATCGAAGCAGTCGCCGCGGGCCTTTGCGTGCTGTCGCCCGACACCCTCGCAAGGCTACTGGCCGGACGAAGACCGTCGCGCCAGACGGCATCCGGCGAACCGTTCGAAGCCTTGACTTTACGCGAGATCGAAGTGCTCGCGATGCTCGCCGACGGACTCGGCAACAAGGACATCGCGCGGCGACTCGACATCTCGGACAACACGGTGAAATTCCATCTCTCCTCCATCTTCGGCAAACTCGGTGCGACCAACCGCACCGAAGCGGTGATGCTCGGGATGCGGCACGGATTCATCATGGTCTAGACAATCGGCGCCATCGCCGGTGAAGTTCCAACACTCGCTTTGCGCACATTCCCCTCCATAAGCTTCCCGTAAGCAAAGTCCAAGCAGACTCTCGCACACGGTTCCCGGCCTTGCGAGATGCGCATCGTCGCGCCCCGCCCGATCGGCCACCGAACGATGCGTAGACCTAGGAGAAGAATGTGAACAAGCTTGGAACTGGCCGCGCCGCCGAGATGCTGAACAAGGTGCCCGAAGTCACCGCCGTTTTCTGGTTGATCAAGATCCTGTCCACGACCGTCGGCGAGACCGGCGCCGACTACCTCGCTGTCCATGTCGGTCTCGGCACCGCGGTGACGGGCGCACTCATGCTCGCACTATTGGTGCTCGCGCTCTTCCGGCAGCTCAATGCCACCCGATACGTACCATCGACCTACTGGCTCACGGTCGTGCTCGTCAGCATCGTCGGGACTCAGATCACCGATGCGCTCACCGATACGCTCGGCGTGAGCCTCTACGCCAGCACCGCCGTTTTCGCCGTCGCGCTCGCGGCCACCTTTCTTCTTTGGTATCGCTGCGAACGGACGCTCTCGATTCACACGATCGTCACGCGTCGCCGCGAACTGTTCTATTGGGCCGCAATCCTGCTGACGTTCGCGCTCGGCACGGCTGCCGGCGATCTCGCGACCGAAGCGCTCGGCCTCGGATTCAGGCTCGGCGTAGTGGTCTTTAGTGCGCTTATCGGCATCACGGCACTCGCCTATTACCTGGGCGGCAACGCCGTGCTGACGTTTTGGGTCGCCTACATATTGACGCGCCCGTTGGGCGCTTCCCTCGGCGATCTGCTTTCGCAAGCCAGCGAATACGGCGGAGTGGGCCTGGGGACGGTTCGCACGAGCATCGCATTCCTCACCGTCATCGTCGCCCTCGTGGCTTGGCAGAGCGCCATCGAGCGCGCGCCTCGCGGACAAACCTCACGCTGAGCCGGACCTTCGACTGGTTTCAATGAACGGGGGCGATACCGCCCTCTCCCCCGCGCCAAGCGGATTCAATGCTAAGGAGAACGAATCAATGAGCATCAAAAAAACCACGATCACTTTCGCATCGGCTGCCGTACTCGCCTTCGCGGGCTTGGCGCAGCTTACGGGCGGCGGCATCATCGTCGCGTCGGCTCGCGCCGCGACGTCCTCGAAGCTTGGCGATCTCGCGCCCTTCCGCAAGATCGCGAGCGACTCCGCGACGCTCGTCGACAAAGGCGACCTTGCCGGCGCGAAGACACGCATCAAAGACCTCGAAACTTCTTGGGACGACGCCGAGCCTTCGCTGAAACCACGCGCGGCGGCGGATTGGCATGCCGTCGACAAGGCGATCGACCGCGCGCTCGCGGCATTGCGCGCCGCCAAGCCCGAGCAGTCATCCTGCAAACAGGCGCTAACCGAACTCGTTGCGACGATCGATCGTGTCAGCGGCAAGCAGTGAAGTCGTCATGATCGGTCTGCGGGATATCGAAACGCGCGAGCCTCCAAGCTCGTCAGCACACGCACAGCAGGCCGATCTCCGCATCATTCCTTTTTCGTCTTTGGTTCCTGCGCACGCTCGTGCGGCTCCGGTCCGTGCTCGGTCGGGGCCCTCGTACATGCGTCCGGTGGCGTGAGATAAGGCAGGTCGTTGCGGCAGCACGCATAAACCGGGAACCCGTATGCGTTCGTGCCGATGATAGTCGTTGGCCCATGCAGCGGGCACACCGCGTTCATGGCACCTCCCGAAATTCATCGATGAGCCAGTTTTCCATCGTACTCGCGGATTGACGTTTCGGCACGCACGGCCCGCAATATTGATTCGGTGAATGCGCCGAATTCACGTTCCTATGTCGACGGGTGGTGCCACGCAGTTTAAGTTCCCTTTCATAACGAAAGGCCGAAAACCCCTCGGCCATGATGAAAGGAGACACCCCTGATGTCCTCGGCACCGCCCCCTATCGACGTTCGAGCCTGGCTCGACGAGCGCCCCTTCTCGCTTTTTCAATGGCGGGTCCTGCTTTTATGCTTTTGCATCGTCGCGGTCGACGGCTTCGATACGGCCTGCGTCGGGTTCATCGCACCGCTCCTGATGCGGGACTGGCATATCGGTCCTAATGTCCTCGGCATGCTGTTCGGCGCCGGCCTCGGCGGCTTGATGGTGGGCGCTCTACTGCTCGGGCCCGTCGCCGATCGAATCGGGCGAAAGAAGACCTTGATCGCCACCGTCGCCTTCTTCGGTCTCGCGAGCCTCGCGACCGCGCATTCGCCAAGCGTGGCGATCTTGATCGCGTTGCGCTTCGCCACCGGGCTCGGACTCGGCGCGGCCATGCCGAATGCGATCGCGCTTACGTCCGAGTATTGCCCCGAGCGCCGCCGGGCGTTTCTCACGACGGTCATGTTCTGTGGATTCACGATGGGGTCGGGCCTGGGCGGCGTCGTGGCGGCGGAGCTGATTCCCGATTACGGTTGGCGCGGCGTATTCCTCTTCGGCGGCATTGCGCCGCTCGCGCTCGCCGCCGCGCTCGCGGTATGGCTGCCCGAATCGGTACGCTACCTCGTCGTCAAGGGCGCGGACGCAAGCAAGATCGCCGCGTTGCTCCATCGCATCGCCCCGCTTCGGGCTGACGTCGATACACGCTTCACCTTGCACGAAACCCGGACGGTGGGTTCGCCCGTGAAACAATTGTTCGAGCCGGCTTTTCGCACCGGAACGCTGCTTCTGTGGTGCGTCTTCTTCATGAGCCTCCTGATTGTCTATCTCATGACGAATTGGCTGCCGACGCTCGTTCATGCCTCCGGCCTCTCGCTCGCCGCGGCCTCGCGAATCGGCGTGTTCTATCAAGTGGGCGGCACGCTCGGCGCGCTTGTTCTCGGAAGACTCATGGACAGGTTTTCCGCCACCGGCGTTCTCGGCCTCTCCTACGCATTCGGCGCAGTCTTTCTCGCTCTGACCGGCTGCGTGCCGGGCGACTTGCTCGCCGTCACGGTCGCCGGCGTCGGCTTTTGCATCAGCGGTTCGCAGATCGGCGCCAATGCGTTCGCGGCGCGCTACTACCCCACTGCGAACCGCGTGACCGGCCTCAGTTGGGCGTTGGGGGTGGGCCGGCTCGGCTCCGTCTGCGGCGCGCTCGTCGGCGGCGCCTTGCTCGCGGCCCATATCCGGTTTCCGGTGCTCTTCCTCATCGTTGCGGTACCGGCCGGCATCGCGGCCGCCGCCATCTACCTATGCGGAGTGCAGGCTCGACGCCGCGCAGCCCTCCCCGCGCTCGCCGCATCTGCCGGCATCGACACGGCTTGAACCGGCGGGTGAAGGGACGAAGGCGGCAATGACCCCCGCCCTCCATCCGCATTCCTCAGACCCACCTCAGGTCCTGCAGTAATCGTAAGCACCACTAACAAAGTACGGAGACACTTGATGAAGAAGCAACTCGCCGCTTGCGGCTTTGCCGTCGCGGCCACTGCCTCGCACGCGCAGACGAGCGTCACGCTCTACGGCATCGTCGATCTCGGCATTACCTATACGAACAGCGCACAAACAGGCGTCGCAAGCGGCCATCCACACGGGGGAAGTCAATTCGCGCTGACCGACGCTCATACGACGGGCCTGTCCGGCAGCCGATGGGGATTGCGCGGCACGGAAGAGCTCGGAAACGGACTGAGCGCGGTCTTCGTCATCGAAAACGGCTTCATGGCGAACAGCGGGGTCCTTGCTCAAGGCGGGGCCGAGTTCGGACGGCAAGCGTACGTCGGCTTGTCTTCGTCGCGGCTCGGCACAGTCACGCTCGGACGCCAGTACGACCCTCTAGTGGAATCCGTTCAGTCCTTCGGGGCATCGGGCGCATGGGGCGGCTACATGTCGTCGCATCTCAACGATGTCGACAACCTCAGCAACACGAATCGCATCAACAACTCGATCAAGTTCACGACGCCGACCTATCGCGGCTTTCGTGCCGGCGCGCTCTATAGCTTCGGCGGCGTTGCGGGCAACACGAGCCAAAATCAAATCTGGTCGCTCGGCGTCAGCTACAGCGGCAACGCATTCGCGTTCGGGGCGGGGTACCTCAATGCGCGAAACCCCAATGTGTCGTTCTACGGAAACACGCCCAACAAGGGCCTCGCGACGGCGAACAACCTCGGGTCGTTCGGTTCCGCCACGGCGCCCGAGTCCTCGCCCGGCTATGCCGGATACGCCTCCGCGCATACGACGGAGATACTCGGCGCCGGCGCGTCCTATACGCTTGGCCAAGCAACGATCTCGACGGTCGTGACGAACACGCGCTTCGACTCGCTAGGCTCTTCGTCGGGTCCGAACCCGCTCGGCTACACGGGCAACGCCATCTTCACGAGCGCGGAGCTCGGCGTTCGTTATCGCTGGACGCCGTCTTTGCTGACCGGCGTGGCGTTCGATTACACGCGGCGCAATTCGGTGAAAGGCGACGGCGGCGCCAAGTATTTTCAGCTCGACCTCGGCGCCATCTATAGCCTGTCGAAACGAACGGACGTCTATGCATTGGCGGTATTGCAGCGCGCAACCGGTCGCGATTCGCTCGGTCAGCCCGCGGTCGCCAATATCAGTGGCTTCACGCCGTCCGCCACCGACAAGCAGCTTGGCGTACGCCTAGGCATACGCCACAAATTCTGATCGGGGATGTGCGGGTTCGCTCGCGGCGCGTGCCGCGAGCGACTTCGTTTTACGAGCCCAGATAGTCCGGCTGCTTGTTCGGCTGAGCAGCGTCGAACGCCGGATGCTCCATGGCGTGGCGGTAGGCGGCAAGACTCAACGGATAGAGAGTGAGATCACACCCCATCCGCTGCGCGTTCGCGATTTGAGGCACGAGGCAGCAATCAGCCAACGTCGGCGCGCCCCCAAAGCACCATGGCCCTTGCCCGTGTCGCACGAGCATCCGCTCGACCCCGGCCATTCCTTCCGCGATCCAATGCTTGTACCAGGCGTCCTTTTGCTCGGGCGTGACATGAAGCACCGCGTCGAGGTATTTAAGGATCCGCAGGTTGTTGACAGGGTGGATATCGCACGAGATCAAATAGGCGAACTCGAGGACGCGCGCACGCAGTGTCGGCTCGGACGGAATCAGGCGCGGCTCGGGATGGCGCGCGTCCAGATAGTCGATGATCGCGAGCGACTGGCCGAGCGCGAACTCGCCGTCGACGAGCGCGGGCACGACCGCCGAGGGATTGACGCGATCGATATATTCCGCGTCGCGATGCGCGCCCGCGCGAATGTTCACGGGGACGTAATCGCTGGCAAGCCCTTTGAGCGCAAGCGCGATTCTCACGCGATAGGAGGCGGAGCTGTTGAAGAAACTATGAAGTTGCATGCAAGGCGCCCTCGCAATCAATCCACGCGCACGCTCAGCTCGCCCAGCCGCTCGATTCCAACCATCATCGAATCGCCCTTGACCACCCGGCCAACGCCTTCAGGCGTCCCCGTGTAGATGAGATCGCCGGGCTCCAGCCGGAAAAACTTCGAGAGGTCCGAGACGGTTTCCGCCACCGACCAGATCAAGTGCGAAACATCGCTTTGTTGTTTGGTCGCGCCGTTCACCGTCAGCCATATTCCACCGCTCTCGAAGTGGCCGACATCGCTTGCCTTATGGATCGGACCGATCGGAGCCGAATCGTCGAATGCCTTGCCGATCTCCCACGGCCGCCCCATCTCGCGCATCTTCATCTGCAGATCGCGACGCGTCATGTCCAGACCGACCGCGTAGCCCCAGACATGATCGAGCGCGTCAGCCACTGCGATGTCCGTGCCTCCCTTGCCGATGGCCGCGACGAGCTCGGCTTCGTAATGGTAGTTCGTGGTCTGTGACGGATAAGGGATCTCGAGCGTCTCGCCGTAGGTCACGGGAATCACCGCGCCCGCCGGCTTGCAAAAAAAGAACGGCGGCTCGCGGTCGGGATCGAATCCCATCTCGCGCGCGTGAGCCGCGTAGTTGCGCCCGACGCAGTAGACGCGGCGCACGGCGAATTTGTCGTCGCTGCCCGCGACAGGCACAGCGATGGGCGGCTCGGGAGGAAAAACGAATGCCATGGCGATAGGCCTCAAATTAAATGGAACATCGGAAGTTCAATTGCAATTGCGATCGACGGCAGGCAGCGGGACTTAAGCGCCTGCCGGATCGATTCAGCACTACTGAAGTTATTGGCGTTCTTCGCGCAGCAGATTGAGCGCCGACATGACCGGTCGATCCGAATAGCTGAAGAGCACGCTTTCCGTCGATGCGGTCAAGCTGGCCTGCTGCCATGCCGGCACGACGAAGACGTCGTGCGGCTCGAAGGCAAAGGACGTATCACCGATCCGCACGGATCCCTGCCCTTCCACGACACAGTAGACCGTTGCATCCGTGCTGCGATAGGGCCTGCCGGAGAAGCCCGCGGGAAGAAGCTGCATGAACGTGGCGATCGTCGGCATCGGCCATCCACCCGTGGCCGGATTCACGTAGCGAAGCTTCACGCCATCCCATTCGTCGAGCTCGCCATTGCGGTGAAGGATGTCGAGCGCTTCGCGGCTACGATCGTAGGGATAGCTGAACACAGGCGAACTCGGATCGTCGACGCGATGGCGAACCGGGACCATATTGTGGCCGAAGCGCGCAAAACTGTCGCCTTCGGGGCGAGCGATAGGCTGAGTCGCTCGCGGATAGTTTTCCGCGAAGCCCGCATTGAGGCTCGCGATCAACGGTATGTCGAGCCCATCGAGCCATACGACCGGCTCGCCGCCTTCTTCGACGGACGGATTGCCATGATCGTGCCAAGTCCAAGAAGGTGTAATGATGAAATCGCCCGGATGCATCGTAGTGCGTTCGCCGTTCACGGCCGTCCACGCGCCGCGGCCTTCCACGATGAAGCGCAACGCGGACTGCGTATGCCGATGACTGGGTGCGATTTCGCCGGGCAGAATCAGTTGCAGGCCCGCATAGAGCGTCGACGTAATGCTCGCTTTCCCGCCAAGGCCCGGGTTCTCCAGCACGAGTACGCGGCGAATCGCCTCCTCGGCGCTGATCAACGTGCCGGCCTGCATGATCAGGTCGCGAATCCGCGCGTATTTCCATATTGCCGCGACGGCCTGCGGCCGCGGCTCCTTCGGCACGAGGCTATGCAGTGACTCCCAAAGCGGGGAAAGGCCGCGCGCTGCGAGTTGCTCGTAGTAGGCGGACCGCGCTTCACGTGTCGAATTTGTCTCCATCCGGCGTCTCCTTTCGTTGATGTCCGTTCAGATTTCGACGAAAACGCTGCCGTCCACGATCCTGATCGGATACGTGCGGATATCGGCCGCAAGCGGCTCGCAAAGGGCTTTCCCTGTTCTCACGTCGAAGCGGCCCTGGTGCAGAGGACATTCGATTTCGTGTCCCTCCAGAAATCCGTCGCAAAGACGGGCATGGCCGTGCGTGCAGATGTTGTCCGTGGCATACACAGCGCCATCCACGCCGTAGAGGGCGAGCTCTTGTCCGGCGGCCTCGACCGCCACCACGTCGTCGCCCGGCACAGCGGCCAGATCGATGACTTTGATCCATTGCTTGGTCATAGAAGGCTCAAATCGGGTAAATGAGGGAGTTGGCGATCATCTCGCTATCGAATACGCAGAGCCGCGATTCGAACTTCAAGCCACTGTCCGTGCGCACGATCGTGTCGATATACCGGCCGACGTTGAACACGGTCGTCATCTCGTCGGGCTTGGTGCGGAACACCGCATAGTTGGCCTCGGCTTGGATTCGTGCGTCGTCCACGCTGACGATACGTGGCGCACCCACGACATGGCGTTGGTAGTACGGATCGTGAAAAATCGTCTCGGTCATGCCGTAGACACGATCCTTCAACATGCCCTTGCTCTCGAACGACAGCGTCGCGAGCGGAAATCCGCGGTCGTAGTTCTCGCGCGCCTGAACTTTGTAGACGCAATGCTGCGTAAAGAACTCGGGCCACTTGTCCCACTCGTTGTTGTCGACAGTCGCGGCGTAGTCGGTATAGAGCGCGACGAGTTGCTGATAAGTTTCGAAATCGAGCATCGTCAGATCTCCATCACGCGACGCCAGTAGTCGTACATGCCGCGAATCAGCGTCTCCGTCACCATGTGATCGGTATCGCCGATTTCGCGACCGCCGAGTTCCGCGATGGTTCGATGAAACGGCTTTTGCTCGAAACCTTCCTGCGAGAACTCGATCACCTCTCCGTCGTCAGCCGAGACGAAACCCGCCGGCCCGAACAAATTCGCCTGGCGCAAGCGGCGGCGCGTCATCTCGCCGCTATCGTCTTCGAAACCGAAATGCGTCCAGACGAAATCGAACGAGCCTTGCCCGTTCGGCTGGATATGGCGTGTCGACAAGGAATTGACCTGCTGCTGAATGATGACGCTTGGAAACACCGTGGTCATGACCGCCGTCGGGCCACCCCACCAGGGCTCTTGGACGACGTCGAGGAAGCGGTCGTCGTTGAGCGTCATTTGATCCTTGAAGCTCGATACGCCGCTCGTCACGTCGCCTTTGCCGCCCGCGCCGCGGGTCGAGATCATGGCCGCATGGCGAAACTGCTCGTCCATTTTCAGCTCGGACTTATTGTCGGCGCGCCAAAGGCCGAAGGTGACGAACCAAGTATGAAGCAGGCCCGGATGGTACGGGTCCTTGATGTTCTCCTGCATCAGCTTCCAGTTGCCGGGAATACGTTGCCGGCTGTAGCCGAGGATCGTCAGCTTGCGCCCGTCGAAGACGCGATCGAAATAGCGCAGAATCGTCGGGCCGAGGAACGCTTCGAGCGAAGGCAGATCGGGATCGAACGACGCGAAGATGACGCCGTTTCGCGTGGCCACGTTGAGTTTCGTGAGGCCGTGCTCCTTCGGGTCGAAGTCAGACGGCATGCCGCCGTTGATCTTGCCGTCCTGCTTGACGCCACGCCGGAACGGCACGCCGACCAGATTCCCCTTCAGATCGTAGTTCCATTGGTGGTAGGGGCAAGTGAAGTCCTTGCGGTTGCCGAACTTCTCGCGGCAAAAGCGCACGCCGCGATGCGCGCAGACGTTTTCGACCACGCTGACGTCTCCGTCCTGCGTCCGGGCGACGATGACCGAACGCTCGCCCACGACCGTGCGCTTGAAATCGCCCGGGTTCGGGATCTCAGCCTCGAGGCCCACATAGCACCAGTGCCCCGTATAAAAGAGTCGCTCGAGCTCTCGGCGGTAGATGTCGGCATCCGTATAGGCCCTGAATGGAATGCGGCTCGATCCCGCGCCGTTCCATACGGGTTCTTTGAAGGCAATAGGAGCCTCGTTCATGCTTTGTCTCCTGGGGATTCGTGGGATCTCTGGGTTTCTCTGTGCCATCGGCCGAGTTTCGAGGTCATATGCCGCTCGCGTAGAACGCATCGGCGTAGACGTGCTCGGCAGCGACGCCGCGTTGACGCAGCAAGATCGACGCGGCATCGACCATCACGGGCGCACCGGCGACATAAGCACGCCAGCCCTTGAGGCTCGACCAATCCTTGCCGACGGCATCGGTTACGACGCCGCCGCGGTATCGGTCCGATTTGCCAGCCGCAGCCACGACGACATGCGCCGTCAAATTCGGGAGCCGTTCGCGAAGCTCGTCGATCCAATGCGTGCCGTAGATGTCGTCCGGCGAGCGCACGCCGAAATACAGTTGCACGGGGTTCGTCATGCCTTCGTCGGCGATGCCCCTCAGAATCGAAAGAATCGGTGCGAGGCCGGTGCCGCCGGCAATGCATACGATGGGGTCGGTCGTCTTGCGGCGCAGGTAGGCCGTGCCGAGCGGGCCGCTCAGGCGAACGGCGTCGCCTACTTTCAGCTGGGTTGCTACGTAGGTGGTAGCTCGGCCGCCCGGGACGAGCCGAATATGGAACTCGACCTCCCCCGCGTTCGGTGCGACCGCCATCGAGTACGGCCGGCTATGTTGCGGCGTGAACTGCAGCGTCGCGTATTGCCCGGGCGAAAATTCGAACGGTTTCGAGAGGGCGAGCCGTAGCCGCTTGATGTCGTGCGTCATGTCTTCGATGCCGACGACCGTCGCCTTGATGATCTTCGCCGGATGGACGACGATTTCGTCGACTTCGGGCAATTCGATCGCGCAGTCTTCGACGATGGTCGTCTGGCAGGCCAGCACGGTCTGCCCCGTGGCCGCCGGCGCATTCGTCTCGGCGGTGCCCGTCACGAGCACGGTGCCTGAAACCACGCGGCAACGACAGGTGCCGCAACGGCCGGCCATGCAGCTATAGGAAACCGGAACGTCGTGCGCACGCAGCACGTCGAGCAGGTTTTCGCCGGCCGGTGCGTCCAGTACGCGCTTGAGCGGCAAAATCGATACTTCCATGGCGCCAGTGTCTCCGGGGCTGGTCAATTCGTCGTGCCATGATGCCGCTGCACATGGTATTGATAAATAGAAACTCCTTGATAATCCACATCACCCAAAGTGATAATGCCGCCAAGGAGCGCGGGCGCCCGGCGAGCACTCGAGCGCGAGTCCCAACCGGACCGCCGCATGGGACCAGGAGACACGGATATGGAGCTTCAGGACATCGATCTGAACCTGCTCGTCGTATTCAACGAGCTGCTCAGGCAACGGCGCGTTTCCACCGTGGCGCAGACGCTAGGCATCTCGCAGCCGGCAATCAGCAATGCGTTGAACCGCCTGCGCAAGCTGCTCGGCGACGAGCTGTTTCTCAGGACGTCGAAAGGCATGATGCCCACGCCGTTCGCCGAATCGCTCGCCGAACCGATCGGCTACGCTTTGGGAGCGATATACAACACGCTCAACGCGACGTCGACGTTCGAGCCCGCGTCGAGCAACCGGTCCTTCACCGTCGCCATGACGGACATCGGCGAGATTTATTTCCTGCCCGCGCTCATGAAGCGATTGGCGAAGGAAGCGCCGGGCGTCACGATCAGCACCGTGCGCAACTATCCCGATGCGCTCCGGGATGCCATGGAGACCGGTCAAGTCGACCTGGCCATCGGCTTTATGCCCGATTTGAAAACGGGCTTCTTTCAACGTCGTTTGTTCAAGCAACGATACGTGTGTCTCTTCCGGAAAGGACATCCTCTGGCGAAGAGCGGCATGACGATGAAGGCATTTCTCGAGGCCGAGCACGTTGCCATCGTCGCGGAGGGCACGGGCCACGGGATGGTCGACGCGGCGATCCAGCGCGCAAGCGTGCCGCGGCGCGTTTGTCTGCGCGTGCCGCACTTCGTGGCGGTGGGGCACATTCTTCAGACAACGGACTTGATCGCCGTGGTCCCGCAGGCGTATGCCACTCGCACGCTTGCGCCGTTCGGCCTCGATAGCGCACCGTGCCCCGTGAAGATTCCCGACATCACGATCAACGTCTTATGGCACGCACGCAATCATCGGGAGCCCAGCAATCAGTGGCTCAGGCAGCTAGTCTTCGAGGAGTTTTCGCAATAGCGGCTCGACCTTGAATGAGCCTGCCCTCGTCAACGGCGTGCACGCTCGCTCTTCACGTGATCGATGAACGCTCGCAGCTTCGGCATCGTCTGCTTGCGATCGGGATAATAGAGAAACACACCGGGCACCTTCGGCGCGAACGGCTCCAATACGCGTTCCAGTTTGCCCTGCGCCAGCAAATCGGCAGCGATCGGCTCGGGCACTTGCGCGAGCCCGACACCATCGACAGCCGCGCCCAGCACGGTGAGAAAGTCGCTCGCGATAAGCGGGCCCGAAACGGCAATCTCGACCGCTCGCCCATTGCTGCTGAGGGGCCATGGCGCGAGCGCCCCGTTCGATCGACGCAGTCTCAGGCATGCGTGCCCGCGCAAATCATCGGGCCGTTCGGGCCGGCCACGATCGGTGAGGTAGGCAGGGCTGCCAACGACGATCAGGCTGAACGGAGGCGTCAGCCGCACAGTCACCATGTCGGCGGCGATGAACTGGCCTAGCCGAATCCCGGCATCGAACCCTTCGGTGGCGAGATCGACGAGTTCTTCCCTAGCCGAGACTTCCACTTCGACTTCGGGATAGGCCCGACAAAACGATGCGATCAGCGGCTGCAGCAGGATCGGCACGACAGCGGGCGGCACTGAAAGACGCAGCCGGCCGGTCGGCCTCTGTCCGAGTTCGCGCGCGAGCTCACCGGCGGCAACGAGTTCCTCAAAAGCGGGCTTGGCGCGCGCAAGGAAACGCTCGCCGGCTTCCGTGAGGCCAACGCTGCGTGTGGTACGTATGAAAAGCGTTGCGCCGACACGCGCCTCCAGCGACCGCACCGCCTGGCTCATCGCGGACGGTGTCACGCCGAGTTCGGCGGCCGCTTTGCGAAAGCTGCGGTGCTGAGCGACGCTGAGAAACGCCTCCACGCCGTCGAGTGCGCCCTGCCGGACTGTGAAGTTTTGCTTCATACCTCGTCGACATTGTCGCGAATAGTCAATCAGTGGAAGCAATGGTACATCTATGTTGCCGAACAGGAACGAGCCAATGGTCCGGCTCGAAAGCGCTTTTGATCATGGAGGACAGCATGTCGACGGAAATCCTATTTCGGATCCATCTCGCGTCGGGCTATATCGCGTGGCTGCTTTGTTTCAGCGCCTACATCTGGCCTAAGCTGAAATCGATGGATCGCATCGGCGCGCAACGCGCTATCGCCACGTTGCATAGCTTTCGGTTTTTTGGTCTTGTCTTCATCCTTCCTGGGGTCGTCGGCCCGCATCTGCCCCCCGCCTTCGCCACGTGGTCGGCCTACGGCGATCTCGCCACCGGAGTGCTGGCTATGATGGCACTCCTCACCGTGAGGTTGCGCAGGCTCTTCTGGCTGTTTGTTATCGCCTTTAACCTCGTGGGAGTGACCGACCTCATCGTCGACTATTCGCTTGCGGTCCAACTGGACCTTCCGAAGATTGCCGGCGAGTTAGGTAGCGCCTATGTGATTCCGATCGTCTACGTGCCGCTACTGATGATCACGCACGTCGCCGCCCTCTATTTACTCGTGCGAGCGCAGCCCCGCGCGGCGCGTGCGCTCGCTCATAGCGCGGCGGCAACATAACGATCGGCGCCTGTTTCTGCTCACGTCGTCGGTATTCACTATTTGTCTTCCTCAACGATAGGGCTCGGCATCTGCGCGCGGCAGTGAAGCCGAGCCACGATCAAGCAACGCGGCGCGCAGCCGCTCGCCCAGCCCGCCGATCAGCCATGCCGCGCTTGCGCCGCCCGTCATCGCCAGCGCGACGATTACAGCGATCAGTGCCGCCTTCCGTGGGTTTACACAGGCGTTCATGAGTTAGAGCCCCTGCAGCTTCAGCCTATTCGCATGCGTCCGGATCACCGCCACCGGATCCTCGGCATACTGCCCGACCACGCCGAGCAATTGGTTGATTTCATCTGCGTGATTCCACCGGTAGCTCGTGCTCAGCACATCGCCGAAGAGCGCGCTGCAGACGGAGACGAGACCGTCGTTCCGCCCGGCGCCGCGATTGATCATCACCGCCCCCGTTCCCCGCAATGTCAGCGTGCTGGGATCGGCGAGGTTGGCGACATCGAACGCGCCGGACACACTCGTATCGGTCGCGCCGCGTATGCCGAGCGTCGTCCATGACGGCTGAATCGCGTCGCCCGTCCACGAATAAAGGAAATGGACGTTGCCGTCGATGGTTTCCGTCGCCGCCCCCGTGCTGCAAGAGCCCGGCGCGCCGAGCCCCGCGCTCGGCACGGCTTCGTTGAACGACGCGGCGGCCGCCGTCGTCAACGACTGCAGCGCGGCCACCGCATCCTGATTCCAGTTGTAGCGGGTCGCCGCGTAATGCCCGGCCGCGCTCGCCGTGTCGGCGGATGCCTTGGCGGGAGCGGCGACGCATATCGATGAGGCGGCAAGCGCGAGCACCGTCGCGAACAAGGATATCGCGCCGGCAAGCATCGCCGACGATTGCCCCAGCAGGCCTTCCTTTTTGGTCAAGCGGTCCATTCTGTCAACTCCTTTCTCGGGCGTAGGTGTCGTAAGCCCGTCGGACGCGAGAGCGCTCGGCCCCTGGGCGCAGCGCCCGCGAACGGTCAGGAAAGGAGTGAATCAGCAAAAAATTGAAGGCGGTATGCGAAGGATCTCAATTAGACAAGTGCAACCTATCGAGCCATGCGAAGTACAAGCGCAAACCTTTGCGCGGTTCGCCAATTCGGTAAATTGCTGGGGCCGCCGGTCACGCAATGCGCGCCGAGTAAAAAAAGTAAAGAACTGACAAATGCGGAACAGTGTTGCGCTACGTTAACTGTCGCCAGTTATTTTTGACGATTGTCAACAGTACGTTAACGCTGGCAGGGCATAATGCGTCCCGCGTCGCATCGTCGGTTGGAAGGCCGAACCGAGCGCCCAAACGCCGGCAAAGATCGGAGGTGCGGATCGACGCCCTGGACAACTTCGAAGAACGCCTTGCAAAGACCATGCAAACGCCGCTCGCTACGACAATGCTCGCCTTTTATGCGAGCACACATCCCTCGCCGCAATGGCAGGGATTTCTCACCGCGCTCGCCGAAGAATTCGAGAGCGAGCTCGATCATGCGCAGCTCAGGCAGTTGATGGCGCGCATCGGCCAGCGCTTTGCCGATGCGCATCCGCTCGGTCAATGCGAGACGATCGACGACCTTGCCACCGCCCTCAACGCGAACTGGGCGCGACTCGATTGGGGATTTGTCCGCCTCGCCGACGAATCCGATCATCTCAGCCTGACTCATCTCTGTGCACCGCTTGCGGCGTTCGGCCCCGGAGCCGATACGTGGGCAACGGCGTTTCTCGAAGGCGCCTATCGCCGTTGGCTCGAAACGCTCGGTGCCGACGCACTGACGTTGAAGCAGGTACGCGCCGCCGGACACACCGAGCTCGAGTTCCGGCTCGCGCGGTAAATCGTCCTTCCCCCGTTGCACCGGGCGGCGGTGGTCGCCTCTGAACGTGCGCCTCTCGCAGGAGTGTCAGTCATGAGCCAATCTAGCGATGTCGAGAATCTTTTTCGGCGTTTTGGCGGAAACGCCGCGGATTACCAGGAAGTCGGCCGCGAAGACGGTGCCGAGGTGGCGCGTCGGCGTTGGCCGCTGCTCGGCTCCCTGACGCAGACGACTCGAGGCACGGTTCCCCCGCTTGCGGAGCAACCGATGCAGCCGTCGCCGATGCCGCCTAAGGCGCCAATCGCCGCGACAGCGACTACTTCGGCGGATGGCGTAAGCTCAGCACCAATGTCGGCCGACAGGCCCGACACGGCGGAACCGGCCGAGCGCTCACCGCTCGCAGGCCTTTTCGGTACCCCGAGCGCGAGCGGCGAGCGGCCAATACCCGCGGCCGGCTCGTCGCGCAAATTGACGGATCTGTTCCGGAGGCTCGCCGCCGTCCCCAGCGGCTCCGATACCGACTCATCGCCGCTGCGCCAGCTCGCGAGCGCGAAACGGAACCTGCCATGAACGTCGTCGCTGTCGTCTCGGCAAAAGGCGGCGTCGGCAAGACGACGCTCGCCGCCAACCTTGCCTCCGTGCTCGCCGCGGGCGGCCAGCGTGTCGTCGCGGTCGACCTCGATCCGCAAAATGCGCTGCGCTTGCACTTCGGCGTGCCGCTCGAGAGCGTCGATGGCCTCTCTCGCGCCACGCTGCGCGGCGAAAGCTGGGTCACGGCGCTCGTCGGCGGAACCGATGGTGTGATCGTATCGCCGTACGGCGAGCTCAACGAGGACGACCGGCGCCGCTTCGAAGCCCATCTCGACGCCAACCCCGACGCCGTACGTCATGCGCTCGACGAATTGCCGCTCGACGCGTCGGACATCGTCATCATCGATACGCCGCCGGGCGCCTCCGTCTACGCGCGCGCGGCGCTGCGCGCAGCCACGTTCGCGGTCAACGTGGTGCTCGCCGATGCGGCCTCGTACGCGGCGATTCCGCAGATGGAGCGCCTCATCGACTGTTACGCCGCGCCGCGGCGCGAGTTCATCGGCCACGGGTACGTCGTCAATCAAGTCGATCAAACGCGCCAGCTGACGAAAGACGTGCTGAAGGTGCTGCGCGATTCACGCGGCGCGATGATGTTCCCGGGCGTCATTCATCACGACGAAGGGGTCAGCGAAGCGCTCGCCTATCAGACGACGCTCGTCGCCTACGATGCGGTCAGCCGTGCCGCCGCCGATCTTAAAAGCTGCGCGCAGTGGCTCCTCGACGCCCTCGCTTGCGCGCCGGCCCGCACGCGGAGCATCGCATGAGCAGCAAGCCGCTTCCGGCGCTCGATAGCGCCGCCGCCCCCTCTCGCCTCGAACGGTTCGTCGACGCATCGCTCTGGGACACCCGTGTGATGCGCCTCATTGTGACCGCCTTGGCGCTCGTCGCGCTCTACTTCGTCGTCACGGTGCCGTTCGCCTTCTCGGAGCAGTTGCTGTTCGCCGTTCTCTGCTTCGCCGCCGCGCTTTTCTTTCGGCGGCTCGAGGGCCGCTATGCAACGCTTGTGATGGTGATGCTCTCGGTCGTCGCCTCTGGCCGCTACATCTACTGGCGGCTGACGGCCACCACGCAGTGGGAGCACGCGCTCGACGCCATCTGGGGAACGTTCGTCGTTGCCGCGGAGCTCTACTCGTGCGTCGTGCTGCTGCTCGGCTATTTCCAGACGTCGTGGCCGCTCAAGCGCGCCCCCGTGCCGTTGCCGGCCTCGCGCGACGAATGGCCGACCGTCGATGTCTTCATTCCCACCTATAACGAGCCGCTTTCCGTCGTCAAGCCGACGATCTATGCGGCGATGGCGCTCGACTACCCCGCTGCGAAGCTGTCGATTCACGTCCTCGACGACGGCCGCCGGCCCGAATTCAAGGCCTTTTGCGAGGAGGTCGGCGTGCACTGGACGATTCGCACGCACAACCGCCATGCGAAGGCGGGCAACATCAACGAGGCGCTCAAGCATACGAGCGGCGAATACTTCGCGATCTTCGACTGCGATCACATTCCCACGCGCTCGTTTCTGCAGGTTTGCCTCGGTTGGTTCCTGCGCGACAAGCGCCTCGCGATGCTGCAGACGCCGCACCACTTTTTCTCAGCGGACCCATTCGAGCGCAACCTCGGCACGTTCCGCAAAGTGCCGAACGAGGGCGAGCTCTTCTATGGTCTCGTGCAGGACGGCAACGATCTCTGGAACGCGACCTTCTTCTGCGGCTCGTGCGCGTTGTTGCGGCGCTCGATGGTCGAGGAGATCGGCGGCATCGCCGTCGAAACTGTCACCGAGGACGCGCATACCGCCCTCAAGCTTCATCGCCGCGGCTATACGACGGCCTACCTCGCGATTCCGCAGGCGGCCGGCCTCGCTACCGAAAGCCTCTCGGGTCATATTGGACAGCGAATCCGCTGGGCGCGCGGCATGACGCAGATCTTCCGCGTCGACAATCCGCTGCTGGGGGGTGGCGGGCTCAAGATCAGTCAGCGGCTTTGCTACCTGAACGCGATGATGCACTTCTTCTACGGCATCCCGCGACTCATCTTCCTGACGGCGCCGCTCTCGTTCCTTTTCTTCGGCGCGCACATCATCGATGCCGCGGCCAGCACGATCGCCATCTACGCGTTGCCGCACATGGCGCACGCGAACGTGACGAACTCGCGGATGCAACGCGCGTTCCGGCATTCATTCTGGGCGGAAGTCTACGAATCGGTGCTCGCCTCTTACATCACGTTGCCCACGCTGCTTGCGCTCATCAACCCGAAGCTCGGCAAGTTCAACGTCACGGCCAAAGGCGGTCAGATCGAAAAGAACTATTTCGACTGGGCGATTTCCCGGCCTTATCTGCTGTTGCTGCTGCTGAACGTGCTCGGCATCGTCGCGGGCGTCGCGCACATCGGCTTCAACTGGCATGTGAAAGGCGAAGTACAGACGACGCTGCTGAACCTGGCCTGGACCGGCTACAACGTGCTGATTCTCGGCGCGTGCGTGGCCGCGGCGCGCGAACGCAAACAGATCCGAGCCGTGCATCGCGTGGCGATGCGCATTCCCGTCACGCTCAAATTCTCGACAGGCCGCACGCTTGCCTGCGAAACGATCGATTACTCGGAGGGCGGCGTCGCCGTCGCGCTGCCGCAGCAGATGAGCGTGCCCTCCGAGGAACGCGTGATCGTCTCGCTCTTTCGCGGCGCCGAGGAGTACGCGTTTCCGGCAACCGTCGGCTACAGCGAGCCCGGCAGAGTGGGCTTGCGGTTCGACGCGCTCACGCGCGAGCAGGAGTTCGAGCTCGTCAGTGCAACGTTCGCGCGCGCCGATGCCTGGACCAGCTGGTCGGAGGGCCGCGCGCACGACACGCCGCTGCGCGCCCTGTCACACGTGCTGCGAGTCGGATCGAGCGGCATCGCCGGATTGTTCGAACACCTCGGCAGCGACCTCAAGGCCCGGTTCTCGCGCAAACGCGAGCCACAACAGCAAGAAAAAGGCACAGCCTGAGATGAAACCCTCCCGACGCTCACTGTATCTGCTGCCCCTCGCGGGCGTAGCGCTGCTCGCGAGTGTGATGACCTCGTCGATGGCGGCGAGTGCCACGCCGAGCGCCCTGCCGCCCGCCGCGCCGTTCACGCCGAATGCGATCGTTCAAGCCGCGCTTGCCACGCCGGCACCGCAGGATGCGCTCGCCGCCAAAGCGACCGCGGCAACCATGCCGACGACGGCGAACCCGGGCATCGTCGTGCCGGGCGGGCGGCGCCAGGGTCTGACGTTTGCCGAACTCGGCGCGCTCGATCCGCTGCAGTTGCGCGGCGTCGAGGGGCAGAACGGCGTCGAGTTCTCCGTGCGTCGCGACGAAGTCGTGACGAGCGCGATACTGCATCTCGTCTACAGCTATTCGCCGGCCCTGCTGCCCGATCTCTCGCAGCTCAACGTGCTCATTAACGGAGAACTGGCCGCCACGCTGCCGCTTCCGCGCGAGCAGGCCGGCATGCAAGTGGCGCGCGACGTCTCGATCGATCCGCGCTTCATCACCGAGTTCAATCACGTCAACGTCGAGCTCGTCGGCCATTACACGCGCAAGTGCGAAGACCCGGCGCACTCGTCGCTCTGGGCCTCGGTCAGCAATCACAGTTCGCTCGAGCTCACCTACGCGACGCTGCAAAGCAAACCCGATCTCGCCGATCTGCCGCGGCCGTTCTTCGATCGGCGCGACGTACGCCGGCTCGAGCTGCCCTTCGTGCTGCCGGGCAAGCCCGACATCGGCACGCTAGAAGCAGCGGGCGCGGTCGCGTCGTGGTTCGGCGCGAATGCCGGCTACCGGGGCGCGCTCTTCCCGACGCAGTTCGATAACGCGCCGCTCACGGGCAATGCCGTCGTCTTCGCGACCGCGGACAATCGCCCGACCGGGATCGCGCTGCCGGAGATCGCGGGGCCGACACTCGCCATCGTGGACCGGCAGGCGCCCGCTCAAGGCAAGCTCCTTCTCGTACTCGGCCGCAACGAAGCCGAGCTGAAGACGGCGGCCGAGGCGTTGAGTCTGGGCGGCAACGAGCTGGCCGGCTCGAGCGTCACGATCACGAATGTCAAGTCCCTGGCACCGCGCGCGCCCTACGACGCGCCGAACTGGCTGCCCACCGATCGCCCCGTTCACTTCGGCGAACTGGCGGCCGAGCGCGATCTGACCGTATCGGGCTATAGCGCCGGGGCAGTGCGCGTGAATCTGCGCGTTCCGCCCGACCTCTTCATGTGGCATTCGAAAGGCGCGCCGATCGATCTCGACTATCGCTACAGCGTGCGGCCGACGGCGGACCGCTCGTCGCTCAACATCAGCGTCAACGACGGTTTCGTGGAATCGCTGCCGATTCCGGCGCGCCCGACGTCGATGTTCGACCCGGCTCGTTACCTGAGCAGCATATTGCCCGACGGCACAGCGCAGGCGCACAAGCGCGTCTACATTCCGCCGCTGCTGCTCACGCCGCGCGCGCAGTTGCGCCTGCACTTCTTTTATGACATTCCCAACACCGGCGAATGTCACGGACGCATGCTCGAAAACGTGGTGGGCACGATCGATCCGAATTCCGTCATCGACGTCTCGTCGTTTCCTCACTACATCGCGCTGCCTGATCTCGCGGCATTCGCCAACAGCGGCTTCCCGTTCACGCGGATGGCGGATCTGTCGGAGACGGCCGTGATCCTGCCCGACGACGCGAGCGCGAGCGACTACAGCCTTTATTTGCTCGAAATGGGGCGCATGGGAGCGTCGACGGGCTATCCGGTGCTCGGCGTGACTGTGGCGAGCGCGGGCGATGTCGAGAAGTTCGCCGACAAGGACCTGTTGGTTCTCGGCGCGCCCGGACATCAGCCGCTCTTGCAGAAATGGGCGAACTCGATGTCGTTTTCGGGCGACGGCAACGCCACGCGTTTCACCGTCTCGGACATCGTCTACAAGGTCGAAGACTGGTGGCAAGGCGGCGAGCGCGGCGTCTCGCGCCCGCCCGCGCGAGCGGATCTGTCGCTCGTCAGCTCGGAAAGCAACGCCGTCGTCACCGCGTTTCAATCGCCGCTGCGCCGCGGCCGCAGCGTCGTCGCGCTGATCGGCGCCGCTGGGCAGTCGGACGCCAACCTCGCCTCCGCGTTGCTCGATTCCGACGTCGTGCCGATGATCCAGGGCGCCACCGACGTCATTCACGGCCGGTCCGTCACGGTGACGTCGAACGGCAACACCTACTACGTCGGCCATCTGTCGCCGTTGGACTACCTGCGCTGGGCGCTTTCGTCGCATCCGATCCTGCTCGCATTGTCGGGCGTGTTCGCGGCGCTCGTTTTCGGCGCGCTGTTCTATCGAGCGTTGCGCGCAGTCGCGACGCGGCGTCTGAGCGAATGAGCGGCTGAAATGGCAACAAGATCAGCCATGGTGCAAACCATCGCCCTCGCGCTATCGCTCGGCCAAGGCCATGCGGCGCACGCGGCCAATCCGCCCGAGCCGGCCTCGCATGTCGCCGCCCAGTGCGACGACTGGCGCGCCTATCGCCTCTTTATCGAGCGTGATGTCTCCGGCGACGGTCGCGTCATCGATGCGTCGACGCCCGCCCAACAAACGACGACCGAAGGACAGGCCTACGCCATGTTCTTCGCGCTCGTCGCGAACGACCGCGCCACGTTCGACCGACTGCTCGGCTGGACGCGGGCGAACCTCGCGTCGAACCGCTTGGATGCAACCGCCGTAGCATTGCCGGCGTGGCTGTGGGGCCGCAGGCCCGACGGCTCATGGGGCGTGCTCGATCCGAATTCGGCCGCCGATGCGGATCTCTGGCTCGCCTACGATCTCATCGAGGCCGGCCGCCTTTGGCGCGAGCCCGAGTATCGGCAATTGGGCGAGGCACTCGCGCAACGCATCGCGAGCGAGGAAATCACGGACCTGCCGGGTCTCGGCACGATGCTGCTGCCGGGCCCGCACGGCTTCGTCAAAGATGGCGTCACACGCGTCAACCCCAGCTATATGCCGCTGCCGGTCTTGCGCCGCCTCGCGCATGCGGCGCCCAAGGGACCGTGGAATACCCTCGCGAACAACTCGTTGACCCTCATCAAGGCGACCGCGCCGCAGGGATTTGCGCCCGACTGGGCCGCCTGGCAGCAGGGCCGCTTCGGCGTCGACCCGCAAAAAGGCGATACGGGCAGCTACGACGCGATTCGCGTCTACCTGTGGGCCGGCCTGACCGCCTCCGGCGACCCGCTTGCCAAGCCCTGGCTGGCCGCGCTCGGCGGCATGCGCGCGCGCGTGGACAGCACGGGCTTTCCGCCCGAGAAAGTCGCGACCGCAACCGGAACCGCGGGCGGCGAGGGTCCGCTCTCGTACTGGGGCGCGCTGGCGCCGTACTTTTCCGCGCTCGGCGATAAGCGCAATGCCTCGCTTGCGCGCCTGCACCTCTCAGTGCTCGACGGCGATGCGCCCGACAAGCAACCCCTTTATTACGATCGTGTGCTGGGCTTGTTCGGCACCGGATTCATCGACGGCCGCTTCCACTTCGACGTAGACGGCCGTCTCGTGCCGAATTGGAGACCTGCATGCGGCTGAAGTCCCTTGCACTCGCACTGAGCGTTGCCGCGGCCTGCGGGGCCACGAACACCCCGCGCGCGCAGACGGCGCCGGCCAAAATCGATCCGATGAATGTCCTCATCTCGCAGGGCAAGTATTGGCAAGCGCATCGGCGCGGCGATCTCGCCGAGCAAGCATGGCGCAAGGTGCTCGGCATCGATCCCAACCAACCCGATGCGATCTACGGGATGGGTATCGTCCTTGCCGACCGCAAGAACGTCGGCGAGGCACAGCAGTACCTCGAACACCTGCGGCAAGTGGCGCCGAACTATCCGGAGCTCGACGAGCTCGCGCGGCGCCTGGGCATCTTCAGTCCGCGGGATCAGGCCGTCAATGAAGCGCGACGTCTTGCGCAAAGCGGCCAGAACACGGCGGCGGCGCAGGAGTATCAGCGAGCGCTGACGGGCAAGCCCGCGTCGGCCGAGCTGCAACTCGAGTACTACCAGGCGCTCGCGGCGACGCCGCAGGGGTGGGAGGAGGCGCGCCGCGGTCTCGAGCAGCTCGCGCGCGAGCATACCGACGATCCGCGCTATGCGCTCGCTTACGCGCAGCATCTCACGTATCGCGACGCGACGCGCCGGGAAGGCATCGCGCGGCTGGAAAAGCTCGCGAACGATGCAACGACCGGCGAGGCCGCGCGCCGAAGCTGGCGCCAGGCGTTGCTCTGGCTCGGCGCACGCGCGTCCGATGCTGCGTTGTACCAGGACTATTTGCGTGTTGCAGGCGACGACGTGGCGGTCAAAGCGCGCTACGAATCGATGGTCGAGCAGGACAAAGAAGCGCGGACGCGCGCGCAGCAAGCCGCGGCGGCAAGCGCGCACGGACGGGCGATTGCCGATGCGTTCGATGCGCTCAACCGCGGGGATCTCGAATCCGCGAAGCGGCAATTCACGGCGATCCTCTCGAAGTCGCCCGAGGATGCCGACGCGCTTGGCGGCATGGGCATCGTCGCGCTCAAGCAAGAGCGTTTTGCGGAGGCACGCAACGATCTGGAGCGTGCGAGCGCGCGAAGCGCCAACCCCGCACGCTGGAAGAGCTCTTTGCAAAGCGCAACCTATTGGAGCTACACGAGCGAGGCGATCGGCGCGCGCAGCAACGGCGAGTACGCGAAAGCAAAGACGCTCTTCGAGCGCGCCATCGCGCTCGATCCGTCGGACGTCACGGCTCAAGTGCTGCTCGCGGACATGCTGCTTGCCAATCGCGACGCTGCCGGCGCCGAGCAGGCGTACCGGATGGCGCTGCGCCGGCAGGCGGACAATCCCGATGCGATCCGCGGACTCATCGGCGCGCTGGCCGCGCAAGGGCGCGCCAGCGAAGCGCTCGCGCTCGCGAGCAAGCTCACGACCGAGCAGCAGGCAAAGGCCGGGGGCATCGATCGATTGCGCGGTACCGTCGAGGCCGGACAGGCACGCGCAGCCGAAGCGCGTGGCGACCTCGGCACGGCGCGCAGCCTCTTCGAAGATGCGCTCGCGAGCAATCCGACGGATCCGTGGCTGCGACTCGACCTTGCGCGCATTTACGTACGCGAAGGCGCCCTCGGCAACGCGCGCAGCATGATGGACGGGTTGCTTGCGACGAACCCCGATATGCCCGATGCGATCTATGCAAGTGCGTTGCTTGCCGCGGAAACGCACGATTGGTCGAAGGGACTCGCGCTGCTCGAGAAAGTGCCGGCAAAACAGCGGACGGATGCGATGGCGACCCTGCAGCACCGTCTCTGGGTACACCAGCAAGCCGAACTCGCGGCGCAGCTCGCTCGCGAAGGCCGGCCGCAGGATGCCGCGGCGACGCTGCGATCGGCGCTGCCTGTCGCGGGCGGCAATGCCGAATTGATCGGCGCGATCGCAACGGGCTATCTGCAGATCGGCGACGCGGGCCAGGCGCTTGCGCTCGTTCGCGACGCCGCCCAAGCGGCGCCCGGCAGCGCCGACGTCCTCTTGCAATACGCGGGCATCGCGCTCGCGGCGCGGCAAGACGCCGAGCGCGACGACGTCATGCGCAGACTGGCAGCGATGCCGCTGACGGCGGCCCAGCATGCCGACCTCGACAAGCTCAACATCGCGATCGTCGTGCAGAGAACGGACGCTGTCCGCGAACGCGGCGACCTCGCCGGTGCTTACGACGTCATGTCGCCGTGGCTTGCGGCCATGCCCGACGAGCCGGACCTGCAAGCCGCCCTGGGCCGGCTCTACTCGAGCGCCGGCGATGATGCCAACGCGCTCGCGAATTACCGTGCGGCGCTCGCGCGCCGCCCCGACGATCAGGGATTGCTGTTGGCCGCGATCGGGGCCGCGAGCGGCGTGAAGCAATTCGACTATGCGAAGTCGCTCGCTCGGAAGGCGCTCAACGCGGCGCCGAACGATCCACCGACACTCGCGGCGGTCGGCCGCATGTATCGGGCCGAGGGCGATCTCTCGCACGCGGCGCTCTACCTGCGGCGCTCGCTGATCGCCGCGAACAGTTCGGCCGGCAATCAGGCCGGACGCGCCGACCGCTTCAGCAACGTGCCCCGCAATTGGCAAATCGCGATGCAACGGATCGGCACCGCGCCCCTGCCGGGCACGAACCCATTCGTGGGAAAGACGCCCGTTGCCGGCGCGGCGCAATCGACGAGTCTCGACGCCGATGCATCGGCAGATGCGAACGGCGGCGCGCGCAGTGCTTTGCCGACACTGCCTACCTTCTTATCGCCTTCTTCTCCGAGGCAAAACGTGCCTTACTATCCGCCGGTTTCCCAGCCTGCCTCTGAGCCGGGGCTCGAGCCCGCTCCCTACGTCGCTCCGTACAACGCGCCGACAGCGGCGCCCGCCGGGGGGTATGGTCCTGAGATGTACGGTGCCGCCGAATCGGGAGCGGTGGGCGCCGCACCGTATGTAGGGGTGCCTGACGGCTACGCGCCGACGCCTTGGCCGATGTCGCCGGCCGCGCAGGATGCGCAGATCGCACAGGCGTATCCCGCGGGGGCACCGTATGGTCAGGGCATGCCTGCGCGAACGCAGGAAGTTCAACGCGGCAACAAGAAGACAGCGGCGCGCAAAAGCGCGGGCTCGGCGGCTAACGCGATGCAGCGCGGCGCTTACGCGCGAGCGAATGGCATGCCGGCCGGATATGCGCCGCAGCCGTATTACGGGCAACCGGGCTATCCGCAGCAACAGCCTGCATACGCGCAACAGCCGTATCCCTACCCACCGCAGCCCGCCTATGCGCGCCAGCCTCAGTACGCACAGCAACAGGCGTATGCGCAGCAGCCCGTCTATGGGCAACCGTACCCGCGCCAGGCGGCGTATCGGCAGCAACCGCAGCCGTACACACCCTACGCACCCGCGCCGCAACCGGTGTATGCCGCGCAACAGCCGTATGTACCGCAGCCACCGTATCCTGTACAGTCGCAACAGGCATATGTTCCTCAACCGCCGGCCGGATATGGGCAGCCCTACTATGCTCAGCAAGCTGTGCCGCGAGGCTATGCCGACGAGATGGGTGCGGACGCTAACGTGGATAGTGCGACCGGCGCTAGTTCGCAAACGACGAGTGTCGCAGACGAACTTGCGGATATCAATCGCGAGCAATCGAGCACGGTTTCCGGCGGCATCGTCTTCCGCAACCGGGCCGGGGAGGACGGCATGTCCAGTTTGACGGACATCGAAGCGCCCATTCAAGGACGCATCAAGGCAGGCAACGGTCATATTGTCGTTACCGCGACGCCAGTTACGCTCGATGCGGGGACCGGGAGCACCGATCTTAATGCAATGAACCGTTTCGGCACGGGTCTGACCTCGCGGTCTGCGGTGACCGACGCGGCTAGAGGACAAAATCCGTTCGGAGCACAGAATTCGTCTGGAGTGGGGCTTTCTTTGGGCTATGAAGGCCGCAGTTTGGAGGGGGATGTCGGGGTTACGCCACTGGGATTCACCGAATCGAATATCGTCGGAGGCGCGAGTTACAACGGAGCCGTTACCGATAGGACAACGTACTCACTGGCCGTCGCTCGCCGCGCCGTCACTGACAGTTTGCTGTCTTATGCTGGCGCGAACGATCAGGCCGTTGGCCTGAAGTGGGGGGGAGTCACATCGAACGGTGCGCTCGGCAGCCTTGCATGGGACGATGGTAGAAGCGGCCTCTACGTTAATACCGCTTACCAGTACTACGACGGACATAACGTCGCCAGCAATTACGCAGTCAAAGGTGGCGGTGGCATATATAGTCGGCTTTTCAAGTCTACAGACCAGACGTTGACGGTAGGCTTGAATACGACACTGATGCACTACGATAAGAACCTGTCGTACTTCACTTATGGCCAAGGCGGCTACTTCAGTCCGCAGCAATACGTCATCCTGAATCTTCCAGTGGAATGGGCGGGCCGCAATGGACCGTTCACATTCGACGTGAAGGGCTCCATCGGCATACAACATTACCGAGAAGACGCGTCAAACTACTTCCCGACGGATCCCAACCGACAGTCGATCGCGGCTTCCGTTGCCAATACGCTTCGATCCGCCGGAGTTCAGGCGGACGCGAACGCTGTCTACCCCGGCCAGAGCAAAACCGGCATCGCGTACTCACTCAGTGCTGCGGGGGAATATCAGCTAGCGCCGCAGCTTGCGGTCGGCGCGACGGCATCGCTTGGTAACGCGTATCAGTATCGCGAATGGTTCGCCGCGGTGTACATGCGCTACAGCTTCACGAAGGAAATGGGCCTGCAGCCGTTCCCGCCGAGACCCCTCACGTCGCCGTACTTGTCGTTGTCGGAGTGACCTGACATTCGCGGCAGCCGATCTGTCCTCGTGCTGCGCTCAGCTGAGCTCTTGGGCGAGCCCAATGAGAAGCCCTTCGGGCCCGCGGATGTAGCAAAGCCGATACGCGTCTTTATACCGGACCACCTCGCCCACGAGCTGCGCACCGCGCATGCGCAGCCGTTCGAGCGTCTCGTCGATGTCATCGACGGCGAACATGACGCGAAGATAGCCTAGGGCGTTGACCGGGTGGTTCCGGTGATCGGTGACGACTGCCGGCGTGATGAACCGGGAGAGCTCGAGCCGGCTGTGGCCGTCCGGCGTGCGCATCATCGCAATCTCGACACGCTGATCGCCGAGCCCAGTAACACGTCCCGCCCATTCTCCGTCGATCGTGGCCCGCCCCTCGAGTTCGAGGCCGAGTTCGCGAAAGAAATCAATCGTCCCTGCGAGGTCTTCGACGACGATTCCTACGTTGTCCATCCGCTTGAGCGCCATTGTGCCAATCTCCGAGGTGTCGTTGCGATCTCGCACGTGTCGTCTAGTCTAACAACGGACGCTGGGTGCGCCCGGGCACGGATGATGCTTCATGGACGTTACGCACTGGTCTTCGCGCAATGCGCGGACGGGCGCCCGAACGACAGCAGTTCATCGATCGCGCCCGTCAATAATGGAAGGACGCAAAACGAAGCCGAGCATCCCCTTACTGGCAGTCAGTTTCTTCGCCGCGGATGTGCAGGCAGGCGCGGGTCCGTTTCTCGGCATCTACCTGCAAGAACACGGATGGACCCCCGATATGATCGGCACCGTGCTGACCTTGGGGGCGATCGTCGGAGTGATCGCGACCGTGCCGGCCGGCGCGCTCGTCGATGCCACCTGTCATCGACGCGCAGTGGTGGTTGGCGCCAGCTCCCTGACGATCGTTGCCGCGTGCGTTATCTGGTTTTCCCGCGGTTACTGGCCGATTGCGTTTTCGCAGATCGCGACGGCCGTTGGCGGCTCGGTCATGGGAACGGCACTGACGGGACTGACACTCGGAATGACCGGCCGGAAAAATTTCGACCGCCAGTACGGCCGGAATCAGGTGGCGAACCACGCGGGAAACATCGCGGCGGCTGCATTGTCCGGCGCGATCGGCTGGTGGCTCGGCATCATCTGGGTGTTCGCGCTTGCCGCGGCATTCGGCCTCGCGTGCATCGCATCCGTCCTGCTGATTCCCGCGCGTGCGGTGCATCGGCACTATGCGCGTGGACTCGTACACGAAGACGATACGGACCAATCACCGGTGCGCGCGGAGAGCATGCGCGCCGTGTTTCGCTGCCGCCCGCTCGTGTTGCTTGCGATCGCGCTCGCAGCGTTCAGCCTGGGCAACTCCGCCATGCTGCCGCTTTACAGCCTTGCACAATCAGCGGCTCACCACCACAGCGCAAGCGGGATTACCGCGGCCAATATCATCATTTCCCAGGTCGTGATGCTGACTGCTGCCGTCTATGCCAGCCGCGTCATCCGCCGCTGGGGTTTCTGGTGGGTCATCCTAGTGACGCTGGTTACGCTTCCGCTGCGAGGTTTCACCGCGGCGTCGCTGACGGCGGTGTGGGCAATACTGCCCGTGCAGATTTTCGACGGACTCGGTTCCGGCCTGCAGAGCGTTGCGATACCCGCATTGGTCGTGCACCTGTTGCACGGCACCGGACGGGTGAACCTGGGTCAGGGAGCGGTGATAAGCGTGGAGGCCGCGGGCGGTTGCCTCAGTCCATTGCTTGGCGGCTGGCTCGCCAGCCGCTTCGGCTATCCAGCCGCCTTCATTGCGCTCGGTAGCCTCGCGGCCATCTCTCTCGCGGTATGGGTTACGCAAGGCGCGACGATCAGGCGAATCTGCGATACACGCCGCGACGAGTTGGACAAAATGTCCGATCTCGATGCGTCGGCATTGTTTTCGTAGACTTGGTCATTTTCACCCGCTCGGCTTCAGTGCGAATCCGCGGCTTGCATGGTGATGGCGCGCAGCTTGAACGCAATGGCAATCGCGATAACGAGCAACGATCCTGTCATGCCTGTCACGCCAGGCCATCCGCCGACACTCCAGAACACGCCACCGACGGACCCCACCACGCTCGATCCGACGTAGTAGGCAAAGAGGTACATCGATGAAGCCTGTGCTTTGCTGCTCCGAGCGCGAGCCCCGATCCACGCGCTCGCGACGGAATGCGAGCCGAAAAACCCGATCGTCAACACCGCGATGCCGGCGATGATCACCGGCAGCGAATTGGCCCGCGTAAGCGCGGTGCCGAGCAGCATCAGACCGAGCGTCGCCGGCAGCAACGTTTGCCGGCCGAGCCGTTCTGACAGGCTGCCGACCCACGCCGAGCTAACGATTCCGCATAAGTAGACGGCGAAGATCAGACCGATCCCTGTCTGACTCATCGAGAACGGCGGCGCGATAAGTCTATAGCCAACGTAGTTATAGACGGTCACAAACGCGCCCATCAGCAGAAAGCCTTCCGCGAACAGCCACGGTAACGCACCATCGTGCAACTGCAGCGCATACGTCCTGGCCACCGGCATGAGGCGCAGTGGGCGCCGCGTGAAATGCCGCGACGCAGGCAGGTAACGCGAGAGGATGATCGCGCAGAACACTGCGAGCACAGCCATCGTCATCACGGCCGCGCGCCATCCCCAAAAGTCCGTCACCACGCCCGTCAGCAGACGCCCGGCCATGCCGCCCAGACCGGTGCCTCCAACGTACAGCCCCATCGCGACACCGAGCGAGCGCGGATGCATCTCTTCGCCGACATAGGCCATCGCAACGGCTGGCAAGCCGCTCAGCGCCACGCCCATCAGCGCGCGAGTGGCTAGCAGCGCATGCCAGTGCGGCAGTATCGCGCTGAGCGCAGCCAGCGCGGCTGACATGAACAACGAGCCGACCATCATCGGTTTGCGGCCCCACGTTTCGGAGAGCACGCCTGCAATGAGCATTGAGACAGCCAGCAGGCCGGTGGTCAGCGACAGCGCGAGACTGGCGCTTGCGGCGCTCACGTGAAAACTCTCGGAAAACAGCGGCATCAGCGGCTGCACGCAGTAGAGCAGCGCGAAAGTCGCAAAGCCGGCCGCGAACAGTGCGCAGTTCGTACGGATGAATGCAGGCGTGCCAAACTCGATTTTAGCGTTCACCGCCGCGGCGGAGACAAACGGTGCTGTCATCCGCGCGGTCTCGCTTCGTGGATCCAGAAGGTCGACGTCTTGTTCGGTCATGTTCGAGCCCTGCTCGAGGAGTGCTTCGATAATGTGGAATACTCGCGCGTCGCCGCATACGCGTCCAATATTGATTCCGCGCCGATTGATACATGGGAGATATCATGGATTTGCGCCGCATCCGCTACTTCGTCGTACTGGCTGAGACGCTGCATTTCGGCCGGGCCGCACTGCGCCTGAACATCGCGCAGCCGCCGCTCAGTCAGCAGATTCGCGTGCTCGAAGAGGAGCTCGGCGCGCAATTGTTCGATCGCGGCAACCGGCGCGTGGACTTGACGCCGGCCGGCAAGGCGTTGTTGCCCGAGGCGCGCGCGCTGCTCGCTCAGGCCGAGCGGGTGTCGACGGTGGCGGCACGTGCACAACGCGGCGAAATCGGGGAGCTGCGTGTCGGATTGACGGGGTCGGCCGCCTTCACTGCGTTGATTCCGCGTCTGATTCTCAACTATCGCCAGCGTTTTCCGGGCGTGCATTTGCGAATCGAGGAGCTGACGACGCAGGAGCAACTGGCGGCACTGCTCGAGCAGCGGCTCGATGTTGCGATCGTGCGCGGCATATCGGCCCCCGATCTGCCACCGACACTGCGCGCGACGCGTTTGTTCGAAGACTCGCTCATCGTCGCGCTGCCGCCTCATCACCGGCTCACAGCGGCCGCGAAGCCACTCACGATCGGCGCATTGGCGGACGAGACGTTCGTCATGTACCCGCGCGAAAGCGGGACCGGCGTGTACGATCAGATCATCGCGCTCTGCCGGCAGGCCGGGTTTGCCCCGCGCATAGGGCAGGAAGCGCGCGCCGCGCCGACGATCGTCGGGCTCGTCGCGGCAGGGCTCGGCGTCGCGCTGGTGCCGGAATCGCTGCGCAGCATGAACGCCAATGGCGTGGTGTACAGGCCGTTGAAGGAGAAAGGCGCGCGCTCGGCGATGTGGCTGGTGCTGCGGGCCCAACAGCCTTCATCGCAGGAGGCTGCCTTTGCCGCGATGGCAAAGGCGGCGTGAACCGGCGATCGCTCTGGCGCTGGCGGTCCTAGGCCGCCGGAAGTCGCATGTTTTGAGATGGGGTCAGTGCTAAGCTCGGACATCGGATGCGCGCATAAGGAATGAGCGCTCGCTTCGGACTGGCGAGATCGCTATGCGAATCGGGCGCGCAGATGCAGGGTTACGCAGTGCAAGGATTGTGAAATGCAAGGACTAACAGTGACTGAGCACGCGCTTTTTTACCCGGACGAATATCTGGAACGCGTCACAGCCTTTCTGGCAGAAGCCAGTGGCTGGTGCAAAAAACATGGCCTGTCAGTGGAGACGGGTGTAGTAACGCTCAGAGAGGAAAGGATGGCCGAATATGAAGCACCGAGTCTTTGCATAGCAAAGGACGGTGTATCTGTGGCCAAAATCGTCCCCGTCGGATCCAAGATCATAGGCGCACGTGGGAGAGTAGACCTGATCGGCCGAGTGGCGAGACATGCGTTTCTATTCCACGTTGGAAAAGGCCCAGGAATTTCGACAGAAACCGTATCTGGCAGGAAGTCCATAGGCTCATCGCCAACACCCATGCTCGCCGGAGTCAATGGGGACGGTTGGTACTGGATCGAGGCCACAGTCCGTCGACCGAAACGCATTGACGAAGGCCTGTTCATTGACCTGCTGACCGATGTTTCCGACTATGAATTCGAATAATCCGCTCGAACCCGTCTTCCGGGCTTTCTCCGTGGCGAGTGATTGCTTCAAGGTTGCCGAACGCACGATTCAAATTCAGCACGAGGAACTGATCCGACGCACAGAGTTCATTGGCGCAACTCCGGAGCAAGCAAACGCCGCCCTCGATGGCGCCGTAAAGCAAGCGGCCGACCTCGCCATTTTGGCGCTGTTTGCCACATTCGAGAGATGCGTCATCGAGCACCTGCAGACGGCGAATCGTCTGTTCGCGGCCGGATATCCGCAGCAATACTCGACCAGGCTTTCAGAAAAATTCGAAAGCGAGGTCGAGTACTGGAGATTCGGCGAGGTTCTCGACCTCTTCAAGAGCGAAGTCGACTCCAATCTGATCGGGCAGGTGAAGCAAATCAAGCAATACCGTGATTGGATCGCTCATCAGAACCCGAACAAGCCGACCCCTACGCAGGCCACGCCGGAGACGACCTTCGACGTCTTGACCAGGATGATCGAGCAGATCCGGTTGACGCACACGCCTCCCCCTGCCGATGAAGCGGTTGACGACATCGTCGAACTAGCGCCAGTTCAATAGAGGTATCGAGCAAGGCGCCCAAGTAACCGTGCTACTGGCGGGACCATAGCGATTCCGAAAAGCGGCCACTGCAATCCCTCGCGGCCCGCAATATTTGGCGACCGCGATCATCCGAAACGATCATCAAATAGCCCGCCAGCTCACGCCTCCGTCATCGACTCACCGATCGCCCCATCGCGCGCGACATCCATTCCCTTCGTCAACTCGAGCGCCTGCCGCTCAAAGAGCCGCCGGTAGAGCCCGCCCTCGATGCGAATCAACGCATTGTGACTGCCCTCCTCGACGATTCTCCCCTTATCGAGCACGAGCAGCCGATCCAAAGCGCGCACGGTCGATAGCCGGTGCGCCACGACGATCGTCGTCCGTCCGACCATGAGCCGCTCCATCGCCTGCTGGATCAACGCCTCGCTTTCGCTATCGAGGCTCGAGGTCGCCTCGTCGAAGATCAGCACAGGCGCATCGGCGAGAAACGCCCGTGCGATGGCAACACGTTGACGCTCTCCGCCGGAGAGCTTCACGCCGCGCTCGCCGACGAGCGTCTCATACCCCTTCGGCAAGCCCGAAATGAAATCATGCGCGTTCGCGAGCCGTGCCGCGCGCTCGATCTCCGCCTCTGTCGCACCCGGTTTCGCGTACGCAATGTTTTCCGCCAGCGTGCGATGAAACAGCAACGGCTCCTGCTGGACGATCGCAACCTGAGCGCGCAACGAAGCTTGCCCGACTTCGGCAATGTTCTGACCATCGATCGTGATCGCGCCACCCGACACGTCGTAGAGCCGCTGAATGAGCTTGATGAACGTCGTCTTGCCGGAACCGGAATGGCCGATCAGACCCACGCGCTCGCCCGGAGCGATCCGGACCGAGAAATTCGAATAGAGCGGCGCCGCGTGCGCGTCGTAGTGAAACGTGACGTGCTCGAATCGGATATCGCCCTTGTCGATGACGATCGGCGGCGCACCCGGCTTGTCTTCGATACCGAGCGGCTGACGCTCGAGCGCAACGAGCTCTTCCATATCGTTGACCGAGCGCTGCAAGTTGCGCACGAGCATCCCGACGTCGCGCAGGTAGCCCTGAAGCACGAGAAACATCGTCAGCGCGAATGCGATGTCGCCGACGCTCGCCTTGTCCTTCAACCAAAGGATCAACGCTGCGCCGAGGATCGCAGCCTGCATACCCGCGAGCATCATGTTCTGCACGCCGCCGTTGGCTGTCCCGCGCAGCCACGCGCGCCGCGTGCGCTCGCGCCATTTTCCGACGACGCGCGAAAGCCTCGCCTCTTCACGCAACTCCGCGCCGAACGCCTTGACGACGGAATTGCAGGTGACGGCATCGGCAAGCGCACCGCCGAGTCGCGTGTCCCACGCATTGCCAAGCCGCGCCGCCGGCGCGACGACGCCGAGCGACAGGCCGGCCGTGACGCCGACATAGATCAACGCGCCCGCGCCGACGACGGCACCCATGGCGGGCCAATGCATGCCGAGCAGCACCGTCGCGCCGATGAGCATCGCGAACGAAGGCAGCAAGCCGATCAAGACGGTGTCGTTCAGCAAATCGAGCGCCCACATCCCGCGCGTGATCTTGCGGACGGTCGAGCCCGCAAAGCTGTTCGCATGCCAATCGGTCGAAAAGCGCTGGACTCGGTGGAAGGCGTTGCCCGCGATTTCACTCATCATCCGCAACGTCAATGCGATGATCTGCACGAACATGAGGTAGCGCGCAAGCGCGGCGCCGAGCCCGAGCACGAGCATCGCCGCAAACGCCGCGAGCGCCGGGTGAAGGGCCGCGTGCCTGTCGGTCAAGCCATGCGCAAGCGCATTGACGAGACGGCCCGCGAAAAGCGGGGTCAGCACGTCGGCCACCGCGCCTGTCAGCGCGAAAAGCGCGATGACGACGATGCGCACGCGCTGCCGCCCCCAATGAGAAAACGTGTACCCAAGGACGCTCTTGAACGTCTGGGCGCCGAAAGTATTCTTGGCGATCATAAATGTTCAGCCGCCAAGCGCAGGGCGCTGGCGGTCATGGAATCGAAATACGAAAAGCACGGCGCGCGAACATCGAACCGCGCGCAACGTACCTGCCGAAAAGCCTCGGCACGACGTCGTGCCCGATGCTGGAACCCTAGCCGCGCAAGCGAGAACTTGCGCGAAGCGCCGGGCGAAAGCCGAGGTGAAGCGACGAACGAACCGTGAAAACTACGGTCGTCCTCCGAGGGGATTTCCCCACAGGCGTCGCAAAGGTGGCGTCACGAACCGAGGCATACCCAGGGTGGCCGCGAGCATTGTCGTTACCATTTGAACGCCTCCCTGTTCGTGTCGAGTGAGTGGAAGCGAGTAGTGTATCAGCGCCGCGCATCACGCGCAGCAGGTGCGACGAATAACCGCGTCGGTCCAGAGGGTCATCGAGCAGGCCTGGCTGCTCGAAGACATTAGGACTGGAAAACTGCTCGAACGCGGCGCGATAGGTGGCATTCGCGACTTACGAAGGATTCGACTTCTCCCCGCACGGACTGAGTGCTTCCAAGTGCGGCTGCGAGATATGGTGAAAGAAGCACGATGCGCCGGCGCGAGACCGCCGCACCATGCCCCCGCTTACTGGAGACCAAAGTCGACGCGCGTCGTTGGCCCGCTGTCCTTGACTTCGTTGGCGTCGAGCTTCGGCGCGCCGACGGTGATGCGCTTCGCGTCGACCTTCGCGATCAAATATTGACGCACAGCGTCGGCGCGACGCTCTGCGAGCGCGCGCAAGCTCGCCTCGTCGACAGTCGCATGATTGGCAAGCATGCGTTTCATGTCGTCGTCGGGCATGCTCTTCGTCATGCCGATGAAATTGCGCGGCTTCTTGAAGTCGGCATCTTTATAGGCCTTCTTCAAATAATCGCTGTATTCGCTTTGATCGACCTTCACCGTCGACAGGTCGACCTTCTGCCCTTTCGCCGCCAAGTCCTGCGCCTTCTCCTTTTTCACGAGATCGTCGACATAGGCGAGACGCAGACCCGGCGTATCGATAGCCGGATCGGCACGGCCCGTCAATTCGAGCTTCACTTCGGGCTTGTCCGTGAGCAGCTTCGCGATCGTATCGAGCTTGCCGCGCGCCGCATCGCTCAGATCGGCCGAGCCCGGCGTGAACGCAACGTAGTGCAGTTGCTCGGCCGCATGCGCGCTGTCCGCACCGCCACCGCCGAACGCGTTGGCGAGCAGCGTGAACGGCGCGGTCACGGCCTTCGAGATCAGATTGCGGATCGCGCCCCAGATCACGCTGCCGATACTGAATTGCGGATTCGCGAGCGAGCCCGAAACAGGTATGTTCACGTCGATCTCACCGCGCCGGTTCTTCAGCAACGCAATCGCGAGCTTCACCGGCAGGTGCGTCTCGGTGCTGTTCTCGACGTGATCGCCGAACGTCAGCTGCGAAATGAAGATGTGATTGTTCGCCGTCAGCACATCGTTCTCGAGCTTGTAATGCAAATCGACGTTGAGCTGGCCTTTCGTGATCGGATAGCCGGCGTACTTCAGCGAGTATGGCGTCAAGCTCTTGAGCTCGATTTCATGCGCGCTCGCGCCGAGATCCAGCGACGGCTTGGGCGCCAGCGGATCGGCCGTGCCGCGTATCGTGATCGGCCCGTTCCCAGCCAGGTTCGCGCTGACATCGACGGGCGCGGGCGCGCGCTTTTCGGTGCCGAACGCGCCGATCGTGCCGGTGATGTCGACGAGGTTCGCCGTGTAGTTCGGCTTGACGAAGTGGTCGGTGTAATTCACGTGCCCCTGCTGAAGCACGATCTCGCCGACGTGAGCCTTGAACGGCGGCTGCGTCTGCGATGGCGCGGCTTTGGGCGCCTCGGCGACCGTAGTCGTGCTGCCGCGATGCGAAGCCGTCGTCCCCGTTGCCGGCGAAGGCTTATGCTCATTGCCGAGCACATCCTGCAGGTTGAGCTTGCCCTGCTCGTCGAGCAGCACGCTGCCGAAGAATTGCGAGAACGTGATGCGGCCAATGTCGACATCGGTACCGTGCGCGTCGTAGCGGGCGTTCATGCGGGCGAGCGACAGCGCGCGCCAGCCGGCGAGCGGCGCGGACGTGGTGCGGTCGAGCAGTTTCACATCGACGAGCGCCACGCCTCCCCGGAAAGTCGCCGTCAGGGCATCGTTCGCCATACCGAGCTTGACGTCGCCGCCCGCGTTCAGGAATGCGCTCGCAAGCTTTGCGTTGAGGTCGTCGCCGAAATACGGCTCCGCCGAAGAGACATCGAGCCGATTCGCGTGCAACGTCACCGAGGCCGCGAGCGGGCTCGGCGTCACGTCGCCCGAAACGTCGAGCGTGCCTTTGCCGCCCAGCGTCGCGGCCAGCTTGATCGGCAACGCACGGTGCATGTCGTCGCTGACGTCGTGCGCTTCGAACTGGATCGACGACAGGCGGACCGTGGCGGGATGCGCCGGAACCTCATCGACAATCTGCGCCGACCCGTCCTTGAGCCGCACGGCGCCGATCGTATAGTGCCAGCCGGACTGAGCGCCGGCCGCGGGCGGCGCGTTCGCGGCCGTCTGTTCCTTTCCGCCCTGGCCGCCTTCGCTTGTCCGCGCCGCACCTCGCTCACGGCCATGCGGCTTTTGCTCGTGCGCCTGCGTATTTGTCGTAGACGTCTGCCCCTCCTGCGGCGAGCCCGCGAGCGCCATGAGATCGATACGCCCGTCCTTCGCTCGCGCTCCGTTGACCGACAGCCCCGCCAGGTCGATGGCCGAAATGTCGGCTTTGCGCGCGGCAAGGTCCACCTGCTTGATCGCGACATGTCCTTCGTCGAGCGCGAGCGCGGGCGTGGGTGCATTCGCCCCGGTGGCCACGGCCGGCCCCGTCACCTTCAGCGACTTCACTGTGACGTCGCTTTGCGCCACCTGCACGTTCGTCGGCGTCTTCGACCAGTCGGCCTTGACCGTCAAGGCCGTGCCGAGCGTCCCGCCATCGATGCGCGCGGACGTCGAACCGGCCAGATAGGGTTGCACGAGCGTGAGCGGAAGCCCATCGGTCGTCAGCTTGAGGTCCGCCGACTTCGCGGCGAGACTCAGGGCCCCCGTCGCGGCAAGCGTGCCGCCCTGCGCCAGCACGGTGTGGACGTCGTAGTGCGCAGGCGTCTCTCCCACCGTCGAAAAACCGTCGAGCGACACGTCGAGGTGCGTGAGTCCGAGGGAGACCGGTTGCGCCGGCGCATGATCCTCGAGCCCAACGTCGCCGTCGTTGAGCGCGAAATGCTTGATCGAAAGGTCGAGCGGCTGAACGGCCTGCGCTGCCGCTCCGACCGCGGAAGCGGCGGAGGCCGCGGATGCCTTTGGTGCGGTGGCCGTGCTCGCCGCCCCACCGGCGGCCGATGCCGGCACGGCGGAGGAGGCGGCCGTGGAAGGCGATCCGGCCAGTGTGCGCGAGATGCTGAGGTCGCCCGAGCGCTCCCGTGCGAGGTGCAGCGAGGGTTGATCGAGCCGGATCTCGTCGAAACGGAACACTTTGCGCAAAGGCTCGAGCGATGCCGCCGCCACATGCACGGCGCGCGCGGCGAAAAGCGGCGCCTTGCGCTCGTCGACGACCTGCGCATCGGCGAGATCGGTGGTCCCCGTGACAGTGAGCGCGGGAGCGCTGCCCGTCATGACGAAGCGCAGCGTGAGATCGCCGGCGAGCTTGCCGCTTGCGACGGTCACGGGCAGCTTCGTCGGCGAGAACGACAACATTTGCGGCACGTCGAGATCGTCGAACTTCAACGCGATTTCCGATTCGCGCGAGGCGGCAAAGGGCTTCGTCTTGCCTGCGATATGGATCGGGCTTCCGTCGACACGCGCCACGAAGCGCGGATCGACGAAAATATTGGTCTTCGACGGCAGCGTCGCAATAAACGGGACCCCCAGCGAAAGACGATCGATGACGTGCTTGCGGCCGGCGAGCCGATCGTCGAAATCGATGCGCCCGTTCTCGACATCGATGTTCGATACGGAAAAGAGCGCGGGCCCCTTCGACGGCTTCGACGGCTCGTTCGCGAACTTGTCGGCGATATCGCTGAAATTGAAGCGCTGGGCGTCGTAGCGCACGATGTTCGCGTGCGGCGAATCGACCTTGACTTCGTCGACGATCGGCGCGAAACGCAGCAGCGAGAACCACGATGCCTGGACCACGAGCCGCTCGATGCTCGCAAAATCGCCAGCGCCGCCTTGCTCGCCGACGCGGATGCGATCCGCCTCCAGCCGCAGCGTGTACGGATTCAGCGAGACGCGCTCGATATGGGCGGGCCGCCCGAGCGCTTCACTCATCTGCTGCTCGGCAATGTGCCGAATGAGGGGCGGTGCGGCAAAGAAACCGATCAGCCCATAGAGCACGATCAGTACGACGATTACAACTGCGATACGGCGTAGGCGGCGCGAATGGGTCGCCTTGCGCACCTTGACGAACGTCTTTGCTACGCCGGCCTTCGTTTCGCTGGACATCGCTGCTCCGGTTTATTGGCGCTCGAGCGCCGGCGGCTGCCAGGTGCCGTCGATCGCCGGGCCTTGCGGCGCATAGAGCCGCATCACGACTTGGAACGCGCCGTCGGGCGTCGGGAGCCAATTCGCCTGTCGGGCGCGCCCCGGCGTTTCCGCCTGTAGATAGACGTCGAGCGAACCGTCACGATTGCGACGCAGCGCGTCGCGCGAAGCGATCGAACGGCGTCGAAAATCGCCTTCGACGAGCGCACCGTCTTTCGTGTAAGCCGTGAGCGTCCAGAACGCCCGCACCGGCGGCAGTCCCTTCGCCGGAAAGTGCAGCACATATCGGTTGCTGCCGTCCAGCCCCTTCCCATCGGCGTCGAGCGTGGCGGTCGCCACCACTTCGTCGTCCTTCGTGCCACTGCCCGGCTGTGCATAGGCAGCATAGGCGCGCAGCGCATAGTCGTCATCGTAGTGTCCGAGACCATCGCCGAGCCAGATCCAGCCGTTCACGGACAACGCGTTGTTCGGCGCCGTCGCGATCCGCGCCCGCGCCTCGGCGAGACCCCCCGCGATCGCCTGTGCCGCGCCCGTCGGCAGATGCAAGGGCTCACCGGGCTTCACGCCCAGATCCGCCAGAATCTCCAATGCGTGCGCATCGTTCGGGGAGGGTGGGTTGTCCTGCAGTGCATCGGCAAGCCGGCTGAAAAACGCGTTCGCGTCGAGCGACGCCACGGCGGCGCTCTGCCCCGCCGGCGTATCGTCGAACGACGGCGGATCGTCGAACGACGGCGGATCGTCGTCCGCTCGATCCGCGCTCCCACCGTTGAGCGGCCTGCCGCGCTTTGTCCCCTTCACACGCTTGATCCTGTGCCTTCCATCGTCCTCGGCATCGAACGCCGATAGCGGCGTTACGCGGACTTCCTCTTGCAATCGGCGTGCCGCGGCGAGCTCGCGCGGGCCGGTCGCGGCGAGGCGCACGGCCAGCCAGAGGCTCTTGCCCGGTGCCTGGACACGCTCGACGCCGTCCGGCAGGCCGCCCTGCCACCCAGGCGCGACAAAGGCGATCGTGCGCGGCTTCGCGAGCGCCCCACGTGCATTCTCGAGCGAACCCGTCGACCAGACGACGTTCGTCCACATGTCGAGCACGCGCGCGTCGAGGTACTGTCCACGCGTGGCGGGCAGCGTCAGCAGCACGGGTTCGTTGCTCAGATCGAGCCAGCCGGCGGAGGCCAGCGTATTAACATCGGGGCGAGGCGGGAGGCCCGGATCGTCCGCGGCCGGCGGCGTCCGCGAGTACTGCAGCTTGTTGACGCCGGGACCGCCCGGCGCGCGGGCCGCGACACGGGCGCTCGTCATGAGCACGAGCGGATAGCCGAATACGTAGGAGTCCGATACTTCGTCCTTCGTCCAACCGTGGTTGGCGGACACGGCGGGGGCAGGCGCTCGGGCGGCGCAGCCGGCCAGAGCGAAAACGGCAAAGCAAGCCAGCCAGGCCCCGACCCGAGCCAGCGAAACGCTGTTTCGCGCAGTAGCGAGTGTTGTTGTCATTGTGATGTCAGAGTTTTACGAGGCGCCGCTCTCGAGCCGCGAAGCACTTCCGCGGCGCGGTGCCGTCCGGCCACGACGTCGCGCACGACGTAGTCGTCGAATCATCAGTTCGCGAAAGCGTTTTATCGTATCCTCAGTCGGTAGGCAAGAAGAATGCGCTAACGATTGCGCAATGGCGCAACGCAATCCCTCTCGACTCTTGGGCGCGTTTGCGAGGAATATTTATCCGCCGCTGTCCGCTGACTGAACGGGGGGCCGCGCGGACCGCGGCAGTCGCGCTTGACCTTCCCATCATTGGAAGGACGACACTGTCTCTCATCGCGGCCTAGTTGCAGTCGTCCACCATGACCGATTTGTCCTCCCCTCCCGACGTCGCCTCCTCGACGGCCGAACTCGATATCGGCGGCATGACCTGCGCCTCGTGCGCCATGCGCGTCGAGAAGTCGCTGGCGCGCGTGCCCGGCGTACTGCGCGCGTCGGTCAATTTGGCAACCGAGCGCGCGACCGTCGACCTCTCCGCCGCGGCGCAACGGCCGGCGCTCGACGCGCTCGTCAAAGCCGTCGTCGACGCGGGTTACGAAGCGCGCCCCGTCGTCACCGACCGGGCGGCGCCGCAAGATGTCGCCGACATCGCGCGAGCTGCCGACGAGCGCCGCCGACTCGCCCGTCGCGAGCTTGTCGCCGTGGCCGTGGCGGCCGCGTTCGCGCTACCGCTGATGTTGCCGATGCTCGCCGAAGCGGCAGGCCGGCATTGGATGCTGCCCGCCGGGCTGCAGCTCGCGCTCGCGAGCATCGTCCAGTTCGCGTGCGGCGCAAGGTTCTATGGCGGGGCTTACCGCGCGGTGCGCGCGCGAACCGGCAACATGGATTTGCTCGTTGCGCTGGGTACTTCGGCCGCCTACGGGCTGAGCGTCTGGCAGATGATCGCGCATCCCGGCGACACCATGCATCTGTACTTCGAGGCTTCGGCGGTGGTCATCGCGCTCGTGCGGCTCGGCAAATGGCTCGAAGCGCGGGCCAAGCGCGAAACGACCGACGCCATTCGCGCACTCAACGCCTTGCGCCCGGACCGGGCGCGTATCAAGCTCGGCGAGGGCGAAGGCGAGCGCGATGTGCCGCTCGCGCAGGTGCGCGTCGGCATGGTGGTCGTCGTACGGCCCGGCGAGCGCGTGCCCGTCGACGGTATCGTCCGCGAGGGCCGCACGCACGTCGACGAAGCGCTCATCACCGGCGAAAGCCTGCCTGTCGCGAAAGGGCCGGGCGAGACCGTCACGGCAGGCTCGATCAACGGGGAAGGCCTGATCGAAGTCACGACGCGCGCGACCGGCGCGGAGACGACGCTCGCGCGCATCATTCGCCTGGTCGAGTCGGCCCAGGCGAAGAAGGCGCCCATTCAACGGCTCGTGGACCGCGTGAGCGCGATCTTCGTGCCGGCGATTCTCGTGCTCGCGGCCGCCACGCTGGCCGGCTGGCTGCTGGCTGGCGCATCGGTCGAAGCGGCGATCCTAGACGCCGTATCCGTGCTCGTCATCGCGTGCCCGTGCGCGCTCGGGCTCGCCACGCCGGCCGCAATCATGGCCGGCACCGGCGTCGCGGCGCGACATGGCGTGCTCATCAAGGACGCGGAGGCGCTCGAGCTCGCGCAGCGCGTGACGGTCGTCGCGTTCGACAAGACAGGCACGCTCACGGTCGGCAAGCCGCGCGTGGTGGCGTTCGAATGCGTGTCGGAGGGGGCGCAAGCCAGCGCCAGGGCGGCAAATTCCGATCAGGAGCCGCATGCCGCATCGACAAAGGGCGCGGCATTGGCCGCCGCCGACGTCGATTCGGAGCGGGAAACCGCGTTTGCGCTCGCTGCCGCCCTCGAGCGCGGCAGCGACCATCCGCTCGCACGGGCGCTCGTCGCTGCTTTCGAGGCGGAATACGCGCAAGCCGCGTCGGCGCAAGCGGGCCGGGACACCCGGCCCGCCGCCGCGCTCTCGCAGGCGGTTGCGGGACGCGGGATGCAGGCCCAGATCGACGGGCAAATGGTGATGCTCGGCAACGCACGATGGGTAGCCGAGCTCGGCATCGCGTTGCCCCCGGCCGCCGAGAGACGCGCGCGCGAGCTCGAAGCGGCGGGCAACACGGTGTCGTGGCTGATGCGGGCGGCGGCGCCCGGCGCGCGCGCCGCGGCGATCGCGCTCGTTGCATTCGGCGACGAGCTCAAGCCAGAAGCGCGCGCGGCCATCGAACGGCTCGAGGCGCGCGGCGTGAAAAGCGTGCTGGTGACCGGCGACAATCGCGGAGCCGCCGCATCGGTGGCGGCCGCACTGGGAATCGAGGAATTCCATGCGCAGGTGCTGCCCGAGGACAAGGCACGCGTCATCCGCGATCTGAAGGCCGAGAGCGGAGGCATCGTCGCCATGGCCGGCGACGGCATCAACGACGCGCCGGCGCTTGCCGCCGCCGATATCGGCATCGCGCTCGCCAGCGGCAGCGACGTCGCCATGCACGCGGCCGGCATCACGCTCATGCGCGGCGATCCGACGCTCGTCGTCGATGCCATCGACATCTCGCGACGCACCTACCGCAAGATCCAGCAAAACCTCTTCTGGGCTTTTGTCTACAACCTCGTCGGCATCCCGCTGGCCGCGCTCGGCATGCTGAATCCGATGCTCGCGGGCGCGGCGATGGCCTTTTCGAGCGTGAGCGTCGTCACGAACGCGCTATTGCTCAAGCGTTGGAAGAAGCGTTGACCGCGCGTGCCGCCGGCTCAATAGGCGTTCGAGCCGCGCGCCTTTTCGGCGGTCTTGCGCGGGTGCGTCGGGCGCGGTGGATGCTTGCCGGCGCTCGGCGCGGCCGCGGAGGCGCGGGCCGGCTGCACACTCTGCTTTCCATCGAGCGAATCGGCCGCGTCGCGAATGTCGGCCGAGGCCGCCGAAGCCGCATCGACGAATGTCGCGAGTTCCGTCTGCTGGGCCCGCAAAAGCGTCGCTGTCTTTTGCTCCGCGGCGGCGCTTGCCTCGGAGGCCCGGACTGCAACGACCGTCTGCACGACGCTGAGGACGCCAACGACCAGCAATATGGCCAGCGCCGCAACGACGAGTTGCCTGATCCCGCGCCGGCTCTCGTCTGCCGCCCGGCGCTCGTCGACCAGCGCCGCTTGAAGCGCCGCCACACTTTGCGTCAGCGCATCGTACGCGCGCTGCGAGGACGCATCCGCCGCCTCGGCCACGTTGGCGCCGCGCGCGGCAGGCTCCACCGATTTTCGGGCGATCGCTTGCCTGCGCGACGATGCGCCGCTTGGCGACTTGGCTGCGGCCTCTTCGATCGCAATGGAATCGCCGGCATCGCTCACGGGCCGCGTCGGCTCTTTTTCCTCGCGCTCCCGAAGCGACGAGAGCGCCTCGGCGGGCAACTCGAAGCCGTCGAGCGTGCCCTGGCGCGGATCGAGGTTCATCGTATGCGCCACGGCAAGCGCATCTTCCGGCGGGACGAGATCGACGGATTTTTCGACCGCTGCACCCGCGCCTTCTGCCGCCCGGGCGACCGTTTGGACGGCGTCCTCGACAAAGAGCGCGACGCGGGCCGGCCGATTGTCGGTCTCGGATGAGGCGGCGCGTGCACGCCTTTTGGTCGTAGCGGGGCGCCGTAGGCCCGACGTAGAAGATGCTGCGGAATCTGCCATAGCGTGAAAGTCCGGTCGCGGCCCGCGCCGCCCGGTTCGAAGCCTCTTGTTCGTTCGATTGCCACATGCGTGGCGTCGGCGGCATTGTCTCACGATCGCTCGCGGGCGCGACGGACGGATCGAGCGAAAGCCGATTTGCATTATCCTTGGCGCATCTCGCATTAATTGGCACGAATTGCCGGCGCAATCGATCTTCGAACTCCGTTTCCGCACAATGTCAAACCCGACCGACGCAGCGATCACTGCTCAATCCGCCGCGCTTTCCACGCACTTTACGCAGATCGTCCTGCCGCTCTGGCGCGCTCAAGGCTTCAACGCGTCGATGCAGTTGCCTTATGAGGCGCTACGAGCCGAAGACCAGACGCCGCTGCCTGTCGCCCGCTACCGCGCGATGGCGTGCGCGCGGCAACTTTTCGTCTTCTCGCTCGCCGGCGATGCGGCGCATGCACAAACGCTGTTTGCTTCGCTGCGCCGGTACTTCCGCGACGAACGCCATGGCGGATGGTTCTACAGCGTCGATGCGGCGGGCGCTCCGCTCGAGACGACGAAAGATCTCTACACGCATGCCTTCGTCGTTTTCGCATGTGCATCCTATCTCGCGGCTTTCGGCGACAGCGATGCGCGCGACGTGCTAGGCGGGACGGCCGCGCTCATCGGCGAACGCTTCGCCGGGACGGAAGGGCTGCTCCACTCGGCGCTCGACGAGCGCTTTTCGTCCGTGCGCAGCGGGCCGCTGCAAAACCCGCTGATGCACTTGACCGAGGCCTATCTGGCCGCGCACGAAGCGACGCGCGACGCCGCGTTCGAAGAAGCCCTCGGCGGGCTGGCCACGGCCGTCGCCCGCACGTTCGTCCACGCGCCGACGGGTGCGATCGCGGAGCTGCCGATCGGCACCGAGGGCAATCGGATCGAGCCCGGCCACCAGTTCGAATGGTTTTATCTCGTCGCGCGGGCGGGCAGCGCCATCGCGGCATCGGGGCTAGCCGCATCGCTGGAGCGAGCCTTCGACTTTGCGCAACGCCATGGCGTCGACGCGCAAACGGGCGGCGTATGCGCCGCGCTCAACGAAGACGGCTCGATACAAGACGCGACGCAGCGCATCTGGGCGCAGACGGAATACCTGCGCGCGCTCGCGACGCGCGGCACACCGGCCGACCGCGGCGCCCTCGCCTCGCAAATCGAGCATTTCCGCACCCGCTTTCTGCATCCGCTCGGCTGGTACGAATGCAAGACGGCCGACGGCGAAATTGCGCGTGGCGACATGCCGTCGACAACGCCCTATCATCTCGCCACGGCGTATGCCTCGCTGCCGGCCTGAGGCCGGTCGCCGGCCGTCGATCGCCGGCGTCGATCCGCACGCTATGAGCCCTGCGTTTAGGCAGGGGCGGATGTCAAGCGTATGATGAAGCGTTCCTAGCGTGGAACGAACACGATACGGGGCCCCCGCCCCGAGGGGTCCCCAATGACCGATTTCTTCGATTTGGCTCGCGGCGCGCTGCATGCACAACCGTTCAGCATGCTGCTCGGCACCGAGCTCGTTCAGATAGGCGAACGCGGGCTCACGCTGCGATTGCCGATTCGCGACGAGTTGCGGCAGCAGCACGGCTTCGTCCACGGCGGCGTCATCAGCTATCTCGCCGACAACGCGTTGACGTTCGCGGGCGCGATCGCACTGGGGCCGCGTGTCGTGACGGGCGAATACAAGATCAGTTACCTGCGCCCGGCCGTGCGCGGCGCCCTGCTGGCGCGCGCCGAACTCGTCTACGCGGGGCGCGGCCATGCCACCTGCCAATGCCATGTCTATGTGCTCGATGGCGAAAAGGAAACGCTCGTGGCGCTCGCGCAGGGGACGATCAATCGCGTCGGCGACGGCACGGACGGCAATCACTCCCACGCCGGCGCCGAGGCGTCAGCGGCGCCCCCCGCAACGGCGCCGGACGATAGTAGCGCCAAGGACCGCTAGTATTCTGCGTCGTGCCGCGACGGTCTTGCTTTCGTCGCTCGCCGTTTCTTCCCACTCGTTGAATAATGCCTGCCCTGAGGAGACGAACGTGATCGACCATACAGGTGTAACGGTAAGCGATATCGAAGCGAGCAGGCGTTTTTATACGGACGCTCTAGCGCCCATTGGCTATGAACTGTTGCGCGAATTCCCGGCATCGGTGACGGGCCATACCGACGTGGCGGGTTTCGGTGCAGGTGGCGTGGCGGACTTCTGGCTCAGCAAGGGCACGCCGAACGATCCGCCGATTCATATCGCGTTTCGCGCCGAGGATCGCGGGCAGGTCGACGCGTTCTACGCGGCCGCCATTGCCGCCGGCGGCAAAGACAACGGCAAGCCCGGCTTGCGGCCGCATTACCATGCGAACTATTACGGCGCATTCGTGCTCGACCCCGACGGCCATAACGTCGAAGCGGTTTGCCATGACGACCCCGGTGCCTAGTGCCCGCCTGCGGATCAAATCACGCGCGTCGCTGCGGCCGAGCAACACCTTCGCTTTCAATCGATGAACGAACTCGAAATAGCCGACGGAACGATTGCCTGTCTAAGAATCGACGGCGACCCGGCTCTGCCGCATCTCGTCTTTCTGCATGAAGGACTCGGTTGTACTGCAATGTGGGGTGATTTCCCGCAACGCCTCTGCAAAGCGAGCGGCTGTCCCGGGCTCGTCTATGATCGCCTCGGGTACGGCCGTTCATCGGCGCTGCCGCCGCCCTGGTCCGCCGACTACCTGAAAACGGCCGCCACACGCGATCTGCCGCAGGTGATCGATAAACTGCTGCCCGCCGAAGCATCGCTCATCGTGTTCGGTCATTCGGACGGCGGCAGCATCGCCTTGATCTATGGCGCTATGCGTCCTGAGCGCTTGCTCGGCATCGTGACCGAGGCAGCGCACGTCTTTGTCGAAAAAGTGACGCTCGCCGCCATTCGCGATGCCGTCGCCGCGTACGACTCGGGCAAGCTCGCCAACCTTACCCGCTATCACGGAGCGAAGACGGAGCAGGTTTTCCGCGGATGGTCCGATACGTGGCTCGATCCTCGATTCGCAACGTGGAACATCGAAGCGCTGTTGCCACGGATCGAGGTGCCGCTTCTTGCCATGCAAGGCGAACACGATCAATACGGCACGGCGCTGCAATTGCAATCGATCACCGGGCAAACCGCCGGGTCGGCAACAGCGGCGCTGCTGCCAGGCTGCGGACACACGCCGCATCAGGAATGTCCCGAGGCCGTGCTGTCGGTGACTGTCGACTTCATCCGCTCGGCGACGAAGGGTACGCCTCTGGATCGCTGAGCTGTCTGACGCTAGAATGGCGGCCCTTCACAATTCGCGCCGGGCGTCTTCGCGCACGGCGCATGACGACCCGTGACCCCATCCATGGCAAAACTTCTGACCGACTCCGAATTCCAGCGCTTCACCGAACTGCAGCAAAAGCAGGCGAGCTTCACGATCACGAGCGAAGAAGCGGACGAACTGCGGCTCATCGTCGAGCGCGCTCAACAAAAGCGCGACGACCGCGCGGCCGCGATGAAGACCATCGAAGGCTATCTCGCGCAATTCGAAATCACGCCGGAAGAGCTCTTTTCGCCCGAGCAGATCGGCGAAGCGGCGCGGACGTACGGTCTCATCGCCTCGTCGGCGAAAAAGGAGCGTGTCTTGCCGCCGACGCTGACGTTCAACGGCAAGCCCTATCAATGGACTCGCGCGCTGCCCGACGAAATTCGCGTGCCGCTTTTCGATGCGTTCAAGGCTGGCGAATCGATCAAGCGTTTTCTGGCCACGCCGAAGGACACGGCGCGCAACGCCGCAACGGTTGCACGTCTCGAGCGCGAAACCGGCGGCGTTTATGCCGAGGCGTGGCTCGACGAATTGTCGATCTCGCGCGCACAAGTCGATGAGGCGGCGGCCAAGCTCGCCGCGTAAGCACGAAGCCGATCGTCGCCCGCGAGCCGCGCGCAAGTCACAGGACCGCGAGCCTCACCGTATCGCGGCCCGCACGCTTTGCCTCATACAGCATTCGGTCGGCGTGGCGATAGAGATCGCGCGGCAGATGGCGCGTCGCGCCGCGAGCGCCTCGCCATACGAAGCCGAAGCTCGCCGTCAACACCGCATTGCTTTTCGTCGGGTGCGGTAATGCAAGGGCTCGCACGGCCAATCGCAGGCGATCGATCGCAGCCAGCGCGTCAGCCGGCGATTCGGCGCGCAACAGAATGCAGAACTCGTCGCCGCCGAGGCGAATCAAGCTGTCGCCCGATTGGCGCAGCTGACCGTGGACAGCTTGCGCGACTTGTTTCAGCGCGTCGTCGCCCGCACCGTGGCCGTATGTGTCGTTGTATGCTTTGAAGCCGTCGATGTCGAACAGGCAGAACGCAAGGGGTTCGTTGATACCCGGCGATGCAACGCGAGTTTCGAATATCTCCTCGATATGCCGGCGATTGAATGCGCCGGTCAGTTCATCGGTCACGGCGAGCCGCGACAGGCGCGCCACTTCGGATTCCAGTTGACGGATCCTGCCTTGCAAGCGGCCACGCTCCGCGTTCTCGAAACCGCGGCACAAGCGGCGAGCCCATGCCGCGAGCGACGGCAACCACGCCGTACCTCTACGCGTTTGTTGGTCTGCGTGCCAGAACACTTCACGCATCGATTGGGAACTCATTTTCGGTAACCTGGAATCCATGACGCAACGGCACGCCCGTCATCGCTCTGCCTTGGCTACGGGCATCGTCGAACGCAGCGAGCAGGATTTAGTTCAGCGTCGCAATTATGCCAAGTCACCCCAAAAACGACTGCAAACAAGTGTCAGGTGAAGGCGGGGCGCGGTGGACTTTCCCTATGTGCGAGCACGTCTCACGCTGGCTCGTCGGCCCGCCCGAGTTCCGCCTCCTCCACCAGGGGCGGCAACGAGATCACGAATTCGGTGCCCTTGCCCTGCTCGCTGTGCACCGCCACCTCGCCCCCATGTCGCACGACGACGGTCTTCACGAATGCCATGCCGAGCCCCGCACCGCCCACTTCGGGACGCTCGCCCGCGTGGAAGCGCCGAAACCGCTCGAACAAGCGGCCCTGCTTGTCCAGCGGAATGCCGTATCCCTGGTCGCGAATCGAGCAGCTCACATGCCCCCCGGCCAACGACGCGCTCGCAGGCAGAATCGTGCATGCAATGCGCGTGTCGTCCGGACTGTACTTGATCGCGTTCTGCAGGATGTTCACGAGCGCGCGCGTCAGTAATGAGCGGTCCGCGCGAATCCAGCATCCTTCGCTGTCGCCCAATTCCGCATCGATGCGGATGCGCTTCGCATGCGCCTGAGGCCAGACTTGGTCGCTCGCATCGAGCACGAGGTCGGCGAGGTTCACGGGCTCGAATTCGTAGGCCTGCGACTCGGCGCGCGCAAGCTGCACGAAGTCGTCGGCGAGCGTCAGTGCGCGCGTGGCGTAGCGCGCGATGCGATCCATGACGTTGCGCACCTGCTCCGACTCGATGCGCGCGCGCTCCATCTCGACGAGCGCAAGAATCGACGCATGCGGCGAACGCATGTCGTGCGACAGGAGCTGCAACGCGTCCTCACGCTGGCGCTCGGCTTCATGCAACGCCGTGGTGTCGACAAGGCCAGCGATCCAGCCCGTTGCCTCGCCGAACGCATTGCTGCATTCGGAGTACCGCAGCAAGTAGTCGCGGTCGTCGCGGCAGCGCACCTCGATCCCATTCGTCATGATCCGCTTGTATTCGGGCCGCGTCGGATTCATTACCGCGGGCCAATCCCGGCGCGCGATCAGCTCGTCTTCCGGCTCGGCGCCGACCGTCTTGGAGAATGCGCAGTCGGTCAGCACGGCCTGCAATGGCCAGCCCTCCGGGCCGGGCGCCGAGAGTCGCGCGCAATACGCTCGCGCGGCGCGGTTCGCGATCAGCACGACATTGTTCACGTCGGCGACGAAAATCGGCTCAGGTCCATTGTCGAGGCTGTCCCAGACGAACCGCTTCATATCTCTGGCGCGCCGCGCGGCCTGAGCCATCAGCGACATTTGCTGCTCCAGCGCGTCACCCATGAATTCATTTTGCCGTGTCGGCGCTTCGGGCAGCAGGTAAGGTTCGTCGGCAAGGTGCCGCAACTCCTTGCGCAGGTACGCCATCGTCATTTCGAGCCGGCGCCAGCTCCATACCGGATAAACGGCGACGAGCCCGAGGATCGCGGGCACAGGCGAAACCCAGAGCCGCAGCGTGTGCAGCAGCATGGCATCGACGGCAAGCGCCGAGCCGGCGAGCACGATCGCGAGCGCCAGCGAGAACATGGGCGAGAGCACGAGAAAGCCGACGAGCAGCGCGGCAAGCGGCAGCAGCCATGCGGCAAGCAAACCGAGAGGCGATACCGGCCTGATGGCCGTACCGTTGAGCAACATGTCGAGCACGCTCGCATGGGCGTACACGCCGGGCATGATGCCCGAGCGGCCCGACATCGGCGTCGCGAAATGGTCGTAAAGCCCCGACGCCGTCGAGCCCACCAGCACGATCCTGCCTCGCACGACGTCGGGCGGCACTGTTCCAGCCAGCACTTGCGCGACGGATACCTTTCGGTAGGTTTGGCGCAGCGGACTGAACGGAATCAGCAAACGCTGATCGCCGCCCGGATTGGCCATCTCGGCGAGATCGGGCGCTGCGCGCCTCGCCTTCTTCATGCCGGCCAGGTGTATCACGCCGGTTTCCACGGCATGCCAGACAGGAACCGTCAACTGCGGCCACCATGCACGCGCATCGCCTTCGTATGGCGCCACGCTGCGCACGATGCCGTCTTTATCGACTTCGAAATTGATATGGCCGAGCCCCGCCGCCGCGTGAGCCAATTCGGCGATCGGCAGCACCGCGGCACGATGGCCCGCGGCATCCGGGGAGTCGAGCAAAATCGGCAGATAGGTCCTGCTCGATGCAATCGCGCGCGCAAGCGCCGCGTCGTCCGCGCCGGGCTCCGTAAATAGCACGTCGTAGACGATGGCCGCCGCACCGTCCTTCGCGAGCGTATCGATAAGGCGAGCATGGATGTTGCGCGGCCAGGGCCAGCGGCCAAGCGCTTCGATACTGTCGTCGTCGATCTCGACGACGACGATGTCGTTCGATACCGGCCGCGTCGACAACGCGAGAAATTCGTCATAGACGAGATGATCGAGACTCGCGGTCAGACGCCAGCTCGAGCTCAACGCGACGAATGCAATGCCGAAGCAGCCGGTCGCGATCCACTCGAGCAGGAAGCGGCGCCCCAGCGATGGCCCGAGCCGCGAGCGGATCAGCCGCGCGAGCAATGTCATCGAAGCCGCCACTCGCGCGCGACCAGAAGATCGCCTTGATCCGGAAAATCGCCGCCGCTCCCGCGGCATGTCGTTGTCTCGCCTCATGGCTGGTCATCCTCCATCCGGTCGAGACGATAGCCGTAGCCGGCGATCGACGCCAGGCGGTAGCCGTGTTGGGGCCGCAGATCGAGCTTCGTTCTTATCACCGACATATGCGTATCGATGGTTCGGGCTGATACGCCGGCGACATCTTGCCACACCGCCTCCTGAATGCGAGCACGCGAAAGGGGCCGGCCAAGATGCCGAAACAGCAGCAGCGCAAGCTCGAACTCCTCGCGGGTCAGTTCGATCGGCATGCCGTGCGTCGCCGTCTGCGAAGTCCGCAAGTCGAATACGAACTCGCCGAAGGTCTCCGTTCCCTCGCAAGGGTTGAATCGGTAGGCACAGCGCAGCAGCGACGTCACACGCGCGCGTAATACGTCGGCGCCCACGGGCTTGATGAGGTAGTCGTCGGCGCCGAGCGCGAAGATCGAAGTCACGTCGGCTTCGCTGCCGCAGCTCGTCAGGAAGACGACCGGCACCCTTTCCGAAAGCGACTCCCGAACCCAGCGCAGCACCGCTTCGCCGGACATGCCCGGAACGTTCCAGTCGAGCACCAAAAGGTCGAAGGTCTCGTGCTTTAACCGCTCGACGAGCAGATCCCCCGCTGAGAAGGAGCAGCAAACGTGATCGGCCGCCGCCAGCGTCTCACACACGAAGTGAGCCTGCGCCGGATCATCGTCCAGAACGGCGATTCTCATAGCACCCCGTAACGCAAGTCATTATTAGTATCCGGCAAGCAGTATAGAAAGGAATGATCGTTAATTGGCTCAAGAATTGTTAAGTCGCCGGCAACGGAAGGACGCCCCATTGAATAGCGCCCAGATCATTCTCATCCAGATACTGGCAAACCCTTACGATTTGCCCCATCATTGCTGGCGTCAAACCGGCAGCTCCGCGCGGAATGCACCAAAACCGGGCGTCGCTTCCTCCTTTTTGCTTCGGCACAATTACTTCACTTCTTTCCGAGTCAGACCATGCGGATCGCCATCCTCGACGACGACCCGAGCCAATTGGAGTTTGTCTCCGAATCGCTGAGCCCCGCGGGGCATACCTGTCACGCCTTCACCGAGGGTCGCGCATTGATCCGTGAGCTACGGCGGGAGAGCTACGACCTGATCGTGCTCGACTGGAACGTGGCCGACATGCCAGGCGACGAGGTGCTCGCCTGGGTGCGCGAGCACTGCCATGAGGAGCTTCCCGTCCTTTTCATGACCAGCCGATCGCGCGAAGCCGACATTGTCACCGCGTTGAATGCCGGCGCCGACGATTACGTCGTGAAGCCCGTCGCGGCGTCGATCCTGCTCGCACGCGTCTCGACTCTTTTGCGCAGAACCTATCGTCGCGAAGAAAGCATTGCCTCGCAGGAATTCGGCGAATATGTCTTCGACCTGCGCGAGAGCATCGTCTACCGTCGAGCCGTGCCTGTCACGCTGTCGCAGAAGGAATTCCAGGTTGCGCTGCTGCTGTTTCGGAATCTCGGACGGCCGCTCTCGCGCAGCCACATCGTCGAGACGATCTGGAAACAAACGGCCGATATCCCGTCGCGCACGCTCGACACGCATGTCTCGTCCGTTCGCATCAAACTCGATCTGCGTCCCCAGAACGGGTACTGCATCTATCCCGTCTACGGCTACGGGTATCGGCTCGAGAAGCTCGAAGCGGGCCAGGCGTGAGCGGCGCGGCGACCTCCGCGGCGACCTCCGCGCCGCCCAGCTCACGGTCGCCGGCGCTCATGGCCGCCCTGCTTCACCAGGACCAACGCAAGCCGACATTGCCTCCTACCGTGCGCACGTGCTCCCCGTCGAGATTCGTGCCCCAGTTGACGGCGGCGTAGGCGCTGCCGTGCTTCGAGAACTTCGTGACCACGCCCGCGTCGATCCGGGCCGTCGTCTGATTGACCGGCGTGGCGATCGAGGTGACGCTGTCGTAGGTCTGGTGGTCACCGTTGGCAAATGCGTGCAGCACGTTGAACCCCATATACGGCTGCCACGCGGCGCCGAGCGCCTCCCAAGTACCTGAGAAGCGAACGCCGAATCGCGCCAGCACGGTATTGCCGCTACCGAACGCCACGTTTGACGCACCGTCGTTCAGATCTCCGATCGAAAGATGCTGATAGATCAACTGGGCCTGCGGTTCCATCGTGAGCCCGTGACCGATCGGGAGCGGCAAGCCTCCTTCGATCGAGGCCGTCACGGCGGTACCGTGTGTGCTCGAACGAACGTTGTCACTCGAGTTCGTGTCCGCCATCAGCGAGCTGCCTGAAACAACCGTATCCGTGTACCATCCGCCCGGCCCGATGTGCGTCCAATAGCCCGCCAGGCTATATGCGTTGACCGAAAGATGCCCGACGTCGACACCCTGCACGCCCAATGCCGACCCGCTGACCTCGCCGGTCGCGCGGGCCATGCCGAGATAGAAGCCGTAGTGGTTGCGGTGGCCGCCTTCCGTTCCGTCCGCGTAGACGTCCTGTCCGATCTGCACACCGCCCATCGAGCCTTCGAATTGCGGACTCACGTCGCCGCCTTCGGACAGCACGCTATGCGCGCCCCAGACACGGCCAAATGAGGCGGGCAAGCGGCCCGTCTCGCCGAGCAGCAACTGGTCGCCCTGCCGCTGATGGAACTCATCGATCTGCATCCAGTCGAGCTGACGCATCACGCTCGGGATTTGCGCGTAGAGCGCGACTTCGGGGCGGTAAAGCGCGACCGGATCGGCACCGGCAGCCGGCAACGCAGGCGTGCCGGCCGCCGCGATCACCGATCCGCCGCTACCGTCCGAGTTGGCCGACGACGCACTGTTCGCGGCCGGCACCGTATTGCGCAAGTACCAGTTCTGCGACGTGGCTGCCGTCACGCCCCCCTTCGCGAGATAGTAGGCGTACGCGCCAGCCTTGACCGTGCCGCCGGCGAGGGTGAACGCGCTCGTATCGGTCGTTGCGCCGTTGGCCGCCGCGACGACCTCGATGCCGTTCGACAGGATCGGCGCTCCGTGTCCGCCGACGTTCGTCACCTTCAGCGTCGTCGAGCCCGTCGCCGTGCCGCCGTTGACGACGAGCTTGTCCGATGCCGCGTTGTCCCCGGCAAGCACGGTATTGAGCGCGATCGTCCCGTTCTGCCCGACATAGCTGTTCACGTTCAAGGTGTTGCCGGCCTGCCCCCCGCCGCCCAGTTGCACCAAGCCCGCGTTCGTCAATTGCCCGTTGATCGTGAAGCTGCCCTGCGTGCCGGCAGCGACGGACGATTGCGCATCGGCCACCGCGATCGTGCTCGCTCTGGCCACGCTCACATTTGCATTCGCACTCGCCGCAGCCGTCGACAAAGCATTAGCCACCGCAATCGTCCCACTGTTCGTGACGTCGCCGTTGACGCTGCCATAACCGCCGAGCACGGCGCCCGTTGCGACGGTCGCCGGCCCCGCCACCGACGCCCCCGCGTTCGACGCATCGCCGACGACGAGCGTGCCGGCCGCCACCGACGTGCCGCCCGAATACGTGTTGACGCCGTCGAGCACGAGCGTGCCTGTGCCGGCCTTGGTGAGGGCGCCGGCACCCGTGATCGCTTGTGCAATGGTCGACTGGAAGCCCTGTGTGTCGATCGTGCCGCCGTTCGAAGTGATCGTAACGGCACGCGAGCTGGCCAAGTCGAAGCTGCTGCCGAGTTGAAGCGCACCGCCGTCGAACGTCATGCCGCCCGATGTGCCGCCGAGGGCACTATCGGCCGCGACCGACAGCGTGCCCGCTTTCAGTACCGTGCCGCCGGTATAGGTATTGCCTGAAGCTGCCGATGGCGCGAGCGTCAACGTGCCGGCGCCGTCTTTCTCGACCGTCCCGGTGCCGCCGATCGTTCCCGCGTAGGTGCCGTCGACGCTTTGCTCGAATTGCACGAGGCCGTTGTCCGTCACCGCGGGCGGCAGACTCCGCGCGCTGGCCTGCAGGACGGCTGGCTGATCGACCGTCACGCTTCCCGTGAATTGCGAGCCGTCGCCGTTGAATACGAGCGTGCCCTGCTGCACCTCGGCGGCTATCGTGCCGACCACTGCGCCGTTGACCGTCAGAGTCCCCGAGCCTGTTTTGTCGAGCGCGCCCGATCCGCTGATAGTCTGGTCGATCGTCGACTGGAAGCCTTGCGTGTCGATCGTGCCGCCGTTCGATGTGACCGAAATCGCCCGCGTGCTCGCGAGATCGAAAGCGCTGCCGAGCTGAAGCGTGCCGCCGTCGAACGTCACGCCGCCGGAAGCGCCGCCGAGTGCGCTGTCCGCCGAGACGGAAAGCACGCCCTGCTTGAGCACAGTACCGCCCGTATAGGTGTTGCCGCCGGCCGCCGTCGGAGCGAGTGTCAGCGTGCCCGCGCCGTCCTTTTCGACGGCGCCCGAGCCGCTCAGAAGCCCCGTGTAGCTGCCCGCCGCATCTTGCTGGAACTGAACGAGGCCGTTGTCCGTGACGGCCGACGGGAGGCTTTGCGCGCTCGCGCGCAATGTGCCGGCCTGGTCGACCAGCATCGAGCCCGTGTAGCCTGTGTTGTTGCCCGTCAGTACGAGCGTGCCTTGCTGGACCTCGGCCGAGGTCACGCCCATCCCGCCGATCGAGTTCGTGATCGTCCAGGTGCCGCTGTCGTTTTTCTGCAGCGTCTGAAATTTCGTGATCGTCGTCGGCAGTGTGCCGCTCCCGGTGCCATCGAGCGTCAGCAGATTGCTGCCGCCGCCGCCATCAATCGTCCCGGATACGCTCGATCCAGTGAACATGTTGAGCGTGTCGTTGCCGCCCGCGAAAACCAGGTTTCCGATCACCTTGCCGAGGTTGCTGAACACCACCGCGCCATTGCCCGACGCGCCCATCACGCTGTTCGGCGCCTGGATGACGCCGGTCGCGTTGTTGATGACCGTATTCGTGCCCAACGTGTTTTGAAACCAGATTGCCGCGGACTTGACGCCCTTGATGGTGCCGTTATTGACGATCGTATTGCCGGCCCCCTCCGGGTTCACGGCCTCGGCAGTCGTCTGGCTACCGGTGGATTGGACTGTCGCGCCTTCCTCGACCGTCAGGGTACTGTTGTTCCGAAAATCGATCGTATTGCCGCCCGTTCCGTACGTGCCGGTCGAGTTGGACGAAGCGTTCTGTACGAGCGCGCCGGACTGAACCACGATGTTCGCATTGTCCGACAGCGCGATAGCGCTGCTATTGACGAGATTGACCACCGCACCCGTGCCGACGATTACCTGGGAACCCGAGGGTGTCGTCGGGCCTGTGCCGATCATGGTGGTCCATTGCGAAGACGAGTCGCAAATGGTGGTCGTGCCCGATGTCGTGCAGTTTGCATGAGCCAGCGCGGGAATCACCGCAACGTAGCCGAGAACGGCGAGGGTCGTCGCCTTCGGGCGTGGGTTCGAAGCTTTATCGAGAACTCCATGGCGACTCACACGTGATCCGGCGTGACGGCCCCACGCCTCATGAGGTAGACGTTCTTTCCGCATATGCCCATTCCAATTTGTTATACCGATGTCCGAACTGCAGAAGTGCGGATGCTTCACGAAAGCGAAGGATTGAACGGACTAGTACGCTCAACCTTAAGAGTCCATGCCCTGCACGAGTGCTGGAATATATCGGAACAATTTGAAATGAACTGCAAAGGATCGTTAAATCCATCCGCAATGCCGTTGCAACGGTCATCGCCGAGGTATTGACGTCGGTGCTTATTGGAGTGGAAATCGAACGGAGATGACTGCAGGATCTTCCGACGCGTGCATCTCGAAGCCCCTCGCTCTTGCGAGCGCGAGCATCGGCGCGTTCTCACGCAGGATCTCGCCCGTGATGACGCGGGTGCCCCGCGCACGCGCGTAATCGATGATCCGCTCCATCAGCAACCGTCCGAGCCCCTTTCCCTTCATATCGGACCGAACGGCAACGGCAAACTCGGCGGATTCGTTGTCGGGATCGGCCACCGCGCGCACGACGCCCAGCGTCTCCATGGCTCCGTTCGCGTCGGCGGCCGTCGCGATGAATGCCATCTCGCGGTCATAGTCGATCTGCGTCATTCGAGCGAGCTGAGAATGATCGAAGCCGCGCACGGCGCCGAAGAATCGCATGCGGAGGTCTTCCGGTGACATCGCCGCGGCGAAGGCACTATGCGCTGGCTCGTCTTCGGGGCGGATCGGCCGGATCGTCAAGTGCATGCCGCGCCATTCGATCGTCTGCTCGAGCCGGCGCGGGTAAGGAACGATGGCAAGACGTCCTCGCTTCGGGGCGAGACGGATTTGCGGCGAGCGTAAATCGACGCGCGCAGGCGCGATGCGCAGCGATGCCGTGAATCCCGCAATCTGTTCGATCACGCATATAGCGTCCGACAACGCCGTCAGCACGCTCAGCACCGGATCGATTGGCACACGGTGCGCATACGGCGAACGCGACAAGACCTCCCGAGCCAGCGTCGGATTGAGCGGCGGCAAGCCGTAGAACACGAACGGCGCTGAAATGCCATCGACAGGCGGCGCGGCGAAACGAAAGACAGGGCCGAACTCGGCATCGTCGTGGAGTTCGACGGCGATGTCGACGATCGTATCGCTCGGGCAAGGCTCATTGTCCGCCCTAACCGGCAGCGCGAAAGGCTCGAGAAGGCGCACGGCGGCTTCGTCCGCAAGGAAGGCGCGCCCGTCCTCAGCCAGCGCGGCGGCGGCATACGCTTGCGCGGCCTCGATCGCGGCCGGTATTCGCGCGGGCAGCCCTTGCGGCGTCTGCATCAACAACTCGCGGCCCAGCCGGTAATCGACGAGACGCGTGAACGCGCGAGCAAGCCGCTGTGGCGTCGGATGAACCGCAATGCCGCGTGCGCGCAACGCGTCTCGCGTCGCCGTCTCGAGACCCCCAAAAAAGCAAGCCAACATGCCGCGATAGGCGATGCACTGGCAATCGATGACCACGCGCGCGACTTCTTCCACCGGCGCGCCATGGGTGGTGGAATGAATGACGAACGCTGTGCCGGTATCGCCGCGCGGCGCGAGCGCTTCGAGCGCACGGCGAAAGTCTTCCGGTCGCGCGTCGTCGCCCAGCAGCAGCGGGTTGCCCGGACTCACATGCGGCAACGCGCCCGCCAGCGTCCGCACCGTCTCATCCGACCATTGCGCGAGCATGCCGCCCGCCGCCGCGAATGCGTCAGTGGCGAGCGAAGCGACGCCGCGATCGCTCGTCACGAGCGTTGCCGTCGAACTCGCGGCAATGCGGCCGACGCCGAGCGTTTCGATCTCGTCGAGCAGATCGTCGAGCGAATCGACGCGTACCATGCCGGCACGCCTGAACGCGGCCGTGTAGAGCGCGTCGTTCGCGTCGCCTCTGCCGGTGCGCAGCACGAGGACGGGCTTGTTGCGAGCCGCGGCACGGGCCGCCGACATGAACTTGCGCGCCGATCGCACCGTGTTGAGCTCGAGCAGGATCGCACGCGTGGCGCTGTCGCTCGCCAGATAGTCGAGCACGTCGCCGGCATCGACGTCGATTTCGTCGCCCAGCGCGATAGCATGGGAAAACCCGAGTCCGCGCGCGTCGGCCCAGCCGAGCACGGCATTCGTCAACGCGTTCGACTGCGATACCCATGCGACGCCGCCGTGCTTGACCAGGTAAGGCGGCGCGCCGAGGTACGCGCGCAACGCCGGGGTCACGACGCCGACGCTGGCCGGTCCGACGATACGCAATAGGTGGGGGCGCGCCGCCGCGAGCGTGGCTTGAACGACGGCAGGGTCGGCCGCATGATCTCGTCTCGCGTCGGCAACGATGATGACCGCGCGAGTGCCGAGCCGACCGAGCTTGCCGACGATGTCGACCCACGTCGCGCTCGGGGTGCAGACGAGCGCTACGCTCGGCGCTTCCAGCAGATCGCCGGCATCGGCGAAGACGATACCGCCGTCGAGCTCATCGTATTTCGGGTTGACTGGCCAGACGGGACCATTGAAGCCGCCGGCCAGCACGCGCTCCCAGACGATGGCGCCAAGACTGCCGGCGCGCGACGAAGCGCCGATCACGGCGACGGATTCGGGCTTGAAAAGCGCATCGAGGTTGCGGACGGTCATGGGCGCTCCTCTCGGCAACAGCCCATAGCATAGGCGATGTGCGCCTATCCGGCTCGCGCCGGCACAGATCCTTCGAGCCGCGTTGCTCCGCAGGCATGGACGCTGCCGCCGAGAAGGGGTAGCAGGCGCGGAAGGCTATGAACCGCGGTTCGCGGGCAGTCCGATCATGCGCCCGCAGTAGCGGGCCCGCGCCGGTGGTGCATCGGCGGCTTGCAGTGCCCGCACCCGTTCGAGAACGTCGGCGTCGAATTCGGCCGATCGTGGCCCGTCCGTATCGACGTGCAGGAGCATTTGCTCGCTAGCGGCGACGGGCGCGATCCCCTCGTCAGCGAACATCTCGAGGTAGAGATGCAGACGCTTCGCATCGTGGCCCTGCACGTGCGCGTCTACCCGCACCTGCGCGCCTTCCTTGATTTCATGCAGATAGTTGATATGCGCTTCGAGCGTGTAGACCGAACGGCGGCGCCGCTTGCGTTGCGCGTCGTCGAGACCGATTGCGTCGAGCACCGCGTCCGTCGCGAAGCTGAAGATCAGCATGTAATACGCGTCGCGCAAGTGGCCGTTGTAATCGACCCACTCGGCGCGCACGGTATCGCGGTAGACAACGGGTGGCATCGAACCGCGCCCTACTTGACGATGTCGACGAGCTCGACCTCGAAGTTCAGCGTGCTATTCGGCGGAATCGGTCCGATACCTCGGCTGCCGTACGCCGTCTCGGGCGGACACGTGAGCTTTGCCTTGCCGCCGACTCTCAGCTTTTGCACGCCTTGCGTCCAGCATGGGATGACGCGATTGAGCGGGAAGGTAGCCACGCCACCGTGTTTTTCGGAATTGTCGAATTCGGTGCCGTCGGCAAGCGTCCCGCGATAACGGACCTTGACCACATCGGTGGCGCTCGGCTGCGCACCCGTTCCCTCTCGCGTGATCTCCACTTTGACGCCGGACGGCAGGGTTTCGACAGCACCGGCCGCATGCGCGGCGGAAGCGATCATCGCAGAGACGCTAACGGCTATCCATCGTTTCCACATATCCCTCTCCTTATCGTTACTGTCATTGGTCCGATTCGCCCGCATGGTTGACGCGCCATGCGGCGAACGGCTACATCGCCTTTTTGAACGGCGCGCCCGATCGCTCGCGCAACTCGTTGAACACGATCTTAGGCCACGCCTTCTGCGCCACCTCGATCTCCGAGATGTGCGAAGCGAGATACGTCGGCGCATTCGAGGCGTCCAGCGCAATGCGCACCGAATAAGCATCCATGAACCGCCGCAACTCGGCCGCGTCGTCACAGGTCACCCAACGCGACATCCGATACCGTGCGGGCATGATTCGCACGTCGACCTTGTATTCAGCCGAAAGCCGATGTGAAACCACTTCGAATTGCAGCTGACCGACGGCGCCGAGAATCGTCATCCCGCCGTGCGTCGGACGGAACACCTGAATCGCGCCTTCTTCGCCGAGCTGCTTGAGCGCTTCGCCGAGCTGCTTTGCGCGCATTGGATCGACGACTTCGATCGTCTGGAAAATCTCGGGCGCAAAGAACGGCAAGCCGACGAACTGAAGCTGCTCGCCCTCGGTCAGCGTGTCCCCGAGACTCAGCGTGCCATGATTGGGAATGCCGATGATGTCGCCCGCATACGCTTCGCTCACGGTCTCGCGCCGCTGCGAGAGGAACGTCACGACGTTGTTCGCGCGAAACGTCTTGCCCGAGCGCGTCACCTTGATCGCCATGCCGCGTTCGAAGCGACCCGAGCAGACACGAATGAACGCGACGCGGTCCCGATGCGCCAGGTCCATATTCGCCTGAACTTTGAAGACGACACCCGTGAATTTGGGCTCGTCGGGCAGCACCGGCCGCTCGACCGCCATCCGCATCGAAGGGGGCGGCGCGAGATCGACGAGCGCGTCGAGAATTTCCTTCACGCCGAAATTGTTGATGGCCGAGCCGAACAACACGGGCGACTGTTCGCCGGCAAGAAATGCCTCGCGATCGAAATCGGGCGTTGCCGCGCCGATCAATTCGATCTCGTCTTTCGCTCGCTTCCAGGGAAAGCCGAAACGTCGCTCGCCTTCGTCGTCGTCGAGCGACGACAACGTCTCCACGACCCCGTTCGCCGTATCGTCGCCGGCGCGAAACACGCGGACCTGATCGTGCTGAATGTCATAAACGCCCTTGAAGTCCTTGCCCATGCCGATGGGCCATGTGAACGGCACCGCCGCCACACCGAGATGGCGCTCAATTTCGTCGAGCAGATCGAGCGGCTCGCGCACTTCACGATCGAGCTTGTTGATGAACGTGACGATCGGCGTGCGGCGGCTGCGGCAGACTTCGAGCAATTTCAGTGTTTGCGCCTCGACGCCGTTGGCGCCGTCGATCACCATCACCGCCGCGTCGACAGCGGTCAGCACGCGGTAGGTATCCTCGGAGAAGTCCTCGTGGCCCGGCGTATCGAGCAGGTTGATGACGGCATCGCCATACTCGAACTGCATGACCGAGCTCGCCACCGAAATGCCGCGCTGCTTTTCGATCTCCATCCAGTCCGAAGTCGCGTAGCGGCCGCTCTTGCGGCCCTTGACCGTACCGGCGATCTGAATCGCCCCCGAAAACAGCAACAGCTTTTCAGTGAGCGTGGTTTTACCCGCATCGGGGTGTGAAATGACCGCGAACGTGCGGCGGCGCTTGAGTTCGGCGACTGACATTGAAAATGGGGACGGCGTAAGGATAGAGCGATGCGGGTGCGATGATACACGCGTTGGCAAAAGGCCATCGAAAGCGGCGCGCCACCATACCGTCAGGAATGCCGATTTTCAGGCGTACTGAATTTCGCGTTACGCACCGCTGCGGTGCGCGATGGGTTCGCCGATCCCGGTTCGAACAGCTTAAACCGACCCTTCCGCGACCGCTTCCCGGTAGACCTCCGCCACGCGCCGTGCAATGACCGCGTTGTCGAAGTTGGCGCGCGCGAAATCGCGGCACGCTTGCGCGCCGGGCATACGCAAGCCGCCAGCGAGCGCCGAAGCGATCCCATCGGCCAGCGCCTCGGCTCCCGTGGTCGGCAAAACCAGATCGCGTGAGAGCCCTTCCACGGCTTCGGGGAGCCCGCCAACGGGCGTGACGAGCACCGGCGTGCCGGCCGCGAGCGATTCGGCCGTGATCAGCCCGAATCCTTCGAGCGCCACCGTCGGCACGACGCTGATCGTCGCGGCGCGATAGAGCTCCGGCAATCGCTCGTCGGGCACGAATCCGAGCAGCTTGACGTCGTTCTCGAGCCCTTTTTCGACGATGCGCCGCTGCAACTCGTCGGCGAGCCGGCCTTTGCCCGCGATCAGCAGCATTGCATCGGAGCCGCGGCGCTTCTTGAGCAGCGCCATCGCATCGATGAGGTCCTCGAGCCCCATGCGCCGCACCAGCCGGCGCACGGTGAGCACGATCGGCCGGTTCTGCGGCAATTGCAAACGCTGCCGTGCGCTCCAGCCGGGCGTGTCGATATCGAAGCGCGCGACATCGACGCAGCCCGGCACGACGCGCACGCGTTCGGGCGACACGCCGTAACGCGACGTCAGGATTCGACCAAACGCAGCGGAAAGAACGATGAAGCGCGTCGAGCGCGCATAGACGCTGCGCTCGACCCAATGCTTCGCGCGTTGCCCCAGCGTCGCCGCGCCTTCCACGCCGCTCTCGTCGGCCCAAGGCCCCTGGAAATGCGAGACTTGCGCGATGTCGCGCGTGACATCGAGCCCCGGCCACGTGTAGAGCGCGAAGTGCGACGAGATCACGTCGGGACGCTCGACGCGAATCGCCTTGGCCACCGCGCGGCGCGCGGCCATCAGGCGCAGCGGCAGCGCTTGCGCCGCCGGCCCGAAGCCGTGAATGGCGCCGTCGGTGTCGTGCGCGACACGCGGCGAGCCCGCCACCATGCCGCGCACCGCCACCCCGGCGCCGGGCAGCGCACGCACGAGCGAGTAGTACATCCGATCGAGCCCACCGGCTCGCTCGGGAAACCAGTGCATGCCGATCTGCAGTGACTTGAGGGCGCCTCGGCCCATCTCGGTCCTTTCGATTCTCATTCGGTTTCGCCCCCTTCGATCTGCATGCAACGGTCCGTCGAACCCACCCGCTCTCCTACTTGGTCCGCTTTGAAACGCACCACGCGTCGATAGATCTCCATGTATTGCGCGCCCATCCGCTCCCAACCGAACCGTTGTGCCACCCGGCTCGCCGCCGCGCCCATCGCGCAACGCAGCCGTTCGTCGCCGGCGAGCCGGCCGACGGCACCGGCGAGCGCGTCCACATCGTCGGGGTCATCGAGCACGATTCCGCACTCGGGATCGATGATTTCCGCGCCGCCCGCGGTGCGCGCCGTCACGACAGGCAGCCCGGCCGCCATCGCCTCCAGCAACGACAGGCTCATCGCTTCATAGCGCGACGGGAATACATAGGCGTCGACGCAGTGCATCAGCGCCGGGACGTTCTCGACGAAGTCCAGAAAATGAACGCGGCCGGCAACGCCGAGCGCATGCGCTTCGTCCGGATAGGGGCTGGCCTTCACGCTCCCCGCGACTACCACGTGGACATGGGGCGGCAGGCGCGGCAGTGCACGCAACACGGTGCCCAGGTTTTTGCGCGGCGTGCGCAGGTCTCCGGCAAAGAGCAGCAGGAACGCGTCGTCAGCCAAACCGAAAGAGGACCTCGTGCCGCTCGCCTGGGCAAACGCCCGCGTGTCGACGCCGTTGTGGACCACTTCGATCTTCTGCGCCGTCACGCCCGCCTCCCTCAGCTCGGCAGCCACTTTCTGCGACACCGCCGCCACGACGATCGATCGACGGTACGCCCAGCGCTCGAGCCGAGCATTCACGCGCGTGTAGACATACTGATAGGCCGAATGCAGGCCCCGCGTCAGCCCGTACGGATAGTAAGGACTCCTCATCCATCCGCCGTGCACGAAGTGAGCGGTATTGACGTCGGCACGGACCCAGGAGATGAACCCGTTGACGTGAAGCACGTCGTACTCACTGTGGTGCTTCCGAAGCCAGGCGGCGCTCTTGATCGCGAAGAGCTGATGACGCAACAGATTCGTCGGCCATGCACGCGGGATACGAATCGGCACCCAGCGTACGCGTGGATCGGCGAGCAGCGCAGGCGACACCTGCGACGCGACGAGCGTGACCTCGCACCCTTGCCCGAGCGCGGCGACGGCGACTTCGTAATTGACGCGCCCCTGTCCGTCGTTGTGACGGACCGCGTGCGTGACGATCGCGATCTTCATGTACGGGATGCCTCGTCGACTGAGGGGGGAGCAAGCAAAGCAGCGGCGTGCTCGCGGAGTTCGCGCGCCTGCAGTTTTTGCCAGTGAGCACCGGCAATCAACGAGGCCATGCTCGTGTAGAGCAGCAACCCGCCCGTACTGACGAACGAGTTCGTGAACACGAGCATCGCGAAGACAGAGCAGGCGAGCGCGAGGCACGCCGACGAAAACTTGTCGTCCCCGAGCGAAAAGGAAGCCCGTATCGCGCGCGCAAGCAGCCAGCCGATGCCGCAGAGATAGAGGAGCGTGCCGGGCCAGCCGAGCACGAATGGAATGTTCATGACGCCGCTGTCGAAGTTGCCGTACTTGCCGAGCTGACTGCCATTGCCGGGCTGGCTCAGCTTCGTCGATGTACCCGTCGCCCCGAGCCCCGTTCCGGCCACGTTCGTGAACGCGGTTTCGGCGAACGTCGCGTAGAACTGATTGCGCGCCGCGTAGCTTTGATCGTTGTCGAGGTTCGAGACTGTCTGCAAACGCGCGGACAGACGCTCGGCGACAGGCCCGAACGCGAGCAGCGGCAGGGACAGGCCGGCCAGCACGGCCAGACCGAGTATCGTGCGAACGCGCACACGGTTGCTCGATTTCGCGAGCTGGATGACGAGCGCGATAATCCAGCCTCCCCATGTCGAGCGCACGAGCGAAAGGCCGAACGCCGCAAATCCCGCCGCGGCCGCCACCCAGCGGAAACGCTGCGTTGCCGCGGGCACGAGTACGAGCGCGCCCATCATCGCGAACGCGAAGGGGCCCGACGAATTCATCGTGCTGAAAACACGCACGCCCATGCGGACCGGGTCGCCTTCGGAATTCATTTGCGAGCCGATCATCCACATCGCGTCCCAGGCCGGCATGAAGAAGAACTGCACCGCGCCGTAGATGCCCATGACGAGCATCCCCCAGACGAACGTCGAGACGATGGCGTCACGGTACTGCGGATAGTCGCGAGAATGCGCGATGATGTGCAGTGCCACCAGCACCGGGTAGAGCCAGTTCGCGAGGTCGTAGGTGGCCGCGAGCGGTCCGCTCGAACCGATGCCGACGATGTAGGCGTAACCGATCGCGACGAGGATCAGCAGCATCGGCAAGCCGCGCCACGTGCCGAGCAGGCGATAGCGCCGTACGAGGCCGATCCCGCAGATCATCGTCACCGCCACCGGCGCGATCTGGATGAGGCTCGTCGGCGTGTAAGCGCCTTTGACGTAGTCCGCGAAGCGTCGTACTTCGGGGCTCAGAAACCACATCCACCAGACGAACCCGACGTAGCGCGCCGGGCTCATGAAAAACAGCCACAATCCGACGAGCGTCGCGAGCGCGGGGAATGCGAGCGTGAGCAGCGTGCCCTGATGCGCGGCGCCAAGCATCGCCGTCGCCAGATACAACAGCGCCTGCGGCAACCAGTGCTTCGGATCGGATCGAGCCAGCCGACCAAGCCCGGCGCTCGCGCGCGCGGAAGCGAGAAGCGCCGTCACCGCGTCACCCTGCGCGCATCGTTCGCGCCGAGCCGCGCCGCGCGCCACCGCTCACGCACGGCCGCACGGTTCCGCGACGCGAGCGCAAGCAGCGGATGAAGAAGCCCCGGGTACACGCGCGTGCCGACGAGCATGTACCACCACCACGCGATGCCCCGGCGCAGCGGTGGCAAATACTCGCGCAACGTCAGATGGAGGTTGTACGCCGCGTTGCGTATCGCGGTCGTCGACTGGGCATCGCGCTGGCTGTCGCGAATCCGCGGCGCCGGGTAATGGTCGACGGCGACGAGCGGGTCGTAGACGAGCTTCCAGCCGGCGCGCTTCACGCGCAGGCTGAACGCCATGTCGTTGTGGACCTGGGCACCGCCGCCGCGCAGCCGCTCGTCGAAGCGAATGCCGGCAATGGCGGCGCGCCGATAGCTCATGTTTGCTCCCTTGAGCACGTCGACTTCACGTGCCTCGCCCACCCCGAGGTGATGATTGCCGATGACCTTGCCCGACGCACGGAGCTTCCCCACGCACGTCCTCGAGGCGTCGAGCACAAGCCCACGCTCATGGACCCAGTCCCGTCCGCCGAGCGCCCCGAGGCGCGCATCCGCCGTGAACGCCGCAGCGATCCGTTCGAGCCAGTCGGGCCGCGGGGCCGCATCGTCATCGGTGATCGCGATGATGTCGCCCGCCGCCGCATCGAGTCCTCGGTTCAGCGCCGCTACCTGCCCGGCCACTTCGATCATTACGCAATCGAGGGCGAGCGCGCCCCGCACGGCAGGGTCCATCAAGACGGCCTGGCTGGCGTAGTCGTCGGGACGCAAGACCACGAGCACCTGATCGGGTCGACGCGTCTGCCGCGATAGCGCGTTCAAGCAGCGGGCGAGATCGTCCGGGCGCCGATAGGTAGGAACGAGGACCGTCAACTTCATGCGTGCTCCGTTTTTGCCGCGCGATCGCCGGATCTGGCCGCGATCATTCAAGCGTTGAGATAGTCGCGAACCGCTGCGTAGCCCGCGCGCGCGAGCGCATGAGAGCGATACGGCACTGCATTGAAGATGCCGCCTTGCACACGCACGCCCGCTGTCGCAAGGCGCTTCAACGACGCTGCGATGTCCGCCTCGGCATGCATGCCCGAGCGAAGGACGACGAACGAGCTGCCCGCCAGCGCCGCGACGACCGAGGCATCCGTGACCGCGAGCAACGGCGGGGTATCGATCAGGATCACGTCATAGCGCTTCGCGAGCGCGTCGAGGTACTGACGCAGCCGCGGCGACATCAGAAGTTCCGAAGGGTTGCTCGGATGCGCGCCCGACGCGATGAAATCGAGCGTGCCGACGGCTGTCGAGCGAATCGCCTCATCAAGCGCGATCCCGCCGGCCAACAGCTCGGAAAGGCCGCCCTCGGACAGGCCGCCGAAATACTCGTGCAACGTGCCGCGGCGCATGTCGCCATCGATCGCGAGCACACGCCTGCCCGAATCGGCAAAGAGCACGGCCAGGTTCGCCGTCATGAATGTCTTGCCGATGCGCGGAGACGGCCCCGTCAACACCATCACGTTGTTGTTGGCCTCCGCGAGCGCGAACTGGATCGAGGTGCGCAAGCTGCGCAGACTTTCGATGCAGGGGTCGTTCGGGCGCGCGAGCGCAAGTATCGGCCGCGGGCCGAGCTTGCGACTGCGCGTATAGGCTGCATCGAGCCGCTCCGCCTCGTGGCTCGCCGGCACCAGACCGTAGAGCGGCAATCCCGCACTGCGCTCGACGCGCTCTGGGTCCTCGATGCCCTTCAGCATGTTACGGCGCACGAACACGAAGCCCGTGCCCGCGATGAGCCCGAGCATCGTCGCGGCCGACAGAATCAATACCTTTTTCGGCTTGACCGGATCGCCCGGGCGCAATGCCGCATCGATGAGATGCACATTGCCGCCGGTGCCGGCTTTTTGCACCGAGAGCTCCTGGATCCGGTTCAGCAACAACTCATAGATGTCCTCGGCAACCTTCGCGTCGCGTTGCAGCGCGACCCCCTTCACCTCGGAGCTCGGCAGATTGCGAAAGCGTTCGGAGAAAGCATTGCGATCGGACTCGAGCCTGCCGAGTTGCTGTTGCGCCGCCAGGATCGCGGGATGGCTCGGGCCGTAGCGCTGCTTCAGCGCCGCGATCTGCAGCTGCATCGCAGAGATTTGCTGATCGTACTGAATGCTGCCCTCGAGATAAGCCTTCGCTTCCTCGCTCGGATTGATCGACCCGGCCTTCTGCTGATACGAGGACAGCTTCGTCTCTGCGCGCTCGAGATCGGCCTTCATGCGCGGCTCCTCGCTTTGCAGGAAGTCGAGCATCTTCGTCGCCTCGGCCTGCCGCGCGCTCGTGTACTCCCGCAGATACGACTGCGTCACCGCATTGGCGAGCTCGGCCGCGCGAGCGGGATCCTTGTTCTGCAGCGCGATCTCGATCACGCCTGTCTGCTTGCCCTGCTCTTCGACATCGAGCGCCAACTGAAAGCCCGTGATCGCGTCAAGATCGTTCCAGCGCACTACGTTGAAGCGCGTACCCGCACGTGCCACCAGCCGCTTCACGAAAATTGTCACGCCGCCCCCCGATTCCGTTTGGCCCACACGGCCGTCGATGAGCAGATTTCCGTTCGGGTCGCGCAGCGCATAACGATCGCCGCCCAACGCCGTCATCGTGAGCTTCTTGCCTTCGAGAGCGGGCGTCACCTGCAAAGCGTCGACGTCCGCGATCTCGCCGCCCCATGCGTACGACGACAACCCGAGCCATGGCCGCGACGGGATACCCGGCGCGGCGAGCTTTTGCGCGAGACTGCCGATGAGCGGTACCGTCTTCGGCGTCACCGAGAAGTTGAGCTTGTATTGCTCGACGACGGGCGCGACGACACCGCGGCTCTTGATGATTTCAATCTCGGCATCGGTGGGGAGCGTGGTCGAACTGCCGCCGCCCGCCCCACTGCCGTTTTGCGTCTGCAGGCCCTGCGTGGCATTGCTCGGCGCTTCCACGCGCACGTGCGCGTCGGCCGAATAGGTCGGGCTCGCGAGAAAGCAGTAGAGCCCCGCCATCGCGACGACCGCCGCGGCGATGCCGATCAACCACCAGATGTCGTCGAGCACGACGCGCAGCAGTTGCCCGAGGACAACGTCCTCCTCGTCGGACTGAAACGCAGCCGGCGGCAGCGCCGCGATCGATGGGGGCAGGATAGGAGTCGTCTTCATAGCATCACCGCGTGAGCTGTCTCGTCAAAACAATGGTCTCCAGCGTCGGCAGCACCTGCTGGATCAGCCGGTTGAACTGCACCGCGCTGGCCGTGCCAACGTAGACGACATCGAACGGCTGCAATCGGAACTGCGTCGACAGCAGCAACGCATCGGGCTGCGTCATGTCGAGCCGATAGATGTCGGGAGCGTCCGGACGCGAGCTCATGCCGCGAATCACATACACCTGCCGTGGATTCGCGTCCGTATCGAGAATGCCGCCAGCGCTGGTCAGGGAGTCCGCGATCGTCAGCGACCCCCGGATCAGCTGGACGGCGGTGGGCACCTTCACTTCGCCGAGCACGAATACGCGGCTGTCCGAACGATCGGGAACGTTGATGATGTCCCCGTCCTCGAGCATCACGTCCTGAGATATGTCGCCACGATCGAGCAACCCGTTCGCGTCGAGCTGGTAGAAACGTCCATGACGCATGAGCCGCACGCGCTGAAGATCCGCGTTATCGGTCGAGCCGCCGGAGCGCGTGATCGCGTCGACGAGCGTCAGCGGCACGTCGGTGATCGCGAGCGGCCCCGGCGACTTGACATCGCCGGTCACCTGCACGCGCTGACTGCGATAGGCGAGCACGCGTACATCGAGTTGCGGCTTATGCAGATACGGTTCCAGCGCCGCGGCGAGCTGGTCGCGGACCTGCTGCGGCGTCTTTCCCGCAACGTGAACGCGTCCGACGAACGGGAAGAAGATGGTGCCGTCGGCGGCAACCGTCTGTCCGTACGGGTCCGCCTGGCCGGGCAGCGCCGTCGTGTAGGGCTGCGCCAGCGCGCCCGCGATCGTTTGTGTCGTGTTCCCCCCCGTCGAGAACGTCGTGCCTTGCGGCGTAGTCAGCTCCGGATGGTCCCAGACGGTGATGCCCAGAATGTCCTGAGGCCCGATGTGATAGACGTACTGCGATGCGCTGGAAAACCGCGACTCGGGCAACGGCTGCTGCGTCTGCGCCACTTTCGCGGCCAGTTCGGCAATAACTTGGGCCGTGATCCGGTGCACGTCGTACATCTCTTCGTTCGCCGGCTGGTTCACCTCGTGCATATGCGACCTGTCGAGCGAATAGCCGGGCAGCGCGGAACAGGCCGTAAGCCAGGATACGAAGCCTGCGGTAAGGACCGGGAGAAGGAAGCGTCGAGTCATGGACGATCGAGACAAGAAGTCAGGCGGAAAAGGCCGGCACAGGGCCACCGGGGCGCTTCGATCTCGCGGCGGTCCGTGACGCGCCGGGCCGCCCGATCGAGTGGTACTCGATGCCGGCTTCGGCCAAGGCGAGCGGCTCGTAGAGATTGCGTCCATCGAAGACGATCGGATGCTTGAGCACTCGTGCGAGCCCCGCGAAGTCGGGGCTTTTGAAGGCCTTCCATTCCGTGAGGACGACGAGCGCATCGGCGCCCTTGGCCGCTTCCATCTGATCGTCGACGAGGGTAAGCCGTGACAGCGCCTCGGGCTTCGAATCCAAATCCGCCGCGAACGCACGCTTGGCTTCCTCGAGGGCAACGGGGTCATAGGCTGCCACGCGCGCGCCGTGCTCGAGCAGAGTCGCGATCAGCACACGGCTCGGCGCCTCGCGCATGTCGTCGGTTTCCGGTTTGAACGCCAGCCCCCAGACTCCGAACGATCTCCCGTTCAAGTCGTCGCCGAAGCGCGCGACGATCTTGCGGGCCAACACCTGCTTTTGCGCCGCATTGACGGCGGACACGGCCTGCAGGATGCGCAATTCCTGCTCGTTTTCATGCGCCGTGCGCATGAGCGCATGAACGTCCTTGGGAAAGCACGAGCCGCCGTATCCACATCCCGCGTAAAGAAAGTGATAACCGATGCGCGAGTCGGAGCCGATGCCGCGCCGCACCGCATCGATATCGGCACCGACGCGCTCGGCGAGATTGGCGAGCTCGTTCATGAACGAGATGCGCGTGGCGAGCATCGCGTTCGCCGCATACTTCGTGAACTCGGCCGAACGCACATCCATATGCAGCGTCCGCTCGTGATTGCGATTGAATGGGGCGTAAAGGCGTTTCATCAGCTCGCGCGCGCGTTCACCGAGCGCGTCGTCGTCGCAGCCGAGCACGATCCGCTCCGGGCGCGTGAAGTCGTCGATGGCCGCGCCTTCCTTCAGGAACTCAGGATTGGAGACGACCGAGAACAAGGCATCGGAGCCGCGCAGCGCCAATTGCTCGGCAATCGTTGCCCGCACGCGTTCGGCCGTGCCCACGGGCACCGTCGATTTGTCGACCACAACAGTGAAGCGGGCCATATAGCGTCCGATCTCTTGCGCGGCCGCGAGCACGTATTGCAAATCGGCGGAGCCATCCTCGCCGCTCGGCGTTCCCACGGCGATGAAGACGATGTCCCCGTGCTCGATGGCGGCTCGCACTTGCGTCGTGAACGTAAGCCGCCCCGCACCACGATTGCGCGCGACGATCTCGCGCAAGCCCGGTTCGTGAATGGGCATGCCGCCCTGCTCGAGCGTGGCGATCCGGTTTGCGTCGACGTCGTAGCAGCAGACGTCGTTGCCGATGTCGGCCAGGCATGCGCCCGTCACAAGACCTACGTAGCCGCAGCCGATGATGGTCACGTTCATGTTTCGATGCCCTCGAGAAGATGAGCCATAGCGTGGGTTAAGCGGAAAAGCCTCGCGTTCCCGCAGCGGTTTCGTTCAATAAGCGTTGCTGCCGGCAAATCCCTTCCAGAATGTGAGGACGACGATCTTGATGTCGAACCAGAACGTCCAGTTCTGGATGTAGTAGAGATCGAGCTTGACCCGCCCGCTCATTTTCTCGATGCGATCGGTCTCGCCGCGAAAGCCGTGGATCTGCGCCCAGCCCGTGATGCCCGGCTTGATCCGATAACGAAACATGTAGCCGTTCACGAGATCCTTGTAGAGATCGTCATGTTCGAGCGCATGCGGCCGTGGTCCGACCACCGACATCTCGCCCTTCAGAACGTTGATGAACTGCGGCAATTCGTCGAGGCTCGTGCGCCGCAGAAAGCGGCCCACGCGCGTCACGCGCGGATCGCGGCGCGTCGCCTGCGTGACGCGGCCCGAGCTCTCCGCGTGCACCTTCATCGTGCGGAACTTGTAGATCTCGAACGCCTTGCCATCCGCGCCGAGGCGCCTCTGGCGAAAAAAGACCGGGCCCGGCGACGACAGCTTCACCGCAATGGCGATGACGAGCATGAGCGGCGCTAGCGCGACGAGCGCGGCGAATGCGAAAAGCCGGTCGAAGACGAGCTTCGGCAACGCGCGCACCTCGCCCACCGGCGAGGCGACGAGATTGATCGCCGGGACGCCGAGCAGATCGACCACCTCCTGATTCAACAGCGTCAGGCTGCTCACGTCGGGGATGAAGCGAATGTTCACGAAGTCGTGTCTGAACGCCGTCACGATCCGATGAACCATGGGCTCGCGCGACATTGGCAACGCCAGCCACAGCTCGCGAATCGATCGACGCCTCACGAGCGCCAGGAGCTCGTCGAAGTCGCGCCTGAGCGGCACCCCCTCGATCGCACCGATACTCTCGCGCCGCGGTTGCGATGCACCGTCACCCTGCGCGCCGTCCTCGTCGTCGAAGACGCAAACAGGCCAGAAGCCCGCCTCGGGATGCGCATTCATTCGCTCGATCAGCGACGTCGCGTAAGGTCCGCTGCCGACAATTGCGACGGACTTCCGATTGAAGCCGTGGCGGCGCAACCGTTTGAGCATCGTGTAGACGAGCACTTTGGCGCCGAGCAGCATCGAGATCGCCGAGCACGCCCAGAGTGCGAGCCACGTGCGCGACAGCGCGTCGACACGATGCACGCTGAAGCTCATCAACACGCCCGCGGCTTCCACGACGAGCCAAGCAAGCGCCGTTCGCCAAAGGAGGTCGCCGAGCGGCTTGCCCCGCCATGAGCCATAAATGCCGAAGGCAGGAAAGAAGGCGACGACGAGCATGGCGTCGAATGCCACCGCAATGCTCTGCGTATCGCTGAGCCAAACCGGACGCCCGGCGTGCAGCGCGCCCGCCGCACACGCCGCAACGCTCACCAGCGCGACGTCGATCAACCGCGAGAGAAGGCCCAGCATCGCAACACCTCGATTTGACGCATCTGTTCATGGGTATCCATGAAGCGCTATCAAAAAGCGAACGGCAAGCCGACGAATATTCGAAAAAATTTCAGCGGGGTTTACCGGATTATTTTTTGATTTTTTGTTGCTGGCTGACGCGTGCCCTGGGACCTCGCCGAGCGCTTCGGTGAGTTTCCTCAGTCGCGCTAACGGCCGCCGCCGAGCGCGCCGCTTTTATTGTCGATTTACTTCTTGCCACACTGAGCGGTACGTCATCACTACGCCGAGGAGCGAAGATGAATAGCCCCTACGCCGAGATTCGTTCGCTGCCTCCCAAGCAACGGCAGCGCAAAGCCTCGACTTCGCCGGAGCCGACCGCGAGCGTGCAGACGCGATACAAGGTTCATCCGGTCATTCTCGCGGGCGGATCGGGTACGCGCCTGTGGCCCATGTCGCGCGAGCTCTATCCGAAGCAATTGATCGACTTGCTCGGCGACGAATCGCTTCTGCAATCGACGGCGCGCCGCCTCCAGGGCCTCGTGAGCGACCTGCCGTTCGCCGATGAAGTGACCGTCGTCTGCGGCGACGAGCATCGTTTCACGACCGCCGAGCAACTGCGCGCGAGCGGAGTGCGCGCGCGCATCGTGCTCGAACCGATTGGACGAGATACGGCACCCGCGCTCACGATCGCCGCGCTCGACGCGTTGGCTCGAGGCGGGGCCGACTCCGATGCGGTGCTCGTCGCGATGCCCGCCGATCATGCCATTGCCGACGCGGCCCGCTTTCATGCGGCCGTCGTCGCAGGAATTCGCCATGCGGCGGACGGGATGATTGCCACGCTCGGCATTGTGCCGACGCACGCGGAGACCGGCTATGGGTATCTGCGGCTCGGCGAACCGCTCGCAACGGACGGCAAAGACGGCTCCGACCGCTCCGCTCACGCGGCCCGGCGGCTCGCGCGCTTCGTCGAAAAGCCGCATCTGGAGCTCGCGCAGCAATACCTCGCCTCGGGCGAGTATTGGTGGAACAGCGGCATTTTCGTCGTGCGCGCCTCGACATGGCTGCACGCGGTCAACCGTCTGGAGCCCGCGATGTACGAAGCCTGTGTCAACGCACATTCGCACGGCACGCTCGACGGCGAGTTCTTCCGCCTCGATCGCGAGGCGTTCGCCGCATCGCCTTCGAACTCGATCGATTATGCGGTGATGGAGCGGCTCTCCAGCGACGACACGTTGCGTGGCGGCGTGGCCGTGCCGCTCGAGGCCGGCTGGTCCGACGTAGGCTCCTGGGACGCGATATGGCAGATCTCGCGGAAGGACGCCAGCGGCAACGTCGTGCGCGGGCGCGTCCTGTTGGAGGACGCCCAATCGACGCTCGCGCATTCCGAAGGGAGGCTGATCGCTTGCGTCGGCACCCGCGATCTCGTCGTCGTGGAAACGGCCGATGCTGTGCTCGTCGCGGATAAGTCCCGCGTGCAGGACGTGAAAAAGGTCGTCTCGCGACTCAAGGCGGAGCATGGCGCCGAAGCCGCGAACCACCGCAAGGTTCATCGCCCGTGGGGGTACTACGACTCGATCGATACCGGTGAGCGGTTCCAGGTGAAGCGTATCGTCGTCAAGCCCGGCGCACAGCTCTCGCTGCAAATGCATCACCATCGCGCGGAGCATTGGATCGTCGTGCGCGGCACGGCTCGCGTCACGCGAGGCGAAGAGACGTTCCTGCTTTCGGAAAACGAATCGACCTACATTCCCCTCGGCGTTTCGCACCGGCTGGAAAACCCAGGCAAGCTGCCGCTCGAGATCGTCGAAGTGCAATCCGGCGCGTACCTCGGCGAAGACGATATCGTGCGGTTCGACGATACCTATGGACGAAGTTGAGTCGCCGGCTTGCACGACGGCGCTCGCACCGGCCGCGGCTCATCATGAAGCTTTCGCCGCGTGCCAGACATGCGGCGCTTGGCCGATCGGCCGCGATTGGACAAGCGCCGCTACGTCGAAGTCTGACTCGTTCCGACGACTAAGCGTGATAAACGACCTCCGGCGGCTTTGAGTCGCCCCGGCCATCCTGATGCAGCAGCCAATTCGCCTGGCGTTCCGCGGAGTCCGCCCCGAGCTCGCTCACGGTACCCGCCGCCGCCAAATCCGCGATCGTCGCGGCCCTCGGTGGAAGTTCAGCGCCCGCCTCGGCTCTCTCCGCCGGGAACGCGGCATTCGCATCGGCGCCCGCGCTCGTCATGACAGCGACAGCGCTGGTACGCCGATCGATCCAATCGCGCGCCCATTCGAGCGCGTGGCGTTGCGCGCCCTCGTGATCGGGGAAAGGCGGCCCGATAAGACCGGAGCGCTCGACCCGCTTGCCGTCTTTCACGATCTCCGCCGAGGCACGGTATGAGAGTGTCATTTGCCTCGTCGCCGGCTGCGCGATCGCATGAATCGTATAGCCGCAATAGTCGTCGCTCCGCTTGTGGATCTCCGCGACGCTGATCGCGGGCGCGCCATGAGGCGCAAATTCACGCATCGGCGGATGCGCGCTGCCCGAATTGTGAAGTGTCCGCGAGGACGCGATCGGTAAATCGCCCGCGCGATACGAGCACGCCCCGGCCGCCTGCCACGATTCAGGATTGGTCCAGAATACGCCGCGCAAACGCGGCGATTCGGGAGCCGGCATCTGCTTCGGCGGCTCCGGCACAACGGGTTGAGGTTGCGGCACGTACGTGAAGACGCGCCCGCCCTCCGAGAGGATCTTGACGATTTCGATCAGCGTGCCGTCGGCAAGCCATTCGTCGAAACGGCGCCGGCACGTGGGCCCCGACGGATAGCGCGCCGGCAACTTCGACCAGCGCTCCCCCGTCGTCAGAATCCAGAGCACCGCGTTGGCCACGATTCGCGTTTCGGCGCGAGGCCGCCCGCGTCGATGCGGATGGACAGGCTCATCGGCCGCAAGCGGCGCGATCCGCGCCCACTCATCGTCGTTCAAATCTTCGAACATATTTTTCTCCACGCAGCCTGGCCTGGCTGCGACGCTTGGCTCGGGCGTTCCGTCCAACGCCAAAGCCGCAGGTTGCACAAAATATTTTTGTTTTTGTGACAGCGACCAAATCCGCACAGCGGCAGTGCGGTTTTGCCCTCCGTTGAAGCAGAAAAGGCGGTCTCGCTCGTGCATGGAAAAAGTGTGCAGAAAACATACCAATCGAGCCTGCACACGGCTTAATACTCTCTCCGGCCGCGGGATACTCGTCGGGCCGGTGCCGGCCCCGACGGCGTATCGATGCTATGCCCTGTCGGAAAGAACAACGAGTCGCTATCTTAGAATATTTTTGCGTGTGCGCAAATGCCGAATGCACCATCGCTTAGCAGAAGTGCAAACAATGCATCTAATGCAACTATCGGCGCCTTAATGCAATTCGCGGCGACTCGGATCCGGTATTATTTCCCGGTGAGGCGGAATTATTTTCGCGTTGTAATATAAATGTAAGAAAAGGCGCCTCGGGCGATTATCGCTCTAGGTCTAGCGGAGATCTTTGACCAGAGAGGCGCGAACGCGCGGCTCGATTTCCTGGACCGGCGACGGATAGTTGGCGTGATCGCAGCCCGCAAAAAGACGCGCTCCGTCGCGCAAGCGCGCCCGCATCTCGGGCGGGAGCTCAAAGCGCAGGAAATGGACGGCCGAAGTCTTTTCTTCGTTTTCGCGCCCCAGATCTTCATCGGCGACGGCATAGACGGGCGACTCGCCTTCGACTTGCAGGAATACATGATCCTCGATGCCGATCAGCCGCTGCAATGCCGCGCGGCGCTCAATTTCGTTCTCGTACTCGATTTGCATCGTCGCCTTCAGATTGCTGCCATCGGGAACCAGCGGCAGGTAGGCATCGAGCTCACCTTGTATTCCTTCCTCGTCGAAAATCTTTTCAATATGCAACATTTCTTGAATCTGGTAGCGAATCGTAATGTCGTCCTCGAACAGCAGCGTCAAATGATTCCCGAGCTGCACGACGCGATCCTTTTTATGCTCGATCACCTGCTCGCGCATTGCTTTACGTGCTTTGGCATAAGCCTCGAGCGTCATCAATGAATTGCGGGAAATCGTCATGGAATCGCCTTCGTAAAAAACATTCGCTCAAATGTCATAAGCTCTGCGAAGCAGCGTCAGCGGATGCGCGAGCGGCGCTTCTCGCAGCCCTGCTTCCTCGATTCCCTGCTCGATGTGGTGCCCGGCGAGCTGGCAATCGGACGCGATGAACGCAGGTTCCCCGTCGGCCATCGCTTTGAAGACGGGGGTGCCAATCTTCATCGCGGTCCGATGAAACTCCTTCTTTACTCCGAATGTTCCCGCGTGCCCCGAGCAACGCTCGACGACTTTCACTTCCGTTCCTGGTACGAGAGAAAGCGCATCGAACGTCTTGCGGCCCAGGTTCTGCACGCGGCCGTGACACGGCACGTGATACGAAATCTTGCCGAGCGCCCGCTTGAAATCGGTCTTCAGCAGACCGTCGCGGTGACGCGAGACGAAGTATTCGAACGGGTCCCAGAAGGCTTCGCTCACCGCGCGCACGTCCTCGTCTTCGGGGAACATCAGCGGCAGCTCGTGCTTGTACATCAGGACGCAGCTCGGTATCGCCCCCATCAACGCGTATCCTTCGCGCGCATACCGCATGAGCACCGGCATGTTCTTTTCCTTTTTCGCGGCCACGCCTTCGAGGTTGCCTTGTTCGAGCAGCGGCATCCCGCAGCACGCTTCGCTCGCCACGAGCACATAGGGAATCTCGTTGTGCGTCAGCAATGCGAGCAGGTCGTGTCCGATGCCGGGCTCGTTGAAATTGACGTAGCAGGTCGCGTAGATCGCGACCTTTCCCGGCGTGCGCTCACCGTCGCGCACGGGTAGCTGCGGCGATGATTTCGCCGAGCGGCGAAACTTGCGCGGGGCGAACGCCGGCAACCAGGCTTCGCGATCGACGCCGAGTGCCGATTCCATCACGCTGCGCGCAGCCTTAGTGCGGTTCACCCGGTTCACGGTCTGCGTGACGATCGGGATTCCCGCGAAATGGCCGAGCGCATCGGTGTTCGACAGCACCTTGTCGCGCAACGCCACTTCGCCTCGCTTATAGCGGGCCGCCTTCGCGCGCAGCATCAGATGCGGAAAGTCGACGTTCCACGGATGCGGCGGCACGTACGGACATTTCGTCATGTAACAGAGGTCGCACAGGTAGCACTGGTCTACGACATTTCCGTAGGACTGCTTATCGACGTCGTGCGCCTCGCCGCTGTCGGTCTCATCGACGAGGTCGAACAGCGTCGGGAACGCGCCGCACAACGATACGCAGCGCCTACATCCCGCGCATATGTCGAAGACGCGGGCGAGCTCGTGGTCGATGGCGTTCTGGTCATAAAACGTCTCGGAGCGCCAATCGAGCGGATGGCGAGTCGGCGCTTCAAGGCTGCCTTCTTTGTGGGGCATGAGTCGGCGCTCCTCCGTGGGGACGCACTACTTGCGAGGACTCGTTGTGATGGCCCGTTCGTAGGAATTCGCTCGACCGCTGCCGCACAGATCGATGCAATGCAATCAGCCTATCTCGCCGAGCCGAGCAGCGGACAGGCGGCGAGAACGCCTCGCCGAGACCGGCGAGTACGTCCTCGGCGGCTTCTTTCAGTCGTTCAGCGCCTCGAGCGCCTTCGTATAGCGGTTTGCGTGACTGCGCTCGGCCTTGGCTAGCGTCTCGAACCAGTTCGCGATTTCGTCGAAGCCTTCTTCGCGAGCGGTCTTCGCCATGCCGGGGTACATGTCCGTGTATTCGTGCGTTTCACCGGCGATGGCCGATTGCAGATTCTGCCGTGAGCTGCCGAACGGCAGACCCGTGGCCGGGTCTCCCACCGCCTCGAGGTACTCCAGATGGCCGTGGGCATGGCCTGTCTCGCCTTCGGCCGTAGAGCGGAACAATGCCGCCACATCGTTTTGCCCCTCGACGTCGGCCTTGGCCGCGAAATAGAGGTACCGCCGATTGGCTTGGGACTCACCGGCGAACGCGGCCTTCAGGTTGTCTTCCGTCTTGGAGCCCTTCAACTGTGCCATCTCATCCTCCTTCGTGGGCCGGGACACGTCGCGAAGGCACGGCACGCCCGGCCATCTGTTCGGGTTTGCGGAAAAACGTCGCGCGAGAAGCGGCGCCAGCGTCGAGCAAGCGCTGCCTTTTCTAATCTAGAAGGTCGGGGGCACGTTCCCCAATTGGCATTTTCTATGCGGGCGATAGTGTCGACGCGCTCCCGTGCCGCAATGCAACAGGAAACCACGGCGAGCCATGGCTCGCTTTCGCGCATCAACCGGTCTCGCGCACGGACTCTTCCAACATCTCGATGAAGGCCTTGCGCCACCAATGGACGTCGTACTTGCGGATCGTCGCCATCAGTGCCGAATGCCGCTCGACGCGTTCGCCGAGCGGCATGGTCAGCGCGCGCTGAATCGCCTCGGCGGCGCCGTGTGCATCGTACGGGTTCACGAGCAACGCCTGTTTCAGATGCTCGGCCGCGCCGGCGAAGCGCGAGAGCACGAGGACACCGGGATCCTCCGGATCCTGGGCCGCGAGAAACTCCTTGGCGACGAGATTCATGCCGTCGCGCAATGGCGTCACGAGCGCGACCCGGCTTGCACGATAAAGGCCGGGCAAGCGCCTGCGCGCGACGTTGCGATGGATGTAGCGCACCGGCATCCAGTCGAGCTCGCCGTAGTCCCCGTTGATCGCACCGCAGAGGCTGTCCATCTGCCGACGCAAATCGTCGTAGGCTCCGAGGTCCTCTCGACTTGGCGCCGCGATTTGAATCAGCGTTGCACGCTTGCGGTTTTCCGGATAGTGCTCCAGCAAATAGCGCATAGCGCGTATGCGCTGCGGTAATCCCTTCGAATAATCGAGCCGGTCCACGCCGAGCAGCAGCTGCCGCCTAGAGTACTCGGCACGCATTCGCGAGAACATGTCAACGCCCTCGCGGGCGTCGGCCATCGCCGCGAATTCGCCCACGTCGATACCGATCGGGAACGCGGCGACGCGCAGCGTCCGATTGAACGCCCGCAGATAGCCGTCCGTCAGCCGCTCCGCCCCCACTTCCCAGTGGGCGTAATCGAACAAGTGCCGCATATCGGCCTCGGTTTGCAGACCGACGAGGTCGTACGCGAAAAGCGAGCGGACCAGCCATTCGTGCTCGGGGATCGCAGCCAAGAGCGGCGGGGGCGGCACGGGAATGTGCAGAAAGAACCCGATCGGGTTGCGGCATCCCATCGCCCGCAGCTCGGCGGCGAGCGGGATCAGGTGATAGTCGTGGACCCAGATGATGTCGCCCGGCTCGAGCAACGGGAAAAGGCGCTGCGCGAACAGCTGATTGACACGGCGGTAACCGCTGCCGAAACGCACGTCGAACTGCGCGACGTCGAGACGATAGTGAAACACCGGCCACAGCACGTTGTTCGCGTAGCCGAGGTAATACGTTTCGTAGTCCTGCTGACTGAGATCGACGGTGACCAGCTGAACTTTGCCGACCGTCTGCGTATGGACGCCGTTGTGACTGTTCGCAACGGAGGCATCCACGGTCTTGCCGCTCCAGCCGAACCAGATACCGCCCGTTTGCTGAAGGCCATCTCTGATCGCTACGGCCAGTCCACCTGCCGCGGCCTTGCGCGGATCCGCTACACGATTCGACACTACGACTAGACGGCTCACTAGCGCTCCTTTTGAAAACGGGAGTTGTTTGTGAGCGGCATTGATGATTTATTTATTGCCGCGAGTTTCCTCTTCGGTCCTCTCCTGCCGTGGCGTCGTGCTTGGTCGCTCGCTATTTGGGCGAGCTGTCGTTGGATTGAGCATGGGATGCTAGCACAGTCGGGGTCGGAGGGCCATCCTTGCGCGCCCTGAAAATCGAATCCGTAGTAGTCCTACGAATCCTGTGCCCACACGTCTGCATCTGCCGACGACGCGTTGTTCGGGCGGGCACCGCGAACGAGCGAAGTCATTTTTTTCGGTGATGGGCGGTTCAGATAGTTCAGAATGGCGGACGCATGCCGATAGAGCGGCAGGGGTTGGCGTTTCGCGTAGCGCAGCTGGTACCAGCGGAAAGGATGAGATCGATGTACCCAACAACGTATGACAATTTGCTCGTCTTCTTCTCGCTGGCGGTCGCGATCTTCACGTCCTACACCGCCTTGAACCTGGCCGGCCGGATCGCGACCGCACGAGGCCGCATCGCGCGCCTCTGGCTCGCGGGCGGCGCCTGCGCGATGGGGGCCGGGATCTGGTCGATGCATTTCATCGGCATGCTCGCTTTCAGCGTGCCCATTCCCGTCGGCTACGATCCGGAAATTACGCTGCTTTCCTTGCTGATTGCCGTCGCGGCATCCGGCTTCGCGCTATGGCTCGTCACTCAATCGAACTTGCCCTACGGGCGGCTCGCTTGCGGCGCGCTCGTGATGGGCATCGCCGTGGCCGGCATGCATTACACCGGAATGGCGGCCATGCAGATGACGCCCGCCATCCAGTATGACCCGCTGCTGCTCGCGCTGTCGGTCGTGATCGCGGTGGGGGCCTCGGGAGCAGCCCTCTGGATCACGTTCCATCTGCGCCGCCAGGCGACGCGACGACCGCTTGCGCAGATGGGCGCCGGCGTCGTGATGGGCGTTGCCATCACCGGTATGCACTACACAGGGATGGCCGCCGCGCATTTTCCTGCCGGATCTGTGTGCGGCGCGGCGCGCGGCGGCATCGACACGGGTTGGGTCGCACTCGCGATCATCGTGGCGAGCGTGGCCGCGCTGGCGGTCGCATTGATCGTCTCCGTCCTCGACATGCGGCTGGAATCGAGAACCGCGGTGCTGGCCGCCTCGCTCGCGCAAGCCAATGCCGAACTGACGTTTCTCGCGCTGCACGACCGCCTGACCCAGTTGCCCAATCGGATCCTGCTCGAAGACCGGCTCGAGCAGGCCATCGGCAGCGCAAGGCAATCGCGCCGGCGATTTGCGCTGATGTACCTCGATCTCGACGGTTTCAAGGCCATCAACGACGTGTTCGGGCATCCCGTGGGAGATGCGCTGCTCGTGGAAGCGTCGAAGCGGCTGCGAGGCGCCGCGCGCGCGGAGGATACGGTGGCGCGCATGGGCGGGGACGAGTTCGTGCTGCTTGCGCCCGGTATGGAGCCGACGGATGCCGCAACGCTCGCCGACACCCTGGTCACGCTGCTGAGCGACTCCTATCTGATCGACGGGCAGGATTTGCGCGTCTCGGCGAGCATCGGGATCGCCTGTTTTCCCGATGACGGAGACGACCCGCATACGCTCGTCACGCACGCGGACGCCGCGATGTATCACGCGAAAGCCCTCGGGCGCAACGGCTATTGCTTCTTCGAAACGTCGATGAACGCCGATGCGCGCGAGCAGCTTCAACTGCTGCACGACCTGCGCCTCGCGCTTTCGCGAGGCGAATTCGTTCTCCATTACCAGCCGAAGCTCGCCGCGCCCGGTGGGCCGCTCTTGGGCGCCGAAGCGCTCGTTCGTTGGGCGCATCCGACCCGCGGGCTCGTCATGCCGGATCAGTTCATCCCGCTCGCGGAGCGTACCGGCACGATCGTGCCGATCGGCGAGTGGGTGCTCGACGAGGCGTGCCGGCAAATGGCCCAATGGTGCAGCGCCGACCCGGCGTTGGCGAGCGATTGGAGCATCGCCGTCAACTTATCCACCTTGCAGTTCGGCAATCCGGGACTCGTCGAGTGCGTGCGCGGCACGCTCGCGCGCCACGGGCTAGAGCCTCGTCGGTTGACGCTCGAAATCACGGAAACGACCGCGATGCGCGACGCCGCCGCGAGCCTCGCGATCTTGCAAGAGCTGCATGCGATGGGGGTACGCATTGCGATCGACGATTTCGGCACCGGATATTCGAGCCTGCTCTACCTCAAGCGGCTGCCGGCCGCCGAACTCAAGATCGATCGCGGATTCGTGCGCGATCTGGAGCACGATAGCGAGGATGCGGCGATCGTTTCGGCGATCGTCGCGCTCGGGCAAACGCTGAAGCTCAACATCGTCGCCGAAGGCGTGGAGACAAGCGAGCAGCAGGCGTTTTTGACTCAGCTCGGCTGCGACGCCCTTCAGGGATATCTGCTCGGGCGGCCGATGCCGCCGGCGCAGTTCGTGGAGACGTTCCTTCCGACGGGGATGTCGCTGGATCGCGCCGCATCGGCGGAGTAGCGCGCGCCTCCGCTGCTCCAGATTGGCAACTGCGGTTCTGTCAACGATGAAACTGCGTGCCTGGGGCGCCGCGCCTCGTCGAGCATCCACGCGCTCGAAAAGCTCACTGATAGAACTCGCCGGTCGAAGATGGGCTGTGCCAATCCATCCAGTCGTAGGACTCGGCGGTGTGGGCCCATGCCCAGTTTCTCGTCTTCGACCGCTCACCGGCTTTTCGCGAGATTGCGTTCGACGACACCGCTAGCCGGCCCTCGTTGCTCACGCAGCTTTGATCGGCGCTGCGCAAGACTTCCAAAGAATCGCGTTTCACTTACATTCTCCTTTCTACGCTTCCTGCCCTGCAAGCTCGTCTTGCACAGCCGTCGCCACGAGTTCCGCGAACGCTTCGAGCGCCTCGAGCGAACCATGCACAGATTGATATTCCTGCCGGCCGATCTTCGCTTCGAGGACAACCGTCATTCCCGATTTTCGTGCCAAGTCCAGAATGTCCATCTTGTGCTCCCTTCTTCAATTCCACCGCACGCTGAGATCAGCGAACACTTGCCTCTAGTCTATGAATCTCACGGCGCGCATCAATCGCCGCGGAATGAATTCACCGTTTTCAAATGAAGAACAATGCCCGTGCGACCGCACCGTCAAACCGACTGAACGATGCACTCGCGCAACCATTGATGCGCGCGGTCTCGATGAGCGCGCTCGTGCCACAGCATCGAGATCTCGAAGCCGGGCACCTCGATGGGCGACTCCACGACTTCGAGCGCGTTGACGTTCCGGACGAGGCGTTCCGGCAACATGGCAACGAGGTCGGTACTGGCGACCACCGACATGACGAACAGGAAATGCGGAACGGACAGCACGACACGTCGCGACAGGCCGACTTCCGCAAGCGCTTCGTCAGTGATGCCATAAAACCCGCCGCCGTCGGGCGAGACGATTACGTGCTCGAGCGCGCGGAATTGCGCAAGCGTCGGCCGCCTTTTCAGGCGCGGATGACCTGCGCGGCCCACGAGCACATAACGCTCCGTGAAAAGCGCCCGGCGACGCAAAGCGGACGGCGCCCCTTCCGTCGTATGAAACGCGAGGTCGATATCCCCTTGCTCTGCCTGCTTCGCTATCCGTGACGGGATCATCTCGAGCACTGCCAGACGCGTACGAGGGGCAGCCGAGCGCAGCGCATTCAGCGCCGGCAGCACGATGGTCGACTCCGTGTAATCGGTCGCCGCGACACGCCACGTGTGATCGGCCGCGGCAGGGTCGAAAGCGGTTGCCGGTGCCACCGCTTGCTCCAAAGCCTCGAGCGCTTGCCGCAACGGCTCGCGCAGCTCGTCGCCTCGCGCGGTAGGCCGCATTCCTCTCGGCCCCGGCAGCAGCAACGGGTCTCCGAAGATGTCGCGCAGTTTGGCGAGTTGAACGCTCACCGACGGCTGAGAGAGGTTCAGGCGCTCGGCTGCGCGAGTCACGTTGTGCTCGGACAGCAGGACGTCGAGCGTCGCCAGCAGATTGAGATCGATCCGTCTTAGATTGACCACCACAATGCCTCGTATTTCAAGAATTCATTTCAACTATAGCGGGCGGAACCTTATCTTGCTCTCGTCAACAAGATGGAGTTCAGTCAATGAACGTGCTTATCGTCTACGCTCACCCCGAGCCTGAATCATTGAACGGCTCGCTGAAGAACTTTTCGGTCAAGCGACTCGAGAAGGCCGGACACGTCGTCCAGGTATCGGATCTGTACGCGATGAAATGGAAACCGACGCTCGACGCTGATGACTTCCCGGATAGCAATCCCGGTGCGCGCTTTGATCCCGCACTTGATTCCAAGCGCGCATTCGAGAACGGTACTCAACCCGGCGATATCGCATCGGAACAGGAGAAGCTGCTGTGGGCGGACGCGGTGATCCTGCAGTTTCCGCTTTGGTGGTTCTCGGTCCCCGCGATCCTGAAAGGCTGGGTGGAGCGCGTCTACGCGTATGGCTTCGGATACGGCGTGGGAGAGCACTCGGACGTTCGATGGGGCGATCGCTACGGAGAGGGCACGATGGCGGGCAAACGCGCGATGCTCGTCGTGACCGCCGGCGGATGGGAGTCACATTACGGCCCGCGCGGCGTCAACGGCCCGATCGACGATATTCTCTTCCCGATTCAGCATGGGATTTTGTATTACCCCGGATTCTCGGTCCTGCCGCCGTTCGTGATTTATCGCGCGGGCAAAACCGATGAGGCGAGGTACGCAAAGATCTGTGACGCGCTCGGACGTCGTCTCGACGACCTCTGGAACACCGCGCCGATACCCTTTCGCCCGCAAAATGCGGGCGCCTATGCTATCCCCGAGCTGACGTTGCGGCCCGACATCGCGCCGGGCCAATCGGGCTTCGCCGCGCATGTGGCATAGCGACGTGTGAGCGGCGTGCCGCGCCGGCCGCTCAGTTGGCGGCGACGCCGGCCGGCTGCTCTTCGATCGAATCGACGCGATCGGGATAAAAGGCGAGGCGGCCACGGATATCGCTGACCGCCTCGTATGCGTGCTCATAGGTCCATACGGCATTCACCGCTCGCTCGCCGCCGGACGGAATCGAGAAGTACGAGCAGTCGCCCTTGTAAGGGCAGTATGTCGCGTGGTCGGTGCGCTGCAACGAGGACATGTCCACGTCCTGTCGCGGGATGTAGAAAACCGGCGCGTAGTTTGCCTCGCGCAACGTCAATGCGTCTTTCGTGTCGGCAATCACCTTGCCTGCCACCGTGACGATCACGCGAGACGGATTGCGTTCGATCGAAATCGGATGGTTAGGGCCGGGAATCTTCACTGGCTTCGTCATGGCGCCTCTCCTCGAGTTTGCCTCATCAGGCCGGAAAGCTCGTGTCTGCGAGGCATTGTGGCACCAATCGACTTTTGCCGTTGAGACCTCGGCACCAGTGTGGCGAATCGCTCGCACCAGACGCCGCGTCATCGCGGTCTATGGCGTCTTCGCCGCCTTCAACATTGGCGCCTGGGTCTGGGCCTTCATCGTCTTCCATGGTCATCCTCTGCTCCTGAGCACAGGGCTTCTCGCATACGGATTCGGCTTGCGCCACGCAGTCGATGCGGACCATATCGCCGCAATCGACTGGCGGGCCGGTTCGAGCTCAAGGGCGCGCTTTGGGATCTGATCGGTACGCTCAACGACAACTTCAACAATCTCGGCTTCGTCATCATCGGCGTGTTCATTTTTGCGTGGCTCGCGTCGTTCGCGATCTATCGTGCGAAGGGCTACGACGAATTGCCCGTGCGTGCGGCAGAGCAGTAGTGCCGAGCATCGGCCGACGGAAGGAACCTGCGCTGTTTACGATTTGCGAGGGTTCCGCACGACGCATATCAATGAAGAAAGCCTCGCCTACGACCAAGTCCGGCGGTATAAAAGCAGCGCGATCGTCGCAACTGCAAATCCAGCCCCTGCATAAAACGTAGTCGCAGCACCGAGTCGGTCCCACAACTCGCCTGCGATAACGCTGGAAACAAGCGTCACGATCCCGCTCAACAGATTGAAGAACCCGAACGCAGTGCCTCGAAGGTGTGCCGGGGCGGCGTGGGAAACCATCGTAGCGAGCAGCCCCTGGGTCATACCCATGTGCAATCCCCAGAGCGCGACGCCGGCGATTACTACGGTCCAATGCGAGCCGTGCGCAAGCACGATATCAGCGGCCATCAACACAATGAGACCCGCAGCCAATAGTTTCCGGTGACTCATTGCATCGGCGAGTTTGCCAAACGGATAGGCCGATAGCGCATAGACGATATTCATTGCCACCATCACAAGCGGCACCAACGCAATGGGAACGCCGCTCGCCATCGCCCGCAACACAAGAAACGCCTCGCTGAACCGTGCCAGGGCGAACACAGAGCCAACGACAACGACCCACCAGTAACGCGCGCCCAATTGCTCGAGGTTATCCCAGCGTATCGGGTTGACTCGGCGTGTCCGGGGCTCCCTCTCCGGCTCTTCCACCCCAACAGTCAACAATCCGACGGCGATCAAACCGGGCACGACGGCAACCCAGAACGCGAGCCTGAAGTTGTCGGTGGACGCAAACATGATGGCGACCGCTAGTAGCGGCCCGAGAAACGCACCGACTGTGTCGAGCGATTGACGCAGCCCATACGCCGCACCTCTGAGATTAGGCGGCGTAACGTCGGCAACGAGCGCGTCGCGGGGAGCCCCTCGAATGCCCTTGCCAACGCGGTCGATCACTCGCGCGGCCACAACGACACCGATGCTTGGGGCAACGGCGAACAGCGGCTTGCTCAACGCACCCAGCCCATATCCCGCAACCGCAAGCCATTTCCGATTGCCGAGATAATCGCTGAGACTGCCCGAAAACACTTTGACGATCGGAGCCGTCGCCTCCGCGATACCTTCGATGAGCCCAATGGCCGTCGCGCTGGCACCGAGCGTCGCCATCAGGAACATGGGCAACAAACTATGGATGATCTCGGACGAAACGTCCATGAAGAGGCTGACGCAGCCGAGCACCCACACGCTGCGTGGAATCTGTCGAAGAACGCTGATACGCGGTTCGGTTTGCATCGGCAATAGCGCTGAACGAGCTTGTCATCCTCGATATCGGCGCAGTATATCCGCTCCGTATTTCAGCTCTGCCAACGGAGGGCAAGCGTACTGTCGGAATTCGTTGGAACCGCAGGAAAGCCTTGCGCCACACATGTCACCCGGGAGACACCGCCAAATCTTGCACGAATAGCGCGAATCTGCGCTACGCACGTAGAACGGTCACCCCCGCTTTCTCGATGGGATCGGTCAGCTTCGAGTCAGCCGATTCCTCCACGATGATCGTCTGCGCCAACCCGATATCGCCGATGACATACGGCGAGGCGGCATTGAGCTTCGCGGAAGACGCCAGCACGACAGTCTCCGCCGCGCGGCCGGCGAGCGCCCGTTTGATGTAAGCCTCTTCGAAGTCGCCCGTGCTCAAGCCGGCCTTCGGATGCACGCCTGTTACGCCCATGAAGTAAATGTCCGCATGAATGTGCGACACGGCCTCCACGGCCGCGGCGCCGACCGTGACGATCGAATGCTTGTAGAGCCGTCCGCCGATAAGCACCACTTCGATCGACGGATGATCCGCGAGCGCGACCGCCACGCTTGGGCTGTGCGTCACGACGGTCGCCGAGAGGTCCAAGGGGAGGCTCCGGACCAGGTGCGCCGAAGTGGTCCCGCCATCGATGATGACAACCTGCCCCGGCGCGATCATTGCGGCGGCCCTGCGTGCAATGCGTTGCTTCACGGGCGACTCCATGTCCTCGCGTTGCGCAAATGGCGCAACCGCCGGCGACGCCGGCAATGCGCCTCCATGCACGCGCTGAAGCAAGCCCTCGGCCGCCAGTTCACGCAGATCGCGGCGCACCGTATCTTCAGAGACATCGAATCTGACGCTGAGCTCGGTTGCCAGCACTTGTCCATCGCGCTTGAGCGCATCGAGGATCGCTTTCTTCCTTTGACTTGTCAGCATGGTCATGCACGAATTATCTTGAAATTGCACGAATATGCACGCTAGTATAAGCGATGTCGGACAACGGAGGGAACCAAAATGACGATGACGTCGATGAAAGACCGCGTGCGCATGATCGATACTCAAGTTCTGGCGGATGACTGGTACGTGCTCAGGAAGGTGACTTTCGATTTCCTTCGCAGCGACGGAACCTGGCAGCGTCAAAGCCGCGAAACCTACGATCGCGGAAACGGCGCAACGATCCTGCTCATCGATCCGCGTTCGAGCAACGTCGTATTGACGCGCCAGTTCCGGATGCCGGCGTTCGTGAATGGATACGACGGAATGTTGATCGAGGCCGCGGGTGGGCTTCTCGACGATGCGTCGCCCGACGTGCGCATTCGTGCGGAAGCGGAAGAAGAGACCGGTTATCGGGTCACGCACATTCGCAAGGTCTTCGAAGCATTCATGAGCCCGGGGTCCGTCACGGAGAAGCTTTACTTCTACATCGGGGAATACGATGCATCGATGCGCGTCGGCTCCGGCGGCGGACTGAAGGACGAAGGCGAAGATCTAGAAGTCATCGAAGTGCCATTACGCGAGGCGCTTCGGATGATCGAGCGAGGCGAAATCATCGACGGCAAGACGATCATGCTGCTCCAATATGCCGCACTGCACGAACAAGAGCTTTTGTCGATTCACCAACACGACCACAGCGGCTGAGCCGCAAGGATTGGTAACAAGCTGCCGATTCACGCCGCACATGCGAGCTTTCGGTCGGTGCGTCCGCGCTTATCTTCATTGCCGTCGGGGCACGGACGCCGATCTCTCAGCGGAAAGGCGCGGCCATGCCCGCGATGCCATCCCCGAGTTGCACAATGAGAGGTCGCCATGATTCGTCACATCGACAAGTCCGCATTTCATCTACGCCGGCGCGCGGCTGCGTCGGTTATCGTCCCGCTCGTCGCGTTAGCGGCGACGCTTCAACTCGCACATGCGGCAAGCTTCAAGTGTCCGCACAATGCTTCGGTGTCCGAAAAGCTGATATGCAGCGATCCACAACTCTCGGCGCTGGACGATAAGCTCGCCGTCGTCTATCGGCTCGCCAAAAATGCCGCCCCGGTGCCCGACGCGATAGAGGCGGACCGAGTCGCTCAATGGCAATGGCGCCAACAAAACTGTACGGACAAGGCCTGTGTCGCGGACTGGTACGAGCGACGCATACGCGAACTCGGTGCCGACATTGCGCATGGGCGAAGCGCGGAAGTCACCACGCTTGCCGCCAACATGGCGGAACAGCACATCGAACCCGAAGCGAGGGCCGCCGTCGTTCAGTTGAAGGGTTTAGGCGATGCAATGACCATCGACAGCAACGGTAATCCGCGCATCGATCAGCGATCGGCAGCCTGCGCAAGCAAGCCCGGCCCCGATAGTTGCTTCGTTTCGAGCGCCCATGAAGCCGTCGCGGGATTGGACAAAAAGGAAAAATAACGGAAGCGTCACGAAGACAACGCGCGCGGGAGCCGTGATCCGTCCGAGCGGAACCGGACGCTCGTCAGTGCCGGTGCCGATGATGAATGTCGGGGAAATGCGCGTGCGTGTGCGTGATCGGCAGATGGGAATGCGGATGCACGTGCGGCTCCTCACCGCTATACGGAAAGTCATGTTCGTGCTGGTGATGTTCGTCATGGCGGTGACGATGCGCGTGCATGAGCGGTTCATGAGTATGCTCATGCTCGTGCCGCTCGCGCACATGCAGCCAGACTCCGATAGCCATCAGCCCTGCCGCGATCCAGAACAGGGCCGGCGGCCACGCGGGCCAGATCGCAAGCGAAAGCACTACGCCGAACAACGGCGCGACCGAAAAGTAAGCGCCCGTTCTCGCCGTTCCCAGGTGGCGCAGCGCCACGACGAACAGCACAAGACTCACCCCGTAGCCCGCGAACCCGGTCAGCATTGCCGCCGCGATCGTAAGCGCGGACGGAAGATGCGCCCCCGCGACAAATGCGATCGCCAAGTTCACAGGCCCTGCCACCAACCCCTTCAGGCCCGCGATCACCATTGCGTCGTTCGTCGACACTCGGCGCGTCAGATTGTTATCGATAGCCCAGCACAGACAAGCGCCGACGATCAGCAGCGCGCCGGCAGCCAACCCATGCCCGCCCGGCTGCCATGAAAGCAGGATCCCTCCCGCGACGATCGCGACCATCCCGAGGAAGATCTGCAGATCGACGTTTTCGCGAAAGACGACCCACGCAATCACCGCCGTCAGCACGCCTTCGAGATTGAGCAGCAGTGAGCTCGAGGCAGCGGGCGTCGTCGACAGGCCGAGCATCAGCAGCGCGGGGCCCGCCACACCACCGGCCACGATAGCGCCGGCCAGCCAGGGAAGTTCGCTCTTTTGAATGCCCGCGCCATCGATGTGTTTATTGCCGGTCCTGTCTACTGACAATCGGCGAACGACAATGGCGATGCTCAACCCCAAACCACTACCGAGATAGAAAAGCCCCGCCACCATGAATGCGGACGTCGATCCGAGCAACGCCTTGGCGAGCGGCGTTGCCGCGCCGAAGAGCGCCGCGGCGACGAGCGCCGTCAGAATCGCAGTAAATCTCGGGTTCATCGCAGCAGCCAAATTGATGGGTCACGGTCGAATCGCAGCATACCCGATCGCAATCAGCCTTTCGATGCGGCTATCGAAGAGAAGCATCGAGGCACCGGCAATTCGACAACGCGGCAACTTAGAACGTCACGACGGTCCGCAAGCCCACCACCGCTTCATTGCCGATTCGCGCACCGCCTTCGCTCGGATTCGGAATACCGCCGCCCGGCCGGAAGAAGTACTGGAATTCCGCCTGCAACAGCCACCATGGCGCCACCTGATACTGGTACGTGGCCTCGACGACGGTTTCGGCGGAGCGCACCGGATAGCCGGGCGTGGTCAATGCGGCCGTGTCGCGATCGAGGGCGCTCGCGCTCGCACCGATGTTCGCGTAGCCGACAGCAAGGCCGACCGAATCGTTGTCGCGCCCCTTGAACGGCGCCTTCAACACGACGCCCGCGTCGACGTTGAAATTGACGACGTTGCGGTCGCCCGGCGCGCCCATCGCGCGAGTAAACACGCCCAACGACCGGGGGCTGTCGGGGCTCGGGCGCCAGACCATCTGATCCGCCACGGCATAGACGCTCCAGTTGCCGCGATGCGTAGCGGGCACACCGCTCGAGAGCGGGCTCGCCAGCGAGACGCCGGCGCTGTCGTAGTGCTGATCGGAGAAGCGCGCGTTGTTATACCAAAAGCCGATCTTGTAGGTGCCCGGCAATCCGCTTGGTTGTGGCGACGCTGAGCCCTCGGCTGGCGGCTGGTTGATCGCGTACTGGAGTTCGCCGATGAAGAGCGCACCGTTGTGCAAATTGAACGTCGTGCCACTGGCGTTCAGCTTCTGCACGTCGCCAGTGCCGGGCGCAGGATTGCCATCGAAGACACCGCCCAGGACGGTCAACGAATTCGTCGGCTTGAAACGCAGCCTCACGCCGAGCGACGACAACGGGTAAGCGGGGCCGCCAGCGGGCATGTCGGCGGCGGGCAGCACCGGCCAGCCGAACGTCGCGTTGACGAACGTCGCCGAATATTGGCTGACGATGAATTCCTGGTCGAGACTTTGCTGACCGACCTTCACGTCGAGCTTGTCGCCAAGCGACTGCTGATACCAAAGTTCCCACAAGCGCGTCGTGGCCTCGGCCTCGACGCCGCTCACGCTCTGCAGCGCGCCGAGGTGCGACGCGGTGATGCCGCGGCCATGAATCTGCAACGCGTCGACGAAGAACTGACCGCCCTTGATCCCCAACGCCTTGTCCATATCGACGTTGAGGCCGAACTGCGTGGCACCGTCGTAGGCAAGACCTCGCTTGAACCCGCCCGTGAAATTTCCGAAAAGCTCGCTCGTTTCCTGAATGTTCAACGTCACACCGTAGTTGCCCAGCCAGGTCCGCAGTCCGCCCATATCGCCCAGCAGGTTCGAGCGCTCCCAGAGCCCGGTCGCGGCCGGCGGTGCTACAGGTGTTTCAGATGCGGGGGCCGCGGCTGTTTCGGCTGAGGGTGCGGCCGCCTCGGCGGGCGCGGAAGCCGCCGCGACGACAGGCGCCGAAGCAGCCGTGCTTTGCGTTTCCGCACGGGCCGCCTCCGACGTGGATTCCGCATAAGCGGGCATAGCCGCGCCCGCGCTGAGCGCGAACGCGAGCAATGCCCCTGCGTAATAGGACGGCGTCACCGTCGCGAAGGCGGCGCCGGCAAACGCGGAGACGCGACGAACCGGCATGGATGCGCTGTCACGGAGAATTGGCAGGGTTTGGCGAACGAATATCATTGGTCTTCTCGATTGCGATTTAAACTGCGCCGGTTCATGCGCCCGCGAACGAGCGGGCGCGACCGGCAGCGTCGATGCACACTGGCACGCGCCCGAAGCACGCGGCGAACGGTCGAACAAAAAGGAAGCGGCTCGAGAAGGACCGTGGGCATCGGTCCCGAAACAAGCGCGCTGACCCTGCAATCACGGTCAGCGGCACAGGAGATCAGACGTCGCTAACGCACGATTGCGAAATGGCTGCCGGCTCTCACCGGCCGACAAGATCGACTACTACTTGCGTCCACGAAGGACTCCTCTGTTGGAAAACAGGGCGGATTCTATGCGCGGGGCTTGCGCTCCTGCAAGTAAAAAAATCGTGACAATCCGATGTCTTGAAGAATCGCATTGCCGCGCGGCGCGGCAGCGGTACTGCTGCGTTGTTGGAATGCCACAGGCACCGTCATCACAGATGAGGTCGTTCGCTTCGCTAAGCAACGGATCGTGCAACGCTACTCGGCATTCGTGGTGAGCTGTGCGGCGACGAACTCCTCGCCGATCGAATCCGCGGCCGCTCCCGCATGCACTGCGGCCTCAGTCCATAGCTCGCTGTCGGGAAACCAGAAGGCGTCGCGACGAGGGGGCGAAGCGAGTACAACCGGCAACGCGGGATTGAATATCTTCGACCAGGCCGACAAATACGACGGCGTCTTCACGAGAAATCCGCAATTCGAAAGCAGCAGGCAAGTCAGCAGTGCTTCGCGAGCGATTTCCAATCCGGGGTAGCCTGCGAAATGCACGGGCACATTGCCGCTGGCCAGGTATTTGGCCGGCGCGACCTTGACGCGCACGCCAAACGGCCAGTCCAGAAAATAATCGATGAACTCGGGCTCGTCGCTCGAAATGAAAATGCTCGTCAAATGCGGATGTGAACCAAGGACGGACGCGACGAGCGTGCAAAAGCGCTCCCACGAAATCGTCTCGGCTTCCAGCTTCTTGTCCGTGCCTCTATAGTGAACCGCGAGCGTCGATTCGCCGAGCTCGAGCGCCTGGCTGATCGCCGCAACTTCCTCGGCGATATGCGCGGCAGGGCGGTAATGCGAGAGGAACAACTTGCTCGCGCTCTCGATCCTCAGCTTTTTTTCATACTTTTTGCGTAAGCCGAGGTGAACCAGATCGTTGACTTTGGACGTCCGTATTTTCCGGGCTGCAACGCGGCGCGCGGCTTCTGGACGGTCTCGAACAGCTCCGAGAACCAGTCGACCTTCCCGTCGGGGTCGCCATAGATCTTTCCGCGCGCGGAGATCCGGGGCGTCAGTCGCTTTGCCTCGCAATGCATGAGGACGAACAGCACCATCTGCAACACCGAAAAGAATCCGGATACCTCGTAGATATCGATCGAGAAGACATCCTTGTTGAGACGCTGCCTGGTATGTACCCCAAGGCGCGCAGGCGTGCCGACGAAATATTTGAATCCCTCGCTGCGGCGGATCTTTCTCACGAGATCCAACACGTCTCCGTACATTCGCACTCCTAATCAATCAGACCATTCCCGCGAACTTCGCCGCCTGCCGGCCGCGTCGGGAACGCTGCGTAATGATAATGGGGCGGCAAGGTCCGCAGGACAAATTTACTCCGCTGTGTGATGTCACGCACATTGGAATCGGTAATTGGAGGGGGCCGCGCGGGCCGCGGATCCACGAGGCGCCTGGATCGCGATCAATCTTTGGATCGATCGGCCGGCGATTCAGTCATTGGCTTCAAGTCGCCGAGCAAGGTCGGCAGCAACTCGCAGACAGTGGGATGGATATGGACGGCACGCTGAACGACCGTATAAGGGGCCTTGGCATACATTGCATCGAGAAGGCAATGGATCGCTTCATCGCCGCCCACCCCTAGAATCGCAGCGCCAAGAATCTCCTTGGTATCGGCATCGACCGTGACTTTCATGAAGCCCTGCGTCTCGCCCTTTTCGACCGCGCGGCCCACGCGTGTCATGGGGCGAATGCCGACGAGCGCGTTGCGGCCCGCATCGCGGACTTGGTTCTCCGTCATCCCGGCTCGCCCGAGCGGCGGATCCACGTAGAGACCATATGCGACGATACGGTCGCGCACGCTGCGGTTTTCACCGTCCAGCAGGTTAGAGGCCACGATCTCGTAGTCGTTGTACGAGGTATGGGTGAAGGCGCCCCGTCCGTTGCAGTCGCCGAGCGCCCACACGCCCGGCACGCTCGTATTCAATTGATCGTCGACCGTGATATAGCCACGCTCGTTGATCTCGATTCCCGCCTGTTCGAGCCCGAGGTCGTCCGTGTTCGGCGTTCGCCCCACCGCAAGCAGCAGATGTGAGCCGATGACTTCGCGTTTGCCGTCCTTGCAATCGAGGTTGACGGCGATTCCATTCCCGCGCTTTTCGGCTACCATGCACTCCGCGTGCGTTTCGATTCCTACACCGTCGTTGCGCAGGATCTCTTCCACCGCCTTGGAGACGTCCTCGTCCTCGCGCGAAATCAGTCGCGCGCCTTTCTCGACGACCGTTACCGCGCTGCCCAAGCGCCGGTACATTTGAGCGAACTCGAGACCCGTATAACTGCCGCCGACTACGATCAGGTGCTCGGGCAGGAAGTCGAGATCCATCATCGTCGAATTTGTCAGATAGTCGACCTGGTCGAGCCCCGGCATGTGGGGAATGAACGGTCGCGTCCCGACGTTGATGAAAATGCGCTTCGCCGCGAGCAATTCGTCGTTCACGCGTACAGTGTCGGCGGATTCGAAACGCGCGTGGCCCTCGATCACGGTGCAGCGCGCAAGACCTTTGAGCCAGCGCTCGACGCCTTTGCGCGAGCGCCCCGAGATCTCGTCCTTGCGCGCCTTGACGCGCTTCATGTCGACCTCGACGGCACCGCCTATCGTCACACCGTACTCGCTCGCGCGACGCGCGAGATGGGCCGCGTAGGCACTCGCGACGAGCGCCTTCGTTGGAATGCAGCCCGTGTTCACGCAAGTGCCGCCGAAGAGATTGCGCTCGACGATAGCAACTTGCATCCCCTCCGAGGACAGCCGGGCGGCGAGCGCCGGCCCGGCCTGGCCGGTGCCGATGATGATCGCGTCAAATTGAGTGGTCATGCTGCTTCACCTTTGCCAGTTATCACTGCGTTCAGCGAATGCGGTCAGTACGGCATCGATTCGATCTGAACCATGATAGGCGAAGCATGCATGACACACAGGCGAATCGATCGCCAACGCAGGCCGGAGACCGGCGTTCGCTCGTGAGCGGCGGCGCGGCGCAGCGCAGCGATCGTGTGCTTCCTCTTCGGTTTCTGTTACTCGGCTTCTCTTACTCGTCGTGCTCGTGCTCGTGCCCATGACCCAGGCCCAGCCCCGGCAAGGCACGCGTACCCTCTTGCGCGACCGAGTGCAGAAACTCGGGCTTCAGATCGAGCAGACGCAGGATCGTCGGCGCCACCTGAGTCGTGTGAACGGGCGCATCGATCGTGCGAGCGTGACGAATGCCGGGGAACGAGACGACGAGTCCCAGATGGCTATCGTCCGGCGCGTTACCGCCGTGCTCTTCGTCCTTCTTCGTGCTCGACGTATAGATGACGCCGGGGTTCGGCTGCACGATGATGTCGGGCGTGCGTCCCGCCGCCGGATCGCCGAAGCGCTCCGCGAGGCGAGACCCAGAGAGGATGTACGCTTGCGGCCCGTCAGCGCAGATGCCGGGCGCGTTGCAGCCGAGATTCGCGTTGAGCGTCGAGACGACGGCGTTCAACTGGCTGCGGTCGCGCAGCCAGATGAGGCCAACGTCATCCGTCTGAACAAACCCCGTGCCGACGAGGCCCGTACCGTCATTCAGGTTGCCGCTCGCCGTATTGTTCTGACCGAAATTGCCGTTCGGGTCCAGGTAGTTGTTGGCTTCGAGCAGTTTCGTCAACGTATCGCCATTCTTGACGAGCTTCGTGTGATCCGTCGGCGATTGGCCATGCTTCGCCGTGACGATGATGGCCGTGCTCGAATAGAGATTGCGTTGCTTCAGCTCGGAAACAAAGCGGCCAAGCGCATCGTCGACATAGGCGATCGCATTCGTCACGGCCGGGCCGGGGGTGAAGCTGGCGTCGAGGTAGCCGCCGCCCTTGGCGACCGGTGCCTTCTGCGCCACACTCAACGTCTGGAAATTCGTGCCGAAGAGCGTCGGCACCGAAGCGCTCGCCGTACCCGTCGAGTTCTTGCCGTCGATCTGATTGATGATCGCCTGCACGTGGTAGGTGTCGAACTTCTCGGTGTGCGAATAAACGTCGGTGTAGTCCGTGCCGGTCGAGGGATCGATTGAGTTGATCTCGGTGCGCGCGAGGTCGTCGACGCCCTTGCCCGACGGCCCGTTCAGCCAGTCGTAGCCCCAGGCGTGCTTGTCGGCCCATGCCGTGCGTGCGCCCGCAACGTGCTCTTTCACGACTTCGAATATCGTGTTCGTCTTGACGTAGTTGTGCGGATAGACCGGCACGCAGACGCCGCCCACGAGCGCGTGCGGAATCGCCTGCGGATTGAAGGCGCCGCCGCCGTCGAGATGGGTCAGCGCGCCGCCATTCTCCCCATCGATGCCCGTCGTCTCGTCGAATACGACGTTCCACCCCTGCTTGCCCGAGCAGGTCGTGTCCGACGGGGCGAAAAGCGTGCGGTCATACGACACGTCATAGAAAAGGCCCGCGCTCTTCGGCGAGCCGCCCGTGACGAGCGCCGCGAGGCCGGGGAACGAATCCGACAAGCCAGGCGTGTAAGCATTCGTGTACGTCACGCCGGATTGGGCGAGCACCGCGAGATTCGGGCACGTGTTCGCGCTGATGCAGCGCGCCACGTCCTGCTCATGCAGGCCGTCGATGCTGATGAGCAGCACATGCTTCACATCGGGCTTCGGTTCCGCGTGCGCGGCCGGATGAACACCCACTGTAATCGCGCCACTTGCCAATAGCGCGCCGAAGAGAGACCGCCGCTTGCCATTTGTCATTCCTGCCTCCTTGTTGTGGAACAGAACGGGACCGCGTAAAGAGTCGAATGTGGGCCACGGGTAAGAATCGGTAATGACAGCGAGCTTTCAGAAAGCTATCGAAGATGGCAGTGAGGCGAGGAGGGAGTCGACGAAGGCGATGATCGATCGCTGTGTATGTCATCGCCGCCGGCGACGACTTCGCGCGAACGAAGCGCGCTCGTCATTCGCGCGTCCGCGTGCTACAACCGTCTGGCGAATCGATCGCCCACCCTGGAGCCATAGTGAAAATCGACACGACCACCGTCCGGCTGGTCCTCGCCATCGTTGAGGAAGGCAGCATTTCGCGCGCTTCGGACAAACTGAATCTCGCCGTCGCGGCCGCATCGCGCCGCGTGTCCGACCTCGAGCAACAGCTCGGCGCAACACTCTTCAGGCGGGTACCTCATGGCGTCCAGATTACGGAAGCCGGCGACAAGCTGCTCCAATACATTCGGCAAATCGACAATCTCGTCGACCGCCTCGAAGGGGATGCGCAAGCGCTCAAGCACGGTCTCGACGGACGCATCATTATCGGCGCGCCCAAAGCCGTCATCATCGAATTCCTCGCTCGCGACATTGCCGGCCTTCAGCGCAAGTACCCGGGCATCAGCCTGAAAATCGTCGAGGAAAACAGCAAAATCGTGCAGCAATTGTTGCGCGATAAAATCATCGATATCGGCATATACGAGAAGAAGAGCGGCTTCCTCGATCTACCGCAGTCGCTCTACAGGCAAGACCAGCTCGTGCTCGTTTATAGCCGGCCGCATTTTCGATTCGCCGAAAAGCCTCTCGGCATCGACGATATTCTCGATATTCCGATCGTCAGTCTTGGAAAGGGATCGGCGATCTTGTCCGCGGTGCAACGCGCCTATCGCAGCCGCGGACGGCACTTCCCCAACAATTTCACCGCGAACGGGTTCGACACGATGCTGGCCATGGTGCGCCATGGTCTCGGCGTCGGTTTGATGCCGCCCGAAGTCTTGCGCAGTTTTCATCCCGAGGAAACGCTCGGCTCTATGCAGCTCGAAGGTGACTGGCATCACCGCAGCTACGTCCTTTCTGCCGTCGATTGGCACGCGCAAGAGCAAACGCTGCGCAACGTCGTTGCCGAGCTTCTCGCCCATTCGCCGGCCGAATAGCGCGGCAAGTTCGAGGTTTCGCAATCGGCGAAATCAGGCATGATGCGCCGATGCTTGCGAGAGGCGTCGCGCTGGCGGACAGTTGGGCGTACAACCCATTCGCATTGCGAGGAGACGCCAAATGACGAAAGCCGCTAAGTTGCCGCTGGAAGGGATTCGCGTACTCGACGTAACCCAGGTCATGGCGGGTCCGTTCGCCTGCATGATGCTCGCCGATGCCGGCGCGGACGTGATCAAAGTCGAACCGGCCGAAGGCGACCAGACGCGTAGTGCGATGGGCTTCAAGATGAAGGGCCCCGACAGTATGGGCTTCCTGAACCTGAATCGAAACAAGCGCTCGATCGTGCTCGACCTCAAGAGCGACGAAGGGCGCGAGACCTTCTACGAGCTGGCGAAGACCGCCGACGCCATCGTCGAGAATTATCGGCCGGGTGTCGTGCAACGATTGCGGATCGATTATGAATCGATCCGCAAGATCAATCCGAAAATCGTGTACGTAAGCATTTCGGGTTTCGGGCAAAGCGGGCCTTGGTCTTCGCGGCCCGGCTTCGACCTGATCGCGCAGGCCATGTCGGGCGTGATGAGCGTGACGGGCTATAAAGGTGGAAAGCCGGTCAAATGCGGGGTGCCCGTCGCCGATCTCGGTTGCGCGCTCTTTGCCGTCTATGGCCTGCTCTCCGCTTACATCGGTGCTCAGAAGACGGGGGTCGGCCAGCATATCGACGCGTCGCTCCTCGATTCGGCGATGGCCTTCGCGATCTGGGAGATGTCGGATTACTGGGGCACGGGCGTGCCGCCGGCTCCGCTCGGTACCGGCAATAAAATGAGTGCGCCCTATCAGGCCGTCAAGGCGCGCGACGGCTATTTCGTCATGGGCGCGACGAACCAAAAACTATGGACCAGGCTCTGCGAATTACTTGAGCGCCCGGACCTCATGAAGCATCCGGATTTCGAAACCGTCTCGCTGCGCCTGAAGAATCGCGAGGCGATGATCGAGATTCTCGAGCGGGAGTTCGCCCGGCGCGACAGCGCCGATTGGGTCGACGCCCTGCTCGCTGCCGGCATCCCGGCCGGCCCGCTCCTCTCCTATCCCCAGGCCTTCGAGAGCGGGCACGCTCAGCACCGTCGCATGTGCATGGAAATCGATCATCCGGTCGAGGGCAAGGTCAAGAACATTGGCTTCCCCGTCAAAATGCTCGGCACGCCGCAACAAGTGCGCCGCCACCCGCCGCGCCTCGGCGAGCACAACGACGAGATCTTCGCGGAGATCAAGAGGAGAGCGTCATGAGCGAGGAGATCGGGCTGGTCGTGCACCCGTCGGGTGCCGCGGAAATCGTGATCAACCGCCCCGAACGGCACAATGCCATGACGATTACGATGTATGAGTCGCTGCTCGCGCTCATCGATCAATGCGAACGTGACCGCGAAGTGCGCTGCATCCTGCTCAGAGGCGCCGGGGGAAAGTCGTTCGTTTCGGGGACGGACATCGGCTACTTCAAGGACTTTCGGGAGGGCCGCCAGGGTGTGGCCTACGAGGCTCTTATCGAAAGCGTGATCGGCGCGGTCGAACGGATTCCGGTACCCACGATCGCCGTCATCGACGGCTGGGCCGTCGGCGGCGGCCTGGCCCTCGCGACCGCGTGCGATTTCCGCGTATGTAGCGATACGTCGCGGTTCGGCGCACCCATCGCGAAGACCCTGTCCAATACGCTTTCGTCGCGAAATATCGCACGGCTGCAGGCAGCCTTCGGCGTACCTCGCGTGAAGAAAATGCTGATGCTCGCGGATTACCTGACGGCGCGCGAAGCGCTCGATTGCGGCTATGTCTATGAGGTTTCGGCGCAGGATGCGCTTGAGACCGCGGCGCGCACGCTCGCCGAACGGCTCATGGCACTTTCGGCGGTTACGCAGAAGGCGGTCAAGGAAAGTCTGCGTCGCATCGTCGTCGAGCAGCGGCTCGACGACGATGACCTGATCGAAGAGGTGTACGGCAGCGTCGCTTTCCGCGAAGCGGTTGCCGCATTTACTTCCAGCTCGACGAAGAAAGGCCGCTGACTGCCTTGCGCCGCTCGCGAACCGCGCTCGCCAGCAGATCGAGGACAGGCTCCGTTTGCGACCATGCCAGACAGGCGTCTGTGATCGAAACCCCGTACCGCAGCGGCACGCCCGGCTTCAAATCCTGGCGGCCCTCTTCGAGATTGCTCTCGATCATGACGCCGATGATCCGCTGTTCGCCCTGCGAAAGCTGTCGCGCCAGATCCTGCGCGACTTCGATCTGGCGAATATGCGACTTGCCCGAATTCGCATGCGAGCAATCGACCATGACTTGCTCTCGCAGACCCGCCGCCTTCAATACGCCGCAAGTATCCACGATGCTGGCGCTGTCGTAATTCGGCCCCTTCTTTCCGCCGCGAAGAATGACGTGCGCATCGTCGTTGCCGCGCGTTTCGAAGATGGCCGCCATGCCCATCTTCGTCATGCCCATGAAGGCATGGCTCGCACGCGCCGCGACGATCGCATCGGCGGCGATCTGCACGCCGCCGTCGGTGCCGTTCTTGAATCCGATCGGGCTGCTGAGGCCCGATGCGAGCTGACGGTGGCTTTGGCTCTCGGTCGTGCGCGCGCCGATCGCGCCCCAGGCAATCAAGTCCGCGATGTATTGCGGACTGAGCAGGTCGAGAAATTCGGTACCCGCCGGCAACCCGAGGCCATTGATATCGAGCAGCAGTTGTCGCGCGCAGCGCAGCCCTTCGTTGATGCGGAAGCTCCCGTCGAGCCTCGGATCGTTGATATAGCCCTTCCATCCGACCGTCGTGCGCGGCTTCTCGAAATAGACGCGCATGACGATGTAAAGGTCGTCCTTCAGTGCATCGGCCGCGGCTTTGAGCCGGTGAGCATAGTCGAGGGCCTGGTCGTGGTCATGAATCGAGCAGGGACCGACCACGGCGAGCAGCCGATCGTCACGGCCGTGCAGGATGTTGCCGATGGTTTCGCGGCTGCGCTCGACGAGCGCCTGCACTTCGGGCGATACCGGCAGTTCGTCCTGCAGTAGCGCGGGTGAAATGAGCGGACGGACGGCGCCGATGCGGACGTCGTCGATGCGGGTCGTGTCCTGCGTAACATCGGCAACGCCTACCTCTTTGTCGTGCAGAGGATCGTCGATGCTTCTCATGGAAAATCTCCGGAATATGCGGGCGCAGGCGTGATTATCACTCACTTCGGGGGCCGTCGATCGGAGCCCGTCGTCCCTCTTAATGAGAATCGCTCGAACCCGCCGCATTGGACGAGGAACTCCCCAGCGTCTACACTCGGCCGCATATCAACAGCCGGAGGCTTTCATGACAGAGCGACAGCGGATTTCATCGGGATCGGAATTCGAGGAACTCATTGGCTACAGCAGGGCCGTTGTCGAGGGCGACTGGGTTTTCGTTTCCGGAACGACCGGATTCGACTACCAGGCGCGGACGATATCCGATGACATCGTGGAACAGACGGAACAATGCATGCGCAACATTGGCGACGCGCTGAGCAAGGCAGGCGCGACGTTCGACGATGTCGTGCGCGTCCGTTACATTTTGCCTGACCGCAACGATTTCAAGGCGTGCTGGCCCGTTTTGCGCCGCTATCTCGGGAATGCGCGGCCGGCGGCGATGATGATCGAGGCCGGCCTGTTGGACGAGCGCATGAAGATTGAAATCGAAGTGACGGCGAAGCAGCGCTAACGCTAGAGGCTCTACAAATCGAGCACCAACAGTTCGCTCTTCCCGCGCGACACGCAAATCGTCAGGAAATTCCGCTGGTCGTCGCCATCGAGGATGCAATCCTGGTGCTCGACCTCTCCGGCTAAATAACGAACCTTGCACGTCGCGCATAAGCCAGCTTCGCAGGACGTTTGCACGGCAATGCCCGCAGCTTTGAGCACATCCGCGATACTCTTGTCGACAGGAACGGGCAGGCGTTGCCCAGTGCTGGCAATTTCAACCGTAAATTCGCCGGGTGTTCGGCTCTCAGGCGCGCTCGCGCGCTCGGGCGCCTTGAAGTGCTCGCAGTGGACGGCGGCCGTCGGCCAATTCCCGCATGCCTCGGCGCACGCGCGCATGAAGCCGGCTGGTCCGCAATAGTAGACGTGCGTGCCGTCTTGCGCTTCGTCGCGCAATAGAGCTCCGATGTCGAGGCCTCGTGACGGCTCGCCCCCATCGAAGTGAAAATGCAGTCGCTGCGGTTCGATCAGCGCCTTCAATTCCTCCATGAACGCGGCGCACTGGGCCTCGCGTGCGCAATAGTGAAACTCGTACTCGACATCGCCCGCGGCGGCGAGCTGATGCGCCATCGATTTCAACGGTGTCACGCCGATCCCACCTGCGAGCAGGATGATCTTGCGCGCCCCCTCCGCCAGCTCGAAGTTGTTGCGCGGATAGCTGACCCGCAGCCGATCCTGTACGTGCAGCTGCTCATGAACGGCCTTTGATCCGCCGCGGCCTTTTTCATCGCGCAGCACAGCGATGACGTAACGCCGACGATCGCCGGGCGAATTGCAAAGCGAATACTGCCGAACGATCCCGTTCGACAGATGCACGTCGATATGGGCCCCGGCCGTGAACGGCGGCAATTCGCGGCCATCCGGGTCGACCAGCTCGTACGACTGGATATTGCGACCTTCGTAACGGATCTGCCGCACGAACAGCTCGAGTGTCGACGAAGGCGCCGTCGCGGCCTGATTACTTGCTGTCAATTGATCTCTCCTTGCAACTGGACGCTGCCCGCGCGACATGGACCGAGCGGCATTCAGGGGGCTTCAATGCGTTGGCCCAATGAATGCCTCACATCGCCCCTTACTTGCGCGCCGACTTCTCGAGTTCCTCCATCTTTGCGCGCACGAACGCCGCCCGCTCTTCGCCCTTCAAGCGATCGCTCTCCGTGAGAATCGCGACCACCGCTTTTGAAATGCGGCGGCGTTGCGCGACCTCCTCTTCGACGGTCGCTCCCTCGGGAATCTCGAAGACATTGCCCGAGCAATAGCTGTTCGGCGTTGCGCCGACATCGCGCAGCCACTGCGCGAACTCGGCCGGACCCGCGGCCGGATTCGTTCCGCGCACGGCATCGCGCAACATTTTGCGGAACAGATACAGCCCTGCGTCGAACTTGGTGGGATGCTCGAGCGAATGGACGGCAATCGGACGCTGACTGATGATTGCCTCGTAATCGCCCGGTGCGTACTGCGCGTCCTTATAGTGGGCACGCTCTCGATGGTTCGGCGGAATCGGCGGCATGTCCTCGAGCTTGTACTTGCCGAAGCGCTCGGGCCTGCGCATCGCCACCTGTCCCTCGAGGAAGTCGATCGTTTCATAGCCGACCAGTTCCTTGTTGCCGACGCCGCGCGTGTCGATACCCGGCCCCATCACGCGCCAGCCGATCATCTTGCTGTTCTCGTCGTCCACGGGCACCGTCCAGCGGATCATATGGAAACGGCTGAACAGCTTCTTGCTCAAGCCATCTTCGGATGTGTACGCGTGCAGGCTCAGATTCGGCAGAACCTGGTGCTGCACGCGAACGAACAGATGATCCTTGTCGGCCCGACGTGCGCCCGCGCAAGCAAGACTACGGCCTTGCTGCACGGGGATGAACTGCATGTCGGGCGGCACTTCCATCGAGGCGGCGCCCACTTCGTCGAACGTCGTGCCCTGGTAATGGCCATCGACCACGTTCTTGCCGGCGTGCAGGGCGGCCGTGTGGTAGTTGTCGGCCGCATTGTCCTGAACCTGCAGCCAGTTGCAGTGCTGGAAGTTGCTGTAGGGCACGAGTTCGTCCGTCGGCAGCACCGTGAAATTGCCCTCCCACTCGGGGAACGGCGGTTCTTCGTCCGGGGGCCCCATGTAGGCGAACACGAGCCCGTTACGCTCGACGGCCTTATAGGCGCCTTGACGGATCGAGCATGCGTATTTCTCCGCTTCCGCCTCTTCGCCCTTGGGGAATGGCGCGTGAAGGCAGGTTCCGTCGACATCGAACACCATCCCGTGATAGCAGCACTGGATGCCGCGCTCCTGGATCGCGCCATACTCGAGCGAGGCGCCTCGATGCACGCAATGCGCGTGCAATACGCCGACGCGCCCGCTGCCATCGCGGAACGCGACCAGTTCCTCGCTCAGGATCTTCAGGAAGCGCGGCGTATCGGTCAGCTCCATCGACATGCAGATAGGGTGCCAAAAACGGCGCATGTATTCGCCCATTGGCGTGGCGGGGCCCGTCTCGGTCAACTCGACGTCGTGCCCCGGCACCTTGTTCGTGTAGTAGCCGCCGTACGGGATCAGCTTTTTCACCACCGCGCCGCCTGCACTGCTGCCCTTTTCCATCTGCTCCGACTTGATTGTCATGACCGCTCCTCGTGACTGTGTGAACGAAGACATCCGTATTGCCGCTGCGACTTAGATGTCTGAGTACGGATACCGAACTCTGTATACAGAGATTAAGCGAGCGCTGAGGGCAGGCCAATATGGGTTTACGCGTACGCTTGACGTCTTAGCATTGCACTTGTAGTCTGTATCCAAAGTACAGAGGCCTGATCATGACGCTGAAGTTCGAAAAAATTCAGACGCGCCCCGACTACGTCGACGAGGTGTATCGAGTGTTGGCCGACGCGATCAGCGACGGGTCGCTCGCGCCCGGCACGCGTTTGACGCAGGAAGAGATCGCGGAGCAGTTCGCGGTCTCCCGCTCGCCCGTGTTGCAGGCCTTGCGCCTGCTGAAGAAGGACGGACTCGTGCAAGACGCGCCGGGGCGTGGCGTACTAGTGGCGCCGCTCGACGTCGAGCGGACCAGCCAACTCTATCAAGTGCGCGGCGCGCTCGATGCGCTCGCGGCGAAGCTCGCCGCGGAGCGTGGCGCGATCATCGACAATGCGCTCATCATGCGCGGGCGGCTCGTCTCGAAGGGCAAGGACGTCAAGGCAATGATCGATGCCGACATCGCGTTTCACCAGGCCATCTATGAAGCGTCAGGCAATCCGCTCATCGTCGAGAGCGCGCAGTTGCATTGGGTGCACTTGCGGCGCGTGATGGGTGCTGTGCTGCAATCGTCGCGGCTGCGGGATTCGATTTGGGACGAGCATCAGGCGATCGCCGAGGCCATCGCCGCGCGCGATCCGGCGCGCGCGGCCGAACTGACCGAATTGCATACGAGCCGCGCGCGCCAGAATCTCGTCGCGCGGCTCGGCGAGATTCTGACAGCGTAGAAGCTCCGGTCAACCGCGCCGCACGCGATGATTGACATGAGCACGGCGCAACGTCAGCGTCAGCACGCTGCCGACCACCATGCTGGCGGCGATGCCAACGACCCCACTCCCCGTCGAGCCTGTCGACGTCTGCAGCCAACCGATCAGATACGGGCTCACCACGCCGGAGATCGAGCCTACCGAATTCGCCAGCGCAATCCCGCCGGCGGCGGCCGTACCTTGAAGCACGGCGGGCGGCACGGTCCAGAACTGCGAGATCGTGGTGATGACGCCCATCGTGCCGACCGTCAGCGCGATCATCGCGATCACCGTATCGTGCGCATAGACGACGCTCGCGCACAGCGCCAGCGCGCCCACGACACCCGGAGCGGCAAGGTGCCAGCGGCGCTCGCCATGGCGGTCCGAGCTTCGCCCGACGGCTACCATCGTGATTGCCGCGGCCGCATACGGTACCGCCGACAGCAAGCCGATGTTCAACGTGCCGGAGACGCCCGATGCCTTCACGAGCGACGGCAGCCAGAAGCTCACGCCGTATAGGCCCATCGTGAAGAAGAAATAGATCGCCGATAACAAGAGCACGCGCGGGCTCGCGAGACCGTCGCGCAACGAGTGCAGCTTGTGATGACCGGCTTCCGCCTGCAAATCCGCTTCGATCGTCGCTCGCTCGTCCGTGGTCAGCCAGCGCGCATCGGAGACCTTGTCGTCCAGATAGAAGAATGCAACGACACCGACGATCATCGTCGGTATGCCTTCGAGCAAGAACAACCACTGCCATCCCGCGAGGCCATGCGTGCCGCTCATCGAATGCATGATCCAGCCGGACAGCGGACCGCCGAGCACGCCAGACATCGGGATACCCGTCATGAACAGCGCCGTGACCTTGCTGCGCCGGCCCGCCGGAAACCAGTAGGTCAGGTAGAGCAGGATCGCGGGAAAGAAGCCCGCCTCCGCCACGCCGAGCAGAAAACGCACGACGTAGAACTGCGTCGGTGTCGATACGAACATCATCGCCGCCGAAATCAGACCCCACGTCACCATGATCCGCGCGATCCATCGCCGCGCCCCGACTTTGAGCAGAACGAGGTTGCTCGGCACTTCGAAAAGCAGATAGCCGACGAAGAAAATCCCCGCGCCGAGTCCATAGACCGCGTCGCTCATCCCCAAATCCTGGAGCATTTGCAGCTTCGCGAAGCTGACGTTGATGCGATCGAGATAAGCGCACAGATAGCAAAAGAACAAAAACGGAATCAAGCGCCATGCGACCTTCGCATAGGTGCCTGCTTCCAGACGTTGCAGATACACGTCCTGGCTGATCGAACTCATGAGGATGTCTCCGTCGTGTAATGATTCGTTGCGGCAGGCGCGCTTCTCGCGCAGCCCGCCGCGCAGTGACGCAATGCCCGCGCTCAGTCGAATATATCGGGCTGCGTGTTCACGAGTTCGTTCCAGATGCTCTGGAAGTGCAACCATCCGATGTACTCGCTGCCGACATGCTCGCGGCTGTAGCGGGCACGCTCTTCGGTCACGAAGCGCGGCTTGATGCCGCTGGCTTCGATCATCAGTTGCTGTTGGCAGCAGCGTTCAAGCGCGATGAACCAGAACGCGGCCGATTCGATGCTGTGCCGGCTTGCCGTCAGCAGGCCATGATTTTGGTGAATCGCCGCCTTGACGCCCCGAAATGCATGCGCGACCTTGTGGCCCGCCTTCACCTCGACGGCAACCTGCCCTGCTTCCTCGCCGATGACGACGTGATCTTCGAAGAACGCAGCGGCGTCCTGGCTGATGGGATCGAGTTTCCTGCCGAGCGACGCGAAAGCAGTGCCGTACACGGTATGCGCGTGACACATCGCAACGATGTCCTGGTGCATCTCGTGAACCGCCGCATGCAGCACGAAACCCGCGCGATTGATCGCGTATTCGCCTTCGACGACATTGCCTTCGTGGTCCGCGCAAATCAGATTCGAAACTTTGACCTGCGAGAAATGCACGGCCATCGGATTCGTCCAATAAAGGCCCGGATTCTCCGGGTCGCGCACGGTCAGGTGACCAGCAAAGCCGTAGTCGAAACCCTGCAGTGCGAACGCGCGGCACGCGCCGACAAGTCGTTCCTTCAGGTGCTGCCTGTGCTCTGCATGGCTTTGGAACGCCGGCAATTGCGGAAAGATCAGACCTTCCTGCTCAGGCTGATAGATCGAGACGCGGCCTTTCAGATCCATCGCTTTCGATGGGGCTTCCATCACTTCGGACATGTCGACTCCTTTGAACATGTGGACATTGGGTAGGCACATGGTCGTCCGGAGCCAACCGCGTTGACAAACGATGGTTGTTCATGAAAGCATGAATAGCATTCACCTATCAGGGAAAACATGAGGCGAATGCCGAATTTCGTGCTGCTGCGCGCGTTCGAAGCAGCCGCCCGGCTCGAGAGCTTCGCGCTCGCCGCGCAGGAGCTGCATCTGACGCCTTCGGCGATCAGTCATCAGGTGAAGGAGCTCGAGGAATATTTCGGCCGCGCGTTGTTCTTGCGCCGCAACCGGCGCATCGAGCCCACGCCCGAGGCAGTGCGGCTACTGGAAACGCTGAGCCGGGTATTCGATGCGGTGGAAGCCGCTTGCAGCGAAGTGACGCTCGCGCCCAACGCTCAGGTGCTTGTCGTGCACTGCGCGCCGAGCTTCGCGGTCAAGTGGCTGGGGCCAAAGCTGCCCGAATTCAATCGAGCTCACCCACATATCACCATTCGTCTGTCGACAGGCGCCGAACCGCTCGACCTCACGCGCGTTCAGGAAGTCGACATCGAGATTTCGTATGGCAGTGCACTCGAACGCCCCGGCGTCGAAACCATTCCGCTCGGGCGCGAAGCGATCGTGCCGCTCTGCTCTCCCGCTTTGCTCGACGATGAAATGCCCGCTGCGCGACGCATGAGCGCGCTGACGCTGATCGATACACAGCTTAGCCGCATTACCTGGTCCGACTGGTTCGCGGCTAACGGGCTCGAGATGCCGGCAACGCCTCGCCCTTCGTTCGATCGCGCGGCGCTCGGTATCTCTGCCGCGGCCGACGGCATGGGCGTCGTGCTCGAAAGCACGCGGCTCGCCGAACGCGAGATTGCGCGCGGCGATCTTGTCGAAATACGCAGCGACGCGTTCGTGCGCTTCGCACGGGAAACGCACTTTCTTTCCTACCGAAAAAACGAATCCCGCGTTGAGAAAGTTGCGGCGTTCAGGCAGTGGCTGTTGACGCGCGCAGCCGTCCAAGCCGAAGACTGAACGCAATCAGACTGCGTTGATCCGTTTGGACTAGGAGGCCGTGCGATCCGAAGCAGTCGCTTCGAGAATGCTCGCCGATCTCGAATCGACACGGCCTCGTTCGAGATCGGCCGGGCTCAACGCCGCGGCGAGCTTGTTCCGATCGAGACCGCCTTCCCAGGCCGATACGATGATCGACGCCACGCCATTGCCTACGATATTCGTCAGCGCCGGGCACTCCGACATGAATCGGTCGATGCCGAGGATCAGCACCATGGCGCTGACAGGCACCGTCGGCACGACCGACAGGCTCGCGGCGAGGGTGATGAAACCCGCGCCCGTCACCCCCGTCGATCCCTTGGAGGTCAGCATCGTGACGAGCAATAGCGTGACTTCTTGCGCCAGCGCCAAATGCGTGTTCGTCGCCTGCGCGAGAAACAGCACTGCCAATGTCAATGGACGGCTTCTCCGATCTGAATGTGTTCGCGCTCGCGGCGCGACATCGCAATCTTGCCGCCGCCGCACGCGAAATGGGCGTGACCCCGCCCGCCGTCAGCAAGCGGCTCGCGCAGCTGGAGCGGCGCCTCGGCGTGCGCCTGATGAACCGCACGACGCGGCGTCTGAGCCTCACGCCCGAAGGCGAGCTGTATTTGTCGAGCGGCTCACGCATTCTCGACGAACTCACGAAGGGCGCGGCATCGTCGTGCGGTCGCAGTGGGAAATCCAGGGCCATCTCGAGCGGGGAAAACTGATGCCTTTGCTGGAGGATTGGTCGCTGCCGAATGCGAACATCCACGCGGTTTATCTCGAGCGGAATCAGCTTTCGGTGAAGCTCCGAACCTTCGTCGACTTTCTCAGCGAGTATCTGCGGAGGAGCCCCTCTTCCCGCAGTGCCCGCGCCACAGGCTCCGCCGGCTCCGCACCATAAAAACCAGGGCGCGTTCGGCGACGCGCTCGCGGCGATGCCGATGCCTTGCACGACGCTTCGGCCTCTGGCAGGGGGATTTGGACACCGGCTAACGGCTCAGATGCGCAAGCGCATCCCGCATGGAACGGCTCGAAATGACGAGCGATCCTGTAAGCGGCGTCTGAAGGTCGACGATGACATACACGGCCGACGCGATCGATAGCGCGCCGAGCAGTATGGTCACGAGCGCCAGCGCATTGCGAGGAGCAACGAGCCCGAAGCTGAGGAAGATCACAACGAGCCAGAAAGTCAGCATCACGAAGAAGGGAAGCGAAATCGCGGCCCGTGCTTCTTCAATCACTTTCCATCGCTCCCGGCCGAGCCGAGTGAACGCAGCCAGAATATCGTCGGCAAGCCGATGGTGATACTCGTCGTGCGGCGCGAGGCGTCGGATCTCGCGTCCGGCGGAATCGAGCATTTGGCCGAGATGCACGCTTTCCAGCTGATTGCTTGCGGGCTCGAGGGGATAGTAGTTGCCGGGTGGCCGCGGCTCCGCGGGCCAGGTAGATGCGATGACGGCGGCCGTGTAGGCGCGCAGGAGGGCACGCGTGTCGTCGGCGTCTCGACCGTAGTCCCGCAGCTGCTGATCCAATTGGATCAATTCGGACGCGTAATCGCGCAAATCGTTTCCGACTGTATCGAAGCCGCTCTTTGCGGATGCCGTCAAAAGACCGAGGACGAGCGAGGCAAATGTCACCAGCATTCCGATGACCAACGTCACGAGTTGCACGGTCTCGTGAGCCTTGTGCTCCTCGGGTAGAAACGGACGCAGCATGACGCCGATGCCTGCAAAAACGAGCAGGAGCACGAAGACGAGCGATGCGGACGCAGCCTCGGACATGACGCGGTTTTGATGTTCCCTTCAGGCGTATTACGGAATTTAGCCGGCTTCCGGGCCTTTGACAAACGCTATTCGGGTCCATGTCACTCCGATCCGCCGGTTTTCGCTTTGCACCGATTCGGTTTGGAGATTGAGCAGGGGTTGCAAACCGTGAGCATGTGCCAGCTCGATGGTCTCTTCGGCCGAAACTTCGAAGATCCGTCTTCCGGCTGGAACCGGCCCGTGCCGCAAAGACATGATCAGCATGCCGCCGCTAGACAAAAGCGCGCTCACGCTCGCCATCGATCGACGCCGCTCTTGCTCGTCGAGATGCATCCAAACCGCCGTCAGCATCACAATTTCAAACGGCCTTTTCATGGAGCGTAAGAGGGGCAGGTCCGGCAAGCTATCGTCGACCCATTCGATTCGAGGCGAGGAATGCAGCTCCATGCCGGCGTTGCGCAGCTGATCCACGGGCTCGACGGCTACGACGCTGTGCCCCATCGCTGCAAACGCAGCCGCGTCGGTCCCGATGCCCGCCCCAATGTCGACAACGGACGACGGGTTGGCTGGGATGAGATGCAATATGGGTCTGTGATGTTCGGCAAACGAAACGCGCCGCCATTGCTCGATGAGCAGCGGTGCATTTTCAGCATAGCCCTCGGTGCCGCTCACGTTTTCGGACACTGTCGTCTCCCGGTTCTGGCCCCGGTGCTTTAACCAGGACTGCTGTGGTGTCTTTGCCATTATCCCGATTGTTGTTATGTTCGATGCTTGAACGAGGTACGCGCTAGGCTTCGACGTCGGCATACCCCGTGCGCTTTGGCCAATCATGGATCTTCTAGTCTTCAAGCTCGTCGTCACGCCGCTGTTGTTGTTGGCTGCCACCCTTACTGTTCGCCGCTGGGGCGAGGCAATCGGCGGACTCCTGGTCGGGCTGCCGCTCACATCGGGGCCGATCTCGGTTTTTCTGGCACTCGAGCATGGCCGTGCGTTTGCCGTCCAAGCTACGTCAGGCTCGCTCGTCGCGACGGCCGCGCAAGCGGCGTTTTGCGTTGCCTATTGCAGACTGGCACGCGTGGGGTGGCCGATAGCCCTCGCAGGCGCCTGTGCGATGTTCTCCATCGTAGCCGGCCTTTTGCAGCATGGCGCGCTACCGGAAACCGGCCTGTTTATCGTCGCCATCGTGGCCATCGCACTCGCGCTCATCCTCATCCCTAACAAAATAGCCGCAACGGGCAAGCTCGATCCGCCGTGGTGGGATTTACCCCTGCGCATGGCGCTCATCGCGGGCCTGGTCGTCGGCGTAACGCTGATCGCGCCTTACGTCGGTCCCGAGGCGAGCGGCGTGCTCGCGTCGTTCCCGTTCATGGCGATCATCCTCGCGGTTTTTACTCACCGCATGATCAGCCATACGGCCGCGCAACAATTGATGCGCGGCATGGTGGCGGGACTTTTGGGCTTTGCCGCGTTTTTCTATTTGCTGAGCCTGACGCTGACGCGCTTGAGCTTGTTTGCCGCTTATGGTGGCGCGATTGTCTGCACGCTCGCGATTCAAGCTGTCTCGTTGTACCGGATGCGCCTTCCGGTCACGCTGCCGACGGAATAGCGCCGGCGAATCGGTCTACACGCTCTTGCGGAATTGTCGAAAACCACGCAGTCTCACGGTTAATGTCGATACGGCGAGGGCAAGTCCGCCATGAAAGAGCTGGCTTACGCAAGCAATAACAACGACTGGATGGTATCTACCCCCGAAGAAGAAGGGATGAACCCGGCTCTGCTCGAGGGCCTGGCGCCGCAGTTCGAAGCCTGGACGGAGGCCAACGTCCATTCCATATTGATCGTCCGGCATGGCAAGATCGTCTGCGAGCACTATTTCTCGGGTGAAGATCAGGCATGGGGCAGGCCGCTCGGCCGCGTTTCATACCATTCTGAACTCAAGCATGACGTCCGCTCGATTACAAAGAGCATCGTCTCGCTGCTCTTCGGTATCGCTATCGATCATGGCTGGATCGGTGACTTGGACGAACCTGTTTTCTCGTTCTTTCCCGAGTATGCGGACCTGCGGACACCGGAAAAAGACGCGATCAGCCTCCGACATCTTCTTACGATGTCGGCTGGCTTGGCGTGGGACGAGGCTTGTCCCTATAGCGACCCTGCCAATAGCGAACGGCGAATGTCCGACGCGACTGACCGGTGCCGCTATGTGCTCGAGCAGCCGATCGTGCGGCCGCCCGGCGCGACCTACCTCTATAACGGCGGATTGACCGCTCTTCTCGCTGCCATTCTGGAGAAGGCATCGGGACGGCCTCTCGATCTGCTCGCAAACGAAGTGCTCTTCGGCCCGCTGGGTATCGAAGACGTCGAATGGGTCCGGTACGCGGACGGCGCGCCGAACGCGGTGTCAGGGCTTCGCATGCGGCCCCGCGATGTTGCGAAGATTGGCCAGATCGTCCTCCAGCGGGGGAGATGGAACAAGAAGACGATCGTCTCGCAGGCGTGGATCGACGACGCCACGAGCGCTCACATCAACGGCGAGGGGCTGTTCTTCTATGGCTTCCAATGGTGGCTCGGTCGATCTCTTGTTCATCGGAAGGAGTTCAGGTGGGTCGCCGGCGTAGGTTACGGAGGCCAACGGTTGTTCATCGTTCCGCAACTCGATCTGGTTGTCGTCGTGATGGCAGGGCTTTACGACAACCCTGCCCTGACATCGATTCCCGGCGAAGTCGTCTTGCGTCGATACGCGGTGCCGGCGGCCGACTCGCTTTAACCGCGACTTGGTGAGTATCGCCGACACTGGTCTACCGGGCCGAGCCTTCATATGTGCCGGGGCGGGCGGTACCCGCAACCACGCCCGCCCCGCGGCGCAAAGTGCATCGACGATTGCTGCACCACTCAAGCGGGCTTATGCCGTCGGCGCACCATATCCGCCACCACCCGGTGTCTCGATCACGAATGTGTCACCGGGCGCCATCTGCGCGCCGCCGACGTGTGCAACAGACACGATCGTGCCGTCGGCTCGCTCGACGTAGTTGCGCCCGAGCGCGCCGGCCTCGCCCCCCGCCGCACCGAACGGCGCGTGCACGCGGTTGTTCGACAAAATCGACGCCGTCATTGGTTCGAGGAAGCGAATCCGCCGGATGGCGCCATTGCCGCCGCGCCAGCGCCCTGCGCCGCCCGACCGGCTGCGGATGAAATGCGATTCGAGCCGCACCGGATAGCGCCATTCGAGTACCTCGGGATCGGTCAGCCGCGAATTCGTCATATGCGTCTGCACGGCATCGACACCCTCGAACCCGGGCCCCGCGCCACTGCCGCCCGCGATCGTTTCGTAGTACTGGTGCCGTGCGTTGCCGAACGTGAAATTGTTCATCGTCCCCTGGCTCGACGCCACACGGCCGAGCGCACCGTAGAGCGCATTCGTGATCGCCGAAGAGGTCTCCACGTTCCCCGATACCACCGCGGCCGGATACACCGGATTGAGCATCGATCCTTCCGGCACGATCACGGTCAGCGGCTTCAGGCACCCGGCATTGAGCGGAATGTCGTCGCCCACGAGCGTGCGAAACACATAGAGCACCGCCGCCATGCACACGGCCTTCGGCGCGTTGAAGTTGTTCGGCAACTGCGCAGACGTACCGCGGAAGTCGATCTCCGCGCACCGGGCACGCGCATCGACGCGGATCATCACTTCGATCACTGCGCCGTTGTCGAGCGGATAGCGATACTGTCCGTCCCGCAGCGCGCCGATCACGCGCCGCACGGCCTCCTCGGCGTTGTCTTGTACGTGCCGCATATAGGCGCGCACGACGTCGTCGCCGAATTGCGCGATCATCCGGCGCAGTTCTTCGACACCCTTCTGATTCGCCGCGATTTGCGCGCGCAAGTCGGCCATGTTCTGCTCGACGTTGCGCGCGGGATAACGGCCCGACGCGAACAGCGCGCGTGTCTCGTGATCGCGCAACACGCCGCCGGACACGAGTTGCCAGTTGTCGATGAGCACGCCTTCTTCGTCGATATGGGTCGAGTCGGGCGGCATCGAGCCCGGCGTAATCCCGCCGATGTCGGCGTGGTGACCGCGCGAGCCCACATAGAAGAGCGGTTCGGCCGATCCATTCGCGAACACCGGCGTAATGACCGTCACATCGGGCAAGTGCGTGCCGCCATGATAGGGATCGTTGAGCATGAACACGTCGCCATCGCGCATTCGTCCTCGGTTGCGTTCGATCACGGTGCGGATGCTCTCGCCCATCGAGCCGAGATGCACCGGCATATGCGGCGCGTTCGCAATCAGATTGCCATCGGCATCGAAGATCGCACACGAGAAGTCGAGCCGCTCCTTGATGTTGACGGAGTACGCCGTGTTCTGAAGCGTCAGCCCCATCTGCTCGGCGATCGACATGAACAGGTTGTTAAAGATCTCGAGTCGCACGGGATCGGCGTCGGTGCCGAGCGAGCGGCGTATCGGCAGCGGTACCATTCGCGTGAGCACGAGATTCCCGGCGTCGGTCAACTCTCCGCGCCAGCCCGGCTCGATCACCGTCGTGCCATTCTTTTCCGCGACGATCGCGGGACCGTCGAGGACGTCGCCTGCAAACAGCGTCTCGCGCACGTAAAGCGGCGCATTGTGCCACGCGCCGCCTGAATAGAAGCGGACGTTGGTACCCGCGGTTGGCACGCCCTGCGTGCGGCGGGAAACGGGAGCGACGTCGAGCGGCGCGTCGGAGCGGCCGATCGCTTCGACCGATGCGAGCTCCACGACGAGCGGTCTTCCTTCCATCAGAAAGGCGTAGCGCTGCCGGTAAGCGTGCTCGAACGACCGACGCATGGCATCCAGGCTGCCCGCCGGCACGGCAATCGCCGAATCGGTGCCGCGATAGCGCAAATGCGCGCGACGCACGGTGTCGATCCGCGCCGAGGGCACGCCCTGCTCGCGGAGCACGCCCACCGCTTGCTCGGCGAGCGCATCGAGCGTGTCGTTCAGGAGCACGAGCGTCGCGTCGTCGAGCTCGGCCTCGATGGCGCGCTCGCGCATCGCGGTCTGATCGGCCAGCCCCATGCCATAAGCCGAGAGCACGCCCGCAAGCGGATGCGCGAATACCTTTGTCATCCCGAGCGCGTCGGCAACGCCGCACGCATGCTGCCCGCCCGCGCCGCCGAACGTCGTCAGCACATAGCGCGACACATCGTGGCCGCGTTGCACCGAGATCTTCTTGATGGCATTCGCCATGCTTCCGATCGCAATATCGAGAAAGCCTTCGGCCAGTTCCTCAGGCGTTTGCCGGCGTCCCGTCGCGGCGAAGATCTCGTCGGCAAGCGTGGCGAAGCGCTCGGCCACGACGTCGCGATCGAGCGGCGCGTCGGCGTGCGGGCCGAACACATGCGGGAAGTAGTCGGGCTGAATCTTGCCGAGCATTACATTGCAGTCGGTCACCGCGAGGGGGCCGCCACGTCGATATGAGGCGGGTCCCGGGTTTGCGCCAGCCGATTCCGGACCGACGCGCAGCCGGCTGCCATCGAACGTCAGCACCGAGCCGCCGCCGGCCGCGACCGTGTGGATGCTCATCATCGGCGCACGCATCCGCACGCCCGCCACCTGCGTCTCGAACACGCGCTCGAACTCGCCGTTGAAATGCGAAACGTCGGTCGACGTGCCGCCCATATCGAAACCAATCACCTGTTCGAAGCCGGCCGCTTGCGCGGCGCGGACCATCCCGACGATGCCGCCCGCGGGCCCCGATAGAATCGCATCCTTGCCCTGGAACGCATCGGCACGCGTGAGCCCACCGCTGCTCTGCATGAATTGCAGATTGACGCCCGGCATCTCGGCCGCGACCTGTTCGACGTAGCGACGCAGTATCGGCGACAGGTAAGCATCGACAACGGTCGTATCGCCGCGAGGCACGATCTTCATCAGCGGCGACACCTCGTGCGACACGGACACCTGCGTGAAGCCGATTCGGCGCGCAAGCTCGGCGAGCGCGCGCTCGTGATGCGTATATCGGTAACCGTGAATCAAGACGATCGCGAGCGCCCGGATACCGCTGTCGTAGACCGCCGCGAGCGCAGCCTCCGCGCGCTCGAGGTCGAGCGGCTCAATGACGTCGCCGTGCGCGCCGATGCGCTCGTCGACTTCGACGACGCGCTCGTAGAGCGCCTCGGGCAACGCGATATCGAGATCGAAGAGGCGTGGCCGATTCTGATATGCAATGCGCAGCACGTCGCGAAAGCCGCGCGTCGTCACGAGCGCGGTCGGCTCGCCCTTGCGTTCGAGCAGCGCGTTGGTCGCGACGGTCGTACCCATCTTGACCATCTCCACCTGGGCCGGCGTGATCGGCTCGCCCGGCGCGAGGCCGAGCAGATGGCGGATGCCGGCTACGGCCGCATCGCGGTACTGTTCCGGGTTTTCCGAGAGCAGCTTGTGCGTGGCGAGCGAACCGTCAGGACGGCGCGCGACGATGTCGGTGAAGGTACCGCCGCGGTCGATCCAGAATTGCCAGCGAGGCGCCGCGAAGTCGGCATGCGAGAAGTGTTCAGACATGGTGATCGAATCGAAAACGGGAACGGAAACGAAGACTGGAAATGAAAACGCGTAATCGAGCAGGCGATGCGAGCAGACGTCAGGCCGACTCGAGCTCGCGGCCGCAGGTCTCCGGCAACGTGAGCGCGGCGACGATCAGCACGCCGTAGGCGGCGACGGCGAAGAGGCCGATGCTCGTGCCGAGACCGTACTGCTTCGCGAGGGCACCGATCACAAACGGGAACAGGGCACCGATCGCGCGGCCGACGTTGTAGCAAAACCCCTGGCCTGAGCCGCGCACGCGTGTCGGAAAGAGCTCTGTCAGGAACGCGCCCATGCCTGCGAAGATTCCCGACGCGAAGAAGCCGAGCGGAAAGCCGAGCCAGAACATCGAGTGATCGGTCAGGTTCAGCGACGTGTACGCGAATGCGACCGCCATCGAGCCCGCCGCGAACAGGATGAAGTTCGGCTTGCGGCCCAGGCGATCGGTCAGATAGGCGCTCGACAGATAGCCGATGTAGGAGCCGACGATGATCGTCGCGAGATAACCGCCCGTGCCCATTACGGTCAGATGGCGCTCGGTCTTGAGGAACGTCGGGAGCCACGTCGTGATCGCGTAATAGCCGCCCTGCGCACCCGTCGTGAGCAGTGCCGCGCGCAGCGTCGTGGAGAACAGCCGCGGCGAGAAGATCTCGCCGAGGCTCGGCTTGTCGCCCTCGCTTTGCTGCGCCGCCTTCGCATGCCGATAGACTTCCGGCTCCTTCACATAGCGGCGAATCACGATCACGAGCAGGGCCGGCACGAGCCCGAAGAGAAAGAGCGCGCGCCACGCAGTCGCCGCGGGCAGCACGGAGAAGGTCCACGCGTACAGCAAAGCCGCGGCACCCCAACCAATCGCCCACCCGGCCTGCACGAGGCCGACCGCCTTGCCGCGATCGCGCGCGCGGATCACTTCACCGATCAGCACTGCCCCTGCTGTCCATTCACCGCCGAAACCGAAGCCCATCAGCGCACGCGCGGCGAGAAGCTGCTCGTAGTTTTGCGCAAGCCCGCACAGGCCCGTAAATGCGGCGAACCACAGCACCGTGATCTGCAACGTCCGCACGCGCCCGATGCGATCGGACAAGATGCCGGCGAGCCAGCCACCCGCGGCCGACGTGAGCAGCGTCAGCGTGCCGATGAACCCCGCGTCGGCAAGACTGATTCCCCATGTCGCGACGAGCGTCGGGATCACGAACGAGAGCATCTGCGTGTCCATTCCGTCGAGCATGTAGCCGACCTTGCAACTCCAGAATGCGCGCCGTTCGCGCGGCCCCGCATCGGCGTACCACGCGAACATGCCATTGCGGCGTCCCTGTTCGATGTCGGCGGATTGCGCCGCCGCGGTCTTGCTGTCCATCTTTTGCTCCTTGTCGAAAGCGCTCGAGTACACCGCCGCGCGGCAGGCGAACGGTCGTCGCGTCGAGGATGCATGCTTCCCTCCGGCTGCGCGGATCCTCGGCTCACGGCGTGGCGCGCCGTGGTAATCGTAAAAGCGAAGCGCCGGTCTTCAGACGCCCCGCGGCGTGCATCAGAAAACGGCGAGCGATGTGTTCTCGATGTCCGTCATCAGCATGTGGCCTGGCGCGTGCGCGATGGCGAGCGGCAAGCGAGCGGCCATCAGCGCCGTTTGCGGTGTCACGCCGCATGCCCAAAACACCGGCAGTTCGCCGTCGCGAATCGTGACTGGATCGCCGAAATCGGGGCGTGCCAGATCCGCGATGCCGAGTGCGGATGGCGTCCCAATGTGGATAGGTGCACCGTGCACGCCGGGAAAGCGGCTCGTGATCTGCACCGCCCGGATCGCGTCCGCGCCCCGCATCGGCCGCATCGACACAACGAGTTCCCCGCCGAATACGCCGGCCCGGCGGTTCGGGATAGTGGTCCGGTACATCGGCACGTTGCGCCCCTCTTCGACATGACGCAGCGGTATGCCTTCCCGCGCGAGCATCGCTTCGAACGAAAATGAGCAGCCGATCGCGAATACGACGAAGTCGGGCTGCCAGAGCTCGCTCAACGACTCGACGCGTTCGACAAGGCGCCCCTCCCTGTACACGTTGTACGCGGGCACATCGGTGCGAATGTCGAGATCGCGCCCGAGCGCGTCGATCGCATAGGCGCCCGGATCGCCGACCGCCAGCAACGGACACGCCTTCGGGTTCGCGTTGCAAAAGCGCAGGAAGGCGAGCGCATAGGCTTCGGGCATGATCGCGAGGTTGGCCTGCGCGAATTCGCCGCAGTGGCCGGCCGTCGGGCCGCGAAATGCGCCGTTGCGCACGGCGCGGCGAAATTCATAGGGGGTCATAATGAATCTCTGTGACAGTCGAATGAGGTGGTCGTCAGGAATAGGCGAAGGATAGAAAAGACGAAAATTTGACGCCACCTAGTTTTTCTTGCGTTCGACGAATAGAATTTCTTAACGTAACGCCGGGTTTTCCCTAGTCTCGTGAAGATTTTGTAGCGTGCAGTCTCCGCGTCGATTGCTTCGTTCTTCACCATGAACACACGCTTCCTTGAGACCTTCGTCGCTCTGGCGAAGCTGCGCAGCTTCCGCACGACCGCCGCCGGGCTGCACGCAACGCCCGCCGCGATTTCACAGCGCGTGAAGGCGCTCGAAGACGAACTGGGGACAGTGCTCGTCGACCGCGAAAGCCGTGAGTTTCGCCTGACACCGAATGGCGAGTACCTGCTCGGCTACGCCAAAGCCGTCGTCGATGCCACGCGCCAGCTGCAGGCGGCAGCGGCGAGCGACAGCGCCGTGCGCGGCAAGCTGCGACTCGGCGTCATCGAAACAGTCGTGCATAGCTGGCTGCCTCAATACATGACGCGGCTCTCGATCGACTATCCACATCTCGACATCGACTTGAATGTCGACGTCAGCGTCGTGCTGCAGCGCCGGCTCATGGGGGGAGAACTCGATCTGATCGTCCGCGTCGAGGGCAGCGACGAAGCCAGCGTCGTTTGCGACGCGCTCGCGAACTACCCCGTGCACTGGATTGCGCGCGCGGGCCTCGTGCCAGTCGCACGCAGCGGTCTTGCCAAGCGCGTCCTCGAGCACCCTATCCTCACGTTCGGCCGCGGCACCGCCCCCCATCGTGCGCTCGAAGACATCGTCGCCACGCTCGCGCGCGCGAACGGCGTGCCGCTCGGAGAGACGCGCATTACCGGCTCGCCGTCGATCTCGGTGATCGTCCAGCTCGTGCGCGACGGGTTCGGAGTCGCGGCGATCCCGCGGCTCTTTGTCGACGCACTGATCGAATCCGGAGAAATGGTCGAATTGCCGCTCCAGCCCACGCCCCCGTCGATCGTCGTGTCGATGTCGCGTCGCGCCGATGCATCACGTCTCGTGCACGCCGCGGCGGCGGCCGCGCGGACGGCCTGCCACGAATATTGCGCGAAAAGCGATCGCCGGCTCGTCGAACCGTTGTAGATACCGCTCTACGAGGCCGAGCTTGGATAGGTGCCGGGGCGAATGGTCACTGCGGCCAGGCCCGCCCCCGCGAATGCGCATGCGGCGCACACCAGCGCGACCGCGCGCAGCGCCTCGGCGATGGCTTCCGCTTCGGCGCGGGCGAGAGGCGTTCCAGGTGGCATATGCGCGGCACCCGGCGGCGCCATTGATTGCGCGTTCGGTTCAAGCAGTTGCCCGGAGCGGCGCGCGTCCTGCGGCACGTGCAGCTGATCGAGCCGTGCCGCCAGCGTGGCATGATGCGTCCACACGAACACGATGCCGAGTACGGCAACGGCAAGCAGGCTCGCGACGCGTGCAACGGCATTGTTGATACCGGATGCCACGCCGGCGCGTTCGCCCGGCACCGAACCCATCACAGTTGCCGTCAACGGTGCGACCGTGATCGTCATGCCGAGACCGAGCACCGCCAGCGCAGGGAAAAGGCTGGCCCAATAGCTGCCGCGCACGGACAACACCGCCAGCATTCCAAATCCGATCCCGGCAATGCCGGGCCCCATCGTGAGCAGCCAGCGCGGACCATAACGGCTCGTCCAGCCGCCGGTCAGGCGCGAAAGCAAGCCGATGATGACGGGCACTGGCAATAGCGCCGCACCCGCTTCCGTTGCCGTATAGCCGTGCGCGCGGATCAGCGTGAACGGCAAGAAGAAGAGCGCACCGCCGAGCCCGAAGTAGAGCAGCAACGTGACGAGGTTGGCGCCGGTGAAATCGCGCGAGCGGAATACGTCGAGCGGCATCATCGGATTCCGACTGTTCGCTTCGATCGCCATGAACGCGGCCAACACCAGCACACCTGCGCCGATCGCGCCGAGCACGAGCGGATGGCCTAGCCCATGCGTCGGCGCCTCGGTCAGACCGAAGGCGAAGGCTCCGAGCCCCGCCGCCGCGGTTGCCGCGCCGAGCCAGTCCAACTGTTGCGACGCATCGGGGTCGCGGCTATTGGGCACCGACCAGACGGCCAGAACGCTCGTCGCGATGGCAAGCGGCACGTTGATGAAGAAGATCGCGCGCCACGAAAACGCATCGACGAGCCAGCCGCCCGCCACTGGACCGATCGCCGACGTGATCGCGCCGATTCCCGCCCAGGTGCCGATCGCTCGTCCGCGTTCTTCGCCGTTGAACACAGCGCCGATGATGGCGAGACTGCTCGGGACGAGTAGCGCCGCTCCGATGCCCTGCACTGCGCGTGCTGCAATGAGCGAGCCTACATGCGGCGCGAGCGCACAGGCGACCGAAGCGAGCGCGAAGAGCGCGATGCCGGCGATGAACACGCTGCGACGGCCGAGCTTGTCACCCATCGCCCCGCCCACCAGCACCAGCGATCCGAGAAAGAGCAGGTACGCATCGACCACCCACTGCATTGCCGCTACGCTTGCGCCGAGTTCGCTCTGGATGGACGGCAGCGCGACGTTCACGACCGAGCCGTCGATAAAAGCCATGCTCGAGCCGAGGATCGTCGCGGCCAATGCGAGGCGCTTGCGCTGACAAGGCCGGCCGACGCCGGCCGGTTGCGAGCGTATGACGAGCTCGTCGCACGGGCTCGCCTGCGCGGCGATGACATGCGCCGCGCGCCGCAGACTATCGGGAATGTGCTGGCGGACCAAATTCGCTCCCGCGCCGATCGATCGCATCGCGGATCGAGCAGCAATGGCGTCACGCGCCGGCTCTCGGCTTTGTCGCCTGCTCCGGCGAAGTGGTGTTCCGGTGTTCGAACGATCGGGCGGCGAATCCAGCAGCTACTCGCCCCGGCCGCCAACCTTGAACACGTCGTTGAGCTCGGCGCCCGATGCGGCGCCGGCAAATCCGTCGAATCGACCATCGGCCAATGACTGGGCCGCGCGCATGAAGCCGCCCCACGCCGCGCGCGCGAGTGCCCCGCCGACACTGACGCGCCGCACGCCCAGCGAAGCGAGATCGTGCAACGTGAATTCCGAGGTCGAGCCGACCAATACATTCACCGGCTTCGGGGCGACCGCCGAAACCACGGCGGTGATCTGCTCACGGGTCTTGATACCGGGTGCGTAAAGGCAATCGGCTCCCGCATCGGCGTACGCTTTGAGCCGCGCGATTGCATCGGCGAGATCGGATATGCCGACCACGAAGTTCTCGGCGCGTCCAACGAGCAACGTATCGCCACCATTCTCGTCGATCGCGCGTCTTGCCGCTTTGATCCGCTCGACTGCGGTTTCAACCGGAAACAGCGGCGATGCGGCATCTCCCGTCGAATCTTCGATCGACAATCCCGCGACGCCAGTATCGACGGCGAGCTTGACGCTTTGCGCAACTTCGGCGGGCGTGGCGCCGAAACCATTCTCGAAGTCCGCGTTGACCGGCAGATCAGTTGCTTCGACGAGTTCGCGCAAGTGCGCCAGCACCATTTCGCGAGGCGACGTGTTGTCCGCATGACCGATCGACCACGCGAAACCGGAACTGGTCGTGGCGATCGCTTTGAAGCCGAGCGTCTGCAAGTATCGTGCGCTACCGATGTCCCAGGGGTTCGGCAGCATGAAACAGCCTGATTCGTGCAGGGCTCGGAAGGCGGCTCTTCTTTCTTTGACGGTACGGGGCATGACCGATCTCCTTTGGCAGGCAACCGGTGAGTTTTAGCTCCGTTGACCCCATCCGTCAACGAATCAGTTGCCTTATTCCGAGCGCGACGATGACGGCGCCACATACGCGATCGACGACGCCACGCGCGCGTCGATGAGCCGATGCGACCCTCGGGTGCGACATGACGATTGCGACGAAGCCGTACCAAGAGGTCGCCGTGACGCACACCATTACAAGCATGGCGGCAAACGTCGCCGCGGAGACATGCGCGGGCGCGGCGGAAGAAAACACCGCAGCGAAGAATGCTATCGATTTCGGGTTGGTGATGTTCGTTGCGACGCCTTGCAGAAACGCGGGATACAAGCCGGTGCGCTGTTGCACCTCCATCCGACTCTCGCTGTTTGCGCGCGCGGAGACGATCAGGCGCAAGCCGAACCAGAGCAGGTAGCCGGCCCCTGCAAGCTTGACGATCACCGCCAACCAGGGAAAAACCGCAAAGACGAGGCCGACACCGAGAATCGAGCAACTCGCCCAGAAGAGATTGACGATTACGACTCCAGCGACGAGCGCGAGGGAATCCGAGCGCCCTCTGGAAGCCGCGGTATGTGCCACCGCCACGAAATTTGGCCCAGGTATGACGACACCGGCTAAATAGATGAAGAAGACGGCAATAACGGCGGACAAGTCGATCATTGAGAGGCTCTTGGGTCGGTTATCCCGTGAATCTATACGAACCAGGCGGTCGACACCAGCGCCATTAGCCAATTCGCATGACGTCGCTCGATCCATTCAGGGCGCGCAGTTGTGTCGCTTCGTCCTAATTTCAGCGCACTACGGTCTCCCACCAACTTTCGCGGCTTATGTTTTCGCGTCGCCCAGCCCGGGTCCGCTTCGTGGGCCGCATCTGCACGATCCGGGCGATTCAACGGACATAGGTGTAACAACAAAGCGGGAGAAGAAGAGATGCACAACCGACGGCTGATACAAAGCGGGTGCGAAGGATTTGCCGTTCCAGTCGAATTGCGCTCATCGATCGAAATTGTGCTGCGCGCAAGCAAATTGACGATGGGGAACGCAAACACATGACACATCCGAATCCCAATGCGGCCGAGACATCGGCCAAGAAGAGTGCCGACCCGCCTCGCATCCTGGTCGGCCGCGTGGAGGGCGTCACCCTCTTTGGCACTGACAACGAACTGATCTGTGTCAAACAGATGCCATTGCCGGGCGTCGTCATCTTCGTGCACGGCGTGAACTCTGAGGGCGAGTGGTACACCGCCGCCGAGGAAGGACTGTGCGAAGGCCTGAACCGGAGGTTGGGGCGGTTGGACGACCAGCTCGCCTATCGAGGCGTCGAGGCGGGCCAGATGTCGCCGGTCCGCTACATGGAAAGTCTCACGCCGGACGGGTACATCAACCCCGACCTGCTGCCCGATAGCTATATCAAGCCGGATCCGTCGTTCTCGCCTGTGATCCATTTCCGCTGGGGCTACAAGGCGAACCAGCAGGATCTCAAGGACTACGGCGCGAACCTGTTTCTCAACGAGCACAACTACTGGGGCGGCGGCCCGTTTGCGAATGGCTGCTCGAGTCTGGCCGATCTGTGGAGCCCCGGGCTCGACGATCGAATCTTCGGCTGGATCACAGTGCAGGCGTTGAATTCCACGCCGCGCCTGGTCTATCAGACGCCGCCGCGCGCCTACATGGTGATGGCGGCGCTACGGCTCGCCAAGCTGATCAAATCGATACGAGAGAAGCAAGCCGATGTGCCGATTACTGTTGTGTGTCACAGCCAGGGCAATATGATCGGGCTGGCGGCCGCCTTTCTCGGGGACAGGATGTCCGATGTCACCGATCCATGGGGCAAGGCCGGAAGCTGTGTGGCGGACGCCTACGTATTGGCCAATGCACCGTACAGCCTCGTCGAAAAGCTGGGCATGGAGAACTGGGCGCAGCGCGCGGTGCGCGACGCCGATGGGAACCGCGGCCGCGCGACGTTCAACGCGCGGGCTGAGACGTTGAAAGCGTTCTTCGAGATTTTGCGCAAGCGCGCGGCACTGGAGCCCGATGCGCGTGAACTCGACGAAGACATGGGCAACAAACGGACGTCTGCGAAAGGTAAGCCGTATAGCGCCGGCGACGACCGCACGAGTCACGGCCTGAACGGCCACACGCTTGGCCGCGTGACGCTCTATTGCTGCCCGCACGATCAGGTGATTTCGGCGACGACAGTGCAAGGCATCGGCTGGCGTGGCATGAGCGCCGAGGAGATCGAGCGGACCGGCGGTCATGGTGTCTTCACGCAGCGCGTGTTCGCATCGGGGTGGGTAGTCGGAAAGGATCCGACTGCCAGCCCTACGTATCGCTATTGGGAAGACGACTGGCGGGCGACGGTGAACCGGAGCAAGGGATTTTGGTATCCACCGTCGCCGAGAGCCGAGTTCGGGCTCCTCCGGGCATTGCGCGCCAATGAAAATCCGCTGGCGGCGCTTGGCACGTTGGCGTCGGCGCCGATTCTCTATTTTGCTACCCTGGTCGTAAAGCCGCGAATAAACGCCGATCCACCGAGCGGATGGACTATCCCGGTTGATGCGCCGAAGCTCGATGAGCCGTTCGAACCCGAAGCGATGCGCTATGGGCGGGTGTCCGAGATCGTCGTTGATGGGTTGAAGAGTCGGTTCAACGAAACCTACGACCCGCCTTCTGCCGCGCGCAATGCGCAAAAGAGTGAGGGTGAGAAGAACGCGGATGACCCTTATGACACCTTTCATTCAAGCGACCCGGCGCTGCAAAGACAAGGAACGCTGGAATCCGAGGCGGCGCAACGCTACGAGGACCACGCGCTGATGCGTCAGGAGGCTCGCCGAAATGAGAACTTCGGCGCCACGAAGGGCTGGGTCAGCCGAGACGGCAAGGTACTTGGCGAAGACGATCTGGCCAAGGCGACGCTCGAATACAAGAGATGGCGCAACGGGCAGATCGGCAAGATCCTGAAAGACGGCAACAAAAATAATCCAACAAACCACTCGACGATCCTTACCAATCCGACGCATGCGGAAAAGGCGCTCGCTTACGACATTGCGATTGGCCTTTGCTACCTGTCGGAGCGCGACTGGAAGACTCTGCGCATCGAGGCTGACTGGCGATTCTGTAATGGATTGAGCGACAGCAATCCCGTCAAAAAGTACTCGAAGTACTTCGAGACAGGCAAATTCAACGATCAGCATCTGCACGACTGGGCCTGTAGCGATCCTGAGGTCGTTAGGCCGACAAAGATTCAGGACCAGCGAGAGGGCGAGCTCTTCCTCAACGCCGGAGACTTTCTATGAAATCGTTGATTGGAACGTGGCAACGGCGGCTCGTATTAGCGATCGTTGCGATGTTGCTGACGAGCGCGGCGACGTTGACCTGGATGATCTTTACGAACGTTGACCCACAATCCGTAAGCGATGAGGACCTCATGAAGCGTTTGGTGCATTTTCCTTTCATGGTAGGCGTTTGTGTTCTTCTGCTGAGCACATATTTTGTCCTTTTCATCTCCAATACCGCGACAGCTCAAACTGTTGCTACCAAGCCCGCGCCAACGGACGCGCCCAAGCCGTTCGTAGCTCAGGTGGTGGGGCTCGAGTGGCTGAACCCGCTACAGCGTCGTGACTACCCAACAGAGTGGCAAATCCTATGGACGCTTGGTCTCATGAAGCCGAACAAGGACGACGACATGGTACGTACCAAGCCACAAAAATTCTCGACACTTCGGCCAATAGGTGCCCTCGTCTATGGCAATGAGGGTTCGGAAACATTCAAGGGTTTCTACCACAAGTACATCGACAAGCTTCTCCTGCTCTTTGCAGACAGATACGCGATGAATCCGAAGTACTTCTACACGGTCGGCCCGGAGGACCGTAGGCAATGGCGGGAACTCGCCGGCATACACGTCGAATTGGCGATTCCTTCTGATCGCCTAGACGCGACCGAGGCCGCAGCGTTCTTGCGCGATGAAATGGTGGATTACTTCAATATAGGCAGCAAGGGGTTCCCCGACCTTTGGAGCAAGAACACACCGCCTGACGTCCGGATCATACAAGGCGGCGCCAACGCCGGCTTCACTTCACTGAACGCCGCACTCGACTATCTGCAAACGCACCCCCAAAAAAGCGTCTGGGTAATGAACTGGGACGCGCCGAGCTTCCCACCGAACGACGCCCAGCTCAACGAAAACATGGTGCTGCTGATCCTGGCCGGTCCGGAGATGAAGACCGAGCGGGCGCCGCTGGCCTGGATCGGGAAAGCGGCGACAGCCAACGTCGGCGACTACGAAAAGAAGGCCGGCACCACTCGAGCGGTCCAAGCATGGAAGGCGGCAATCGCCGCCGCGGCGCGCAATGCAAACAGTTCAACGGACAACATCGATTACGTCATTCACGATGCCGGCATGGGAACCGACGAAGCGTCGAGCCGTATCGGCACGCTTGGCCGTACGCTGACGGAAACGCTGCTGGAATTCGAATTCCAGAAACAGACGTTCAATACCCCTCGCTTGCTCGGCGACATGGGTGCCGGCAGCGCACTCACCAACGTCGTTCTCGCGATCGGCCGCGCAAATCATTTCGGAGAACGCGTGCTGGTCGCGGGCACGACGAACCCCGATGAACCAGTCGCTGTCGTGATCGCTCCACCGGAAAAGCTCAGCCCGATCGATCCCGACGCGGACTGGTTCAGGGCGCGAGGCGAAGGCGACGCCTACCTGCCGTGGTGGGGACGTCGCTACGATGAGACCTATAATAATCGGCAGGGTTTGTCTTGGTGAAAAAGCGGGACAACGCGATGCGAAGCCTCGCCCGAGCCAGCGACGTTCGCCGCATCGCCCTGCCCCAAACAGACCGGCTCGCGACGCGGCATTTGCCGCATAGCGAGCGGTATGCGTGGGCGGAAAATCGTTCGCCGCCGCTCACCAGCTTTTGCCGAAGCTCGATTGCGATCGCCGGTGCTTCCACAAGTAATGTGCCGCCACCATCGCCGCAGCTAAACCCGCCGCCGCCCCCACACCGACACCGCAGCGCGGCCCGAGCCGATCGGCAACCCACCCCACAATCGGCGCGCCAATTGGCGTGCCGCCCAGCGCAATCGATGCACGGATCGCGATCACGCGGCCTCTCATGCTCGGTTCAGCCGACAGTTGCATCAGGCTGTTGGATGAATTCGTAAAAGTCAGGGCCGCGACGCCGACGACGATCAGCGCCAAGCCGAACAACACATAATCGGGCATCAGCGCGGCCATCAGCAGCCCGCCGCCAAAGACGGCGGCGCCGGCGAGCAGCAGGCCGAACGTCGGCCGTTCCCGTCGCGCGGCCAAAAGCGCACCGATCAGCGAACCAACCGCCATCATCGACATCAGCAGACCGAACCGGTCCGCGCCGACGTGGAATACGGATGCGGACATCGTCGAAATGTAGATGGGAAAATTGAGCCCGAAGGTGCCGATGAGGAAGAGCATGATCGCGGTGACGCGCAGCTCGCGGTGCTCCCAGACGTAGCGAAGACCCTCCCCGAAATGGCCACGTGTGCGCGCGATTCTTACGCGCGCATGAAGCTCGTCTCGCCGCAACAGCGTGAGTGACCACACTACGGCGACGAACGACGCCGCATTCACGAGAAACGCCCAGCCGGACCCTACCGCCGCCACGACGACGCCCGCAACGGCCGGCCCAATCAACCGGGCCGCATTGAACGATGTCGAGTTCAGCGCTATTGCGTTCGACAGGTCTGTATCGCCGACGAGGTCATAGACGAACGTCTGCCGCGCCGGCTGATCGAACGCGCTGACCGTGCCGAGCAGGAATGCGAGCACATAGACATGCCAGAGCACCACCGCTCCGAAGACGGTCAGCAGACCGAGCATCAAGGCGAGCACGCCCTTTGCCGCCTGCGTCACCAGCAACAACTTCCGCCGATCGAAATAGTCGGCCGCGAATCCGGTCCACGGCAGGAACAGCAACTGCGGCCCGTATTGCAACGCCATGACGATGCCGACCGCCGTCGCGTTACGATGCGTGAGCCCCGTTAGCACGAGCCAGTCCTGCGCCGTGCGCTGCATCCAGGTACCCACGTTCGAAACCAGCGCGCCGGCTGCCCAGATCCGGTAGTTGCGATTGTTCAGCGAACGAAAGACGCCTTTCATGAGCGATAGCGATAGCGATGCGGTGTGTCGATTCAAAATCCGTCACGGGCGTTTCGCCATGTGAACCGTTGCGCGGTCTGATGGCTGTGGCTGCAGGAAAAGCGAAGAAAGCGCCTTCCGCGGTGCAAGATTTCAGCCCACGCCTAACCGGGAAATTTCCAACTATACTGGCCTTACCCTTCCCTGGCTTACATCGCGCCTCAGGCGCCAAATGTGAGTGCGTCGTGAACCTCGAACGCAAGCACACTTTCTCTTTCGCCCCTGACGGCGAGCACTTCCTGCTCGACGGCGAGCCTCTCCAGATTCGCAGCGGCGAGATGCATCCCGCCCGCATCCCGCGCGAGTATTGGCAACACCGGATCCGCATGGCCAAGGCAATGGCGATGAACTGCATCGCCATGTACGTCATGTGGAACTACCACGAGACGCGTAGAGGCGTGTTCGATTTCGAGAGCGGTAACCGCGATATCGAGGCCTTCATCCGGCTATGCCAATCCGAAGGGATGTGGGTCCTGCTGCGCCCGGGGCCGTATGTGTGCGCAGAATGGGATCTGGGAGGCCTCCCGTCATACCTGCTGGACGATCCGGACATCCAGTTAAGGACCGACTCGGCCACCGATTCCCGCTACATGGCGGCGGTGGCTCGCTACATCGACGAACTGATACCTCGCATCAAGCCATTGCTGATCCGGCACGGCGGACCGATCCTGATGATCCAGATCGAGAATGAATTCGGTTCGTACGCGAGCAATTCGGCTTACCTCGAAGAGCTCAGGCAGCTCTGGCTCAAAGGCGGCGTAACGGGGCCGTTCTATACGGATGACGGTCTCGCGCAGCTCCAACGCAATCGCACCACGGTGACCGGCGGTGCGATTGCGTTGAGCAATGGAGACGCGGCACAAATCGCCACTGTCCGCCGCGAATTCCCCGCGGTGCCCGCGATGGCGGGTGAGGTGTACCCAGGGTGGCTCACCCATTGGGGCGAATCAGACTTTGCAGGGGTGGACTATGACCTCTCCGACGTTTTACGCGCGTTCATGCAGTCGAAACTTTCGTTCAACCTGTATGTCATTCACGGCGGCACGAGCTTTGGTTTTTATGCCGGCGCGAACGTGGACGGTTCGGGCAACTATCAACCCGACATCACCAGCTACGACTATTCGGCGCCGATCAGTGAGCAGGGCGTGGCGACGCCGAAGTACGTAAAGTACCGCAACATCATCGCCAGCTACTTGCTTGAGCCGTTACCGGATATCCCCGACGCGATCGCGACGCTTGAATGCTCGGGCGCCGCCGATGCCTTGTGGCCAACGCTCTACGCGTCGATCTGGGACAACCTGTCCCCGGCACTGCTGCGCGAACAGAGCGTCGATCCGCAGTCCTTCGAGCGCTACGGTCAGGCATTTGGCTTCGTGCTTTACCGCACGCGCCTGCACGAGTACGCGGGCGGTGTGATGGATATCAGCAGTGTTCATGACTACGCGACCGTTTTTGTGGGCGAACACTATGTGGGCGGCGTGTCGAGGGCGCAGACGCCGCGGAGCTATGCTGAGCCACTCCGCCTGATGCACCGCGCACCGCTTGCCCTTCCATCGTCATTGCCCGAGGACGAGTCAAACCGTGGCGACCCGGTATCGTTGGAAATCCTCGTCGAGGGGATGGGGCGTGTCAATTTCGGCCCCGCGATCGTCGACCGCAAAGGCCTGCTCGGACCGGTCACGATAAAAAACGCAGACGGGTCGCTCTCCTTGCTCAAGGGCTGGGAAGTTTGCCTGTTGCCGATGGATGAAGCGTTTATCGCCAACATCGAAAAAAGGTGTGTGAACCCGCTGAAGCCCGGCCTTTTCTTTAAGGCAAGCTTGCGGCTGAATGCAGTTGGCGACACCTGGCTCGACATGAGCAACTGGACCAAGGGCGTCGTCTGGGTCAACGGGCACAATCTCGGACGCTACTGGAATATCGGTCCGCAAAGGCGTTTATATTGCCCCGCGCCGTGGCTTGCGCAAGGTGATAATGAGGTGCTCATTTTCGACCTGCACCAGATTCAGGCGAAGCCGGTGCAACTGGCGGATACACCGTGTTAGCGGAACCGCAGTGCGCCGATGCAGAGCATACGCCTCATCCACGTCAGAGCTCCGCTCGATCGACCGGCAACAGTTCCAGCGTGAGCACTTCAAACGGCGCGAGCTGAACTTCCTGTGGCATATCTGCATCGAGTAACGCAGGAATTCCGAGATCCCCTGCATACCAGACCCGACGCGAAACGAATCGTCCCGCCGCGGCCGCCGGCAGCTCCAGTTGTCGTCGCAAATCGAGCGCGAAACGTCGCGCACGGCTATCTGGATTGCGCAGCGTGACGATCGCCTTGTGCGACGTCCACCCCGCCCAACCGTATACCCCCTGTAGGTCCGGCGCCCCGCCGATCCAATGGCTGTCGCGCAGAACATCTGCGTTCGCGCGCGCCCATCTGGCGGCGTCCGCGAGTACATCCCAATCGTGCTCGCTCAGCAGCGACGGCGTAATGTACAGCTCCTGCAATTGCGTGCCGCTACCGAAGTAGGACCGTACCTCGTTGGCGAAACCATTGCCTACCGCCGAATTGAGGCGCGGATTGCGCTGCGCATAGACGATGCCATGCAGCATTAGCGAATTGAGCGGAAAGTGCGGACTGCGCACGACGACGTTGTGATAGGTCTGGGCGTCCCGGTACGTGATCCAGCGTTCGCGGTCATTGCCGGTTCCCGCGAAACCGTCGTCCTCGCCACCGCGCCAGATAGCGTCCACATAGCGTAGCCAGAACGGCGACGGATGCGTTCCTGTCGTGAGACTGATGAAGGTTTCGGGTTTAGCCGCGCGGACGTCCTCGATGAGGTGAATCGCCGCTTGCCAATCACTATCGAAAAGGCTACCTGGAAACGCCTTGTCGGCGTTGCCTGTGCCGTCGAACTTGAACTGGCTTACGCCGTGCTTGTCCAGCAAGGCCATCACCATTTCATGAAAGCGTCGATAGTAAGTCGGGCCCGATAATGCAAAGCCGTCATCGATGACCTCATACCCGGCGGCACGGCCGCGCGTCACGCGTTCTTGCTTCGGCGGTCCGTAGCCACCCCAAGGGGACAACCATACGCCGGGCGCAGCGCCGTATCGTGCCGCAGCGTCGCGCAGCGGAAGGAAGCCATTCGGAAATTCCTTACTGAAATGCCATCCGCCGCCAAGATCGTCCCAGCCATCGTCGAACAGAAACGAATCGATCCGCACCCCGCGCGCGCTATGCAACTTGCGGCCGATCGTTTCGATGCGCTCCAGCGCTTGTGCCTGTGTGTATGGCGTCAGGTAACCGATGTCGCCCCAGCTGTTGTAGTGCAGAAAGGGACGATACTCGCGAGCCCGCTCCCGTTCGAGATAGGTGGCGAACTCGCGCCGCAACTGACCGTCGGGCGCTACGCCTGCCACCGCCGAGCAGACCAGCGTTCTGTCCTTTCTCAGCGGCGACGAGCATTGCAGGGTGAAGCTGACGCTGTCGCCATCCACATGACTTACTGCCATCGGCAGCTCAAAGCTGAGATAGAAGTTTCCCGCAATGACAGGGGTGCCCTTTAGTTCGCGACTGGCCTGCGCATCGGCAGCACGCGTCGTCAGCAATGAAACGACAGCGATCTGTTCGTCCCCAAGAAGCGCCGTAACCGCTAAGCGCTCACGCAGATACCGCGAACCGTCGCGCTGCTCCACGCTCCATTCCACCCGTAGACGCCCTTCAGTGTCGATAAGCGTCGCATTCACGCTTCGACCAGCGATGCGTTCGGCCAATCGGGATGAGTGAGGGTTGGGTACAAGCGCAGCTTCGCTCACCGGCGCAACGACCCTTAGCTCATCCAGGCCTACGCGGCTTCCGTCAGCGAGCAACAGCGCGAACGGCGCGACGATGGGCAGCGTGCGGTCCCGTGCGCAATCGATCAACGAAAACTCGGCGAGACGTGCATCCTTGACCGCCCAGCGCAATGCAATGATGTCGTTACCGAATGAGTACGCATCGCCCCTCATTTGGAACACGGGTATGCTGGCTTGCTGAGGCAAAGCATCATTGGCGCGCATGGCGAATCTATCTCGAGCGGGGGCGGTTTCCCTATAGTAGTCGCCCCGGAACAACTCGTTTTGCGCGGCGCTGGGCCTCACGCCATCGAGGCGGTGGGAGTACCGCAGCTAAAGCAACTCGATGTGACGCTACCCTACTTCACCGCTCCCAGCGCCAGCCCCTTCACGAGATACCGCTGCAGCCACGCGAAGACGACTGAAACCGGCAGCGTCGCGCAAAGCGTCGCTGCCATCACCAGATGCCATTCGACCGTGTACTTGCCGGCGACCATGTCGGTCACCTGCACGGTCAGCGTCTTGTTCTCGGGCGAGCGGATCAGCGTATAGACCACCGCGAACTCGTTCCAGGCGCTGATGAACGTGAAGATCGCGGTCACGACGATCGCAGGCACGGCAAGCGGCAAGAACACCTTGAAGACGGCCTTCGTCCGTCCGCACCCTTCGAGCCACGCCGACTCTTCGAGATCGCGCGGCACGGTCTGAAAGTAGGACGACAGCATCCATACCGCGAACGCGATATTGAATGCAGCGTAGGAGACGATTACACCGAGCTTCGAATCGACGAGGTTGCCGTTGCCATACGGAATCATCGCAGCGAGCCTGAAGAGGCCAACCACGAGCAGAATCGGCGAAAGCATTTGCGTGACGAGCAGGAACTGCCGATACACGCCGCGCCCTGTGAACGGAAAGCGCGCGAGTGCGTAAGCGGCGGGCACACTGACGGCGAGCGCGAGCGACGTCGATAGAAAACTGATGACGCAACTGTTCTTCAACGCGACGCCGAAGTTGGCCGCATCCCACATCTCGACGAAGTTCTCCCAGCGCCAATGCACGGGCAGCCAACGAGCCGGATAGACGAAGATCTCATCGGCCGGCTTGAACGCGGTGCACAGCATGACCGCGAACGGGAAGAGCACGATCACGATCAGCGGGGATAGCGCGAGCCAGCACCATATGGTGCGTTTCAGCTTGGCATTCACGATGCCTCCCGCCGGGCCGCCCTAAGGGAGGCATCCGCCCCCTCGCGCCCCGAAGGGGGCACCCTCTCGGGGGCCCCCTGAGGAAGTCCCCGTGTGGGAGGGGGCAGCGAACGAAAGTGAGTGTGGGGGGCGTCCATTATTCCCCTCCCTGCTTAGGCTGCAGCCGTAAGTAGATCACCGTGAAGACAAAGAGCATGACAAGCATGATCAGCGATACCGCCGCCGCCTGACCGGGACGCCCAAGTCTGAAGCCGAGCTCGTAGAGGTACGTGACGAGGATATGTGTGCCCTCATCCGGTCCGCCTTGCGTCATGACCCAGATAATGGGAAACGAATTGAAGACGTAGATCACGTTCAGCAGGATCGCCATGTTCACGAAAGGCCGCAGCAAGGGCAGCGTCAGCTTGCGGAACTGCTGCCATGCACTCGCGCCTTCGATGCGCGCGGCTTCATAGATATCGGCCGGCACCGAAGAGAGACCGCCCAGGAGGATTGTCACCGTGAAGGGAATCGATACGAGAATGCCAATGCCGATCTCCACTGGAAAAGCGATCTCGGGCCTCGCGAGCCAGTGGATCGCCCCGTTGATCAGCCCGAGCCGTTGCAGCGTGACGTTGACCATCCCGTAATCGTCGTTGAACGCCCAGCGCCAGACGACGGCCGTCATCGTCAACGACACGGACCAAGGCAGCATCACGATCGTGCGCGCCACGCCGCGCCCGTAAAAATCCTGGTTGAGCACGAGCGCGACCGGTACGGAAAGCAGCACCGTGCCACCGACCACGCACGCTGTCCACACAAGCGTGCGCCTGACCGAGCCGATAAAGACCGGATCGCTGAATACGTCGTAGAAGTTCTGCAGGCCGTTGAAGCCGCGTATCGCCCCGAAGCGCGACACATCATGCACCGACTGGTACACAATGTTGAAGATCGGGTAGCTGATGATGAAAAGCGCGAGGACGAGGCTCGGCACGATCAGCAGCCATGGCTGATTGAAGCGCGACGCTGCCGGGCGGCCGACACCGGTTTGGTCATAGGAGAGATGGGCCATAAATTGCGTGCGTGGACAGGCGGCGCAGGCTCGCGCCAGGCCACCCGCCGTGACATCGTTACGTCAATGACCGAGCGACTTGTCGGCCTTGGCGGCCGCCGCGTTCAGCGCATCGGCCGGTTTCGCCTTGCCGAGATAGATCGACTGCATCGCGTCCGTCACGGCCTTCGCCGTGTCTTCCCAGCCCGTGACGGTCGGGGCGAAGCGGGCCGTCGGCAGGAGCGCGACAAACGCCTTGGTGTCCGGATCCTTGAAGGCCGGATCGTCGGCCTCGGCCTTCGTGGTCGGCAGGAAACCCTCGGTGCTCGTGAACTCGACGCGCGGTTCCTTCGTGAACAGATAGTCGAGGAATTTCCACGCGGTCTGCTTCACCTTCGAGTTCTTGAACATCATGATCGAATCGGTGACCGCGTAAGTCGCGTGCGTCGTACCCATCGGAATCGGATCGATCCCATATTTGAGGTTCGGCGCTTCCTTCTTGATCTGCTTCGCGAGGAACGGCGCCGAAATCATCATCGCGACGCGGCCCTGCTTGAAAAGGTTCTGCACGTCCTCGCGGCTATAGCCCGTGACGCCCGGCTGCGTAAGCCCTTCATCGATCATCATCTTGTACATCGTCGCGGCCTTGACGCCGGCCGGCGAATTGAATGCCGCCTTGTCCGCCTTGTTGACGACCTCGCCGCCGTCGGTCCACAGCGCGTAGTAAAAATAGACGTCCGTTTCGATCTCCTTGCCTTGCAGCCCGAAGCCCGCGATGCCCTTCGCCTTCAGCTTCTTCGATGCATCGATTACGTCGTTCCACGTTTTGGGACCATCCGGATAACCCACCGACGCGAGCATGTCCTTGTTGTAGTAGAGCGCACGCGCGGAAGCCGCGATGGGCAGGCCATAGGTCTTGCCGTTGATCTGCCCCGGGGCCAGGAACGGGGCGATGAAGCGGTTCTTGAAGTCCGGGCCCATGTAGCTGTCGAGCGGCTCGGCCACGTCGTCCTTCACGAAGTCGAGGAGCCAACGCGTCCCGATGATCGCGAGGTCCGCGTTGGCACCGCCGGAAATGTCCGTCTGCAGCTTTTGTTGCAGCGTGTCCCAGTTCACGTCCTCGATCTTGATCGTCGTGCCAGGGTTGGCCTTTTCGAAGTTGCGGGCCATCTTCTCGAAGTACGGCGCGGTCGCATCGCTGTAGTGGGCGACGGTGACCCGGACGGTGTCGGCCGAGGCCGACACGGCGAGTCCAGCAAACGCCAGGGCCGCGGCAAATTTGCCAAGCGCGAGGGAAGCACGGGATTGCAACGACATGTTGACTCTCCTGAATGAATCCGCCGCCTGACAGGCCGCCGGGTTGTTGATTATTCGATTTGCAAAAATCCTACGTTACGAAAATGCGCTTGTCACGTAGGATCTGCGACATTCCCGTGCGCCTATCGTTTGCCTAATATCTTGTTAGCAAAGCGAAATTGGTGCAGTGCGGACTGGGTGTCGGCATGGCTGTCTCAGCGCGGCGAACCAGTCGGAGGCGGGCTTCCGTGGTGGTCTTTTGAAAACGGCCCAACAGACGAGGACAGGATGAATCGTGTCGTGCTGGTGACTGGCGCATGCGGCGGGATCGGCAGTGCGCTTTGCAGGCGTTTCGTAGAGGCAGGGGACCACGTGCTCGCGCTCGATATCGACGCGGGAACCCTAAGCGCACTCGCTGGTGAGCTCGGCGCCGATCGCATGAGCCCTGTCGCAGTGGACCTGGGCGAGGCAGCCGCCGTCAAATCGGCCGTCGCGCAGGCCGTTGCCGCCACAGGCCCCGTTGACGTGCTCGTCGCGAATGCGGGCGGGGCGATAAGCGGCTCGCTCGCCTCCACCGACCCGGCAAGCTGGCAGCGCGACGTGCATCTCAACCTGAACGGCACCTATCACACTGTGGAAGCCGTGCGCGCTTCGATGATCGAGCGCAGGCGCGGCGCGATCGTGCTGATTGGCTCCGTGAACGGCATGACCGCGTTAGGTCACCCGGCATATAGCGCCGCGAAGGCGGGCTTGATCAGCTATACCAAGGCGCTTGCGATGGAACTGGGCCGCCACGGCATCCGCGCGAACATTGTCTGCCCGGGCACCGTGAAAACCCCGGCCTGGCAGGCGCGCGTCGACAAGAATCCGCAAGTGTTCGAAGCATTGAAGAAGTGGTACCCGCTCGGGGACTTCGCGACGCCCGACGATGTCGCAGACGCCGTGATGTTCCTCGCCTCGCCGATGGCGCGCGTGATCACCGGGGTCGCGCTGCCGGTCGACGGCGGGCTCATGGCGGGCAACCGGCTAATGGCCGAGGAGCTGACGCTCGAATCGTTTTGATCCTCGCTTCCATCCTGTAACGAGAACGACGCATCCAACCGCAACGAGGACAGCATGGCAGCAGTGCAGATGAGCGGCATTTTCAAACGCTATGGCGACACCCAGGTCGTGCACGGCATCGATCTTTCGATCGACGACGGCGAGTTCGTCGTGCTGGTCGGCCCGTCGGGTTGTGGCAAGAGCACGCTGATGCGAATGGTCGCCGGGCTCGAAGAGATCTCCGGCGGCGAGCTGACCATCGGCGGCAAGCGCGCGAATGGGCTTTCGCCGCAGCAGCGCAATGTGTCGATGGTATTCCAGAGCTATGCGCTCTACCCGCATCTGTCCGTCTTCGAGAACATCGCGTTCGGTCCGCGCATCCGCAAAGAGCCGGCAACGCGCTTCAAGCCGCGCATTGAGGCCGCCGCGAAGATGCTGAACCTTTCCGGCTATCTGGACCGTTTGCCGCGCGCGCTGTCGGGCGGCCAGCGGCAGCGCGTGGCGATGGGGCGCGCGGTGGTGCGCGAGCCGGAGCTGTTCCTGTTCGACGAACCGCTGTCGAACCTCGACGCGAAACTGCGCGTGCAGATGCGCACCGAAATCAAGGCGCTGCATCAGCGCTTGAAGAACACGGTGATCTATGTCACCCACGATCAGATCGAGGCGATGACGATGGCCGACCGCATCGTCGTGATGAACGCGGGGCGCATCGAACAGATCGGCCGGCCGCTCGAACTGTACGACCGGCCTGCGAACCTGTTCGTCGCGAGCTTTCTCGGCTCGCCGTCGATGAATTTCGTCGAAGGCGAATGGCAGCGCGACGCTCAGGGAGCGCGGCTTTTGCTCGCCGATGGCGGTTCGATTGCGCTACCGCAGACGAATGTTTCCGCGGCTCCGGGCGCGAAGATTACGCTCGGCGTCCGACCCGAGCACATCGAAACGCGCGCGTCCGAGGGCGTGGTAATGGAAGTGGAAGTGATCGAGCCGACCGGCGCCGAAACCCACGTGTACGGCAAGATCGGCGGCAGCACGTGGTGCGCCACGACGCGCCAACGCGCGTCGATCGAGCCCGGGCAGCGCGTGACGTTGCGCCTGCCGGCCGAGCACGTGCATCTCTTCGATACGGGGAATGGACAAAGGCTAGGGTGATGCCGAGCAGCGCGGCGGCAGGGCTTCCCTTTATCCGCTCGCCGGCGACAATCCCGCGCGCTTGCCTTGCAAAAACCGGCGCACGGCAGGATCGCGCTCCAGCCCGATCGCGACATCGTACGCGCCCAGGGCTTCTGTCATTGCACCCACGCGTGACAGCAAATCGGCGCGCGCGGCCCAGTATGGTTGGTAGTCGGAGAGCCGCGGATCATCCGCATACGGCGCGAGGGCGTCCAGCGCCGCCTCGGGGCCGTCCCTTTCCGCCAGCGCGATTGCACGGTTCACCGCGACTACCGGAGAGGCGGCAATCGCGAGCAGCGCATCGTAAAGCTGCACCACTTCGTCCCAATTCGGGCAACGCGTCCGGCAGCGGTAAACATGGGCAGACTGCAGCGCGGCCTCGAGTTGGAAGCGGCCGATCGCGTTGAACGTGCTCGCGCGCCGCAGCAGTGCATCGGCTGCGTCGAGCATCGGCGCGTTCCACATCGCTGGATCCTGAGCCGACAGCGGCACGTAGTTGCCGGCCACATCGCGTCGCGCGTCGCGCCGTGCCTGCGCATACAGCATCAGCGCCAGCAACCCGAGCGTCTCGGGCTCCCCGGGCAGTAGCTCGACGAGCACATGCGCAAGATAGAGCGCCTCGTCAGTGAGCTCGCGCCGCACGACATCGCCTCCGACCGGATCGGTCCATCCTTCCGCATACGCTGCATAGACGGCTTCCAGCACCGCATCGAGCCGGCCCGGCAACTCCTCGCGCTCGGGCACGGTGAACGGAATGCCGACTTCACGGATTTTGGTCTTCGCCCGCACGAGCCGCTTGCTCATCGCCGAGGGAGACATCAGAAAGGCAGACGCAATCGTCTTAGCTTCCAGTCCCAGTACGACTTGCAGCATAAGCGGCGTGCGAATCGCGGCCTCGAGCGCAGGGTGGGTGCATGCGAACAGCAAGGCAAGCCGCCGATCGGGCAATGCACCGCCTTCCCGCTCGTCGATTTCATCCGCGAGGATCGCGAGCTGGTTCGTCACCTCATCGCCAAGCTGACGATGGCGCACGCCATCGATCGCTCGGCGGCGCGCCACCGTCATCAGCCATGCTTCGGGATTCGCGGGGCAGCCGCGCTCCGGCCAGTTCGCCAGCGCGGCCGCGAACGCGTCGGCCAGCGCGTCCTCGGCCGCGGCGACGTCGCGCGTTCGCATCGCCAGAAGCGCTACGAGCTTGCCGTAGCTGCGCCGAGCGACCGCCTCCGCGATCGAGCGCGCAGCGTCCTCAGCGTCGCGCCCGCCGCCGGAAAGACTCATGCCGCGGATCGCGCATAGTCGGGAGCGTTCCAGACCGGGCGCACTTCCATGAGTCCGTGCGCCGCGCCAGGGCAACGCGATGCCCAGGCGATCGCGGCGTCCAGATCGGGCACATCGATCAGGTAGTAGCCGGCAAGCTGCTCCTTGGAATCGGAGTACGGGCCGTCGAGTACCCGCGCCTTGCCGTCGACGAGCCGCACCGTGGTGGCCGTATTCGTGTGCTGCAGCCGGTTCGCACCCACCAGCACCTCCGCCTTCTTCAGCGATTCCGTATACGCCTGATACGCGGCGACACCTTGCTGCCGCTCGCTGTCGCTCATCTCATTCCAGCGGTTTTCCTCCGAATAGATCATCAACAGGTATTGCATTTGAGCCTCCGTCGTAGAGTTGGGGCGGTAACTACACCGGGCCGCCATGACAATGACGCGCGGGCCGGACGCCGATGGACATCAGCGCCGAAAATATCGCGAGGGAAACATCGGTTCGACGGTCGCCGAACCGCTCGGCCCCGAGGGCCGATAGTGTCACGAAAACGCCATCCAGGCGCCCGCGACAATACAACCGGCGCCGGCAATGCGTGCGACCCACCGTCCCCACGGGGTGAGCTTTTCCAGGAGGACGAGCAGTGCCAGAAGCGCGATCCAGAGTACGTTCATCACGCCGACTACGAACAAGAGCGCCATCAGGACCCAGCAGCAGCCCACGCAATAAGCTCCGTGGAGAAGCCCCAGCTGCAAACAGCCGAGGACATTGCCGCGAAAGCCGCCGTGTCTCATCAGGAACCCGAACGGCGTCCGGCACTGGGCGAGACAGGCGTTCTTGATGGGTGTCCACTGGTAGATACCGGCCGCGATCAGCACGATCGATCCGAGCACGACATTGCCGCTCGCCATGCGAGCATCGATGAGGGCTTCCCGCTCCAACGCCCATTGGACAACCGTTGCGGCCAGCGAAAATCCGGTCCACGCCAGGAAATAGCCTGCGGCAAACCAACCGGTCGCCGCGAGCGGCTTGCCTGCGCTTTTTTTGTTGCGACCCACCCGGGCATACATGAGCAGCATTGGCGCCGCCGAGGGCGCCATCATGCCGACCATCATGACCGCCCACATCGCGAACACGAGGGCGAATTCGATAGCGCTCCACGGCGCGGCGGCCGGCGCCATCCAGCCGAGGCCCGCAGGTACCATGCGGTACCCGCGCATGCTCATACCACCCATGCTCATATCGGCGGCGAGCCAGAGCACATAGGCCCACGCCAGCGCAGCGACTACGCCGAGAGCGCCCGCAACGACGACGCGATCGCGCCGCAGCACCGCTTCCAGTGTCCCCTCGCCCATGAACTTACGATCTCATCGGGCCAGCCGACGGACCGCCTCGTCACCTACATCGATCAAGCGTGGTTCGACCAACTGATGGACGCATAGAAACCGTTCTTGCCGGAATTGTCCCAGTGCATGCCGTGATCGCTGAACGTATTGCCGGGGGCCCCGACCGCCAATGCCATCTTGTCGGGGCTGATCGGATGGCCGAGATTCGCCCACATCTCCTCGCCCGGATGCATCGTCGGCAGTGGATCGACGGACATGTGCAGAATGCCCGGGATTTCCGCGGAGCGCGTCTTGCCCTCGATGTGGAAGGTGATCGGGGCCTTGTTCACCCCCAAGTTCTGGCTGACGAGCGGTGCGAACGCGGCCATAGGCCCTCCGGCGGTGCCGCTGAAAATCGCAGCTAGCGCCTCGGTCTGTGCGTCGTCGGCGCGCTCATCGACGTAGGTGGCCATCGACCATTCCCCGTCCGCCATGACCCCAGGTGCGTGGAAGACAACCAGCACATTGAGACCATCGAGCTCGATGTCCCCATAGCGGCCACTTGCGACATGGAAGACCAGCGGGACGTCGCAAAAGCCCTCGGTCGGTCGCGAACTCAGCGGGGCGGCCGCCGACACGAGGCACGGACACACGATGCTGCAACTGCAATTCTCGAAATAGTCACCGGAAAGGTGCCATGGGACTTGATCCGCCATCGCTCTCTCCCCATTGGGTCGAACCCGATAGATTACGTTCGGACAAGACATGCGTAGAGGAATATTAGGCTGCGCCCGGAAGAACAGAAAGCCGATTCCACGGCGAAAGGCGCCTTGCTTTCTTCGAGCCCGATCAGAACGAAGCCTTACCGCCCCTTGATGAAATCGATGAACGCGCGCAGTGGCGCGGGCACGAGACGCCGGCCCGGGTAATACAGGTACGGCCCCGAGAAGGGCCGCCACCAGGGCTCGAGAACGGGTTCGAGCGCTCCGCTCTCGAAGTACGGGCGCAGCCAAGCCTCGAAGAGATGCACGATGCCGGTTCCGGCGAGCGCCGCGTCGACGAGCAGATCGGCCCCACCGCCGATTTGGACCAGGAGCGGCCCCGACGGATCGAGACGTACGATCTCCCCGTCGCGCTCGAATTCCCAGAGCGGCATCGCGCCACTCGCGAAACGTCCGCGCAGGCAGGCGTGATCGAGCAATTCTCGCGGGTGCGCCGGCCGGCCACGGCGATCGAGGTATGCAGGCGCCGCGGCAGTTGCGAAGCGTTGCTCTCGAGGCCCGATCGGCACGGCGATCATGTCCTGCTCCAGGCGCTCCTCATAGCGGATGCCTGCGTCGCAGCCCGCGGCCAGGATGTCGACGAAGCTTTCCTCCGCGATCACTTCCAGCCGTATCTCGGGATAGGCGTCGAGGAATGCAGGGACGATCGAAGGCAGGACGAGCCGCGCCGCGCTGACCGGGACGTTGAGTTTGAGCGTCCCCGCGGGCCGGTCACGGAAATGGTTGACGATGTCGAGCGCCGCCTCGACTTCCGTCAGTGCGGGCCCGAGTCGTGCCAGCAGCCGCTCGCCGGCTTCCGTCGGCACGACACTGCGTGTCGTGCGATGAAGCAATCGGACGCCGAGCTGCGTTTCGAGCCGGCGTATCGCCTCGCTCAGCCCGGATGCGCTGGCGCCGCTGACGCGCGCGCCCTCACGGAAGCCCTTCGCACGCGCTACCGCGACGAATGCGCTCAGATCACCAAGGTCCACTTGCATTGTTCGCTTCCCCGAACGGCCTGTGCCGATTATGGCCTATTCCCGTTCGATAACGCAGCGCTTAATCTTTGCGGATCATTCGAGAAAGGAGAGCAACCATGTCCAGCGTCCGCCAATCCGGCACTTTCGTCCTCGGCGACCGCACCGTTTACCGCCTCGGCTACGGTGCGATGCAGCTCGCGGGGCCCGGCGTGTTCGGGCCGCCCAAAGATCACAATACGGCACTGGCGGTGCTGCGCGAAGCCGTCGCATCCGGGGTCAATCACATTGACACTAGCGATTTCTATGGCCCTCACGTCACGAACCAATTGATTCGCGAGGCGTTGCACCCGTATCGCGACGATCTCGTCATCGTAACGAAGATCGGTGCTCGACGCGGCGACGACGCGTCGTGGCAGCCCGCATTCTCGGCTGACGCACTGACGCAAGCGGTGCACGACAACCTTCACAACCTTGGCCTCGACGTACTCGACGTCGTGAACTTGCGGATTATGTTCGATGCGCACCAGCCCGCCGAAGGCTCGATCGAGGCCCCGCTCACCGTACTGGCCGAGCTTCAGCGGCAAGGCCTCGTCCGCCACATCGGTTTGAGCAACGTCACGCCCGCGCAGGTCGCGGAAGCTCGCCGGCTTTGTGACATCGCCTGCGTGCAAAACCACTTCAATCTCGCGCAGCGGGCCGATGACAACTTCATCGACGCACTCGCTCAGGACGGGATCGCCTACGTGCCGTACTTTCCGCTAGGCGGCTTCAGCCCGTTGCAATCGTCGATCCTCAGCGATGTGGCTGCTCGGCTCGATGCGACGCCGATGCAGGTCGCGCTCGCGTGGTTGCTCCGCCGAGCGCCCAATATCCTCTTGATTCCCGGCACGTCGTCGCTCGCGCATCTGCGCGAAAACCTCGCGGCAGCCGCTATCGACTTGCCCGAAGAAGCGGTACGCGAGCTCGATGGTGTGGCGGGAATCGACCGACAAGACGCTGAGCGCTAGCGCTTCCTCCGAATCCCCTGGGCACCGGAGGGCAGAGACCGCCGACTGTCACACCCTCAACCGTTGCAAAGAACCTGCTTTGAGCGACGTCATCACACAATATGAGGAGTCGCATCGCTCTTTCATCTGACTTTCAGGTTCTCTTATCGGAGCAAATGAGGTCCGGACTGTTGTAGGATACGCGAAGCCTTGCCTGCGAAGTCCCACCTCGGAACGAGGCGCACTCGCCTCGTTTCTCCACCCTCTCCAGAGCTCCGGAATATGAGGCAATTGACGTGGCTTGCCTGCTTGGTCGGCGTGGTTGCCGCGCTCGAACTATTGGTTCGGGCCGGCACATCCGATGCGGCACATCTTCTGACACAGCTGCCCGCGTTCATCTTCAGCGTGGCCGCTTTGTTCGGAATTTTGTACACGTTGTTGGCCACAGTGCTCGTTTGCCGGTTCTTCGCGCAGCCCACGTCGGAGCCCACGAGTTTCCCGCCGGTCACGATCGTCAAACCGCTCCATGGCGACGAGTGGGAATTGCTGAGCAATCTGAAGAGCTTCTGCGAGCAGGAGTATCCGGGTCCAATACAGTTTCTGTTCGGCGTGCAAGACAGCGCGGACCCCGCTTTGAAGGCGGTCGAAACGCTTCAGCGTCTCTATCCGGACGCACATGTCACCGTGGTGACCGATACGCGCATGCACGGGCCGAATCGGAAGATCAGCAACATTCTCAACATGATGCCGCACGCATTACACGACTTGCTGGTATTCGCGGATAGCGATGTCAGCGCCCCTCCGGACTACCTTCGCCATGTCATTGGGGAGCTGCAAAAGCCCAACGTCGGACTCGTGACCTGCGTCTATCGCGGCAGGCCCGGCCCCGGATTGTGGCCAAGATTGTCGGCGCAATGGATCAACTATCACTTCATGCCCAGCGTGATGACCGGGCTGGCGCTCGGTCTCGCGCGCCCGTGCTTCGGCCAGACCATCGCCACGCGGCGCACCACGCTGGAGCGGATCGGCGGATTCGGCCAGTTCGCGCACCTGTTGGCTGAAGACAATGCGATAGGCGAGGCTGTCCGCAAAACTGGCCAGAAAGTCGCGATTCCTCCACTCGTCGTCTCGCATACGTGTGAGGAGCCGAGCGCGCGGGCGCTCGCCGCGCATGAGCTGCGCTGGAGCCGAACGATTCGCGCAGTCGATCCGCTCGGGCACCTCGGCTCCGTGCTGACCCATCCCGTGCCGCTCGCTCTGCTGGCCGCCCTGCTGTCCGAGGGGGCCGCGTGGGCATGTCTGCTCGTGCTCGCCGCGCTCCTCGCCCGCATCACGTTGAAATGCCTTTCGGATTCGGCGGTTCGAGAACCCGGTCGCGACTTGTGGCTGCTGCCGCTCAGAGACGTCGCATCGTTCGCAGTCCTAATCGTCAGTTTCTTCTCGACGCGCGTGATCTGGCGAGGCGCCAGCTTCGAAGTCGATCGCAACGGGCTGCTGCGCCCCGTCCAGGACAAATAGCCATGGCCCGCACGTGTTTTGATGTCCGCATCGCCCGGGCTCACCAAGTTATGCGCGGGCTCGGCACCAGCGGGCCGGCGGCGCTGCACGACCTTCGTTTGATATTGACGGCACCATGAAACATCTAGGCCCGATTGCAGCAGTCGTCGGACTGGCCGTCGCCGTTTGGCTGTTCTGGCGCGAGGACGCCCACGCCGTGCTCACGTTGATGCGCGCCGCGGGCGCGGGGCTGCTGCTCGCCGGCATCGCGCACGTTTTGCCGATGCTCGCCAATGCTAAGGATTGGCAATTGCTGATGCGCGGTGCAATCAAGCCGAAGCTGTCGGCCGTCCTGGGCCTCGTATGGATTCGCGAGTCCGTGAACGGCATGTTGCCCGTTGCGCGAATAGGCGGCGAGATCGTCACGTTTCGCATGATGCGGCAATGGGGCATGCGCCCCGCTGCCGCGATGGCGAGCCTGATCGTCGATATTCAACTCACGCTCATCAGCCAGGTGATTTTCGCCATAGCCGGCATCGGCTATCTGCTCGGGCATACCGTGTCAGGCTCAGTCGAGCTGGCAGCGAACTTCGCGTGGGGCCTCGCATTGCTGACGCCAGTGCTTGTGTTGTTTTCGGTCGTGCAACATGCAAGGCCGTTCCAACGCCTTACGCACTTCTTCAATCACGTCACGAGCGGCAAGCTGGCGACGCTCGTCGGCGAATCAGCGCGCATCGATCAATCGATCAAGAGGATCTGGCGCCAGCCAGGCATCGTGACCCGCTACCTGTTCGTCTGGCAGTCTCTGCAGTGGCTCGCGACGGCGCTCGAGATCTGGCTCGCCCTTTACTTCCTCGGCGCGAAAGTCAGTTTTCTGAAGGCGGTCGCCCTCGAGTCGCTCGTTCAGGCGTTGAGCAGCGCCGCGTTCTTTGTTCCAGGCGCGCTCGGCATTCAGGAGGGCGGGTTCCTGCTGATCGGCAGCGCACTCGGCCTCGATGCGCAGACCAGCCTGGCACTCGCGGGCGCCCGACGGATACGCGACCTGATCATCTTTTTGCCGGGACTCTTCGCTTGGCAATATGCCGAGTGGCGCCGCAAACGCCAAACCGAGGTTACGCAGTAAGTTCGTCATTCGGAGGTGCGCGATGGAAAACGGCTCGTCCGGCACGCAAGCATCACTGGTGGTGGTGCATCCCGATCGCGAAATCGCCACGACTCAGCGCTTGCCTTATTTCGTGGGTATCTCCGCCGGTACCGTGGGTTCGAAGAATTTGTCGATGCATCTCGTTGTCGTGCCGCCCGGCGGGCACGCGGAACCGCATGTCCACGTCGGTTACGAAACGGGAATCTACGTGCTCGAAGGCCGTGTCGAGACGCGCTATGGTCCGGGCTTGCGGGAATCAGTCGTCACCGAGGCCGGAGATTTTCTGTTCGTGCCACCCGGCGTACCGCATCAACCGTTTAACCTCAGCGACACAGTGCCCGCTCGCGCCATCGTCGCGCGCAACATGGCCGAGGAAAATGACCGGGTGGAGCCGTATGATCCTGGTGCGGAGCTTAGTTGATAAGACAACGAATAGTGCCGGTCACAACGTTGAGCGGCACGCCTGGCCTGGCCCAGCGCTTCACGTGGGAAGGTGAGTCCATTTGGAGAGCAACGCGCCCGTCAATCTTCCTCGCCGTCTTCCACCGCCTTGCGTTCCCGGCGTTCTTCATTGCCACGGCGTGCACGCAGCCGTTGTCGCGAGAGCACATTAATGACCTGATCCGCCGTTGCATCTGGCGGAATCTCGTTTCGGATCACATTTGGAATCATCGGCAAGCCCGAGCGTTGCCGCCGCAAAGCCCTGGCTATCGCCTTGCGACACTCGTCCCCGTGACAATCCCATTCGTCACGAATTCTTCCGCAGTAGCGACACTTTTCCATAGCAACAAGTCTAACGCCAATCGCCGGAGGCTTCCGGCAACGGGAATCGTCGAGGCTAAGGACAGCATTGCGCGGCGTCGTGAAGCGCTTCGTGGCGGGCCCCTGCGCCGCTCGTCCACGCCGACACGCCGGCCGGATCGATAAAGAATCGGCAGACCTCGCGCTCGCGCAGCAAAGTGTCGTCGACCGTGACATCGAGCAGAACGCCGCCGATATTCAGGCGTGCGAAGCGTTCTCCGTCGCGCAGTTCGACCGAATCGACGACGGCCTCGAGAGGCCCCCGCGCCGACAGCCGAATCGCCCGCGATGCAACGCGCCACATCACCCGCGTCCCGACCTCGGTTGAACGGTCGGCCGTTTCCAACACCAATCGATCGTTGATCCTGATCGATCCCGGTTCAGAGACCACGCCTGTGCCCATATTGCGCAAGCCGAGCAATTCCGCCACGCGCATGTTCGCCGGTTGCCCGAATACGCTTTCGATCGTTCCAGCCTGTAGCGCGCGACCCTGATCGATCACGAGAATCTCGTCTGCGAGCAGCGCCGCCTCGTCCGGGTCATGAGTGACGACGATCGTGACGGCCGCGATTTCGCGCTGCAGATCACGCAGCGATCGCTGCAGACGGCGCCGCCGCGGCGTGTCGAGCGCGGCAAACGGTTCGTCGAACAACAACAGATGGCTGTGACGCGTGAGCGCTCGCGCGAGCGCAACACGCTGACGCTGCCCGAGCGACAGCTGGCGCGGAAAACGGCCCAGCAATCCCGTCAACCCCAGATGGCCGGTCCAGTAACGCGCGGCGGCCGGATCCCCGTCGACAGGAAACGCCAACTGCTCGCCGACCGTCATGTGCGGAAAAAGCCCGTAATCCTGCGGCATATAGCCGATTTGCCGCCGCTCGGGCGGCAACTTCGAGAGATCCGCCGCGCCAAGCATGACCGTGCCGCCCTCGTTGTCCTCGAGGCCTGCGATGAGACGCAACGTCAGCGATTTCCCGGAACCGGAAGGCCCGACGATGGCGAGCCGCCGCGTTGAAGGCGCCCACGCGATATCCAGGCTGAATGGCCCCAGCCGGCGACTCACGTGCATGGCGAGCCGCAGATCCCGGCTCGGCGCGGTTGCGATGGAATTCGGCACCGGGACGAACGGTTCGTCGCCATTCTCGATGTGCGATACCGCTGTTTCATATCGGTTGCCGCGGCGATAGACCGACAACGCAGCGCACACGACGGCGATGGCGAGCGTCGGCAACAGCAACGGCATCATCGCCGGCAAGCCCTGCCCGCCGAAGACGACATAGGTATAAACGGGCAACGAGTACGGGTGGTAGGCGACCATCACCGTCGCGCCGAATTCGCCGAACGCGCGCAGCCATGCCAGGGCAAGCCCTGCGCGAATCCCGGGCCACGCGGCCGGCAGCGCCACACGAAAGAAGCGGCTGGCCGCGTGATGCCCGAGCGTTGCGGCGACGTCTTCGAGCACCGGGTCCACCGACGCAAATGCCGATCGCGCCGCCACGATCAGAAACGGCGCGGCAACGAACGTCTCGGCGAGCACGATGCCCGCGAACGAGTCGGTCAGCAGGCCGCTCGCCGCGCGCCCGATCAAGCTGTAAGGGCCGAAAAGAAAAAGCAGCAGTACGCCGCTCGTCAGCGGCGGCAGTGCAAGCGGCAGTTGAACGACGAAGCCGAGCAGCGACATCGCTCGCGACGACGAACGTGCAAGCCAATAGCCGAGCGGCACGCCGCCGATAAGAATGAGGAGCGCCGCGACGCTGGCACTGGCAACCGACGTGCCGACCGCCGCCCCCATCGTTCGCCAATCGACACTCGCCCAATCGGCGTGGCCGATTTCAGGCAGGCTCGCGATGAACGGCGCGCAGAGATAGACGGCTAGGAGGACGGCAAGCGCGGCGAGCGGCCGCGCCACGGTTGTCTTCATCGATTCACGGCCCCGCTTCGACGACCGCCTGCAGTGATGCCGGGATCGCCTGAGCGTCGCCCGTCACGGCCGGCTTCACGACATCGACGCCGTGCTCCCGCAGCAGCGTGCGACCCTCCGCACTCAACAGAAAATTGACGAACCGCGCCGCGCCAGTCGGATTGGCTGCATCGGCGAGAATCGTCAGCGTGTAGCTCGCCTTGACGCCGAGCTCGGGTGCAGGGCTCACAGCGGCTATCTTCAGGTCGGACGTTTCGGTTGAATAAAAGAATCCGGCATCGAGCTGCCCCGACTGAAGGCGGCCGACAAGCGTTTCCTCAGGCAATACCTGAGCGGGGTTCTCGGGAGCACCGAGTGTCTTCTCCACGAGGTCGGGCTGGTGATAAAGCTCGGCGGCCTTTTTCATCATCTCCACCGTAAACGCACCCTTTGGATCGAGTGCGGGATCCGTACGACCGATGCGAATACCGGGCTCTTGCAGCACTTCGTCCCAGCGCTTCGTCTTGAAGTCGTTCGCAAAGCGGCTTTGCGGGCTGTAGCCGATCATGAGCGGGGATTCCGCGAAATTGATGTACCACGTGACGTGATTGCCGTTCGCCGTTCCCATTAGGCTCGTGTTGACCTTGGGGCTCGCGCTGATGAACACGTCGCCGCGCCGCAGCTTGCCTTTGATTTCGTTCGCGATCTTGTTGGACCCGGCCGCGTAGCCCTGAAAGTGCAGCCCCGTCTCCCTTTCGAAGGCGGGACCGACGCCGCGCTCCATCAAATTGACGAGAGAGCCGGCGTAGAGCACTTTCACCGTGTCGTCGTCGGCGGCGTGTGCCTGTGTTCCAAGCGCGGCAGCCAGTACCGTGCAGCAAACGAACAGCTTGCGAAGCATGTTATCCCCGGTAGCGTTATAGAGCTTGGTATATTACGACGACTTCCGGCGATTGTACTGCGATATTGGCGACGGAAACGGCCGCTTAATGGCCCACGGCCCGCCCCTTCGGTCGGCCAGGAGCGGCTGCCTGCTTGCGTCCCGCGCCAGCCTTGGCTCGGCGTGAGATCATCGACGCGAAGCGACCACGATGCCACCGACGATCAGCAAAAAAGCCACAGCGTGGTAGGGCTGCGGGGGCTCCCCGAGAAACGCGGCCGACATCAGCGCCGCAAACAACGGAGCGAGATTCGCAAAGAAGCCGGCGATGTTGGGGCCGACGCGCTGCACGCCGAGCCCCCAACAACAGTAGGCGAGCACTGCGGGGCCGATGCCGACGTAGAGCAGCGCGGCCGCGAGCGGCCAGCCCCAGACAATACGCGCGTCGGTCGAAGCCCATTCTCCAGCGGCGAAGATGCCGGACCAGAACAGGCCGAAAGTGATTTGTGCGAGCAGGAATGCCGACCAGTCGTTGCGCCAGCGGGCGGGCTCGCGAGAGCGCGCCAGCAGCCAACTATAGATGGCCCAGGCAAAGGCCGCGACGAGCATCAACAAGTCGCCGGGGACCAGCCGGAAATGCGTTAGTAGTGCTAACTGCCCACGGCACAGCACGAGCATGACGCCGGCGACGGACAAGATGATTCCGACGAGCTGCCGATAACTGATTCGTTGTCCGAACCATAGCCAGCCGACGAGCAGCATCCAGACCGGGATGCTCGATGCCATCAACGTGACGTTGAGGGGACTCGAACTCTTCAGCGCCAGATACTGCAAGGCGTTGTAACAGCCGACGCCCAGCAGGCCGAGCACTGCAAATCGACGCCAATGCGCCCAGAGTCCGCTTGCCGGACTGAGTACCCGTCCCGCAAGCGGCAGAAGAATGAGGAAGGCCAGCGCCCAACGCAGAAAATTCAGCGTGACGGGCGGCACCAAACCGCTCACCATCCGTCCGACTACGGCATTGCCCGCCCACATCATCGGCGGGACGGTGAGGAGTACAGCGGTGCTTGCGGTAAGGCGTTGAGGAAATTGCGCCGACATCGGACGTTGGCTCCTGGCTCTTTTGTTCGAGACGGCATTAGAACGCAAATACGCGCGGAATCTCGCCTAACCCCTAGCGCCGCTGCGGTGATGCGCATACGGAACGTCGAAGTCGTCCCGACGTCATTGAGCTGCCAGAGAATTTTGCTTATACTCAAAGAAAACAGCTTTTGCTTTGAATATATCGTGAAAACTCGCCAGCTTGCAGAACTTCTGCCATATGAGGCCGAGAATGTGGCTCGCGCGCTGGGCGAGACCATTTCCCTGGCACGCCGAGCACGCTTTTGGACGCAAGGCGATCTCGCCGCGAAGATGGGCGTCAGTGTCAACACGGTGGTCAATCTCGAAAAGGGCCGGCCGTCGGTCTCGTTGGCGCAGTTGCTCAAGGCACTATGGACTCTGGACCGCTTGAATGTGCTTCAGGATTCGCTACGTCCCGAGCTCGATCCGGTGGTCCAGGCCGAGGGGCTGCGCCGCATTCCGCGACGAGCTCGCGGAGACCGTCATGGCTGAAAAGGAGCGGCCGGTATGGGTGTGGCTTCCTGGCCAAACCGAACCCGTTCGATGCGGCACATTTTGGTGGTCGCCTGGGCTGGGCCGCTTCCGTTATGGAGAGGAATACAGGAAGGTTGCGGGTGCGGTACCCATCGATCCCATCAACTTGCCTTTTACGCGGTCCAGCAAACCCTATTCGACCGACCAATGGAATGGACTGTTTGGCGTCCTGCGTGACGCCGCACCGGAAGGCTTTGGGCTGGATCTGCTGCTTTCCAAATACTCGCGTGAGTCACTTGATGAGATCGACCGACTTGAGCTGTCGGCTGGCGACGGCGTCGGCGCGATCGAAGTGTGCTCCGAGGAGCAGTTGGAACATAAGCTGGCCTTCGCTCCTCCCCCCGAGGAAAACCTGCTGGCCGAACTGGGGAAAGCTGACCTGCCTGGATCACTCCGCCCCATCGTACAACGTCTATCCGGTGCGGATGACGGCACGAGTCTCGGTGGAGAGAAACCCAAGCTGACCGTTTCTCGAGCCGTCGGGAATGCGCATGAGTGGTGGATCGCGAAGTTGCCGGAGCGTGGCGGCAGCCCCTTTTTGCCGACCCGCGAATACGTGGCTATGACACTCGCCAGAAAATGCGATATCGACGCCGCCACCGTCAACTATCGGCGAATCGGACCACACGGGATCGTCCTTATCCGGCGCTTCGACCGCAAGGTCAGTCCAGCCGGAGTCGAGCGATCGCTTTTCGCAAGTGCGGCAACGGTCCTGCGACTGCGCAGCGTTACTACCCGGGAAGACGATGCGCGATCTTACGTTGCCTTTTCCGATGAAATACGACGCTGGTGCGCCGTCGAAGGCGAGCGATACGCCGCTGAGCAACGTGAGCTATGGCGTCGCATGGCGTTCAACGCGCTCGTCGGCAACATCGACGATCACCCGCGCAATCACGGGCTGCTCTTTCGTGACGGCCACTGGGGACTTTCGCCAGCCTATGACATTGTCGCGATGCCAAACAGCCGCGGCGGGCAAGGCATGGCCATCAACCGAAAGCGGCTAGAAACCGGCCGGGTCGGGCAACGCATCGCGACGCCCGAATCGCTCGTCTATAGCGCTGATCTGTTTTCCTACACGAAACAAGAAGCGTGGGAAACGCTGCGGATGATGGCGAGCACGGTTCACGAATCGTGGCGCTCGTTGTATGTCGATGGCTGCGACATGGCCGAAGCTGATCTCGAAAGCCAGCGTTCAGCGTTTCAACTCGCTGAGGATATTGTGACTGGGAAGGCAAGTCTTAATCTCGCCGACGTGACGCCACAAAGGCGGCAACGGATGAGATGATCGTCAGCGCCGAGATATGACAAGCAGCCTCTCGCCGGCTCCGCAGGTAGCGCGTTAAAGATCCACAAAGCGAGGCCGTAATAGCCAAGGAGTGGGCGCGAGCTCGCACCAGCGTGGCCATCGCTAAAGACTTGCGGCGCTGGGTTCACAATGCGCGTTATGAAATCAAGGATGAGGATGGGCCCGACGAAGCTTCGGCGCCGGAGGCCGGCTCTGCGACTGGTGCAGCTGCTTCCGCGACGACGGCCCAGGACAGCGGGGACAAAGACGATTGAGCGAGCGGCGGGCAGGCGCCCGCCGCAGGCCGATTGCATCGGCCGATCGGCGATAAGAGAAGACCCTGGTGGCAGGCGCCAACAGGAAACTGCCCCTGGACTTCGGCGACCGCGCATTCGCTTTATTCCGGTAGGAAAGTCTCGTCGATCACGTGCTGCATCGTCCATGGACAAGTCTCTGGCAACGCCAAACCGATTTCCTCAACGGATTGAACAATCGCGTCCGCCCACACTCTTGTCTCCCAGTGCGGGTCAGTGAGCGAGTTTTTCAGAGTGGGCGTCATCTGCAACTGTATGCTAAGGAGGCGTCGCAGCTCCTCGATCACACGCCGTCGAGCTGACGAACGACGGCCACATTGGTATTGCCACTTTAGAAGGTTGGCCACCAGCAGGGCCAGGTGATTTGCGAAGTCACGCTGCTCGCTCCTGCCCACGCTCTCGATCTCCTCCGCTATATGTTCGATGTCCAGCGCCGAGAACTTTTGCGCTCGCAATAACGCGGCCTGTTCGTTGGCCCAGGCCACCACGTCCTTCTCGTAGTTCGTCCCCATGTTTTCAATCCCAACCTTTGCTTGTACACCGCAAGTGTAGTTATCTCAGAACACGCCGTGGCCCGCCATTGCCCCAGGGAATGCTCGGCACACCGGATTGCACCCTACCTGCGTCGAATAGCTCGGGCGATTGCCACCATACGGTATCGTGACAAGCATTGTTGACAGTCATATGTGGATGACAAATTTCGTTTAACTCCGCACCGCTGCGCCAAAAGCCAAAGCGAGAGCCGGTTTGCAACCCTATCTACCTGGATAGGGATGCGCCGCTCACTGAACGCGGATGTAAAAAAGCCAGCTCCAAGGCTGGCTCATCGACTGCGGCAGGTCACCGATGAAACGACCCACCCGGACACTACCGCTCAGTCCGGCAGGAACCCCTCGTCCAACACCTGCGTCATCGACCACGGGCACGACTCTGGCAGCAACGCCACGCCGATCTGCATCTCGGCGGCCGCCTGTTGACGGGCATCGCCCCACATATCGCTAATCCACTCGGCATCGCCCAGCATGGGCTGCAGACTCGGTGTCTTGTTCAGCCGTCGCACAATCGCTGCTCGCTGAATCCGAAGCGTCGTCTGCCAACTCGCACCACGCCGCTCCGGCTGGCATTGCCACTTTAACAAGTGCGCCAACAGCACCGCCATGCGGCTCGCCAGCTCACGCTGTTCGCTCTTGCCCACGTCCTCGATCTCCTCCGCGATGTGCTCGATGTCCAGCGCCGAGAACTTGCCCGCGCGCAACAATGCAGCCTGTTCGTTGGCCCAGGCCACCACGTCCTTCTCGTAGCTCGTTCCCATTTTTCGGCCCCTAAGCTCAGTCACGCATGGCGCCATTTTAACCACTCCCGTAAGTTCACTCACCTATCCTCCGTTTCATCCTCGGGTTGCGCTCGGCATCCAGCGCATCCAGCAAGCCGGCCACTGTCGCGGGCTCATCTTCTGGCCTCAGCGTCGCACGTGTAAGCGCCGGATGCCCGGCTCCTTTGCGCCGGAAGGTGACACAGGCCGTTGCAGGCCGTTGCAGGCAAAGTTTGTCCGATGCCGGATATGGGGCGATTCGGCGCGGCGAGTGCGTTGATCGCGCCGCAAGTCGTCGGTACGATCGCTCCGACGGGGCGCGACCATAGACACGGCTTCGCTTTGCCGGCCGTCATCGCCGAGATTCGGTTTTCAGCCCACCGACGCGTCAGCGAGGGAAGTCAAAAAACGATGGAGCATATGCGCCGACGGGCCGATGGTATCGGCGCGCAGGATGGAAAGAAGGGGGGAGAGCGTCACAGGAGCGCGGCTAAGAAGGAATCGCGACGGCCTGCAATGAGCTCGTCAGCGATACACCTCGCGCCGGTTGCCCAAGCGCAGAACCCGGATCGTGATGCCCTTGTCGTGGATCTCACAGATCAGCCGCCCATCGCCGACTCGATGCTTCCAGAATTCGCCTAGTTCGCTGCCTTTGAGAGCCGCGCCAGTTGCGCGCGGATCGCCAGCGTCTTCAGGCGTCGAAGGCATGTCGCGATGCAGCGGGCAACTTCGCGGTCCATCTTTTCGAGCTGCTTTTCCGCGGTCTTCGAGATCTCAATCCGCCAAGCCAAGCCGCGCCTCCACCTCGTCTAGCGACGAGGTCTGTTCCTTACCCGATCGGATGCGCTTCGCCACACGCTCGGCCAGGTACATATCTTCCAAGTCCTCCACGTGCTGCTCGATGGCCTCACGCACATAGAACGTCTTAGTGCGCCCCGTGCGCGTGGCCAGCGCCTCCAGGCGGGATTGAAGTTCTTCCGATAAACGAATGGCTAGCATGGCAGCCTCCGGCAAAGTTTGCTAAACGTCTATAGCGCGTTGTACCCCGCCTCACTATTTCGAGCCCGGCTCATCGTCGAGCGTGGCCAACAAGTCGGCCACCCTCGCCCGCGCCTGATCCTCCGGCCTCAGTGCTCGATTCCTTCCCTGGCTCCTATATGCCGAAAACCTGCTGGCTCCTATACGCCGGAAGTCGATTGGCTCCTATGTGCCGGAAGATCGCACCCTTGACCTCCTCGATCGTCAGCACGTGCTTCGGCGTGCGTTTTCCACCTTCGGTCGGGGCGCATCTCTTTATCCGGCCACAACGCGACCCCTGGAATCGCCTGTGCGCAGCACCAGCATCAGAGCCGGGGGCGCCAGACGTAACGCTGCGTTATCCACAGCCGGGCGCCTTGTCCTCCCGTGGATAACCCAGCGTTATGTTAAATGGGCCGCGCCAGCGGACCATTTACCCCCGGCCCTTCGTATGCCTCGGCGCGCAGCGCCGCTGGATCTTACTGACGTTTCCTCTGCCGATCGGCTAATGGTTAGCTACGCTTCCTCACGTTACAGTCATTCACGGTCGCTCAGACCGTACAGCTACAGGAGAGCCGTTACCCCTTCATCGCCGTAAACGAAGCGCGGGCCGCATGGGCTGCAACCCAAACGACCCGCTGACCATAGCCAACTCAGTACAGGAGTCAACCATGGCTGACGCTGATCTTAACGCACGTCCCGCTCATCTCGAGCGACATGTCACCATTCAGGAATCATGGCGCTACCGTCAATGGGAGTCCGGCCGCCACTACCGCACCGACCCGCCCCTCTTCCCTTGGTTCAAAGTCTCCGGCCGTTGGCTCGAGCACGCCGGCGTCAAGCCCCGCCAACGCCTCAAGATCGAAGTCCAACACAAGCGGCTTGTTATCACGCCCGCTTGAATGGCCTCGCAGGCAGCGAACCGGCCGAAGGCCGGGTTCATGGCACATCTCTCACATTGCAGCGCTCACGTCTACGTGCCTGACGCTCCGTCTACGAAGCTATATACGCCCTGAACTTTGTCGCGTCCTTTACCGTAACCCGACCCGCGTCAACATCCACGATTACATTCCGACACTTGCAGGCAACCGCGTGGGGTGGAATGGACAACAGCGTATCGCCACATGCAAGGCATTCGTATCGAATGCTATCTCCTGCTGGAAACCCCTTACTTGAGTCCATGTTCAAGTACCTTTTCTCGTCAACCACCTCTTATCCTCCTTCCACCAACCGGATCATGGCTTCGACGGGATCACCTGATTGATGATCTTAATGAAGCCCTGCTCAATATAGTCCTGAATAGTCATTGGCAACTGATGCTGCATGCCCAGGCCAAACTGATTGAACGCTGGAGCAGCCGGACCGCTCATAACACCAGGTATTTGCTGCACCACCTCGTATGTTGTTAGAGGTCTGCTCGCTGTGCCAGCAGGAAGTGATCGCATCCCAAATGGAACGTCGACTGGCGCTACCTAGTTACCGAAGTCTTGAAACTGACCTGCTTCGTTGAAGAAGCCACCGTACCTACTGAATTGGTAACCAGGATCGAGCGGTCCGATCGTCGGGGAAAGAAGGAATCCGCCGTTCGTCGGCCAATACGTTTGTATTGCATTGCCCGCGCCGTTTGCGGCCGAACCGTGATTCGCTCCGGCAAGCGCCGATACCAACGCTCCTGCGCCTACCGTAGTTTTCTCTGGTTCCGCGCCTGTTGCAGCGCCTGCCTGCCCTGCGTCGCTCGTCCCTTCTTTCGGCAGAATCGATGCGGTGTCTTTTTCGCCCGAAGGTAAATGTCCAGTTTTATCGCCGCAATCATGGCTACAAGCATTGTTCAACGTCTCGTTCGCCGCCGCATTCATCGCCCCGATTGCGTTCTGCCCCAACGCCGCTGCGACACCCCCGCCCAACAGCGTCGTGGCGGCCGTGATCATGGCCAGTTGCCCTGCATCGGAAACACCCTGGCCACCCGTCACCGCTGCGGCAATCGAGTTGGCGCTGAATGCCGACACCGCCCCGCCAATGGCCCCGCCTTCGCACCCGGCTCCCTCCGCTGCCGAGGCGGCGCAGCCCAGTGCCGCGTGCAACCCAAGGTAGGCCAACTCCCCGCC
>NZ_PTIR01000015.1 GCF_002934455.1 Trinickia symbiotica | reverse complement strand
GGATTGATCAGGTAGACGCTGCCCGTCGCCGAGAGCGTGCCGAGAATCGATGAGGGATCACCACCCGTGACGCGGTTCAGCGTCGCGCCCGTGCCATTCGTGATGCTGACGTGATTGCCATTGCCGATCGAGAAGCTCGTCCAGTCGATGATGCCGCGAGTCGACGTCTGGTTGATCGTAAGCGACGTGACGTTGCCGTTGATCGAGCCCGTACCGGCGACGAATTGCCCGCCGCTCGGCAACGGGCCGGCCGCGTGGACGCGTCCCGGCAGGGCGAACGATAACGCGATGAAAATCGGTGCGAGTGCGGGCAGCGTCCTGGGCCGCGCTCGGCGTGAGTGTCCCATCCATGAGGCGCGAAGCATCGAGTCTTCCTCCAGTTTTTGCACGGGCGAGCCATGCTGGCGGCAGAGCTGCTCCGCAGTTTGGTCGACGACTGGGATGGGCTCATTCTAATGATTAGATGAAACCGGTCTACCGACAAAGCGGCCAACACATCAGTCGTTCCTGCCAGCGTGCGCGGCGAGCGGAGCGCGCGGTAGACAAGTTCAATTAGCCGCACTGCATAAATGCGATGTCGTCAATTGATTTTTTTGGGTCAGGCAATTCCGCCGCGGTTGCGTGGCTGCTGCGAGAGTTCCAAGATCGCGCGGCAATGAATCGCGCCGACACCGACAACTTCGCTCGACCTACCGTCTCCGGCTCGCCTGCTTCTCCCCCGCGAGCGGCGGCAGGGACTGCTGTTCCCGGATGATGTTGATCAACGTTCGAAGGGCGGGGTGGTTATAACGGCGACTGCTGTGGTAGAGGTGGAACGGATCCTCAGGGTAGGCATTCTTTTTCAACACGACCTGCAGCTCACCGCGCGCCAATTCGTCGGCGATGCGGGCCTCCAGCAGGTAAGCAATTCCCAACCCCGCCTTGCACGCACTGATGGTGGTCGTCGTATCGTTGATCGTGAGCAAACCGGGCACTCGCAGACGGCGCGCCGCTCCCGCCTCGTTCAATTCCCACCGGTAGCTCGAATTGTCACCGAGCAGAAGCTGCAGACAGGTGTGCTTGGTCAGGTCATTGAGGCGTCGAGGCACGCCGTGCCGTTCGATGTAGCCGGGCGAAGCGGCCATGACCCACCGCTGAGGCCCGGTGAGCGGTACGGCGACCATGTCTTCCGGGACATAATGACCATATCGAATCCCCGCATCGTAGCCCTCGGCCACGATGTCGATGGGACGGTCCTCGACGACGACTGTCAGCCGCACGTCAGGACACCGACGCACGAACTCCGGGAGCGCAGGCGCAACGAGCAAGTGTGCCGCATCGGCAAAGACGTTGAGTCGAATCTCTCCGAGTCGAGCGGCGCCAGGCGCTTCGAGTGTTTCGAGCGCGGCGCCGATCTGATTGAAGCCGTCTTCCAGCCGCGCGGCCAATTCACGGCCGACGGCCGTGGCCGAAACCGCTCGGCTGGTTCTGTTCAACAGTTTTGCGCCGAGACGCGCTTCCAGTCGCCGCATCGCATGGCTCACCGCCGACGGCGTTTGTCCCAATTCGATCGCAGCGAGCCGAAAGCTGCGGCACCTCACGATCGTCAGGAATGACTTCAGGTCCGCGAAGTCGATCCGTTCCGTTTTTGCCAAGATGAATGCGGTTCAGCAGGTCAGTGAATTCAATTCATTCTACTCCGTGCAATCATTCTATCCGGTGAATGTCACAGCGGTGCACGGCTCGTGAGCCCCGTGATGCGATCTTTTGCGGAGAATGTGATGTCAAGTTTCGAGCACATGCGAATTGGCGATCTGGACGGTACGAAGGTTCTCGTCACCGGCGGATCGACGGGAATCGGCGCAGCGGTCGTCCGCACGTTTGCCGCACAGGGCGCCGACGTTGTCGCCCATTACTACGAGAGCGACGCGCAAGCGCAGGCGCTGCGCGCCGAATCGCCGGAGCGGATCCGCCTCATTCGAGGCGACATGAGAGAACCGGGCGGCGCGTCACGTGTCGTGCAGGCGGCGGCCGACATGCTTGGCGGACTTGATGGGCTCATCAACAACGCCGGCGGCATGTTGGGGCGGATCAAGACGACGGAGACGCCTGAAGGTCATTTCGATCAGGTCGTGAATCTCAACGCCCGTTCGGTATGGGACGCGACATTGGCTGCCTATCCGTTTCTGAAAAAAACCGGCGGCTACATCATCAACACCTCGTCGGTCGCCGCGCGCACAGGTGGCGGCGCCGGCGCCGTGCTCTATGCGGCCACGAAAAGCTTCGTCAGCAGCTTGACGCGCGGCCAAGCGAAGGAATTCGTGAACGACGGAATTCGCGTCAACGCCGTGGCGCCCGGATTGATTCAGACGCCGTTCCACGACAAATACACTCCGCCCGATGTCTGGGCATCGCAAACCGCCTCGATACCCATGGGGAGAGCGGGTTCGCCCGAAGAATGCGTCGGCGCATTTCTCTTTCTGGCATCCCCCACATTGTCAGGGTACATCACCGGTCAGGTCATCGAGGTAAACGGCGGACAACTCATGCCATGAAGGAGGATAGAACGTGAATCAACGACCATTTGGGCAGGCAGGACAGGCAGTTTCCGAGATCGGGTTTGGCGCCTGGGCGATCGGGGGCTCGTGGGGCGATGTCTCGGAAAGCGACGCCAAGGCCGCGCTGCATGCGGCGCTAGACAGCGGCACAACGTTTATCGATACCGCCGATGTGTACGGCGATGGGCGTTCCGAACGGATCATCGCGGCAGTACTCAAGGAGCGTGGCGGGCCGCGGCCGTTCGTCGCTACAAAGGCGGGCCGCCGACTCGATCCTCATTCCGCAGAGGGCTATACCGCGGCCAATCTGAACGCGTTCGTCGATCGATCATTGAAGAATCTCGAGACCGACTGTCTCGAGCTCGTGCAACTACATTGCCCGCCAACCGAGGTCTACTATCGGCCCGAAGTCTTCGAGGCCATGGACGCCATGGTCACCGCGGGGAAGATCCGTCACTACGGCGTTTCAGTGGAGAAAGTCGAGGAAGGTCTCAAGGCAATCGAGTACCCGGGCGTCAAGTCCGTGCAGATCATTTACAACATCTTCAGGCAGCGGCCGGCGGACCTTTTCATGCGTGAGGCACAAGACAGAGGGATTGCTGTTATCGTCCGCGTGCCTCTCGCATCCGGCCTGCTGACCGGGAAGATGACAGCCGATACCAGGTTCGCGGCCGATGACCATCGCAACTTCAACCGCGAAGGCCAAGCTTTCGACAAAGGCGAGACGTTTGCGGGTGTTCCTTATGATGTCGCGCTCGAAGCGGTCGACAGAATTCGCTCGTTGGTTCCGCAAGGCGTAACGATGGCGCAATTCGCGCTACGTTGGATCCTGATGAATCGGGGCGTGACGACGGTCATTCCCGGCGCTAAGAATGCGGAACAAGCCAAGGCGAATTGCGCGGCGAGTGAAGTGCCCGCCCTGACGGAGTCTGCGATGGCCACGCTGCGGGCAATGTATCTGGAAACGATAGCGCCGTTCGTCCATCATCAGTGGTGACGCAACCTCGACGTCATACATGCCGATGATGCATACGTTGCTGCGCGGGCGGCGCTTACCTTATGGCATTGCCCGATTATTCATCCGCGAAGAAAAGTGATATCGGTTTTGCCCTCTTTGTCGCACGCCGGCGAATCCCTACACTGCCTCCATCGAAGTTCAAGACCGAGTGCTGCAAAGGGCCAAACAAGGCTCCTGGCACTTCCCGGAAGACACGAAGACTCATCGGAGGTATCACCATGAAGACCAAGCTTATCGCCGCGCTGTTGATCGCATCGTCCGCCGCTTTGGCTGCCCCGGCTTTTGCCAGCGGCCTTGGGCCGGCGCCTTTCTACCGCCCGGAAGTCGGCGCGCCTGCTTCCCAACGTGGCCAAAGCGTCCAAACGCTCGCCGCCGAGCAGGTGGCAGCCAACCCGGATGTCGGTGGCGTGCAAGCCGGTTCGTCGCATAGCGGAGCAAGTGCGACGGTGAACGCAAGCGATTCGACCTATCGTGGCGAACGAGACGCGTATGTACGGGTGGGGCGTTCGGCGTTCTGACGAAATCGACTCGCACGATTGCTGAGGGAGGCTGTCGCGTGTTATGCGCGACAGCCTTCTTGCGTTTACCGCTCTCAGCGCCCCTGAGTCATTCCGCGGCGGCCGTCGCTTCCTCCTCGAGGATATCGAGCAGATCGTAAATGTCGGAGAGCGTCTTCTTCAGCGTTTTCAGCGCTGCCGGCGAAAGCTTGCTTACCGCCACTTCCTCGAAATGCCGGGCGATCGGCATCAATTCTTTCAATGTCATTTCGCCGGCTTCCGTAAGGTTGATCGCGACTGTTCGTGCATTGTTCTCCAGCCTGCTGCGGGAGACGAGCTTCATCTTCTCCATCGTGCCGATGAGGCGCGACAGCGTGGACAGCTCGACCGTCGTCATGGCCGCCAAGTCGTTGAGCCGCTGATCGGGCACCTCTCGTAGCGCCGCCATCACTCGATACATCGGCAATGTGATGCCGTATGCCGCGATCCGGCGCGAGAACAGTTCCCCCATCCTCACGCCGACGCGATTGAGCAGATAGGGGAAGGAATCGGTGAACTTGTACATGGGGCATACCTCTCGCAGGATTCCCTCATTCTATCAAAGCAAGAGTTTCATCCACATTATTTGCTTTGCAAACAGTTGCAAATGAAAGTATAGTGAATGCAACACGGTGCTTCGAGGCCCGGACATCAAGGAGACGATATGGACACTCTGGCCGTACATCATCCGCCCGTCGGCACGTCGTTCCGTGCTGCGATGCGTCGCATCGCATCGACCGTAACGATCATCACGGCCAGCGATGGTCATCGTCGCCACGGCATGACGATGACCGCGGTCAGTTCGCTTTCGATGGAACCCCCATCGATGATCATATGCGTCAACCAATCCACGTTTTTGCACGACATCCTCATGTCTGCGCGGCACTTTTGCGTGAACGTGTTGACGCACGATCAGGCTGAAGTGTCGAAAGCATTCAGCGGCGCATCGTCGCCTGAGGAGCGTTTCTCCGTAGGCGAGTGGCTCACACATGGATCGGGCACGCACTACCTCTCGAATGCCCAGGCCAACATCGTTTGCCGAAAGCATGCGGCGATTCCGTTCGGCACACACACGATCTTCATCGGCAGTGCGGACGACGTGATGCTCGGTGATGACGCGCGGCCGCTCCTTTACCGAAACGCCGCCTATTGCTAGTGCAAACGCGGCGCGCATCGTAGACGCATCTGGCGGTTAGCAACGGCTTTGCGGTGCCCGCTTCGCCGAAGCCGCCGACACAATTGACAATTGGAGGTGACCCATGATCGTTGTAGAACGAGAAGCAGGGGCGGCCGCGCAGCGCGGCGTCGACCGTCCCTCGGTTGAAAACCTGCGCACTCGCATAGCTGGGCTTGCCGCATCGATCAAGGCCCGCGCCGCTCAAGTGGAAACCGAGCGCCGGGTTCCGATGGACATCATCGATGCACTGCGCGACGCGGGGTACTTCGATGTCGTCAAGCCCAGGGCCTTCGGCGGCTTGGAAGGTGATTTTTCCGCGCTTGTCGATCTGAATATCGACTTGGCGAAATCATGTGCATCGACGGCATGGGTGGCCGGGCTCCTCGCAGCGCACCAGTGGCTCGTCGGTTCCTTTCCCGCCCAAGCTCAACATGACGTCTGGGCCGCCAACCCCAATGCGCTCGTTTGCGGCTCCTATGCGCCCGTGTGCCAAGCGCAGGCAACAGATGGCGGCTATCTGATCAGCGGCCGCTGGAGCTTCGCGAGCGGATGCGAATGCGCACAGTGGTCTCTGTGCGCCGCCGTGTTGCCTGCGGAGGGTGACCGCGAGAAGCCGGCGCCGGCGTTCCTGCTCGTGCCGGAGACGGATTACACGATCGAAGATACCTGGCACGTCATCGGTCTTGCAGGGACCGGCAGCAAAACGCTCGTTCTCGACAAGGTATTCGTGCCGGCACATCGGGCACTTCTCTTTTCCGAGACGACAAGCGGCGAGACGCCCGGCGCGAGGCTCTATCGTCACCATCCCGGATTTTCCATTCCGATGCTGAGCACCATCCCGTCGTGCTTGGCATCGGTCGCCGTGGGCGCTGCCCAAGGCGCGCTCGAGGACTATCTCGAGCGAACTGCACGACGCGTCACGCGGGGCGCCGTTGCCGGCGGGCAAAACAGCATGGCCGAGTTCGCGACGATCCAATTGCGGGTGGCGGAAGCGACCGCAAGCGCGGAAGCGGCGCGCCGGGTTCTCATTGCTGACCTGCGCGATCGCGAGGCAACCGTCAACGCCGGCGAGGCAGTGTCCGTCGAAGAGCGAATCAAGAGCCGACTCGGCCAGGCGTTCGCCGTCTCGCTCGCCATCCGTGCGACGGAGGCGTTGAATGCGTCGACCGGAGGGCAGGGGCTCGACCTCGCCAATCCGATCCAACGCGCTTGGCGAGATGCCAATGCGGTGGGCCGGCACATCAGCATGAATTGGGACACCGTGGGCACGATGTACGGGCAGATGGCGCTCGGACTCGAGCCCAAGGGTCAATATTGACGCGAACGGAGCATGGACGATGTTTAAAGCAACGCGCAAGATCGCGCTGGAAGAGCACTTTGCCATCGAGGAGACGGTCCAGGATTCGGCAGGATTCGTCCCGCCTTCGTACTGGGGCGAATTGAAGAGCCGCCTTCTCGACATCCAGGGCCGCCGTATCGAGGAAATGGATCGAAACGGCATCGAGCTCATGATCCTCTCTCTGAATGCCCCGACCGTGCAGGCCATTCGTGACACGAAGGCGGCCTACGATCTGTCTCGGCGGGCGAACGACTTTCTTGCCGAGCAGATCGCGAAGCGTCCTGATCGCTTCAAAGGGTTTGCCGCACTGCCGATGCAATCGCCCGAGCTTGCGGCCCGTGAGCTCGAGCGGTGCGTGGAGGAGCTCGGCTTCGTCGGAGCCCTCGTCAACGGTTTCTCGCAAACGGAAGGCAGTGATGACGTGCTCTACTACGATCTGCCGCAGTTTCGCCCATTCTGGGCGGTGGTCGAGGCATTGGACGTGCCGTTTTACCTGCACCCGCGCAATCCGCTCCCCGCGCATGCACCGATCTACGAAGGCCACCGATGGTTGCTTGGCCCGACGTGGGCATTTGGTCAGGAGACGGCGGTTCACGCGCTACGCATGATGGGCTCTGGACTCTTCGACGAGCATCCGCGCTTGAAAATCATTTTGGGCCATATGGGCGAGGGGCTGCCCTATAGCATGTGGCGTGTCGACAACCGCAACGCATGGGTGAAGACCAAGCCGAGCTACCCAGCCGAGAAGCCCATCGCGGAATACTTCCGCGCGAATTTCTGGCTGACGACTTCGGGCAACTTCCGCACGCAAACGCTGATCGATGCGATGCTCGAGATCGGATCCGACCGCATCCTCTTTTCGGTGGACTGGCCCTTCGAAAACGTGGACCACGCGGCGCAATGGTTCGACGACGCATCGATCAGCGAAAACGACCGAATCAAGATCGGCCGGACCAACGCGGCACGGCTTTTCAAGTTAGGCGACGTTTGACTCGGGGCCAGGCCGCGGAGGCCATGGGCGGCTGCAGCGAGCATTCTGCTTACGGCCCATGCCTGGCTCACCGGCCGCAGTGTCGGCAGGGGGTGACGAGAAGAGACCGAAGCGCGACCGAAGCGCGACCGATGCCGCTTGTGCATCAGGAATATAAACGGAGTGAGACACCATGTATGACGAAGTCATCGACGTGCATGAAGAACTATCGGATGCACCGGTCAGCCCGATGCACGTCAAGCTCGGCATCTTGTTGGCCTTGCTGACGCTGTTCGACGGCTATGACACATTCAATCCGGCCTACGTCATTCACTACGTGCGCGGGCCATGGAGCCTGTCGTTGCAGCAGGCAGGGATGCTCGTCTCGAGCGGGCTCGTCGGCTTTCTGCTCGGCGCGGCCGTGCACGGAGCGATCGCGGACCGGTGGGGCCGGCGTATCACGCTGCTCGGCGGCTTATGGATCACGACGATTTTCTCCCTGCTGACCGCTATCGCGGGCCATTCCTTTGCCAGCTTTTGCACGCTGCGCGTCTTGACAGGCCTCGGCCTCGGGGTGCTGCTGCCGCTCTCGACCACGTACATCAATGAACTCGCGCCGCGGCGAATCGCCAATACGTTCGCGCTCTGGGGTGTGGCGCTGGGCTGGGCGGCGGGCGGCGCGGCTGCCGGCATCGTGGGGGTGTTCGTGACCCCTCGCACGGGTTGGCAAGGGCTTTACTGGGTGGGCTCGCTATCGATCTTGCTGATCCCTTTCGTCCATCGCTATTTGCCCGAATCGCCGAAATTCCTGCTGCTCGGCGGGCGCGACGAAGAACTCAAAGCGATTCTAAGCAAGCTTCGCCCCGATCGGGCCGCGGCATATCGCGACCACGGCGTGGCGCGCCATCGCGCGCTCGCGCGAGCTCCGGTGTTCGCATTGCTGGCGGCGCCTTACCGTAGGCAGTCCATCGCGATCTGTGCCACGAGCTTCTTGAGCCTCTTTTGCATATTCGGACTCTCCGGATGGATTCCGACACTGATGCAGGCGCGTGGCGAAACGTTCGCCGCGAGCTTTGCATTCGGCGCGCTCATGCAGGTTATGTCGTTCGTCGGCGGCCTCGTCTGCGGTCACCTTGTCGATCGCTCGAATCGTCCGCGTCAATGGCTTTGCGCGTGGTGGGCGGTAGGGGCGCTTTCCGTGCTGGCGCTCGTCTTCTTTCATACGCACTGGACCAATTTCGCATTCAGCGCAGCAGCCGGCTTTTGTATCATCGGTGGGCAATTCGTGCTCAACAATTTCACGGCGGCCTCCTATGAAACGCAAATGAGGGCAACCGCGGTCGGAATGGAGCTCGCTATCGGGCGGCTCGGAGCCATTCTCGGCCCCTTCATCGGCGGCGCGCTGCAACAGGTGTTCGGCGGTTCCAACGCGATGCTGGCCGCGATCGCCGTTGCGGCGGCGGGCGCTGCCGCATGCGTGGTGTTTGCGACGAAGAGCGATACTGGACAAGAGCCACGACAAGGCGAGGCCGACGAGCCGATTGCAAGTGCGGCGCGAGGGTGATGACCACAAGCGGGAAAGCGATGATCTCTAACCTACCTTTTGTGTATGAAGCGTTGCCCATGCGCGTGTTGTTTGGCGTGGGCACGCGCTCGAGCGCGCGCGACGAAGCGCTGAGACTCGGCATGTCGCGCGTGCTCATTCTCTGCGGTCCGGCCCACGAAGGCGTTGCAGGCGAAATATCGCGCGAGCTCGGCGACCTGCATGCAGGCACGTACGCCGGCGCACGGATGCATACGCCCGTCGAAGTGACGGAGCAAGCGCTGGCACTCGCGCGCGAGCGGCGTTGCGACGGCATCGTGGCTATCGGCGGCGGTTCCGCCACGGGCCTGGCCAAAGCGTTGGCGCTTCGCACCGACCTCCCACAGATCGTCTTGCCGACGACGTATGCAGGGTCCGAAATGACGCCCATCCTCGGTGAAACGAAGGGGGGCGTGAAGACGACTCAGCGTAGCGCGAAAGTCTTGCCCGAGACGGTGATCTACGATGTGGATCTGTCGATGGACCTGCCGGTGCACCTGAGCGGCGTGAGCGGCATCAATGCGATCGCGCATTCGGTCGAGGCGCTTTACGCGCGCGACGCGAACCCCATCGTCGCTGTGCTCGCGCTAGAGAGCATTCGCGCGCTCGTGAACGCACTGCCGGCCATATGCGCCGATCCCCACGATCGGGCCGCTCGCACGGGCGCGCTCTACGGTGCCTGGCTTGCCGGCATCTGCTTGGGGGCGGTCGGCATGTCGCTTCATCACAAGCTTTGCCATACGCTGGGCGGCAGTTTCGACATGCCTCACGCCGAGACCCACGCCGTGGTTCTCCCGCATGCACTGGCCTACAACGCCCCGGCGATACCGGAGGTTATGGCGCGGCTGCGCGATGCATTGGGCGTGGACGACGTGCCGGCGGCGCTTTACAACCTCAATCGCGCCATAGGGGCGCCGCGCGGGTTACGGGAGCTCGGCATGCCTGAGGATGGCATCGACCGATGCGTCGAACTGGCGGTGGCGAACCCGTACTGGAATCCGCGGCCATTGGAGCGCGCACAGCTTCATGCCCTCCTCACGCGTGCCTATCTCGGGGACGCACCGTCGATCGATCTGAGCGTAAATCAAGGGGCAGGATCATGAGCGCACATGGGAAGGCGGCATTTCCGTTATTCGATGAAGAGCATTCGGCCGACATCGTCAACGCCAGGATCGGGACCGAGGTCGATCCGCGAACGCGTCAGATCGCCGAAATCGTCGTCAAGCATTTGCACGCGGCGGTCAAGGAAATTGGGCCCACCCATGAGGAGTGGCTTGCCGCAATCCGATTCCTCACCGATACCGGCCATATGTGCACCGATTGGCGACAGGAGTTCATCCTGCTCTCCGACGTTCTCGGCATCTCAATGCTCGTCGACGCCATCAACCATCGCCGCCCCGGAGCCGCCACGGAAAACACGATCCTCGGCCCGTTCTTCGTCGAGGGGGTTCCGTTCTCGCCGTCGGGAGCGAACATCTGCCTGGACGGGAAGGGCGAGCCACTCGTCGTGCAAGCGGAAGTCGCGGACATCGAAGGCAATCCGGTGGAGGGGGCAGTCGTCGATGTTTGGCAGACGAACGACGATGGGTTCTACGACGTTCAGCAAAAGGGCCTGCAGCCCGACGGCAACCTGCGCGGCAAGTTTCAAAGCGACGCGCAAGGTCGCTTTTGGTTCAGGACGGTGAAGCCGCGCGACTATCCGATTCCGGACGATGGGCCGGTGGGTAAGCTGCTCGCGAAGCTCGGCCGGCATCCGAATCGTGCGGCCCACATTCATTTCATCATTCAGGCGCCCGGTTACGAAACGGTGATTACCCACGTGTTCGCCCCCGATTGTCCGTACCTGGCCGAAGACGCTGTCTTTGGTGTGAAAGAAAGCCTAATCGGGCGGTTCGACAAAGTAGAGGATCCCGCGCGGGCCGACTCATTCGGGCTATCTGGCCCCTTCTGGCTCGCGGCGCCGCGATTTGTCCTGCAACGCTCAAAACAGGAAGGTTCGCGATAGGCGCCTGCCTTGGGCGGGGAGGACGACGCCCCGTACGATTCAAAGCGTGAGTTCGTTGAGGTGGACTGCGAGACGAGCCGTTTTCGCCTCGCGTCACACGGTAAGATGACGGCCACCTCGTTCCATTGGAAGCGCCGCGATGCAAGTGCTGGTTGATGCAGATGCCTGTCCCGTTGTTGTCAAGGACATTCTTTTTCGGGCTGCGCGGCGTACCAAGGTGTGCGTGACGCTGGTGGCAAATCGGTTTCTACGCACGCCGCCTTCCCCCTTTATCAAAGCGTTGCAGGTCCCAGCGGGGTTCGACGCCGCGGACAATCGAATCGTTGAACTGGTCGGGCCTGGCGATCTGACCGTTACCGCCGATATACCGCTCGCAGCGGCGGCGTTGGATAAGCGAGCGTATGTCCTCGATCCGCGGGGAAATTGGTTTACCCGCGAGAACATCCTGGAGCATCTGACCATGCGAGACGTGATGGATCAGCTCCGCGGCTCAGGTGTCGCGACCGGCGGCCCGACGGCCTATGCCCCATCCGATAGCAAGGCATTCGCTGCGCAGCTGGATCGATTTCTTGCGCGGCGTGGACCGGCGTCTGCGGGCGTTTGACGGTGCGTCCGGCAGCGAAGGCGACTCTTACACCAACCGAATCATTTCAATGGCTCAGAGCCTTCCTTCGACGCCCCGAGCATCCGCTCCACATACCTTGCAATCAAATCCACTTCGAGATTGACCATGCTACCCGGCGCAAGATGCTTGAGCGTCGTCACTTCGACGGTATGCGGAATCAGGTTGATCGAAAACTCGCACCCGTCCTCACGATCGTCGACGCTGTTGACGGTGAGGCTCACACCGTTGACCGTAACCGAGCCTTTATAAGCGAGGTACCGCCCGATTTCCTTCGGCGCGACTACACGCAGTTCATGCGATTCGCCGACTGGCGCGAACCGAGTCACGGTCCCGAGCCCATCGACATGCCCCGAAACGATGTGCCCGCCCAACCGCTCATGCGCCGTGAGCGCTTTCTCGAGATTGACTTCCACATCCTGCTGCGCGAGCCCCACCGTGCAATTGAGGCTTTCGCGCGAGACCTCGACGTCGAACGTCTTGTTCGTCTTCGCGACAACCGTCATGCAGGCACCCTGAATGGCGATGCTGTCGCCAATCGCGACGTCGGCGAGATCGAGCGAGCCGGCCCCGACTGTCAGCCGCACGCCCGCTTGCTCGTCGTGACCAAGCGGCTTGATCGCTTCGATGCGGCCGACGGCCGCGACGATTCCGGTGAACATGATGTGTCTTTCCTCGTTGATCAGGATTGCGGCGTGCGCGGCGCTTGCGCCGTCACGCGCGCGACAATGCGCAAGTCGTCGCCAATGCGATCGACCGCGTGAAACGCAAGCCGCACGCGGTTTTCGAGCGTGGCAGGCGCGGCGATATCGAACATGCCCATCGCATCGACACCAAGCAGGCTCGGCGCAAGGTAGACGAGCAGTTCGTCGACACATCCCTCCCGCAACAGCGAGCCGTTCAGGTTGTGCCCGGCCTCGACGTGCAACTCGTTGATCCCGCGTGTGCCGAGCGCCTTCAGCATGGCCGGGAGGTCGACCTTTCCCTGCTCGTTCGGGAGCGCGACGACTTCGATGCCGCGCGCCGCTAGCGCATCGGCGCGGCTGCCGTTATCGGCATCGACGCGTCCACAGAAGACGAGCGGCGGCGCGCCTTCAAAAATCCGTGCTTCGAGCGGCGAGGCCAGCCGGCTGTCGATGAGCACCCGCAGCGGCTGACGCGGCGTCTCGACTTCCCGCACGGTCAGTTGCGGATTGTCTTGGCGCACGGTGCCGACGCCGGTCAGAACCGCGCAGGCCCGCGCGCGCCAAGCGTGACCGTCCGCGCGCGCCGCCGCGCCCGTGATCCATTGGCTCTCGCCTGTGGGCAAGCCTGTCCGGCCGTCGAGCGAGCCGGCGACCTTCATCCGCACCCAGGGTCGTCCGCGCGTCATCCGCGACACGAAGCCGATGTTGAGCTCGTGTGCTTCATTGGCGAGCAATCCGCAGCGCACGTCAATGCCGGCTTCGCGCAGTATGGAGAGCCCTCGCCCGGACACCTGCGGGTTCGGATCCTCCATCGCCGCGATCACGCGCGCGACGCGCGCTTCGACCAGCGCATTGACGCACGGCGGCGTGCGGCCGAAATGACTGCAGGGCTCGAGCGAAACGTAAGCGGTAGCGTCGCGCGGATCGTGGCCGCGTCGGCGCGCATCCTTCAATGCCTGCACTTCGGCATGATCCTGGCCGGCTGGCTGCGTGAATCCTTCGCCGATCGTGACACCGTCTTTCACGAGCACGCAGCCGACGCGCGGGTTCGGCGTCGTCGTGAAGAGACTGCGCCGCGCGAGCGCCAGCGCGCGCTTCATGTGGCTGAAGTCGTCTTCCGAAAACATCGAGTGCGGCTTGCGCATCATGCGGCAAGCGCCGCGAAAGCACTGCGTGCGGCGTCGAGCGTGGCGTCGATGACGGCATCGTCGTGCGCAATCGAAACAAAACCGGCTTCGTAGGCCGAAGGAGCAAAGTAGACACCCGCATCGAGCATCTTGTGAAAGAACGCATTGAAGCAGGGTATGTCGCTGCGCGAGACGTCGGCGAAGCTCGCCGGCACTTCGTCGGTGAAATAGATGCCGAACATGCCGCCGACGGCATCGGCCGAGAACGTCACGCCGGCCGCCCGCGCCACGACGGCCAGGCCGCTGGCGAGCTTCGCCGTCTGCTCGCCCAGGCGCTCGTAGAATCCCGGCGCCTGAATGAGCTGCAATGTCTTCAAGCCCGCGGCGACCGCGATCGGATTGCCGGAGAGTGTGCCGGCCTGATAAACGGCGCCTTCGGGCGCGAGGTGCGCCATGATGTCGCGCCGGCCGCCGAACGCTGCCGCCGGCATACCGCCGCCGATCACTTTGCCGAGGCAGGTGAGGTCGGGCTCGATGCCGTAGAGCGCCTGGGCACCGCCCAGCGCCACGCGAAAGCCGCACATCACTTCGTCGAAGATGAGCACGGCGCCGTGATGCGTGCAAAGCCGCCGCAGTGCTTGCAGAAAATCGGGATTGCCGCGCACGAGATTCATGTTGCCCGCAACGGGCTCGACGATCACGGCGGCGATCTCGTCGCCGAATGCCGCGAACGCGGTTTCGAGCGCCTCCGTTTTGTTGTACTCGAGCACGCTCGTATGTTTCGCGATATCAGGCGGCACGCCGGCCGACGTCGGATTGCCGAACGTCAGCAGCCCCGAGCCAGCCTTCACGAGCAGGCTGTCGGCATGGCCGTGGTAGCAGCCCTCGAACTTGACGATGCGCTCGCGCTTCGTGAAGCCGCGCGCAAGCCGCAGCGCGCTCATCGTCGCCTCCGTGCCGCTCGATACGAGGCGCACTTGGTCGATCGACGGCACGAGCTTGCGGATTTCCTCCGCGATTTCGATTTCGGCCTCGGTCGGCGCACCGAAAGAGAAACCGTCCGCGAGCACGCGCTGCACCGCTTCGAGGACCTCGGGATGAACGTGGCCGAGGATCATCGGCCCCCATGAACCGATGTAGTCGATATAGCGCACGCCCTCGGCGTCCCAGAAATAGGGGCCTTGCGCACGCGCGACGAACCGCGGCGTGCCGCCGACCGAGCGGAACGCGCGCACCGGGGAGTTCACGCCGCCTGGAATGGACCGTTGGGCGCGTTCGAAAAGAGCTTCGTTGCTGGTCATGAGATGGGGCCTGCGTCGATGTAAAGAGGCTCACCAGGGCGGACCGGCGGACTGCAAGCCGGCGCACCGCGCGGGCGGAGCGAATCGTCAAATTGTACCGGAGCCGGCGAATGTGCCGTTTTGAGGTGGTTCTGGCAGGCGGACGGAAGACGATTCCCCTTACGAGAGCATGGTTGCAAATTAAAACTTATCTGCCTAGCATTCGATGGGTTTCATATTGAAACCACGTCGTCGCAGCGAAAGTCCTTCGCGCCACGCGGATTCGTGGCGCTGTCGGTCCATCAACCCTCTCGGAAGAATGACCCATGGATATCTCTTACTCCCGCTCCGGCAAGAACTCCATTGCCTTGGCGGCGCTGTGCCTGGCCCAACTGATGTTTGCGCTCGAAATCTCGAGTGTGCCGGTGATTTTGTCGACGCTCGAAAAGGTGTTGCAGGCGGACTTCAGGGACCTGCAGTGGATCATGAACGCCTACACGATTGCGTGCACTACCGTGCTGATGGCCTCCGGAACCTTGGCGGACCGGTACGGCAGAAAGCGTCTTTTCGTCGTCAGCGTGATCGTATTCGGGCTCGCGTCGTTGCTTTGCGGCCTGACGCATAGTGCGCCGCTCCTGATCGCGGGCCGATTCGTCCAGGGGATGGGAGGCGGCGCGATGCTCATCTGCCTGATCGCGATTCTTTCGCACCAGTTCAACGAAGGCCAGGAGCGAATCAAGGCGTTCGGCATCTGGGGCATCTTTCTCGGCTTCGGCTTGGGCTTCGGACCGATCGTCGGCGGCGCGATCGCCGCGCTGTCGGGGTGGCAGTGGGTGTTTCTGATTCATGTGCCGATATCGATTCTTACGCTCGTTCTTGCGCTCGGCAGCGTCGACGAATCCAGCGATCCCGAGGCGAAGAAACTGGACGTTCTCGGCATCGTTACGCTCTCGCTCGCCGTGTTCGGCCTCACGTACTACATCACACAGGGATCGGAGTTCGGCTTTGCGAGCCGCATCGCCTTGTACGTCATCGCCGCTACCATCGCGAGCTTCATCGCCTTCCTGCTCGTCGAGAAGATCAACCCCCATCCTATGTTCGATTTCTCGGTTTTCCGCATCAGAAGGTTTTCGGGCGCCATCATGGGTTCGATCGGCATGAACTTCAGCTTCTGGCCGTTCATCATCTTTTTGCCGATCTATTACCAAAGCGCGCTCGACTACCATATCGTCGTCGCGTCGCTTTCGTTGCTGGCCTATACGCTTCCCACGCTCGTGGTCCCACCATTCGCCGAGCGTCTTTCGCATCGTTACCAGCCGGCTGTGATCGTTCCGCTTGGCATGTTCACGATCGGTTTGGGCTTCATGCTGATGCGGCTCGGTGCAGGGTTCACGCACGCTAGCGGATTGACGATGCTTCCCGGCTCGCTGATCGCCGGTGTCGGCCTAGGCTTGACCAATACGCCCACCACGAACACCACCACGGGCTCCGTTCCGTCCAACCGCGCGGGCATGGCCTCGGGCATGGACATCAGCGCACGATTAATCACGCTCGCGATCAATATCGCGTTCATGGGGCTCGTGCTCGTCGCCGGCATCGCCGACTATTTGCGAGTCGCGTTGCCAGCCTCCCTTGATGCCGCACAACTGCAAGCGCTGGCCGAGAGAATCGCGGCGGGGAATCTGCCGGGGCTTGCTCACCGCTTCCCGGGATTCGACCATATTGACGCGTCCGGCGCGATCGCTCATGCCTCGTTGGTGCACGGTTTCCGCTGGGTCATGCTCTACGGCGGATTGGGTGTATGGGTCCTCGGTGCGAGCAGCGCCATGATTTTCCGCGCTCGAGGCGCGCGGCAGCCTGCCGACACCTGACGCTTGCACGCTCATTTAGAATAGATGTCTGTTTTGGATGGTGGTGCGGAGGCGCGTCATGGTGAAGCGAACGAGTCACAGGGAGGTGCCGTGTTCGATCGCGCGGCCCTTGGACGCGATTGGTGATTGGTGGTCTCTGCTCATCGTCCGGGACGCCTTCAACGGCCTCGAGCGCTTCGGCGAATTCCAGAAAAGTCTCGGGCTCGCCAAGAACATTTTGTCCGCGCGGCTTCGCACGCTCGTCGAACATGGCATCCTCGAGGCAGCTCCAGCGTCCGATGGCAGCCCCTACCAGAAATACGTGTTGACGCAAAAAGGCCAGGGGTTGTTTCCGCTTCTCGTCGCATTGAGGCAGTGGGGAGAGGATTATTTCTTCGAACCCTCCGAGTCGTACGTACGGCTCGTCGACAAAGAGCAGGGACTGCCGCTAAAGCGCCTCGAGGTTCGCTCGCAAGACGGGCGACTATTGGGACCGGCCGATACGGTGCTGCTACCGGCCGAGGAGGAGAGACCCGACGACCACGTGGAGCCGGCCGGGGAAGATCATAACGAAGACTCCAAAGATCGGCACACCTAACCATCCATGATGGCCTGCGTTACGTCAACGTTACGTAACGAGCCCACACGCGGCGATGTGCTCACAGCCATTCCGTCAATCGAGAAGGCCGTCGCTACGATCCTCGAATTCTTTCGCGAACAAATCGCCAGGCGTTGGCACGCTTTCTGCAGAACAAAAAAGTAACGCTGCTCGGCAGTTGCAAGAGAAAAAGCAACTGCGGAAACGGCTCTGACAGCGCGATGGCTGAAGCTCCAACGAAAGCGGGGAAAATTGTGGCGCGAAAATATTTTTTAAAGAGAGAGATATGGGCCCACGGAGGAGATTCCGTCGCCATTGCAGGGCGCAACGATTCGTTTGAAGCCAAGCGAATGACGTGGTTGAAGCAAGCCATGCACGATGCAAGTAATAGATGGTTCGGTCGACTGAAGTTCCTCATGCCGGATCATGTGTTCTTAGCTGTGTCGCACCGCAGGAAAATCGGGCGCTTTCCGAAATTCGGCAACCCTGAGACGTTCAACGAGCTGATTCTAGACCGCTGTCTTCATCCGAATCCGCGCTGGAGCAAATTGGCCGACAAGCTGGCTGTTCGCGATTACGTCAGGGACAGGATCGGTGAGAAATATTTGATTCCGTTGATTGCGGCGCCGGACGTATTCACACAAGAAATTTTCAATTCTCTCCCGGCTTCCTTTGTCATGAAAGCGAATCACGGGTCGGCGTTCGTCGAAATCGTTTGGGACAAATCGAAGCGATCATTCGACGAACTGCGTGCAATAGCTGACAGGTGGCTCGGCACCGACTACTACCGCCAAGGGCGGGAGCGGCACTATCGTGCGATCAAGCCACGTATCCTCTTCGAAACGCTGCTTGTTGACAGTTCGGGCAAGGTTCCGCCGGACTTCAAGATGAACATGTTCGGCAATACCGCTGACGGGCCGATCATCTATACAGGCGTCGTGCAAGACCGCTTTGGGAATGAGCGCATCGATCTTTATGACGCGCAGTGGTGTACGCTGGACCTGGAGTTGGGTGAATTCCCCGGAAGTGGTCTTCCTCCGCCGCCCCCGCCAAATTGGGAAGAGGCGATCAGAGTCGCCACGCGATTGGCGGAAGGGCTCGGCTACGTCCGCGTCGATCTTTATGTCTTCGACGACAAAATCTACTTTGGCGAGCTGACGTTCACGCCAGGTGGAGGGATTTTTCCGTTTTCTCCCGATCGCTACGATTACGAATGGGGGCGTCTTTTCAAGGCAATGATGAACTGACTTGCGATCAATACGATGAACATTGTCAGAAATTCCGGCCCAGTCCAATCCAAGATCGAGGCCGCGCTTATCGAAATTGAACGGTCGTTGTGCTTGTCGACCGGAATACACTCGATCGCGGATGCCGAGGTTGTGGCGACGTTTCATGCCGGACTCGATTGGATGAAGCGATTCGTCATGCACCCGCACCCTCACCTCGGACGTAGGGGAGCCGTTTGTCCGTTCGCACGGCCGGTCCATGAGGAGCCAGCCTTATACTTCTGTGCGTTCGACTGCGGCGACATGAACTTCGAGACGTTTATCGAAATCATGCTGCAAGTACCGAAGGTCTACAAGCGAATCTCGGCGAGTTTTTCTGGGCGATCCGATTTACTGTCGTTGTGCGTCTTTCCGAAGGGACTGCCTGCGGCTTCGTACTACAAGTTCATAGATTGCGCGCACTCGATTCTAAAGCCGATCTATATGACCGCGGGGCTGATGATCGGGGAGTTCCATCCGCTAAGCGCCGTCCGTGGGGCGCATTCGGAGACGATATTTCCTTTGCGTGCGGACGTGCCATTTTTTGCCATACGGTCGACGACCGCGCATGACATCTTGTTCATCGATCGGGAATCAGCATCCGCTGGTCAACGCATTCATGAGCTCGAGTGCTACCTGGGCTCTGCGGGTGAGCTGTTACCCGATGGCGAGATCGCGCGCATACGAGCGCGCATCGAACAGCTCAAGTCGCAGCTCGTCTCCGAGAACGATCCTGCCGATACAGTGGCTTCGCGGTGATTCGCCTCGGAGCGCCAGGGCAACTCGGGTCGATCGAATCTTAGTTTTTACCAACGACAGCAAGCTGTGAGCGGATATGGACGAGCTTTCATGGGAAGAGTGGCAATCGCTGTGCGAGATCATGAACGGTTATATCAAGACTCAGGTCCTATCGACTGCGTGCGACCTGGGGGTCTTCGATGTCATCGAGAAAGGAGCGACGGTGGCGTCGTTGCCTGAGAGCCTCGGGATCGACGAGTACGGGTGCCGCGTCCTCCTGTTGGGTCTCAAGGCGTTGCAGCTCGTCCGCGTCGACGGATCAGGAGTAATGCATAATCTACCGCTTGCGAAGCGATGCCTGTTGCGAGACTCGCTGCGCTCGATGGTGCCGTTCGTGCATCTCAACGACAAAATCCAGCACAGGGCCTGCTTGCACTTCACGACAGCATTGCTCGAGCGGCGTAACGCTGGATTGGATGAATTCAAGGGCGACGCTCCGACGCTGTATGAACGTATGGCTGAAAATCCGGGAATGGAGGCGCTGTTCCATGAGGGGATGGGCGCCTATACGCGTCTCTCGCCGCGCATGATGGACATGAAGGAACTGGCGGAGGTTTCGACGCTGCTTGACGTGGGCGGCGGCGATGGAACGAATGCGATCCGGCTGGTCGAAAGGTACCCATCGCTCAAAGTCGTTCTTCTGGATCTTCCGTCCGTCGTTCAGAAAGCGCGCCAAAAAGTCGAAGCGCTCGGGCTCTCACAGCGGATCACTTGCGTCGCGGCGGACATGTTTTCGGATCCGTGGCCGCCCGGTTGCGATGGGGTCATGTTTTCGCACGTGGTGGAAATCTTCGGCCCGGAAAAGATCGGGTTTCTCTACGAAAAAGCACGCGCCTATCTGGCCCGCGGACGGCTCTTCATTTGGACCTTGATGTGTGATCCCGACGAGTCCGGTGGCCTGCAGGCAGTGAAGTCTTCGCTCTACTTCCTCACAGTCGCGAGTGGTGAGGGGATGGCTTATCCCGCCAGCGACCACCGCCGTTGGCTGAAGGAAGCGGGATTTTCTTTGATAGCCGAGTACGACGCACCCGCCATTAGTCATGGTGCGCTCGTTGCCTGCTGACTGCCTTCGTCTTGCTTAGGGACTCAAGGCTGCTTGATCGGGGGCAGGGTAACCACGCCGAGCCAGAAATCGTTGATGCTGCGAACGACTTCCGTAAATTTCGAGAAGTCCACCGGCTTATTGATATAGCAATTCGCATGTAGGCCGTAAGATCGGATCACGTCCTCCTCTGCCTTGGACGTGGTGAGGATCACGACCGGGATCGTGCCGAGCTCCGGATCGGCTTTCAATTCCTCGAGCACCTCCCGGCCGCTTTTTCTCGGCAGGTTGAGATCGAGGATGATCATGCCTGGTCGGCGAGCCGTCGCATATATCCCCTGACGTCTGAGATACTCCATGGCAGTCACCCCGTCCTCCACCACATGAAGCGGGTTGAGCACTTTGTAATCCTCGAGGGCTTCGCGGGTCATCATGACATCGGTCGGGCTATCCTCCACCAGCAGGATATCGGTCAAGTTGCCTTTTGCATCGACAAGCATGGATACCTCTATCCGGTTGAACGGCTATTTCGATGGACTGCCCGGGTCACGCGGCAGTGTAAAAAGGAACGTTGTGCCGTTGCCCGGATCGGACTCGACCCAGATACGGCCACCGTGGTGTTCGACGATGCGCTTGCACAGTGCCAGTCCGATTCCCGTGCCGGGATAGTCGCGACGCGTGTGCAAGCGCTGAAAAATGAGAAAAATTCGTTCGAAATACTGCGGATCGATGCCGATTCCGTTGTCCCTGACATGAAACACCCAGGCATCGCTGCGAGCGTCGGCTCCCACGTGAATTCGCAAAGGGCGGTCTTTGCTGCGGAATTTGATCGCGTTTCCCACCAGGTTCTGAAAGAGCAAGGAGATCTGCGTGGAAATCGCATGAACCACCGGCAAATCCTCATGGACGATCTGGGCGCCGCTCGCCTCGATCGCGGCGCTCAGATTTCCGAGTGCGTACTCCAGCGCCTGCGCGGATTCCGTCGGTTCCCACGGTTCCGCGGACCTTCCCATGCGTGAGAATGCAAGCAGATCGTCGATTAGCGTCTGCATCCTGCTCGCTCCGTCGACGGCGTGCCCGATATATTCGTCGGCCCGTGCGTCGAGTTGCCCTAGATAGCGCCGTTGCAAGAGCTGAAGGGGCCCGGCGATAGCTCGCAACGGCTCCTGAAGATCATGCGAAGCGACGTAGGCGAACTGTTCGAGGTCGCGATTGGACCGGGCTAGCTCCTCGGTTCGATGGCGCAGCTCTTCCTCGGCCCGTTTTCGCTCCGTGATATCCGCGATGGCCGCAAGCACGAACGAGCCGGTGGAGGTCTCAACCGGATTGAGTCCAATTTCCACCGGAAATTCCGAGCCGTCTTTGCGCTGACCGTTGAGATCTCGACCTTCGCCCATCCGGCGCGCGCTTGGCGCGAAAAAGAAGCTGTCGCGAAGTCCCGGATGCGCGGCGCGATAACGTTGCGGTAGCAGCTTTTCGACAGGCTGGCCGATCAGCTCATCGCGCTCATATCCGAATATTGATTCGGTCAACGCGTTGACCAGTGTGATACGCCCGGTATGGTCCGCCATGACGATCGCGGTAGGCGCCGATTCGACAGTTGCGCGAAAGAGTTCCTCTTGCCGCTTGCGCTCGGTGATGTCCACGATGGCCGCCAGAACGTACATTCCCTCGCTGGTCTCGAGCGGATTGAGGCCGATCTCCAGCGGCACTTCAGTGCCGTCCCGGCGCAGCCCGTACAGGTGCCGGCCCGCACCCATTGGGCGGTTGCCCGGATTCTCGCAGAATGCGGACCGGTATCCTGGGTGGTCGCGCCGATACCGCTCGGGCACGAGCAGCTCGATGCCTTGCCCAACGAGTTGGTCCCGAGCGTAGCCGAACACCTTTTCAGTTTGAGAGTTCACCAACACGATTCGGCCATCGCGGTTGATGATGATCATTGCGTTGGGCGCTGCCTCGACGACTTGTCGGAAGCGCTCCTCGGCCTGCTTGCGCTCGCTCACCTCCTGCAGAAGCATTTCATTTGCGTGCTCGAGCTGATCTCGCGAAACCGTGGTCTTTCTGAGCGCCTCGACCATATGATTGAACGCCCGCGAAAGCTCCCCAATCTCGTCGCTCGACGTAACGGCGAGCCGGTGCTCGAGGTCGCCCGCTCCGACGATGACCGTGCCCTCACGCATCAGCGCCAGTGGCCGGATGATCCTTCGCAGCACGAGAATCACTGTTGCCACGAGCGTCACCACCGCCACCGCTGCGAATAGCATGGCCGCTATGTTCATCTGCTCCTGGGCGTTCCGCACGCTGCGCCTCGTGCTGTCGGAAAGGCTGAGCGCGTCGGAAATCATGTCCTGTGTGCGGTTCAGGATCTGCCCTGTCAGTCGGATCTCGACTTCCTGCATCACCGCGTCGTTGGTCCCGACGGTTTGCACTCCGTTACGATCCTGCAGCAATTCATCAAACAATGCTTCGATGTTCGCTTGTCGATGGCGAAGGTCGTCGACCGTGGCCATCTCCTGGCCGCCGGCAAATCGCGTCGCATCTGAGAGGAGTTTCGCGAGTGACGCGTTTCGCAATTGCCACTGGGCGCGCGGGCGCGCTTCGTGGCCGCGCACGTACTCCAGCGTGAGGTATCGGAGCGAACTGACCGCGTTCAAAATGCTGCTGGCGGTTTCGTTGTTCGCGAGGTCCGTCTTGACCTGCTGACTGGCGATGAACAGCATGGTGCCGATGATCCCCATGGCAAGCGCCGCAAATAGTCCGGTCAGCGCGAGGCGACTCGATATCTTCATAGGCGCGCCATCAATGAATGAGAGTCACCGCTGCGGGCGCCACCGCCTCCAGCGCATGCAGATCGACGTAGTCGAGGTAGTTGGGCATGTCCGTGCGTCGAGTCAGCGCGTCCCTGATCGCCCACCGTGTGTCGTCCTCGAGTCCGAGCAGAAGGCTTTGATCGAGCGTCACGCGGAACCGATAGTCGGGCCATGTCGCATTCAACTCGGCCGCGCCGACATTGAAAGCAGCGCGGACCAGCGCGCGAGCCTCGTCCGGTTGATTTCGGCAGAGACGGGCTCCAGAAATCAGGGCGCGCACGACTTTTTGGAGGACTATTTGATGTCCGGCAACATAGGCGTGCATGCCTGTCAGATTGAGCGTTGTGCTGTAGATGTCGCCTGCGAGGAAGGTCATGCCATCGGCACCCAACTGAGTTCGCAATGCTCCAAGGATCGGTTCCCAAGCCGATGCGGCATCGATTTCGTCCCGGGCGAGCGCGCCAGACAGCGCCGCTGGCGTGAGATCGCGCAAAGTGACATCGCCAAGCGTCAGATGGTGTCTGGCGAGAAAGACGTCAAGGACAAAGTGGCTACCGGTCCCGAGCGTGACGCCGATTCGCTTGCCTTTGAGACTGGCCGGTGTGGTGATCCCCTTGTCGACTCTGCCGACTACGCCGATATCGTTCTCCGCCCGGGCAACGGTCGTGACCACGGATAACGGTTGACCGTTCATCACGGCGAGCACGACCGGCAGGTCACCCGATATGGCCAGGTCGGCCTTTCCGCTGAGCAGCGCATCGAGCGCTGCCTTACCGCTCAAGTACAGCGGCACCGTGGCCTCGACGCCCTCGCTCTTGAAGTATCCCTTGGCTTGCGCGACGACAACGGGGCAAGAACCTGTGTACTCAATATTTGCGATGACAATGCGTTCTGGGGGCTCGATGTCATATGGCTTCGGCGAGCTGTGGCCGAGCCATGCGAAGGCCGCGCTTCCCGCAAGCGCGACAAAGCCAACGATGGCATAAATCGGTGTTCTTCTACCGGCCCTCGTAACAGGCTTCACCTTCATCGTAGGCCCCTCGGACAATGGCCGTAAAGCACCTTTGGCACGAACCGATAAACCGCGATTGATCGAGTGAAGTATAGACGCGCACAGGCGCGTGACAAGCAGGCAAATGCGCGTTCACAAGAGATTGCGCTCAGTGTATTTGCCGATCTTGAAGTTGGATCAGGGTGCGCATTAATGTTGGATTGATGCACCTCCCTCGAGAGGGGCACTGAATTAAATTTCGCGTATTGCAGCCTGGCAAAGATCGGTCTTGCGACCGCCGTCTCGACGGTGCTGATGGCGAAATTGTAGGTATTCACGCAGAATTTTCAGCCAAAGTTGGGCTGTGGGGATAGGCGTTAGACGGCATGGTAGGTCAAAGGAAATCGAATCGTGGACGCTATCGCTCGGTCTTTCAGCTTTCAGGTGGAGCGGAAGCAAGGGACGAAGAATGGCGTTTCCGCGCCGACAACAACGGCATCGGGATCGATCCTCAGTAATTCGAGCGTATCTTCGCGGTCTTCCAGCGACTGCACGCACGCCGTGAATATGCTGGCACGGGCATCGGACTCGCGTTGTGCAGACCCTTTGTCGAACGCGACGGCGGCCGCGTTTGGGCGGGATCCGAACCCGGAATACGCCCGAGGCTCTTTTTTACCGTACCGCGCTAGTGAAAAAAGGCGCCGCAGTCACGACGCCTTGGAGGTTTCGAAAATGAGCCCGACGTTGCCGCCGGGCTGCAGGGTATTACTGCCCGGTATACCCGAGCGGTGTGGTGACGTTTGCGCTCATCACGTTCGCGTTGGAAGAGACGATGTACTGCGGCGATTCGGTCAACTGGAGTTGAACTACGCCGTTGTTGTAAGCGAGCTTCGTCGGGTTGCCCATTGAATCGAGCGATTCGACGTAGCCGCTGGTCCCAGGGGCGTCGACTGTGAGTGAATAACGCGTGGAGTAGGTAGGATTGTAGGTACCGTTCGAGTTTGGCCAAACCGCGTTGTTGTGGGTCCAAAGAGCGGTGATGACCTTTCCGCCGCCGAGCTGCTGGAAGGCATACCCATAGACCATCGGAGGCAGGCCGTTCAGTCGCCCGAGCGTCTGTGTGCCGTCGATGATGCGCGTCATGGCGGCGAATGCCATGGCCTCGGGCTTGGGGCTCAGATTGGTTGCGGTGAACGAGCCTTGCGAGTGGTCCAGGTCGAAGAAGGTGCCGTAGCCGGGATCGCCCGGGTAGTCGGCGCCGAAGAAGAAGTAGGTGACCTGGGCGCCTTCGCCGAGAATGATGAGATGGGCGCGGGTGGCAACGGCGGCCTGCGCATACAACTGATTGGCCGAGGGGTAATTCGGGCCATATGCTGCGCCCGGATCGTAGCGAATGCCGAGCTCGGTGGACCACAACCGCATGTTGGGCTTCATCGATTGCATTTGCGCCCGCAAGGCGCGCATCTGCTGATCGAGGGCCTGGGCCACGTTGGACGGGTTGGGATCGGTGTCGTACTTTTCTGGCGGTGTTGCGGCGGAAGCCGGGTAAGCGTAATAGCCGTGGGTGGTGACACCGTCGATGTAATTGGCCAATCCGAGTGAAGCATATGTGCTCAACAAGTTGGCCGTGCAATACACGGTGCAGTAGGCCCCCGGCACCGGACTGGTCGGCCCCATGACAACAGCGTGCGGATCGGCCGAGTGCAACCCTTTATAGACGGCCGCATACATTGCGACGAAGTTGGCGGCGGAGTCTTGCCAGTCCGGCTCCCACGTTACCTGATAGTAGTTGTTCTGCTGACTCGGGAAAAATACTTGGCGAATGGCTTCGGTGTCCGTTCCCACTCGTGCCATATAGTTCTGGTAGTAATTTAAATCCGTCGGGGCGTAAGAACTGGTCGTGGCGCCCGTCGGGCTGGCCCATGCGGGAATGCCATCGAGCCGGACAAGGCGCGAGACCGTATTGCTCCAGTATGACGACGCGGGGGCCGACGGCGTCCACGTGTTGGGCCCATTGGGTTCCATCGCTGAGAGCTCTCGATCGTCGATCAGCTGCGAGACGCCAAGATCGGCGAGCGCCTGGGCATTCCCGTTGAACCCCTGCATGCCGAAACGACGCTGATCGTGATGGGTGACCACGGCGGCGGGAAGAACGGCGGACACGTTGGGCAGGATCCCGAACGAAGCGATTCCCATCGGGCGGGTGCCCGCTCGAGGCAGCGTTCCGCCTGACGTGCTCAGCGATGCAGTCACGGCAAAGTAGCCCCCCGCCGAGGACTTGCATGAGAGCGTATTCGTCTGCGTCCCGGCTGCGACAGGAAAGGTGCCGCTGCCTCGGACGTTGCCCAAGTGGTCCTGCGCCGCCCATACAACCTGATCCGCCGAACGCGCGGCTGTCACGAAGGACAGGCTGAAGGTGCTGCCTTGGGCAAACATGCGTATGCCGTTCGCGTCCGGCGTATCAGCCGTGATCAAGCCGTGGGCAGTGCCACCCGCGGTTGCTTTGGGTGCCGAGCAGATGATGGAGTTGGTCGGCACGCCTGCGTAGGCTGCGGGCAACCCAAGCATTGCAATGCCGTACAGGACTGCAGCCAGATATTTCGGCGCGGGGATCGATTCAGCGGCCTTCGAAGGCGAGAATACCGACGGGCAAGAGAAAGAGGTTTTCATTTAATTTCACGCTCATAAGTGAAGAATTAAAGGCAAAAAGATTCCCTTGCCAATCCAGTGGCTAATTGAAACGGGAAATCTCGTCGATGGCTTCGTTTAGAGTGGTTATCGATTCGACTACAGATAACCACGGTCGGTGAAGCAGTCCGCCTGTTTTTGTTTGAACGAAGTATTCCGCAAGACTTATGTCGATTCAATTCGTGCGCTACCGAACATTGCGTAGTAATCGGTAACGCAAATGTCGGTGATTTCCTACTGTGTCGGGGGCTGGTGATTGTTGTCGGCGCTTTCCTACGTGACACGGCGCTCGGACGACATCAATAATCGCGGCGAGGCAAGATGCTAGGGTATTTATCTATTAAGTCGGCCGCAAATCAATATCGTCGAGTACTAATCGGTAGCTCAAATGTCAGCGATTTCCTACGGCGTACGGAGGGCGGTGGTTTCGTTGTCGGCGCTTTCATACGAATCACCGGAGCGCGGATCACATCAATAATCGCGGAGCGGGGACGTGTCAGGGTATTTCTCTACTAAGTCGCTGCGGCGTTCATAAGCGGACCGACTGAATGAGGTCGATGTTCTCTGGGGGCGAAGGGGCGGCAAGATTTCGACTTGGCGCACTTTTCAGGATGAACTTTGCGCTGCGTCAAGAAACCTTGTACAGAGCTTGATGAAGGCAGCGCCTTTCGCTCGCCGTTCGTGCTGGCAGCAACTGCGCTGCATAGTGCCCCCGAGCGGACTAGTCTGCGGTGCGTTCGGGCCGGGGGGCAGCGCACTTGGGGAGGCCCGGCGAGATATTGATGAGTGGCGAGGTTTCATCGAGAACACCGTAGCCGTTATCCGCCATTTTCATCGCGATGATTGCCGACCATTCAGCGACGCGTCATATTTATGCCAGATATCGGCGATCGTCAGCTTCCTTCGGCGTTCCCACGTCTGCGATGCATCGGTGTCGCCATCGCCCGAATGAAGTTGCTTTGAGATGATAAGCGGACGGTCACGGTTTGGAGCAGCCGCAGAGCAGGGATGCGCTTCTTCCCGATCGTCCCGGCGCACACACGGGCGGAGCCCACCAAGTCCTGCGACTCTATAACAGAAGGTTTGATGATCCAATGCGAATACTATTCGTCATCGGCAACCTGGGCGACTATCACGTGCCCCGGTACGAAGCGCTGACTGAGCTTGCCGCTGATCGAGGACACCAGGTGTCGCTCGTCGAAGGATTCAGCAGATCCCCGCTGTACGATTTTCCGCAGGCGCGCCGCGCCGCGTTCTTCAACAGCTCCCCGTCGAATGCGGTTACGTTGCTGGAGGGTGCTTGTGAGGCCGACGGGCACTGGTGCCGCATCGGTGCCGGCGTATTCGCGGCGCTGCGGCGGTTCAACCCCGATGTGGTGGTGACGCACGGCTACAACTCGAATTATTCATTTTTTCTTCTACTGGCGAAGCTGTTGAGAAGGCGATTTGCGCTCATCTACATGTCGGACTCGAAAGCAGATGACGGCAAGCGCTACCTGATCAAAGAAGGCTTGAAGCGAATAGTGGTGTCGAGGTACGACGGAGCGCTCGTCGCAGGCGAGAAGCATCGGGCGTATGCAAAGTCGCTCGGTATTCCGATGGCCCGGTCGCGAATCGGATTCGACGTCATCGATGTTGATTATTTTTCGAAAAAGGCGCGCGCAGCGCTTGCGAGTGCATCGACAATTCGAGAGCGCTTTGGCCTACCGGAACGATACGTTCTTTGTGTCAGCAGATTCGTCAAGCGGAAGAACGTCGATTTAGTGATCGAGGCCTTCTTTCGATCCGGCCTGCATGCTGCAGGGCTTTCTCTAGTCCTGGTGGGACAAGGTCCGTGCGAGGGACAGATCCGAGATGAAATCGATCGGCGAGGCATGAAAAATCACATCGTGGTGCTCAATTCGGTCGTGAACTCGGACATGCCGGGGCTCTATTCGCTTGCCGAATTCGTCGTGCTTGGCAGCGCATTCGATCAATGGGGGCTTTGCATCAATGAGGCGTTTGCGGCCGGCAGGCCCGCCATCGTGACACGAACTTGCGGCGTGGCGAATGAACTCGTGCTCGAAGGGCTCAATGGCTTCATCGTCGAGCCTGGCGACGTTTCTGCAATGGCGGATCGGATGGTGCAACTCGCGACGGTTCCAGGCATGCAGGAACGGCTTTCGGACAACGCGGCATGGTCGATTCGTCGGTGGACGCCGAAGTTCTTTGCGACGAACGTGATAGAGCTGGCGGAATCGCTGGCCGGAGCTGAAACGGCTGCGTATATGCCAGCGTAAATGTGCGGCAGATTCTCGTGAGAGGACACAAGGATCGACTATGAAGAAACGTATCTCCACGAGAATTCCTCCCCTCGAGGACGTGATCAGCTTGGGGCTTGTGCTCGACCTTTTCTTGATGCGCCCTGCAGCTCTCGGAGAGAATTTTTCGTCGATAGCCATGGTTGTCGCGGTCGTGCTCGCCGGGGCATACCTGATCGTGAGTCGCAAGAAGCAGCGCTTTACAAGTCCGCAACTGCGCATAGAAATGTTGATGCTGGGCGCGTTCATGGCGGCCTACTGGTTGTACGTCGGACCCCTCACCGTGTTGAACAATCGCTCCAACTTGGAGTTCGCGCTGAAGGACATTATCACCACGATTGTGGTCGTTGTTCCATATTCGATGATTTTGATGGACACCAGGGCAAACGGCGTGTTCTTCCGGCAGCTTTGCACCGTGGTGTCGCTTCTCGGGCTGTCGAGTCTTGTGACCGTCATCCTGACCTCCGTGCTGGGCAGCCGCGATCCGCTGTTCTTATATACGTTGAATATAAAGGGCTACACCGACCAAACCATTGATCCGACGGCGGCAACCGGCGCGATATATTTCCCCCTATCGATGCTGTACACGGACTTCGTATCGGGGACCACGAGCCTCGATCGGTTCTGCGGGTTCTTCCGGGAAGCGGGCATCTACCAGGCGTTCGCCTGCTTCTTTCTGGCGTACGAGGCATTTACTCGACGTTCCTGGCTTGTATTGTTGGGCCTCGCCTCAGGAATCATCCTCGCGTTCTCGTCGCTTGGCGTTGTCCTGTTCGTGCTGACGATTGGGTTGATCTATCTTTTTGGTTCGCCACGCTTTCGCTTGGGGCGAATGGTCGTGGCTGCAATCATGATCGGTCTCTCATATCCGGCGGCAGTGTACACGCCGTACATCGGGTTGACGGATAAGCTTCAGACCCACGGCACTTCTGTCACCGACAGAGCAAATGCCATGAGCAGAGGGGTTCAGGCAGTAAGTGACAATCCGGTCGGCGCCGGATTGTTCAGTAGCAGTGGCGAGGACGACGGTATTTGCTTGCTGTCCAGTATCGGTATGACGGGGGTCTTCGGATTCCTATGCCAGTTCTTGATCTTGTCTGGATGGCGGCCAGGTTCCCGAGGTAGCTGGCGAAAAGTCGCGGCTTGTATCCCGATTCTTGTAACGGCGCTCGTTTCCGAGCCAATCACCGGGGCGCCCATCGTCTATATCCTCGTGATGGCATACATTCCCGGCGTCTATCGAGAACTGGCAAACAGGCGGCAGACTACCTCGATACCAACTTCCGCCGCTTGGCCGCAGGCCGATTTGGGAAGTGGCACGGCGCGTTGATTTCGCCTCGATGTGATTCAAAAATCAATTTCCGCAGTGGGTGTGGCGGCCGGCACCGCTTCGTGGTCACTGGCCGTTGTAACCGACCGGCGCAGTAACATTGGCTTTGACCACGTTTGCGTTCGAAGAGATGACGTAAATCGGTGATGGGGTCAGGGTGAGGGCGGTGATGCCGTCCACATAAGCGGCCTGACTCGAGTTGCCCATCATATCGATCACCTTCACAAAGCCATTCGTTCCCGGTGCATCGACCGCGAGGGCGTAGCGGTTGGTGTAGGTTGGGCTATAGGTACCGTTCGAGTTTGGCCAAACCGCGTTGTTGTGGGTCCAGAGAGCGGTGATGACCTTTCCGCCGCCGAGCTGCTGGAAGGCATACCCATAGACCATCGGAGGCAGGCCGTTCAGTCGCCCGAACGTCTGTGTGCCGTCGATGATGCGCGTCATGGCGGCGAATGCCATGGCCTCGGGCTTGGGGCTCAGATTGGTTGCGGTGAACGAGCCTTGCGAGTGGTCCAGGTCGAAGAAGGTGCCGTAGCCGGGATCGCCCGGGTAGTCGGCGCCGAAGAAGAAGTAGGTGACCTGGGCGCCTTCGCCGAGAATGATGAGATGGGCGCGGGTGGCAACGGCGGCCTGCGCATACAACTGATTGGCCGAGGGGTAATTCGGGCCATATGCTGCGCCCGGATCGTAGCGAATGCCGAGCTCGGTGGACCACAACCGCATGTTGGGCTTCATCGATTGCATTTGCGCCCGCAAGGCGCGCATCTGCTGATCGAGGGCCTGGGCCACGTTGGACGGGTTGGGATCGGTGTCGTACTTTTCTGGCGGTGTTGCGGCGGAAGCCGGGTAAGCGTAATAGCCGTGGGTGGTGACACCGTCGATGTAATTGGCCAATCCGAGTGAAGCATATGTGCTCAACAAGTTGGCCGTGCAATACACGGTGCAGTAGGCCCCCGGCACCGGACTGGTCGGCCCCATGACAACAGCGTGCGGATCGGCCGAGTGCAACCCTTTATAGACGGCCGCATACATTGCGACGAAGTTGGCGGCGGAGTCTTGCCAGTCCGGCTCCCACGTTACCTGATAGTAGTTGTTCTGCTGACTCGGGAAAAATACTTGGCGAATGGCTTCGGTGTCTGCACCCACTCGTGCCATATAGTGCTCGTAGTAGCTCAGGTTGATGGGAGGGTGGCTGCGATCCTCATCTCTTCCGGCAGGACTTGCCCATGCGGGGATGCCATCGAGCCGCACGAGTCGCATCACCTGTCCGCGCTTGTAGATCGGATCCACGTCGGCAACCGATGGCTTCCATTTGTTTGGTCCCGCTGGCTCCATAACCGAGAGCTGCCGATCGTCGATCGTTTGCGATATCCCCAGGGCCGCCAGCAACCGCGCGCGGCCGTTGAATCCTTGCATGCCAAAACGATGCTGGTCGATATGCGCGAGAGTCACGGCCGGAAGATATGTCGACGAATTTGGCAAGATCCCGAACGTTGCGATTCCGGATGGACGGGTGCCAGTACGCGGCAACGTTCCCCCGGCCTTGGACAGCGTTGCCGATACGGCGAAATAGCCGCTCAACGTCGATTTGCATGAAAGTGTGGTCGTGCGAGTGCCTCCCGCGACGTGAAACGTACCACTGACCTGGATACGATCCATATGGTCCCGGATCGACCACACTACATCGTCGGGTTCCGGCGCAGCGGTGACGAACGATATGCTGAAGCGGCTGCCTTCCGTGAACATACGTGTGCCGTCGGAGCTTGGGGTATTGGCCGTGATAAGTCCGCTGGCGCGGCCGCCAAATGTCGTCGACGCGTCCGTGCAAATGACAGCCGCCGTAGGCATCGAATCGGAAGCCGACGCTGAGCGCTGAGGCATGCGCGTGCCCGCTTGGCCGTCTGGCGATTTGGCAACGAGGGTGGGCCGGGCGTTTTGCGCATGAGTGCCCGGAAGGCCAACACTCACAATGGCAGATGAGCCAGCGACAAGAAGTCGCAACGCGGCGCGACGCCGAACGATCGGAGCGCAAGCAGATCTGGTACGCACGGTATCGCCTGATTAAAGTCGTCGGTTATGGACGGCGTTACCTCAACGGTACGTAACGAGAGGCCGCCTGCCGAGCGTGCGGGACCCTCGATACCGGTCGCGCGATTACGCTAATTCCCCGGTATTCGATTCCTCGTCTTCCTATATGAAGCAGGATTGCCCGCATGAACCTGCCATGCGTCGATGTCCTTGGTGGCAACGGCGCGCGCGCCAAGAACAGCACCTTCATGCACAGTGACGCCCGGTCCTACAAACGCTTCAGTACATACCCACGAACGCGCCTGCAGTGCAATCGGCCGTGCGTACAATGGGAAGTCAGGATCGTCGTAGTCGTGCGTCCCGGTGCAAAGATAGGCCCCCTGCGACACAATCGCACGAGGGCCTACCGTAATCTTGGCGATGTTGTAGCAATTCACCCGAGGGCCGATCGAAGCATATTCCTCGAGCGCCAAATTCCATGGAGCCCAAATCCGCGCGTCCGGATAAACATGGGCACCCGAGCGCAGGGATACTTTGGCGCCCCAGAGGATCAACAGCAACAATCGATATCGATGGCACGGAACGGGCGAGAATCTGAAGAATAGCAGGCTGAACAACTGCCACGCAGCCCGCCTCAACCGGTTCACCAAAGTGAATGTCGGCCCGTTGAAGCGTGTTCTTCCCTCGAGCAAGTCTTCTGCTTGTCGAGTCGTACGCGCTTGCGTTTGCGTTTGTGTCATCAATGGCTCAAAGCGCTTGGTAATTACGCATTCGATGGGAGAAGGTCTGCACGACGTGTCGCTTCGTATTCGATGCCGTAAGTTGCAAAGGCGTTCTCCAGGCACTGCAACGTTGCACCGACGTGGAATCGCGAGTTGAAGCAATCTCGAGCACGTATGCGCATATCGGCCCACTCATCGTGTGGAGCGGTGAGCCAGCGGTTCAACAACCTGGCCGCGCCGGCAGTGTCATCCCGATCGACAAAGCCGGCGTGCGCTTGCTCGATTTCGCGCCAAATGTTGATCTTGTTGGTGATCAACGTTGGCAGGCCGGCGGACAGCGCTTCCACCACTGCGATCCCGAAGTTCTCCTGATGAGAGTTGAGGACGAACGCGTCCGACGCATGAAACGCTCCCCATTTCAAATCGCCGCTCAGCATGCCTGTCCATGTAATTCTGTCTTCCAATCCCAATTTTTTGGCAAGTGCTTTGATCTCGGCGGCGTGCTTGTTGTCGTTCGCACCCGCGATGATCAGATGCACATCGGTCGTCCGGCTGATTGGCGTCTCCGCTATGCACTGAGCGAGCCCCTTCAGCGTCAGATCGATACCTTTCTTCTCATGGACACGGCCAAGAAACAGCAGACTTCGCTTGCCGCGCAAGTGCGGAAAGCGGGTGAGGAACGCTTCGCGCTGCTGCTCCGCGTCCCCCGATGCGCTGCCGGTCCCGTAGTTGACTAGATATTCGTTGCAGTGATATGGCCAAAACGACTGACGAGCGAGCAGCATTTCCTCTTCGCTCGTGAAAAATACGGCCTTGGCGTTTCTCAGTACGTTGTATTCCGCCCACGGCCAGTACAGACATTTCTTCAAATGCTTGAGTGGGTATTGCCTCCGAAAGTACGGATCGAGCATCCCGTGCGCGAATACAAAATACGGTACCGTCGAGCCGCGGAGCGCGAGCCAGACGCCAAACGAGATGTAGTTCCATATACCGTTGACTATCACGACGTCGAAAGTCGACACATGCGCTTCCAACCATGAGATGAGCCTGGGGGTATAGCGATATTTTCCGAGTCCCGGCCCGACCGCATGGCAACGAACCTTGCAGTCCGCGACCCAAGGATCGCTTGGGCTGTCGAGCGACACGATCTCGACCGAGTTGCCATGACTCCTGTGTACGCGCGCGATCTGCATAACATGTTCTATCGGCCCACCATATGCCGGATTCACGCTGGCGATAGCATGCAGAATTTTCAAGCCCATGATCTCGGTGCCTTGGTCAGCCGGCGGATTGCGATGCGCCCGTGCAGGTGCACGCCACGTCGGCGTCGTGTCCATCGACAGCTGGCGCACAGTTGCCGACCGCTCGTTTGATCGTTTCTTTGAAATTGACGACGGTGTGTTGGGCAAGAAGTTTCGCTCGATCTTTCCGGACGGACGACGGGGCGTCTGATTGGCACTGACGGATCGCGTCGTCGATGGCGGACCGGATCGTCGACGCGGAGAGATCGTCGAGGAGCGGGCCCATTTGGTCGCGCTTTGCAAACCAACCGATCAGTCCAGCGGAGCTTGCGATCGCGATTTTTCCGAACTTGTAAGCTTGAACCAGTACGCCACTCATGCCGTAATGGTCCTTATACCCGATCCAGACCACATCGCATGCCGAAAACAAGTCCACCTCCATCTCCGCCGATATGAAGTGGTTGAACACAGCAATCCGGTCAGCAAGTCGATCGCCGAACGACGAAAGGTACTGACTCACTGCGTCGTCTTGTTCACCCGCGATGATGATCAGCGGAGGGCCGTCAAGCGTCATGCACGTGCCCAGTAGCTCGAATATGCCTTTGCGCTCGGAGATTGCCCCATAGACGAGAATCGATCGATCGGCAGTTATCCCGAGGCGCGCTTTTGCGGCCGACTTGTCGCGCGGGCTTACCTCGGGGAAGGGGTCGGCCAAATAGTAGATCGATGGGGGCTTGCCAGCCAATCGCGACGATTGGTGCCAAAGGAGGAGCGTTGGATCGATCGATAGCACCGCGGCTGGGTTCCCTCGGCATAGGGCGAGCATGAAGAGTTGCTTCGTGAGTAAATCGAACAGCGGGCGACGAGGCACCGCGACGCCGACCTCTTGCATATGGAAAAACTGTCGCATCGTGACGCACATCCAGCGTGCTGCGCCGAAGGGTGAACCCAGAATAGCCACGGCTTTGAGGATGTAGTCACCGTAGGGAACCACAATGAGATCGACGGAATCCCTGCCGTTCGCGGCGCGGTAGGCCGAAGCGAATAAAGTGTGAAAGGCAAACTCCTGCTTCGCTCGATTCAACAGCCGTCGCAGGATAGACGACGGCGCCTTTCCATCGGAAAGCCAGACCAAGGAGACGCCGGATCGCGGCTCTTGGTATGACCGGATGAGCGGATGCTCGCGGTTGCGCGCGTCAGTCGAGAGCGTGCAATCGTATCCGGCTTCGATAAGCGCTTCGATGGTCCATTCGACATAGCGCCAGCGATGGCCAGAAAAATCAGGTTCGATGACGAGGGCCCGTTGACTCATTCCTCGCCCCGGGCGTCGCCTGTATTACCGATGACGAATTCGACGCGCATATTGATCTCTATTAAATGTCATCGCAATGGTCTTTAGCAAACTATGCCGGCTTGCCTAATGCGGTGCAAGATGAGGCCTGAAATTGGCGGATAAGCACTAGGACGGCCTTAACGCGTTTGTCGACTCCTAGCTTCCGGGAATCCTCGCGTGCGAAGACATTTAACTGTGCACCGATAGAAGGAGCGTGCCAAATCTGCCGGGCGTGTGCCGATACCACGAGGCGCGATCGTAGATCGTACATTGAGCGTACAGGAGATCGAAAGGGCATTGGATCCGCGTTACGCAACCGTAACGTAACGAGAGCTCACTCGCGGAATATGCAAAGCCGCTTTGGATGTTGCAGTCCTCGCGAGTTCGGCTCGACCAGTCAACAGCGAGGTGGCGAATGCGCCCTCGGCCTCGGCACCGCAGAACTGCCTCTCTGGCCGGCATACTTTGTGCAAAGTCAACCCCAATTGCTCGAATCAATTCGGTCTGGTCATGAATGTGCCGCGCTTCGATGCACTATAGAGATGGGGGACACTATGCGGATGCTTCATCTGGTGTTGGCGCCACGGTTGTCAGGCGCCGAGGTGCTCGTGAAAGAGCTTGCGACGCTTCAGCGCCGGCAGGGGTACCCGGTATGGGTGACGTCGCTTTTGCCCGAGCAAGACGACTTCGTCGCCCTGCGTACAGAGCTCGACCGAGACGGCGTGGCCTGCCGGTTTCCGCGGCGACGGCACCGCATGATCGGAAAGTTGTGGCATCTCTTTGGAGTCGTTTGGCGCTTTCGCCCAGACGTGATTTTTGCACATGCGACGATTCCGGCGATGTTTGCCCGCTTGCTTCCGATCTCCGTGCCAATAGTCTATGTCATGCATTCCGGGGGAAATGATTTCAAGCACTGGTCGTTCCGTTGGGCGGAGCGAATCTTGAGCAGACGCGCGCGCGCTCTGATCGGCGTTTCGCAGGCGAGCGTGGACACATACATCGCAACGATCGGAACGCATCGTTTCATGATGGTCATTCAAAATGGCGTGGACGTGGCGCGCTTCGCGGCTGCAGTTCGCTCTGACGATTCCGACGGTGCTGCGCGGATAGTGCAAATTGGACGTTATCTGCCGATCAAGAACCAACTGCATACCGTGCGCGCGTTTCGAGAGGTGCTCGCGCAGATGCCTTCGGCGCGCCTGGAGTTTTACGGCATCATCGAGGACACCGCGTACTACCAATCGGTGATAGACCTTGCGCGCAGTCTTGGTATCGCGGATAAAGTGGCGGTCAACGGGCCGCGAACCGATGTCGCGCAAGCGCTCGCCGAATCAGATGTATTCGTGATGCCGTCAACCTTCGAGGCGAGCAGCATCGCCTTTGCCGAGGCGCTTGCATCGGGAATTCCCATCGTTGCGAATGCCATTCCGTCGTTTGCGTTTGCGGAGCGGCTCGGGAATGTGCAATTGGTCGATACGAACGACCCGGTAGCGTACTCGCGAGCGCTTTTGACGGCGATGCAGCAGGGCAGGACCGAACGGCGGCTCGAAGGCATGACCCTGGACGACACCGCGAATCAATACTTATGGGTCGCCCGCAAGGTGCTGTCGCAAGCGGCTGCGTGATACTAACGATCGGAGGGCCGCACGGACGGCGTGGCAGGTGGCGTTCGTGGCGTCATGTTTGCGCATCGCCCGAAAGCGCGCGATTTTCGTTCTGCAGAAGTGGATCGGCTGCGTTTCTCAGCTCGAGGCGCTCATCTACCTTCAGCACGATGAAGTATTCATAGATCGACTGCAGCAGAGCGTAGGAAAAGCCTGGGCCGCCGTCGAGGAATCCGCGGCGCACGACATAAAGCACGAAAAACTTCAGCAGCGGGCGGAACGGCAACTTGGAAAACAATCCCTTTTGATGGTAGCGCCGGACTTCGAAGTTCCTCGAGAGGAGGGCCTTAGATAGCTCAAATTTTTCTGACTTCGACTCATTGATGAGAAGCTGGTCCGCCTCAAGCGAACTGTATGAATTGTGCCGGGAAACCCAGTGCGCAATGCCTTTGCTGAAAGGCTGGTGATCGAGGTACCCGCTGAGCCGACCCTTCTTGCCATTGACGATCGTGACTGGATTGACCAGTCGGTCATATTGTATATACGCGGGCTTGAAGAGCCGGATATAGTAAGGTGTGGCCTGCACGTGCTTTAACCAGCGTTCCCTATAGAAGTCTCTGCGCCTGACGTCGAATGCTACGAAATCGCCGGGGGCGGCTGCGGCAGCGAGGATTTCTTTCGCCAGCGCTGGGGTAATGCGCTCGTCCGCATCGAGATACAGTACCCACTCGTGCTTGAACTTAATGTTCGCAAGGCCCCAGTTCTGGTGGCTGGCCCAATTGTCGAACTGCCTGCGTGTGACGCGTGCGCCGAGCCGACTTGCGATCTCGACTGTCCGATCCGTGCTGAAAGAGTCGTAGACATGAATGTCGTCGCACCACTCAATGACGCTTTCCATACACCCTGGCAAGTCGTTCTCTTCATTCTTGGTCAGGATGAGGACAGAAACGCCGCTCATAGTCATTCTCCCGAGTTTTTGCTTGTCTCTCGCTTATTCAGCCGATATCTCATCACGCGAGGGGCGTATCATGCGTAACAAATCATCCGCGAGTGCAAGGACGTTCTTTGCGAAGAGTGCGGGCGTCCAATTGCGAATGGTCGACAGAGCAGCGGCGGCAAAATGCTGGCGCAGATCACTATCCTCGCCGAGTTGCTTCATCCTGTCCGTCAGCTCCTGAATATGGCCTGGCCGGACGACGAAGCCGTTGATTCCGTCATGCACTAGTTCGTTCGCGCAGCCACATGTCTCCGATACGATCGCTGGGCAGCCGCACGCCATCGCTTCATTGACACAGAGGCCCCATTGATCGAATGCACTTGCAAGGACGAGAAAATCCGCGAGCGCATAGAGCGAGGGCATGTCTCTGTTGAGTACTTCTTTGAGTATGGTCACGTGCTCGCGGACCCCGAGCTCGTCGATCTTCTTTCGAATCGCATCCTCGAGTGGCCCTTGGCCCACTATCACGAGCGATGTTCCGCCGTGTGCCAGTGTTGAGCGCGCGAAGGCCTCGACTACGACAGACACGTTCTTGCGCTCGACAAAGCGGCTGACGCACAGCACATACCGCATGGGCAATCCGAAAAGCGTGCGCGCTTGCGCCGGGCATCCCGCTGCGCGCAGTGCCGCCTCGCGAAAATAACCAACGTCGATGACGTCAAAGCCGACGCGAGAGCGTTCAAGTGGTATGCCGAGTGACTGCGCGTACCGGCGATGCCTTTGTCCGGCGACCAAAGCGCCGTCGAAATGCGATACGAGGAGCTTTTTGAACCATTCCTTGAGCCCGAAGCGCTTGCCGTCGTCGTGCTTGGAATCGGACATGTACATGAGCTTGAACCGACGACGCAGCAACTTGGCGGCGCAGAGGTAGATCGCGTAGCTCGTGTGGTAGCCGAGCGTAACGACGATATTGGGGCGCTGGGCGCGCAGGGCCTTGCGTAGCCGCATCAAGACGAGAAGCCAGTTCTTCTCGCCATGCGCGTGATCCTTGAAAAGCGTGATCGCTTGGACGGAGCCTTCCGCAAGAAACTTGTCGCGCTCCACTTGCGGATAACCATATGCCCTCGAACGTCCGAAAATCTCAATGAGCGAGATTTCGTATCCTTGCGTTGTCGCCAACTGAGCGACGGCGCGATACCGCGGTACGTGGTAATCAACGACATTCCAAATAACGAATTGGAGGCGCATTTTTTTCGCGCCGCCTACTCGTCCCGGCATAGCGCAAGCTCACTCGCCACCGCATCGTTGTCGGGGTGGGACGATGTAGCGCCGCAGGCAGCGAGATAGCTTTCGTGAGTCCGGCGAATTCCATCGGACAGCGACGTCGTGGCGCGCCAGCCCAACATGTGCATACGGTCGACCGAAAGCAGCTTGCGCGGAGTTCCGTCCGGCTTGCTCGTGTCGAAGACGATATCGCCTTCGAAGCCGACCGTGCGCATGATGAGTTCGGCGAGCTCGCGGATCGTCACGTCCTCACCCGCGCCGATGTTGAAGATGCCCTCCGTCGCGCCGCTCTCCATCAGGAACACGCAGGCGTCGGCCATATCATCGACATAGAGGAACTCGCGGCGCGGCGTTCCGCTGCCCCAGACGACGATCTTCGAGTCGCCGCGCAACTTCGCCTCATGCGCCTTGCGCAACAGAGCGGGCAGTACGTGGCTCGTCTGCAGATCGTAGTTGTCGTTCGGGCCGTACAGATTCGTCGGCATGAGGCTGATGTAATGCGTTCCGTACTGGCGATTGTATGATTCGCACAGCTTGATTCCGGCGATCTTGGCGATGGCGTAAGGTTCATTCGTCTTTTCCAGCGGCCCGGTGAGCAGATACTCCTCGCGTATCGGCTGCGGACAATCGCGCGGATAGATGCACGACGAACCCAGAAAGATAAGCTTGTCGACGCCGGCTTCCTTCGCTGCGTGAATGACGTTCGTCTCGATCAACAAGTTGTTGTAGATGAAATCGGCCGGGTAGGTGCTATTGGCGTAGATTCCGCCGACCTTGGCCGCGGCAAGGAAGACGCAGGCGGGCCTCTCCTCGCGAAAGAAGCGCCGAACGGCTTGCTGATCGAGCAGGTCGAGTGAAGCGCGATCACGCGTCACGATGTTCGTGTAGCCGAGCGTATGCAGACGCCTGACGATTGCCGATCCCACCATACCTCGGTTGCCGGCGACATAGATCGGCGCGTCTCTGTCGATCGATTGATTCATGGGTGGCCTCTTCGCAAGTCATTCGTTGAACGCGAACGTTTCATAGCCGTGCTCCCGCACGAGCTCGTCACGCTCGGCACTGCGTAAATCTTCGCGAACCATCTCGGCGACGAGATCGGCGAATTTGGTGCGCGGCGCCCATCCGAGCCGTACGCGGGCCTTCGTGGCGTCGCCCAGCAGGCTCTGGACTTCCGTCGGCCTGAAATATCGTGGATCGACGGAGACGATCACGTTCCCGTTCGTGTCGTAGCCTCTCTCGTGGATGCCGCTGCCGCGCCAGGCGATGGGCATGTCGAGCTCTCTCGCGGCTGCGTTGATGAAGTCACGCACGCTGTGCTGGACGCCGGTCGCAATGACGAAGTCTTCGGGCTCGTCCTGCTGGAGCATGAGCCACTGCATTTCGACGTAGTCGCGCGCGTGGCCCCAATCGCGCTTGGCGTCGAGATTGCCGATGTAAAGACATTTTTGTAACCCGAGCTTGATCCGCGCAAGCGACCGGGTGATCTTTCTTGTGACGAACGTTTCGCCCCGAAGCGGCGATTCGTGGTTGAAAAGGATGCCATTGCAGGCATAGATGCCGTACGCCTCACGGTAGTTCACCGTGATCCAGTATGCGTATAGCTTTGCGACGGCATACGGAGACCTCGGGTAAAAGGGCGTTGTCTCGTTCTGGGGTATTTCCTGGACAAGACCGTACAGCTCGGAGGTCGAGGCCTGATAGAACCGTGTCTTCTTCTCGAGCCCGAGGATGCGGATAGCTTCGAGAATGCGCAGCGTGCCGAGTGCGTCAGAGTTGGCCGTATATTCCGGTTCTTCAAACGAGACAGCCACGTGGCTCTGAGCCGCCAGGTTGTAAATCTCGTCGGGTTTGACGTGCTGAATGATGCGGATCAGACTCGACGAGTCGGTCAAGTCCCCGTGATGCAACAAAAAGCGAGGATTGGGCTCGTGCGGATCCTCGTAAAGGTGGTCGATTCTGTCGGTATTGAAAAGTGATGTACGGCGCTTGATCCCATGTACCGTATAGCCGTAATTAAGCAGGAATTCGGCCAGATAAGCGCCGTCCTGACCCGTCACGCCGGTGATTAATGCGACTTTCACGCAGACCCCCATTAACGTTTTTTAAGACAAAGGCAGCCCCGTCACCCTGTCGGAGAATCGACTCGGAAGACTCGTTTCGGCGAACTATGCCGCCCGGCATGACGCCTTGCAAGGCAAGGCGAAAAAATGGCGGGCAGCGGCTATGCGGGTATAGCTACCGCCACTGCCTTTAGTGTTCGTCCGCAATTTCTGGCGCCAAGATCGCGGTGCCACGGTCGTCCGTCATGGTCAGACGGTGCCCCTGAACGGTCGTCTGCGTGCGCGCTGAGATTCGGCGAGGGCGAATGCCGGCACGACTCTTTTTTGGACACCTGGCGTTACGAGATCGTTACGTAACGAGTCGACACGTTCGAGAAAAAAATAAATGATGCTTCAACTGCCATTTCGAACGGCGTCGACGCAATTCGCCAATCACGAAGCCGCAAGCGCGGCTATCACGATTGTTTTCCGGACGCATTGCCTAGGGGTTGGCACACATTCTGCAGATTGTCACGCAGACACCGGGGTCGCCGAGTATCGCAACCGCTCGGAGAAGCGCCCGTCGGGGACGGGCGGCACAACTTAGACCATCGAACGAGAAACGAGGACCACTATGAAGCAGGGGATACCGGACATCGTCACATATCGCGGCCGACTGGATTTGCCCCCGGACCGCGCGACGGACGATCCAGTCGCAAGGTCGGGGCTGCTGACCGGCCAGACAGGTGGCCGCATCGCGATGCCCTTCGCATTTCCGCTAGCCCCGATCATTTTGGCGGGAGGTGCTGGTACCCGTCTGTGGCCGCTTTCGCGAGAGCAATATCCCAAACAGTTGATCGACCTACTCGGTGACGATACGTTGTTGCAGGCAACTGTTCGGCGAGCGCAGGCGCTCACCGCGATACGCGCGGCGACGGATCCCATCGTCGTCTGCGGCGCCGACCAACGCTTTGCGACCGCGGCGCAAATGCGAGAGTGTGGCATAGACGCGTCTTTCATCGTCGAACCGATGCGTCGTAACACGGCACCTGCACTGACATTGGCGGCGGCTATGCTCGCCGCTCAGAGTGAGGACGCGATCCTGGTCGCTATGCCGGCAGACCATGCGATTGTCGATTTGCATGCGTTCGCGCGCTCGCTGGCTATCGCGACGAATCATGCACAGCGCGGCGCGGTGGTCGCACTCGGCGTGCCGCCCGCGCGGCCCGACACAGCCTTCGGTTATATGCGCGTCGGAGCTTCGGTCGGCGATGGCGCCTTCGCCATCGATCGCTTCGTCGAAAAGCCGACTGCCGAGTTCGCCCTCGAATACGTCGAGTCAGGCGCGTATTGGTGGAATTGCGGCATCTTCGTCGTCCTCGCGACCGTCTGGCTCGACATGCTTCAGGCGCTGCAGCCGCGTATGTACGACGCGTGCATGGCGGCGGTCGAGTCGGGCACGCGGGAAGGCGTGTTCTTTCACCCCGATGGCGAACGATTCGCCAAAGCGCCTTCGGACTCGATCGACTTCGCCGTCATGGAGCACCTGGCCGGCGACGAGGCGCTTGCGCCGACCGTGGCTGTGCCGCTCGATGCGGGTTGGTCGGACCTCGGCTCCTGGGACGCGGTCTGGGAAGCGCTCGATAAAGACGCCGACGGCAACGTGTCAAAAGGCCGTGTCTTCTTCGAAGGCGCGAAGTCCAGCTTTGCACATGCGCAGGGACGGCTCGTTGCGTGCGTGGGCGTGACGAACGTTGTGGTGGTCGAGACCGACGATGCTGTGCTCGTGGCGGATCGTGCGCATGTGCAAGACGTGAAGGCGCTGGTGGAACGCATCAAGGCGCAGGCGGCTCCTGAGGCCGATCATCATCGCAAGGTCCAGCGACCATGGGGCTATTATGACTCGCTCGATCACGGGGAGCGCTTTCAGGTAAAGCGCATCGTGATCGATCCTGGATGCCGGCTGTCATTGCAGCGACATCATCATCGTGCTGAACACTGGATCGTCGTTCGAGGCACGGCGCTCGTCACGCGCGCCACTGAGCAATTCCTCGTCAGCGAGAACGAGTCGACCTTCATTCCGGTCGGCGTTATCCATCGCGTGGAAAACCCCGGCAAGTTTCAGCTCGAGATTATCGAGGTTCAATCAGGTGCGTATCTCGGCGAAGACGACATCGTGCGTTTCGACGACAGCTACGGCAGAGCCTGACCCATCAAATCAAGCGTAGTCGTTCGATGGCAGGAGCACTGGCCGTGACAGGCATGCTCCCGCTCGGTCCAGATTGGATGTTGGAGATGCGTTATGGCTGCCATTCCGGGATCGCTTGCGCGAGTTCTCGACGTCGTACTGGTGTTGGCAGGTGCTCAGATTGCCTCGCAGATGCGGCTGGACGCGCTCGTTGCCAACCCGAACCATGCCGGTTTCGTGGCGTTCGCCGAGGCCGGTGCATTAGCGATGTTCCCGGTGTTCGGCGTCTATCAATCATGGCGGGGGCGTTCATTGACCAGGCTTGCGAGCCGCGTTGCATTGGCGTGGCTCGTGGTTCAGGCGTCGGGGCTGATCCTGATGTTTTCGCTGCATGCGAGCGGCGCTATTTCCCGCCTTTGGTTCTTCGATTGGAGCGCGCTGACGGGAAGCGCGATGATCGCTTCGCGTCTCGCGGCTGGCGCCGCGCTCGCACGGGTGCGGCATGCCGGACTCAATCTACGGTCCGTCGCCGTCGTGGGAGGCGGTGAGCACGGCGAGCAGATCATTCGGAAACTTGAGAGCTCGACGGGCAGCGGGTTTCGTGCGGTATCCGTGTTCGACTCGCGCGGCGGCGGCATCTCTCCTGCTGTCTGCGCGGGCCTCGCTGCGTTCAACGATTTCACCCGATTTGCCGAGCACGTGCGCGCGAGCGACGTCCGCGAACTGTGGATAGCGTTACCGTTGTCCGACGAAGCGATGATCCTCGACTGTCTTAACGAGTTCCGCGACGATCTGCTGAACATTCGCCTATTCCCCGACGTGCGCAGCCTCGAGGTCTTCGACGGTGGGATGGTCGATCTGATTGGCGTACCGGCGATCAATCTCGTCGCCTCGCCGCTCTCACCCGGCTCGCGAATGCAAAAGGACGTGTTCGACCGTGTGTTCGCCGCATTCGCGTTGCTCGCCCTGGTGCCGCTTCTGCTCGTGATCTCGATCGCGGTCAAACTTTCGTCGCCGGGGCCCATTCTCTTCAAGCAACGGCGCAAGGGCGCGGATGGACATGTATTCAACATTTTCAAGTTCCGCACGATGCGCGTGCATACGGAGACGCCAGGCACGGTTCGTCAGGCGACGCGCAACGATTCCCGCATCACGAAGGTAGGCGCTTTCTTGCGGCGCACGAGCCTCGACGAGTTGCCGCAATTCATCAATGTGCTGCGCGGCGAAATGTCAGTCGTAGGGCCGCGTCCGCACGCGTTGGAACACGACGACTTCTACCGACGCATCGTCAATGGCTACATCCATCGATACCGGATGAAGCCCGGAATAACCGGCTGGGCGCAGATCAACGGCCTGCGCGGCGAAACGGATCGCGTTGAGAAGATGCAGCGCCGTATCGAGCACGATCTTTACTACCTGCGCAATTGGTCGTTTGCACTCGACATTCGAATCATCGCGGCGACGATCGTAAAAGGCTTCGCGCATCCGAACGCTTATTGAGTGATTGCCGGGCGAGCGGCCCACATGCGTCGACGGCTTGGTGTGCTTTTCGGGAAGCTCGTCGAAATAACGACGATGCGAGCATGACTGACTGGTTGTGGAGAAAAACTTATGAAGCGCTTGACGATTGTCGTCATTGGATGCGCTGCACTGCTTTCGGCATGCAGCGTCGCAACGGGTATGCGGATGCCGGACAACCCGACGCTGCCTCTATCGAGTGGCAACGCGCAGACGTCGCCTGTGAATCTTCCCGTCACGATCGAAGACATCACGATCGATCTGATCAAGGAATTGAAAGCGGGGAGGAAGGACGGCGAGTCGGATCTGATCAGCTCGCTCATCGGGCCTGCGCATCCCTACGTACTGGGCCCGGGCGATGTGCTGCAGATCACGGTCTGGGATCACCCCGAGCTCGCGGCAGCGCTGGGTACGATGCAGCAGACGAATGCAAGGCCGTCCGATCCCGCGCAAGGATTCGTCATAGACGAAAAAGGCAATCTGCAGTTCCCGTACGCGGGCACCTTCCATGTGGCTGGCCTGACGGTGGAGCAGGCCCAGCAGCGCTTGCTCGAACTGCTTTCGATGCCGGGGCGCTTCGTGAAACCGCAAGTAACAGTGCGCGTCGAGTCGTATCGCTCCAACCAAGTCTACGTGGACGGTGAAGTTCGTACGCCCGGTGCAGTGCAGATCAACGATGTGCCAATGACGGTCTACGAAGCGATCAATCGGGCAGGGGGCTTCACGGCCAATGCGGATGAAAGTCAAGTGAAGCTTGTGCGCGATGGCATGTCGTATCCGCTCGATCTGGCCGGAATGATCGCGCGCGGGCAGAACCCAGCCGGCATCATGTTGAAAAAGGGCGATCTGCTGCGCGTATCCACGCGCGCCGACAACGGCGCGTACGTGCTCGGTGAAGTCAATCGGCCAACGACGGCCGTGCCGACGATCAATGGCGAGCTGACGCTCGGCGAGGCGATCTCGCAAGCCGGGAGCATCAATCCCGCCAGCGCAGACGCGGCCCAGATATTCGTCATTCGCGGTTCTCTCGGCGGAAAGCCCGAGGTTTACCACTTGAACGCACGTTCGCCGGTCGCAATGGTGCTGGCCAACCAGTTCACGTTAAGGCCGAAGGACATCGTTTATGTAGACGGCAACGGGCTCGTCCGATTCAACCGCTTCCTCTCTTTGCTGCTGCCGGCGATCGACGCAGGGCTGACAGGGGCGATCTTGACGAAGTAATAGGCCCGGCCTCGGAGCGAGGCGCGAGGTTCAACGACCCTCGGGCGACAGATTTGATGGGCGACGGGAATGTGGTTTCAGGACACAACGTGACTTGATTGAATCGTGGGGATCGAATATGGCTTACATCGATGTTGAAAATATCCGGGCCGACGGGTCGAAACCTTTGACACCTGACCCGGCGACGCACAGCCGTCGAATCGGATTGCTGTTGCTCAAGGATTTTTCTTTCTTGGCTTTGGCGATGGTGACCGAGGTATTCCAGATGGCCAATGAGGTTGCTTGCACCGAGATGGGCAAGTCTCGATCCTACGACCTTCGCCTGCTGTCGCTCGATGGGGGAGACATCGCCTGCGCTTCTTCGGCGAAGGCATGCACGGATCGGCTCGATCCGCGCGAGGTCGGGGAACTGCATGCTGCCTTCATCATGGGCAAGGAAGGCGAGGGCAATGCGGCACGCGATCGGCGGCTCATCAAGCTGGTCCGTCTTCTCTATCCGAATACCGCGCCGATGGATCCTTTCGGAGCGCGAATTGAGCTTGGAGCCGCCAGCGCACGGCGGCCGCGCACGTCGGGGTGGGGGCAGCGAATCAGCATGGAGCGGCACGTCAAGCAGGGGCACTCGAGCGTCAACGACGATCCCTATCGGGCGATGTGCGCGGCGCTGGTGCAAGTGAAGCGCGATTGGGGACTCGATGTCGCCGTCGCGGTGGCAGAGCGGTTATCTCCGGGTTTCGGCAGTGAACTCGCTCCGCTTCTGAGTCAAGTCAGCGGCAAAACGGTCGGCGACAAGGTCCGCGCGTCGGCACGCTGGCTCCTTGCGCACTGCGAGCACCCGGTCACCATTGCCGATGCCGCGGAAATCGCAGCCATGAGCGAGCGCAATTTCCTGCGGTGCTTCAAGCGTGAGATGAGCGTCACACCCTCAGAATTCCTTCTGCAGACACGATTGGACTTGACTTGTCACTTGCTTGCGAAGACGAACCTGCCAGTCGATAACATTGCACGGTGCACGGGCATGCGCAATGGCGATCGGCTCGCGAAGATGTTCCGCAAACGCTTCGCCGCGTCGCCGACGGAGTATCGGCTCCGCACTCAGCCCCGGGATGACGACGCCACCTCGCCGACCCGTCCCCGTCCCCCCGGATATGAGCAAAGGACCCTGCAAGGCACGCCTGCAGCAATGGAGTGTGAAGAGTGAGCCATGTCGATCAAGCGCAGGACGTCGACCGTGGGGTTCGGCGGCGCAGACAAAAGCAGGTGAGCGGCGCAGCCCCGCTGCGGATTCTCGTGTACAGCTTGAACTACGCACCGGAGCTGACTGGCGTGGGAAAGTATTCTGGCGAACTCGTCGAGACGCTGCGCGAGCACGGCGGCGAAGCCGCAGTCGTTACCGCGCAACCATACTATCCTGGCTGGCGAATTTTCGATGGATTTCGCAATCGGTATGCAATCGACCGCACGAGGCCTGGCATCACGGTCTACCGTTGTCCGCTTTACGTGCCGGCTCGGCCGAGCGGGATTAAACGCCTCATACATCACGCCAGCTTCGTGGCGGCGACCTTGCCAGTCATGGCGCGGCTTCTGCTCTGGCGGCCCGATGTCATATGGATGGTCGAGCCCAGTCTGATGTGTGCACCGATCGCGCTGGTCGCTGGGCGACTCGTCGGTGCCAAGTGCTGGCTCCACGTGCAAGATTACGAAGTCGATGCGGCGTTCGGGCTCGGGCTGGTGAAATCGGCTTGGTTGAAGAGGCTTGCGCTTGGCGCCGAACGCTGGTTGATGCGCCGATTTGACGTCGTGTCGTCGATCTCCACGAAAATGGTCGAACGTGCGAAGACAAAAGGCGTGGATTCGCGCAAGCTCGTCACGTTGCCCAATTGGGTCGATATCGCCGAACCTCGCAACGACCGGTTAGGGAATCGGTATCGCAAAGAACTGGGTCTCGCTGCAGGCACGAAAGTTTGTCTATACGCCGGAAACATGGGGCAGAAGCAGGGGCTCGAGGTACTGGCCGACGCGGCGCGGCGTCTCGCGCGGCGTGCCGACATTTGTTTTGTGTTTTGCGGCGAAGGCTCGGGGCGGCCAGCGTTGGTCGAGCATTGTGCAGGATTGCGAAATGTAACGTTCCTCCCGCTGCAGCCCGCACATACCTTCGCGGAATTGCTCGATTGTGCAGACGTCCATCTCTTGCCCCAGCGTGCCAGTGTCGCGGATCTTGTGATGCCCTCGAAGCTGGCCGGAATGCTGGCCAGCGGGCGACCGATCGTTGCGATCGCGGAAGAAGGAACGGACGTGTGCACCGTCGCATCGCAATGCGGCGTCGCTGTGGCGCCAGGCGACCGCGATGCGTTTGCCGCGGCGATCGAGGCATTGATCGACGAACCGGAGCTTGCGAGCCGGTGCGGCATGCGCGGACGTCAATACGCGATAGCGAATCTGGATCGTCGCCATGTGATGGAGCGTTTTGTGAACTCGCTCGTGCAGTTGTGCGGCAGCTGACGACAAGCGGTCTATTTAGGGAAAAGCAATGAAGCCACTAGATCAGCCAAAGAGCAATTTTTTGCAACCTGAAGGAGATGCGATCTCCATTACCGATTACGTCGATTTCCTTATCGAGGCCCGCTGGTTGATTCTCGTTTTCGCCGTGGCTGCCACGCTGCTCGGCACGGCGTACGCGCTGCTCGCCAAGCCCGTGTATCGGGCGGATCTGCTGATCCAAGTCGAAAAGGCTTCCGCGGATTCGACGAAGAGCTTGCTCGGCGATGTCTCTTCGCTCTTTGACATCAAGACGGCGGCGGCGACAGAAATCGACATCCTGCGATCTCGACTCGTGGTGTCGCGAGCGGTCGATGCGGTTCATTGGGATTACAGTGCCGAGCCTCGCTACTTTCCAGTGATTGGCGCGTTCATTGCCTCGCGGAGCAAGGGTTTGTCCGACCCTGGTGTTTTGGGATGGGGAGGCTTCGCATGGGGGCGAGAGCAGGCCGACGTTGGTGCATTCGACGTTCCCGAGAGCCTGTACGGAAAACGATTCGAACTCGAATATCTGGGGCACGGCGCATACCGGGTGACGGGGCCAGACGGCGAGCACACGTTCGAAGGAAGTGTAGGGAGACTCGAAACATTTCACCTTCCCGCGGGCGACGTCTCCCTGCGAGTCGCTTCCATCTCGGCCAAGCCAGGTATTCGCTTCAATCTGACGCACGCGTCGCCGCTGCAAACGATCGAGAAACTGCAGGAGCAACTTGCTATCTCCGAAAAGGATAAGGAATCGGATGTGATCGAAGTGTCGCTCGAATGCACTCAGCGCATCCGGTGCAAGGACCTCCTGCATGCAATCGGCGAAGCGTACGTTACGCAGAACAGGGAGCGAAAAGTCGCCGATGCGGAGAAGTCTCTTGAATTTCTCAACGCACAGTTGCCGCAACTGAAGAAGCAACTCGAAGACTCGGAGGCAAAGTACACGAGTTTCCGGGACGAGCATGGAACGATCGACCTCGGGGCCGAGGGTCGCCAACTGCTTACACAGGCGGGCGGTATCCAGGAGCGATTGGTGGACCTACGCGTGCAAAGAGAAGATCTACTCACCCGCTTTTCGGCGACTCATCCGAGTGTGACTGCGCTCGACAAGCAGATCGCTGAGTTGGAGGCGTCTGCCAGTCAATCCGAGCAAGAGATCAAGCAATTGCCGGATCTTGAACGGCAGGCGGTCGGGCTGATGCGCGACGTCCAAGTCAACACTGTTCTCTATACGGGCCTGCTAAATAGCGCGCAGCAGTTGAGGGTGATCAAAGCCGGCAAGACGGGTACGGTGCGCCTGGTCGACGATGCCGTAGTTCCGGAGCGGCCGGTCAAGCCGAAAGTGCCGATCATCATCCTGCTTTCCCTGATTGGCGGGATTGTGTTGGGTGTGGTCGTCGCGTTCGCACGGAAGACGTTCGCCGCAGGTCTGTCGGACCCTCACGAAATCGAGCAGCTTACTGGGCTCAATGTCATAGTCACCGTTCCCTACAGCGAACGCCAACAAGCGCTTTTAAGCGAAGCGCGGCGTGGCGGATCGCCGATGAGGCTTCTCGTCCATCGCGAACCGCATGACCCGTCCGTCGAGAGTCTGCGCAGCCTGCGCACGGCTTTGCAGTACGCCATGCTCGGTGCCCGAAACAATGTCGTGATGCTGGCGGGTGCCACCCCTGGCGTTGGCAAGTCATTCATTTCTGCGAACCTCGCCGAGGTTCTGGCTGCGGGTGGCAAGAAAGTGCTGCTGATCGATGGCGATTTGCATAGAGGGAACCTGAACGAGTACCTGCAGGTGGCGCGTGAGGACGGCCTATCCGAATGGATTGGCGGGAAAATGACCATCGAAGAGGTCACGAGACGTGGCATCGGGAGTGGCTTCGATTTCATCGCGACCGGCACTTTCCCGCCGAATCCCTCGGAGCTCGTTTTATCGCCGGCGCTGCGCGTCGCGCTCGAGACAGTCGGGAAGCGCTACGACATCGTGCTCATCGATTCGCCGCCGGTCCTGCCTGTGTCGGACGCGCAGGCGCTTGGTGCGCTTGCGGGCACCGTCTTCATCGTCACTCGCGCCGACGTTAACCGGCTCGGCGAGATCGAGGAGTCGACAAGGCGCCTCGCGCTTGCGGGAGTGGGTGTGAAAGGAGTCGTTCTGAACGGCATCAAGCTCAATACGAGCCATCGAACCTACGGCTCACGATACAGCCGTTTTCGGCACGATCAGTACGGTTACTACATCTATAGCAACCAGACCAAGGTTTGAATCAGGGCGTGGAGGCGTCTCTCACGCTTCCCCGCCGTGTAACAGGTCAACCTTTACGAGGTGTCCATGACAAAGCTGTTGCCCGTCTGTTGCATACTGGTCGTTCATGCTGCTTACTGCTTCGCAGGCGATTCATCGCCCTATTCGGGCGCCCGTGGCGATGCATTTGCGTACGGCGGCACCGGTTTTGCGGAACTCGATCGGTCAACCAATCCGGGGCTGGTCGATCCACGCACGGGCAGCGCAATTCACAACGATATGTGGCAACTTGGCCCTGCTGCGGCAGCGGGTGCGACGTCTCGGGCGGACCAAGATCTGCTTGCACCTTCGATACCGGACGACAATCGGCACCTCGTGCCGTCGCTCGCGAACCTGTCCGTCGAACCCGCGCCGCCGATGTCGAGCTATCCCTTCCTCGCCGCGCGCAAAGTCAAGAAGCGTGTATCGCTGCGCGGATGCAGGAGTTACCCGATCAATGTTTGTCCCGCCAAATTACGGTAAATGAACACAAGGCCAACGCGAATCGCTCTCGATCCATGCAGCTAACGAACTTATTTCGGTCGATCGGGTTGCCGCAACTATCCGTGCGAGCGGGCTTTGGCACGAGCGCCGCGACTTGGGTGCTTTTGCAGCAGGCATTCGTGCGTGCGCTCGTTGCGGCGAAATTCCTGCTGCTCGGACGCATTCTCGGGCCCGCGGCCATCGGTAGCATCGGCGTGGCGCTGCTTGCAATCGCTATCGCAGAGTCGCTTTCGGATACCGGCCTCTCGCAGGCGATCGTGCAAGGGCGAAACGATCCCAGCCGAGCCGAACTCGGTGCGGTGCTGACGACGCTCGCGACGCGCGGCCTATGCATCTCGCTTTGCCTCCTCTTGCTCGCTCCGGTTATGGCAAGCGCGTTTCATCTCGGCGGAGCGCTGATGCTGTTGCAACTTGCGGCTGTGCCGCCGCTGATGCGAGGTCTTGCATCGCCGGCTTACTTCGTGACGCAACGCGAGCGTCGGTTTGCGCAGGTCGCCGGCGTCGAAATATCTGTAGCGCTCGTGGATTGCTGCTCGAGCATCGGTATGGCTGTGGGTGGTATAGGGGCCTATTCGGCGCTGATCGGCGCGATCGCCGGGGAGACGTTGAAGACAACGCTGACGTGGACGGCGATGACCCCGAGACCGCAGGTTCGTCTGTCGTGGTCGGGAATCGGACATTACCTCCACTTCAGTCGTTGGATCTGGGCGTCAAGTGTAGTCAGCCTATTCCTCAACCAGTTCGACAAAGTTATCGTGGCAAGACTGCTCGGGCCGTCAGAGCTTGGGGCATATCAAATGTCATCGAGGCTCGCCCAGCTGCTGCTTGCGGACGCTGCGATCGCCATGTCGCAATATCTTTTCCCGACGTTCTCCGCAAATCACCGGCTCGACCCGGCAAAGGCGGCCCTCCTCGTCAAACGATATCTTGCGCTCGCGACCGTGGGATTGGCGGCGATCGTCCTGCTATTGCGTGCGTTCGCCGGACCGTTTTTATCATTGTTGCTCGGCCGATCGTGGTTGGTTGCTGTTCCGCTCTTCAGGATCTTTGTTGTCAACATGGCTATTGGTGCTCTGATTGCGGTACTGGTAGCGTACCTGCGCGCAGTAGGCGACGCGAAAGCGGCAACACACGGTTCGCTGCTTCAGGTCATCATGCTTGCCGTGATGGTGCCGATCGCAACAAGGCACTACGGCGTAGTCGGGCTTGCTTGGTCGATGACAGCAGGACTTGGCGCTGCGGCGGCGCTGATGCTCTATCGGCTCGTCAAGAGGTCATGATGCGAATACTTCATCTCGTGCTGGCGCCGCGGTTGTCAGGCGCTGAAGTGCTGGTAAAGGACCTTGCTGCATATCAGCGCCGTCAAGGGCACCCCGTCGGGGTCACTTCGCTTTTGCCCGAACACGAGGACTTCGCCGAACTGCGCGCAGCCCTCGATAAAGACGGCGTCGTATGCCGGTTTCCACGGCGACGATATCCTCTGCTAGGAAAGCTATGGCATCTCTTCAGAGTCGCTCGGCGCTTTCGACCCGACGTGGTCTTTGCGCATGCGACTATTCCGTCGTTTTATGCGCGCGCTCTCCCCATCGCTGTTCCGATCGTGTTTGTCATGCATTCGGCCACGAACGATTTCGCGTATCCGGTATTCCGCGGGGTAGAGCGAATCTTGCGCCGACGCGCGCGCGCGGTGATCGGCGTCTCGCAGGCGAACGTCGACGACTATATCGCGGCAGTCGGCGCTCATCCCGCAATGTCGGTCATTCCGAACGGCGTGGACGTCTCGCGCTTTTCAACTGTGGGCCGCCCACAGGGCGGTAAGGCTTCGGCTCACGTGGTGCAGCTCGGACGTTATACGGCGGTCAAGAACCAACTCCAAACCGTGCGAGCGTTTAGAGAGGTGCTGAGGGAAGTGCCGACGGCTCGCCTCGGGTTGTATGGCGTCATCGAAGATCCGGCCTACCACCAAGCGGTGATCGAGCTTACGCACGAACTGGGCATTGCGGATCGAGTGACCGTCGAAGGTCCGCGCTCGGATATCCCGCACCTGCTGTCGGAAGCCAATGTATTCGCTATGCCATCGCTCTCGGAAGCGCACAGCATTGCGTTTATCGAAGCGCTCGCATCCGGGGTCCCTATCGTTGCGAATGCGATTCCTTCATTCGTGTTCGCGAAGCGGCTGAAAAACGTCCAACTGATCGAAGCGAACGACACGATGGCCTATGCGCGCGCGCTCGTCGTGGCGCTACGGCAGGACAGAGCTGAACGCCGGCTCCATGGTTTGACGCTCGCCGATACCGCGGACCAGTACGGATCGATCGCGTCGAGGGTGGTGTATGGGCGAGGGGCCTGATGTAGGGGCCGCAGGTGAAGCACGTCAATGACACCGGAACTGAACAGGCAGGTCTGTATATTTCCGCGTCCCGATTTTTGGTGAATATTACATATATATAATCGCTCGTTTGTTGTTGACAATTGGAAAGAATTTCCGGATTTTGCCCTCATGCGGATGAGATTGACTCACGCAAATTCTGCCAACAAAACCTACCGTTCCGACAAAACCCCTGTGGGCGGAAAAAGATATAGGTAGACTTATGACGCGGTGCGGAACGTCGACTTGCCAGCCATAACGAGGGGTTTATGACTTCAAGTAAGAGCGAAAGCCAGCCAACAGTGAAGTACGCGTACCAACCCGTCGCCGAGCAACAAGACATCGGGAACCGTTTCACGGCGAACTTCGGCAGCGGCCTACGTGTCGCTATTCTCGTGCATGATGAGTTTCCATTGATTGACGTCGCGCAAACCTTGGCGAGGACCTGTGAGCGGTTTGGCGTCGGAAAGGAGCAGGCCACCCATTGCCAAAACGGGAGCATTACAGTTGTCTCCGGCCACGCCGGTTTCGTTTTTCGGGAAAATTCCTCGATGCCGGTATGGTCTGTCGCCGTTAGCGATGTCGACCCGGCCGATTTCGATGCAATCGTCGTGCCGCAGCCATTTCCCGATTCGGCCACTTGCGACGCGGAAATTCTTTCATGGCTCGCGGACGCTGACGGAAAGAGTGAGATAATCCCGCTTTTTTTGCAAGCCGGAGCGGTAATGGTGGCGGGCTTTCCCGGCTTACCTGGAGCCTCGAGTGCGCTGGATCACGCTGGCGCCGAACGCAACGGGCGAACAGCGAAGAGCCGGCAGATCGCTTCAGAAACGGAGCGCAGCACGCATCAAACGGCATTGAAGGCTTCGATCGCGCTGCGTATGCGAACCCTCGCGGTCTCCGCTGGACAACCCGAAATTTCCGGTCTTAGCGAGAGGATCGAGACTGCCGTTCAGTGGCTGAAAGAGCACTACGGCGAACGTGTATCCATATCGGAGATGGCCAAGCTGGCGTTGATGAGCGAGCGGAATTTCCAGCGCCGATTCAGGAGTGAAGTCGGGATGACCCCCCACGAGTATCTCTCGAAGGTCCGATTGGAGAGCGCCAGGTCTTTGTTGGACAATACCGCGCTGCCGATGGACAAAATTGCGCGCCACTGTGGCCTCTTTAACGGCGATCATTTGCGCAAGCAATTTTTGAAAAGGTTTGGCATAACACCGGCGGAATACCGTTCGACGCGAGTCAGTATCATGCGGTCGGCCGCTGACATGGGTGTCGATTAATTTTCGGTTGACTTTTTGAAAGAAACAATCCGAATCAATCGGCTGGAAACGATTCTCAGGGCTGCGCACCGACTTCGCGAGACTTAACGCTCGCTACGAGTCGTGCAAGCGGGCCCGTCCACTGACGAGCGAAAGATGAAAGGCGCTGACCAAATTGGCGAACTCGATATCTATGTACTGGGAGGGGACGTCGACCTCGCCGACCGTGTTGCGCGCTACCTGAACGGTGTCGACATCAACATCATTCCGACCGACGAGCTGGCGATCCCGGCGACGGCAAGTCCGTCGCGCGCATCGCTGGCGATGATAAGCACCACCGTGATCGACGGATCCGCCGCGGCGATCGGCGAATGCCAGCGCGCCATCTCGATGCCGATCATCTGGATCGGCGAAGTGCCACGGGGGCCAGGTCAGCTTTTGCCGCAAGACTTCCATGCATTGCCGCTCGATTTTTCACGCGCGGGGCTACGCACCATGGTCGCGAATCTCGCGGTGCGATTGCAGGCGAGTGCCACCCGAGCGACTGACGCCGGTGCGATGGTGGCACAGTCCGAATGTATGCGGGCATTACTTCGTGAAGTCGACATGGTTGCCGATTTCAATACGAGCGTCCTGATCCGCGGCGAGACGGGGGTCGGAAAGGAGCGCATTGCGCAGTTGCTGCATCAGAAGCACTCGCGTCGCTGCATAGGATCGTTCGTGCCTGTCAATTGTGGCGCGGTTCCTGATGGCCTCTTCGAATCGCTTTTTTTCGGCCACGCAAAAGGAGCGTTTACGGGCGCGGTGGGTACGCACAAGGGCTATTTCGAACGAGCCCACGGCGGCACATTGTTTCTCGACGAGATCGGCGATCTGCCGCTCCATCAGCAGGTGAAGCTTTTGCGAGTGCTGGAGGATGGCGCGGTGACGAGGGTCGGGGCCGGGACGCCGGTGCAGGTGGACCTTCGTGTTCTCGCGGCGACCAACAAGGACCTTCCTTACCTCGTGAGGGACGGCGCATTTCGGGCCGATCTTTACTATCGGCTCGCCGTCATCGAGTTGCATGTTCCGTCGCTCGAGGAGCGGGGCGAGATCGACAAGATCGCCATCTTCAAGTCGGTCATCGCCGCGATGCTGGGTGACGAACTGCGTGCGGCGCTGCCAGACGTGCCGCAGTGGCTGTGCACCGCGATCTCGCAGATGCGATTTCCCGGCAACGTGCGAGAGCTCCGTAACCTGGCCGAGAGAGTCGGGGTCACGGTGATGCAGACTCGGGCCTGGGACGCCCCGCGGTTACGCAGTCTGCTCGCGAACGCGCAGAGAATACAGGCTACATTGGCGGAACGGATATCCGAATCAGCCATGGGGCGAAACAGGTTGGACATGGCCGATCGGAGCCGCGTGCTCGAAGCGCTGGCAACGAACGGGTGGCGGCGCCAGGAAACGGCACAGTATTTGGGGATCAGTCGGAAGGTCTTGTGGGAAAAGATGCGAAAGTATCGGATCTTCGATAACGAGCGAATCAGCGCATAACCCCGCGCGATGTTGGGCAGCATCAACGTCAGCGATATCAGTTGTTTTTTCTTCTTGTCGAGCCGATGTCGCCGTCTATACTGCAATTCATTTCTCAGTCATTTTTTTCTTGTCGACTTGGGTTTCGGTTGCCACCGCGGCTAGACGACACGCTCAGTCGGTTTGCAGCTGCGCGCATACTTTTTGGAGCTTCATTCTTCAAAGTCGTGCTTGTTGGCACACGTGAGCGGGAAGCCGAAGTCAAGCGCTTTGCCTTGCCGAGAGCTACCGTTGGGAAAGCCTTCAATCGCACGATGCGAAGGGACGGTGCATGGTGATCGACATGTCGCGCAGCCTCGTAGACATTCTTCTGGTGGAGGACAGCCCCTCGGATGCGATGATGACGCGCGAGGCGTTGCTCGAGTACCGCGTGTTGAATCCGCTCCATGTCGTTGAAGACGGAGTGGCTGCGATGCGCTATTTGAAGCAACGAGGGCCGAACGGCTCCGCACACCGACCAGGACTCATCATTCTCGATCTGAATCTGCCGAAAATGAGTGGTCGGGAAGTGCTTCAGGAATTGAAACGCGATCCCGCGTTGAGCGATATCCCGGTCGTGGTCTTGACGACATCGAAAGCGGAGGAAGATGTTCTGAGGTCATACGGTCTCCACGCGAATTGCTATATCACCAAGCCAGTCGACTTCGAAAAGTTCACGGACGTAGTGCGCAGCATCAGCGACTTCTGGTTCAGCGTGGTTACCCTTCCTCCGGTCAAGCCATGAACTCACCCGACGCGGAAGTTCAGGTTCTCCTCGTCGAAGACAGTCCGACAGATGCTTGGCTCATCGAGGATGCGCTCTCCGAAGTTTCGGCATTCAAGCTTCGCTTGCTGAGGGCCGAGCGGCTGTCGGAGGCTGCGGCCCAGTTGCGCGCGGCACGAGTCGATGTCGTGCTCCTCGACCTGGGCTTGCCCGACGCGCAAGGGCTGGATACGTTTCGCGCATTTCATCGGCAGGCCCCCGATCTGCCGGTGCTCGTGCTCACTGGGCTCGACGACATGTCCGTCGGTTTGCTGGCGATACACGAGGGCGCGCAGGATTATTTACTCAAGCGGGACATCGAACCGTCGTTACTGAGGCGCGCCATTCACTACGCCATAGAGCGGCACAGTGCCGCTGCGGCACTCGCGGCGAGCGAGGAGCGATTTCAGCTTGTCGTACGAGGGGCAGCCGCGGGCCTGTGGGACTGGAATCTGCAATCGGACGAAATCTATTTTTCGCCTCAATTCAAGGCGATTCTGGGATATGGAGATCATGAGCTACCCAATGAGAGGCGGGCGCATCTCGATGCGATTCATCCGGACGACACCGGCAAGGTCAGGGAGGCCTTGAACGCGCATCTAAAGCACCGGCGACCCTTCGACGTGGAATATCGTGTGTCGACCCGATCGGGTCAATTCCGCTGGGTACAGTCCCGCGGGCAGGCGCTTTGGGATCTTGCCGGCAAGCCCTATCGCATGGTGAGCTGGGTGATCGACATCAGCGATCGCAAACGAAACGAGGAGGCGTTGCGGACGTCTCGCGAAGAACTGAAGCGATTGTCGGGGCATACGCAACAGGTCAGAGAAGAGGAAAAGGCCCGCATTGCCAGAGAACTCCATGACGATCTGGGGCAACAACTGACCGCGCTAAAAATGGCGGTGACGCTGCTCGAGCAAGATCTCGACATGGAGGTGTCGTCACGATCCTCGGTGGGCTTGCGCGGCATCTATACATTGATCGATGGTTTGATCGACTCCGTGCGGAGAATCTCGGCCGACCTGCGCCCGGCGATGCTCGACGATCTCGGGTTGATTCCGACCATTGAATGGCTGATCAAGGAGTTTTCGATACGCTCGGGCATGCGCGTAACCAGCCGCTTCGATGTTGCCGGCATGGCATTCAGCCGCGAAAGCAGGATCGAGGTCTTCCGCATCGTCCAGGAGTCGCTGACCAACGTTGCGCGACATTCGGGCGCAACTGAAGTCGTGGTCGCGATCGAGCACGACAGCCGGTACTGCATCGTGCGGATCAGCGACAATGGCCGTGGTGCCGCGCGCGACGCAAGTCCGAGCCGACATTCGCTCGGCTTGCTCGGACTGCGTGAACGAGCTGCCCGGTTGAATGGCGAAATCCGGATTCGAACGGCGCCGGGCGCGGGTTTCTCGTTGACCGCCATTCTGCCTCTCGAAGCATTGGTCGCCGAGAATTAAGTAACTACAGGAGGTCAGGTCTTTCGGATTTCGTCGCGCGGTACTTGGCGGGAGAAATACCGAAATACTTGAGGAATTGCTTTCTCAGATGATCTCCATTGAAAAATCCGCAGTGACGGGCGATCTTGTCGACTGGCAGGTTCGTATGCAGAAGAAGTTGCCTTGCACTCTCCAACCGAATCGACGACAAGTATTGGCTCGGGGTTTGCCCCACCTCGGCCTTGAATCGCCTCAGAAAATTGCGTTCGCTCATCGATGCGCGTTGCGCGATCGCTGATATTGAGATGCGCTCCGCATAATGCTCATTCAACCATTGAATGGAGGCCTCGATTCTTTCGCTGAGCTGAGGAGTCTTGTGGTGAACCGGCCGCGCGCCTTCGGTCAGGGCCGGGTGCCCGGCGAGGAACTTCTTCGCGTCCGGGGCGAGCTCGATAATCTTTACGTCGGGGCCTGCCTGCGCGAGCCAGTCGTGCACGCTGGAGAGCTCCGCTGTTTTCTCAAATGCGGGCCGCTGTGCGATCACGATCATCTCGAACTCGCTCGGCGTCGCACTTTCCAGCGCTTCCGCCCAAACGGGTATCGACCAGTCGCCGCACGAGACGAATCCTGTACGGCTCGACAATATCTGGATGTTCAGCCGGCATCCGTCCTCGGCGAATTGCCCGTTTTCAGTGAAGAGTGCGCAAGCTTTCGTAAGCATATCGACGATATGCGTCATGGAGCAGCCGTCGCAAATGAGTATTGCGACACGATGGTTGCTGTCGGAGCATTCATCGATTCCAGCGGTCATGCCAACCTTGTTGTTGTCTGGTTCACATTTGCGGTGACCAGCTCCATTCACGGCCCACAGCATTTCATTGGTCCCTCGCCAAAAAACCACGCCAGCGTTTAGTTCGATTCTAACGGTGCGAGAGGCAAAATTCATAATTTACAGCCTTGGGTGTGCGCCTTGTCTGAATCGTAGGTTTCGTTGGCGGGTTTGACGCGAACCTGCTTACGCTCGGCCATCAGAGGCTTGACGCGCAAACGTTTCCTCGTCCCTTTCAGAAAGCGTGGTGTTTCTGGTTTAACTTTCTGCTTTTGGCGATATTGAGCAGTGATTCGCCTTCATCCGGCTCCGTTTTGAGATTCAAAAAAACATCGGACGAAATCCGCTCGTAGTTGGTTGGGCTATTGTCGATCGCCGTCGCGGACGGTCATGCGGTCGACCGTTACGCCCCGTGGGGACCGACGCGGCGCGTCCTTGACGGTGACCAGACCGGCTTGTCCGGCTCGCGTAGAATCAGCCTTTCGATTTGCTTCGCGGTTCATTGCGACACGGTTGCGGCTCGGAGCCGAAGAACTTTCATTGACGGGCCTCCGTTTTTTTTCGAGCACCTTGAATGACCCCGACAGATAGGCGCACGCCGGATATCCGGCTGATCATCCTGCTTGGCGCGCTCGCCGCTTGCGGCCCGATCGCCGTCGACATGTATCTTCCCAGCCTGCCATCGATCGCGCGCGTGTTCAGCGTTCCAGACGCGGCCGCCCAGGCAACGCTTACGAGCTTCATGGCCGGTTTCTCGCTCGGCATGCTGCTCTATGGGCCGCTCTCGGATCGCTTCGGCCGGCGGCCGGTGCTGCTCGTCGGCCTTGCGCTCTTTCTGATCGCGAGCATCGTCTGCGCGAGCGCGGGCTCGATCCAACTGCTCGTCGGCGTGCGCTTCGTGCAAGCGCTCGGGGCCGGCGCCGCTTCGGTGATGGCACGCGCGATCGCGCGCGACGTGCACGAACCGCGCGACGCCGCCCGCGTCCTATCGATGATCGCCATCGTGACGAGTCTCGGTCCGCTGTTCGCGCCGCTGATCGGCGGCCAATTGCTGCTGCTCGGCGGCTGGCGCGCCGTCTTCGTCGTGCTCGCGGTCTTCGGCGCGCTCTGCGCGGCGCTTGCATTCACGCGCGTGCGCGAGTCATGGCCGGCGCAAAAACGCGCGGGCGTCGATGTATGGGCGTCGTTCGCGATCTACGGGCGGCTCGTCACCGATCCCGTCGCGCTCGGCTACATGCTTTGCGGCGGCATGGCGTTCGGCTCGATGTTCGCCTACATCACGGCGACACCGTTCGTCTATATCGACTACTTCCACGTCCGGCCGCAGCACTATGGGTTTCTGTTCGGACTCAACATCGTCGGCATCATGATCGGCAACTTCCTCAATACGCGATTGATCGGGCGCTTCGGATCGCTGCGGCTCGTGGCCGGCGCATCGCTCGTCAGTTGCATCGCTTCGTTCGCCGTGGCAGTTGCGTGCCTGACGGGGTGGGGCGGATTGTTGTCGATTGTCGCGTCGCTGTTCTTCGTCGTCGGCGTCGTGGGCGTGCTGACAGCCAATTGCACCACCGATCTCATGCACCGCTATCCGAAGAACGCGGGAGCCGCCGCGGCCGTGTTCGGCGCCGCGCAGCTGGCGCTGGGCGCGCTCGCGAGCCTCATCGTCGGTGCCCTGCAGAACGGCACGCCAAAGGGGCTGGGCATCACGATTCTGGCGACAGGCGTGCTTTGCTACGTCGGGCGGACGATCGTCATACGCTGGCACGCGTTGCCGGCGCATGGGACGGCGGTGCCACGCTAGCTGACCGTTGACCGTTGCCCTTTGCTCCTTGTGCCTCGGGCCTCTCGCTCGATCGATAGCCGATAAAAAAAGCGCCGCGTGAAGCGGCGCTTTCGGAGGGTACTGCGCATCTCGTCGAGTCCCGGCAGGGCCGAAGCCCTGCCGTCCGGCGAGTTGTTTTTGCTGTTGTTCCGTTGCTGCTTAGAACTTGTGGCGGATGGCCACGCGGGCCGATACCTGGTTCGAGTTCGTGCTCGCGCCGCCGGCGAAGAGCCCGGAGTAGATGTCCGCCGTGACGCCGCCGCTCATCGCATGCTGGTAGCTGCCCAGCAGGTAGACATCGGTACGCTTCGACAATGCGTAGTCGGCGATCGCATTGACCTGGCCATACTTCGGCCGTTGGCCCGTCCCGTGGTCCTTGCCGTTCGTGAACGTATAGCCGGCACCGAGCGTTGCCGCCGGCGTCAGGCTGTACTGACCCCACAGTTCATAGCTGTTGAACCAGACCGTATTGCCACCCACACCTTTCGCGTTGTCGAACCGCACGTTCGAGAAATTGCCGCCGACGAGCAGGGGTCCGACGTTGTAGGTCGCGCCAGCGCTGATGACTTGCATGTTGCTCGGCGAACCGACGAGACCCCAGATGCCGTCCGTGGGGGCCGCGGCCAGCGACGGCGGGGTCGTGTTACCCAGGAAGTTGCCGTCGTTGAACTGCACCGCCGGGTCCTTGGCGTAGAAATAGCCCGCGCCCACATAGAGAGGACCCGTGGAGAAGCTCAGGCCGCCGCCGACCGTGCTTTGGCTGCTGAACGCGCCAGCCTGACCGCCGAACGCGTACATGGCTTCGGCTTGCAAGCCGTATACCTTCGGCGAAACGTACTTGACGGCGTTGTTGATACGGAAGCCGTTGTCGGTGTTGTCGATGTCAGCCGGGTGCGAGAAGAGGGCGCCCCACTGACCGTTGAACGTCGTCGCCTGTGCCATATCGACGACCGGGTCGTATTGGCGACCCAGGGTCAGCGTACCGTACGAGTCGTTGGTCAAACCGACGTAAGCCTGACGACCGAATTCGCGGCCGTGTTGAGCGAGCCCGCCGTTCGCCGGGTGGAAGCCGTTTTCCAACTGGAAGATGGCCTTCGTGCCGCCGCCCAGGTCTTCAACGCCCTTCAAGCCCCAGCGGCTGCCTTGCACGATCCCGTCTTGCATCTGCCACTGCGAGTGGCCGCCGGTGTTGTTGACGTAGGTGATGCCGATGTCGATGACGCCGTACAGCGTCACGCTGTTTTGGGCAAACGCCGGTGCCGCAACAGCGCTCGTCACTGCGAGAGCAATTAGCGATTTCTTCATTAAAGAGGTCTCCGAGACGATTGAACTGCAAAGTGAGCACCCGGGGTGTTGAGTGCAGCGGACACGCTCGTCTCATGAACGAGTGGTCCCCGCCGCGGGTCCAGGCAGTCTCGGGGATACTAGGCAGTCGTAATCCGCCGCCTCATTGGTGTAAATACTAGTTGCTACGAATTATTGCGATAGCAGCAAAAGACTGTTTCAGTGAGTGCCTTCTTGAAAGCCGCAAGACGCTTGGCTTTCAATGAAAGGGAACGCTTAAAACTGTAAAAATACCGTTGCGAGAACGCGACAAGTATCGGGACCGGATTCTTTGCCTGAGGCGGTGCTTGTGTCTTTTGCACTACGTTGGGGCAGGTATTTTGCTGCATTGCGCAACGACGAAATTGCCCGCCCCGCGGCCCTCCTTCAGTCGGTGGCTGACGACGCCGCGCCGTGGCTGAGCCAATCGAGCACGGCGACGGATTCGTCGGTGCCTGCCGCACGGGCCTTGACGACGGCCTCCGCGACGTCCGAGTTTGGTACGGCGCGCCGGATCGCGACGCCTACCGCCAGGATGTCGATCATGAGCAGATGCAGAATGCGCGAGATCATCGAGAGCTGCGATTCGCGAATCTCGATGTGGTCGGTCTCGAGTGCCACCGTCGCGCGTTTTGCGAGCGGGGTGTTGCTCGACGTAATCGCGATCACCTGCGCGCCGGCCTGCATGGCGACATCGAGCACGCGCAAAAGCTCGGGCGCGCGCCCCGACTTCGAGACGGCGACGATGACGTCTCCCTTGCCGAGCAGCGCGGCCGAGGCGGCCTGCATGTAAAGGTCGCCATAGGCGATCGTCGGAATGCCGAAGCGGAAGAACTTGTAGTGGGCGTCCTGCGCGACGATGTTCGAATTGCCAAGCCCGTAGAACTCGATGCGGCGCGCGCCGTTCAGCAGATCGATTGCGCGCTCGACGTGTTCGAAGTTCAGATGCTCGCGCAGCTGCAAAATCGCCGATACGGTGTTGTCGAGCACCTTTGCGCCAAAATCGGTTGCCGTGTCGCCGAGGTGAACCTGGCTGTGGCTGACCGGAATCGTGCCCGTGAGGCCGGTGGCGAGCTTCAGCTTGAAGTCCGATAGCCCCTGGCAGCCGAGCGAGCGGCAAAAGCGAATGACCGTGGGCTGGCTCACGTCAGCCTTACGGGCGATATCGACGATCGGATCGCTGATGATCGAGCGCGGGTGGTTGAGCGCGAGATCGGCCACGCGTCGCTCGGCCGGCGTCAGTGCGTCGCGCATTTGTCGGATGCGCTCGAAGACGGCCGACGAGCCGCCGCCGGTGCGGTTCGCGAGCTGCTCGGCCAGGATCGCCGATACGCCGAGGAACGCCGGATACTCGGCCGTGATGACGTAAGTCGGCACGTTGGCGAGGTAGGCCTCGAAGCGGCCTTTCGCCTCGAACCTGCGGCGGAACGACGAGCGCGCGAAAAAATCGCCGAGCTTCAGCACCACGCCGCCGCCGATGTAGATGCCGCCGAGGGCGCCGAGCGTCACGGCGATATTGCCGGCGAACGTGCCGAGAATGCCGCAGAAGCAATCGATGGCCTCGGCCGCGAGCGGTTCGCCCGCGAGCGCGCGGTTGACGACGTCGGCCGGGTCCGCCGAGCCGGTGATACGCTTCTTGTCGCGCGACGCCAGCGCGCGATAGATGAGCTCGATGCCGGGACCGGCCGCGACGCGCTCGAACGAGACGTGCGACCATTTCTTGCGCGCGAACTGGAGCACGAGATCCTCGCGCTCGTCGGACGGCGCGAAGCTCGCGTGGCCTCCCTCGCTGCCGAGCGCGATCCAGCGATCGTCCGCCGGGATGAGCCCGGAGACACCGAGGCCCGTGCCGGGCCCGAGCAGCCCGATCACACTGTTCTGCCGGCGCGCCCCGCCGCCGATCTGCACGCGCTGCTGATCGGTCAGGCCGGGCAGGGCCATCGCGAGCGCCGTGAAGTCGTTGACGACGAGCAGCGTGTCGAAGCCGAGCGTGCGTCGCGTGGCCTCGATCGAGAAGGTCCAGTTGTGATTGGTCATGCTGACCTGATCGCCGTCCACCGGGTTCGCGATGGCGATTGCCGCATGATTGACGTGCCCGACCTTCGTATCCTTCAGGTACTTCTTCAGCACGTCCTCGACGCCGGGGTACTCGGCGCACGGATAGACGCGAATCTGCGAGATCTCGCCGGGGCCGGTTTCGAGCGCGAAGCGTGCGTTGGTGCCGCCGATGTCGGCGAGCAGCCGCGGACCGTCGGCGTGCTGACGGTTGCCGGAAAGAGGCATCGTTTTAGTTGGCACACCAGTAGACATCGAGTCTCACTCCCTTGTCGTTCGCCAGCTTCGAGATGGCGTTTTCTTGTGGTGCGGAGGCGGCGGCCTTCAGCACATCGAGCTTGCTCGGGCCGGCAATCAACAGGAAGAGCCTCGGAATGCGCGTGAGCGCGGCAAGCGAAAGGCTCACGCGTGCATGCGGCGCATTCCCCGGGTGGACGGCGACGAAGCGCGCGGCGGCCGGATCGATGATATGGAGCCACTCGGGCGCATCGGCGAAGAGCGACGCCGTGTGACCATCCTCTCCCATCCCGAGCACGGCGACGTCCGGCAGCGCGCGCGCCGGATCGGCGTTGAGCGCTGCAACGTTTGCCTCGAGCGTCGAAGCAACGTCGACGAGCGGGAAAAAGCGCGCGCCGCCCCCTGCCTTCGTGCCGTCGGCGAGCAGCGTCTCGCGCAAGAGCCGCGCGTTGCTGGCCTGATCCGTTTCCAGAACCCACCGATCGTCGACGAGCGTCACGTCGACGCGCGGCCAGTCGAGCGGCTCGTGCGCCAGCGTTTGCAGAAACGCGCGCGGGCTGGTTCCGCCGGATACCGCGAGCGTCGTGCGCGAGGCGCCGCCGGATGCGGCGAGCGATGCGTTGAGCGCATCGCCGACCGCTTTCGCCAGCGCGTCGCCTTGAGCGCGCGGGTCGTCAAAAGCGTGAAGCTCGATCACTTCTCCTCCAGACTGCTTCTCGAGTACTGCCCCAATGGACTTGTTCCTTTGCGCGCGGCGAGGCCAGCCAAAGGCGGGCCTCGCCGCGTCCGAACGTCGTCAGTTCTCTTCTTCAAGCCAGCAGGTGCCGTGCTGCGCGAGCATGGCGCTCGCGGCCGCCGGTCCCCACGTGCCGGCTGCGTAAGGCTTCGGCGGCTTCGTCGACGTCGCCCATTCGTTGAGTATCGGCTCCACCCACCGCCAGGCGGCTTCCTGCTCGTCGCGCCGCACGAACAGAGCGAGGCGGCCGTTGATCACGTCGAGCAGCAGCCGTTGGTACGCCTCCATCTGGCCTTCCTTGAAGAACTGATCGAAGGCAAGATCGAGGTGGACGCTCGCGAGATTCATCCCCTCGCCAGGCTGCTTCGCGAGACAGTAGAGGCGGATCCATTCGTTCGGCTGCAGGCGGATGACGAGCCGGTTCGAGCCCGGGCGCAGCGCCGGCGCGCCGAGCGCCGAATGGGGGACGGGGCGGAAGTTGACGACGATCTCGGCAATCCGGTCGGCCAGCCGCTTGCCCGTGCGCAGGAAGAACGGCACGCCGGACCAGCGCCAGTTCTCGATCTCGGCCTTCAGCGCGACGAACGTTTCGGTCGTGCTCTGCGGCTTCACGCCGGGCTCGGTCGCATAGGCCGGCACCGACGAGCCCCGGATCACGCCCCCGTGATACTGTCCGCGCACGGCCACTTTCGAAATATCGCGCGAGTCGATCGGCTTCAACGCGCGCAGCACGCGCAGCTTCTCGTCGCGCACGGAATCCGAATCCATCGAATGGGGCGGCTCCATCGCGACGATCGAGAGCAACTGCAGAAGGTGGTTCTGCACCATGTCGCGCAACGCGCCCGTGTTGTCGTAGAAGTCGCCCCGCCCCTCGACGCCGAGCTCCTCGGCGATCGTGATCTGGATGCTTTCGACCCATTCGCGGCGCCAGAGCGGCTCGAAGAGCGCGTTGCCGAACCGCAGCGCGAGCAGATTCTGCACGGGCTCCTTGCCGAGGTAGTGGTCGATCCGGTAGATCTGCTCTTCGGCGAAGATCTCGCCGACGGCGTCGTTGATCGCGTTCGACGAGCGCAGATCGTAGCCGAGCGGTTTTTCCAGCACGATGCGCGAGTTCAGGTTCAGACCGACGGCGGCGAGCGCGCGGCAAATCGGGACGAACAGCGAAGGCCCCGTCGCCAGGTAGAACACACGAATGCCCGCGTGCCCCTCGAGTGCATCGCGCAGCTTGACGAAGTCCTCCGACTTGCCGAGATCGAGCTTCACGTAGTCGATACGCTCGATGAAGCGTTTCCAGACGGCCTCGTCGAAGCCGTTCTTCGAGACGTGCGCCTTGACGTTGGTGTTCATCCAGTCGAGGTAGCCGTTCAGATCGGCGGCGTGGCGTGCGACGGCGACGATCCTGCCTTGCTCTGACAGCATCCCGCCGCGATGGGCCTCGTAGAGCGCCGGCAGAATCTTTCTCATCGACAGATCGCCGGTCCCGCCGAAGAGAACGAAGGTAAAGCCTGAGTCGATTTGCATGGGTCTTGAGTCGAAAGTCGAGAGGAGGCCGGGTCGTGGGGCCGCGGCTGACTCATCGGGTTGCTGGATCGAACCTGGTCGTGCTCGGTCGTGTCTGCGCTGGTCGCTGTCTCCGGTTCCATGTGCTCGCGCCGGGCGCGCGCCCGGCCTTGCCCGACGATCGCTCGACTTGTAGCGCGATAAAAATATTTTTGACACTGAATTGTAGTTTAACTACAATCCAAATCAAGAGGTAACGACGATTCGATGCAAAAAGCATGCGTTGCACCTTGGCGGTGCGGCTTCCGGCGTGCTTCCTGTTGAATCCGCATACAGTTGTGCCGGCGCGTCGGCACGATGGTGTGGCATCGAACATTGAATGTTAGCAGCGCGGCAGTCCGCTTGCGGACCTGCGGCCTTGGCTTATGCCTCCCCGAGCTTTCCGCGCGACGCGGGTCGGGCCGAATCAAAACAGGAGACAGGCGTTGAGTTCCGAACCACTCATTTCCTGAAGAAGCGCTTTCGCGGCCGGGTTTGCCTTGGTGGAGCGCGGCGTACGGCACGCGCGCTCAGTGCATCGAGGCAGGCCTGGCCTTCCAGTGTTGTTCTGCTTGGCAACCATCGTTCCCCAACAACAAGAGCGGGGAGCATCGTTTCTCGGTTCAAATCCGGAGGAGATAAAGAATGAAAGTTCGCGCGATCATGGCGGCGCTCGCGGCCACGGGGCTCATGGTGGGTGCATCGGCTGCGCAGGCGGCCGGTGAATCCCTGGAGGTGCTGCACTGGTGGACGTCGGGCGGCGAGTCCAAGGCCATCGGCGTGCTGAAGGACGACATGACGAAGCAGGGCTATACCTGGAAGGACTTCGCGGTCGCGGGCGGCGCCGGCGCGGCGGCCATGACGGCGCTGCGCTCGCAGGTGATCGCCGGCAACCCGCCGTCGGCCGCCCAGATCAAGGGCCCGCTGATCAAGGAATGGGCTGATCAGGACGTGCTCGTCGATATCAATTCCGCCGCGAAGAGCGAGAACTGGCAGAAGAACCTGCCGCCCGAGATCGACACGATCATGCGCGCGGGCAAGAAGGACGGCGACTACTATGCCGCCCCGTTCTCGGTGCACCGCGTGAACTGGCTCTACATCAACAAGGCGGCGCTCGACAAGGCGGGCGGCAAGGTGCCGACGACCTGGGACGAATTCTTTACCGTCGCCGACAAGATGAAGGCCGCAGGGATCATGCCGATCGCCATGGGCGGGCAGCCGTGGCAGGATCTCACGCTGTGGGAAGACGTGGTGCTCTCGCAAGGCGCCCCTTTCTACAAGAAGGCGATCGTCGATCTCGACCAAGCCACGCTGACGGGCCCGCAAATGCACAAGGTCTTCGATACCGTCCGCAAGATCCAGGGCTACTTCGACGCCGGCCGCAACGGGCGTGACTGGAACCTCGCAACGGCCATGGTCATCAACAACAAGGCCGGCATGCAGTTCATGGGCGATTGGGCGAAGGGCGAGTTCGCGAACGCGAACAAGAAGCCGGGTGTCGATTACGTTTGCGCGCCCGTCCCGGGCACCGACAAGGCCTACACGTTCAACGTCGATTCGTTCGTCTTCTTCAAGGAAAAGGGTCAGGACAAGGCGACGGCGGGTCAACTCGCGCTGGCGAAGACGATCATGAGCCCCGCGTTCCAGGAGCAGTTCAGCCTCTACAAGGGCTCGATCCCGGTGCGCCTCGGCGTGTCGATGGCGAAGTTCGACGATTGCGCGAAGAAGTCGTACGCGGATGAGCAGACTGCCCTCAAGGCGGGCGGTTACGTTCCGTCGCTCGCGCACGGCATGGCGCAGTCCGACGCTGTCGCGGGCGCGATCACGGACGTCGTGACGAAGTTCATGAACTCGAACGAGTCGACGGACGACGCCATCAAGGCGCTCGCCAACGCCGCCAAGACGAAGTAATCGAAATCGGGGAATCCGGCGACGCATTGCACCGCGTTGCCGCCCGCATTACCGATGACGCCCGCCCCCCGAGCGAGATCCGCTTCTAAGGAGCGGGCGGCAGGCAAGAATTAGGAGTCGAGTTGTGCATGCCTCTCTAAGCGGCAAGGGCAACGAAGTCGCGCCCGCACCCCATCGCACGTCGTCGTTCGCGGCGCTCGCCGATCGCTGGGTTCCCAAGCTCGTGCTGTCTCCGAGCCTCTTGATCAGCCTTGTTTTCGTCTACGGTTTCATCGCCGTGACGGGCTACATGTCTTTCTCGAAGTCGCGACTGATGCCGAACTTCAAGTTCGCCGGCATCGACCGCTATGTCGAGCTGTTCCATAACGATGTCTGGTGGACCTCCGCGAAGAACCTCGGCTGGTTCGCGATCCCGTTCATCGCCATCTGCGTCGCGCTCGGTCTGCTGCTCGCGATCCTGCTCGATCAAAAGATTCGCAACGAAGGCGCGCTGCGCGCCATCTTCCTCTACCCGATGGCGCTGTCGTACATCGTGACGGGCACGGCCTGGCAATGGATTCTGAATCCCGGGCTCGGGATCGAGAAAATCATGCAGGATTGGGGCTGGACGAGTTTTTCGTTCAACTGGCTCGGCGATCCCGACAAAGCCATCTTCTGCATCGTGATCGCCGCCGTCTGGCAATCGACGGGCTTCTGCATGGCGCTGTTCCTCGCCGGTCTGCGGGGCGTCGACGCCGAGATCTTCAAGGCGGCGCAAGTCGACGGGGCGACGTTGCCGACCATCTATCGCAAGATCGTGATCCCGAGCATGCGCCCGGTCTTCTTCTCGGTGCTGCTGATCCTCTGCCATATCGCGATCAAGACGTTCGACCTCGTCGTCGCGTTGACGGCAGGCGGCCCCGGCAATTCGTCCTCGCTGCCCGCCATCTTCATGTATGTGTTTTCGTTCAACCGCGGGCAGCTTGGCGTCGGCGCGGCTTCGTCGATGATGATGCTCGCCACTGTAGTCGCCGTTTTGGTACCGCTCATGTATATGGAATCGAGGAGCACCCGCAATGCAGCCTAAGATGACCGTGAGCCGTGCCGTCATCTATGCGGCGCTCGTGCTCTTTGCGCTTTACTTCCTGTTCCCGATCTACGTGATGCTGTCGACGTCGTTCAAGGACATCGACGAACTCCGCACGGGCAATCTGCTGACCGCGCCCACGCACTGGACTTTCGCGCCCTGGATCAAGGCCTGGAGTCAGGCCTGCACGGGTGTGCGCTGTGAAGGCATGCAGCCGTTTTTCCTGAACTCGGTTCGCATGGTGATTCCGGCCGTCCTGATCTCGTCGATCATCGGCGCGTTCAATGGCTATGTCCTCACGCACTGGCGCTTTCGCGGCGCCGATGCGCTCTTCACGATGCTGCTCGTCGGCTGCTTCATTCCGTTCCAGACGGTGCTGCTGCCGATGGCGCGACTGCTCGGCAGCGTCGGCCTCTCGAATACGATTACCGGCCTCGTGTTCGTGCACGTCGTCTATGGCATTGCTTTTACGACGATGTTCTTCCGCAACTTCTACGTCGGCGTGCCGGCCGAGCTCGTCAAGGCCGCGCGCATCGACGGCGCGGGATTCTTCACGATCTTCTTGCGCATCCTGCTGCCTGTGTCGTTGCCGATCTTCATGGTCTGCGTCATCTGGCAGTTCACGCAGATCTGGAACGACTTCCTGTTCGGGATCGTCTTCGCCGGTGTCGATTCGATGCCGATCACGGTAGCGCTGAACAACCTCGTCAATACGTCGACGGGCGTCAAGGAATACAACGTCGACATGGCCGGCGCGATCATCGCGGCATTGCCGACCTTGTTGGTCTACGTGATCGCGGGGCGCTACTTCGTGCGCGGGCTGACGGCCGGCGCGGTGAAGGGGTAGGGCTCATACGTGTTCCGCCGGACACCGGCTAACGGACGCAACGAGCAGCAACGCATACACGCAAGCTGCATGGCAGATTAAGGAATATCAGCATGGCAAGCCTTTCTATCCGCGACGTTTACAAGACCTATCCGAACGGCGTGCCCGTTTTGAAGGGGGTCGACATCGATATCGAGGACGGCCAGTTCCTCATTCTCGTAGGCGGTTCGGGTTGCGGGAAGTCGACGCTGCTCAACATGATCGCCGGCCTCGAATCGGTCACGAAGGGTGAGATTCGCATCGACGATCGCGTCGTCAACGATCTTTCGCCGAAGGATCGCGACATCGCGATGGTGTTCCAGTCGTACGCGCTCTATCCGTCGATGACGGTGCGCGAGAACATCTCGTTCGGGCTCAATATCCGCAAGGTGCCGAAGCGCGAGCAGCAGACGATCGTCGAGCGCGTCTCCAAGCTGCTGCAAATCGATCATCTGCTCGATCGCAAGCCGGGCCAGCTCTCGGGCGGTCAGCGCCAGCGCGTCGCGATGGGGCGGGCGCTCGCGCGCGATCCCGTGATGTTCCTGTTCGATGAGCCTTTGTCGAACCTCGACGCGAAACTGCGCATCGAGATGCGTTCGGAAATCAAGCTGCTTCATCAGCGTCTCGGCACGACGATTGTCTATGTGACGCACGATCAGATCGAGGCGATGACGCTCGGCGATCGCATCGCCGTGATGAAGGACGGCATCGTCCAGCAATTTGGCGCGCCGCAGGAAATCTACGATTCGCCTTCGAACCTCTTCGTGGCCGGATTCATCGGCGCGCCGCCGATGAACTTCATCGAGGGTAAGCTCGTCGAGCAGGGGGCAGGCGTCGGCATCGAGATCGATACGGGTGTGACGCGCCGTGCACTCAACTTGCCGTTCAACGCCAATCGCCTGAATGGCTCGATCGGACAAAACGTTATCCTCGGCCTGCGCCCGGAACGGATCACCGATGCGCGCAGCGCGCATAACGGCCACAGCGACGCTTTGCAGCAGATCGACGTGAAGGTCGACGTGATCGAGCCGACGGGTCCCGATACGCTCGTCTTTGCGCAAGTAAACGGCAAACGCACCGTGAGCCGTGTGCATCCGGCATCGAACCCGCAGCCAGAGCAAAAAATGCCGCTGCTGTTCGATGTCTCGAAGGCCGTCCTCTTCGACCCGGCCACCGAGGCGCGCATCGCCTGAGCGAGCTGGCCGGTCCTAAGCCGGACGTCGCTGCGTCTGCCGCTTTTCAATGCGGCAGGCGCACATCGAGCTTGAATGTCACGAGCCGTGCGACGAGGATGAAAACGGTCGCGACGATGACGCTGTAGACCGGATCGACCGCGAGCCAAGCGAGCAACAAATAGAGCCAGCAGCCGACGAGCGCGCAGGTTGCATAGGGACGCGAATCCCGCAGGATCAGCGGCATTTCGTTGCAGAGCACGTCTCGTATCACGCCCCCGAATACGCCCGTCACCACGCCCATCAGCGCCGCGATGAACCAGGGCATGCCGGCATCGAGCGCGATCGACGTCCCCGAAATGCTGAACAGGCCGAGCCCGACCGCATCGGCCACGAGCAGCGCCCGCTCCGAAAAGACGCGCGATGCCATCCGCAAGACGAAGGGCGCCACGAACGACATCGCAAAGATCGCGATGACATAAGTTTCGTGCTCGACCCAATAAAACGGCCGATGCCCCAGCAGCACATCCCGCACGGTGCCCCCGCCGAATGCGGTCACGAGCGCGACGAGAAACGTGCCGACGGCGTCGAGCCGTCGACGGCGTGCTTCGATGAATCCCGAAAATGCATAGGCGAAGATGGCGAGCCCCTCTATGACGGAGAGGGCAAATGTCAGCCGCGGGTGCACAGGCGTCATGCTTCAGCCGCGAGGCGCGGCCTGTGCCGCGCGCGGCTGCAGCAGGACGAGCACTGCGCCCGCGCCGCCGTCATGCGGCCGCGCCTGGCAAAAGGCGATGACTTCCGCTTTCTGCACGAGCCAGGAGCGCACCTTGCCTTTCAGCACCGGCTCCTTTCCGATCGAGCCCAACCCCTTGCCGTGGATCACGCGCACGCAGCGCAAGCCGCGCTTGACCGCATCGCGAATGAACTCGGCGAGCGCTTCGCGCGCCTCTTCCCGGCGCAAGCCGTGCAGGTCGAGCTGATCCTGCACGATCCAATGGCCGCGCCGCAGCTTGCGCACGACTTCGTGGCCGATGCCGGCGCGGCAGTAGGAAAGCGTTTCGTCGGTATCGAGCAACACCTCGGGGTCGAATTCGTCCGAGATCGCTTCGTCGAGTACCGCCCGCTCGTCGAGCTGCGTCTGGATCGGCAGCGCCGGTGGCGGGGTTCGGCCGTGCTTCGCGCGTGGCGGTGCGGCGAGCGGCGCCACGTTGCCGATCTCGCGGCGAAAGAGGTCGGCGTCGGCCGCCGCCTCGCGGGCCGCCTTGGCTGCGGCGGCGCGCGCACGCTCGCGTTCGGCCGCGCTCTCTTTCAGCGCGTCCCGCAAAGCGCCGAGATCGGACAATCCGATTCCGCGCGTGCCGCGTTCCGCGCTCGCGGGCTTCGTGCCGCCCGGATGCAATCGGTGTTTCGACATGGTTTCGCCACAACTGACTCGCGCGTCGCGCTCAGAGAAGCCGCGCGACGCCCACTATGTATGCGAGCGCGTTTCAGCAACGATCGGCTTCGTGGCTCATCACGCGCTCTTGATGCACCTCGTGGATGCTCTCGAGATAGCGCTGCGCGTCGAGCGCGGCCATGCAGCCCGTGCCCGCGCTCGTGATCGCCTGGCGATACACGTGGTCCTGCACGTCGCCGGCCGCGAAAACGCCCGGGATGCTCGTGGCCGTTGCGTTGCCGTTCAAGCCGCCGTTCGTGATGATGTAGCCGTTTTTCATCTCGAGCTGGCTGGCAAAGATGTCGGTATTCGGCTTGTGCCCGATCGCGACGAAGAGGCCTTGCAGCGCGACATCGGTCGTGACGCCTGTTTGCGTGTGCTTGATCCGCACACCCGTGACGCCGGAATCGTCGCCCTTCACCTCGTCGAGCACGTGGTTCCACTTGATCTCGACGACGCCTTCCTTTTCCTTCGCGAGCAGACGGTCGATGAGGATCGGCTCGGCGCGGAACTTGTCGCGCCGATGGACGACGGTGACCTTGCTCGCGATCCCCGCGAGGTAGAGCGCTTCCTCGACGGCCGTATTGCCGCCGCCGACCACGGCCACGTGCTGCTGCTTGTAGAAGAAGCCGTCGCAGGTGGCGCAGGCCGACACGCCGCGGCCCATGAACGCCTCCTCGGACGGCAGCCCCAGATATTGCGCCGAGGCGCCCGTGGCGATGATCAGCGCGTCGCACGTGTATTCGCCCGAATCGCCGATGAGCCTGAGCGGCCGCTCGTTCAGCTTCGCCGTATGGATGTGATCGAAGACGATCTCCGTCTTGAAGCGTTCCGCGTGTTCGAGAAAGCGCTGCATCAGCTCGGGGCCCTGAACGCCGTTCGCGTCCGCCGGCCAGTTTTCGACGTCGGTCGTCGTCATGAGCTGACCTCCTTGCGCCAGGCCCGTGATGAGAAGCGGCGACAGGTTGGCGCGCGCGGCGTACACGGCGGCCGTGTAGCCGGCGGGGCCGGAACCGAGGATGAGCACTTTGGCGTGTTTGCGCGTGGACATGGTCTTGATCCTAAGAAATGCTTTGAGCAGCAACCGATCGGCCGGAGGTCGAGCGCGGGTTCTCGCGAACGACTCGGGGGACTACGGCCGTAGGTGGGGCGTACCCGCGCATTATAAAGGGGCCTGCCGGGCGCTGCCGCCTGGGCTTTTCTATCGCGGCGATAGCCTGGCACATCGGTAACCAACGGCGGCGGGCGCGCGTTGCATGGAACGCACGTTACCGTCATTTACAGCGCGGTGCGCAACGCAGCGTTTACAATAGGCCGCATCCTACGATCGGGGCGACGGCGCACTCCGGCGCGCCCGCCAAGCCTTTACGGATTCATGGCCAAAGCTCCTTATTCCGCGCACACGCAAGCGTTGCCGCATCGCATGTCGCGTCTTTTCACCGAGATTCGCTGGATCTTGCAGGTCGCGCTCTGCGCGTTCCTCGTGATGGCGCTCGTCAGCTACAGCCGCCGCGATCCGAGCTGGACGCACGCGGCGCAGGTCGACCATATCGCGAATTGGGCGGGCCGCGTCGGCGCCTGGTCGTCGGACATCCTGCTGCTGCTGTTCGGCCTTTCCGCCTACTGGTGGGTGGTGCTGCTCGCGCGGCGCATCGCCGCCAACTACCGGCTTCTCACGCGCCAGGCGGAACCGGAAGAGCAAGCGCCGCGCGACTCGTGGTTCGCCGACGCGTTCGCGTTCGCGCTCGTGCTGCTCGCTTGCGACGGCATCGAGGCGCTGCGGATGTGGTCGATGCGCGTGCAGTTGCCGCGCGCGCCGGGCGGCATCGTCGGCGACGCCGTCGCGCGCGGCGTATCCCATGCGCTCGGCTTCACGGGCGGCACGCTCGCGTTGCTGATCGGGCTGGCCATCGGCTTGTCGCTCTATTTTCGGTTTTCGTGGCTGTCGGTGGCCGAGCGCGTCGGCGACAAGCTGATTTCGGCCGTCACGCTCGCGAAGCTGCGCCGCGAGGCCGGCCGGGATCGCAAGGCGGGCGTCGAGGCGGCCGTCAAACGCGAGGGCAAGGTCGAGCAAAGCCGCGTGCGGCTCGAGGAGCACGAGCCGGTGACGATCGTGCCGCCCGTCGTTGCGCCGGCGAAGTCCGAGCGCGTCGAAAAGGAAAAGCAGGTGCCGCTGTTCGCGGACCTGCCCGGCGACACGACGCTGCCGCCGATCGCGTTGCTCGATGCCGCGCCGGCCGTGCAGGAAACCGTATCGGCCGACACGCTGGAGTTCACTTCACGCCTCATCGAAAAGAAGCTCAAGGATTTCGGCGTCGACGTGAGCGTCGTGGCCGCTTATCCGGGGCCTGTCGTCACCCGCTACGAGATCGAGCCGGCCACCGGCGTGAAGGGCAGCCAGATCGTGAATCTCGCCAAGGATCTTGCGCGCTCGCTGTCGCTTGTCTCGATCCGCGTCGTCGAAACGATTCCGGGCAAGAACTACATGGCGCTCGAGCTGCCGAACCAACGGCGCCAGACCGTGCGGCTTTCGGAAATCCTCGGCTCCGAGGTCTATGCCGACGCAGGCTCGAAGTTGACGATCGGCCTCGGCAAGGACATCGGCGGCAAGCCCGTGTGCGCCGATCTCGCGAAGATGCCGCACCTGCTCGTGGCCGGTACGACGGGCTCGGGCAAGTCGGTGGGGATCAACGCGATGATTCTTTCGCTCGTCTATAAGGCGAGCGCCGAGCAGGTCCGGATGATTCTCATCGATCCGAAGATGCTCGAGATGAGCGTCTACGAGGGCATCCCGCATCTGCTGTGCCCTGTCGTCACGGATATGCGGCAGGCGGGCCACGCGCTCAACTGGACCGTGGGCGAGATGGAGCGACGCTACAAGCTGATGAGCAAGCTCGGTGTGCGCAATCTGGCGAGCTACAACAACAAGATCGAGGAAGCGGCCAAGCGCGACGAGAAGCTGCCCAATCCGTTCAGTCTCACGCCCGACGATCCCGAGCCGCTCACGCGGTTGCCCAACATCGTCGTCGTCATCGACGAGCTGGCCGACTTGATGATGGTCGTCGGCAAGAAAGTCGAAGAGCTCATCGCCCGCATCGCGCAAAAGGCGCGCGCGGCCGGCATCCACCTGATCCTTGCGACGCAGCGGCCGTCGGTCGACGTGATCACGGGCCTCATCAAGGCGAACGTGCCGACGCGAATCGCCTTCCAGGTGTCTTCGAAGATCGATTCACGCACCATCCTCGATCAGCAGGGCGCCGAATCGCTGCTCGGCATGGGCGACATGCTCTATCTGCCGCCCGGATCGGGCTTGCCTGTGCGCGTGCATGGCGCGTTCGTATCGGACGACGAGGTCCATCGCGTCGTCGAGAAGCTGAAGGAGCAGGGCGAGCCGAATTACATCGAAGGCATTCTCGAAGGCGGGATCGCGGGCGAGGGCGACGAAGGGTCGGCGGACGGGGCCGGTGCGGCGGCGGGCGGCGGCGAGGCCGATCCGCTTTACGATCAGGCCGTCGAGATTGTGGTCAAGCATCGGCGCGCGTCGATCTCGCTCGTGCAGCGGCATTTGCGCATCGGCTATAACCGCGCCGCGCGGCTGCTCGAGCAAATGGAGCAGTCAGGGCTCGTTTCGGCGATGTCGTCCAACGGCAATCGCGAGATTCTCGTGCCGGCGCGCGAGAGCGACTAGCGCGGCCACACAGTCCCCCCGGCAGAATGTCGTCGGCGGCGAGTACATCACGGAGAAAAACTGATATGCAGCATCCTCTCAGCCGTTATGCCCCCGGTTCGTTTTCGTTCGGGGGGCACGGCCTCGCCCGCGCCGGCTCGGCGGGCCGACGCTTCATTGCGGCACTGCTGGGCGCAGCGCTCGTTGTCGCCGCGCCGGCCGCGTTCGCGAGCGGTACCGAGCAACTGAAAGCATTCGTCGCGCAGGTGCACTCGGCGCGCGGCGACTTCGTGCAAAAAGAAATCAAGGCACCTTCGAAGGCGCAGACCCCGAATGGCATGGCGCAACCGAGCGTCAGCGGCACGTCTAGCGGGACTTTCGTTTTCTCGCGCCCGGGCAAATTCATCTGGACCTATGAGAAGCCCTATGAGCAGGTGCTCCAGGCGGACGGCGAGAATCTCTACGTCTATGACAAGGACTTGAACCAGGTCACCGTTCGCAAGCTCGGCGGCGCGCTGGGTGCGAGCCCGGCAGCCATCCTCTTCGGCAGCAACGATCTCGAGCAGAACTTCTCGCTGCGCGATGCCGGTGTGAAAGCCGGCATCGACTGGCTCGAGCTGACGCCGAAGGCGCACGACACGCAATTCGAGCGCGTCGGCATCGGCTTTCGCGACGGCAACCTGGAGGCGATGGAACTGCACGACGTATTCGGCAACGTGACGCTGCTCACGTTCTCGAACATCCAGAAGAACCCGCCGTTGAAGCCCGACGCGTTCAAGTTCGCGGTGCCGAAAGGTGCCGACGTCATCAACGGGTAACGCCATGTTCGAAGAGCCCCGCGGCAATGTACCGCTCGCCGAGCGGTTAAGGCCGCGCACGATCGACGAGGTGATCGGCCAGAAGCATCTGCTCGGGCCGATGAAGCCGTTGCGCGTCGCGTTCGAATCGGGCGAGCCGCATTCGATGATTCTTTGGGGGCCGCCCGGGGTCGGCAAGACCACGCTGGCGCGGCTCATGGCGAATGCGTTCGATGCCGAATTCATCGCGCTGTCGGCGGTGCTGTCGGGCGTGAAGGATATTCGGGAGGCCGTCGAGCTCGCGCAGGCGCATCGGGCGCATGGCCGCCGCACGCTCGTGTTCGTCGACGAAGTGCATCGTTTCAACAAGAGCCAGCAGGACGCGTTTTTGCCGCACGTCGAGTCGGGGCTCTTCGTCTTCATCGGAGCGACCACGGAGAACCCGTCGTTCGAGGTCAACAGTGCGTTGTTGTCGCGCGCGGCCGTCTACGTGCTCAAGAGCCTCGACGACGACGAGCAGCACGAGCTGCTTGAGCGGGCGCTGACCGAGCTCGGGGGATTGCGCGTCACGGACGAGGCCAAGCGGGTGCTGATCGGCGCGGCGGACGGCGACGGCCGCAAGCTGCTGAACAACGTCGAGATCGCCGTTCGCGCGGCGGCGGCACGCAAGGCGGACGAGATCGACGGCGAGCTGATCGCGAGCGCGCTGACTGAAAACCTGCGTCGCTTCGACAAGGGCGGCGATGCCTTCTACGATCAGATCAGCGCCTTGCACAAGTCGGTTCGCGGCAGCAATCCGGATGGCGCCCTCTATTGGTTTTGCCGCATGCTCGACGGCGGCGCGGACCCGCGTTATCTCGCGCGCCGCCTCGTCCGGATGGCCTGGGAGGACATCGGACTGGCCGATCCGCGTGCGGCACGCATCGCGCTCGACGCCGCCGAGACCTACGAGCGCCTCGGCACGCCGGAGGGGGAACTCGCGCTCGCTCAGGCGGTGATTTATCTGGCGGTCGCGCCGAAGTCGAACGCGGGCTACGCTGCGTACAACGAGGCGCGAGCGTTCGTCGGCAAGGACCGCTCTCGTGGTGTGCCCGTTCATCTGCGCAACGCGCCGACGAAGCTGATGGAGTCGCTCGGCTACGGCCGCGAGTACCGCTACGCGCACGACGAGCCCGACGCGTATGCGGCCGGCGAGACGTACCTGCCCGATGGCATGCGCGAGCCGCATTGGTACCGCCCGACCCCACGCGGGCTCGAGGGCAAGATCGGCGAAAAGCTCGCGCGGCTCGCCGAGCTCGATGCCGCGTGGCGCGAAGCGCACAAGTCCAAGGGCGACTAACCAATCCGGGCGAACGAAGGCCCGCCGAACCGGCCGATTTCCCAAGGCGGGCCCGGGGTTGCATACCGGTGCGCTAAAATCGCCTCCTTACTCCACGACACACGCTTTTTCCCATGCTCGACATTCAGTTGCTGCGCAAAGACCTCGAAGGAGTCGCGAAGCGCCTTGCCGCGCGCGGCTATACGCTCGACGTCGCGGCCTTCTCGGCGCTCGAGGCCGAACGCCGGGCCATTCAGACTCGCACCGAAGAATTGCAGGCGCGCCGCAATAGTCTGTCGAAGCAGATTGGCGCGATGAAGGGGCGCGGTGAAGACACTTCGGCATTGATGTCGGAAGTGAGCGGCATAGGCGACGAGATGAAGGCTTCGGCGGCTCAGCTCGATGACGTGCAGGCACGCGTATCGAAACTCATGCTCGAAATGCCGAATCTGCCGCACGAGAGCGTGCCGCTCGGCGATGATGAGAGCGGCAACGTGGAGGTGCGCCGCTGGGGTACGTCGCGCCAGTTCGATTTCGAAGTAAAGGATCACGTCGATGTGGGCACGCCGCTCGGCCTTGATTTCGAGACCGGCGCGAAGCTCTCCGGTGCGCGGTTCACCATGCTGCGCGGCGCGATGGCGCGTCTGCATCGCGCGCTCGCGCAGTTCATGCTCGATACGCATACGCAGCAGCATGGCTATACCGAGATCTATACGCCGTACATCGTCAATCCCGAGATCCTCTACGGTACCGGCCAGCTTCCGAAGTTCGCCGACGACATGTTTCGCGTCGAAAAGGGTGGCGGCGAGAACGTCATCACGCAGTACCTCATTTCGACGTCCGAGATTTCGCTGACGAACACGGTGCGCGAGAGCATCGTCGACGGCGAGGCATTGCCGGTGAAGCTTACGGCACATTCGCCGTGCTTTCGATCGGAGGCGGGATCGTATGGTCGAGACACGCGAGGCATGATTCGGCAGCATCAATTCGACAAGGTCGAGATGGTGCAGATCGTTGCGCCTGATACGTCGTACGAGGCGCTCGAGCAGATGGTCACGCATGCCGAGGCGATCCTGCAAAAGCTGGAGTTGCCGTATCGCGTGATCACGCTTTGTACCGGCGATATGGGCTTTTCGGCGGCGAAGACCTATGACCTCGAAGTCTGGCTGCCCGCGCAGAACACCTATCGCGAGATTTCGAGCTGCTCGAATACGGAGGCGTTTCAAGCGCGCCGCATGCAGGCTCGTTTCCGCAACGCGCAGGGCAAGCCGGAGCTCGTGCATACGCTGAATGGTTCGGGGCTCGCGGTGGGGCGCACGCTCGTCGCCGTGCTCGAGAACTTCCAGAATGCGGACGGATCGGTCACGGTGCCAACGGCGTTGCGCCCTTATCTTGGTGGGGCCGAACGGATCGGGCCTGCTGCGCTTTGAGACTTCTCGAACCGCGGCGGTTTGATCCGCGCCCGCCGTTCCATCTCGTCTTGCAAAAAGGCCTTGGAATGTCGTGTCGGATGTTCTATAATCTTCGCTTCGCCAAACAGCGACCAGCTTGGTGAACACTGGGTGGAGCGGTGTGCGCACGACGTCTGTTGACGTGCGACGCAAGCGCGACATCCGAAAAAGGAAAGGTGGCAGAGTGGTCGAATGCGCCGGACTCGAAATCCGGTGTACGGTTATACCGTACCGTGGGTTCGAATCCCACCCTTTCCGCCAGGATTAGCGAGAGCCCCGTAAGTCATCGATTTGCGGGGCTTTTTTGCGTCCGGCATATCGTCGTCAGCTCGCCGATCGCTTTGGCACGTGAGCAAATCGAAAGCGTTCGATACGATCATCGCGGCCTTTCCGAACGAGTTCGCCCGAGCCGGTCCGGGCGTCGATCAACGCAGATCGTCCTAAACATAACGAGCACAGGCTAATCAGTCGCGAGATCGAGTAGGCTGCCGCACAGATGGCCTCCTCGGTAGGCCATCCGGCTGAATTTTCCGCACTTTACGGTATAGCTACGCTGAGTGCCGTTACGTTGACGTTTTCGACGATTTCAATGATGAACTCTTCAATGATGAACTCCTATCAACTTCCCCAGAGGGCGCGGTCGAAGCCGCGCAAGTGGACGCATAAGGCCGGAGGCAGCGGCGGTGGCATCGAAGGACGTTTTGCGTTCCTCGAAATGGGTTTTTATGAGATCCGGGACCGCCTCTCCAAGATCGAGACGCGGGTGGATAGGCTCGAATCAAAATTTGACAAACTCGAATCCAAGGTCGACAAGCTCGAATCCAAGGTCGATAAGCTGGCATCGACGATGGATACGTTCGTCACTAAAGAGGAATTGCACCGTGAGCTTCACGGCCTGACGTGGCGCATCATGGGCGGCGCGACAGTGCTTGTATCGGGCGTCTACTATATCGCCAGGTATGTGCACTAGCCTGTTCGAACACCGGCTGCGCTTCCCCCGAGGAAGCAAGTGCGCAAGCTTTAACCGCGATCGATGACGGCAACGCGCTCCACGCGGTTGCGCCCCGCGCGCTTCGCCGCATAGAGCGCGGCATCCGCGCCGTCGAGAAGTTCGCTCGCGTTCGAGGGTTCGCTCCCCTCGCTGCATGCGCATCCGGCGCTGACGGTAACGCGGCCGCCTGGCCCCGGCGCCGTCAGGCCGATCGCGATGACGGCGTTGCGCGCTTGTTCGGCCCGCGTCGTCGCATCGTCGAGCTCCGAGCCCGGCAGCACGATTACGAACTCTTCGCCGCCATAGCGCGCGACATATTCGCCCGCGCGCCGGGCTGTTTGCGCCAGTGCCTCGGCGACCGCGCGCAGGCAGGCGTCGCCGCGCGGATGGCCAAAAGCATCGTTATAGGCCTTGAAATTGTCGATATCGACCATGACGAGAGAAAGCGGCCGGCGATGCAGCCTCGCGCGATCGAAGTCCCTGCGGAATTGTTCGTCGAAGTAATGGCGGTTATAGACGCCTGTCAGTGCGTCGTGTGTGGAGGTCTGCAGCAGGGAGGCATGGGCCTCGGCCAGCTGGCGATAGAGCACGGTGACTTCCCATATCAGGACGCCGACGAGCACGCCCGGCGCAAGCATGCTGAAAATCCTCGCAACGTACCAGCCGACGGTAAACCGGCCCACGCTGAGCATATTCAAGCTCGCATCGACAAAGGAGGCCAGGAGCGCAATCGTGATCCATAGGTCGAGCACCGAGCGTAGTCGCCCTTTCACTAGGACCAGCACGATCGCGAATGCGTCGAGCAAGCAGACGACGAGGGCGGTAGGGCTGATCCTCGCCGAATCGATGTCGGTCATGGGATAGAAAGGCGCGGAGAGATTCGCGTTTGCGGCGAACACACCCAGCACAGCGGCGAGTACCGCGGGCATGCCGATAAGCGTCAGGGTCCACTCGTGGAACCGGAAGCGGCCGGCCGGCGACCCATCGATCGATTGATCGCGCAACAGCATCGCCACAGCGACGAGGAGCGGAAATCCACCGTGCCAGAAGACCCACATCCATGCGGCGCTGTTGGGCCGCGCGCCGAGCAGTCCCGTGTGCGAGAACACGCCGGGAAACATGAGCAATTGCAGCGCGACCGTGATGGCGGTGAACGCGTAGGCTCCGCCCAGGGCGCAGAGCATCGGCCGCTGCGTCACGGCAAAACGGGCGCCGAGCAGGAATGCCGCGATCCCCGAGGTCGTGAAGACGGTCAGCGCGCACATCGGCATGAACGGCCCCACGGGCGATAGTGGCTGCCGTGCCTGAGGCGCCGCGATCGCGAGCGCAAGCAGCACGAGCAACGCTGACGTTCCCGCACAAGCAGCTTGCTTGCGTGTCGCCGGTCCTATGAGCAGGCTTTCCATCGCTTCTGCCGCCGCGTAGTTGATTGATGGCTAGGCCAGGGCTCGCCACGGCGCGAAATCGACGCTGGGCGACGCTGCGCTATTTTCCTACAAATTGCTGGCCAAAGCTCCGTCGAAAAGCGCCCTGATCGATACGGCCGATTGCCGTTTCGGAGCGCCTTCGCGCTTTCTTTCAATGCGCTTTCATGTGGGTGCCTGTCCTGCAAGTTCCTTCCATATCAAATCGCCGAGATGGCCGCCAAGTGCCCCGAAAGCAAATCCCTTTTGCGGGACGGTGTCGCTCATCGTTGCCATAGCAGCTAAGGCTATGGCGCATCGTCGCTCGCGATGCGGGCGTTGCGCGGTCCGCGCACGAGGGCCCATACAAGCGAGATTTGACTCGTTGGCCCGATAGGACGAAGCTACGGTTTGCCTGTTATGCCCTGAACCGGAGCCCCATGATTTCATCGCTGACTGTTCGCCGTATCGCTGCCGACCAAGGCGCGATGCTGCGCGAGCTCCGCACGGCCGCGTTGCGCGAAGCCCCCTACGCATTCGGGGAGACGCTCGAGCAGGCGCTCGACGAGAAGCGGGAGACGTTCGAAACCGTTGCCGCTCGTCAGGCGATTTCGGATTCGTCCACCTCGTTCATCCTCTATACGGAAGGGCATCCAGCCGGACTCATCGGTGCCTATTTCGACGATCGGCGCATGGCATTCGTTTGCGCGCTGTGGGTTGCCCCGGCTGTGCGCCATCTGCGCGGCGGCGAACTGCTCGTGAACACGGCGAGCGAATGGCTGGCGGAGCATGGCGCGACCGAGGTGCATGCGTGGGTGACGGACGCCAATCGCACCGCCATGCGTTTTTACGAACGTCTCGGGTTCGGCCCCACCGGGGAGCACGAGCGCATGACGCGCGCGCCCGACGAATGGGAGACGCTGCTCGTGCGGCATGTGCCGCGCACTCACGATTGATGGGGGACGTCTCGCTCGAAAATGCTGGCCGCGCGCGCGGACCCCTGTAAAATAGGCGAAATTTTTTGCTTCAACGCCATGTCGCTGAACAAATCGCCATACTTCGAATTACGCAGCGGTTCCGTCGATACGCTCATGTTCGTCGTCAAGACGACGGATCTCGACGCGCTGAAGAGCGAGCTCACGCGACGCTTCGAAGCGACTCCCGAATTTTTTGCGGGCGACGTCGTCGCGATCGATCTTCGCCGTCTCGGCGAAGGCGAACGCATCCCGCTCGCCGAAATCGCGCATCTGTTGGACAGCGTCCGCATGCGTCCTCTTGGCATCGTCGCCGCGCCTCATCAAACCGGCTGGGCGGCGGACGCCGGCTTGCCGCTGCTCGAAGCGCGCGACAGGCGGGGCGGGGGCGCCAAGGCCGACGATCGGCAAGCGGACGAAGGCAAGCAGGCGGAACGCGCGGCCTCGCAGCCGCTTCCCGCTGCCGAAGCGCCGGGCAGGCAGGCACCGAGCGCCCAAACGCTCGTCGTCGACAGGCCGCTGCGCTCGGGCCAGCAGGTCTACGCCAAGGGAGACCTGATCGTGCTGGGGCTCGTCAGCCATGGCGCCGAAGTGATCGCGGAAGGCAATATTCACATCTACGCGCCGCTGCGCGGGCGGGCGCTCGCCGGCGTGCACGGCAACCACGGTGCGCGCATTTTCTGCACGTGTCTCGAGCCGGAACTGATCTCGATCGCCGGCATCTATCGAACCACTGAAAATCCGTTGCCGGCCGACGTTCTCGGGAAGTCCGTCCAGATCCGACTTGCCGAAGAAAAGCTAATCATCGAACCGTTGAGGCTCACGTAGGACGCGCGAGTACGCGCCGCGCCGCGCGGGCCTCATCGAACTCATTTGACGAACAAGGGTAAGGGGAAATGGCAAAAATCGTTGTGGTGACTTCGGGCAAGGGCGGCGTGGGCAAAACGACCACGAGCGCGAGCTTTGCGTCGGGACTCGCATTGAGAGGCCACAAGACGGCCGTGATCGATTTCGACGTCGGCTTGCGCAACCTCGATTTGATCATGGGCTGCGAGCGCCGCGTCGTCTACGATTTCATCAACGTGATCCAGGGTGAGGCCAACCTCAATCAGGCGCTCATCAAGGACAAGAAGTGCGAGAACCTGTATATCCTGCCGGCCTCGCAGACGCGCGACAAAGACGCGTTGACGCTCGAGGGCGTCGAAAAGGTCATCAACGATCTGTCCGGCATGGGCTTCGACTACATCGTCTGCGATTCGCCGGCCGGCATCGAATCGGGCGCGCTCTACGCGATGCATTTCGCCGACGAGGCGCTCGTTGTGACGAACCCTGAAGTGTCGTCGGTGCGCGACTCGGATCGAATCCTGGGCATTCTGTCGTCGAAGACGAAGCGCGCAATCGAAGGCAAGGAGCCCATCAAGGAGCATCTGCTCATTACGCGCTACAACCCGAAGCGCGTCAGCGAAGGCGAGATGCTTTCGCTCTCCGATATCCAGGAAATTCTGCGCATCGAGCTGATCGGCGTCGTGCCAGAATCGGAAGCGGTCCTGCACGCGTCGAACCAGGGCTTGCCCGCCGTGCATATGGACGGTTCCGACGTGGCCGAATCCTACAAGGATGTCGTCGCGCGCTTTCTCGGCGAGGACAAGGCTTTGCGCTTCACCGATTATCAGAAGCCGGGCTTGCTGCAGCGCCTGTTCGGCAACAGATAAGGGGGAGCCGCGATATGTCGATTCTTTCCTTTTTGCTCGGCGAGAAAAAGAAGTCCGCGGTCGTCGCGAAGGAGCGCCTGCAGCTCATCATCGCGCACGAGCGCGCGGGCGGGCGCCCGCCGGCCGATTATCTGCCCGCGCTGCAACGCGAGCTCGTCGCGGTCATCTCGAAGTACGTCAACATTTCCAATGACGACATCCGCGTGAGCCTCGAGCGCCAGGACAATCTCGAGGTCCTCGAAGTCAAAATCGAGATTCCGCAGCTTTGACGGCGGGGCGGGCGGCTCATGCCCGCATTGCCTCCTGCCTTTCCCATGCGCCGGGTGATCGATTCAGTGTCAGGGGCTCGAGAAGAGCGTCCCCGCCTGAATCACTTGCCCGGCGTGTCGGCGCGCGGCTCCGCGCTCGCGTGTTCGTCTTCGAACAGCGGCTCGAGCGTTTTCGGCGAGTCGGCCGCTGGCGCTGCTTCCCGCTTCGGTGTCAGATATCGATGCGAGAGCGCTTCATAAAGCGGCGGAGCGAAGAGGCGTGACACGCGGCTCGCGACCAGCGCCGTGGCCATCAGCGAAATCACGAGCGCATGGCCGTTGATCATTTCCATCACGATGACGAACGAGGTGATCGGCGATTGCGTGACGGCGGCCAGATAGCCGACCATCGCAAGCGCGATCAGCATCTGCAGTTGCATGCTCGTGAACGCGAGGTGCAGCAAATTGCCGAAACCGGCGCCAATCGATAGCGACGGCGCGAAGATACCGCCCGGAATGCCGGGCAGGTACGAAGCGACCATCGAAGCCATCTTGGCGAACGGGTAGAGCATCGACAACTGCTCACGACCCTCGAGCAATCCGCGCGCTTCGGCATACCCGCTGCCGAACGTGTGGCCGCCACTGGCGATGCCGACAACGGCGATTGCCAGGCCGCAGAGCGCTCCAAACACGACCGGCCGCTCGCGATGCAGTCTGGCGAGCGCGGCCGGTTGCCAGCGCGACGTGTGAAGCAGCAACCAGGCGAAAACGCCTCCGGCCACGCCCGTGACCAGCGCCGTGACGATGACGGCGAGCGCCAGCACGCCAGGGAAATGGGGCGAGACCTGAATCGTGCCGAAATACGTGTAGTTGCCGTTGAGCCCGAGCGCGATTACACCCGCCACGATGATGGCGGTGATCAGCACGCCGCTCGTACGTACTTCGAAGCTGCGCGTCAGCTCTTCGATGGCGAAGACAATGCCCGCGAGCGGCGTGTTGAACGCGGCGGACAACCCCGCCGCGGCGCCCGCCAGCACCAGTTGCCGCTCGATGATGGCGGTCGAGCGCGGATAGAAGCGCCGCAAGTTGTACATGAGCGTTGCGCCGATCTGCACGGTTGGCCCTTCGCGGCCGATCGTGAAGCCGCCGAGGATGCCGATGAACGACACGGCGATTTTCCCCGCGAGCAGCCGCAGCGCGAGCAGCCGAGGGCCGAGCGACGTCGTGCCCTCTTCGAGCGTCGCGATGACCTGCGGAATGCCGCTCCCTTCGGAGCCACGAAAAAAGCGGCGCGTCACGAGGACAGAGAGGGCGCCGGCGGCGGGCGTGACGATGAGCGGCAGCCAACTATAGCGATGCTGCAACGCTAGAAACGCGCTGTAGCCCCAGTCGATCAGTCGTGCATAGAAGACCGCGACGAGGCCGACGGCGATCGCGCCGAGCCAGAAGACGCCATAGCGGCGCCACAACTGCTGCGCACGCCGCAAGACGCTGTAACGGCGGGCGAAGGGAGCGCGGAACATGAATCTCGGGGCCAAAGCTGAGATTATACGACCCGGTCTCCGCAACCCGGACGCAAACGAAGCCGCACGCCAGCGACGCACGCTGGCGGCGCAGCAAATTACAAGCCTGTTAAAACTGTGACCGTATGTTTGAGCCGTAATATCGGCCGCTTACCGGGGGCACGGATATTTCGGCGCTCGGGCTACGACAGCATGACGTCAAACGCCAGCACCGCCGCGATGGCGAGGGCGTTCGCGAGCAAAATTTCGAGCGCTACGCCCAGCCACGTCGTCGGCCGGAAGCGAAATGCAAGCAACAATGCGGCGAGCAATGCGAGGGCGACGATCGCTACGATGTCGGCATTGCCCAGTTCGATATCCATCGCCCGTTCCTCTCGCTGATCGGGAAGGTCTTGCTTTCAAAAGTGATACAGCGGTTTTCATGAAGTGCGCCGTACGACTCAGTATCGAGCCGCCAACTCGAGCGGACAAGATCGGAAAACCACTGACGCGGCGGGCGGATTGCGCTCTTCTAGCGCTCATGGAGATGTTTTCGACGAGTGGCACGCGTCCGGTCTCGCAGATGGCACGAAGATTGGAATACTGAATTGCGCCGGGAATCTTTTTGGCCCGGCTTCGCCGAATTTGCTTTGACCGCATGAATGATCGGGCGGCGCTACTGCCGGTCCCGCCGTCAACCGGGAAGGTGAATCAATGAGTTCGTCAACCAGGCGATCGCTCGAAGTCGATTTTCTTCGAGGCGTGGTGCTGATCGTGATTGCGCTCGATCACATTTCGAGAGGCATCCTGCAATACGCCATGCTGCATAGCTACGCCTACTGCGATGCGGCCGAGGTGTTCGTGTTTCTCGGCGGGTACGCGTCGGCGGCGGCCTATGTCGGCGTGGCGGAACGCCGTGGCGAGGCGGCGGCGCTGCATCGCTTTCTGAAGCGCGCATGGGAGATCTATCGCGCCTATCTGCTGACGGCGGCGCTGATGCTCGCTTGCGGTGCGTTGCTCACGCTGTTGCCGAGTGCGGCTGCCGTCGATACGGGCTGGCAGGCATTCGTCCGTCACCCGTTGCGGGAACTCGCGAACATTGCATCGTTTCGTGAACAGCCGTTCTTGTCCGCCGTATTGCCGATGTACGTGCTGTTCGCGCTTTGTGTGCCGTTCGCGGTGCCGCTCGCCCGGCGGTCGCCTTTCGCAATGCTCTCGTTCAGCGTGGCTGTCTGGGCCTTGGCGCCGTGGCTCGAAAACTGGCTGCCCCGCACGGGCGATGCAAACTGGCCGTTCAACCCTTTCGCATGGCAATTGATGTTTGCGTTCGGCATGCTGTGCCGGCTGCATCCCGTTTCAGCCGACGTTCAGACATCGACGATGGGCAGAGCGATCACGCGCGTCGCATTCGTCGTCGCCTTGACGTTCGCTTTCGTCAAACTTTGCATCGACGGGCATCCTTCGCCCGGCTTCATGAAACAAGATCTCGCGAGCGTGCGAATCGTCAGCTTTCTTTCTATTGCGTGGCTCTGCGCGCAGGCGGTTCGCCTTGGGTGGCTGCGATCACTCGCCGTTGCGGTACCGACGATCGTGACGGTCGGCAGGCAAGGTCTTGTCTGCTTCGTGGGCGGCACGCTCGTCTCGATCGGCGTCGATGCGGCCTTGCAACTGGCCGGCGTCCGAACGACAGAACTGCTGACCGATTGGCCGATACGGTTGCTCGGAGACGCATCGGCGATTGCCGTGCTCATCGGGCTCGGAAGCGTTGCAAGCCGCCTCAAAGCGGCCCGTCTTCAGCCGGCCAAGCTGCCGGCGCGGATGGCGCCCGCGCGCGCGACGTCGCGCGAGCACCCGCGGCGGCCCCAGTGAGCCCGGTCAGGACAATGACACGTCGCGCGTCTCACGCATGAGGAGAACGGCGACGAGGCTGATCGCCGCGGCGACGGATACGTAGCCGCCGACCCAGGCGAGACCGCCGCGCGCGGCGAGCATCGTCGCGATGTAGGGCGCGACCGAGGCGCCGAGAATGCCGCCGAGGTTGTATGCGACACCCGCGCCCGTGTAGCGCACGCGCGTGGGGAAGAGCTCCGGCAGCAGCGCGCCCATCGGTGCGAACGTGACGCCCATCAAGAACAGCTCGAGCGTGAGGAAGAGGGTGACGAGCGGTGTCGAGCCGCTGCTGACTAGCGGAGCCATCGCAAAGCCGGAGACGATAGCGGCTGTGATCCCCGTGATGAGGACAGGCCGCCGGCCGAACCGATCGCTTGCCCATGCGGAAAGCGGTGTTGCGATCGCCATGAAGACGACGGCGAAGCAGAGCATCGCGAGGAAGCTCTGCCGTGAGAAATGCAATGCCGATACACCGTACGAGAGCGTGAAGACGGTCGAGATATAGAAGAGCGTGTAGCAGACCACCATCGCGAGTGCGCCGAGCAGTGTCGGCCAACCGTGGTTCGCGAATAGCGAGACGAGCGGAACACGCACGCGCTCACGCCGCTCGATCGCTGCCTGGAACGCCGGCGTTTCGGCAATCTTCAGCCGCACATAGAGCCCGAGCGCAACCAGCACCGCGCTTAGAATGAACGGCACACGCCACCCCCAGCTTCGAAACTGCGCATCGGATAGCGCGAGCGCCAACCCGAAAAAGAGGCCGTTCGACGCAAGAAAGCCGACCGACGGTCCGAGCTGAGGGAACATGCCGAACCAGCCGCGGCGTTGTGCCGGCGCGTACTCGGTGGCGAGCAATGCTGCGCCGCCCCATTCCCCGCCGAGCCCGATACCCTGACCGAGTCGTAGGATGCAGAGCAGTACGGGGGCCAGGCCGCCGATGGAATCGTAGCCGGGCACGAAGCCGATGAGCGTCGTGGAGAGGCCCATGACGAGCAGCGAGGCCACGAGCGTCGACTTGCGTCCGATCCGGTCGCCGAAATGGCCGAACAGGAGCGACCCGATCGGCCGCGCGATGAAGGCGAGGCCGAACGTGACGAATGCCGATAGCGCCTGCGCGGTGGTCGAACTGTGGGGAAAGAACACCGGCCCGATGACGAGTGCGGCGGCGGTCGCGTAGACGTAGAAGTCGTAGAACTCGATCGCCGTGCCGATGAAACTGGCGAATACGATACGCGAGCGGCTGGATGCGTTTGCCGCGTCGGAAGAGGATGCCACGGTGGGGGAAGACGGCGAAGCCGACATAGGTTTGGTCTCCATGTTTGTCGGGACGCGCTCGATCATCACAGCGCGCGATGGCGCGCGTGACGGGCTCGCGACGCGTCGTTCGCCGCGATCCGGGCGCGGGGTGCCCGGAATTATAAGACGCTAATCGAACGCTTGTGCTTGAGGGAGGGCGAGCGTGCGGAGCTGGAATTTACCGTCGTCGTTGAAGAGCCAGTCTTCCATCATCTCGACCTGGCCGAGCCGGTTGAGCAGCTTTGGCGGCGGCGGCGGCAGCGGCGATGCGCGGCGTAGCGTTGCCAGCGCGGTCGCTTCCGCGTCGTCATCGCCGTTGGTCCGGTAAACCGAGGATGACACGACTTCGCCGTTCCGATTGACCGTGAACGCGACGACCACGAGCGAACGCAGCATGGCTTGTGGTGCGCGCTTGAGCACATAAGACGGATTGCGCTCGGTGATCCGTTGGGCAACGGCATACCGATACTGATCCAGGGTCAGGCTGTTGACGGCGGCCGGGGGCGGCAGCGTCACAGCCGACGGACGCTCGGGTGGCGTGAACGTGCAGGCGCCCGTGACGAGCAATGCGCCGAAGGAAACGAGGTGCCACAGCCCATGGGCGCGCAAGATGGGCGGGCGACGGTTGACGATGGTGAGCATGGCAGTGGTGCGGTGAAGCTTCCGATGAGCGCTCGGCTGAGCGAGATGAAAAGCGTTGATAAGAGCCTAGGCGACGCAGCGCCGTTGCGCATCCCGATTCGCCCTCCCTAGGTGCGGCTCCTAACGAGGCGCAGCTCAATAAATGATCAGCGATTCCGACCACCAGTGCGTGCCCATCTCTCCGCTCCCATCGCGAGTCCACTCGTAGTCCCCGATTCCCGCTCCCTCCCCCGGCCAGGGATTCATGAAGTACACCATAGAGCCGTCATCGTCGTAGCCGTCTATGACGATGAAATGTCCGCCGCCGCCGTACCAGTTCCATAGAACGACAATGGGATGACCGTGCATGATCGCCGATCGCACTGCCGGATACGCGAGCGGTTCCGTGTAGTACCGAGAATCGCGTCGGCCCCAATACCAAAGGATCCCGGCAATTCCCGTCGTTCCCGCGAGATAGTTCGGCGAGTTCGCTGGGTCGTCCCAATAGAACGGATAGTTCCCGCAAGCGTAGTCGATCGAGCCGACCCAGTTCCCGATTGCGCACTGCGTCGCGGGGACGCCGCGGAAAGCGAGCACGGCGGAGGCGTCAGCGTCCCAGCACCATTCGCTGTGCTCCTGTTCGACGACCGGAAGGTCGAGTTGATCAGCAGCGGCGAAGGCGGCCGGAGGCAGGTCGAGCAATAGAACCGCGATGAATGCGGTGACGACAAGGGCAAATCCCATGCGAACGTTCATGCGCGTCTCCTCACCGCATGAAGCGAGGATCGCGCATGCCGAGGCGCACGCGCTCGATGAGCCTGCTTCCGACTTCCGATTCGGGTAGGGGTGGGGCCGAAAAGCCGTCCGTCCGAAGCTGCTCGTCGTAAAGCGCGGCGCGCGCGCTCGCAAGCGGAACGTAGCTTCGTCGGACGGGTTCGCCGAAGGGGGAGGGGTAGGTCACTTCGATGAAGTCGGCTACGGCCTGCAAGCTGCGGATGAAGCGCAATCGTGGCCGCGGCGTCTCGCCGGCATAGCGCGCTTCGACGCCCGCGACTTCCACGGCGAGTCCGCTTGCGCCGGCAGCCACCATTTTCCACTCGTTGCCGACGCGCTCGACGGTCAGAAGCCCTACCGGTTTGCCAGCCACAATCACGAGGAAGCGCCATTGCCCGGTGCCTCGAAGGCAGGCATCGAGCGGTTGTCCGGCCAACAGCGCGACAGGGTCGACGATATTCATTTCGAAGCCGTCACCGAGTGACGCGTGACGCAATCGAGCGTAATCGTCGACGGCCATGACGCGATTGATACCGTTTGCGTCCGAGTTGGCACTCAGGCGATCGGCGAGGCCATGCAGCGCCGCTTCCGCTGCCTGACGCTGCGGCGTGCCGAGGGCGGCCGCGATCGAAACTGGCGCAGGGGCCGTATCGACGCTCGTCGGGCCGCTCTTTTGTGCGGATGCGGAGCATGACAGCAATAGCGCTATCGCGGGCGCCAGTATCGTCTGCGATCTTCGTGCATGCATTTGCCGTCTCCCGGCGTACAGGCAAATTACCTCGAGCAAATCACTTGCCTATGCGAATTGGCTTAAGCGCGGTGGGGAGAGGGGCACGGAGCTCGAATCGCTGCCAATCGGAGGTTATGTCGCATTTGTTGGGAAAAGCATTGGCAAATCAGGTTTTCCCGCCGCGAGGTGTCCGATCTCTCGTGCGAGCACTCCATGCCCCGCCTAAGGCCGATTTAATAATCCAAAACCCAACGTTTGAGAAATCGACTTATTGATCTCGACGATTCGAGCTATTCAGTGCAGATTTCTCAGATATGGGGATGACAGGGTCATATAAAAATTTGAAAATAATCTAATTACCTTGTATCTTCGATCTGCCAAACGATAAGAAGAACCGTCTGCCTCGCGGCGCGCAGGCAAGGTGGCATTTTGATAACTACTCTGGGGGGCAGCATGCTTCGTGAGTTTATCGATTCCTCACTACAGAACGCGGTGAATATTGACGTCTGGTTCAATGGGCTCGTTGAGGTGGGGCGGCGCCATCAACTCGAGTACACGACCTTCGCGCTGCTGCCAAGAGATAGCCTGCCCTATAGTGAGGTGTTTTATAAGAGCAATTACCCCGCCGTGTGGCAGAAAATCTACGAGCAAAAGCGATATGCGGAGATCGACCCGATCGTTCGGCATTGCTGGTCAAAGATGACTCCCCTTGTTTGGCGAAGCGAAACCTTCATTGGCGCGCAGGAAGAGGCGCTCTATGAGCAGGCATGCGCATTCGGGCCGAGATGGGGCGTGGCGCTGCCGATTCACGGCCCAAAGCATGAGGTCGGCATGCTGTGCTTCGCAAGCAGCGTCCGATCGGATGAGGCAAAGCGTGATGCCGTCTCGAGCCTGCCCGAATTAGGTCTTGTGCGCGACTTTGCATCTCCGGCAGGTCTCTCACTCGCGAGGCAGAAAACGAGCGCCGTCGCACCGAAGCTCACGCCGCGAGAGATGGAATGCCTGAAGTGGATGTCGTTGGGAAAGGGGACTTGGGAGATTTCTCAGATCCTCAGTTGCTCGCAGTCGACGATCAACTATCACATCACCAATATCCGCATCAAAATGGGGGTTCATTCGAGAAGCGCCGCGATGATCAAGGCTGTGGGGATGGGACTGATCGAATTGTGACGCGGGACGTTGGGCGGGGGTGGCGGAGGGCGTGTCGGTTAAGATTGAGTGCGGCAGCATGCGCAGAGATTCGCAAGTTCCTCGGCATCAAGCTGGGGCGGGCGCGGCAACGCCATGCCGGCTTGTAGAGTCCTTCAATCGAGCGTCCGTCATGCAAATCTGACGTGCAGTTGGCCGAACTTCATGCGAAAACGCGGCCGACGTCAACTGCCGTTGTTTTTGCCCCGGTCCCATCGTCGATAGCCGAGAAAGAGAACCGATAGTCAGGAGACCGGGCGAGGTATGTAGACCGATACCGGATATACAGGCTTGTATCGCGGGAGTCGGTGCTACGATGGCAGCCCATTCCCTTACACATACGGAGAAGATCGATCAATGGCCTCGGTCAAAATCGACTTGGGTTTTGGTGAACAAGCAATTCTTTCCGACGGAGCCGCCTTGGGAAACTTGGCGGGAAAGCGCCAGCAGGACGTCGAGGAATTCTTGCGGCGTTGGCCGCGAACACGTTCGATCTATCAGGCACGCGATTACCTTCGGCAGTTCGGACTTCACATGGGATACAACCCGCCCGGCGTGAACCCGAGCGATACAATCGCCTTGCTTCGGTCAGCAGTGAAAAGCGGCAGGCTGATGGTTGTGATAGAGCGCGCGGCGAAGCGATTAGACGGGGGCGGCTGTGCGCCTCAGCCGACGCGCCGAATCGGCGCAATCCCGCCTTCCCGTCAGTCATTCGCTGAGATGGCAGCGGGTGGAAGCGGCACGTCCGCGAGGCTGAGTGACGCAGTTTCCGCTCCCAAGTCGTATTCTTGGATGCAGCGTTACGATGACGTGAGCGCTGACGATCTAATCAAATACCTCGAGAGCGTTATCGCTAGGACGCCGGGCGATGCTGCCGCCGCAGACGCCGATCCGTCCACGCCACTCGGAGATGCGCAACCATTCGAGTACGCCGACGAGGCGCCAACCGATGGCGCCTTTGAGATCGCGAAAACGCCAAATACGGGCGAACCGGGCACGTGGTACACGAACCCCGGCAGCGGACAAATGCGTTTGTACGGAGGTGACGGCAACCCAGCGGTCGATTTCGATTTTGACCACGATCACGGCCAAGGCATACCACACGCACATAACTGGGCAATCAATCCGCTTACTGGCAAGCCGCAACGGGGGCCGGGTGTGCCGATGTCTATTCTTCCCTGACCGCAATCGGAGTACGAGGATGCAAAACGAAAATTATCAAAACGTCATCGGATTCGAGGGCGAGCGGCCCACTTTTCACGACGCCGAACTGGTCGGGATCGACCATCGTCCGACCGATCGGGAATTGCTACTCCGATTCGCACGGGTAGACGGAACGACCGGGACTTTCCGCTTTGTAGGAGTCGTTTCGCAGCGGATCGTTGACTTCGCCGAACAGAACGTTGTCTCACGCCTGCTCATTTCGCCGACGTACCATTTTTCTGCCGCCGAGGCCGGACAGTGGTTGCGTTGGGTGGACAGCAGAGACGATTCCCAGGCGACGGTGGATCAAAAGCAAATCGATCAGCGCATCGCCGATTTCGTCGCAGGACGGAAGGCTCTGTTCGTTCTTGAGCCGTCCTGTGGTGCGGAAGTGGCTGTCGTGTGCGACTCGATTTGGCTTGGCCTAGTGCCAGGCGCTTGATCTACTCCGCGGGCGGGCAGGCGCTGACGCCAAGACGGAAACGAGGCGCTGTCAAGCAAGCCGTACGACGGTGCAAAAATGCACTTGACGTTGCATTGACCTCACCAGCATCGAATCACCGCCCGTCTTGCGGATGCCGAGGGACGCGACGGAGCGGCTCCGGGCGAGATGGCGAACCGGCGGGCCTCCGCGTCGCCGCGATTGTCATATGGGTTCAAGCCCTTCGGCGGAGAAGATAGTTTGGCTGATAGAAAAAAAGCGCTTGGTCGATGCGATCGCGCGAAACCGACACAGAGCGGATGGAGCGAGACCCTACCGCAACGGGTAATCCGGGCATTTTCGTTCGAACAGAGGCTTCTGGCGAACGTTGACGTCCTGTTCCGGGGCGGAGGTCAGGCGTGCGCCAGCACAGCAATCACGTATCATTAAGCCAGTAGAACACTAAGAAGGCAGCATCAAAGCGAGCACTTGTCTGCTTGCGAGAATATAAACGAAGCGTTGCGCAACGGGGGAGCGATGTCCGCAAGCGTCATCTCCTTGCACGATCCGCAAGTCGAGCAGTGATTCGGCAAAGGAGGGACAGTGATTGCAATCAGCGACATCTATGACAAGGACATCAACTTCTTGTTTGGATCGGGCGCGTCATTCGGCCTCTTGCCGACCCTGCAGTTGCAGCTACGAACTGGCGACGGCGACGCGCGCTACACCCTGGAAGAGCTTGCAACCAAGTTCGAGCAGGAGAACGACCGGCGCTTGATCCCGCTGTTCATGCACTACTACGCGAACTGCATCCGGCCCGCTGAACGGCTCAGCCTGGATGGCGCGATGGCTACAGATTCAGGCGCCACGGTCATCAAGAACTACCGCACCTTCCTGATGACTGCGCTGGAGATGGTGAAACGCCGCAAGGCGCTGGATCGGCGCTGCAACGTTTTCACGACTAACTACGATGGCTGCTTCCCGCTCGTGGCTGACGCGCTCATCAGGGAAGGCCAGATTGACTTCGTGCTGAACGACGGAGCGCGTGGCTTCACCCAGCGCATTCTGCAGGCCAGGAACTTCGGAGCTTACCTTTGCCAGGCCGGGGTTTTTGGTCGCTATCAGAGCAGCATCCCGCAGATAAACCTAATCCATCTGCATGGATCAGTGTACTGGAGTAAGTTAGGCGCCGCGATTCAGGTTGGCTACGACCTGTCGGCACGTGCTTCTCTGCTTGATGACGAAGCGAACGAGTTGTTGCAACCATTTTCCGCTGCCCTCGATAATCCAGCCCTCACGCTTGCGGACCTCCCTGAACCAGGATTTACCGACGAGGCGATGAAGGCGTTTTGGACAAGGTATGAACAGATGCCCATCGTGAATCCGACGAAGTGGAAGTTCCACGAGACGGTTTATGAGGAGCACTATTACCAGATGTTGCGGCTGCTCAGCTATGAACTCGAAAAGCCCAACGCAGTACTTATCACCTTTGGTTTCTCGTTCGCCGACGAGCACATCCTTAACCTCGTCATGCGTTCCCTCTCCAACCCCGGCTTGCACGTATTCGTATGCTGCTTCAATAAGTTGGGGCACACTGCAATGGCGGGCAAGTTCAAAGGTCATCGAAACGTCCAATGCGTGGTGCTCGACGAAGGGGTGATGGACTTCACCCTCTTCAATAAGCAAGTGCTGGCCTGGCCAGAGGCACTCGAGGCTACATCCGCCGCGCCTACAGTTCCTCCAGCAGAGCCCGCGACACCGATGGCGGACGCTGCGGGCGCCGAGGACTTGTTATGAGCATCCGCGTGGGCGAAGTCATCGCCGTCCATGGCACCAAGGTGGTCCTAAAAATCGACGAGCAATCGAGCAAGGAAACTCTTTTCCACGCGGGCGACAAATATAAGGGGGTGTCGATCCGCGAGTACCTGTCGATCCAGCGCGGGTTCCGCGACATCATCTGTATGGTCGAAGGTGAGTTCTTGGACGAGAGTCGAATAGAGACCCGCGACGGCAGGACGACGTTTGTGCGGAAGGTCGAGGCTAGGCCAATTGGTTTCTTCGACCGCACCGGCTTCACTCAGGGCATCAAGTATCTGCCGATGATCCAAGACGCGGCTTACCTGCTTGCCGAGGAGAGAATCCGGTCTATCTTCGATCGCGGGGCGGACACCGAATTTAGAATCGGGCGCATGCTGAAGGAGGAGATCGCGGTCGGGCTGCCGTGGAAGCGTCTCTTCAACAGCCATATCGGCATATTCGGCAACACTGGCAGCGGCAAGTCGAACACTCTCGCTAAGCTTCATACTGTCCTCTTCGATCTCAAGCTACCGCTCATCGCAGGGAAAAGCCGCTTTATCATCTTAGACTTCAATGGCGAATACGGTGGTGAGCAGCTAGCTCCGGCGATCCACAAGACGGTCTACCAGTTGTCCACGCAAACAGATCCCGGCCCGAACGACCCAACGGCCCGTTTCCCTCTAGCACCGCAGGAGTTCTGGGACCTTGAAACGATGTCGCTGCTTTTCCAGGCCACGGCCAACACGCAGCGCCCATTTCTCAATCGCGTCATCGCGGGCAAGCTTAGGTATGGAGCCAACCCGGGGGCGCTGGCCAACTACGCAAAGATCAAATTCCAGCAGTCGTTTTGCGCTGGCGAAGTCAAGCCCGCAACGCTGGACCTGATGCGAACCGTGGCACGGCGCATGGGAAACCAGACGCTGCTCGATCTGCTGGCAAACGTTACATGGTATCGCAATGGTCGCTTCAACTACCAAGGCGCGTTCATCGACCCCGATGGGGCACAGTACAACGCGCGCATTGCGCCAACTGTCGACACACTTGACGTCCAGGGGCTCGACGAATTCGACCAACTCGTGCTACGCGTCAATCTGCAATTGATGTCCGACTTGAACGCTGGATACGTTCAGTTCGAACATATCCAGCCTCTTCTCAAACGCGTCGAGTCCTCTTTGGTTAGTCTTCGGAAGGTCGTGTCGATTTCGAATGCTCCACCAGTCGAGCGTTTGCTTACGGTAATCTCGATGCGTCGTTGCAACAACGAGGTCAAAAAGGTCTTGCCGTTGCTGTTCGCGAAACACTACTACAACAGTCACAAAGCTACGGTCGCCAATCCGCCCGACCGCACCATCCATCTCATAGTAGACGAAGCGCACAACATTCTGTCCGACCAGTCGACGCGCGAAAGCGAAACTTGGAAGGACTACCGGCTGGAGCAGTTCGAGGAAATTATCAAGGAGGGACGCAAGTTTGGAATGTTTATCACCATTGCCAGCCAGCGGCCGGCCGACATCTCGCCTACGATCGTTTCCCAACTACACAATTTTTTTATCCATCGGCTAGTGAATGACAGAGATTTGTATTTGATTGATAACACTATCTCGACGCTGGACGCGCTTTCGCGCGGACTCATCCCAGGGTTGTCCCAAGGATGCTGTGTGGTGACGGGTACGGCGTTCGAACTGCCTATGGTGATTCAGGTGGACCGCTTGCCGAACAACAAGCAGCCAGCCAGTGAGGACGTAGACCTAGAGAGGCTTTGGAGTCCGCCACCGGCTGCTGCGGAGTAAGCGGTCCTCATATCCGTTCACTACAGGTAGCGCTTAATCAAGCGAACGACCGCTCATGACCGTTGGGTGACCCTCATCCCCGCCCACGCCACACAATACATTCCTCCGGACAGAATGAAAACAGCCGAGAAATGCCGATAGCTTCATGCTGCGAGCTCCGCTTCGAAGGTGATTGCAATCTGATCTCGATAAGAGCGTCAATGCCCGGATAGAATTGGTCTAGCAAGATCAGCTTTGCCCACGCAATTTCACGCGCGCATCGTTGTGCATTCGACTGCACCAGCATCCCTTGTAGGCAGCCCTTCCAAGCAAAACCACGGAACTCTGTCGGGATATAGGAGTGAAGCTAATACGACGGCTCCGACCACGGTGGCGGAAGAGGGTTCGGGGTGAGAGCAGGGCCATGATCGACCGAGATCGGCCACACGGAAAATGTCATGACCTACCGTCCAGGCCAAGTTTTGTCCGTGAGTCATCATATCCTCGCCATATTCGGAAAACGCCGGTGTGACATAGGCGGCAAAGGGCACACCGTCGAGCTTCCATAAGTCCTGGTCGAAGACCTGACCGAGATCGAGTGCCGGAGCGATCCTCATTAGGACGGTCAATGTTTCGAGGGGGCGCTCCACAAGGTCATGCACCTTGGAGTAGTCATTTTCGCGTCGAGCAAGTAAGTAATCGAGCGTCGACTCCGGCGAGATATCCCAGCGCGCAAGACGTGCTCGGCAGGCGACAACGGAATTGAAAAGCAGCCCCGCCAGTTCGTCTGCTTGGTGGTCCAAATGAAGATGTGCGGCACGGGATAACGCGAGCGCCCAATATGGAGCTTGGACGTCACTCATCGCGACGATCGAGCCTTGGTAATGGTCAAGCAGCGACTGCAAAATCCTGGAGAAGAGCGCTTCGGCGGTTCGCCGTCGAGGATCGTCAGTCTTATACAGCCCGGGTGCGGCCGCCATCCAACCCACCACCTTTGCGACTCGTAGCGGCAGGTAGAAGAGCTCAGAAAGACCGCCCCCTCGCCTGGCGAGAAGCGCATAGGCATCACCGGTCAAATCGTTCAGCAATTTCGAACCAGCAGCAATTAGCTGATCTCCCGTCGTCTCTAGGAATCGCCCAGCCGCACGTCCCACCGATTCGGTTTGGAGATATGGTAGCAGGCATACTGCAAGCGCTGCGCTTACCTGCGCCTTCCTGAATGCATCATCGGAATACTCAGCCCGCTCAAGTGCCGCGTCACCAAAGCGCTCGGCAAACCCAGCAAGTAGTTCGGACGTTGCGGCAAGTGGCGATAATGCCTTGGCCATTGCATCGGAGAACGATCGGGGATGCCATTCGCCACTTACAGAAGCGTACGCGCGCCAAAGATCGTCGTAGCGCTCGCGAGCCGCGCTCGCGCTGACAGCTGGCCAGGATTGCGCGATCTCACGGAGCGGTTTTGCGGGGTCTTTACCGTAGTGCGGGTTACGGCAGAATTTCGGAGGACCGTAAAGATTCAATCCCCACACTACCGGGGATTGATCCGTAGCCCTAAGGCGATTAGAAACGCACCGCCCGACTTCGACTAGGTCTAGGACACTTGCCGTGTCTTGCACGAACTCCCGTCCTTCTATGCAATCCAGAATTGCGTTCGTGCCGAAGCCACCCAATTCGGTTTCCCCTGAGAACTGATTCTGTGCCGACGTAGCCACAAGGGTAATTCCAGGCGTGCCAGCGTCGCCGAGCATATCCGCCTTGAGCAAGACGCCGAGATCAGCAATCAGGCCACCGCTCTCGCACGCGTCGATGATGATATTGCTTTGCACGGGCGCAGCCTCATTGATGCTGCGAAATATGTCCGATAGAGAAAGAGCGGTAATGGATTGTGCATCGGACCGTGTATCCCGGACCCACATGTAGAAGCTTCCAGCTCGGACACCACCATGTCCAGCAAAGAAGAACGTAAATGTGTCGACGTCGCCATGAGAGAAGAGGGCTTCACGTAGGGCCTGACGGACAGTGTCTACCGATGGTGAAAGCAACAGCTTCGAACGGGCCTCGTCGTAATCGCCGATGTCAGCACGAACGAGAGCCTCGAACATCCTGCGGGCATCGGCTTCGGCACCCTTAAGAACATTGGCATGGTCGTACTCGTTGCACCCGATCGAAAGCAGAATCCTCATGCGTCGTCCCCGTAGCGCGCGAATTTCGCTTTGCGTTCCGATTCGCGGGCAATTGCTTCTTCTCTCTTTAGCTGCAAAATATCGTCCAAGCGCTGCTTGAATTCGGGCGAGACGGCACTCAAGGACTCCGCCATATGAGCAGCAGTCTCCGGGCTGGCATGAATTTGAGGGAGCCTGACCTCGCCGTTATGGTCTGCGACAAGCTCAATTTTTTCCATCATCTCGAGCAGTGCGTTTTCCACAGACCCCGCGGCCTTGGCGTCAACCATATTGCCCGTTTGTTCGCAGACCGATGACATCGTGGAGTAAAGCATCGTAGCGAATTGTCGATGCATCGCGTCACGCAGCGTTTGGACGTTGCGATAGATGGTGTCGAGATCGTTATCGACCAAGTGCTGGAACTGTGTCTCGACTGCCGATGAATGTTGCCGAGGTTGGCCTACAACAGCCTCCGGCGCGCCCGGGTATTCCCAACTACCACGGTGGCGAAAGCGGAGCGAATTCTCCGCCGACATGTACTGCGCGACTATTTGCTTGTGCTGCTCCGCCACCAGTCGCAGAAAAGCTTCGTTGAAGGCTTTAGCACCAGCTTGGTCGACAAAGTAATCACGATCGCTTACTTGCTTTTCTTCCATATAGGTCGCCTCCGCGCATTCGATCTCAAGAATCGGGATATTGCAACTATACAATTCGGGTTAGCCGCGTTGCGTCACTTTGAGGATGGTCGGGTGCGAAACGGCATACTCCTTCGCCAGCCCGCGCGCAGTAGCGCCCGCCGCTAGCTTTCGCCGGATGTCCTCTTTTTGCTCTCGCGTAAGTGAGTCTTTACGTCCCAGCTTCTTTCCTTCGGCCCTCGCCCGAGCCAACCCAGCGTGCGTGCGCTCGATGAGTAGATCGCGCTCGAATTGGGAAACGGCCGCGAGTACGGTCATGTGCAGCTTGCCCGACGCGCTCGTCAAATCAACGCCTTTGAGTGCCAAACAACGAACGTGGACACCGAGCGCGGCCAATCGCTCGACTGTCGCGAGTACGTCGGTCGTATTGCGGCCCAATCTATCGAGCTTCGTAACGACAAGCGTATCGCCCTCGTCCAAGCGCTCCAGCAGCTTCGAGAAGCCGGGGCGCTCCGCAGCCGGAACATTTCCAGAAATCGTCTCAGCAACCGTATGGCGCGGCTGGACGACAAAGCCCGCAGTACGAGCTTCAAGCAGTTGGTTGTCGTTGGTCTGGTCGGCGGTCGAAACACGCGCGTAGAGGAACGTGCGGGACATAGTTACCCCGGTAAATAATCGCGGTAACCATTTTAAGCGGTAATCATATTGTTTGCAAGGAATTGTTTACCACTGCGGCGGCGATCTCCAGCCCGGTAACAAAACGGACGTTTGTTTGTTGGCCGCCAGATCGGGCGTTCAATGCGTTAGTCGATGACCCATGTCACCATAAATGGAAGCTAGGGCTTATATGGCACGAGGCTGAGGCAGTACAATGGACGCACTAGAAAACAGGTCCGGGGTCATGCATGTACAGCTTGATCGTTACATCGAGAGAATGGGATGGCAACCGAGGGACGTGCGATGGTTCTCGGGTCTTGGAATACACAAGCCAGTATCTGTCGGAGCGGTTTAAGCCGAACGGCATCTTGGACCTGCAAGCGCTCAAGGAATTGCCCGCCATCTTCGCCAGTGAGACCAGTTGGGACGGCACACAACCCCCAGCTCGTGTAGGGACGATAATTAGGGCTGCGCAAGCGGGAGGGCAAGTTCAGATAGAGTATGTTTTTGATCCTGATATAGCGCCCATTCCGAACGCAGTCCTCACGGCTCTTGCCTCCGAACTGGACATCGATGTCAAATCCTCGATTCACGAGTTCACGCGTAATCATTGGTCGGTTAAAGATGTTGACTTGTTCCGCGTGCTGCTTAAACGGGGCAATGGCGCACGACAGCGCCCAAAGGTTTTTGCACTGCCAGAAGTACTGCCTGACCCGAAGCTAGTCGCCGCGATGATGCCGTTCGATGCAGCGTTTGCTCCGGTGCATCAAGCCCTTGTGGATGCCGCATCGAGCTCAGGAATGGCCTTAACCCGAGCCGACGATATCTGGCTTAGCGACCACATCATCCAGGACGTGGTCACGCTTTTGTGTAAAGCCAGCGTCGTTATCTGCGACCTGACAAACCGAAACGCAAATGTGTTTTACGAGATGGGCATCGCGCACGCGCTGCCCCGCGAGGTCATGATGATCACGCAGAGCGCTCATGACGTACCGTTTGATGTGGCGCACATTCGGCACATTCGGTACCTTAACAACAGCGAAGGACTGCGGAAATTGACTGTGGACGTTCGAGCGCGTTTAGAGACGCTTCAATCAAGCTTGCTCTCTAAATGATTGGTTCTAATTCGGCTTGGTAGCCGCTCGACCTGGCAGGCAGCGTTGATGCCGTTCGTGGCGCTGTGCCGTGTCCATGCGGGCAGGCGATTTCATGATTCATACCTGGGAGACCACAATGTCATTCCTGAAGTTCAGGCTGAGCACAGACGAACTAGTCGCGCTTCACAAGGATGTGGAGACGTTCACGGGAGGGAAGCCGATTGGGCAACCCGTCCAACTGCCTGAGTACCCGAAAACAACGACGGTCGGTGATGAACTCCTGTTTGGGTACGAAATCGATGAGGCTTTCGTGCAAGCGTTCCCGCGCTGGCAGTCAAAACTAGAACGTTAGCTGCCGATCGGAGAGAACGCTGGCGCAGCGACATTTCATATCGCAGTCGCCCACGCCGTACAGCGCACAAATCAAATGAAGCAAAGGGGGGCGTATGGGAGGCATTGGCGTCGAACAGCGGATGAACATCCTTCGCAGGGCGGCTGATCAGCAAATACTCAAACCTCTGCGAACGCACGGTTGGGCGGCAACGGTCATAGGCGAGAATGACGGCGGCGAATATATAACCATTCGCGCTGAAAAGTCCGATGTGACTCGCTCTCTAGCGCTGATGTACACGTCTGCGACAGATAACCGACACTACAAGCAACTGGACGGATGTGTTGATCACATATTCGTCAACGGAGCTCTGTACAAGGTGGAGAGCTATGCGTTTGGAATCTCAACCCCCGTTTCGCCGATTGATGACTTTTTCCCGGTTCTGGTCGAGTGGAACAAACAGGTAGCACCTGAAACGGGTAAGCCGACAGAAAAGCAAAAGCCTCGCGCTCTGCGGCACATCACGGCTGAACGTCCAGTCGACGAGGTTTGGGCGCATTTGACGCAACTGGGGAGCGTGAAGCTTGCGGATAAGCTTGTGGCGCGTCGCGCGGAACAGGACTCCGTATGTCTATCGATGGAGCAGAGAAAGCTGAAGTCAGCGGGGGTAGCGTATGCGATTCGAAACGCTGCCGATTACTTCCGTGGCGCCTCCAACGAGAGCGCGAATCGACGCATTATCAGCCTGTACTATGGTTCACTAGCATTGGCTTTCGCCGAGATGTTGGCCTCGCCGGCAGGCGCTGCCGACTTAGATGAAGTGGAGGGTATGACAAAGCAGGGACATGGCCTGTTCACGGTTCCGGCTGGGACCGACGACTTCGGGGCCTTGTATGTTGGCGTCCTTGCGACAGGCTTTTTTCCACGCTGGGCGACATTCCTTGGTTACAGCACCGATAGCTATCCGAGAGCGAAGCCAAAGACGCCAAGCGACGTCGACAAAACCCCAGCCAACTGTGTAACCACATTCGGCAAATTGCTTGCGACGCTGCCTGAACTCGGGTCGCTCTTCTTTGATGTCTATGATCTTGAGCCCTCCTGGGTTACACCAATATTCGACACAGAGTCGAACCATATGGGTGGGGCAAGGGCGGTCGGCAGCAGCTATGTGCGGTTCGTGGACAAGTCAGGCCGCTTGGCTGAGGATCGATTGCGTTCGACAACGTGGCCGATCGCCGAGCTTACTCTCGTGCAAGGTGACGAGGATGACGGCCGTACGTACCGGGCGAGAGTCGATCATTCGGGTTCGCAGTTCTGGTATGAAGTGCTCCCCATTCATCGCAGCCCGTTCACTCAGAGCGGCACGTTGATTCTCCCCCCGCTTGCTGGAGTCCACGAATATCGCGCGATCTGCTTGATTGTCCTGTACGCGTTATCCATTCTGGTGCGCTATATGCCTAGCGCTTGGAGGCGTGTCGAAGGAGGCGACTGGGATCAGCATTTGGCGCTTGTCGCGCGAATGCTCGATGTGTTCGAACGGATGTTGCCGCAGGAGTTCCTCGAAAGCGTCACTGGCGACCGAGTGCATTCGAGTCTTCCTGGCGGCTTCTTCTAGTGTCGCGGTGGGGGACTTCGGACGACTTGGCGATGTTGCTCCGCCTGCAAAGCATTCAGGTATGCGACCGTTCCGTCTTGCCCGGTATGCGATCGCGATCACAAGCGGGAAACTGCGATTGCTTCGAGCGGATTGGCTTGATAGTCGAACTGATAGTTGCTCCGCAAGTCAATTTATAAAACACTTTAAAATCAACGGCTTGCGAGATATTCTGGCGGAGGGCGTGGGATTCGAACCCACGAAGGCCGTGAAGCCTTGCCGGTTTTCAAGACCGGTGCATTCAACCGCTCTGCCAGCCCTCCGAGGACGGCGATTGTAACTCGAAACGCCGGCGCCGGCGCTGCCAGCGTCAGCGAACCGGCTCGCTCTCAGCGCCGCCTTCGTTACGATCACGTAGAAAAAGCGCCTGTAAATCGTTGAGAAACCGCGACCCGAGCGGCGTCGGCGCGATGCGCTCGTAGTCGCGCACGATCAGCCCGCGCCGTTCTGCTTCTTGCAGCGCCGGTTCGATCGAGGTCATCGTGAGCCCGGTCCTTTCGAGGAACCGATGAACGGGGAATCCTTCGTTCAGCCGCAGCGCGTTGAGCATGAACTCGAAAGGCAGCTCGTGCGTATCGACCTCGTGCTCCTCCTGTACCGGCGTTCCCGCGCGTGCCTTCTCAATGAATGTGGCGGGGTGCTTATAGCGCGCTTGCCGAACGATTCGGTGTGCGAACGACAATTTCGAGTGCGCGCCCGCACCGATTCCTAGATAGTCGCCGAAGCGCCAATAATTGAGGTTGTGCTTGCACTGCCGGTTCGGCTTTGCGTAAGCCGATACTTCGTAGTGCTCATAACCCGCCTGCGCCATGCGTTCATGAATCCAATCCTGCATGTCGGCCGAAGCGTCGTCGTCGGGCAACGCCGGCGGGTATTTCGCAAAGAGCGTATTCGGTTCGAGCGTCAGGTGATAGAGCGAGAGATGCGGGGGCGCATAGGAGAGCGCGGTCTCGACATCGGCCCGGCAAGCGTCGAGCGTCTGCCGCGGCAGCGCATACATCAGATCGAGATTGAAGTTGTCGAAATGGCGAGCCGCGATTTCCACCGCGCGATGGGCCTCGGCACTGCCGTGGATGCGTCCGAGCGCTTTCAGATGGGCGTCATCGAAACTCTGAATGCCGACCGACAGCCGGTTGATGCCGCTCGCATGGAACTGCGCGAATTTGTCGGCTTCGAACGTGCCCGGATTCGCCTCGAGCGTGATTTCGGCATCGGCGTCGATCGGCAGCAAGGCGCGCGCATCCGAAAGCAACCGATCGAGCCCGCGCGCCGAAAGCAGGCTCGGCGTGCCTCCGCCGATGAAAATCGTATGGATGCGACGCCCCCAGACCAGAGGCAACGCCTGCTCGAGATCGGCGCGCAATGCGTCGAGGTAATCGTCCTCCGGGAAGCGCTCGCCTTTCCATTCATGCGAGTTGAAATCGCAGTAAGGACATTTGCGCACGCACCACGGGAAATGCACGTACAGCGCGAGCGGCGGGAGCGAGCTCAAGCTGATCTTTCCCGGAGCGAGAAAGGCTGTCACGACGCCGTCTCGGGTGGGCCCGTCCATCATGCCTCCATGAGTCGCGCGAGCATTGCGCGCAGCGCCAGCGCACGATGACTATGGGTGTTTTTCACAGCGGGCTCGAGTTCGGCGGCGCTCGCGCCGAGCGCCGGCACGAAGAAATGCGGATCGTAGCCGAAGCCGTTCGCGCCGCGCGGCGCATCGAGAATCTCACCGTGCCAGCGGCCTTCGGCGACTAGCGGCTCCGGATCGTCGGCGTGACGCATCAGCACCAGCACGCAGTAGTAGTAAGCATGCCGATCGGCCACGCCGCGCAGCTCGTCCATGAGGCGTGCGTTGTTGGCCGCATCGCTTTTTTCGCCGCCCGGCGCTTGGGCGAAACGCGCCGAGTACACGCCCGGCGCGCCGCCGAGTGCGCGCACGCACAAGCCGGAATCGTCGGCGAGAGAAGGGAGCCCGGTCGACTGTGCCGCATGCCGCGCCTTGGCGAGTGCGTTCTCGATGAACGTCGCGTGCGGCTCTTCGGCCTCGGTGACCCCAAGCTGGCCCTGAGCGATGAGCTCGATTCCAGCCGCGCCGAGCAACGCTTCGAACTCGCGCAGCTTGCCCGCGTTATTCGAGGCGAGCACGACGCGACCGAACGTGCCGGGCACCGGCTGCGGCGTCGCGCAGGTGTTCCTTTCGCTCTCTTTGCTCCGTTCAGTCACGCCCCGTCTCCAATGCGGCCTTCTGGCTCTGGATCAATTGCCCGATGCCTTGCTCCGCGAGGTCGAGCAAGGCGTTCATCTCCGCCCGCGAAAAAGGCGAGCCTTCCGCCGTACCTTGCACTTCGACGAACCCGCCGCTGCCCGTCATGACGACATTCATGTCGGTATCGCAGCGCGAATCTTCGTCGTAGTCGAGGTCGAGCACGGGCGTTCCGTCATAAATGCCGACCGAGATCGCCGCCACGTAATCGGTAATTGGCGAGCTCTCGATGCGGCCTGCCGCGATGAGCCTCGTTACCGCATCGTGCGCCGCAACGAACGCGCCCGTGATGCTCGCCGTGCGCGTGCCGCCGTCCGCCTGGATCACGTCGCAATCGATATGCAATGTGCGCGGGCCGAGCTGCTCGAGGTCGAACACCGCGCGCAGCACCCGCCCGATGAGGCGTTGGATCTCCTGCGTGCGTCCGGTCTGCTTGCCGCGCGCCGCCTCGCGATCGCTGCGCGTGTGCGTCGCGCGCGGCAGCATGCCATATTCGGCGGTGAGCCAGCCCTGACCTCGATCGCGCAGGAATTCCGGGACGCGCTCGAGCACGCTCGCCGTGCAGATCACTTTGGTGTCGCCGAACTCGACGAGCACCGAGCCTTCCGCATGTTTCGTGTAGTGGCGCGTGATGCGCACATCGCGCAGCTCATCGGGGCGGCGTCCGCTCGGACGTTGGACGGTATCGGTCATGGTTGGGGGCGAGGGCAAGGAAGGAAACCCCGATTTTACCGCCGCCGACCCGACGAGGCCCGCCGCCGCCCGTTGTCGCGCGCCGCCTGCGCCAGGAGACGGTTGCAAAAATGGGATAATGCACGCTCAACTCTCAATCGCGAGACGGACGATGATTTACAGCATGACAGGCTACGCGAGCGCCACGCGCGAGATCGCGGTTGCCGGGGCGACTGGAAGCATGAGCGTATCGGTCGAACTGCGCACCGTGAACTCCCGTTTTCTGGACCTGAATTTCCGCATGCCTGAAGAGGCGCGCGTCTGCGAGCCGACGCTGCGCGAAATGCTGATGACGAAGCTCTCGCGCGGCAAGGTCGACATCCGAATCAACGTGCAGCGCAGCGAGCAGGCGCCGAGCGCGGGCGCGCTCAACCACGAGGTGCTCGCACAGCTCGCTCAACTCGAACAGGCGGTGCTGAGAGCGTTTCCGGGCGCGGAGCGCATGCGTAGCGGCGAGGTGCTGCGCTGGCCCGGCGTGCTGGCGGAAAGCGAGGCCTCGGCGGAGGCGCTGCGCGACGGGGTGCTCGCGTGCGGCAAGCAGGCCTTGACGGAGCTGATCGAAGTGAGGGCGCGCGAAGGCGCGCAGCTTGCGACGATGCTGCTCAACAACGTGACCGAGATGGAAGCGATCCTGCAGCGCATCGCGCCGCTCGTGCCGGAACTCATCGCCAAGCATCAGCAGAAGATCGTGGAACGCCTGCAGGAAGCGCTCGGCATTGCCGCCCCCGACACGGCCGCGACGATCGTCTCGCGCGAGGAGATCGCCGAGCGTATCCGCCAGGAAGTGACGATGTACGGCATCCGCATCGACATCGCCGAGGAGCTCTCGCGGCTCGCGGCGCACCTCGCGGAGACGCGGCACGTGATCGAGAAAGGCGGCAAGGTCGGCAAGCGGCTCGACTTCATGATGCAGGAGCTCAACCGCGAGGCGAACACGCTCGGCTCGAAGGCGGCGGCGAAGGAGCTGGCCGATGCATCGATGACGCTCAAGCTGCTGATCGAGCAGATGCGCGAACAAGTGCAGAACCTGGAGTAAGTGAGTACACCGATGACCCATGCTACGCCCGAAGGCGGCGCCCAACGCGACGCGGGCGCCGCGCCCCGCAATCCGTATGCCGGCGCTTATCCCGGCAATCTCTTCATGGTCGTCGCGCCGTCCGGCGCCGGCAAGTCGACGCTCGTGAACGCATTGCTCGCGAAGGATCCGGCGATCCGGCTGTCGATCTCCTATACGACGCGCAAGCCGCGCCCGGGAGAGCAGGACGGGCAGCATTATCACTTCACCACGGTCGACGATTTCCTCGAGCGGCATGCGAGCGGTGAGTTCCTCGAGAGCGCCGAGGTGCACGGCAACTACTACGCGACGTCGCGCCTCTGGATCGAAGAGCAGATGAAAAGCGGTCACGACGTCCTGCTCGAAATCGACTGGCAGGGCGCGCAGCAGGTGAAGAAGCGGTTTCGCAACGCCGTCGAGATTTTCATCCTGCCGCCGTCGCTCGACGCGCTCGAGGTTCGGCTCAAGAAGCGCGGGCAAGACGAGCCGAACGTCATCACGCGGCGGCTTCTCGCGGCCGGCAGCGAGATGGCGCATGCGTCCGAGGCCGAGTACGTGATCATCAACGAGCACTTCGAGCGCGCGCTTTCGGATCTGCAGTGTGTCGTCGACGCGACGCGTCTGCGTTTCGGTTCGCAATACGCGCGTCACAGCGAGCTTTTCGTCGAGCTCGGCATTCATCTGCCCCATGTCGAATGAAGGCGGGCAGTTGTGCACTTACGGTAGAATAAGCAACATATTGAGAAGGAATTCCCGAACATGGCTCGCATTACAGTCGAAGATTGCCTGAAGCAGATCCCGAATCGTTTCGAGCTGGCGCTCGCGGCGACGTACCGTGCCCGGCAACTGGCACAGGGTCACACGCCGAAGATCGAGAGCCGCGACAAACCGACAGTCGTCGCGCTGCGCGAAATCGCGGCCGGGCAGGTCGGTATCGAGATGCTGAAGAAGGTACCCGTCTGAAGCATCGGGCGCGGAAGACCCGAGGGCGCCCGATGAGGGCCGTGTCGGGTCTTCCGCGATCGTGCGAAACGTGTACTCTGTCCTGCAACCCTGAACGGAGGCGAATATGAGCAACACCCCATCGTCTGCCTCCGCTGCCGCTGACGCCGAAGCACTTCACCTCGAACGCGAACACGAACACGAGGCGCCGGGCGCTGCGCGCAAATACATCGACGCGGTTCTCGAACAGTCGTTCCGCCACCTGTTCGGGCCGACGGCCACCCCTGAGCAACCTCGCAAGCACGATGTCGTCTCGATCGCGAAGCTGACGTCGATGCTCGGGGGCTACATGAGCCCCGAGGAGATCAAGGAGGTCAAGGCCGCCTTCCATTTCAGCGACGAAGCTCACCTGGGCCAATACCGTCAGAGCGGCGAACCGTACATCACGCATCCCGTCGCTGTCGCGGAGACTTGCGCGGGCTGGAAGCTCGACGCGCAATCGATCATGGCCGCGCTCCTGCACGATGTGATGGAAGACCAGGGGGTGACGAAGGCCGAACTGGCGGAGCGCTTCGGTGCGAAAGTCGCCGAACTCGTCGATGGATTGTCGAAGCTCGACAAGATGGAGTTTCGCAATCGCGAGGAGGCGCAGGCGGAAAATTTCCGCAAGATGCTGCTCGCGATGGCGCGCGATGTGCGCGTGATCCTCGTGAAGCTGGCGGACCGGCTCCACAATATGCGAACGCTCGGCGCGGTGCCGCCGGAAAAGCGGCGTCGCGTGGCGCGCGAAACACTCGATATCTACGCCCCTATCGCGCATCGGCTGGGCCTCAACAACACCTATCGCGAGCTCCAGGATCTCAGCTTCGCGAACTTCAACCCGAACCGCTACGCGACGCTCGAAAAGGCGGTGAAGGCCGCGCGCGGGAATCGGCGAGAGGTGGTCGGCAAGATCCTCGAGTCGGTGCAGCGCGCGATCGCCGACGCCCATATCGACGCGGAGGTAACGGGCCGCGAAAAGACGATCTTCAGCATCTACAAGAAGATGCGGGACAAGCAGCTTTCGTTCTCGCAGGTGCTAGATGTCTACGGTTTCCGTGTCGTGGTCGGCTCACCGCTCGAGTGCTACACCTGCATCGGCGCGCTGCATGCGCTCTACAAGCCGGTCCCGGGCAAGTTCAAGGACTACATCGCGATTCCGAAGGTCAACGGGTATCAGTCGCTCCATACGACGCTCGTGGGTCCGTTCGGCGCCCCGATCGAGTTCCAGGTGCGTACGCGCAAGATGCACGAGATCGCGGAAGCGGGCGTGGCCGCGCATTGGCTCTACAAGAGCGGCGCCGCCGACCTCAACGACGTGCAAAAGCGTGCGCACCAGTGGCTGAAATCGCTGCTCGATATCCAAAGCGAAGCAGGCGATTCGAGCGAGTTCCTCGAGCACGTCAAGATCGACCTGTTTCCGGATGCGGTCTACGTCTTCACGCCGAAGTCCAAGATCATCGCATTGCCGCGCGGCTCCACGGCGCTCGACTTCGCGTATTCGATCCATAGCGACCTCGGCAACCAATGCGTCGCCGTCAAAATCAACAACGAGCTGCTGCCGCTCCGCACCGAGCTGAAGAGCGGCGACATCGTCGAAGTGATCACGGCGCCGTATTCGAAGCCGAACCCTGCCTGGCTCGGCTTCGTGCGCACGGGTAAGGCGCGCTCGGCGATCCGGCACTACCTGAAGACGATGCGTCTCAACGAATCGGTGCAGTTGGGCGAGCGCCTGGTCGACCAAGGTCTCAAGGGGTACGGTCTTTCGCTCGCGGACGTTGAGCCGGAGATATGGGACAAGCTCGTGCAATGGACGGGCAACAAGAATCGTCAGGAGATCTTTGCCGATATCGGCCTCGGGCGGCGTGTCGCCGCGGTGATGGCCAAGCGCATCGAAGTGCTCATCAGCGGGCGCGATGCGGACGAAGACCATCCGCGCGGAGACCACGCCCACACGCCGCATGCGCCGCCGGTCGTGATCACGGGGACCGAAGGCATGTCCGTGCAGTTGTCGGCTTGCTGCCGGCCGATCCCGGGGGACGACATCATGGGCTACATCGGCATCGGGCTCGGCATGGCGATCCATACCACCGATTGCCGTGTTGCCCAGCGCATTCACCGGCGGGATCCGGGGCGCTGGATCGACGTGGCATGGGCGCCGCAGCCAGGACGGCTCTTCGACGTCGCAATCAAGGTGCTCGTCAAGAATACGAAGGGCGTCTTCGCACGCGTGGCGGCCGATATCACGTCGGCGGACGCGAATATCGTCCACATTGCGATGGACGAGGATTTGTCGCACGAGTCCACATGCTTGCGTTTCGTGATTCAGGTCAGCGATCGCGTGCATCTCGCCAATGTGATGCGCCGGGTGCGGACGAATCCCGACGTCATTCGTATCGCGCGCGAGCGGCCAAGCGAAGAGGGGCATCATCGGCACGACGGTGGCATGCGCGTCGAGCGCGAGCGGGCCGATTATTGATGTTCTGAAGAGGCATGTGTCATAAAGATGCACGTGTCCTGTACCACCGCCGAAAAGGCAAAGGGCCTTCCGTTCGGAAGGCCCTTCGAAGATGGCGCGGCTGGCAGGATTCGAACCCACGACCCCTTGGTTCGTAGCCAAGTACTCTATCCAACTGAGCTACAGCCGCACGTCAGACGGTGCATTCCACCGCTTATCGCGGTGAAAGAAAAGAGCCTTCCGCTAAGAAGGCTCTCGAAAAGGTGGCGCGGCTGGCAGGATTCGAACCCACGACCCCTTGGTTCGTAGCCAAGTACTCTATCCAACTGAGCTACAGCCGCACGCAGAAGCGAAATTATAGCAAACTCCAGAAAAAAGGGAAGTGCTCGTCGCTTCATTGACGCGGCTTGCTCCTAACCGTCTCCGGCCGCGAACGGCTGCCGCCGCCATTGCAGGGGACGGTGCAGGCCGATCTTATGTCGACTCCAACGATCGTGTACGCTAGAAGTTCGATTGAAGGAACCCTCGTAGTTTGGTTGAGCATCATGAACAAAGCTTTCGTGAAAGAGTCGGGCGACGACGACGCAGACGACGATCTGGAGATCACGCAGCCCGAGGTGCCGGCGGGCACGAAGAACTACATCACGCCCGCGGGCCACAAGCGCCTGCGGGACGAACTGTTGCACCTCATCGACGAGGAACGGCCGGAAGTCGTGAAGCTGGTTTCGTGGGCGGCCTCGAACGGGGACCGCTCCGAGAACGGCGATTACATTTACGGCAAACGGCGGCTGCGCGAGATCGATCGGCGCATTCGCTTTCTGACGAAACGGCTCGACTTGGCCGAAGTGGTGGACAGCAGCAAACAGGAGAACGTCGATCAGGCGTTTTTCGGGGCGACGGTCGACTACGCCACTTCAGATGGCGAAACGCATACCGTCACGATCGTTGGCGTCGACGAAGTGGACCTTGAGCAGGGGCACGTGAGCTGGATTTCGCCGATTGCGCGCGCGTTGCTGAAGGCGCGGATCGGGGACGTGGTCACGCTGCATACGCCCGCGGGAGCCGAGCAGATCGACGTGCTCGACGTACGGTATCCGTCAGCGGGCGAGTAACCGACAAAGCACAAAAAAAAGGCGCCGCAAGCGGCGCCTTCGAGGGTCCAACGGTTTCTTCGAATCTTATTAGAACCGGTGACGGATACCGGCCGTGACAGCGACCTGGTTGGAGGTCGACGACGCCTTGAACGTGTTGAGATCGGCATTGAACGTACCGCCCGCGGTGTTCATCACGTGCTGGTATTCGCCTTGCAGGTACACGTCGGTACGCTTCGAGAGGTAGTAGTCGGCGAGCAGGCCGGCCGTTCCCCACTTCGGGCTGAGGCCGTTCAACCTTCCGTCCGTGTACGTGTATTCGGCGGCCAGACTCAGAGCCGGCGTCAGCGCGTAGCGGGCGTTCACTTCGTAGTTGTTGAAGCGCATCGAGCCCGGCACGCCAGGGGCGGCCAGCAAGCTCACCGCCGTGCCGTTGCCGATGGTGCCACCGCTGATGCTCGCCGCACCGGTGAGGCGGGTCTGCGTGAACACGAAGCCGGCCGTTGCGGGGCCGAACGTGTAGTTCAGGCCGGCACCCCAGGTGCGCTGACGCTGAGCGAGGAACGGCGAGTCGGTCACGGCGCCGCCCGAATTGAGCGGGCTCGCAGCCGTGATCGAGTTCACTCCGCTGTTCAATTGCAGGTAAGCCGCGGCGAAATTGAAGCCGGCAAAGCTGTACGACGCGCCGACGCTGTACTCGCGGTTGTTCGAGAAACCGGTCGAGTTCGAGAACCCGTACATCGCGCCGAGCTTGAAGCCGGCGTAGTTCGCACTTTGATAGTGAACCGAGTTGTTGACGCGGAACGTATTGTCGAGGTTGTCGTTATCGAACGGATGGGCGAAGAAGGTGCCTCCGTATTGCGTGCCCGTCAGCGAGAGCGGCCCGAGGTACTGGACGACGTCGTCATACTGACGACCGAGGGTCACGGCACCGAACTGGTCGCTCGACAGACCGACGAAAGCTTGACGGCCGAACTCACGGCCTTGCTGGCCGAGCGTGCCATTGGCGATGCTGAAGCCGTTTTCCAACGTGAAGATCGCCTTCAGGCCGCCGCCGAGGTCTTCAGCGCCGCGCAGGCCCCAACGGCTCGAGTTGATTGCGCCGTTCGATTCTTGCCAGAGGCTGTGACCTCCGGAGTTGTTCGCGTAGGTGATACCGGCATCGATCAGCCCGTACAGCGTAACGCTGCTCTGTGCGTGCGCCATCGTTGCGAATGCGCCGGCGAGAGCGCCGACCAGAAGCGTCTTTTTCATCTTTCTTACTCCGTTTAACAGGAAGTTTATTTACTGCTTCGGGAAGCGATCATGCCCTAATAATGCGAGAGGCGAATCGAGCATGAAGACCGGCGAACAGCGAAACAACCCGGCTCTTCCCAACTCGGCCGAGTGTAAATATCTCTTCGCCCATATCGCCATTGCGATTCATGCAATAAAGTATTCGAGTTCGCGCAACGGCGCGAGAAGTGCTCGAAAGCCTTGCCGGGCAAGGGCTTCGGCGGAAGTTCCCGCTTCGCGCCATGCATTGCGAGACAATTGGATGTTGTGTTTTCGTCACACGCGGAAACCATTCGCGTATGCGGCTCGTGACGGTTTGGTGACGATTATTGAGGGGCAGGAAATACAGGATTGCGGCGCGCGGGGATGATCGCCGGGCCGATTCTGATTACACTGGGTTCTCTGCTCTAGCGAGCGGACTTTTTCGCGAACCGAAAAAGAGGTCTCCAAACCTTTGTCTGCGCGGCTCTTTGGCCGCGCTTTTTTTGGGGGGGCGCCGGCTGTTATTCGATCAGCCGGCGGCGTGCGTCGCCGTCAGGCCACGCGGCGCCCGCGGCGGCGATCCTTCGATGATGCGTCGCGATTTGATTCACGCTCTTCCGACGACGGCACGGCCCAGTCTTCCATGACATAGTGCCGGGCGTCCATCGGCGAAGCGAGAAGGTTCTGCCAGTGATCTCCATGCCAGAATGGATCGAAGTCTAGCGGTGCAGCTCCGCTCGCGACGCCAACGGGGCCCGTGACGCGGGGAATCCGCAGCAGGCCGGAGAAAAACTGCTTCACATCTGCGATACGCATGACAATCTCCACAGCGCAAACCTATCTTCTGATTCGATGATCCAGTTCGGTGCGAGCCGCGGCAACCCGGAAAAATACTTACACTCGAAAAGGTTTGTTGCAACACCGGTAGGTTTTTCCCTTTATCGGTGCCGGATCGTTAGTAGTAGGTAACATTGACGGCGGTTTCCCAATCCGTTTGCAGGCTATGCGCAATGGATCGGACGTTTGCCCAATTAATGAAAAATTCCTTGACGAGCCGTCGCCGTTCCCTTTATAACAACAGCGCCGGATTGACCCGGTATGGCGCGGCCGGCGGAGAGGCGGCGGTGTCATGCCCGAGGCATGGGTTTCGGTGGAGGGCGCTGCCCGTCTATTAAAAATCTCGAGGGAATTAGTACTATGGAAACTGGTGTCGTCAAATGGTTCAACGATGCTAAAGGGTTTGGATTCATCACGGCGGACAAGGGCGGTGAAGATCTGTTTGCGCATTTCTCCGAAATCCGGGCGGATGGCTTCAAGTCCCTGAAGGAAAATCAGCGGGTCGAGTTCGATGTGAAAACTGGCCCCAAGGGCAAGCAGGCGGCCAATATTCGTCCGCTTTAAGCTGACAATTTCGTCCGGACGGAGTGCGCCTCGCGCAAAGGCGCGCGTCGGCCGGCCAGGCGCTCGGTCGTACGCCGATGATTGAGGCATACTTCGGTCATCGTCGCACCGAGCGCTTTTTCATGTCCGAATCCCCTCTGCCGAATGCGGCAGTCGATACCTCCGTCGTTTTCGTCGATCTCGAGACCACGGGCGGTTCCCTTTCCGACCATCGGATCACCGAAATCGGCGTTGTCGAGGCCGGGCCGCACGGCGTTTCGCGCTGGAGCACGCTGATCAACCCTCGGCAACCGATCCCTCCGTTCATTCAGCAGCTCACGGGCATTACCGACGAGATGGTGCGCGATGCGCCCCCGTTCGAGGCGATCGCGGCCGGATTGTTCGAGCGTCTCGACGGCAGGCTCTTCGCCGCACACAACGCCGGCTTCGATCGCGGCTTTCTGCGTAGCGAGTTCAAGCGCGCCGGCTTTGCTTTCAATCCCGACGTTCTCTGTACGGTGCGCCTCTCCCGCGCGCTTTTCCCCGAGGAGAAGCGGCACGGACTCGATGCGCTCATCGAGCGCCATGAGCTCGTGCCGCTCGCGCGCCACCGTGCACTCGCGGACGCTGATCTGCTGTGGCAGTTCTGGCGCACGCTGCATGGCCGCTGGGCGATCGACGTCCTTCGCGAGCAGATCGAGCGAACCGTGCGCTATTACCGCATCGCCGGAGAAATCACGGAGGATCTGCTCGACAGCGCCCCGGCCGGCTGCGGCGTCTATGCCTTTTACGACGAAGCAGGCGTGGCGCTCTATGTCGGGCGCAGTGTGCGCTTGCGCCAGCGCGTGCGCGCCCACCTCGTGGGCGAGCGTCGCTCGGCGCGCGAGCTGCGGATTGCCGAACAGGTTCGGCGTGTGCAATGGTGCGAGACGGGTGGCGAGATTGGCGCTCTCTTGACCGAGGCGCAGTGGATCGCCGATTTGAAGCCAAGATTCAACCGCATACCGAGGGCAGGGCGCAACGATCCGTGCGATGCTCCCTGGCCTTACGACGGCGCGATCGCCTTCGAGGAGCGCGGTCCCCGTGACGATGATGCAGCTCCGACGTTCCATGTCGTCGATCTGTGGCGGTACCTCGGCGCCGCGCCTTCGCTGAAGCAGGCCGCCGACCTCGCGGCGGGGCGCCGTGGCGCGCCGGCGTTCGAGCTATCGACCTATCGGATCCTGGAATCGCGTCTCGCGCGCGGTCTTCGAGTGCTTAGTCTTCCATCTCAACCGACGCCACCCATTCCGCCGGCCGAACAGACGTGCGCGAGTGCGGTCGACAGAGGCGCGGCTTCGCTCGCGTCGTAGCGCGTCATCGATTTCCAGTTCTGGACGCTGCGCGCAAGCCGCGTCGGGCAATCAGGCGCGTCGCGCAACGGCTGCACGCGCGCGAGCGCCGCGATCATCGCTCGAGTGAGCCGGTCCAGCTGCGGACGCGTCGATGCGGCCAGGTCGGGCGCGGGGCCCTCGGGGGGCCTTGAAGTCCGCCACTTCTCGAACAGTGCGGTTTGTGCCTCTTTACTTGCCTGGATCTGGTCCTGGAAGAACGCGTGTGCGAAGGCGGGATCCACGCCGCCGGCGCGCGCCCGCTGCTCGACGTCGGCGAGCAGTGCCGTTTCGCGCGGCGGGTCCGTAATGGGTCGATGGTTGGCCCACTTCCACTGGGCGACGGGCACGGCAAGGGCCAGGCGTTGCGACGCCAAGGCGACGAGGTTCACGAGCGGTGTGTCGTCACCATCGGCAACCGCGTTGCAGGGAGACGCCAGCATGGCGGCGCTGAGGACGGTCAGGCAAGCGATAAAGGCGCGGAGAGAACGTTTCATCGGCGTTGGGATCGGAGCGGAATCAGCAAGCCTCGGCAAGCCATCCGCCGTGTAACGACGCGGCGCATGGACAGCGGCGCTTGCGGGCTGACTGGATAGAGCGGAACGAACGGGCAGACGGAACGGGCTCGGCATGCGACCGACCCTGCAGATCCACATCAATAGGTTTGCACGTGCGCGCCCCGCGCGACTCGCGTTTGCGGCGAGCGCGCATGACCAGCCGCGTCGTGCGGCCTGTTACCGGCATGACGCACGGTCATTTGGAATCGCACGATTTGCGTTGCTCGTCGAAAAACGCACGAACGTGTTCGGGCAGCGCAGCGCCCAGAAATTCGACGCCTACCGGCTCAGGATCCGGGCTCGCGACCTTGTCAGGGGGCGGAATGTAGGCGGGTTTTGCTTCCATGATGTCTCTCCTCGCGTAAGGCGATTATCCGACGCGCTCACGGGTCCATGCCAGCAGCGAAGCGATTTTTAACGCTTTGTTGCCGCTTTGTTGCATTAACGGCACACATACCCTTTTTGTGAAGCGCGCGCCGTCAGGAGTTTCCCGAGAGCACGTCGACGGCGTCCAATCGCGCCGTGCGACTTATCATGCAAGATAGAGACGATCTGTCCGGAAACGAACGTTGCCGAACCGGTCACGCTTTGCCGGCGCGCTCACGCGCTCGATTCGTCTTCGTCACGGAAAATGCGCTCGGCGAGGTGGAAGGCCGAGTTCGCTGCCGGCACGCCGCAGTAGATCGCGGTTTGCAGCAGGACTTCCGTGATCTCCTCCCGCGTGACGCCATTGTTTTTTGCAGCGCGCAGATGCAGCGCGAGTTCCTCGCCGCGATTCAGCGCCACCATCATCGCGATCGTGAGCAGGCTGCGCGTGTGGCGGGGCAGGCCAGGGCGAGTCCAGATTTCCCCCCACGCGTAGCGTGTGATCAAGTTCTGAAAATCGGCGGTGAGCTCTGTTCGGTTCGCGATCGATCGATCGACATGCGCATCGCCTAGCACGGCCCGACGCACGGTCATACCGGCGTCATAACGGTCTTCGTCGTTCATGGTTGGTCTGAACTCCAGTTGGGTTTGCGAGTGCGGAACGCGTCGAGCACCGCATCGACGAAGGCCTCGGCGCGTCCGCTGTAGTTGGCGGGATCGAAGAGCGCGTCGAGTCGCTCCGTCGATAGCTGCTTCGTCACCTCCACGTTCGTCGCCAGCACTTCACGCAAACTTCGTCCGCTCGCCACTGCCTCTTTCGAGGCGTGTTCGACGAGATGGTGCGCTTCGAGGCGGCCCATCGTTTCCCCGAGCGCAAGCATGATCGCTTCCGCCAGGATGAGGCCGCGAGTCGCGTCGAGGTTGGTGGCAAGGCGTCCGGTGTCGATCTCTAGACCGTCGACGATCTCGGTCGCCTGCGCCACGGCGCCGGCGCAGAGTCGGACGATATCGGGCAGCGTCTCCCATTCGGCCTGCCATCCGCCGAGCGCGCGCTCGTGCTCCTGGACCATGCCCGCGAGCATCGTGGCGACGAGGCCGGGGGTACGCGCAGCCGCGCTCAACACGGCAGCGCAACCGACCGGGTTGCGCTTGTGCGGCATCGTCGACGAGCCGCCCTTGCCGGCCCCGGACGGCTCGGCGACTTCGCCTATTTCCGTTTGCATCTGCAGCGAAACATCGCGCGCGATCTTGCCGAGCGTGCCGGTGACGAGCCCGAGCACGGTCGCGATTTCGGCGATGCGATCGCGATGCGTATGCCAGGGGATGGCGGGCAACGGCAATTGAAGGTCACGCGCGAGAGCCTGCGCGACCGCGTCGGCGCGCTCGCCGAGGCTTGCGAGCGTGCCGGCGGCGCCGCCGAACTGGACGACCAGCGCCCGCGCGCGCAGTTGCGCGAGCCGCGTGCGGTGGCGCTCGATCGCGTCGAGCGATTGGGCGAATTTCAAGCCTAGCGTGATCGGCAATGCCTGCTGCAGCCAGGTTCGTCCGACCATCGGCGTCGAACGATGGCGCTCGGCCTGCCGCGCGAGCGCCGCCGACAGCGTACCGAGCTGGGCCTCGATGGCCGCAAGCGCGTCTCGCAACTGCAGGATCATCCCCGTATCGATGATGTCCTGGCTCGTTGCACCCCAGTGGACATACTTCGCGGCTTCCGGCGAGCTCGATGCGACGAGCGCCGTCAGCTGCTTGACGAGCGGAATCGCCAGGTTGCCGGCTCGAGCAGCGGCCTCGGTCAGCGCGTCGGCGTCGATCCGATCCGCGTGACAAGCCGCCTCGATCGAATCGACAGCGGTGGCCGGGATGACGCCGCACGCAGCCAGGGCACGCGCGAGCGCGGCTTCGATGTCGAGCATGCGCTGCACCGTCGCACTTGGCGAGAAAACGGCGATCATCGCGTCGGTGGAGGTCAGCCGATCGGTTAGTCGTCCTTCGAAGTTTTGAACCATAGCGGGCGGTCCTCGATGACTCGCGTGATGTGAGCTATTGCCTGTTCGATAACCGAACAATACGTCGCATAACGAACAAACACGGCCGATGGTATGTCCGGCTTCCCTCGCCGGTCAAGAAGCGCGGGTTGCTCGTTTGCGGCCGGACTGACGTTCGGGCCGCGCATCGCGCGCGCAGTCCCTCAGCAGATCGAGCAGCAGTTGCGCCAATTCGCTCGGGGCGCCCGCGCTGCGGCGCAGGATCCCGACGGGTTCCTCCGCGCTGGCCGTAGGCAGGTCGAGACGGGCCAGCAGGCCGTCGTCGAAATCGTCGCGCGCGGCTCCTTGCGGCGTGATCCAGACCGCATTGGAACGCCGCACGAAGAGTCGGGCCACGGAAACCGATAGGGTTTCCATCGAGCTCGGCGGCACACGCAGCGCATGGGCATCGAGCCACGCGTCCGTATGCAGCCGCGGCACCGTGCCGGCCGGAGCGACGACGAGCGGATAGGCGAGCACGGCCGCCAGGGAAATGCCGGCTTTGCCCAGCAGCGGATGGCGAGGGCGAACGGCCATGATGAGCCGCTCGCCATACAGTAGTTCGAAAGAAAGACCTTGCATGGCGGAGGGCTCGGCCATGCGGCCGACGACGAAATCGAGTTCACCCGCCTTGAGCGCCGCGAGCAGGACCGCGTTCGTCGCCGTGCGCAGGCGTATGCCGGCATGCGGCCGCACTTCGCGCAAGCGTGTCAACGCATCGGGCAGCAAACCGCTTGCGACAGTGGGCAATGCGCCGATGTCGAGGATCGCGGCCGATGGCTCAACTGCGCCGGCGAGCGCGGCGCCGGCCGAATCGAGCGCGCGCCCGACATCCGCCGCATAGCGGAGAAAATGCTCGCCTGCCTGCGTGAGCCGAGCGCCGTGACGGCCGCGCTCGACTAACTGCGCGCCCGCCAGGGCTTCGAGCTCGGAAAGCGTTTTGGAGACTGCCGGCTGGCTGAGGTGAAGCCGCTCGGCTGCGCGGCCGAGGCTGTGTTCCTGCGCGATGGCGAGAAAGCAAGTGATATGGCGAAAGCGGATTCGGTTTTCCATCACCTGAGGTTATGGAAAGTGGCAGAACATGTCAATTTACCTAAAGCTTTATTCACCTTACATTGAGGGCTCGCCGTGGCGCCGTTTGGCCGCGGCCATCCGTTTAGAGGAGACGAACGATGCATATCTCGGCAGCCGGGGAGGGCGCGGCGTACGGCGAATTCGCGCAGCGCGAGACGACGCTTCACCCGCCCGCTTACACGGCCGGCTACAAGACGAGCGTACTGCGCTCGCCGCGCAATGCGCTGATTTCGACGCTGGCTACGTTGTCCGAAACGACAGCGCCTGTTTTTTCGCCGGATGAATTGGGCCCGCTCGACAACGACCTCATCATGAATTTCGCGAAAGACGGACTGCCGATCGGCGAGCGCATCGTCGTGCACGGCTATGTTCGAGACGAGTTCGGGCGTCCCGTGCGCAACGCGCTCGTCGAGGTATGGCAGGCCAACGCGGGCGGCCGATACCGTCACAAGAACGACAAATACATCGCGCCGATCGATCCGAACTTCGGCGGATGCGGGCGCATGCTGACCGACGAGAACGGGTACTACTTCTACCGGACGATCAAGCCCGGCCCCTACCCGTGGCGCAACCGTATCAACGATTGGCGGCCGTCGCATATCCATTACTCGCTGAGCGGCGACGGCTGGGCGCAACGGCTCATCACGCAAATGTACTTCGAGGGAGATCCGCTCATCGCTCAATGCCCGATCTTGAAGACTGTCCCGGGCGAAGAGCAGATTCGCGGGCTCATTGCGCTGCTCGATACGGCCAATCACATTCCGCTCGACAGCCGCTGTTATCGCTTCGACATCACGTTGCGCGGGCGGCGTGCCACGCATTTCGAGCAGGCGATTCAGATTCAGGGAGCCAAGTGATGTCCTCCAAACCGTTCTTCTTTTCGTCGCATCCGTCGCCGGCGTCGTCGGGCCTCGTCCATTTCGACGAGACGGCATCGCAAACGGGAGGCCCTTATGTCCATATCGGCCTTGCGCCGAAGCAGGCGGGCTTCGATATCTTCGAGAACAATTTCGGGAATGTGCTCGTGGCGGACGAGACACGCGGCGAGCGCATCGACATCCAAGGGCACGTCTACGACGGTTCCGGCTCGCTCGTGCGCGATGTGCTCGTCGAAGTTTGGCAAGCCAATGCCGACGGCAAATACGCGCATCCGGCGGACCGGCAGGCGAAACAGCTCGATCCGTCGTTTCGCGGATGGGGGCGCACCGGTGCGGATTTCGAGACAGGCCTCTATCGGTTCGAGACGATCAAGCCCGGGCAGGTGGCAGGTCGCAACGGCATGACGCAGGCGCCGCACATTTGCATGGTGCTGTTCGCGCGCGGGATCAACATCGGATTGCACACGCGCCTTTACTTCAGCGACGAAGCGGAGGCCAATCAGCGCGACCCGGTACTGACGGGCATCGAATGGGAAGTTCGGCGCAAAACGTTGATCGCCGAGCGTAGCGAGCGCGACGGAAGAACGGTCTACACGTTCGATATCCGGCTGCAAGACACGCCCAACGGCGGACGGGAGACTGTGTTCTTCGACATTTGAGGCACGTTGACAAATGAAAACGGCCGCATAGGGATATGCGGCCGTTTTCATTGCTCCTATTCGCCCACCGTTGCTTCATGCGAGCAGTGTCGATCGCAGCTGAAAGCAAAAGGCCCAATCCGAAGATTGGGCCTTTTGCATGATTCTGTTGGTGCCGGAAAGAGGAATCGAACCCCCGACCTTCGCATTACGAATGCGCTGCTCTACCGTCTGAGCTATTCCGGCAACCGGAGAACCGAGATTATAGAGACAGGTCTGCGTTCGTTGCAAGCCCCTGCGTCAATTTTTTATGCGCTTCGTCCGGCGGCCGTCGTTCCTTCCTCGTGATACCGGGTCACGCGTTCCACTTCGTTCTTCGAGCCAAGGAAGACCGCCACGCGCTCGTGGAGGCTCTTCGGCTCGATTTCGAGAATCCGTTGCCTGCCGTTCGTTGCCGCGCCGCCTGCCTGCTCGACGATGAACGACATCGGGTTCGCTTCGTACATCAGCCGCAGCTTGCCCGGTTTGTCAGGCGTGCGCCGATCGGCCGGATACATGAAGATGCCGCCGCGGCTCAGAATACGATGAACGTCCGCCACCATCGACGCAACCCAACGCATGTTGAAGTCCGCTTGCCGCGGCCCCGTCTTGCCGGCCATGAGTTCGTTCACGTATTGCTGCACGGGCGGATACCAGTGCCTGGCGTTAGATGCGTTGATCGCATACTCGCGCGTGTCTTCAGGGATGCGCATGTTGGGATGCGTCAGCACCCATGAGCCGAGTTCGCGATCGAGCGTGAAGCCATTCACACCGTTGCCCGTGGTCAGCACGAGAACGGTTTGCGGCCCGTAGACGGCGTAGCCGGCCGCCACCTGACGCGTGCCGGGCTGCAAGAACGAATCCTCCGTTGCTTCTGAGCCGTTCGGACAACGCAAAACCGAGAAGATCGTGCCGATCGAGACGTTGACATCGATGTTCGACGAGCCGTCGAGCGGGTCGAAGACGAGCAGGTATTCGCCGCGCGGGTATTTGGAAGGAATCGGAAACAGCGTTTCCATTTCCTCCGAGGCCATCGCAGCGAGGTTGCCGCCCCATTCGTTTGCATCGAGCAGGATCTCGTTCGACAGGACATCGAGCTTTTTCTGCACTTCGCCTTGGACGTTCTCCGTGCCCGCGGTGCCGAGCGCTTCGCCCAGCGCGCCTTTGCTGACGTGGTAGCTGATCAGCTTGCACGCACGCGCGACAACTTCGATCAAAAGGCGCAGATCCGCGGGCAGATTGTTGTTCTCGCGTTGCTGCTCAATCAGATACTTCGTGAGGGTGGTGCGTCGTTGCAAGGACATTGCGGACTCCGGAAAGCCAAGTGAGATGCCGGAATTTTACTCGCCGGGACGGACGTGGCCGCGGGTTTTTGCGCGGTCGCCCACGCTCGAGGGCGTGGGCGGCGCTAGCGGCCGTTACGTCGTCCAGGCAGGTTGCATTACGCCAGTGCCTTTTCGACGATTTCGCGGACATCACGCGAAGACGCTTGCGCCGCTACGCGCTCGAGCGCTGCGCGCATACGCTCGCGCAACGCCGGCGTATAGCGCCGCCAGAGCTCGAGCGCTCGCGCGAGGCGCGCGGCCACTTGCGGGTTCAATGCGTCGAGCGCGATCACCTGGTCGGCCCAGAACGCATAGCCGGAGCCGTCCGCGGCATGGAACTGCGCGGGGTTGCCCGAGCAGAAGCTGAATATCAGCGAGCGCGCGCGGTTCGGATTGCGCAACGTAAAGGCGGGATGTCCCATCAACCTGCGCACCGTATCGATGATCGGCCGCTCCTGGCTGCCGCGCTGCGTGGCTTGCATCGCGAACCACTTGTCGATGACGAGCGGTTCGCGCTCGAAGCGCCGATAGAAGTCGTCGAGCGCTCCGTCCGCCTGCGCTGCCGAACGCGTAGCGGACGCCGCGAGCAGCGCCGAAAGCGCCGCGGCACGATCGGTCATATTGTTGGCTGAATCGTATTGCGCGACGGCCAGGCGAATCGCATCAGAAGGATCGTCGAGCTCGGCGAGGTAGGCGAGCGCGAGGTTCTTCAACCCCCGGTGTCCGGCCGCTTGCGGCGTCGGCTCGAAGGGACCCGGTGTTTCGTGGCGCGCATAAACGGCCAGCCATTCCTCGCGCAGTGCGGTGGCAAGGCGCTGGCGGACGAACTGTCTCGCCATGTGCACGGCCGCCGGATCCGCTTCGGCCATCTGTTCGGCCAGATAGGGTTCGGAGGGAAGCACGAGTGCGAGCTCGCGGAATGCCGGGGAAAGCGATTCGTCCGTCAGCACGCGGGCGAACGCGGCGACGACCGAATCGTCGAGCGACAGCGGCTCATTGGCGGCGGCTCGTTCGGCGAGCGCCAGCAGTTCGCGCGTCGCGAGGCGCTGGCCGGCTTCCCATCGGTTGAACGCATCGCTATCGTTCGCGAGCAGAAAAGCGAGTTCGTCGTTGGTGTAGTCGTATTCGACGATGACGGGCGCCGAGAAGTTGCGCAGCAGCGAGGGTAGCGGAGGTTGCTCGACGTCGACGAACGTGAAGGTCTGTTCTGCCTCGGTCAACTCGAGCACGCGCGTCGTGCCGCCGGCCGCCGGCTCGCCCTCGAGGCGCAGTGGCAGATCGGCACCGTCGCGGCCGATCAGGCCGATCGCGAACGGAATCAGAAGCGGGCCTTTCTGCGTTTCCCGCGCGGCTGGCGCGGCGTCGCCGTAGCGTTGGGAGAGCGTGACCGCATAGCGGCGCGCGGCCGAGTCATAGGCGGTGCGCACGGCAATGCGCGGCGTGCCCGCCTGGCTGTACCAACGCTCGAACTGCGTGAGGTCGCGGCCATTTGCATCGGCCAGCGCGTGGCGAAAATCGTCACAGGTTACCGCTTGCCCGTCGTGGCGCTTGAAGTAGAGGTCCATGCCGCGCCGAAAACCCTCGCGGCCGAACAGCGTCTGATACATCCGCACGACTTCCGCGCCTTTTTCATAGACGGTCATCGTGTAGAAGTTGTTGATTTCGACGTAGCTTTCCGGCCGCACCGGATGCGCCATCGGGCCCGCATCCTCGGCGAATTGCATCTGCCGCAGCACGCGCACGTCCTCGATGCGCTTCACCGCTCGCGCGGCGCCGTCGGTCGCGCCGCCTTGCATGTCGGCTGAGAACTCCTGATCGCGAAACACCGTCAGGCCTTCCTTCAGGCTCAACTGGAACCAGTCTCGGCAAGTGACGCGGTTGCCCGTCCAGTTGTGGAAGTACTCGTGGCCGACCACGGCCTCGATGTTGGCGAAATCGGTATCGGTCGCGGTCTCCGGATTGGCCAGCACATACTTCGTGTTGAAGATGTTGAGGCCCTTGTTTTCCATCGCGCCCATGTTGAAATCGCTGACCGCGACGATCATGAAACGGTCGAGGTCGAGCTCGAGGCCAAAGCGCTCCTCGTCCCAGTGGATGGCGTCAATCAGCGAATCCATGGCGTGTCGCGTCTTGTCGAGATCGTGCGGCTCGACCCAGACCTGCAGCAGCTTTTCCTTGCCCGAGCTCGTGCGGATTCGCTCCTCGAGCGCGACGAGCTTGCCGGCGACGAGCGCGAAAAGATAGCTCGGCTTCTTGAACGGATCGTCCCATTTCGCGGCATGCCGGCCGTCGGGCAGGTCGCTCGCCTCGACGAGGTTGCCGTTCGACAGCAGCACGGGGTAAGCCGCCTTGTCGGCCCTGATCGTCACCGTATAGGTCGACATGACGTCGGGGCGATCGAGGAAGTAGGTAATGCGCCTGAAACCTTCCGCCTCGCATTGCGTAAAGAAGTTGCCGCTCGATACGTAAAGGCCCGAGAGCGTCGTATTCTCGGCCGGCTTGCAGACACTTTCGATGCTGAGCTCGAAGGCGTCGGGAACATTGTCCACGGTGAGTCCATGCTCGTGCGCGCGGTGGGCCGGGTGCGGGGCCCCGTCGATCGCAACCGAGACCAGCTCGAGCGCTTCGCCCATCAGGTCGAGTCGCGCAGCAGGCGCCGCGTCGGGGTTGCGGCGCACGCGCATCGTGCTCTTGACGAACGTACGCTCGGGCACGAGGTCGAACTCCAGTGCGACCGAATCGATCAGGAAGGCGGGCGGCGTGTAGTCGGCCCGGCGAATCACAGTGGAAGTGGCGGTGTCGGACATGGCGGATCGATACTTGGATGAAGGGATCCCAGCCATTGTACAAAGGCGCGGGCGCGTTCGCCGCGTTGGCGTATCATCGCACCGGCCTCTCGGGGGAAGTCGGCGAGCATTTGAGATAAGGCGAGGTAGAAGATGATGGCGAAGTGGGAGCAATGGCGGCGCGCGGTCATGCCAGTGCTTGCGATAGGCGCAATGTGGCTCTCGGGCTGCACGACGTACGTGACGACACAGGTGACGGCGTTTTCTGAGTGGAGCGGCAGCGATGCGACGCGGACTTACGCGTTCAGCCGCACGCCGCAACAGCAGAACAGCATCGAACAGGCGACGTACGAGCAACTTGTGGCCAACGAACTCGCGACTGACTCGTTCAAGCCGGTGCCGAGTGGGCAGGCGCATTACCTCGTCGCCCTCGAGTACTCGAGTCACGGCGATACGGTGACGGTTTCGCAGCCCGTCTACTATGCGAACCCCTGGCCGGGGCCGTTCTGGCGGCCGATCGATCCGTGGGGGCCGTTCGGCCCGTTCCCGGCGGGCTATGTCAGCCAGTCGTATCCCGTCTATACGCATACGCTCGGCATACGGATCACGGAGCGGGCATCGGGCAAGGAGGTCTACAACGTGACGGCGCGTAATACGGACGAGGAGCCCTCGCTAGTTCGCGCGATGCCGTATCTCGTGCGCAGCGCGCTCGCCGATTTCCCACTCGGCAACGGCGTAGTGCGCACCATCCGCATTCCGGTCGACAAGCACGGCGGCGCATCGAACGAGGTTGCCGTCACGCCGCCTTCCGCGTCGTCGTCGGGCTCGCCGGGCAACGCCCCGCCGCAATGAGGGGCGAGCTCTCGCACAGTCCGATCTTTTCGCGACAGGCGAGTTGGCTCAAAAAAGCCGGCGTGTCCGCAATCCTGAATCGACTAGCCGTAAATTCTTCATTGCCCCTCGGAATTTTCGTCGCGCCGATGAACGCACGATCCGGCGGCGTAGGTCTCGTACACCGCCCGATCGTCGCCCAGTAGCGCGAATGCAAAAAGCCATTCCTCGAGCGATTCCGCGCGCGCCGTGCGGCGCGCCATGAGCGGCGTCGCCTCGGGGTCGAGCACGACGAAGTCGGCTTCCGTCCGCGGTGCGAGCGTGCCGATCGTAGCGCCCAGATCGAGGGCTTGCGCGGCACCCGCCGTCGCGAGCCAGAACATGCGCGTGGCCGTCAGATGATGGCCCGTCATGCGGGCGACCTTGTGCGCTTCGTTCATCGTTTGCAGCATCGAAAACGATGTGCCGCCGCCGACGTCGGTGCCGAGCGCGACCGGCATGCTGCTGGCGTCGGCCTTCGCCATATCGAAGAGGCCGCTGCCAAGAAAAAGGTTCGACGTAGGGCAGTGCGAGGCGACGGCGCCTGCTTCGGCCATTCGTAGGCGATCGTTCTCGTCGAAGTGAATGCAGTGCCCGTAAATGGCACGACGGCGCAGCAATCCGCGGCGATCGTAGACGTCGAGGTAGCTGCGGTGTCCGGGGAAGAGCTCGGCGACCCACTTCACTTCGTCGACGTTTTCCGCGACATGCGTCTGAATGAACACGTCGGCGTGCTCGCGTGCGAGCGCGCCGCACGCTTCCAGCTGCTCCGGCGTCGAAGTCGGCGCGAAGCGCGGCGTGAGCGCGTAGAGTTGCCGTCCGCGGCCATGCCAGCGCGCGATGAGTTCAGCGCTATCGTCGTAGCCCGATTGCGCCGTATCGCGGAGGTAGTCGGGACAATTGCGGTCCATCAGCACCTTCCCCGCGATCATGCGCAGATTTCGTGCTTCGCTTGCCGCAAAAAGCGCGTCCGCCGATTGCTTGTGTACCGTGCAGTAGACGAGCGCCGTCGTCGTCCCGCACGAGAGCAATTGATCGAGGAAGAAGTTCGCCGTCTCCTCCGCATGGGCGAGCTCGGCAAAGCGGCGCTCGGTCGGGAACGTGTAGCTTTCGAGCCATGGCAAGAGCCCAGGCGCCGGCGAGGCGATCATGTCCGTCTGCGGGTAGTGCAGATGGGTATCGATGAAGCCCGGTACGATCATCTTGCCGCGCAAGTCGCGAACTTCCGTTGCCGGCGTCAATTGCGCCGCAAGCGAGCCATAGGCACCGCGCGCCACCACGCGCCCATCCTCGACGATGAGCAGACCATCGTCCTCGAAGTCGACTGCGTCGTCCGCGTGCGCGGGATCGCCCCTGAACGAAAGGAGCTTTGCACGATAGGCGATGCGTTGCGTGATGCGGTTGCCTTTGTCACTCATGATTTCGTATCTCTTCTCATACCGCGATGCCGCGCTGCTCGCCTGTCGATAGCATGCTGCGCGGCGCGCTCGTAGCCGCAGGCAGCGTCGACATGCACCGGAGTGCGGCGGCGGCTTACGTCATCGGCGCCAGTACTCGTCCAGCTTCGCGATCGATGCGGCGCGCTCGTCGGCGGGGACAAACGATGCTTCGAAGCCATTGCGCAGAATCGTATGGACTTCGGCATCGGTCAGGTCGAGCGCTTCGGCAGCGCTCAAGTAGTTCGCGTTAACATAACCGCCGAAGTAAGCCGGATCATCCGAATTGATCGTCACGGCCACGCCGTGCGAGAGCAATGTCTTCAACGTGTGCTGCTTCATGTCGTCGAAGACTCGCAGCTTCAGGTTCGACAGTGGGCAGACGGTCAATGGAACGCGTGTCTCGGCAAGCCGTGCGACGAGCGCCGGGTCCTCGATGCTGCGCACGCCGTGATCGATGCGATCGACCTCGAGCAAATCGAGTGCCTCGTAGACATAGGACGGCGGACCTTCCTCGCCTGCATGGGCGACAGTCTTCAGTCCCCGTGCGCGGGCCTTCGCGAACACACGCTCGAACTTTGAGGGCGGATGGCCGCGCTCCGACGAGTCGAGGCCGACGCCGACGAGCCGGTGCGCGTACTCGTCGAAGACGGGTAGCGCGGCTTCGAACGTAGTCAGTGCATCCTCTTCCGAGAGATGCCGCAGAAAGCAAAGAATGAGGCGGCTCGTGAGTCCGCGCCGCTCCGCAACGGCCAGCGCACGTTCGATGCCGGCCACCGCGGTGGCGATCGAGACGCCGCGCTCGGTATGGGTTTGGGGATCGAAGAAGATCTCGGCGTGCACGACGTGATCGGCCAGCGCGCGCTCGACATAGGCCGCCGTCATCTCGTAGAAGTCCTCTTCGGTCAGCAAGACGGTCGCACCGGCGTAGTAGATGTCGAGGAACGATTGCAGATCGGTGAAGGCATAGGCGGCGCGAAGCGCTTCGATCGAGTCATAGGCGAGCTTTACCCCGTTGCGTTTCGCGAGCTTGAAAATGAGCTCAGGCTCGAGCGAGCCCTCGATATGGATGTGCAGTTCGGCCTTCGGCGCGCCGGCGATTTTTTTAGCGAATGTCGGTGTCATGGTCGATCGTGGGTCGATGAGTAGCGTGCGATGCGGACGATGTCTCGGCGCCGCCGCGTTTCCCGCGTACCGCCTCGACCGCTTGCAGCAATTGCGCGGCCACGGCGATCGCGATGATTTCGGGCGATTTGTCGGCGATGCCTTCGATGCCGATCGGGCAGTGCATTCTAGCGACGATCGCGGGATCGATGCCGACGGCCGCGAGCCGGTGCTCGAATTTGCGGCGCTTCGTGCGCGAGCCGATCATGCCGAAGAACGCGAAGTCGCCGCGCCGCAGGATGCGTTCCGCGAGCGCAAGGTCGCGCGCGTGGTTATGCGTCATGACGACGAAGTAGGTGCCGGGTTCCGCGTCGTCGACGGCTTCGTCGGGCGCATCGTTCGCGTCGATCGTCACGTTGGCAAACTCGTTCGGCCGCACATGCTGCCCGAACTGCGCATCACGCTCGTCGACCCAGCGCACGCGGCAGGGCAACGTCGCGAGCACGCGCACGAGCGCCGCGCCGACATGGCCGGCCCCGAAAACGACGACGGGAAATTCGCGCGGCACGATCGTTTCGGTCAGCAGCGCGTTGCCTTCGTCGAAACCGGCGCCGTCCCAGAGCAGGCAATCGGGCGTCACCGTGCCCGGCTCGGGGTCTGAAAGCTGCACGCCGTCGAGCGGGGGGCCGAACGACACGGTGCGCACGCAGCTTGCGCCCGCTTGCAGCCGTTTCGCCAATGTCGCCACCCATCCGAGATCGCCGACATCGAGGCGCTCGAATGCGAGCACGACGGCACCCCCGCAGCACTGTCCGAGACTCGGCCCCAGCGCGAATCGCTCTAGCCGGCGCAGATGCGGTACGCGCATGCCGTCGCGCAGCACCTCGCGCGCGATCTCGATGGCGCGCCATTCGAGATGTCCGCCGCCGATGGTGTGCCGTGCGGCGTCGCGCGTGACGATCATCTTTGCGCCTGCTTCGCGCGGCGCCGAGCCTTCGATGCGCGCCACGGTCACGAGCACGGCGGCGTCGCCGTGCGCGAGCAGATGCTGCAAATCGGTGAGCCACGTATGCATCTGGATCCTGATCTCTCGTCAGTCGGCGCCGAGCACATCGCCCGGCACGGCTTCGCTTGCATCGTTGGAGGAATCGGCAGTGGCCGTCGTCGCTGTGCCGTTTGCGGTCACTGCGTCACCGGCTCGCGATGCTTCCAGGGCAGCGATGGCATCGAGAATCGCTTCGGGCGTCGCGGGCGCCCTGAGTAGCGGCGCGGCCTGCGCATCCGGCACGCAGGCGGACACGGCATCGCGGAGCGCGAGGAAGACCGAGAATGCGAGCAGCAGCGGCGGCTCGCCGACAGCCTTCGAGCGGAACACGGTCGGCTCGGCGTTTTCGTTGCGATAGAGCGCCGTGTGAAAATCGGCGGGCACGTCGCTCACGGCAGGAATCTTGTAGGTCGACGGCGCATGCGTCATGAGGCGACCCTCATGATTCCACCAGAGCTCTTCGGTCGTGAGCCATCCCATGCCTTGAACGAAGCCGCCTTCGATCTGGCCGATATCGATGGCCGGATTGATCGAACGGCCGACGTCGTGCAGCAAGTCGGCGCGCAAGAGCTTCCATTCGCCCGTCAGCGTATCGACGACGACCTCGGAGACGGCGGCGCCATAGGCAAAATAGTAAAACGGGTGACCCGTCAGCGTCTTCGAATCCCAATGCACTTTCGGCGTTGCGTAGAAGCCGTCGGACCAGAGCTGCACGCGAGAGAGATAGGCTTCGTTGACGAGTTGCGCGAACGGCATCGACGCCCCGCCTGCCTCGACCGTGGCGTTTTCGAAGCGCACCTCGGCGGGATCGCCGCCGAGGATTTTCGCGGCCAGCTCGGCGAGCCGCTCGCGTATTGTGCGAGCGGCGGCCTCGGCCGCCTTGCCGTTGAGGTCACTTCCGGTCGAGGCGGCCGTCGCCGAGGTATTGGCAACCTTCGACGTGTCGGTCGCGCTCACGCGCACCTGAGTCAGTGGCAGCCCGAGCTCGCCGGCGACGACCTGCGCGACTTTCGTATTGACGCCCTGACCCATTTCCGTTCCGCCGTGATTGACGAGCACGGAGCCGTCGCGATAAACGTGCACGAGCGCGCCGGCCTGATTGAGGAATGGCACGTTAAACGAAATACCGAACTTGACCGGCGTCATCGCGATTCCGCGCTTGAGCACAGGGCTTCGTCGATTGAACTCGCCAAGCGCGGCGCGTCGCTGGCGATAGTCGCTCGACTCGAGCAGTTGAGCGGTGAGCGGGGCGAGCACGTTGTCCCCCACGCGCTGACCATACGGCGTCAGGTCGCGCTCGCCGATACCGTAGTAGTTCGCCATTCTCACGTCGAGCGGATCGCGGCCGAGTTCGCGCGCGACAGCATCGAGCATGACTTCCATGACGAGCGCGCCCTGCGGTCCGCCAAAGCCGCGAAACGCCGTATTCGACTGCGTGTTCGTCTTGCAGCAAAGCGCGACGATGTCGACGTCGGCGAGGTAGTAGGCGTTATCGAAATGACAGACCGCGCGCGTGGCGACGGCGCCCGACAAGTCGGCCGAGTAGCCCGCGCGCAAGGCGATTTCGACACGCGTGCCGAGAATGCGTCCGTCGTCGTCGAAGCCGACTTCATAGCGGTAGACCGCGTCATGGCGCTTGCCGGTGATCATGAAATCGTCGTCGCGATCGGGGCGCAGCTTGACCGGGCGCCTGAGCCGATCGGCGGCGAGCGCCGCGATGCAGGCGAATACCGCCGATTGCGATTCCTTGCCGCCGAAGCCGCCGCCCATGCGTCGGCATTCGCAAACGACGTTATGCGCGGGCCGGCCGAGCATATGCGCGACGACCTGCTGCATTTCGCTCGGATGCTGAGTCGAGCTGTAGACGAGCATGCCGGCGTTTTCCTTCGGGATCGCATAGGCGATCTGCCCTTCGAGATAGAACTGCTCTTGTCCGCCCACCTCGAACTCACCTTGCAGGCGATGGGCCGCGGCTGCGATCTTCGCGGCCGGCTCGCCGCGCGTCAGATGAAGCGGCGGCAGCACGTACTGCCTACGCTCGCGTGCGGCGGCGACCGTCAGTACGGCTTCGAGCGGCTCGTAGCGCACGACGTCGTCGCTTTTCGCAAGCGCGGCCGCGCGGCGAGCGAGCTCGCGGCTCGTCGCGATCACCGCGAAGACCGGCTGGCCGAGGTAGAAGACCGTGTCCTCGGCGAGGATCGGATCGTCGTGCAAGACCGGGCCGCAGTTGTTCTCGCCGGGTATGTCGGCCGCCGTCAATACTTCGACCACACCGGGCGCGGCTCGGACTGCCGAAAGGTCGAGCGATGCGATGCGCGCGTGCGCATACCTCGAGAGGCCGAGCGCGACATGAAGCGTGCCGGCGAGTTCGGGCAGATCGTCGGTGTAGGCGGCTTCGCCGCTCACGTGCAACTCGGCCGATTCGTGCGGCAGCGGCACGCCGATCGCGACGTCCGCGTGCGTTGCAGCGCTGGCGCGCGCGCCAGCGCTGCTTGTCGATGCATGGATTCGCGCAGTCATTGCAAGTCCCTCCCGGCAGCCTGCTCCGCAAGATCGGCCTCGTCCCCGCCGAAAGCGAATGCGTCGACTTGCGCGAGCGCGAGCGGCGATGCTTCGCGCGTTTCAAGGTAAAAGCGCCACAGCAGATTGCGCGCGACCTTCGTCCGATAACCGCTCGACGCACGCATGTCGGTGAGCGGCACGTAATCGCTGGCGAGCGCCTCCATTGCGCGATGGGCGCATTCAGCGTCCCACTGAGCGCCCGCGAGCGCGGTTTCGGCGCGGCTCGCGCGTTGGGGCGTCGCTGCCATGCCGCCGAAGGCGACGCGCGCCGAGACGATCGAGCCGTCTTCGATCTCGAGCGCGAACGCGCCGCAAACGGCCGAGATGTCCTGATCGTAGCGCTTGGAGACTTTGTAGGTGCGAAAGCGCAAGCGTGGTCCCGGGCGCGGCACGCGCAGCGCCGCGACGAATTCGCCCGGCTCCAGCGCTGTTTTCTGATAGCCCAGATAGAACGCTTCGAGCGGCAGCGTGCGCGTTGCGTCGCCGCGGCGCAAGACGACCTCGGCGCCGAGCGCGATCAATGCCGGCATCGAATCGCCGATCGGCGAGCCGTTCGCGATGTTGCCGCCGAGCGTGCCCGCATTTCGGATCGGCAGCGACGCGAAGCGCTTCGCGAGCTCGGCGAGCTCCGGGTAATCGCCGACGAGTTCGGCGTAGGCGTCTTCGAGCGTCGCGGCGGCGCCGATGGTCAGCGTCGTGGCGTCGCGCTCGATGGTTTTCAGTTCGGCCACATTGCCGATGTAAAGCACGTCGCCCAGTTCACGCATCTGCTTCGTCACCCAAAGGCCGACGTCCGTGCTGCCCGCGAGCACGCGTGCGTGCGGGTGCTCGGCGCGCAACCGGGCGAAGCCGTCGAGCGACACCGGTGCCCGAAACACCGGGTGGCCGAACTCAGCGCCGCGCACGTCGGGGCCCGCGTACTCGAACGTATCGGCGCGGCGAATCTTGCGCAACGCGTCGGCGACCGCGTGACGATCGAGCGTCGGGCGAGGGTAGCGCTCCTCGTCGAACATCGCTTGCGCGGCATCGACGATCGGCCGGTAGCCCGTGCAGCGGCAGAGATTGCCCGATAGCGCCGTCGCAATTTCTTCGCGCGTCGGCAATCCGGCCGCGCGCGGATGATTCTCGTAGAGCGCCCACATCGACATCGTGAATCCCGGCGTGCAAAAACCGCATTGCGACCCATGGCAGTCGACGAGCGCGCGTTGCACGGGATGCAGCGAACCCTCTGGGCCCCGCAGATCCTCGACCGTGAAGAGCGCGCGGCCATCGAGCGTGGGCAGGAATTGAATGCATGCGTTGACGGCTTTCAACACGAGCTCGCCATGCGAGTCGAGCTCTCCGGTCACGACCGTGCAGGCACCGCAATCGCCCTCGGCACAGCCTTCCTTCGTGCCGGTGCAGCGCACGTTTTCACGCAGGTGTTGAAGCACGGTCTGGGTGGGCGGGACGCCGTGCACTTCGCGGATGGCTCCGCGGTAATAAAAACGGATGGGATGCGTCGTCATGGCCGAATCCTTGGTGATATGGATCAGGCGCGCGTTACGCTTCGCGCCGGCCTAGGACCGGTTTCGCGCACGTGGATCGCCATCCGTGAAGAAGATAGCACTGCAAATTGCCGAGCGGATCGCCCGACGCTGATGCGGGCTATCAGCTCACCGATAAGTACGACGCCCCGCGCGAGGAAGTTGCGAGCAGCCGCATAGGCCGAACCCGAGCAACAGGCCATGCCAGAAAAGGCCGCGCTCGAAGCGCGGAGGTCATATCCGGCGAAATCTCAGCGAAATCAGGTCAGATCGCTTTCAACCGTCGACGGCGCGCGCGCCGGCCCCAGAGGCTTGCGACAACGGGCACGAAGGTCAGGCCGAAAGCAATGAGCGCCCAGCCGGGCAGCAGGATCCCGAAAATCGGCGGGTAGACGGTTTCGCAAAGGCCGGCGACCTTGAAGACGCTCGGGAGCCAATGCGCGGGCGGCAGGCCGTCGACGACGGGCTGCAGTGCATCGAATCCGCAACTGAAGCCGGGATGAAGCTGGATGTAGAGATGGCGGGCGGCCGTGCCGATGCCGGCCGCGGCGATGATGGCGATCAGCGTCTCGAAGAAGGCGATGCCGCGCCAGCCGTCGAATGCTGCGCCGGCGAACGCAAAGATGGCAACGAAAATGAAGAAATAGCGCTGGATGATGCAAAGTGGGCAAGGGTCCTCACCTTTTGCGTACTGCAGGTACAGCGCGCCGCCGACGAGGCCCAGGCAGACGATGCCCAGCAGGACGAGCAGGCGGCGCTCGCGGCGTTGCGAAAGCAAATCGTTCATGAAGCGAAAGCTCCTTTTTCGACGATGCGTAGACGGGCGAGGCCGTTTCCGTTTCGTCAGGTCATTGGCAAAAAACCTGCAGCCTACCGCGTCCGTGCCGAGTTCGCTCGAGCGTTCGACGTTTATTCGAAGCGGCGGGGCTACGGAACTATCGGATCGACGCCAAGACGCGTTCGACGGCGAGGGCAACGCCGAACAGTGCCTCGTCGCCGTGCGGCGCGCCGGCCAGCATCAGCCCGACGGGGGCGTCACCGCGCGGATGGCAGGGCAGCGAGATCGCGCAGGCGTCGAGCATGTTGAACACGCTCGGATTGCGCAGCACGAGCGCGTTGATGCGGGCGTACTCGCTGTCGCTGCGATCGCAATCGGCAAGGCGCGGGGGCACGATCGGCACAGTCGGCGCTACGATCGCATCGAAATGTTGCCACAGCGTTTCATGCGCTGCCTCGATGAGTTCCGCGCGTTCCGCGAGCAGGTCGATGTAGTCGCTCGCGCTCGCCGTCTCGGCTTTCAGGATTCGCGACAGCACGCGGGGATCGTATTCATCGCGGTGAGCGGCAATCAGCGGGCGATGCCAGGCACAGGCCTCGATCGCGGAGAGGGCATAGCGGCCGGCGCCGGGTAGCCGCTCGAGCGGGGCGAAGCGCACGTCGGACAGGATCGCGCCGGCCGCTTCGAGATGCTTGAGCGCCGCATCGAGCGCGGAGGCGACGGGCGCCTCGACGTCGTCCGTCACATAATGCGTCAGCACGCCGAGGCGCAAACCTTCGATCTGGCGCGCGGCCGGTACGCGCGGCTCGAGGCCGGCGAGGATCCTGTCGACGAGCGCGCAACAGGCGGCCGAAACGCCGATCGGTCCGAACGAATCGAGCGTCTTCGAGAGCGGCACGGCGCCTTCTCGAGGAATGCGGCTCGCGGTCGGCTTGAAGCCTGTCAGGCCCGTGAACGCCGCGGGAATCCGGATGGAGCCGCCCGTATCGGTCGCGAGCGCCACGGCCGCCATTCCGTCGGCAACCGAGGCCGCGGCGCCGGACGAGGATCCGCCCGCGATCCGCTCGTCCCCCGAGGGAACGTCCACTGTCTCAGTGAGCCCCCGAGAGGGGGCGTCCCCGGCGGTGCCGCGACCGTACGGGGAAAGCGGGGTGCCGTAATGCGGGTTGAGCCCGAGCCCGGAGAAAGCAAACTCCGTCATGTTGGTTCTTCCGACGATGACCGCGCCCGCGCGCCGCAACCGCGCCACGACGGGCGCATCGGCGCTGGCCGGCGGCGCGCCGGCCAGCGCGCGGGAGCCGGCGCGGGTCACTTGACCGGCTATATCGAAGAGGTCCTTGACCGACACGGGAATGCCGGCGAGCGGGGACAGAACGGTGCCCGCCGCGCGCAGCCGATCGTGCGCATCGGCCGCGGCGCGGGCGGCGGCGGCATCGACTTGCAGGAAGACGGTCGAGCCTTGGCCCGCCGGATCGGCGATACGTTCGAGCGCGGTTTCGACGAGGGCGCGGCTCGTCGTCGCACCCGAGACCAGATCGGCCGCGAGGCGCGCGAGCGGCGGAAAGGGGGCGAAATGGGAGGTCATGGGTATCGTCGTTCGTTCAGTATTTGGCCGAAGAATGCGCATCGGCGCGCTTTTTACTGCCGTTAGTCGGCCTGCGGACGTTCGTCTTTCGCGGGCCCGATCGGCACCGTTTTTGCCAGCCAGGCTGCCCGCATTGTAGCTGCGAGCAGTCGAGCCCGTATGGGGCCGATCGTGGCGAAGGGCGCGCCGCGATACCCGCCTCGAAATCTGGTCAGCCTTTCCGCTCCGCATTGCGGGGGCTTTGTGCGGTGGCGGATAATAGGGGTTCTTAGATCGCCAATTGCGTGCGACGCGCGCCTGCCCATCGTCATGAGCGAAAACACGCCACCGAACGCCCCGCGTCCCAGCCCGGACACTTCCTCTTCTTCCAGCAACTCCCCCGACACTTCGCAGTCTTCCGCGCGTCCTGGCCCGGCCTTGCCGCCTGCGGGTGCTGACGCCGGTGCCGCGGCTCAGGCTTCGTCGGCGTCGCCGCCTTCGCCGTCTTCATCGAGGCACACCGTCCGTGCATCGACCGATACGGTCGCGAGCGACCCTCCCGTCGGCGCGGGCGCGGATTCCGTCGCCGCTGGGGCGATGCGCGGCTCTTCGCCGGCGGATTCCGCGACCGCCGAAGCGGCCGAGCGTGCGTCGAGCGATACGCTCGAGAGCGCATCGGCGGTGGAGCCCGCATCGAGCCCGCCATCGCACGCTGCCGAAGCGGCGGAGGCACGCGTGACGGCGGCGCGCGAGACGGCAGAACAAGAAGCGGCTGCGGAGCAGAGCGCCGAACTGCAACTGCAGCAGGAACGGGAGGCCGCCGCCGCGCGCGGCGCACCGCCTCCTGGCTTCGGCTCGCAACCCGATTTCGACACACCGCGCCCGCCGCCGCCGGGCGCGGTTCCCCCGCCCGAGAAGCCCGCCTATTTGAAGCAAAGCGATTCGCCGTGGAGCGTGTTCGGCCGCACGATGGTGGCGCGGGCGCGGCGCCTGTTCGATCGTGCGGGACAGCGAATCACGCAGCGCACGCTGCGCATCGGCGTTTCCGCGCGGATCTTTCACCCCGAGCCAGGGGCCGTGGGGCTGCGCGGCAAAACGCTGCAGTATCTCGAGGAATCGGTTGCGCACTGGGTGATGTCGCGCGACGTGATGGTGTTCATGATTCCGACGGTCGGCCATCAGGGGATGCTCCATCCGAGCAATATCCGCTTGCGCGATTATGCGAAGCATCTCGACGGCTTGCTGCTGCAAGGCGGCGCCGACGTTTCGCCGCAAACGTACGCTGGAACGGAGGCTAGCGCCGAGTGGCCCGGCGATCGTGTGCGCGACATGTACGAGCTCGAGCTGCTCTATGAGTTCATCGAATCGGGCAAGCCGGTGCTCGGGATCTGCCGCGGGTGCCAATTGATCAACGTCGCGTTCGGCGGCACGCTCTATCAGGATATTGCGACCGAAGTGCCGACGGCCGGCGTTCATGTCAACGAGCGCTACGACCAACATCGGCATGCCGTGCGCTTTCCGCAGGGCTCGACGCTGGTGAACATGTTTCCGGGGCGTCACGAGGCGCTCGTGAACTCGATCCACCATCAAGCCGTCAAGACACTCGGACGCGATCTGAACGTGGAGGCCGTGTCGTCGGAGGACGGGCTCATCGAAGCCGTCCGGTACCGGCGTGCTCCGTTTGTCATGGGCGTGCAGTGGCATCCCGAGTTCCATCGCGCGGGCGGCCCTGAATTGCTCGACTGCACGCCGCTGCTCGATTCGTTCTTGCGCGCTTCGCGTGAGACGCGATTCTGATTCTAAGTCGCTGATGCGCGCGGTCGAGACGGTCCTCAGCCGCCTGGACGAAACGGGGCCTCAACGAAGGTATTGACACGATTCAGTGGCTTATACATAATCTCGTTTCTTCGGCGCGCTTGTTTATGTCGGCGCTGTCGAGCCGATGCGGGAATAGCTCAGTTGGTAGAGCGCAACCTTGCCAAGGTTGAGGTCGCGAGTTCGAGACTCGTTTCCCGCTCCAGGTTTTTTGGCATGACGATCTCGCGGTGGTGTATGGCGATGAGCGTTGTGCGAGCAGGTTGGTGAACGCAAGTTCGAAGCGGGAGTAGCTCAGTTGGTAGAGCGCAACCTTGCCAAGGTTGAGGTCGCGAGTTCGAGACTCGTCTCCCGCTCCAGGTATAGGGGAAGCTTGGCTTCCCTTTTTGTTTGGCGGCCAGTGCCGGCGCCAATCGAGAAAATCGACGAATCGCTGCGCGGCATGCCGCGGCAACGATCGGATGACCCGCTTACGGCGCGATAGCAAAGCGGTTATGCAGCGGCCTGCAAAGCCGTGTAGGCCGGTTCGACTCCGGCTCGCGCCTCCAAACATCGAAGCCCTGACGGTTTGCGCCGTTGGGGCTTTTTTGCGTTTTTTTACGATGCGATCGCAGTTCGACGTAAAGCGATCTCATCGTTAGGCGGCCGCGAGTAGATCGAACTCTGTATGAATCTTGTCGTAGGGCACATGGAGTTTGCCGTGCGCCGTGCGCTCGATCAGGCCCCACTCAAGTAATACGGCAGCGTCTTCATGAACTCGTTTGACATCGCGCTCGAGACTGCGCGCGAGCGCGCGCAAGCTGATCTCGCCGAGCGCCTGCAGACGCTCCATCAACTCCCAGCGCTTCGGCGTCAGCACGGAAAAGAGCGCTTTTGGCGATTCAAACTCGAATGTATCCGTGTCGGACTCGCCTTCGTGCCAGGCGCTGATGAAATGCTCGCCCATCTCCGCGAGCGCAGTAGCTGTGTCCCGACGGATGCGAATAGTGGCAGTTTTCATGTTGCCCTCCTGCGCGTGACTTCCGCAATGAACTCCCGGATCAGTTCTTCCGGGCCCGTGAATCGATAGGGCTCTTCGACGCCGTCGACGTGCCGATGATCGCCTTTGGGCCGCTCATTGTCGTATCCAACGACACGACTGCCGGCGTAGCCATAGAACAACCGATATTTATAGCAATGCGAGCTGCCCTCTACCGGCGTCGGCACTTCCCAAATGACCATCTCGACGATGGCACCGTCATCGAATGCCATCCTGTCGCGATGGATCAATCGTGCTTTCATGTTGGCGATCATGCCAACAGTTCGTCTTGTTGTCAATTCCGCCAACGGCGTGCGGTTAGCATTGACGCAGCTAATACGTTGGAGGGTGGCTGATGGGGTGTTCATCCTAAGCGTTTGATTGTAAAGAGAAGAGGCGGCCCGCAAAGCCGCGCAGGCCGGTTCGACTCCGGCTCATGCCTCCATATAGAGCCCTGACTTGTCAGGCTTTTTTTTCTGCGCCGTATCGTCGCAATCCCGCTCGGTCTGGAACTCTGGGTGTTACAGGAAAGGCAGTAACGATTCGACCTCCTACCGAGTGGGTCGACCTTTGTTATTTGGTCCTAGAAGTAGTCCGTGGCGCACCTACCACTCGACCAGCACGCCATCTTCCCGCAGTCGCATGACGACTTTTCCCGGGGAAAACGGAGATGGATATAAGGAAGTCAGTTTTTCGCTGCGTGGTTGCCATATGAGTGACAACCGCAGAGCCGGAGCGAGGCTCGGTTGTTTTATGGCTGCAGAGCGCGTGTTGGATGGTGCGGAAGGCGGGACGTACGGGCAGGTTATTCGCATCTGGCATGACGACGCGCAACGCGAGCTTGTCGCATCCAGCTTCCGCGAATGGCTGCACCGTCTCGTAACTTCGCAGACTGCGGAGCCGCCCGGTTCGTAGTCCGAGCGAGGCGGATTTATCGATTGCGGCGATGCGCGGCCAGGCCCGTCATGAAGGTCGAGCGCAAGCGGCTCGACCAGCCCGGTTGTCATGACCTCATACTTTGAAGTCATGCGAGCCGGTGATAACGCTTGACGTTAATAACGTAGGACGTTACTATCTAGATAGACATGATTACATCGTTCAAGTGTCGCGACACTGAGCGGCTCTTTCTCGGCAAGAGGGTTGCCCGGTTCATCAACATCGAGAGCGTGGCAATGCGCAAGTTGCAGCAGTTGCACGCGGCGGCTGATTTGGACTTCTTGAAGATTCCGCCGGGCAACTTGCTCGAAGCCCTCAAGGGGGATCGGCGCGGACAGTACAGCATCCGTATCAACGGCCGGTGGCGCGTGTGCTTCAGATTTGCAAACGGCAATGCGACCGATGTGGAAATCGTCGACTACCATTAACATGTCGTGTGAGAGACCTACTATGGCAAGGCAAGTTCCGTTGGCGACACCTGGCGAGATTCTGGCGCTCGAGTGGCTTGAGCCGATGGGCATTTCGCAGTATGCCCTGGCAAAGGCGATCGGCGTGCCGCCACGGCGTATTAACGAGATCATCAGGCACGGCCGCGCCATTACGGCCGATACGGCCGTGCGGTTGGGTGCCTTCTTTGGCGTTGATCCACAAAGCTGGATGAACCTTCAGACGCACTACGACACGGAGATGGCGAAGGAGAAGATCGGCGCCGAAAAGATCGCGGAGATCAGGCAACACGCGGTTGCCGTGTGACGCACGATCTGCATCGTGAGGCGAGACGCGCTTATTATTTTCGTTGTATAGAGCACGCACAAACTCCGCATCGTAGTCGCACCAGAAGGGGCACGCGCGCTCATGACCCCGTGCCGTCCTGGTCGTGACATCCGCACGCAACCCCATGCGCATGCTCGTGCCGATCATCCCACGCGGAGCCGAGAATAATTTCGCAGAAGTTGAGGCGCTTGTAAGTCGGATCGCGCAGCGCGAGCACGTCGGCTTTCACGTTTCCGAACGTGGTCTCCGGCTTCTTGATCGTGCCGCGCGTGAACGCGTCGATGATGTCGTTCTTGAATGTCTCGACGCGCGGATGCGCGGCAACCACCTGAGTGCGCTGCGCTTCCGTGAACGCGTCGTATGCGAGTCCGAGCACATCCATTTCGACGCCTGCCGTCACTAAAGCGACAACGGGCTTCATGTGCTTCGGGATGCCAGGCGTCGTATGCAAGGCAATGGAAGTCCATACCTGCTCGATGTCGTATTCGCTCACGCCGTATTGCTTGAGAAAGTCCCGCGCCGCGTTCGCGCCATCGACTTCGAACCGTTCGGTCGCGCTGCTATAGGCCTCGACCAGTCCCACGTCATGGAACATCGCTCCGATATAAAGCAGTTCTGGATCATATTTGAGACCTTCGCGTTCGCCCGTCAACGCGCCGAAAAGAAACACGCGCCGCGAGTGGTGATAGAGCAAGTCGGGCTCCGTATCGCGAACGAATTCGGTGGCCGCGCGGGCCATGGCGCTGTCGGGGATCTTAATGCCTGCGATCGTCGTGCTCACGGTTAGGACTCCTTGAGGATGCCGGAGCGCTCGTGGCTTTTCGCGCATTTTGATATGCTGCTTGGCCAAGCGTCCGTAGGTTGTCGGTGAAACCGAGTATTGGCGAAGCACAGTCGAGCGGCAACGCAAGACGACCATCGAACACTGCCAAGCGCACGACGATTGCTGCCATCGGGCAGCATTGCCCGATGCAGCCTTCGAGCGTAAAAGGAACGCCCGTTTCGACGAGAAAGGCAACGAGAATGAAGTCCGTAGCGGTCGCCATATTTCCAGGCGTACAAGCGCTCGATGTCGCCGGCCCAATCGATGTTTTTTCTGAGGCAAACCGCTTTCTCGCGCCGGCCGATCGTTACCGGGTGACGCTCGTCGCGGCGACGCGGGATGCGCTACGCGCGTCGAACGGCATGACGCTCCTGCCCGACGCGACGTTCGAAGCGACGTTCGATGATATGTCGAGCGGAACGCTGAAGAGATAAGTTCACGGTGCGTCAGCTCGCAGAGGTCGCCGGCATGAGCGAGCGGAACTTCGCACGCGTTTTCGTGCAGGAAACCCAGCTCACGCCGCATGAGTTCATCGAACGCGCGCGCCTCGATGCGGCGCGGCAGTTGCTCGAGGGCGGCGACGCGCCGCTCAAGGTGGTTGCGTGGGAGAGCGGGTTCGGGATCGCGGACCGCATGCGGGCCGTGTTTGCAAAGCAGCTCGGGGTCACGCCGCTGCAATATCGCGAGCGGTTTCGGCGTAAGCCTGCGATCGAGCGCTGATGCTGGCGATCGGCGTGCGAGTCGGCGCCTTCGCTTAGAGAGGTTTCGGCTCGCGCGTCACAGGGCGCATCAGCGCGCGCGTGGCATTTGTCGTAGCGCGGCGGGATGCGGGATAATCGCGACTTGCCCTCATTTTGCACCCGATTCATGAACGACCGTCAAAGAAGCCGCCTGAACGAAATCGAATGGCGGTGGAAGCCGTTTTCCGAACTGAGCGCCGCTGACGTCTACGAGATGCTGGAGGCGCGCAGCAAAGTCTTCGTCGTCGAGCAGAACTGCGTTTATGGCGATATCGACGGGATCGACAAAGACGCATGGCATCTTTTCGCTTTCATGCCGATCGAAGGCCGGTCGACGCTCGCGGGTTATCTGCGCGTGCTGCTGCCCGACGAGACGCACCCGGACGTCCGTATCGGCCGCGTGCTGACCACGGCGGAGTTTCGCGGCATCGGGCTCGGCAACGCGATGCTCGAGCAGGCGCTGAAGCATATCGCGTCGCAATGGCCGAACGCGGCGATCAGCCTTCATGCGCAAGCTCATCTGCAGCCGTTTTATGGCGCATTCGGCTTTCGACCGACATCCGATATTCACGACGAGGACGGTATTCCTCACGTCTGGATGCGCTCGGCCTGACGCGCGCCCGCTCGAACGTCGCTCGTATCGCGTGTGCGTGCCAACGAGACCGACATGAACTGGCTGCGCCAACTCAAAGCCGACTCGCCTCACCGCCTTCCGTGCGATTCGACGAACTCACCGGCAGGTCCCGAGGGGCCGATTGTGGGCGCTGACCGAGCGACGCACGCTCCTCACGCAATCGCGCGCGGGCCGAAAGCCGCATCCAATGGCGCAGCGCGACCAAGGCGCCGATTACGCTCATCATCGAACCCGGGATCCAGATCAACAGACCGCCGATTTGTTGATCGCGAATCGGGCTGATCCAGGTGAACGCACGGCCGCATATCGAGTAAATGGGATACAGCTCGCGCGGCGTGAAGAAGATCAGCGCGCCCAGCACGATCTGCGGCGGGATCGCTGCGATGACCATCATGATGCGTCGGCCCGGAGCGAGCCGCGCCGGCGGGGCGGGGCGCGGGTCGAGCACCAGCCACCAGAAAAGCAGGCCGTCGATCGCCATGCTCCAGTTCATGACGCGATAAAGCCGCCAATCGAGCATCGCCTTGAAGTGGATCGGCGAGAGTAGCCAGAAATAGATGAGCCCGACGAACAGCACGACGGCGACGACGGGATGAAAGATCACGTCGAACGCGATGCGCATCGGTTTCGTCCGCGTGGCCCGCTTGAGAAAGCGTTGTCGCCAGTTGAACGGAATGCCGGCCCTGAGCGCGGCACCGGGGTACGACCAAGCGATGAAGAACGGACCAAGGTGGTGCAGCACGAGATGCTGCAGGCGATGCATGAAGAACTCGTGCTCGAAGTAATAATCGAGCCGGGTGTGCAGCACGACGTAGAGCGCCACGAGCCCGAACCAGAATGCCGCCTGCCGCAGCGGCGATACGCGCGCATGCCGCACGCCGCGAACGAAGAGGATCGCGGCGCCGACAATCGCGATGACGACGGTGGGCGACGGCTCCCAAGGTTCGAGCCAGACGAGCAGATCCATCTCTATCGCCCGATCGGCTTACTGGGCCTCGCCGGGGCGCTTGACTTTGAACGGCGTCTCGAGTTCCGTGCCGTCGGAGAACTGCAGCTTGAGCCGGACGGTATCGCCCGGGGCGACCTTGTGACGTGCTTGCTCGAGCATGAAGTGATAGCCGCCCGGTGCGATCTTGAGCGCTCCGTGTGCGGGTACCGTTGCCTTGTCGACCATTTGCATTTGCGAGGTCGATCCGTTGGACACGGTTTCGTGCAGCATGACGCTGCCGTAGTCAGGGCTGGAGGCGGCGGTGAGGTCGACGGGTTTGTCGCCGGGATTCGTGATCGTCACGTAGCCGGCGGCAGGCAGGTTGTTCGGTAGCCAGCGCACCCAGCCGTTCTCCGCGGTCAGGCGCGAAGCGTCAGCCGCATGCGCGGCCGCCGCGAAAACGAGCGTGATGGCGCAGCCGGCGGCCGCGAGTACGGTACGGTGAGCGATCGCTTGCAGTTTCGTCGTCATTTTGATCGGCAGGAGCAAGGTCCTTGGGCTGGTGGGAAACGAATTCCTCGGCAATGGTCTTGAGAATCACGATGTTGTCGTATCGATGACGCGGCGTAGATCGTGTGCAATCGCGTCCGGCGTATCGCTGCTGGTCGCTAGGAGTCGAGCGCGGCCTTGGGCGTCGAAGATGTAGACAGCCGAGCTGTGCGTCACCTCGTAGTTGCCATTCGGATCGCGCTTTTCCATCTGATAGGCCACGCGGTAGCGGCGCGCGAGCGACTCGATCTGCCGATCGGTGCCCGTCAGGCCCCGTGCATGCTTGGCGTCGAATGCGTCGACGTACGCGTGCAGGGCCTGCGGCGTATCGCGCGCCGGATCGACGGAGATGAACAGAATCCGCACATGCTGTGCCTCGTTGTCGCCGAGCTTGGCGAGCACCTGCATCAGGCGCGCCATCGTCTCCGGGCATACGTCGGGGCAATGCGTGTAGCCGAAATAGACGAGCGTCGTCTCGCCTTTGAAGGCGGATGCGTCCACCGGCTTGCCGTCGTCGTCCGTCAGCGAGAACTTCAGGTCAGGCAAGTGCCCCGTCACGTTGGTCAATTGCCACGGTGGGCCGCTCGGCGAACAGCCGGAAGCGAGCGCCGCGCAGGCCAGCGCGGCGGCAAGGCGCTTGGCATAGCGGATCGCGATGCGTGGCGAGCCAAGCGGCGAGGTGGCGGAAGAAAGAACGTACGGTTTGCCTGACGGCGAACGCACTCGAAGACGTAGCGACATCCGTATCTCGAAGAGGGGCAGCGGCGCCCCTAGGTCGTCTCCTCAGGAGGCGGCGAGCGTGGCGTTTCGCTTCGGCCGCGGCAAGCTCGGCGTCCTGGCACGGCGGCAGCGACTATAGCGCAAAAGCGGCCGCGCCGCAGGCGACCGCACGGTTTAGGCCCTAAGGAGAGACAATTTGACGCAGAAAAAGTGCAAGATAGCTGTTCGTCCGCACCTTGCCGCCGCCCGGCCGCCGTTCCTCGAAATCGGCCGCAATGCGCGGTAAGATGCGCAAACCTTACCGGCTCGAACGGCGGCGGACGCCGAGGGAGCCGTTACACGAAGAACGCTGATGCAATCGTTACCGGCTTTTTTGTCTCCAAGCGAGACTGCATTTTTCTTCGATTTCGACGGCACGCTCGTCGAGATCGCGCCGACGCCCGACGGCGTGCTCGTACCGCCTGCGATGGTCGAATCGCTCGCCGAATTGCGGCGCTTGTCCAAGGGGGCGGTGGCCGTGGTCTCGGGGCGCGGCCTCGATAGCATCGACGCTTTTCTCGGCATGACCGATTTGCCCGCGGCCGGGCTGCATGGCGCCGAGCGGCGCGACGCGAACGGCGACGTCGTCCGTCTCGGCTTCGACGACGACCGGCTGCTGCGTATGGAGCGCGAGCTGGCCGACGTCATCAAGGCCAACCCGGGCACGCTGCTCGAAATCAAGGGGGCCTCGCTGGCGCTTCACTATCGCAATGCGCCGCTCGTCGAGCCCATCGCTCGAGAGGCGACGAAACGCCTCGTCGAGCGGCATGCCGACGCGTTCGTGCTGCAGCCGGGCAAGATGGTCTATGAGATCAAGCCGAAGAACGTCGACAAAGGCCGCGCGATCGCGGCGTTTCTCGACGAGCCTCCATTTGCCGGACGCATGCCGGTTTTCGCGGGCGACGATCTCACGGACGAGAAGGGCTTCGCCGTCGTCAATGCGCGGGGCGGTCTGTCGATCAAGGTCGGCGCGGGCGAAACGGCCGCGCGGGCGCGCATCGAGTCTGTCGGCGCTTTCCACGCATGGCTCGCGTCATTGGTCGCACCCGCAAAAAAACATACATGAGCCGCCTGATCATAGTTTCGAACCGCGTCGCGCCGATTTCCGAAGGCGGCCCGGCCGCGGGCGGTCTTGCGGTGGGCGTCTACGACGCGCTGAAGGAAACCGGTGGCATGTGGTTCGGTTGGAGCGGCGATGTGCTTTCGTCGGGCCAGCCGCATATGCAGGTGGTCGAGCGCGGCCCAGTGACGTTTGCCACCATCGGCCTCGTGCGCCGTGACTACGACCAGTACTATCGCGGTTTTTCGAACGCCACGCTTTGGCCAGCGTTTCACTATCGGCCCGACCTGATCCAGTACGATCGTCATGACTTCGAGGGGTACTGCCGCGTGAACGCCTGGCTCGCGCAGCAACTCGTGCCGCTTCTGCAGGCCGATGACGTCATCTGGGTCCATGACTATCACCTGATCCCGTTCGCCGAGGCATTGCGGGCGGCCGGCGTGAAGAATCGGATCGGCTTCTTTCTTCACATCCCTTTCCCTGCCGCGCAAGTGCTGCTGTCGGTGCCGCCGCATCGCGAGCTTGTCAAGGCGCTTTGCTCGTTCGATCTGCTCGGCTTTCAGACGCAGCGCGATCTGCGCGCGTTCAGCGACTACATCGTCAGCGAGGCCGGCGGGGAAGTCGAGCCCGGCCTCGCGCCCGCGCCGGCAACGGTGCGCGCGTTCGGCCGAACCCTGCGCGCGGCCGCCTATCCGATTGGTGTTTATCCCGACGAAGTCGCGCAACTCGCGAAAGCGGGCACGCGCGGCAAGCCGGTACGGACGATGAAGGCGACGCTGCACGATCGCAAGCTCATCATGAGCGTGGACCGGCTCGACTACTCGAAGGGGCTCGTGGAGCGCTTTCGCGCGTTCGAGCGCCTGCTCGACCGCTCGCCCGCCTGCCGCAACCAAGTGTCGTTCGTGCAGATCGCCCCGCCCACGCGGGCCGACATGCACGCCTATCAGGACATTCGGTTGAGACTCGAAGCGGAATCAGGACGGATCAACGGTCGGTTCGCCGAGCTCGACTGGACGCCGATCCGCTACATCCATCGCCAGTACGAGCGCTCCGTGCTGGCCGCGCTGTTCCGCCAGTCGCACGTCGGCTATGTGACCCCGCTGCGCGACGGAATGAATCTGGTCGCGAAGGAATATGTATCGGCGCAGGATCCGGACGACCCTGGCGTGCTCGTGCTGTCTTGCTTCGCCGGTGCGGCGGAGGAGCTGTCGGGCGCGCTGATCGTCAATCCGATCGACATCGACGGCATGGCCGACGCGCTCGGGGAGGCGCTCGCCATGCCGCTCGCGGAGCGCCGCGCGCGCTATCGCGACATGATCGCGCAACTGCGCGAGAACAACGTCTCGGTGTGGCGCGACAATTTCATGCGGGATCTGCGCGCCGCCGGCGAAAAGCGGCGGACGGCCAAGACAAGGCCGACGCGCGGCGCGATTGCCGCGTGACGCCCGCGGCGCGATTGCCGCGTGACGCCGTAGGTCGCTCCAAAACGAACGACGGGTCCGACTGCCCTCAGGCGACGCGTTCGTCGACCTTGTGCCCGCCCGGATGCGGCAGCGCGCTCTTGCCGTGCTGCTTCGCCAGCAGATCACGGTAGATCCCGGGACGGTTGCGAAGCGCCTCGGGCGTGCCGTCGTCGATGACTTTGCCGGCGCTCATGACGATGATGCGATCGAAGTTCTGCAGCGTGGAAAGTCGGTGCGCGATCGCAATGACGGTGCGGCCTACCATCAACCTGTCGAGCGCCTGCTGGATCGCCTCTTCCGAGGCGCTGTCGAGCGCGGAGGTCGCCTCGTCGAGCAGCAGGATCGGTGCGTTCTTCAAGATCGCCCGGGCGATGGCGATCCGTTGCCGCTGGCCGCCCGAAAGCTTGACGCCGCGATCGCCGACGATCGTGTCGAATCCCTCCGGCATTGCCTCGATGAAATCCGTGCAACGCGCTTCGCGCGCGGCGGCATAGACTTCGTCGCGGCTCGCCTCAGGCCGGCCGTAGGCGATGTTCTCGTAGACGGTGCGGTGAAAGAGGGCGATGTCTTGCGGCACCAGCGCGATGGAATGACGCAGGCTGTCTTGCGTGACCGAGCCGATATCCTGGCCGTCGATCTTGATCGAGCCGCCCTGCGCGTCGTAAAAGCGCTGCAGCAGCGCGAGCACGGTCGACTTGCCGGCGCCGGACTTGCCGACGAGCCCGACGCGCTGCCCCGCCTCGATCTGCAAGTCGAAGTGATCGAGAATCGGGCGCCGCCGCGGATAGGCGAACGTGACCTTCTCGAACTCGACGCGCCCGCCCTTGGCCATGAGTTCCGTTGCGTTCTCGCGATCAGGCATGCCGTGCGGTTCAAGCAGCGTCTTGACCGCCTCGGCGAGCCGCGCCACGTGCTGCGTCACGTCGACGAGCGCCACGGCGAGATCGCGCGTGCCGTGCAGGATCGTAAAGCCGAGCGAGCTGACGAGCACGATGTCGCCCGAAGTCGCCCGTCCCTGATTCCAGAGCCAGAGCGCCCAGCCGAGCAGCCCGGCCGACAGCAGCGCGGTGATGGCGGCGTGCAGAAGACGCAGCCGCTCGAGGTAGAGCAGACTTTGCTGGCGCGCGTCCATTTCCGCCTTGACCGTCGCGCCGAACCGGCGTTGCTCGCGAAAGGTCATGCCGAACGCGCGCACGAGGCTCATGTTGCTGATGACGTCGACGAGCTCGCCGTCGACGGCCGCCGCTTTCGACGCAAAGTTCTGATGTCTCGAGGAGCCTCGACCGGCGAGCCGGTACAGCACGAGGGCCAGTATTGCCGAGCACAACAGCAGGCAACCGGCCATGACAGGGTTGACGGTGATCGTCATGACGATCGCGCCGATCACGGCGATGCACGGCGGCAAGACGTTCCATGCCATCGTGTTCTCGGACGTGTAGACCGCATTCGACGTCGCCGTGATGCGGCTCGCGAGCGTACCGGGCTGGCGTTCGGCGAAGTAAGTCGGCGCGTGGCCGCTCAGGTATTGGAAGAGGTCGCGGCGCAGATCGCCCGTGACGTTGACGAACGCATGCGCGGCGACCCAGCCGCCGACGCGCCAGAGCAAATTGTCGGCGGCGATCAGGCCGACCAGGATGGCGAAGGCGGCCCAGAGCGGCCCAGGATGGTTGCGCCCCATGCCGAGCACGTCGATGAGGTGCTTGATGGCGTATTGCGACGCCAGCGCGCAGCCAACCGCCGCGAACACGCTCGCGAGCACGATGGCGTGCGCGACCGGGTGGCGTCGGATGTAGCTCAGCAAAAAGGCGAGCGGCCGGTTCGCGTAGCTCGAAAGCTTGGCGTTGCGGGCGTTACGCTCGGCGACGGTCAGGTGTTCCAAGGGTTCGTGCGGTGAACGCAAAACAGAATGAGTCATGAAAAAGGATAGTCTGCGGATCGCGCACCGCGAGCCAATATCGAGATAGTTTGGCAGCCGCCATTGTAAACGTCCGCGTAATCCTGCCTAGCTTCAAGGGTTGCATTGCAACCGGCGTTGGATGCAAACAACGGGCCTTCGCGGCGCCGCACCGCCCTGAGCCGGCCGCGAGGCGTGGTATGCGGTTGTAACCGAGAAACCGGCGCAATCTGTAAACGGGTTCGGGTTACAATAGCAAATTCGTCCGAACGTCACGGGGTTGGCGCGCGGAGCGTCCACGGAGCGCCGATCGGCGGTTCGGCCAAAGAGGCGCTTTCGATCGGCACGGCCGGTAACAGCGGTGCGGTGCACACAGACCAAGAACGAGTGGCAATAGCGAGCCAGTCTAGGCGAGCCGCGCAATAACGAGATCGACAGAGTGTTACTCGCTTGTAACAACGTAAATTTTCTGAAAGGCTGTGCGCCGCAGCATCGCGGGGGACCGATAATCGCCTCCGGGTTTGCCCTTAGACCTCTCTGCCGGGGCGGTCAACGAATGTTCCGGAAATGCGTTTACGAGAGCACTGCGACCAACGCAGAGAAAGGGTGTTCCGAATGAAGCGAACCACCGCGGAGCTTTTCGGGAAAGACGCGCAAGACGGTCATCACCTTCGGGCCTGTTTCTTGCGCTTTGGCGTGCGATTCGCTTTTCTACAACAGTAGTCCTCTTTGCCTGAATTTTTATTAGGAGTTCATCACTATGCGGATCGCTCAAATCGCTCCTTTGCATGAGGCGGTTCCACCGAAACTTTACGGCGGGACGGAACGCGTGGTGTCGTACTTGACCGAAGCCCTGGTCGAACTCGGGCACGATGTGACGCTGTTTGCGAGCGGCGATTCCAAGACGTCGGCCAAGCTGGAGGCGTTCTGGCCTCAAGCGCTGCGACTCGATCCGTCGATTCGCGACACGATGGCGCCGCACATGCTGCTCCTCGAAGAAGTGCGCCGCCGCGCGGACGAGTTCGACATTCTGCATTTCCATATCGATTACTACCCGTTCTCGCTGTTCTCGCGCCAGCCCACGCCGCATCTGACGACGCTGCACGGCCGGCTCGATCTGCCCGAGCTGCAGCCGATCTTCAACACGTTCAACGAAGTGCCGGTCGTCTCGATCTCCGATAATCAGCGCACGCCGCTGCCGCAGGCCAACTTCCTGACGACGGTCCACCACGGGCTGCCCGAAAACCTGCTGACGCCGCGTACCGACGTCAAGCCGAGCTATCTTGCCTTCCTCGGCCGGATTTCGCCCGAGAAGCGCGTGGACACGGCCATCCGGATCGCCGAGAAAGCCGGCATGCCGATCAAGATCGCGGCAAAGCTCGACAAGGCCGATCGCGCTTACTATGAGGAGCAGATCAAGCCGCTGTTTGCCTTGCCGCACGTCGAGTACATCGGCGAAATCAGCGAATCGGAGAAGGCCGAGTTCCTCGGCGGCGCCCACGCCCTGCTGTTCCCGATCGATTGGCCGGAGCCGTTTGGCCTCGTCATGATCGAATCGATGGCCTGCGGCACGCCCGTCATCGCGTTCAAGCGCGGCTCGGTGCCCGAAGTCATTGAAAACGGCGTGTCGGGATTCGTCGTCGAGGACGAGCTTTCGGCGGTCGCGGCCGTCAATCGGCTGCACACGCTGCCGCGTGAAACGGTCCGCAACGCATTCGAAGCGCGCTTCACGTCGAAGGTAATGGCGAAGAACTATCTGGCCGCTTACGAGAACCTGCTGCACCAGAAGCGCCGCGCCGTGCTGCGCGAAGTCGCCGCCGGCTAAGCGCGCGCCGCCCGCCGACTGCGGGCCGCGAGTGGCAAGCCGCATCGAAACGCCCCGTCTGCCTGCACGGCAGTCGGGGCGTTTCCATTTGCCGGTGTCGAAAACCGCATACCGATCGCCGCATCGAGTCACACGAACTCCATATAATGGCAGGCTGACGCGGCCGCGTACGACACGGCAGCGCGTCGATATCCAGGAGCACGACTTGACGAGAGCCCAACCCACGCAAGAGGCGCCGGCACCCGGCGCCGGCACGATGTTCGCGTTGCGCGCGATCGGTCTCGTGCTTCTCGCGCGCTGGCTCTACTCGATGTCGGAGATGGGCTACGGTGCGTCTTTCTCGGCGATGACTTCGTCGCCGTGGGCGTCGATCAATGCCGTCCTGATCTTTCTGTTGATCGTGTTGCCCGGCGCGCAGGCGCGTGCCGACCGCCCGTTCCATCCTTTGCCGCAATGGCTGCGGCAGGCACTGCGGTTCTTCGCTTTTCTCGGGCTGCTCTTCGCGCTCTGGTCGATCGGCGTCTTCGTCTGGGCCGCCGGAGGCCGCCGCACCGTTCACGCGATCGCCGAGACGAATGGTTGGCTCGTCGTCGCGCCGGCGCTTTATGCGGCGGTCTTGTGGATTTGTCGCCCGCGCCCGCTATGGCGCACGAACATCGCCGCGCGGCGCTTCGCGATCGGACGCTACGCGGTCGCACTGGATCCGGCGACGCGCACGGTCGTCGTTTGGGTCGAGAGCCGCAAGCTGGGGCAGTATGATGCGCGCGAGCTGTCGGTGAATTGGCCCGCGGCGGAGGCGCTCGAGCGCGAGGCTTTGATGCCGCAAGCGGCCGGGCATCCGGGCGCGCATGTGTCGGCGCCCGACGTCGACTCGTCGCGTTCCGTCGCGGCGTCGCCGGACGCCGTCGATTCGGCCCGTCCCGCCAGCGCCGCTTCGCCGCGGCCCGGCGTCGGTCCGCGTGGGCCCGGCGCGGCGGCGCACGGCCCGCGCACGACCGGGCGGGCACGCCGTTCGCGCGTCGAGCTATTATGGGATTCGCCTGCCGCCGCTGGCCATAATCGAGAAACGGTGTTCCGCGTTGCGCTGACGACGGAGGGCGATCGTGCCGCCGCCCGGGCGCTGGACGCGACGCTGCGGCGGGGGAGTCATCTTTAGTAGGGCGCTCTCAGGGGAGTACCGTTGGGGGCTCCCGAAGAAGCACTCCCGACGAGTGCGTCCCGGGGGAAACTCTGCGGACGCTCGACTTGTTGCCATGAAAAAGTTGCAAATTAGTCTTGCGCGGGCCTACGACCCTCCCGGGGACGACCAAGGGGCCCGCTATCTCGTCGATCGAGTCTGGCCACGCGGTGTGACGAAGCAAGCGTTGGGCATCGAGCAATGGCTGCGCGACGTCGGCCCCACGACAGCGCTACGTCGCTGGTTCGCTCACGATCCTGAACGCTGGAATGAGTTCACCCAACGCTATCGGGCCGAGCTGGACGCCAACGCCGAGGCTTGGCAACCGCTCGCCGATGCCGCGAAACATGGCCCGATTACGCTCGTCTACGGCGCGCGTGATCCGGAGCACAACCAGGCCGTCGTGCTGCGAGATTACCTCGTCGAGAAGCTCTCGGCGCGCTGACCTTCGCCTCGACGAGCCGCTTTCGTTTTCCCCCTATCACCTTGATTTGATGTCGGATCCCGATTCATCGCAATTGTCCTCCTTGCTGTTCGAGATTCGCGCCTGCCGCGCCTGCGAACCGCATCTGCCTTTCGGTCCGCGCCCCGTGCTGCAGGCGGGTCGGTCCGCGCGCGTCCTCGTGGTGGGCCAGGCACCGGGTGCGCGCGTCCATGAGACGGGCATACCGTGGGACGACCGCAGCGGCGAGAGGCTGCGTGAATGGATGGGCATAGGCCCCGAGACCTTCTACGACGAAGAACGAATCGCCCTTCTGCCGATGGGCTATTGCTACCCAGGGCGCGGAAAGTCGGGCGATCTGCCGCCGCGTCCCGAATGCGCCCAGCGCTGGCTTCAGCGGGTACTGGCCGAATTGCCACGGATCGAACTGACGCTGCTCGTCGGCGCCTATGCGCAGCGTCATTTTCTTGCGGGCGAGCGGCGGGCGACGCTGACCGAAACGGTCTCGGCCTGGCGGGACTATGGCGAGAAGCGCATGCCGATGCCGCATCCGTCCGGCCGCAACCAGGGCTGGTTCAAGCATCATCCTTGGTTCGAGCGCGAGTTGTTGCCGGTTTTGCGCTCACGCGTCGCCACGGTGCTCGGTCTGGCGCGCTGAAAATAAACAGCTCCCGCTCCCCGACTGTCAGCAGCGCGCCATTAGCCGCATCGGCCGACCAATCGATGCGGTGAATGCGGGCGCGGACTCGCTCCCGAAATAAACGACGAAACGTCGAGTCGCGATGCGGCGCGCCCGTTCGCGCGGGACTATCATTGCAGCCCTGATGCGCCGTTTTATCTCAAAAATGGCGCGCGAGCCGCTTGGCCGAGCGTACCGAAGCGCCCGGCCGTACTAGCCGTACAAGAGGAAAACCCATGACTTCCGGAGTGATCCGCATCCGCGGAGCTCGCCAGCACAATCTTAAAAATATCGACCTCGACCTTCGCACGGGCGAGATGGCCGTCGTGACGGGGCCGTCGGGCTCGGGCAAATCGAGCCTCGTTTTCGATACGCTCTATGCCGAAGGGCAGCGCCGTTATGTCGAGACGTTCAGCGCCTACGCGCGCCAGTTCCTCGACCGGATGGACAGGCCGCAGGTCGATCGCGTGGACGGCGTGCCGCCCGCAATCGCCATCGACCAGACGAACCCCGTGCGAAGCTCCCGTTCGACGGTCGGCACGATGACGGAGCTCAACGATCACCTGAAGCTGCTTTACGCGCGCGCCGCGCAGCTTTTCGACAAGCAGACCGCCGAGCCCGTGCGTCACGACACGCCCGAAACGATCTACGCGGAGCTCGCGGCGCGCACGGCCCAGGGCGACCCGCGCCTCGTCGTCACGTTTCCTGTTGAGCTGCCGGAGAACGCGAGCGCCGACGAGATCGGCGAATGGCTTTCGGCGAGCGGCTATACGCGCGTGCAGGCCGAGCGCGAGCAGCGCTCGGCGAGCGGCGTGCGCAAAGTGCTCGATGTCGTGGCCGACCGGTTCCGGCTGCAGCGCACGGAGAAGGTGCGCGTCGTGGAAGCGATCGAAGCGTCTCTGAAACGGGGCACGGGGCGCGTCAACGTCTACGTCCTCCCCGAAACGCCTGAAGTCTCCGAGAGGCCCGCAACGCCCAGCGTTGCGGATCCCGGTTCGCAGCAAGCAGCCGAGCCGCGAATCTGGCGCTTTTCGACCGGCCTGCATTGCCCCGACAGCGATCTCCGTTATGCGGACCCGCAGCCGGGCCTGTTCTCGTTCAATTCCGCCTATGGCGCCTGCGATGCATGCCGCGGCTTCGGCCGCGTGATCGGCGTCGACCTCGGGCTCGTGATTCCCGATGCGCGCAAGACGCTCGCGGGCGGCGCGATCAAGCCGATGCAGACGCCTGCCTGGAAGGAGTGCCAGGACGACCTGATGCGCTATGCGGCTCGCGCACGTATACGGGCCGGCGTGCCCTGGTCGGAACTCACGGAGGCCGAGCGGGACTGGGTGATCAACGGCTCACCCGATTGGGATGGGGATTGGCAACGGCAATGGTATGGCGTGCGCCGCTTCTTCGGCTACCTCGAGTCGAAGGCGTACAAGATGCACATCCGCGTGCTGCTTTCGAAATATCGCAGCTATACGCCGTGCGAAACCTGCGGCGGTGCGCGGCTGAAGACGGAGTCGCTGCTCTGGCGCCTCGGCACGAAGGACAACGCCGACGCGGTGCTGGCGCCCGCATCGCGCTTCATGCCGCGCGGCGTGGCCTGGACGCGCGCGCAGCTCGAAGCGCTGCCGGGCTTGACCGTGCACGACCTGATGCTGTTGCCGATCGAGCGGATCCGCCAGTTCTTCGACGCGCTGACCCTGCCTAGCGCACTGCTCGACGACGCGCTGAAGCTCTTGATCGCCGAGGTTCGCACGCGCCTCAGATATTTGTGCGACGTGGGGCTCGGCTATCTGACGCTCGATCGTCAGAGCCGCACGCTTTCGGGCGGGGAAGTGCAGCGGATCAATCTGACGACGGCGCTCGGCACGTCGCTGACGAAGACGCTGTTCGTGCTCGACGAGCCGAGCATCGGACTGCATCCGCGCGACTTGAATCGAATTGTCGAGGCGATGCGCCGCTTGCGCGATGCGGGCAATACGCTCGTCGTCGTGGAGCACGATCCTTCGGTCATGCTCGCGGCCGATCGCCTGATCGACATGGGGCCGGGCCCCGGCGAACGCGGCGGGACGATCGTCTATGATGGCACGCCCGCCGATATTCGCACGGCACCGACATTGACGGGCGACTACCTCGGCGGCCGCAAGCACGTCGCCGATGCGACGCATTGGGCCGCGCGCCCCGTCGATGCGACGACGCCTCGCCTCTTGCTCGAAGGCGCGAGCGAGCACAACTTGCGCGACGTGACGGTGGAGATACCGCTTGCGCGGCTCGTTTGCGTGACGGGCGTATCGGGCTCGGGCAAATCGACGTTGATCCAGGACGTGCTCTATCCGGCGCTCGCGCGCCAGCTCGGACAGGCGACCGAGACGCCGGGTGCCCACCGCGGTCTCGTCGGCGCGGACCTGATCGAGGACGCCGTCTTCGTCGATCAGTCGCCGATCGGCAAAACGGCGCGCTCGAACCCGGCGAGCTACGTCGGCGCATTCGACGAAATCCGCAAGCTGTTCGCAAAGGCGCCGCTCGCCCAGCAACGCGGCTATACGGCCGGCACGTTCAGTTTCAATAGCGGCGACGGGCGCTGCCCGACCTGCGGCGGCTCGGGCTTCGAGCACATCGAGATGCAGTTCCTCTCGGATGTCTACCTGCGCTGCCCCGACTGCGACGGGCGCCGCTATCGCGCTGAGGTGCTCGAGGTCACGATCGAGCGCGGCCATCCGGCGCGCGCGCTGTCGGTTGCCGATGTGCTCGAACTGACGGTCAGCGAAGCGGTCGTGCTTTTTGCCGGCGATGCCGAGGTGCTGCGCGTGCTGCAGCCGATCGTCGACGTAGGGCTCGAGTACGTGAAGCTTGGGCAGCCCGTGCCGACGTTATCGGGCGGCGAGGCGCAGCGGCTCAAGCTCGCGGGTTTCCTGGCCGAAACGTCCGTGAAACCGGGCAATGGCGGACGCGCACGCGCGCCGGGCGGGCGGCTTTTCATGTTCGACGAGCCGACGACGGGTCTGCACTTCGACGATATCGCGAAGCTCATGCGCGCGTTCGGCAAGCTCCTCGCGCGCGGGCATTCGCTGCTCGTGATCGAGCACAACCTCGATGTCGTGCGGTCCGCCGATTGGATCGTCGATCTCGGCCCCGAAGGCGGCGATGGCGGCGGGCGGATCGTCGTTGCCGGCACCGTCGACGAGGTGAAGGCATGCGTCGCCTCGCATACCGGCCAGGCGCTGCTTCAATACGACGAGGCGCTCGGCGCGGCCGCGGGGACGTCCCGCGAGCCCGATGCGGGCGTGCCCCTTCAGTCGGCACTGACGGCTGCGCGCGCATGGCGCGCAATCGAAGGCGAGGACGCCATTCGCATCGTCAATGCGCGCGAGCACAACCTCAAAGCGCTCGATGTCGACATTCCGCACGGCAAATTCAGCGTCGTGACGGGCGTCTCTGGCTCGGGCAAGTCGACGTTGGCTTTCGACATTCTCTTTCACGAAGGGCAGCGCCGTTACCTCGAATCGCTCAATGCGTACGCGCGCTCGATCGTGCAGCCGGCGGGGAGGCCCGAAGTGGATGCCGTCTACGGCATTCCCCCGACGGTGGCAATCGAGCAGCGCCTTTCGCGCGGCGGCAGAAAGAGCACCGTCGCGACGACCTCCGAAGTCTGGCACTTCCTGCGCCTGCTCTACGTGAAGCTCGGCGTGCAGCACTGCGTGCACGATGGCGCCGCCGTGACGCCGCAAAGCGTCGAGTCGATCGCGGCGCAATTGTTGCGCGACTATGCCGGCCAGCACGTTGGATTCCTCGCGCCGCTCGTCGTCAACCGCAAGGGCGTCTATACCGATCTGGCGAAGTGGGCGAAGGCACGCGGACATACCCATTTGCGCGTGGACGGCGAATTCATCCCCGTCGATCCGTGGCCGCGGCTCGAACGGTTTCGCGAGCACACTATCGAACTGCCCGTCGCCGATCTCGTCATTTCCGCCGATCGCGAAGCCGAATTGCGCCATGCGCTGGACCAGGCGCTCGAAATCGGCAAGGGCGTCATGCACCTGCTCGCGCCGCTCGACGGCCTTGCCGAAACGCTGGCGGATGGCCGCCCGCATAGCCATGTCGGCGCGCTGCAGGTACTGTCGGTGAAGCGCGCGTGCCCCGTGTGCGGCACGAGCTATCCCGAGCTCGATCCGCGCATGTTCTCCTACAACAGCAAGCACGGCTGGTGCGAGAGCTGCGTCGGCACGGGCCTCAAACTGACGCGCGAGCAGCGCGCCGCCTTCGACGACACGACCTTCGCCGACGACGGCCGCGGCCGCGAGCAGACACTGCCGGCCGACGAGTTCGAGCCCGAAGATGTCGGCGAAACGCCGTGTCCCGAGTGCGACGGCACGCGGCTCAACGCCGTGGCGCGCGCCGTGACGTTCGACGGACGCGCGATCGTCGACGTGGGCCGTTTGACGGTGGCCGAGACACGCCGCTGGATCGACGCGCTCGAGCTTGGCGGCCGCGATGCGCAGATCGCGCGCGATGTCGTGAGCGAGATCGCCAGCCGCCTGCGCTTCCTGGAGGAGGTGGGGCTCGGCTATCTGAGCCTCGATCGCGCGGCGCCGAGTCTATCGGGCGGAGAGGCGCAGCGGATTCGCCTTGCCGCGCAGCTCGGCAGCAATCTGCAGGGCGTCTGCTACGTGCTCGATGAGCCGACGATCGGCTTGCACCCGCGCGACAACCGCATCCTCCTCGACGCATTGCGCCAGCTCGGCGACAAGGGCAACACGCTCGTCGTCGTCGAGCATGACGAAGACACGATTCGCCGCGCCGATCACATCATCGATATTGGTCCGGGTGCCGGCAAGCGTGGAGGGCGCCTCGTGGCCGAGGGCGACGTCAGTGTCCTCGCCGCGCAGTCCGACTCGGTGACGGGGCGGTTCCTCGCGCGGCCTATTGTGCATCCACTGCAGCCGCGCAGAGCGGTTCGGCCGGCGGCCAGCAGTACCGCAACGAAGGCGACCGGGAATGGAAGCCGCCGCAACGGAGCCGCAGCGAAGCCGACTGCCGGCGCGGCCGATGGGCTCGCCGTACCCGAGCAATGGATGACCATCCACGGTGCCCACTTGCATAACCTGCGCGATGTGACAGTCGACATCCCCCTCGCGCGGCTGGTCGCCGTCACGGGCGTGTCGGGTTCCGGCAAATCGACGCTCGCGCGCGATGTGCTGATGACGAATCTGCTCGACGCCGTTGGCCGCTCGGTGATGTCGTCGCCGGCCACGCGCCGTGCGCGCCGCAATGCGCAGGGCAGCGCTGCGCAAACGAGTCAGCCGGCGCAGCCGGCCCGCCGCTCGGGATGGCAAGCGCGCGCCTCTTCCGCACCGCTCGTCGTCGAGCATCGTTGGCAGGGCTGCCGGTCGATTTCCGGGTGGGAGGCGATCGACCGCGTGCTGGAGGTCGATCAAACGCCGATCGGCAAGACGCCGCGCTCGTGCCCGGCGACCTATATCGGCGTCTGGGACACGATCCGCAAGCTTTTCGCCGATACGCTCGAGGCCCGGGCGCGAGGCTACGCGGCATCGCGCTTTTCGTTCAACACGGGGGAAGGCCGCTGTCCGGCATGCGAAGGGCAGGGCGTGCGCACGATCGGCATGAGCTTCCTGCCGGACGTGAAAGTGCCGTGCGACGTTTGCCACGGTCAGCGCTTCAACCCCGAGACGCTCGCCGTCACTTGGCGAGGGAAGAATATCGGTGACGTGCTGACGATGGAGATCGACGAGGCCGTCGAGTTCTTCGCGTCGATGCCGAGCGTCGCGCATCCGCTGCAGCTGATGAAGGATGTCGGGCTCGGTTATTTGACGCTGGGCCAGCCCTCGCCGACGCTCTCGGGCGGCGAGGCACAGCGCATCAAGCTCGTCACCGAGCTCGCGAAGGTGCGCGACGACGTGACGAGGCGCGGGCAGAAAGCGCCGCACACGCTCTATGTGCTCGACGAGCCGACGGTAGGTCTTCATATGGCCGATGTCGCGCGCCTCATCCGCGTGCTGCACAGGCTCGTCGATGCGGGGCATAGCGTGATCGTCATCGAGCACGATCTCGATGTGATCGCCGAGGCGGACTGGATCATCGACCTCGGGCCCGAAGGCGGAGCGGGCGGCGGGACCGTCGTCGCGGCGACGGATCCCGAGGCGCTCGTCGAAGTGCCGGAAAGCCACACCGGCGGGGCGCTCGCGCCGGTGCTCGCGCGCACCGAGCGGGCGGATGAGCCGATGCACGTGGCTTGACGGGAGGGCGGCGGCCCGTCAGCCCTCGGGGACGAGTTTCTCTTCGTTCGCGGCGACGCTCGTGACGGCACGCGATGGCTCGCGCGCCGTCGGCGCGCTCGTGACGCGGCCGATCCACACGAGCGCAAGCGCTGCAATCGATACGGAGAGCCAGCCGTTCGTCCCATAGCCGAGCACGTGCCCAGCCGTGTCTGTCGATAGCAGCAGACCGCCGATCCAGGCACCGCAGCCCGTGCCGAGCGCCTGCACGGCACCGTTAGCGCTCAGGAAGGCGCCACGCTCGGTGGGCTCCGGCACGGTCGTGAGAATGGCTTGCATCGGGATCATGCGACCCGATCCAATCACCATGAAAAGTGCGAAGAACGGCACCATGATGGCGAACGGCACGGCGGGCAGATGGGTCATGACGAGCATGGGCACCATCGCGAGGACGCCGAAGATCCTGAAGACGAGCCGGTGACCGATGCGATCCGCAAGTCTACCGACGGCACGGGATGTGAAGAACGTCGCCGCGCCGCCGGCCATGTAAAGCCACGAAATCTGGCCCGGCGGCACGCCATGGTTCGCCACCAGCATCGGCGAGATGAACGGGATCACGAGCATGTGCGCGAGCATCATCAAAAACGTGAGCGTGAACGCTTTGACGTGGCGGGTACGCGTGAGCATGCGCCAGAGAGCGGGAAGTGCTTCGGACACAGCGGGCGGGCGCACTCGCAAGTGCTCGGCGAGCGACGGCACGACGGCAGCGGCGAGACAGCCTATCGCGGCACTGAGCGCGGCGAGCAGCCAGAACGGCGCAGCCCAACCGTGATGCGCGCCGAGCAGGACGCCGGCCGGCACACCGGCGATGGCCGCCAGCGAAAAGGAAGTCATGATGACACCGGTGGCGGCGCCGCGCCGCGCGACGGGTACTACGTCGGCCACGATCGCCATCACACCTGCGCCCAGGACGCCGCCCGTGATGCCGGCGAACGCACGGCTCACGAGCAACAGCGGGTAACTCGTTGCCATCGCACAGGCCAAGTTCGAAAGCGCGAAAAGCGCATAGACCGTCAGCAACAGCCGGCGCCGGTCGAAGCGATCGATGTAGGTCGCGGCGAATAGGCCAGACAGCCCCGAGCACCACGAGTAAGCGGAGACGGCGGCCGCGAATGCGGCCGGGGTGATCCGAAATGCCGACATGATCTGTGGGCCGAGCGGCATCATCACCATGAAGTCCATGATGATCGTGAACTGGACCAGGGCCAGCACCCAGATCAAACGCCGCTCGCGGGCGGGAAGCAGTGCATACATTCGTTGGCGTCCTTATTTTCGGCGTTGGCCGATTCACTGCGAAAATTCGGCCGCATGCGCTTGCGCATCCGGCCGCGTGCGGCAAAGTGCCGATCAGGCAGGTGCTTTCTCTCCGGCGGGCCCGCGCGCATTGCCTTCGATTTCGGCGGCGGCCCGCAACAGGATTTCGGCGATGCGCCGCTGTTCGGCTTCGTCCGCATCAGCGTGGCGAATGACAGCGAGCTTCAACGCGTAACGCGCCTGTACGAGCTTGGGATGCCAGCGGCCGCCTTCGCCGCCGAAGCCTCCCTCATCGGCCTCGGCCGAGGCGGCATACGCGCGCCGCATCGATTCCATCTTGCTCGCGACGAAGCTGAGCTTCGCAAGGATCAAATCGACCTGATCGCGATGCTTGTCGAGGTACTCGCGGCCGGCCTCGGCGATCTCGTATCGCTTGCGATTGCCTTCCTGTTGGACCGTGACATACGCGAGCTCTTCGAGATAAGTGAGGGCCGGGTACACCATGCCCGGGCTCGGCGCATAAAAACCGTTCGAACGCGCTTCGAGCGCCTTGATGAGCTCGTAGCCGTGACGCGGCTCCTCGGCGATCAGCGCAAGCAGCATCAACTGCAGATCCTCGCCCGTAAATTTGCGGCCGCGCGTGAAGCCTTCATCGTCGCCGAAGCCGTGTTCGCCGCGCCCGCCCCAAAACGCTCCGCCGCGGCCGTGGCGATGACGATGCCGGCCGATCGCGTAGCGCAGGCCGTGGCGCCACCAGGCCTCCTCAAACGCGGTACCCGCGCGCCCCTCGTGAAATGCGCGATGCAGGCGATGAAAGAAGTGCTCGCGAGCGCGGGCGGGGAATTCGCCGATGCCGCCGAACTCGGCGAAGTCCGTGTAACGGCCAGGATGACCATGCCTCATGGAGGCCTCCTTGATGGGAGATTGTGTATCTAAAGATACATATCTAAAGATATACAGTCAAGCAATTCATGCGATGGCCTCGCCACGTGCCAGCGAAGTACGATCCGGTCCGCGACGTTGAGTACCCTCGTCAAGACCGCCGATGACAACAGGGCGCGAATGCGAGGGACAGCCGTAGTACGTCGTGGCAAATAAGCTGGCGCACCCTGGAATGCTCGTTGCGCGCGCCGAGCGTGCGACTTTGTTCGCGACGTCTTCGTTTCACCGTCTTAGCGACCAGGAGAGGGTCCCATGTTCGTACACAACAAGCGTTTGCAGTACACCGTTCGCGTCGGTTCGACGAATCCCGGGCTCGCCAATCTGCTGCTCGAGCAGTTCGGCGGACCTCAGGGCGAGTTGGCGGCGGCAATTAGATATTTCACGCAGGCGATCAGTGAGGAAGATCCCGGGCGAAAGGATATGCTGCTCGACATCGCGACCGAGGAGCTTAGCCACCTCGAAGTGATCGGATCGCTCGTATCGATGCTGAATCGCGGTGCCAAGGGCGAGATGGCCGAGGCGGTCGACGGCCAGGCCGAGCTATACCGCAAGCTGCACGGCGCCGGTAATGACAGTCATGTGACGCAGGTACTTTACGGCGCGGGCTCGCCGTTGACGAATTCGGCCGGCGTGCCGTGGACGGCGGCCTATATCGATACCATCGGCGAGCCGACGGCGGATTTGCGCTCGAATATCGCCGCCGAGGCGCGCGCCAAGATCATCTATGAGCGCCTCATCAACGTTTCGGACGACGCGGGCGTGCGCGACGCGCTAGGTTTTCTGATGACGCGCGAGGTGTCGCATCAGAAGTCGTTCGAAAAGGCGCTCTATGCGATCGCCGGCAATTTCCCCCCGGGCAAGCTCGCGCCGGATCCGCGCTTTGCCAGCACGTATTTCAAGATGTCGCAAGGCGAACCGCCGGAACGGGGCCCGTGGAACGAGGGACGTGGCCTGGAGCTGGTCGACGATCCGCCCACGGCTGTCGATGGCGGCGATGGCCATGCCACCTCACAGCTGAATACTTCCGAAAGGGCGGCGCTCGATGCGATGAAACTCCGATTGAAATCGGACCCGACGAAGGATCCCGAGACGGGGGCAGAGCTCGGATCCGTCGCGCCGGGGCAGGATGGGTTGCGGGAGTGAGCGGTACTAAGCTTCCAGGTCGATGCCCTTCGTGTCCGGTGTCGTCAGGATCGCGAAGATTGCGAGCAGCGCATAGACCATGACGAACAGCCCAATGTAGATATATGCGCGGTGAATGCCGACGCCGCGAAGGATGAGACCCGCGATGATCGGAATCAATCCGCCGCCATAGACTTGCGAAACCTGATAGCCGGCGCTGGCACCCGACGCGCGATAGCGCGTCGGGAAGTTCTCCGTATAGAACGCTGGAATGGCGCCGTAGCCGAACCCGAAGACGAAGCCGAAACCGACGACCTCGGCGAGCACGGCGAGCCAGAAGTTGGCCGTATTGATCAGGTAGAAGTAGGGAATCGCCCAGACAAGCAGCACGATGGCCGACGTGAGCAGGATCACGCGTCGGCTCAGCACGTCGGCGAGCAAGGAGCCGATGATCATGAAGACGAGCATCGAAGCCGCGGCGATAAGGCCGATGCTCTCGGCCTCCGTACCCGCGAAGCCGACCGCCTTCATGTAGCTCGTGCCGAACACGAAGCTGAGAAAGAATGCGCCGCCGAACATTGCGTTGACGAGCGAAGTGCGCAGGATGCGAAACGGCATCTCGCTCCAGACACGCGCGGCCGGGCTTTTCAGCAAAGTCTCCTCGGACCTGAAGCGTTCAAACACGAAACTGTCCATCGTGCGCGTGCGGATCACGATGCCGACGATCGCGACGGCGAAGCCCACATAGAAGAATATCCGCCAGCCCCAGTCCGTGAATTGCGCGGGGGTCATCAGCGAGCGAACGAAGATGACCGAGCCGAAGCCGAGCAACAGGCCGATGGGGATCGCAAAGCCGACCCAGGCGCCCCAGAATGCGCGGCGCTTCGAGTTCGCAGCTTGCTCGACGACCCATGTCGATGCCGTTCCAAACTCGGCGCCGAAGCTGATGCCCTGGGCCAGCCGGAAGATGATGAGCAAGATGGGCGCGGCGGCGCCGATCGTGTCGTAGGTCGGCGTGAGCCCGATGAAGAGCGTGCTGACGCCCATCAGCAACAGCGCATAGACCATCGCGTCCTTGCGACCGTAACGGTCCGCGATGTTGCCGAAGATGAAGGCGCCGACGGGCCGGATGACGATGCCGATGCCATAGACGGCGATGGCGGCGGCGACTGCCGCGAGGCTCGGCAGCTTGAAAAAAACGCCGCCCCAGACCGTTGCCGCGATGATGCCGGTGACGAGAAAGTCGTACTGCTCGATGATCGACCCGATGATGCTCGCGACCGCAACTTTTATGACCTGTTGCTGCGAAGGCTTGTCAGCTATCGTTGTCACGCTTGTCTCCTCGTTGAAGATTCCGTTCACCCCATTGTGGCGACGACAAGTGCCGGACCTCGTCCTCAGTCCGCCGCCGCGATCAGTCTTCCGTCAGCCCCGTTCGGTTCGGCTCCCGTCGCTCGATGGCCCATTTCAGCAGCGCCGCGGCGCGCAGTGGGCCATGCGCAAACTTGCCGTAGGGCAGCGTCAGGAAAAACGAAAGTACGGCCCCGAGATGCACTGCTAGCAGGATAGGCATGGACGGCGTTGCGCGCCAGACCTCGAGCGCGAGTCCGCTCGCCGCGATGAGCAGCAGTAGCGCCATGAAACCGCGATCCATCGGTTTTTGCTGGGGATCGCCCGCGAGCGGATGGCGACGGACATTCAGCCGCCAGAGTCCGACGACGCCGATGACGAGCGCAATGCCGCCTATCGTGCCGACGAGCGTGGGCACGCTGGTGTAGGCGTAGGGCGCTTCCAGGCGCAGCAGATAGTGATAGAGCGTGGCGATACAGGTGGATAGGAAGCAGAGCAAGAAGCCGTAAAACGTCAGCTGATGAAAGCGCCGCCGTGAGAGCGTGAACGCATCGTCCTCGTTGTTGCAGCCTTCACCGTGGCCGCCATCGAGATACTTGAGCGTCGCAACCGCTCCGCCGGCCTCGAGGACCGCAGGGCCGCTCGCGTGGCCGGCCGATGTTTCGCGCCAGAAGCGCCGCACGCCGAGCGCCAGCGCGACGAGCGCGTAGACAAACGGCGGGGCGAAGAAGGCGACCATGAGCGAGTGCGAAAACACCTCATAGAAGTTGCCGCCGGGCGCCGACATCCATAGTGTGCCTCTGAGCGCCAGCGGGAGGATGAGGAAGAGCGCCAGGCCGCCCGCGAGCGCAAGCGACAAGGCGAGACCGTTACGCTCGTAAAGCGCACCGAGCGCGCGCGGCCACGCGTAGTGCCGATAGGTATTCATCCGTACGCGAGCCATCGCGTTCGGCACATTGACGGCGAACTCGTGCGGCGGCGCGTATTGGCATGCATGCAGACAGGCGCCGCAGTTGTGGCAGAGATTCGCGAGATAGTGGACATCGGCCGTGCCGAATTCTAGCCGCCGCGTCATGGCCGGGAACACAGCGCAGAAGCCTTCGCAATACCGGCACGCATTGCAGATTTGCATGATGCGGGCGACTTCGGCTTCGGCGTTTGCGTCGGCGTCGTGGGCCGAGTGCGTCGCCCTGTCGGACCAGGTCCGGGCGCTTTCGATCAATGTATCAAGCTGCTGCATCGAGACTTTCCTGGCTTGCGGAGACGGCGGCGTTCGCGCCGGCAATACGGCCGAAGGCCGTACCTATGCTCATGCCGACACCGGCTGTGTATCCCCGGCCGAGCACGTTGCCTGCCATCATTTCGCCGGCGACGAAGAGATTCCGGCTGCGTTCGCCCGCGAAGCGCACTGCCGCTGTTTCATCCGTTTTCAGGCCGAGATAGGTGAACGTGACGCCCGGGCGCAGCGCGTAGCCCAAAAAGGGTGGAGTATCGAGCGGTCTTGCCCAATGCGTCTTCGGGGGCTCGAGGCCCTCCGTGCGACAATCGTCGAGCTGCGCATGATCGAACGTGCCGGGACGGCATGCCGCGTTATACGCTTCAATCGTCTTCACGAACTGTGCCTCCGGCAGACCCAGCGCGCGCGCCAGTTCGGGCAGCGTATTCGCGCGGGTTCCGGGAAAAACGGGCGGCATAAATCGGCCGATCGCTTTCGCGTCGATGATCGAATACGCGATTTGCGCGGGCTGCTGGGCGACGAGCCGCCCCCAGATCGCATAGCGCTTCGGCCAGAAGTCCTCGCCCTCGTTATAAAAGCGGCGGGCATCGCGATTCACCACTACGCCGAGCGAAACGCAATCGATGCGCGTGCAGATGCCTCCGTCATAGAGCGGGGCGCGTGCGTCGATCGCGACCATGTGTGCCTGCGTTGGGTCGCCGATGCAGTCCGCGCCGGCCTCGATCATGAAACGCAGCAGCGTGCCCCGGTTGAAGCGTGTGCCGCGGATGATGAAGTTATCGGCCGGGTATTCGCCGCGCTCGTTCTGGCCCCAGGCTTCGCGCAGCCATTCCCGGTTCGATTCGAAGCCACCCGCGGCGAGTACGCAGGTTCGTGCGACGACGCGCTCGTCTCCGACGTAGGCGGCGACGAAACGGCTGCCGTCGAGTTCGATTCGTTCGACCGGCGCGTCGTAGCGGATTTGCACGCCGAGGTTCTCGGCGCTCCGGTAATAGGCGTTGACGAGCGCTTTTCCGCCACCCATGAAAAAGGCGTTCGTACGGGCCGTATGCAGTGCGCCCGAGAGCGACGGTTGAAAGCGCACGCCGTGGCTGCGCATCCAGGGCCGGCACGTGGCCGAGGCCCGGATGACGAGGCGCGCGAGCGCTTCGTCGGTCTGGCCACCCGTCACCTTGAGCAGGTCTTGCCAGAACTCTTCTTCGGGGTAGGCATCGACGAGCACGTCTTGAGGCTCGTCATGCATGCAGCGCAGGTTGCGCGTGTGTTGTGTGTTGCCCCCGCGCCATTCGCGCGGCGACGCTTCGAGCAGCAGGACGGCAGCGCCGCGCTCGCGCGCCATCAAGGCCGCGCATAGGGCGGCGTTGCCGCCGCCGATAACGAGAACGTCGATCAATTTCGCCTCGGGTGTCGCTTTCATCTGTTCGGTCATCGCCGCGCTTATCCTCGCGGGCCCTTGGCCCAGCGCGATGCCGCGACGAAACCCAGCCAGTCTCGGTCAGAGCGAGCAGCTACGTCAATTGCAATAAAAGCAACGATTGATAGAATCGACGCATCAATGGGCGCCGTGCAGCGCTCGGCTTCGTGACTGCGGATTTCCGATGAACATCAACTTTGACCTGAACGACCTTATTGCATTCCGCGCGATCGTCGAATGCGGAAGCTTTCGCAAGGCGGCAGAGGCCGTGCATTTATCGCAACCGGCGTATAGCCGACGTATCGATAAACTAGAGCGAGCGCTCGGCGTACGCCTGCTGGAGCGCACGACGCGGCGCGTCAAGCTGACGGCGGTCGGACGCGAGTTCGAGCGCAAGGTTCGGGCGGTGCTGGACGATCTCGATCACGCGGTGCTCGGCATCCGCGGCGCCGCAGCGACGCGCGTGGAGCGGGTGACGGTGGCTTGCGTACCGTCGGCGGTGCATTACCACGTGTCGAACGCGTTGCAGCGCTTCCGGGAAAAGCATCCGCGCGTGCAGGTCGCCGTCTTCGACGCGAAGGCGAATGAGGTCCGTTCGGCGGTCGCGCAGGGAGATGCCGATTTCGGTTTTACGTTCGTGAGCGCCGAGGACGACGACGTCGATTTTCTTCCCCTAATCAAAGAGCCCTTCGTGCTCGCATGCCGGCGAGATCATCCATTCGCGAAGCTCGAGAAGGTGTCTTGGGCACAGGTGGTTTCTACGGCGACTCCGTTCATTGCGGTAGCGCGCACGTCCGATAATCGGCTCATCGTCGATCGCGCGCTCGTCGGCGTCGCGGCACGTCCTCCGATTGCCTATGAGGTACAAAGCGGGACGGCGGCGTTGGGCCTGGTCGAGGCCGGCTTGGGTGTGGCGGCACTGCCTGCCATGGCGATGCCGGGGCCCGAGCATTCGGTACTGGTCGGCGTGCCGCTTGTCGAGCCGAGCGTGTCACGCACGATGGGGTTGATTCGACGACGCAATCGGGCGCTTTCGGGAAGCGCGCAGTGGCTGTTTGATTTATTTACACGGTCTTGTCTCTCGTGACGCCTAGATGAACGTGCCGCTGCGGATCGCGCATTGCTGTAGCGCTTGGCGGTGCATCAGCCGGTTTTGCGCTTTTTTTGCTTTTTCCTTTTCCCTATTGCTGAACCTCCCCTGAAATGTCGCCTTCTAGCAGGTCGCGCACAAAATCACCGAAAGGAACCAAAGTGAACTGTCCTTGATACAGCCTCCCGAGATATGAGACAGCGCTAATCTCGGGAGGTAATCCTACGCCAGAATTTAGATATCTTGACATTACGGGCGGTAGTACAGCACCCCCCAATATTTGGACTTCCAAGCTACAATAAACGTTGCAGAATGTCCTGCTGGGAGGGTCAGGTTTGACGAATCCCCCCATTGGGGATCATAGGTCGTTATGTTGTCTCCAGAGGCCGCGTTGACCGTAACACTTCCGCTAGAATTGTTGACAACGGTTATCGTTATCTTTTTTGGTGCGCTTCCAGGCGCGGTTTTCATCTGTGGAAGATTGATCGTGAGTCCTGGCCACCACACAAGGAAGCAGGTATCAAAGGTTGCGTTGATCGTTGTCTCTGTTGTCGGAGAGTCGCCGGGTACGTTAAAGGTCATGGTTTCACCGGAGGCCCCACCTGCCGGTCCAGGAGGCCCCTGAATTCCTTGCGGACCTTGTGGGCCCGGCGAGCCAGGAGAGCCTGGACTGCCCGGAGAGCCCTGCTGTCCCGCTGGTCCGGGATTACCCGGCGAGCCTGGTGCACCTGGACTACCCGGCGTGCCCTGGTGTCCGATTGGCCCGGGAGCGCCCGGCGCACCTGGAGCACCCGCCTGGCCCGGGCTGCCTGGGTGTCCAGAAGCGCCTGGTGTACCTGGGGGCCCACTGGGGCCCGGATCGCCTTTTGGCCCCGCAGCGCCGGAGGGTCCCTGCTGTCCCTGCTGTCCCTGCGGTCCTGGAGGTCCTGGAGGTCCTGGAGGTCCTGGAGGTCCCGGAGGTCCCGGCGGTCCCTGGGGAGGACGTTTTTCGCTCGGTTGCAATGCAGCAGCGTCAGACATTTGCGTGCTCCTTATATCAAGTACTGCTAACAAGCCCCCCAAGACCGGGGGCAACGAAAAGCGATGCCGAATATTTGGCAAAATAAACCTATTGCGTGTCGAACTTAGGCTGATAAAAAGATTTATTGAAAGTGTTGAAATTTGTGTTGTTGTCCAGACGTTTCCATTCAGAAGGCAATTCAATCTGTTCAATAAATGTTCAGGTATCGGTCGCTTTATCGGTTGCGCGATTTAAAGGCGAAAGTTTCAGTTAACGCTATTCCTGAGTCAGACGATAGACCATGCTTCGGTTTTTATGCCTGGCAAGAATGATAGGGTCCGGGATTTCGTCCTCGCCGTGCCAAGCACGATGCCGTTCCCAATACTGGGAGAACGGGGGCTACTTACAGGAACTGGGGGCCCGAGATCCAGGCAACAAGCGATCGCCTCGTTCCCTTGGTGACCGGCTTGACGCGGTGCATGACCCAGGACGAAAACGCGTTGACGTCGCCTTGCGACTTCGTCGCCTGCGACGTCGAAATACCTTGAAATTCCAGTTCTCCGCCTTCGTACTCTTCGGGACTGGACAATAAGACCACCAGAGACAACTTTCGGGGCGCGGCCGTATTGATACCCATATCGACGTGCCAATCGTACTTCCCAGGTCGATCCTCGGAACCTCTGTAGATGGTGTATTGAAGTTGCTCGATGAATCCCGATAAAGCAAACCCGAAATAGCGCGCGTTCAAATCGGCTGCATAGTATGCGAGCTTTTCGTATAGCCAATCGGACTCGGGGGTGCGAGCGATCCAGCCGACATCCGTACGCCGGATGCCTTCGTCTACCTCCACGGCAGCGTCATTAAATACGGTAGCGGGCTGGCTGGGCACTGCCTCCCCAAGCTCGACGATCTTATCGAGATCCTCTTTCGTGAAGGCGCCGCGCCATGTAGCGTAGCTTTGGTCCCGGATCGGCGGGCCGGGGGGCATCGACAGGTACGAGCTCATCTAAGCACCTCGGGTGTAGTCGATTAAAGCCTACCCGAAGCGTTCGCCGAGCAGCTTGGTAAAACAGCTAGTGCACATCCTTTCGCGTGCGCGCTATGTGTCTCGTACCCTGAGGGAGTGGCGGCTTGCACATTGCCGTCGTCGGGTGATGAGCCAGGGAGGGGCTTGGTATCCGTATTCGATAGTTGCCGATGTGAGCCTCGCCGCGACGGCGGGACGCTCGAATATCAGGAGAGCCTCCTCCTTGCGGCATAACCCATTGGATGCGCAGCAACGCGGCCGACGACGAGCCGGCCTTGATGCGCGACGGCTAAGCGGGCGCGCTCATGAGTTGTCTTTTGCACGTTTGCGCCACCGCGTCGAAATACCGTGCTCGCGCAGTAGCTTGTGCAGACGCCAGTTTTCCGCAAACAGCACCACAATCAGCACTGTTGTCGAGACGGAAAAGTATGAGTCGCCGAGATAGTGAATGGTCGCCCACGCGACGCCGGCCAGGACGACCGACGTTAATAGGAGCAATGCACGATCAATTAACCACGATTTCATGTCTTTGGCGTGCCGATACATTGATTCTTCAAAATCATCCATCATTGCTTAGTCGCTGCGACGGCACGAGCCATCGAGCCGTACATGCGGCGATTTGGCAACGACGTGCTCACGATTTCGGGATGTTGAAGCAACAGAACAAACATGGGCTGGGATAGCGCGAAAGTTGCGCCAAGCATCGCACGATGAATCTGCGCTTGCGTCACCGGGCCAAAGCCTATGTTTTGTCCGTTCCGACGACCAAGCTACCGATCGCCCCGCCAACGTAGAACGCGAGACGCGGGACGCGTGAGGGACTCGAAAGCGTTCGCGCGATGGCTTTGGGAAGCATTGCGGCAAAGAAAAACGGCCTAGATCGGATGATCTAAGCCGTCGTTCCTTCGGGAAAAAACCACCGAATTGTCCTGGTGGGTAGTACTGGGATCGAACCAGTGACCCCTGCCGTGTGAAGGCAGTGCTCTACCGCTGAGCTAACCACCCGAAGAGCCACGGATTATGGCGGTTCTTGGAAGTTCTGTCAACAGTTACCTAAGTGCCGTAGGACTCGTAGAGGACTCGACACATCATGGGAACGATTAGCAAACACGTGGCTAAAAATGGGGACGTTACATTCCAGGCGAAGGTGCGACGGAAGGGCTGGCCCACTCAGTCGAAGACCTTCCACGACAAGAAGGAGGCGGACAAGTGGGTACGGGCCACTGAGAGCGCCCTGGATCGCGGCGAGCTATCGAAGGCCGCGAAGCCGAAAGCAGACGGTTTAAACACTCTTGCGGACGTGCTGCGACGGTACGCGGAAGACATCAGCCCGAAGAAGCGTGGCGGCGATATTGAGGGGCTTACGATCCGCCGCTGGCTGCGAGAGTGTCGCGAGTTCGTATCGATGCCACTGGCCGCGTTGGATGCGCAGAAGGTCGCGACGTGGCGTGATTCGCAGCTAGAGGGGCGGGCCGGTTCGTCTGTCGCGAGGCAGATGAACTTGCTGCTGGCGGCCGTCAACCTCGCGCGAGCGGAGTGGGGCTGCACGGAGATTCCGCCGATTAAGGTTGCGCGTCCGAAGAGCCCGCCGCACCGTGACCGCGTGCTGACGGCGGAAGAGGAGAAACGATTGCTAAACGCCGCTGGCGACCTGCGGCCGGTGATCGAGTTCGCGATAGCTACCGCAATGCGACAAGGGGAGATTGCCGCGCTGAAGTGGTCGGACATTGATTGGACACGGAAGATCGCCCGCCTGCACACGTCGAAAAACGGTCTGCCGCGAGACGTGCCCCTATCGACGCGGGCAATCGCCGCGCTGGAGTGTCTTGAGCGTGGTCGCGGGCCGGTGTTCGGGCTTTCCGCCGAGTCGATCAAGCGTCAGTTCATCCGGCTCGTCAAGCGATGCAAAATCACCGGCCTACGTTTCCACGACCTTCGCCATACGGCCATTACGCGATACGCTCGCGCGGGCCTGAATCCGATCCAGCTATCGGTTATCAGCGGCCACAAGGACATCCGAATGCTGGCGCGCTATACGCACCTGAAAGCGGAGGAGTTGGTTGGCGTGATGGGGTGATAGTCCCGTAGGAGTCGCGCGGCGCATCAGATCGGCTCGCCGCGCTGCCTGGACAGCCTTCAGCGGGCAGTTTCCAAGTGACGTTGCAGATTCGCTCGATTGCAAAAATCTGCGGATTTGGTGAAACTACTACTTCCCCAGCAGTGGGTTTTCAAAAGGAGGGCGCATGTTAACCCAGTTTTTGAATACCCCCACCATTCGCACCGGCGGCAACCGGTGACCGTCTGATCCTGCGGGGTGATGTACCGGGAATAACGTCAAATACGGCTGTTGGGCGCTATCTTTACAGACGCGCCCACTTCAGATCCACGTGCCGTTGCCGCGATGCGTGGAGCGCAAGCATAAGACGGGAGTTGGTGGGTCAGACCGCCAGCGGTTGGAAGGAGTCCATGCACGGCCTTGTGCCGAGTTATTTTTCTTGGACCACCCCGAAAACAACTGACGCCGAATAGGGCCACTCCTTTCCCACCTTCTAGCCCACGCTCCTCGCACAGCATATTGAGTTGTTCATTCGCCCATGCTTGGCACTTCCAACACCGGCGTGCCCTTGCATGCTTGAAAATCGGCATCACGGATTTGCACCAGCGTGTAGCCGTGCTTCTGCCAAGCGTATGCCCGGTTCACCAGTTGGATGTGATCGTTGTATGCCGCTGTCGAGACGTGCTGAGCGTCTAGCGCCTTTGCCATTCTTGAGCGCACTGTGTCAATTGGAATGCCCTTGGCGCTGGCCTGCGCGACTTCGTACGCGAGGTCAGCCTCAGAATGGCACGCTTCATCGCTACGATCTTTAGCAAAAGGGTCGATGCGGGCAGGCGGTTCGTTCTTCACTTTGTCCTTCTCGTAGCCATGCCGCTTGATGTACTTCGCGCGAAAGGCCGGGTCAGAATCCAAGCGTGCCGCATCGCTCTCAGTGACGCCGTTGTCCAAGACGTTGTATCCCCACTTGGCGAAGTCGTATCTGGTGAGCCGTTCGCCCTTGCGTGTCTGGCGTCAACTACAACCGCCGCCGACGACAACTAAAATTGCCGCCCTATGCTGCTACCGGGGCTGACGCCGTCGGCTTCGCGCCGGCAGCT